>CBDESU010000002.1:0-1675135 GCA_965242695.1 Cenarchaeum sp. | reverse complement strand
GCGCCGCCCAGGAGGGTCAGTGCGTTTTCTGTCGTGTAGTTGAGGTCGGGCGTGTTGTCGCCGGCCCGCACCGTGTACTCGAACCGGAGGTTGGTCGAGTCGTGCACGGACACAAAGGTCGCGTTGCGGTCCGTTGTGCCCGTCTCCAGCTCGAGGCGCGGGTCGGCGCCGCCGGCCAGGAAGACGGGCTCGCTGAACGCGACCGTGACGTTGATCCTCGAGCCGATGCCGTACGCGTCCGTCGAATCCGGCGAGTATACGCGCGATATGGACGGGGCATCTGTGTCGATGCGGATGTCGGACGTGCCGCCTAGCGACTGCGCAGTGGCGGGATCTGGCAGGGTTCGGATCGCGCCGTTGCCCTGCGCATCCCTGATCGTGCCGGCGCCGCCCAAGAGGGTCAGGGCGTTTTCGGTCGTATAGTTGAGGTCGGGCGTGTTGTCGTCCGCCTGCACCGTGTATGTGAAGTTGAGCAGGGGCGTGCCGTCGCCCGAGTCGTACACGGCGGACTGGTCGTTAACGCCCGTCTCCAGCTCGAGGCGCGGGTCGGCGCCGCCGGCCAGGAATACGGGCTCGCTGAACGCGACCGTGACGTTGATCACCGAGGCGGCGCGGTACGGGCCCGGCGGATCCGGCGAGTGCACGCGTATGACGCGCGGCCCGGCCGTGTCGACCTTGATGTCCGACGTCTGGCCGAGCGACTGCGCAGAGGCGGGATCCGGGAGATCAAGGTCGGCATCGTTGCCGGCCTCGTCGCGGATCGCGCCGGCGCCGCCCAAGAGGGTCAGTGCGTTTTCTGTCGTGTAGTTGAGGTCGGGCGTGTTGTCGCCGGCCCGCACCGTGTACTCGAACCGGAGGTTGGCCGAGGCATCCCCCGAGACAAAGGTCGCGTTGCGGTCCGTCGCGACCATATCCAGCTCGAGGCGCGGGTCGGCGCCGCCAGCCAGGAAGACGGGCTCGCTGAACGCGACCGTGACGTTGATCCTCGAGCCGATGCCGTACGCGTCCGGCGGATCCGGCGAGTATACGCGGGTTACGGACGGGTCATCGGTGTCGACTATGATGTCGGACGTGCCGCCTAGCGATGTCTCCACATGGGGGGCCGGAAGCTCCAGGATGGCGTCGTTGCCCTGCGCATCCCTGATCGTGCCGGCGCCGCCCAAGAGGGTCAGGGCGATCGCAGTCGTGTAGTTGAGGTCGGGCGTGTTGTCGTCCGCCTGCACCGTGTATGTGAAGTTGAGCAGGGGCGTGCCGTCGCCCGAGTCGTACACGGCGGACTGGTCGTTAACGCCCGTCTCCAGCTCGAGGCGCGGGTCGGCGCCGCCGGCCAGGAATACGGGCTCGTCGAACGAGACGGTTATGCGGATCGCCGCGCCCTCGCGGTACGGGCCTGGCGGATCCGGCGAGTGCACGCGTATGACGCGCGGCCCGGCCGTGTCGACCTTGATGTCCGACGTCTGGCCGAGCGACTGCGCAGAGGCGGGATCCGGGAGATCAAGGTCGGCATCGTTGCCGGCCTCGTCGCGGATCGCGCCGATATCGCCCAGGAGGGTCAGGGCGCCCGTGCGCGTGTAGTTGAGGTCGGGCGTGTTGTCGCCGGCCCGCACCGTGTACTCGAACCGGAGGTTGGCCGAGTCGTGCACGGACACAAAGGTCGCGTTGCGGTCCGTCGCGACCATATCCAGCTCGAGGCGGGGGTTGGCGCCGCCAGCCAGGAAGACGGACTCGCTGAACGCGACCGTGACGTTGATCCTCGAGCCGATGCCGTACGCGTCCGGCGGATCCGGCGAGTATACGCGCGATATGGACGGGGAAACGGTGTCGATGCGGATGTCGGACGCGCCGCCGAGCGACTGCGCAGAGGCGGGATCCGGCAGGGTTCGGATCGCGTCGTTGCCCTGCGCATCCCTGATCGTGCCGATGTTGCCCAGGAGGGCCAGGGCGCCCGTGCGCGTGTAGTTGAGGTCGGGCGTGTTGTCGTTCGCCTGCACCGTGTATGTGAAGTTGAGCAGGGGCGTGCCGTCGCCCGATTCGTACGTCGCGGACTGGTCGATCGTGCCGGTCTCCAGCTCGAGGCGGGGGTTGGCGCCGCCGGCCAGGAATACGGGCTCGTCGAACGAGACGGTTATGCGGATCGCCGCGCCCTCGCGGTACGGGCCGGACGGATCCGGCGAGTGCACGCGTATGACGCGCGGCCCGGCAGTGTCGACCTCGATGTCCGACGTCTGGCCGAGCGACTGCGCAGAGGCGGGATCCGGGAGATCAAGGTCGGCATCGTTGCCGGCCTCGTCGCGGATCGCGCCGATATCGCCCAGGAGGGTCAGGGCGCCCGTGCGCGTGTAGTTGAGGTCGGGCGTGTTGTCGTTCGCCTGCACCGTGTATGTGAAGTTGAGCAGGGGCATGCCGTCGCCTGATTCGTACACGGCGGACTGGTCGATCGTGCCGGTCTCCAGCTCGAGGCGGGGGTTGGCGCCGCCGGCCAGGAAGACGGGCTCGCTGAACGCGACCGTGACGTTGATCCTCGAGCCGGTGCCGTACGGGCCCGGCCGGTCAGGCGAGTGCACGCGAAGGACGGTCGGGTCGTCGGTGTCGATGCGGATGTCGGACGTGCCGCCGAGCGACTGCGTCGAGTTGGGATCCGGCAGGGCCAGGGCGGCGTCGTTGCCCTGCGCATCCCTGATCGTGCCGATGCCGCCCAGGAGGGTCAGTGCGCCTGTGCCCGTGTAGTTGAGGTCGGGCGTGCTGTCGCCTGCCTGCACCGTGTACGTAAAGTTGAGCAGCGCTGTGCCGTTGCCCGCGTCGTACGTGGCCGACTGGTCGATCGTTCCGGTCTCCAGCTCGAGGCGCGGGTCGGCGCCGCCGGCCAGGAATACGGGCTCGTCGAACGAGACGGTTATGCGGATCGCCGCGCCCTCGCGGTACGGGCCTGGCGGATCCGGCGAGTGCACGCTTGTGACACCCGGTACATTGGTGTCCAATATGATGCCCGAAGTCGAGCCAAGTGACTCAGGCGAGTCAGGGCTCGGAAGTGTCCGGATCGCATCGTTGCCGGCCTCGTCGCGGATCGTGCCGGTCGGAAGTGTAAGGGCGTAGGCAGATGTGTAGTTTAGGTCGGCTGTGTTGTCGTCATCCAGCACAGTGTACACAAATTCAAGACTTGTCGTGCCGCTGCCCGATGGCGTCGTAACGTTGCGGCCGGCTGCGCCGATATCCAGCTCGAGGCGCGGGTCGGCGCCGCCGGCCAGGAAGACGGGCTCGTCGAACGAGACGACTATACGGATCGCCGCGCCCTCGCGGTACGGGCCTGGTGGATCCGGCGAATGCACGCGTATGACGCGCGGCCCGGCCGTGTCGACCTCGATGTCCGACGTCTGGCCGAGCGACAGCGCAGAGGCTGGATCCGGGAGGGCCAGGATCGCGCCGTTGCCGGCCTCGTCGTGGATCGCGCCGGTGCCGCCCAGGAGGGTCAGTGCGCCCGTGCGCGTGTAGTTGAGGTCGGGCGTGCTGTCGCCTGCCTGCACCGCGTACTCGAACCTGAGGCTGGCCGAGTCGTGCACGGACACAAAGGTCGCGTTGCGGTCCGTCGCTCCCGTCTCCAGCTCGAGGCGCGGGTTGGCGCCGCCGGCAAGGAAGACGGGCTCGCTGAACGCGACCGTGACGTTGATCCTCGAGCCGATGCCGTACGGGCCGGGCGGATCCGGCGAATGCACGCGTATGACGCGCGGCCCGGCCGTGTCGACCTCGATGTCCGACATCTGGCCGAGCGACAGCGCAGAGGCTGGATCCGGGAGGGCCAGGATCGCGCCGTTGCCGGCCTCGTCGTGGATCGCGCCGGTGCCGCCCAGGAGGGCCAGGGCGCCTGTGCGCGTGTAGTTGAGGTCGGGCGTGCTGTCGCCTGCCT
Source organism: Cenarchaeum sp. (assembly GCA_965242695.1). Taxonomy (GTDB): domain Archaea; phylum Thermoproteota; class Nitrososphaeria; order Nitrososphaerales; family Nitrosopumilaceae; genus Cenarchaeum. Next base: position 1,671,234 of record CBDESU010000002.1, on the reverse strand, counting down.
GCACCGCGTACTCGAACCTGAGGCTGGCCGAGTCGTGCACGGACACAAAGGTCGCGTTGCGGTCCGTCGCTCCCGTCTCCAGCTCGAGGCGCGGGTTGGCGCCGCCGGCAAGGAAGACGGGCTCGCTGAACGCGACCGTGACGTTGATCCTCGAGCCGATGCCGTACGGGCCCGGCCGGTCAGGCGAGTGCACGCGTATGACGCGCGGCCCGGCCGTGTCGACCTCGATGTCCGACGTCTGGCCGAGCGACTGCGCAGAGGCTGGATCCGGAAGCTCTAGGATCGCGCCGTTGCCGGCCTCGTCGCGGATCGCGCCGGTGCCGCCCAGGAGGGTCAGTGCGCCCGTGCGCGTGTAGTTGAGGTCGGGCGTGCTGTCGCCTGCCTGCACCGCGTACTCGAACCTGAGGCTGGCCGAGTCGTGCACGGACACAAAGGTCGCGTTGCGGTCCGTCGCTCCCGTCTCCAGCTCGAGGCGCGGGTTGGCGCCGCCGGCAAGGAAGACGGGCTCGCTGAACGCGACCGTGACGTTGATCCTCGAGCCGATGCCGTACGGGCCCGGCCGGTCAGGCGAGTGCACGCGTATGACGCGCGGCCCGGCCGTGTCGACCTCGATGTCCGACGTCTGGCCGAGCGACTGCGCAGAGGCTGGATCCGGAAGCTCTAGGATCGCGCCGTTGCCGGCCTCGTCGTGGATCGCGCCGGTGCCGCCCAGGAGGGCCAGGGCGTTTTCTGTCGTGTAGTTGAGGTCGGGCGTGCTGTCGCCTGCCTGCACCGCGTACTCGAACCTGAGGCTGGCCGAGTCGTGCACGGACACAAAGGTCGCGTTGCGGTCCGTCGCTCCCGTCTCCAGCTCGAGGCGCGGGTTGGCGCCGCCGGCAAGGAAGACGGGCTCGCTGAACGCGACCGTGACGTTGATCCTCGAGCCGATGCCGTACGGGCCCGGCCGGTCAGGCGAGTGCACGCGTATGACGCGCGGCCCGGCCGTGTCGACCTCGATGTCCGACGTCTGGCCGAGCGACTGCGCAGAGGCTGGATCCGGAAGCTCTAGGATCGCGCCGTTGCCGGCCTCGTCGCGGATCGTTCCGGTGCCGCCCAGGAGGGCCAGGGCGCCTGTGCCCGTGTAGTTGAGGTCGGGCGTGCTGTCGCCTGCCTGCACCGCGTACGTAAAGTTGAGCAGCGCCGTGCCGTTGCCCGCGTCGTACGTGGCCGACTGGTCGATCGTTCCAGTCTCCAGCTCGAGGCGCGGGTTGGCGCCGCCGGCAAGGAAGACGGGCTCGTTGAACGAGACGGCTATGCGGATCGCCGATCCCTCGCGGTACGGGCCGGGCGGATCCGGCGAGTGCACGCGTATGACGCGCGGCCCGGCCGTGTCGACCTCGATGTCCGACGTCTGGCCGAGCGACTGCGCAGAGGCTGGATCCGGGAGATCAAGGTCGGCGTCGTTGCCGGCCTCGTCGCGGATCGCGCCGGTGCCGCCCAGGAGGGCCAGGGCGTTTTCTGTCGTGTAGTTGAGGTCGGGCGTGCTGTCGCCTGCCTGCACCGCGTACTCGAACCTGAGGCTGGCCGAGTCGTGCACGGACACAAAGGTCGCGTTGCGGTCCGTCGCTCCCGTCTCCAGCTCGAGGCGCGGGTTGGCGCCGCCGGCAAGGAAGACGGGCTCGCTGAACGCGACCGTGACGTTGATCCTCGAGCCGATGCCGTACGGGCCCGGCCGGTCAGGCGAGTGCACGCGAAGGACGGTCGGGTCGTCGGTGTCGATGCGGATGTCGGATGTGCCGCCTAGCGACAGCGCAGAGGCGGGATCCGGAAGCTCTAGGATCGCGCCGTTGCCGGCCTCGTCGCGGATCGCGCCGGTGCCGCCCAGGAGGGCCAGGGCGTTTTCTGTCGTGTAGTTGAGGTCGGGCGTGCTGTCGCCTGCCTGCACCGCGTACGTAAAGTTGAGCAGCGCCGTGCCGTTGCCCGACGTGAATACGGCGGACTGGTCGATCGTTCCAGTCTCCAGCTCGAGGCGCGGGTCGGCGCCGCCGGCCAGGAAGACGGGCTCGCTGAACGCGACCGTGACGTTGATCCTCGAGCCGGCGCCGTACGGGCCCGGCCGGTCAGGCGAGTATACGCGGGATACGGTCGGGTCGTCGGTGTCGATGCGGATGTCGGATGTGCCGCCTAGCGAGCCGTTCTGGCCGGGTTGCGGAAGCGTCAGGTTGGCCGCGTTTCCGACGGCATCCACTACGCCGCCGCCGCCGCTCAGCGAGCCGTTTCCCGTGTAGTCCAGGTCCGCAGCAGTGTCGCCGCCGGCCACCTCGTACTCGAACACCAGCGCGCGTGAGCCGTTGCCCGACTTGTACCCGGCCTGCCGCGCGCCTCCGTCCAGCCCGAGCTCCAGCGACGGTGGCGGTGGCCCCGACAGCAGCACCGGCTCGTCAAAGTTCACCGCGACGAGTACCTTTCGGCCCTCCGAGTACGCCCCGTCGGGCGTCGTGGAGTTGACGGCCTTTACGCGGGCGGCGACCCCGTCCACCGCTATGCCCGCCGAGTGCGAGAGCGAGCCGGGCCCTCTCGGCCCGGGCAGCGCGAGGCTCGCGTTCCGGCCGTCGATGGCATCCGTTATCTTCCCGCCGCCCAGGTCCAGCGCATCCGGCCCCGCGTAGTCCAGGCCGTCCGACAGGTCGCCCACCCTCACCGTGTAGTTGAACGTCAGCGTGGCGGTGCCTCCGCCCGATGCGTATGTAGCGGCTCCGGCAGGGCTGTTGCCCGTGCCAAGTGCGAGGCGCGGCGTACCCGTGACCGAGACCGCGGTGCTGAACGAGACCTCTATGTGTATCTCGGATCCCGGCCCGTACGTGCCCGTCGAGTTCGGCGAATCTACGCCGGTTACGGACGGGGCGGACGTGTCGAGTCGGATGTCCTTGGTGTGGCCCAGCGAGCCGCTCTGGCCGGTGGGTGGAAGCGTCATGTTGGCCGGGTTTCCGGCGGCATCCGCGATCGTTCCGCCGTTGGGTTCCAGCGCCCTCCGCCCCGCGTATTCCAAGTCGGACGCGGCATCGCCGAGCTGCACCGCGTATCGGAACACCAGCTCACTCGCCGCCGCGCCTGGCGAGTGGTACTCGGCGTAGCGCCTGTCCGGCCCCGCGGCGAGCTCGAGCCGCGGCGCGCCGCCGCCCGCTCCGCTTGCCGCAAAAATGTCCTCGTCAAAGGCGACGACTATGTCGATTATCTGGTTTGCGCGGTACACTCCGTTGTCGGCCTCCGAGCCCACGCGCAGCACCCGCGGCCGCTCCGTGTCGACTGCAATGTCGGACGTGCCGCCGAGCGAGCTCGTCGTGCTCGGGCCCGGAAGTTCCATGATCGCGCCGTTGCCGGCCTCGTCGCGGATCGTTCCGGTGCCGCCCAGGAGGGTCAGGGCGTTTTCTGTCGTGTAGTTGAGGTCGGGCGTGCTGTCGCCTGCCTGCACCGCGTACGTAAAGTTGAGCAGCGCCGTGCCGTTGCCCGACGTGAATACGGCGGGCTGGTCGGTTGTGCCCGTCTCCAGCTCGAGGCGCGGGTTGGCGCCGCCGGCAAGGAAGACGGGCTCGCTGAACGCGACCGTGACGTTGATCCTCGAGCCGGCGCCGTACGCGCCAGGCGCATCCGGTGAGTGCACGCGTATGGCGCGCGGCGCGGCCGTGTCGATCTCCAAGTCGCTCGAGTGCCCGAGCGAGCCGTTCCGGCCGGGGGGAGGGAGCTCGAGGCTCGCCACGTTGCCGCGCCCGTCCAGCACGAGGACACCCCTCATGGGCTCCGTCCCCGCATAGTCCAGGTCGGCCGCATTCTCGCCGCCGCCCACCGTATAGACGAACACGAGCGTGCTGCTGCCGTTGCCCGAGGCGTAGGCGGCTGCGCGGTTGGGGCCCCCGCCGGGGGCCGGCACGCCGAGCTCCAGCCCGATCTCCGAGCCCGGAGGATCGGGATGCACCGTCACCTCCTCGGGGTACTCTACGTGCACTGCTATGCGCGAGCCCTCGCCGTACGCGCCGCTCGCGTTAGGCGAGTAGGCCCGCAGCGGGCTGATCCCAAAGATCTCGGGCTCGGGCAGGCGCGCCAGGACCGGCAGGCCGAGCGACCCGCCGGTGATGAACGAGCCGTTCAGGGCCAGTGCGCCGGCCCCGGCATACGACATGTCGGCGAGCGTGTCGCCCTGCCGCACCGTGTACGAGAACGAGAGGAGGTCTGCGGCGCCGTCGGGGGTCGCGAGCCGCGCGTAGCGTGGCGGCGATGCTGTCCCGTCGCCGAGCATCATGTACGGAGTGCCGCCCGTGGTGTTGATGCTGAGTGGACGGGTAAAGTTCACGTCGATGACGACCGTCTGGCCCGTGCTGAGCGGCGGCGTCCCCGGCGCGCCCAGGGCGCCGAGGCCGACCAGCCTGGTGTCGACGCCGGACACGGTCGCCGTGTCGATCTCGAAGACCATTACGCGGCCGCTCCTTTCGTCGACGACGAGCATGAGGCCCGAGTCTTCCATCTCCACGCGTATCGGACTGAACTCCCCGTCGCCGCCCCCGCCCGTGCCGTTGCTCAGGATGAAGGCGGGGCTGGCGTCGGGGTAGAGCAGCGGGGGAGGATCGACGTACATTGCGCGGGTATTCCGGTAGGCAGTCCAATCGGGGGTACTCCAGTAGGGAGTCGGCCAGATGCCGTTGTCGAGGATCTGGCGCCAGAGCGGCCCCACTTCGGGTGGATCCATGTAGTATACGTGGACGGCGCGGTTGGTAAGATCTACCAGCGCTATGCGCCCCCACGGGCCGAACGCCACCCCCCTCTGTTTCTCGAATTCGATCGTGCGATTATTCAGTATGTTAAATGCAAGCGTTCCGTCGGGGTTGTGCACCGTAATGTAGTAGTCGTGGTAGGTGGGGCCGGTGTCTTCCGAGACGGCGAGGAGGCCTGAGGGGCCATAGTCTAGGCTCACCGGGATGTGCCACCGCGTGGGCGTGTGCACGTGTTCGCCCAACCACGGTATGCGAGAGACCGGAGTCTCGGGCACGAACGCGAGCGATGCGTTCGGGTGGTAGACGCGCACCGTCTCGTGGTCGTCGCGAGGTAAATCCGTGATCGCCACCTGCCCCATTGGGCCTACGTCGACGCTGCGCGTGATCCTATTCATGTCAGGTATGGGGAACAGGCGGTCGAACGAGCCGTTGGGGTGGTACACCTGCAGGGCGTCGACGTCGCGGACCGTGGTCTGCCAGGGGAAGAGTCGAACCCATTGCCCGATGCCCGCGAATATGTGGCCCGACGTGTCGACGGCAATGCCCAGGGGGCGGACGGCCGTCGACGTGCCGTTCACCGTGACGTTGTTCATCTGGAACCGGTGCGAGAGCGAGCCGTTGCGGTGGAACACGTGGATGGCCTGGCAGCCGGTGTCGGAGACGTGGATCAGCCCCGACGGCCCGACGGCGACATCGTAGGGGTTCGGCTGGCGGTTGTCGCCCGCCGGCGCAGCGCCGCACTCGAGCGGCAGGTCGAAGCGAAACGCGTCGTCGTATGAGACGTGCACGGTATAGTTTCCATACGTGCCCTGCTCCGGGAGTAGCGGAGGCGGGGGAGTAACCTGGCCCGCGGCCGCGGGCAGGTACGGATCCATGCCATGTAAGGCGAGGCCGAATTCTGCATGCGGGCCGGCATGGTCGGCGCCCGGCAGATACGGCGGCGGCGAAAGGCACGAGACGGCGGCGGCGACTGCGGCAGCGGCGGACAGGACGAGGATTGTGCGGAGCGAGCTGCGATGCGCCGCGCGGGCTACGGCCCAGCATTCTACCATGCTAGCCATCCTCCTCGTCGAAAGCGCCCGCCTTCGCATCCGCTGCGGCCGCGTCGCGCCGCGGCCCTGCCGCTCGCGCAGCATCCCTCGCGCAGGCAGCCTGGAAATCCTGCTTTCGCCGCGGCCCTAGACGCGGCGCGCCGCGGCCCTGCCGCTCGCGGGGCGCCGCCGCCCCCCCCCCCCACCAGGATGTCCGTGCGCATGCACCCGATGCCGCACCGGACTTGCAGGCCGCCCGCTGCGAGGCGGGCGTCGTCACGTGGCGGGCCGCGCGGCCAGCCCGCCCGTCCCCGAGCATGGCCAGCCGTGTGGCCGCCCCGTCTCGCGCCGATATGCGGCGCCCCCGCCTCCCGGCCCGCGCCGCCGCAGTGCTCATCCGATCCTGTGCACGGGCCGCGCGGCAGGATGCGCGCCGCGGCCGATCTGGCCACCCTTCCCTGCGCGGCGCGGAACGGGCGGCGCATGCTCACGCCCGTGCCTTAAACGGCGCTACGATAAAGGCCTTTGCAATTCGTCGGCGGCAGACCCACGACACACCCGTGTGGCGGCGCGGTCGCGCCGCCCGCAGGAGCTAGGGGGCGCCGCGGCAACATCTGGGCAGCCATTCAGTGGACTTCCAACGGAGGCAATCGGAGGAGGGAGAGGCAGGATCCTGCGGCGGCGGCCGATGGAGTGGCACGGTGTGCCGCGGCGCCAAGAGGTCGGCGGGCCTCATCCGCCCCCTACAGGGCAGACGCCGCAGTGCGGCCAAGTGCCGCCACAGGAGTCTTGCCGGCGGCCGGGAGGATCGCAGGTAGGAGGCATCCGTCCGTTCCCGCACCCGCCACCTGCAGCCGTCCTCCGCGGAGTGCAGGACGGCATGCGCTGTAGTGCATGTCCGACACAGGTGCTCGGCAGGGACGTCCAAGGCCTCGGCGGTCAGGCATGAGGGCGGGGCCGCAGCGGCCGGCGGGCGGGGACAGTGACCGGCATGCTGGCGGAGGCGGCCGCTGCACGCGGTGGGCCGCGCACGCCCGCGGCCTTCACGAAAAGACTTAAGGGGGGAGGTGCAGGGGGCAGCGCGTTGGCACAAGAGGTAGAACAGGTGCGCAAGACAGAGGCCAAGAAAGGCGGGTCGGCTACGGCGACTCGGCAGGGGCAGGAGCGCGAGGACGCGGGCTCGCGCAGTCTACTCGACCAAGATCTGGTCGACGATTACATGTCCGTCCCTTTCCTGACCACCATTCACGACATACTGAGCAGGTACGACCCCAGGCACAACCTGTACGGCATACGCGAGGGCATCGAGTACGGCGGGTACCGCAGGGCCCTTGAAAAGCTCCTCCCCAACCCGCCCCCGCGCGACCATTTCGGAGGCCGCCGCGCCGACAACCGCGCGCGCATGCTCGAGCGGCTGGGCAGGTACGAAGAGGCGGAGGCGCTGTACCGCGACCTGGCCGACGAGGAGCCGGGGCATTCCGGCTCCCAGCTCGACATGGCAAGGGTGCTAGATCACCTCGGCCGCCGCGAAGAGTCGGCAGAGGCGCGGGCGCGGGCATGCAAGCTAGATCCCTACCACGTCCCCCGCGCGCTCGAGGCCGGCATGCGGCCGGACCCGCGGCAGCTCGATCCCGCCACCGTCCCCCTCCGCCTGATCCTTCCAATGTCCGTGATCTCGGCATCTGGGACCGTGCGCTCGAGGGCCGAGCTCGGCGCCGCATCGCTGCTCGTGCAGGCCGAGTGCGGGCTGGACCTGTACGCGCCGTCGGGGTCGCGCCTGCCCGGCTGCGCGGGGCTGGGGGCAGACATGGAGAGGTTCCACCACCTTGTCGTCGAAGATGTCATCCTAGGTTACAGCATCCTCTGCGAGCGGCCCTACTACTACGACCTTACCGACAGGGGAATCGACATGATCGGCAGGCTAGGCGAGCGGCTGGACAAGGAGGGCGGCATCTCATCCCGCATCGCCGCATCGTCGCGCCGCGTGGCCCGGATCGGCGCGTATGCCGCCCTGGAAGAGGCCTGCGGCGCGGGCGCGGCGCCCGCGTTCGACGGCGATGGAGGCGGAGGCGGCGGACGCGCCGCAGTGCTGGAGGGGCTGAAGGGGACGGCCGAGCGCATAAAGCGCGAGATCGGCAACGGCATTGCGTTCGGCGAAGTGCATGCGATCCCGGCAGTGCACATGGCCAGGCGCATACCCGACATGCTCTCGCAGGCGCGCGATGCGCCAGGCGAGCAGTGGGCCGTCGCGGCCGCCTTGGCGGGGGACATGCTGTCTCTGTGCTCGCTCGTCGTGTTCGACCAGAGGCCGCATCCGAGGACGTATGCGCTGGGCCCGCCGTACCCCGACATCCAGGACATGTACGCGCTGTTCGTCGGATACTGCAGGTCAAGGGGCATAGCAGAGGCCAGGGAGGATGGACCGAACTTCAAGTGGGACAGGGTAGAGGCCGAAAAAGCTGCCCGCGACATGCTCAAGGTGATATCGGAGTCGTGAAAATCGCAGATGCGAATGTAATCCTCACGTACGCTATCGACTTTGACGCTAGGAGGGAGGACGGGCAGATCGTCAGGGTGCGGCGCCACAACCGGGAGGCCGCGGTGGCCGCTGTGGACGGCGCGGCAGAGTCGGGAGCGCTGGCGATCCCGGATAGGGTCGCAGCCGAGGTTCGCGAGAACGCGGCATGGGCCGTCGAGTCGGCGGCAAGGTCGGCGAACGCCCCGCACTACGCAAGGGAAGAAGTCGTAAAGGCGGTGCTGGAAATATCCGAATCGCTACACGGGCGCTTCGGAATTGAAGACCGCGGAGAGTACGCAGGGAAGGTCGGCGACACGTACAAGACCGCATGGGACGACCCGCGGATGGCCGACGCGGTAGGCGCATGGCGTCGCGTCAAGGAAAAGCGCGAGAAAAAGGCAACGCGGCCCACCCTGGAGGCAAACGAGGGGGACCATCTCATACTCTCGACGGCGGCATACTGGGCAGAACGGGGTGTTGCGGTCGAGCTGCTCACGTTCGACCACGACTTTGTGTCGTTTGCAGATATGATCCTCAAGGTGTTCGGCGTCCGCGTGGTCGACCTCGGCAGGCGACATACGTGATCCGGATCGCGGCAGGCGGTGGCCCGCCGGCAGCGGTGGCAGGCGCGGCCGGGCCGCCCCGATCGCCAGCATCAGGTTCCGCTACGCGGCACCCTGAACCGCAGCCCACAAGGTTCTCCTCCATGTGGCCGGCCCAGGTCCGGGCGCGGTCAGATGCGGGCGCGGCCTCGATCCGCCCCGTCCTGATGCCAGGCATCGCCGCCGCCCCGCGCGATGCTTATTACTGAAGCATCTTGGCGCCGGCCCATGCCAACCGACGGCAGCTGCCTGCTGTGCGGCCAGTCCATGACGCTGCGCAGGATGCGCGGCCACCTGCTCGGCCACTTGGGGGAAAAGGCCGGCAAGAAGGGGGCCGCGCCGTCCGCAGGCGGCGGCGCCTGCCTTGTGCGGATCACCGGGTACAGCCCCATACGGCACTGGCTCTACGTCCGCATCGGGCCGCGCGCGACGCTGCCTCGCTCGACGGCCTGCTCAGGGACGTCTGGGTCGACTGCTGCGGCCACCTCAGCTCGTTCAGCTCGGGCGATACGTCGTACGAGTCGTCCCCAACCATGGACGACTTCGGCTACGACGACCGCGAGACGGCGACGATGGACGTCGGCGCGGCCAGGGTCGTGTCAGAGTACGGCTCGCTCCGCTACGAGTACGACTACGGCACGACGACCGAGCTGTTCGTCGAGATGGCGTCGATGTGCCCCGCCGCGGGCATAAAGCCCAGAGACGTCGAGCTCGTGGCAAGGAACGACGACATCCCGTACGACTGCACCGTATGCGGCGGCAGGGGGACGGCCGTATGCCTGTGCGTCAACTGCTCGTGGGAGGACAGGGAGACGCTAATGTGCGCATCGTGCGCAAAAAAGCACAGCCACGCAGAGGGGGACAACGGCGAGGAGACGCACCTTCTTTCCGTCGCCAACTCCCCGCGCATGGGAATGTGCGGCTACCGCTATTACTACGCATAGCGGGGGCGGGCTCGCGGCCCCCGACGCCGTGCAGCCGCGTCCTCGGTAGGAGCGGGCGGCGGGCCAGGGCGGGGGCGCGCCTAGGCTCGGCATCCGCGCGGCCCGCAGATGGCGGGCGGGCGGTGGGCCGCGGAGGAATGGCCGCACATGCCGAATAAATTGCGGCGGCGCGGCCGCCGCCCATGGACGGCATCGGGAAGGCGGCGGGCGGTGAGGCGGCCTCGGAGTACGCGCGGCGCACGCCGCTGTCGGCCCGCGCGTTCGCCCGCTCGCGCGAGCTGCACGTGAACGGCGTGCACCACAACATACGCTTCTTCGAGCCGCACCCGTTCGTGGCCAGGTCCGCGTCGGGCAGCCGCATCACGGACGTCGACGGCAACTCGTACACAGACTACTGGATGGGCCACTGGAGCCTTATACTCGGGCACGCCCCGCGCCAGGTCGCCGATGCCGTCTCGGACCAGATCGGGAGGGGGTGGATGCACGGGACCGTAAGCGAGCCGACGATGGCCCTGTCCGAGGCCATACGGTCTGCGGTGCCGGCCGCCGAGAAGATCAGGTACACGTCTACGGGGACCGAGGCGGCGATGTACGCCGTCCGCCTGGCAAGGTCCCTTACAGGGCGGCCGACGGCCGCAAAGGTCGACGGCGGCTGGCACGGGTACGCGTCCGAGCTGCTCAAGACCGTCAACTGGCCGTACGACATGCCCGAGAGCTCGGGGCTCGTCGACTCTGGGCACGTAGTGTCCGTCCCGTACAACGACCTGGACGCGGCGCTCGCCTCGCTAGAGTCCGTCCGCCATACCCTGGCTTGCATCGTCGTAGAGCCCGTCCTCGGCGGCGGGGGCGGCATCCCGGCCGAGCCGGACTACCTGAGGGGCCTGCAGGAGTTTGCGCGCAGCAGCGGCGCCCTCTTCATCCTCGACGAGATCGTGACGGGGTTCAGGCTGCGGTACGGGTGCGCGTACGAAGAGATGGGCCTCGACCCCGATATAGTCCTGCTCGGCAAGATAGCCGGCGGCGGGTTTCCCATCGGGGCCATATGCGGCACGGATGCGGCGATGCGCGCGTGCGACACTGGGCCGGCGGGGCCCCCGCGCGAGGAGCGCTCGTACATCGGCGGCGGCACGTTCTCGGCCAACCCGGTCACGATGGCAGCCGGCGCGGCGACGCTGCGCGAGCTTGGCAGGAGCGGATCCCTGTACGATCGGCTCGGCGCGATGGGCAGGCGCGCGCGCGACGGGCTCGCCGGCGCCCTAGGCGAGTCGGCAGCCGTGACGGGGACCGGCTCGCTGTTCATGGCGCACTTTGCTCCTGCCGGCGGCGGGAAGGGGCGGCCCGCCGTGAGGAGCGCGTCCGATGCGGCCGCGTGCGACACGGAGATGCTGCGCAGGCACCACTTTGAGATGATCGCCGGCGATGGCATATTCTTCCTGCCCGGAAAGATGGGGGCCCTGTCGGCGGCGCACGGCGACGGCGACATAGGCGCCCTCGTCGAGGCCGCCGGGCGGTTCGCGCAGCGCGCGCTAGCGTAGCGGGCCGCTGGCGAGGCCGCGCCGTCCGCAAAAGCCCTTTTTAGCGGCCGCGCGCGCCCTCCGGCATGGGCTTTTTCTCGCGCATCGCCGGCGGGGGCGCAAAGTCCGGTACGGCCACCGAGGACATGGTGCACAGGGCCGTCGCGCTGATCGGGCGCGGCGAGGCCAAGGCGGCCGTAAAGGTGCTAGACGAGGCCCTCAGGGCTGACCCCGGAAGCACCGAGGCGCTGTACCGCAAGGGCCTCGCCCTCAACATCCTCGGCAGGTACAGCGATGCGATCACGTGCTTTGACGGCGTGCTCGCATCCGGCCGCGGCGGCGGCAGTGCGGGCGACGCGGCCGCCCACAACAACAAGGCCATCGCGCTGGCCGAGCTCGGCGACACCGAGTCGGCCCTTGCCGGGTACGAGAGGGCCGTCGAGGCCGACCCGTCGTACTCGGCGGCGCGCTTCAACCTTGGCGTGCTGTGCGACCGGCTCGGCGAGCGCGACAGGGCCCTTGCCGAGCTCGACGAGGCCGCAAGGCTCGACCCCGCAGGCGCCGCGCCGCAGTTCTACCGCGGCATCGTACTCGGCAAGATGGGCAGGCACGAAGAGGCGCTCAACTGCTTCGAGAGAGTGTGCGCGGGGCACCCCGGCCACGACGATGCGCAGTTCCACCGCGGCATCGAGCTCGCCGAGACCGGCAGGCACGGCGATGCGCTCGCCGCGTTCGAGAGGCTGCTCGGCAGGCGCGGCGAGAGCGCGAGCCTCCTGTACGCAAGGGCGCGCAGCCTTGCAGCCCAGGGCCGGCCCGGCCAGGCCGCCGAGTCGCTCGGCCGCGCGTACAGCATGGACAAGAAGACCATACGCGCGTGGGCGCGCGGCGAAAAGGAGTTCGAAAGGTACGCCGGCGACGAGCGGTTTGCAAGGGTGCTCGGATAGCCCGGCGGGCCGCCGTCAGAGTACCGACCTGCGGACTGCATCGATTCGCATTACGGCCGCCTTGCGGCGCGGGCCGACGAGCCGCGCCTCGTACACGGGCACGTACACCTCGGCGAGGCGCTCGACGGTAAACTCGTCGTTCAGGTCGCGCGCATCCCCCTCTATCTTTTCCTGCAGGCGGCCCCTCAAGAGGTCGACCGCCGCCGCGGCGGCGCCCTTTTCCAGGCCCCGAACCCTGCCGGCCGCATCGTCCAGGACGTCCTCGGGCCTCGGCTCGGACGACTTTTCCAGCGACCCCTTGAAGGGGGCGTCGACCTCTGAGCCGGCCGCGTCGAGGTAGACGGTCGCCGAGTTGTCCACGTACACGTGCTCGTCGAGCTCGACATCGACGCTGCCGCGGCCGCGCCGCGCGATCATGCCCGACAGGCCGTCAGACTCCTTGGCGGCAAACACCGTTCCCGCAACGACGACCTCGCGCACGGCCCGCTCGACGCGGATGGTATGGACCGCCCTGCGGTAGTAGTCCGCCGTGTACCTGGCCGATGCGGCCAGTATCCCCTCGTAGTACATCTCGACGGACTCTACGCGCACCGCTTCCCGCTTTGGCTTGCGTATGAACATGGTGCGAAACTTGTCGGTCTTTTTGCGCTCGATCATCTCGCGCGCGGCATCGGCCGTGAGGCGCGGGCGCAGCACGGCCAGGTCCGGCTCCGGCGCGGCGGCCCTTGCCCTGGACGCGCCGCCCCTGCGCCTGCCTCCGGCGGCGGCGGCGCGGGCGCCCTTGCCCTTGCCCGCCCCTGAACGGCCCGCCATGCCGCGCCCCCCTGCGGCCTCAATATAAGGAGTCCGCGGGGGCGGCAGGCGGGGGCGGCGCGCCGGCCTGCGCGCGGCGGGGCCTGCAGCACAAGGACGGCAGGGATATCCAAGGCAGGCGGCACAACTGCGGCGCGGCGCGCAGCAGCCCCGCGCCTGCGCGGCGCGCGGCCCATGGCGCGCCAGCCCATGCGCGCATCGCCGGAGCCTGAAGAATGCGGGAGGGGCCTGCCGGTGCGCGCGAACTGCGGCGTGCAGGGGAGCGTTCGGGCAGCATCTCGAGGCGCGCAGGGCGCGGGCGGTCGCAGCCTGCTGGCCAGGCGGCCTGTCCGGCGAAGAGGGCATGCGGCCCGCGAGACCCGGTACCGCAGGTCCGGCCCGCTACGCGGCGGCCGCAACCGTGGCAGGGCGCGGGACGGCTGCGGCGAATGCGCGGCCCCCCTGCGCGCCGGCGCGGCGCAGGGGCCGCGCCCGGCACGGATAAAAGGGGGCCGTCTCTCGGCCCCCCGTGGCAGGCGCAAGGGGAAGGGCCCGAAAGGGCCACATCGAGAGCTTTCTTGAAAAGGCCGACAAGGCCCTAGACTCGGCCGTGGATCAGGGCGTCAAAAAGGCCGACGACATCCTTGACACGGCCGTGTCGCTCGGCAAGATCACGACGGCCGAGGCCAAGAGGGCCAGCGAGTCGCTGCGCAAGAGGGTCGCAGAGGGCAAGGCGGCAGCGGCGGCGGGGGAGCCGCAGGCGCAGGCGCGGTCCAGCGGCGGGCGCGGCGCCGAACCCGCCGGCGGGTCGCGCGCGGACGCGCTAGAGGCGCTTGCAAGGCTAGGCGAGCTCCGCAAGGCCAGGGTGATCACCGAAAAGGAGTTCAAGGAGAAAAAGGCAAAGCTTCTCGAGGAGGTATGAGTTGGCCGGAAAGGGCCGCGGCGCGGCCGCCCCGATGCCGGCGTCGGGCGCCATACGGTCGGCGAGCATCCTCAGGGACGGCTCGCCCATGCCCGTCAACCCCGACTACTTTACCGGCAGGACCGTCCTGTCCGACCTGACCGGGGCCCTCGGGGCCGCCGGATGCCGCGTGTACCACGTAAGATTCTCGGCCGGCTCGACGACCAAGTTGCACGTCCACACGGGCGGCCAGATGCTGCTGGCCACGCGCGGGACCGGAATCCTGTCGTACTACAGGAAGAGGGGCCGCGGCGCCAGGTCGTTTGCCATAGAGCCGGACGGGACGGTCGAGCTCTCGCCCGGCACGGCCGCGTACATACCGGCCGGCAGGCTGCACTCGCACGGGTCGGCCCCCGGATCGCGCGCGCCGTTCTCGCACACGGCGGTCAACCTTGCCGAGGCCGGCGGCGGCGAGATGCGCACGACCTGGTACGAGTCCGACCTCAAGGCAAGAGTGACGGGAATAGTGGACTAGGGCGCCGGCGGGGCGCTCGACTTTTATGCAGCCGCATGCCACGCCGCGCATGGACGTGCAAAGGGCCCTTGCGACGCTCAAGGTGGGGCCGCGCGCGACCAGGGAGGAGGTAAAGGCCGCCTACAGGAGGCTCGCGCTCGAGTGCCACCCCGACAGGGGGTCGTCCGACGGCGGGCGGCGCTTCCAGGCCATCAGCGAGGCGTACGGCGTGCTCAAGGACGGCGCCGCGGGGGCGGCCGCGCCGCGGGGGCGGCCGGAGCGGGAGGAGCCGCCGGCGCAGAGGAGGCCCGAGCCCGGGCGGCGGGGCCCCCGCGGCGGCGGCCCGTCGGCCGGCAGGCCCCCCGAGCAGGACTGGTCAAAGTACACGTCCGAGTTCGAGGAGTCAAACCCCGAGTTCTGGAAGGAGTACGAGCGGAAGTTCTGGAAGGAGTACGAGCGGACCGTAAACGCCGACGGCCGCAACGGCGAGCGCGACAAGGCGAGGGAGCCGCGCGAGCAGCCGAACCTCTTCGTCGAGGTCGACCCGTCCCTGTGCATCGCTTGCCAGAGCTGCGAGACCATAGCGCCGTCGGTCTTTTCCATAGACAAAAAGTCGAACCTCAACCCAAAGTCGCGCGTGATCAACATGCGCGGCGCCGGCCTCAACAAGATCATGAACGCGGCCGAGACGTGCCCCACAAAGGCTATATCGGTCGACGACACGGACGCAAAGAGGCGGCTGTACCCGCTCTAGGCCGGCGCGCCCTAGGTCCCGCCCGGCCCGGCGCCGCCGTCGGCGAGCAGGGCGTGCACCTCGTCGTCGGGGCCGAGCCCGCCCGATCCCTTTCCGAACATGGAGTGGACGGGCCCCGCCCCGTCGCCTTCGCGCCGCGGTATCAGGTGGACGTGCACGTGGGGCACCTCCTGGCCGCTCTGCCTGCCGTTGTGCGCCGCAATCAGGGTGGCGCCGCCGCCCACGGCGTCCGTCCGGGGCGCGAGCCGCGCGACCAGGCCGAACAGGTCGGCCACCTCGTCGCCGGCCAGGTCCTGGACGCGCTCGCGGTGCGCTCGCGGAACGGCCAGCACGTGCCCCCTGGCGACCGGGAACGCATCAAGGAACGCCACGGACAGGGCCGTGCGGGACACGATGCGGGCCGGCACCGACCCGGCGACTATCCCGCAAAAGACGCACCCGCCGCCGGCCATCCTGCCGTCCCCCCTACGGTGGGCCGGCCGGCATCGCATCGCCGGGCGCGGCCGGGGCGGCATCCCCGACGACGGCCGCCCACGCAAGGCCCTCGCCGAACCGGACGACGACCGTGTCGCCGGGCGCGGCCTCGCATCCGTCGATCGTCTTTGGTATGTCGTCGGACGTCTCGACAAAGCAGACGCCGTCCTCGTTCGAGAGTATGACGGCCTGCTCGGTCACGTCCTCGCGGATGAGGTTCCAGAACGGAAACACCACAGTGGCGAGCACCAGTCCGGCCACGACGAGGGCGCCGCCGAATATCGCGCCGTACCGCTGGCCGTCGGTAAGCTCCATGCCCTACCACAGCCCCCCGTCGCCGCCCTGGGCGCTAGGCTTCTTGGCAGGCACGTTGCCGTGCGCCTTCTTCATGTGCCTCTCGAGGCGATCGGGATAGTACAGCTCGGCGCCGCACTTTTCGCACTTTGTCCGTGCCTGGCCGCCCTTGCTCTTCCTGCCCAAGCCGAGCATGCCGGGCGTGCGCCGCGGGCCGATTATAAGCCATTCCGGCCGCCGGCCCGGCGCGGCGCATGCGGGCCGCCCGCCGCACAGGGGGGCCGGCGGGCCCGGAGGCGCCAAATGCGCCGGCGAGGCCGGGCGGCGGCAGGTTCGCCGGCGCCGCCCGCCCGCATGCTCCTTTGCCCCGCTGTCCGGCCGGCCGCGGGGCCGGGCGGCTGAGGACCTCGACGGGCGGCGGAGGCGCCGCGATCCCGGGCGCGGTAGCTGGCGGGCCTTGCATCCTCTGCCCTACGCGGTGCGCGGGGAGGGGCAGGCAAGGCATGCTACAGGGCATTGCGCGCTAGGCGATGGCGGTGTCGCTGGCCGCCCCGAGGTCGAAATACATGGGCACATAGTCTGCATCCTCGGTGATCTTGACGAAGCCGCGCCTTTCATAAAACTCCACTACGTCGTGCTCTGCGTTGCAGAGCACTACACGACATCCAACCTTCGAGGCCAGCCCGTCTGCAATCTTCGTGGCGTGCGACGCAAAGAGGTGGCAATGCCGCGCCTTTCATATCGCGCGTCGGTCGCCAGACTGGCGACCAAAAGGGCAGGTATGTTTCCATACGAGTCTATTCCCAAGAGAGATTGTTTTTCCCTTCCCATGCTGTCCATGGTCAGGACCATATACCCCACTATACGTTTGTTGTGAATGGCCCAGTACATTTTCTCCATTCTTTGTCGCTGATCGTACGCTGCGTTGGCATCAAGGTAGGCCGCAAATTCCGGCTTCCGGCACCTAAAGTCGGCGGGCGTTTCCCAGCCGGCAGACCTCACAAGTATGTCCCCCATAGGGTATGCTGCACGGGGTCATGCTAAAACCCTCCCACGCTATGGTCGTCGATCGGCACGTTCTGATTGCACAGGGGCAAAAACCGCATCACTTGGATCACCCGCGTACACCTGCTTGGAGGCACCATCGTCGTCTGACCTTATCTGCCGGGCGATCTCCAAGAGCCGCTCCTTTGCCTTTACCTGGTCAGGGGTGGGACCGCGCTTGAGTGCGGCCACTACCCGGTTCCACGACTCATCGTCTAGCGGTCTCACATACCTCAGTGTCACGGCTCCGTGCGCAGACGGGGGCCAATATGTCATCTCCCCCTTGGCCCGCCCACACCCCTCCAAAAAAAAACGGTCTCATCCGCTCAGTCTGGCGTGGCCCCGACTAGAACGGCCCCACCCATAGTGCACACAGGGAGTACAATCTTTTCAGGGCATACAGGGCGCCATGGCCCAGGCCTCACATGCGCCGTACGGGTTGGCCTAGCAGCATCAAGGCGGATCAGGGCTCGCAGAGCGCGATCAATGCCGCGTATGAACCGCTTTAGGTTGTGGACGTCAACGCAGGTCGGGCGGCCGAGCTGCGCGCATGCGGCATCTGCTGCGCGGCACCGCCCCGATCACTGGCGGTCGCCGGCCGCTTCGCGACTGCACTTGTCGCCGCCACCGCCGCCGCCTGCTCCGCCGCGGGCCGGCGCGCTAGACGGGCGCATCCGGCGCGAGGTCGTCCTCGAGATGAGAAAGCGCTAGCGGCGAGGACGGGTCAGGGCGCGCCAAGGCGCGGCCGAAACAGGGCAGGCGCGCCGGTCAGGCTAGCCCCTCACGCGCCGTGCAACCTTCTTGCGCATGCTCTCCAAGTGCTCCTTGGCGTCCCCCCTGTGGCTTACGTCATAGACGACCGGCATGCCGTCGTCCAGCATCTCTACCATGGCGCGGTAGTCGTCTTTCCCGGATGCCGCCGACTCCACGACGCGCTCGTATCTGTAGTCGGACAGGCCGGTGCCCTGCGAGGCCCACCCGCGCAGGATGTACCACAGCACCTTTCTGCGCTCGTCCGCCCCGCGCGACTTCTTGGCGCACAGCGCCATGCGCTCAAGGCACCGATCAGACATGTTGTAAAGGCGGCCGGTGCCGCTGTACACCCACGACATGTTGTACTCGATCGACTCGGACACCTCCGAGTATATGCGGGCGGCCCCCGCATAGTCGTGGATTTTTTCGCTGGCCTTTGCCTCTCCCATGACGTCCGTAAACTTTACGTCGCGCGTCGTAAGGCGGTCGACGTACCCCTTCCTGCCCTTGGCCCTGTCGAACCTGGCCTGCACCATCGCCCTAAAGTCCTTGCCGCCCTTTGCCTTTTGCGTCCTAGAAAAGACGGCCGAGAACCGGCCGAGAAGATCCTTGTCCTTGCGCAGCTCCGCTACGACAAACTTTTTGAGATCCTGCGCCGGCACGGCGTTTACCAGCTTCAAGAGGGCAGAGGCCGAGAGGCCTGCAGGGCGCTTGGCCTTTGCGCCAGGGGCGCCCCGCAGTCGGCCGGCGCCCCCTCCGGCCCTTGTCGGGGCCGGGGCCGCCTTCCTGCGCCCTGCCGTGGCGGAGGCCCCTGCGGAGGGGGCCGGGGCTGCCTTCCTGCGCCCTGCCGTGGCGGAGGCCCCTGCGGAGGGGGCCGGGGCCGCCTTCCTGCGCCCTGCCGTGGCGGGGGCCCCTGCGAAGGAGGCATTCTCGCGCTGCCGCATGCCACACCGGCATGACGCCCCCGCTTTAGATGTTTCCAGAGCGTCGCATGCGGCGGTGCGGGATAGCGAATGCGTCGCGCGGCAGGCGCGGCGGCCCGCAGGCCACGGCCGCCGGCCGCGCCAGAGCGCCGCCTGCGGCGGCTCCGCCTCCTGCCGCGCGCGCCGGATCCGCCCGGCGGCCGCGCAAAAGTATAAAGCGCATCGCAACCCGGCCGGTCGCATGGCGGTAGAGAGGGTCGCAGTCCTCGGGTCCGGCGTCATGGGCCACGGCATAGCCCAGGTGCTCGCGACTGCCGGCTACCGCGTCTCGATGCGCGACATACGGCAAGAGTTCCTCGACAGGGGCATGGGCAAGATACGATGGAGCCTCGACAAGATGGTCGAACGCGAAAAGATCACGGCCGGCGGCCGCGACGACATACTGTCCAGGATCACGCCGGTCATCGACCTATGCGAGGCAGCCGGCGATGCAGACCTGGTCATAGAGGTCGTCCCCGAGGTCATGGACCTCAAGAAGCGCGTGTACGCCGAGCTCGACGCGGCGGCCCGCCCCGACACCATATTCGCGTCGAATACGAGCACTCTGCCCATAACCGAGATCGCGTCTGCCACGTCGCGGCCCGAGCGGTTCATCGGCATACACTTCTTCAACCCGCCGCAGCTCATGAAGCTTGTAGAGGTCATACCCGGCGCGAGGACGTCGGCCGAGACTCTGGAGGCGACAAAGGGCCTCGTCGCATCGGCCGGCAAGCACGCCGTCGTGTGCCGCAAGGACGTGCCCGGGTTCATAGTCAACAGGCTGTTCATACCGATGGTCCACGAGGCGTGCCACCTGCGCGACCGCACCGGCGCGTCCCTCGAGGAGATCGACTCGGCCGTGAGGTTCAGGGCCTCGTTCCCCATGGGCATATTCGAGCTGGCAGACTTTACGGGCATGGACGTCGTGCACAAGGCGACCGAGGAGATGCACATGCGCGACGGGGGCGTCGTCCGCCCGCACCCGCTAGTGGCCGAGATGGCCGTGGCCGGCAAGCTCGGCAAGAAGTCTGGATCCGGGTTCTACGAGTACGGCGAGGGCCACTACGAGAGGGTCGGGCTGTCCAAGGAGCTGGCCGCAAAATGCGACCCGATGCCGCTCGTCGCGTTTGCCGCCAACAACGCCGCCTGGCTCGTCTCGAACGGGGCAAGCGACATAGGCGAGATCGAGACGGCGGCAAGGCTCGGGCTTGGCCTGAAGAAGCCGCTGTTCGACACCGCAAGGTCGATGGGGCTGGGCCGCATCGTATCCGAGCTTCGAAATCTTGCCGCCGAGCACGGCGCGGCGTACGAGCCCGACCCGCGCCTCGTCGAGATGGCAGGAGACGGGCAGGCATCCTAGGAATCGGGGGCCGCGCCGGACGCGGCAGCGGCAGCTGCCCTGCCCGCGTCTATGAGCGAGACTATCATGCGAACGGCCTCGGCCGGCGAGTCGGCCGCCCCGACGCGCACCGTCCGGCGCGCGTCCATGTACCGGCCGGCGTACGCGTCGGCCGTCCCGCCCGTGCCGCGGACGGCGACCATCGGGCGGCGGTGCATGTACGCGGCACACATCTCGGAGAGCGTCCCGGCCCCGCCGCCGATCACGACGACGCCGTCGGCCGACAGGGCGTTGACAAAGTCGCGCGTGAGCCCCATCCCCGTCGGAATTACGATGTCGCATGCGTCGTTGGCGTGCAGGTGGGCGTCCTGCGGTATGATGCCGACGGTCAGGCCGCCGCCGTCGCGCGCGCCGCGGCTGGCCGCCCCCATCACGCCGCCGAGTCCGCCCGTGAGCAGGACAGAGCCGGACCGCGCAATCGCAAGGCCGGCATCGTACGCGGCGTCCTCGTGCAGCCGCGTGCAGTGCCTGCCCTCGTTGTGCCCGATGACGAGTATCTGCCGCATGCGGCCGCGCCGGGGGCCGGCGCCGGCTGGGGCCGGCGCGCCCGGCGCGCCCGGCGCCCCGCCAGCCTGCACCCCGCCTTCGCCGCCCTGTCCGCCGCTATCGCCCTGCACGCCCGGCCGCGGCCGCGGCCGCCAATCAACCTTTCGGGGCCGAAGGGAGCGCCGTCCTCCCGGCCGCAGGCGCCGCGCAAGGCCGCGCGGGCACCGCGTGGCGGCAGGGTTATAACCACATCGCGGGGCGGCGCCCCATGGAACGGCGCTCAATGCCCGTATGCTTTACGCCCGGCCAGTACGCGGCCGTCGAGCGGTACGCCCGCGAGCACGGCATGCTCAACGCAAGCCAGGCCCTCGAGAAGATGCTCAGGGCGGACTGACCGTCCCGGCTGCACGAGGCCGGCAGGCCCCAAAGGCCGCGCCTTTTTCGCCTGCGCGCAGGCAGGTTGCCGCGCCCCCCCCCCTCCGCGCGCCGCGCGCAAGGCACTTTTAGCCCCCGCCCCGCGCGCCGCCAATGGGCCTGTTCCGCCGCAAGCCTGCATACTGCGCCGTCTGCAAGAAGGAGGCCAAGCACAGGCACAGGCCCAAGAGGGAGTGGGGGATGGACGCCGGCGCCGTCCTGTGCGGCGAGTGCCACCTGGACAAGTCGAGGGAGTACTACGAGGGCAAGGTCAGGCAGAGGTGCGCAAAGTGCGGCGGCACGTTCAAGATCACGGACATGTGGGAGCCGCGGTGGCAGTGGGAGACCGACGGCCTGCTGTGCAAGCCGTGCTTTGACGAAAAGGAGTCGTCCCACGAGAGGGGCAAGAACTTTTGCGGCGTGTGCGGCGCAAAGATGGGCCTCTTGAGGTACAGGCCCAAGCCCAAGTGGAAGATGAACCCGAGGCTGCAGCTGTGCCGCGGCTGCTGGGACTCGCAAAAGGCAAAGTACGGCTAGGCCGAGGCCCGCCGGCGCGCTCAGACGGCGCGGACGGTCTTTACGATCGGGGGCCGCACCTTGATGAACACCTTGTAGCCGCAGATGCACTTGATCTCGGGCAGGCGGCCCAGCTCTTCGTTGCTCACGTCCGTGCCGCACCGTAGGCACGTATAGTGCACGTCGAACTGCTCGGGGCGATCGTCATCCATCCCGAGGCCGTCGTCGGCGCCGCCAGCCTCTTCGTCGGCCGCGGGGGCGTCCGGCTCGGCAGGAGCCGCCGCGTCCGAGACGGCGTCCGGAT
The DNA here is from genome assembly GCA_965242695.1 of Cenarchaeum sp. Classification (GTDB taxonomy): domain Archaea; phylum Thermoproteota; class Nitrososphaeria; order Nitrososphaerales; family Nitrosopumilaceae; genus Cenarchaeum. The sequence continues at coordinate 1,649,329 of CBDESU010000002.1, read as the reverse complement.
CCTTGAACACGATCGACTCGCCCTCGAGCAGTGCGGCCGGGGAGGCCGGCTCGTTCGCGGGTGCCTCGTCGTCTGCCAACGGCGCGCCGCGCCCCGCTCATAATTTAAGGATAATCACCGCGATCGCCGCACGCGGGCGCCGCGGCGGCAGCCGTAGGGGCGGGGAGGGCGCAGGGCGCCGCGGCGGCAGCGGCAAGACGGGCGGGCCGCGTCGCGCAGCGGGAGGCGCCGGCCCGGCACCGGTGCGGGCGAGGCGGGCGGCGCTCAAGGGCCGCATGGCCGGCTGGGCCGGCGCGCCGGAGCGGCCTACTGCAGGGGATCGCGCATGGACCTGTTGCGCACCTCTTCGGGCGACGGTATCTTTCCGAACATGCGCTCGTACTCGGCCATGTTCTTGCCGAGCCACTCGTGGATGCTCTTCATCTGCATGGGATCGATCACAAGCGTCGTCTCGATCGTCCGGCGCAGGATGTTGCGGGCAGGGTTGGGCGGCTGCGACTCCAGGACGCGCTCGTAGTCGCCCTGCTCCGAGTACACCGTGACCTCCAGCCCGTACGAGCGGGCTCCCCCGAACACGCCGGCCACCACTATGCGCCTGTGCGCGTCGGACGTGTCGGACTTGATCTCTGGCACGATCGGCTGCGAGTTGGCAGACACTTCACCACGGCGGTGCGGGGGGCATATTTTAAGGCCACTCGGGGCGCGCCGGGCGGCGCGGATCAGGCACGATCGGCGATCCCAGCCTTGGGCAGCGGCATCCGAGCGCCCTGCTCCTAGGCCCCGCCGGGGCCCCGCCCCGCGCCCCCGCTCGCGCCGCCCTCCGCCTCGCCCCCGCCGCCTCCGGGGCCCACCATATCCTCGGGCCTGACCTTTTGATCCCACCTGCCGCGCACGCCAAGCGCAAGGGCGGCGATTCCGGCCGCTATGAGCCCGACGACCAGGGCAAAGAACGCCGTCTGCGAGCCGACCGCATCCTCGCACGGCACCTTGACGGGCGGCGCATCGTCAGAGTACAGGTGGCAGTCGCCGAACTGCTCGGCCTCGATCGACGGGCCGGCGTACTGTCCGCCGAACACGCCGAGCATGATGAACCCCGCAAAGACGAGTCCGATGCCGGCGATCGTCAGGCGCGTGTCGCTCACGCCGCGCGGCACGCGCCGGGCGTATTTACGTCGATCGCGCCGCGATCCCCCCCCCCCCAACAGGCGCCGCGGGCGGGCAGGGCGGGCATGGGCGGCGCCCCGGCGCCGCCGCAGGACGCATGCGCCCCCAACACACATTTAATCGGCCCGCCGAGCATGCCGCTGTGGTATTCGGCTGGGGCAGGAAGAAGAAAAGGCCCGACGAGTCGCAGGTTGCGGCCGCCGCCGAGGCCGCCGCCGTCGCGGCTGCCGAGGAGAGAAGCGACGGCGGGGCGAGCTCGCAGCTCGTTGAGGAGGACGACGAGCAGGCCGGCCGCATCGACCCGGCCAACATATCCGTCTCGGACGTGCCCATGCTCCTCGAAGAGGTGGCCGCCGTGCGCGACAGGGCCCTTGTCGCCGGCGCCGCGTCCCTCAGGGACGCCCTGATGCCGCGCCTAGAGGATCTCTGCGACATACTCGACGAGCTCGAGGAGGACGACCTGGACACCGAGGACGCCGACAGGCGGGTGCAGGCCATCGTCGAGCGCGGCAAGCGCCAGATCATCTCGATCATAGGGCAGGAGGCGCGCGCGGCGCTGCCCGACGTGGAGACGGCCGACGATGCGGTGGCCCTTGCCGAGGCGACGGGCCGCATGCTCAAGAAGGCCGGCGACGTCCTCGGCAGGCAGACGCGGTTCATGGACGCGTTCGCCAAAAGGTACGCGGGCCGCATGAAGCCCATACTAGAGTCCACGGGGGAAGACTACAAGGAGCTCTTGGCCCTCACCGTGGGGCGGAGGTACACGGCCGAGGCGGCCGAGCGCGTGCTGGCAGACGTCGACCGCATGGACAGGTCCGGCAAGTCGGCCGAGAGGCTGCGCGCCAGGGCCGTCGAGCTCGACTCGAAGCTCGTGCGGCTGCGCATGCGCGGCGAGGACATATCCGGCGAGATCGAGGCGGTAAAGGCCTCGCCAGAGTACGGCGCCCTCGGGAGGCTGCGCGAAGAGATCGAGGCGGTGCGGGGCCGCCGGGCCGCGGCGCGGCGCGCCGTGTCCGACAGGTTCACAAAGATATCAAAGCCCCTGTCCCGGTACGAGTACGTCTCGGCCATGGACAAGGAAAAGATGGCCCTGCTGCGCGCCGTCATCGACGACCCGTTCAAGGCCATCACGTCGGCCGGCGCCGGCGCCGTCTCGGAGATACTCGGCGCCGCCAAGAAGGCCGTCGAGAATGGATCGGTCACCGTAAAGGACAAGGCAAAGGCGGTGAACCTGCTCGGAGACGAGATGGGGCGGCTCGCCTCGTACGAGGAGGATGCCAGGTCCATGGCGCGGGAGGAAAAGGCCATCGAGGGCAGGATCGCCGAGGCCGACACCGGCCGGCTCGGCTCGCTCGAGGCCGACCTGGCTAGGAACAGGGCAGAGACGGACGACACCGAGTCCAAGGTGCGGCAGATGAGGGCCGAGGCCGACGAGGCCGACGGGCGCATACCCGGAATCCTCAAGCGCATCGAGGGGGCCGTCTCGGAGATTACCGGCGTGAGGTATACGGTGCGCCCCGACGACGGGGCGTGAGCGGGCTGGAGATGAGCTGGGCGTGAGGCTGTTCGGGCGCGGAAAGGCCAAGGGCGGGCAGAAGAAGGCCGGAAGGGACGACAGCAGGAGGGTCGTCACCCTCACGCGCGAGGCGCACGACGGCATACTGACGTACTGCCGCATGAAGCACCCGAACGAGGGCATACTCGTCCTCAAGGGCAAGGCCAAGGGCGGGGACGTGCGCATCGACGGGCTCGTCGTCCCGCCCTTCTCCGAGGCAGGCCCCGCGTTCGCGTGGTTTCCGCACAGCTTTCTGCCGCTAGACCTGAGCTACGTCGGCATCGTCCACTCGCACCCGAGCGGGTCGGCAAGGCCCTCGCTTGCCGACCTGCACAACTTCTTTGGCGTCATATCGCTGATAGTAAAGGCGCCGTACGGCGACGGGGACATCTACGCGTGGAACAGCAACGGCGACCGCATCAGGCTCGACGTGGAGGGCTAGGGCCGGCAGGCGGGCCGCAGAGGCAGGCGCGGCAGGCAGGGCGCGCCTCGCTGCCGCGGGGGAACTGCGGTACAGGGCGCCGGGTATAAGTTAGGGTCGCGCCGCGGCCCCGCCGCATGAGGGTCGCCGTAAGGGAGGCTTCGAACCCGGCCGCGTCCGTCCGCACGCCGGCCCTGTGCGCGCTTGTCGACCCCGCCGCTTCAGAGTCCGTCCTCGGCCTCGGCGGCACGGAAAACGAGAGGGTCGACAGGGCGGTGGCGGATGCGGTGAAGAGGGCCGCTAGCGGCAGGCGGGCCCGCCTCGGCTACACGGCCGCAATAGACACGATGGGAATGGCAGCCGCGCGGATGATCATACTCGCATGGACAGGGGGCAGGGGGCGCCCGGCACCGGGCGGCGGCGCCTCTGGAAGCGATGCCGTCAGGCATGCGGCCGGCGCGGCCGCAAGGGCCGCGGCCGACGCGGGCTGCTCCGGCCTGGCCGTCGTGGTGCCGCCTGGCGCCGATGCCGCCCTGTCGGCCGCGCGCATTATAGAGGGGGCAAGGCTGGCGCTGTACTCGTTCGACCGCTACAAGTCGGGCAGGGGGCGCGCCGTTCCGCGCTCGCTCACCGTCGTCGTGCGCGGCTCCGGCGAGTCGCGCTCTGCGCGCATGCGGCGCGCCGTGGTGCAGGCAAACGCCGGGGCCGACGGCGCAATCATTGCAAGGGACACGGGCAACATGCCGCCCAACGAGTGCCCCCCGGCCGGCATGGCGAGCGCGGCACGCTCGGTATGCTCGTCCAGCCCCGCGCTGCGCTGCTCCGTCATGTCCGGCGCGGCCCTGAAGAGGGGCGGGTTCGGCGGCATACTCGCCGTCGGGGGCGGCAGCGCCAACGGGCCGCGCCTGATCACGATCGAATACAGGAGCGGCGGGGCGGCCGGCCGAAACCGCAGGCTGCGCCGCCCCGTCGTCGTCGTCGGAAAGGCCGTGACGTTCGACACCGGCGGCATATCCCTAAAGCCGCGCGAAAAGATGGACGAGATGAAGTTCGACAAGTGCGGCGGGTGCGCAGTACTGGGAATCATGGCCGGCGCGGCCGCCATGCGCCTTCCCATCGACGTAGCCGGGATCATACCGTCGGCCGAGAACATGCCAGGCGGCGAGTCGTACAGGCCCGGCGACATCGTACGGCTTCACGGCGGGCGCACCGCCGAGATACTCAATACGGACGCGGAGGGCAGGCTCCTGCTCGCCGACGCCATCTCGTACGCCGAGTCCGAGTACGAGCCGCGCGGGATCATCGACCTGGCGACCCTCACGGGCGCGTGCGTCGTGGCCCTCGGCGCCAATACGGCCGGCCTGTTCAGCAACGACGACGGGCTGGCAGGCGGCCTGCTAGAGTCCTCGACCCGCACTGCAGAGGCAGTCTGGAGGATGCCGCTCGGCGACGAGCATATGGACATGATCCGCTCAAGGGTGGCGGATGTCAAGAACATGGGGACGGGCAGGGCTGCCGGCGCGGCCGCGGCGGCGGCATTCCTGCGCGCGGCGGTCAAATCGACGCCGTGGGCGCACATCGACATTGCCGGCACCGCATGGACGCAGGTCGGCACCGCAAAGAGGCCGTACAACCCGGCGGGCGCGACGGGGTTCGGGGTGAGGCTGATCCTCGACTACCTTGCGGGGCTGTGCGGGCCGGCCGGCGGCGGCGATCGACGCAAGAGCGCCCCCTAGTAGCCGCGGCTGTTCCTGTCCGGCTTGCCGACGTTTGGGTTGCGGAACCCGTGCCGCTCCATCATGTGGTTGAGCAGCCGTATGTCGTCGCCCTCGACGGCCTGGCCGCAGACGGTGCACGTCCTGGACTCGGCACCGCGCATGCCCGCCATCGCAGGGCCGCGGCGGCGGCGCGGTATATTCGTTTTCTGCTGCGGCACTGCGGAAGGGCGGATTTTTCATGAAAAGGGGCTACAGATGGGCCCGCACATGCGCGCGGGCCGCCTCGCGCACGGCCGCCACTCCTGTCACCGCATCGTGTCGACGGCATTTTGTCATCCTGTGCGTTGCATTCACGGGCTTGCCGCGGTATGGACCACGCCGCCGCAGCCGAACCGGCCGAATTACGGTGGTCCAGATTCCCGCCGTGCACAGGCCGGTGACAAGGGCGCAGATACGGCATCAGTCTGATGGGCGGCACGATGCCACGCCAGCGTGCCCTGCCCTGCCGCGCGCCCGCTGTCGATCCCGAGGGCTCCGTTCGCTGGGATAGACATTGCCATCCGGATGCTCCCGCCTCCCCTTCCCCGAGCGTCTCCCCGCATTGCGGGATCCGGACGGTGCAGTGCAGAAGGTGCGATCGAGAGGCGCGCGATGCCCTCCCCCGAGCGCATGATCGGGGCTGTCGGACATTGGCCGGCGCGGCGCGGCCAGGGGTGGCGTTCGCGTCAATCTACTCGGCGCGGCGCGGCACCGCGTCAGAACCCCCGTCCTTGATTGGCAGGGGGTCTACGCCGCATCATTCTGGCGCGGCCAGAAGCGGCCTCACGTCAAAAATTTTGCGGTCCCAAGTGACGATCATGTTAGGATTCCGCCGTCGGATATCGAGGGCGTTCGCAGGGCACTATAGGTAATTCTCGGATCCATTCGGAGTGTCCGCTCCAGAGGCCGTCATTCCCGCCAGCCACTCTAGCGGCCGTGACTTGTGCATGGTATAGAAGATCTTGTATTTGTCTATGCCCGTCCTTTCCGCCAGGCCGATCCTTACAAACTCCTCCATCGAATCCTTTATCCACGCCCTTTTGACGCACCCAGGATTCGACTGAGGGGCAAGCCTCGAGGCCAGCCGGTGTATCCTGCCGACCTCGACATCCATGGTGACTTGTGCATTCATACGAAGTTTTTTGCCGTGGCAAGGTTTAGAAACACGTTGACCCACAGCACAGACATGACGTACGGCAGCGGAGGGCGTGAATCGTAAAACTTCGTGTTGTTGAGCCCATTCGTCATCTCAGATGCGTTGATCGACCATCCCTTTCCAAATGCGTCATGTGTCTTTTTGTGGGAGATTCTCCCAAACGATCTCTTTAGGAGGAACCGGTCGTTACCGTTGTTATTTTTATTGCGGATGATTCCTATGATCGAGAGTGGGCTTTTGATTTCCACCTCCCTCGCCCTAAGTGCGACGGGGAGTCTAACTGCAAAGTCGTGCGCGTGGTTGGATCTAACCCCGATCACGATGTCATGATCGCCGAGCTGACCGCCGCCGCAAGACGACGCCTCTCCCTTCCATCCGCCAAGTCCGCTGTCGTAGTGACGCACCTGCCGAACCATCTGATCGACGGCACTCTCGTACTGCGGAAACGACGACTTGATCTCGCCCACCGCACGGTAGCCTGCGCCGCCCTGCCCTCCCCCCGACTCAAAGGCCATGTCGGGGGTGACGACCACACCGTCCGCCGTGCGCATCTTCGGGCCCTGGCGGAACCCCGCGCCGGCAAGGTCCTTGAACGCCCTTTCAAGGCAGACAATCGCCTCTATTGTAAACTCGTACGCGCGTATCTCGGCGTTTTTCGCACTGATGCCAGCCACTATGATCCACCGTCACAGTTCTCGACAGTGGCATCGCCGAATTTTTCCATTACGTGGTTGACCAGCCTCGACATGGATGCGCCGCTTGCAAAAATAGTAGGTATGATTGCAAGCCGATCGTTGCCCAGTGCCCAGATGCCGTACGACGAGCCGTCGCCGTAGTCTACCAGCGTTATGTGTATAAACGGATCGCTGGGATGGTCGATTATGGCCGTATAGGGCATTGCCCCGATCGCATCGACGCGTGAACGGTTCTTGCTAGGATCGGCAAACACACGATCTTTGAACCTCACGATCAGTGACTCGGGGGTCCGCCTCTCCGACGTTTTAGCGCACGCCAGAAGCTTTTCTGCCCTGCCGGCCGCCAGGTCCGCGGCCCGGGGGAGTATGGCACCAAACAGGATCCCCGTCCCGCGCCTTGCCGAAAAGCGGCAGTCCCTGTACACGGTCAGCATCCAAGGGCCACCCGCGGCATCGCCGCCGTCCGAAGCGGCGGGCCTGCAGGCCAGTCCCACCGTCCTGATCTCGCAGCCCACCCCGTCGGCCGCGCCGGCGAACTCCTCTGCCGGCGTGTCGACGCGATCTGTGCGCGAGTCAAACTTTTCTCGGCCGGGGTGCCGGGACCTGGTCGTCACAAGCTTGACCCGTGCACTGCAGATCTCTGCAGCTGCCTCCACGATGCTGCACATTTCTGCGTTTGAAAGGTATACCCTCGAGATCGTGGGGACATGCCTGTCCAACATAGATACGAACCGTGTCTTGAACTCTGCGGAGGAACAGTCGCTCAATGCATAGTACACATCCGGCTGCCTGCCGCTCTTCACGACCGCGATGCGGATGGGATCCCTGCCCCGCTCGCTGAGCGTCAGTACCGCCTTGCCGTTCCGGCGGGACACGTCGGGGCGCATGTCGTCGTCAGGGGCCCACTCTCGCATCTCCCTTGCGGGATCCTTGCGAGAATGGAGCAATAGCGCGTTGATCCTCGCACTGCCCCCAGAGGCCGCCTCGTCGGCCGCCCTGGCAAGGCCCTGCAGGCCCCTGCCGCCGTACAGCATCTCTGCATACTCTTGCCCCGCCATGGCGCCCCAATGCGGGTATCGGCGAGTAGGTTATAAGCTGTGCGTCGCCAGGCCACCGCTGTCCCGCACAGCCCGCGGGTCCAATCCACCGCCCCCGTCGCGCCACACAGGGTCGCAGTGCCTCGTCCGATGCGCGCCATCCCCGAGTGGCGGACTCGCCGCCGCCGGCCCAGTCAATGCCGCAGTCGCAGTGCCTCGTCCGATGCGCGCCATCCCCAGGCACGAGTACCACGCCGGACAGGCGGCAACAGAGGTGTGATGAATGATGCCAGCACTGCCGCTTCCCAAGAGCTCTCGCATCTTAGTAGCACGACAGCGACGCCAGGTTTGACTTCCAAGTTCGGAATGGGATTGGGTCGCACCCTGACGCTATGGCCGGCTTGAAGGGGCGCCCGGCGGCCCGCCTATTAACCTTGGCACGGGCGGCAAATCGGCTCCTGTGCCCGGGGAAGTAGGCCTCCGAGTGGCACGGGCGGCAAAAGGCCGCCCGGGCGCGGCGCGGCGCTACCGCCCGGTCCCGCCCGGCCGCGGCGGTTAGGGCCGCGTCACCCCCCTTCAAAGGGTTAATGTGCAGCGCGGCGGCGCGGCGGCGCAATGACCCACCGCGTGGCAGTGCTCGACCGCGAGGCGTGCCAGCCGCGCAAGTGCGGCCTAGAGTGCATAAAGTACTGCCCCGTCAACAAGTCAGGCGCCGACTGCATCGCGCTCGACGAGGAGACGGCAAAGGCGCGCATCGACGAGGACCTGTGCAACGGGTGCGGCATCTGCGTGAAGGTGTGCCCGTTCGACGCCATCCGCATCGTCAACCTCGCATCCGAGATGTCCTCGGACAAGGTCCACCAGTACGGCCGCAACTCGTTCCGGCTGTACAGGCTGCCCGCCCCCAAGGCCGGCCAGGTCGTCGGGCTGCTCGGCCGCAACGGCATGGGCAAGAGCACCGTGGTGGACATACTCGCCGGCCGCATACGGCCCAACCTCGGCAGGTACGACGACGAGCCCGGATGGGACGAGGTGCTCGGCTACTACTCGGGGACAGAGATGAAGGCGCACTTCGAGGCGGTCCGCGACGGCGGCGTGCGCACCTCGACAAAGCCGCAGCGCGTCGACCGCATTGCGTCGGCCTTTGACGGCACGGCGGCCGACCTCATCTCAAAGTACGACGAGAGGGGCGCCGGCAACAGGCTCGTCGGCGACCTGGGCCTGGACAGCGCATCGGGCCGCATGGTCTCCGAGCTGTCCGGCGGCGAGCTGCAGCGGGTGGCCGTCGCGGCCGCGGCCGCGCGCGATGCCGACCTGTACTTTTTCGACGAGCCGTCGTCGTACAACGACGCGTACCAGCGCGCCGCCGTCGCGCGGGTCGTGCGGTCGCTCGCCGAGGAGGGGCGCAGCGTCATGGTCGTCGAGCACGACCTCACGCTGCTCGACTACATGAGCGACTACGTAGAGGTCCTCTACGGCGAGCCTGCCGCGTACGGCATCGTGTCGGGCATGCTGTCGACAAAGATCGGCATCAATGCGTTCCTCGACGGGTACCTGCCCGGCGACAACGTCCGCTTTCGCGACAAGGCGTTCACGCTCGACGCGTCGGCATCGGCGCCCGGCGGCGGAGTCGACGAGTTCGCATCCGAGGACGCCCTCGTCGGGTGGAACGCCCTTTCCAAGTCGCACCCCGGGTTCTCCCTGTCGGCCGGCGCCGGCGAGGTGCGGCGCGGCGAGGTGCTCGGCGTGGCGGGCGCCAACGCCCTCGGCAAGACCACGATGATGAGGATGCTCGCCGGCGTGGACGAGCCCGACTCTGGGAGTGTACTCAAGAAGGCGCGCGTCTCGTACAAGCCGCAGTACCTGAGGGCCGGCGAGGGGAGGGGCGGCGACGAAGAGGGCGGCGGCGCCGACGTAGAGTCCGTCCTGAGCCGCGCCAACGGGGCGCCCGTCGCCGGCAGCATCGGCGAGGGTCAGATAGTCGACCACCTGCGCGTCAAGAGGCTGTATCCGAGGCGCATCTCGGCCCTCTCGGGCGGCGAGCTGCAAAAGGTCGCCGTCGCCGCATGCCTCCTGCGCGAGGCCGACGTGTACGCCCTGGACGAGCCGTCGGCGTTCCTCGACGTAGAGGACCGCATCGCCCTTGCCAGGTTCATGAAAAAGTTCGTTCGCACGGCAGGCAGGGCGGCGGTCGTCATCGACCACGACATACAGCTCGTCGACCTCGTGTCCGACTCTATCGTAATGTTCGACGGCGAGCCAGGGCGGTCGGGGGAGGCGTCCGGGCCGATGCCCAAGGGCGAGGCCATGAACGCGTTCCTCAGGTCGCTGGACATGACGTTCCGGCGCGACGAGAGGTCGTCAAGGCCGCGCGTCAACAAGGCCGGCAGCCGGCTCGACAAGGAACAAAAGGGGGCCGGCACGTACTACGCGCAGGCATGACGCGCATGCTCAGGGCCGCGCTGCGCGGCGCGATCGGGGACGGCGAGGCGGCCCTCGCGTACTCGGCCTTCGACCAGATAGGCCACGTCATAGTGGTCAGGGTGCCGGGCGCGCTTGAACACAGGCGCGCCGAGATCGGCGCCGCGCTGCTCGCCGCCGTAAAGCCGGCAAGGAGCGTGTACGCGCAGTCGACTGACGTGTCCGGCGAGCACCGGACGAGGGGACTGGAGCTGATCGCCGGCGTCGACGAGCCCGTCGCACTGTACGTAGAGCACGGGTGCCGCCTAGAGGTCGACGTGCGCGAGGCGTTCTTCTCGCCGAGGCTTGCGACCGAGAGGCAGCGCGTGGCCGGCGCCGTTGCCGGCGGCGAGACGATCCTGAACATGTTCGGCGGCGTCGGCGCGTTCTCGATAGTGGCCGCCATGGCCGAGCGGTGCGCCGTGTACAGCGTCGACGTAAACCCCGTGGCCGCGCGGCTGTGCGAGGCCAACGCGGCGCGCAACGCAAGGAGGATGAGGGGGAGCGTCGTGTCCGTGCACGGCGATGCCAGGGAGGTGGCCGCATCCATGTTCGGCGTGGGGGACGGGCCGCGCCTCCGGGCCGACCGGACCCTCATGCTGCTGCCCGAGAGATCCGACGAGTTCCTGTCCGATGCGGTCGGGGCCACGGCCGACGGCGGGACGATCCACTACTATGCACACGTCCACGCCGACAAAAAGTCCGGCGCCCCGGCCGAGGCCGAGCGGCGGTTCAGGGAGGCATCGCCGGTGCCCGCCGAGATCGCATGCTCGAAGGTGGTCAGGGCGATCGGCCCGAGGTACTACCAGGCCGTCGTCGACGCCGTCATTTCAAAGTAGGCCGGAGCGGCGACTCAGGCGACATCGCCCGCGGCGGCGTGGCCGCCGCCGGGATGGCGCGGCGGTCCGCCCGGCGGGCCGGGGGCATCGGCCTTGCCGCCATCCGTGCCGGCACCCTCGCCGCCGGCCCGCGGGGCGCCGGGGCCCTGCGGCGGGGGCGAAAACGCCGCGGCGGGATCAAAGTACACGAGCGAAGAGGACGGGCGCGTGGTGGCCATCGTGTACCCTATCCACGAGATGACGCCGAGTATGCCGCCGACGATCATCATGACGGACAGCTGGAGCACGATCGGGCTCCACTCGGATAGCATGAGGAGGTAGGCGTACGCGACGAACCCGACCATGGACAGCGCAAAGATCGCCGCGCCAACCGCCTTGCGCCGCCCCATCGCAGTGGCGCGGGGAGCGCGCGTTATTAGTCTAGGCAGGATGCGCAGGGGAGGGGCGCATGCACAAGGGTCACATGGATGCGCCAGCTCGGGCAGGGTATGAAGAGTTTTTGCGCATACTCGGCAACGAGGCCCCCGACGACGAGCGCCTGCAGAGCGTGGCCGGCAGCGGCGGTAGCAACGGCGTCGGCACCCCGAACAGGGCCTAGCGGCGAGCGTGCAGGCCGCCGTCCCGTCCCGGCGCGCACTGCAGGCACTGCGCGGCAGCCCGCATCTGCGGCCTCCTGCTCCGGCCCCGTCTAGGCGCGCCCCCTACCGCAGCTCGATCGACATGAGGAATGCGTCCTCGCCGTCCTTGTAGTATGTGCCGAGGCGCTGCCGTATGGAGAACCCCATCTCCTCGTACATGCGCACGGCGATCGTGTTACTGCACCTCACCTCCAGGTACAGCTCGTCGCACTTGCGCGAGCGCACGCCCTCTACGGCCCTGCACACGAGCGCCTTGCCGACCCCCATGCCCCTGTGGGTGCGCACGACGGCGACCGAGACGAGGTGGCCCTTCTTGACGAAGCCGAGCTTTCTAAAGTTCGAGAATCCGTACTCGGTCTTGCACATGATGTAGCCTACAGCCTTTGTGCCGGCCTCGGCGAGCAGGAACGCCTCGGGCAGCTCGGCGAGCAGGCTCTCGTAAAAGTAGTCCGAGTAGTGCTCGGGCAGCGTCTTTAGGTTGATCTCGATGACGGAGATCAGGTCGCCCGGTGTGACGCCGCGCACGGAGAACTGCTCGGCGCCCGCGCCGCCCTCGACGGAGCCGCCCATGCGCGCGGCGGCGCGGCGCTGGCGTTATCTGTGTTTCCGGGCGGGCGACAGCCGTGTGGCGCGGATCAGCCGCCCGGCGGGCGGGCGTGCGTGCGGGGACGGATGCGGCCGGGTGCCAGGCCCCCTCACGAGGAGGGCCGGCGCGCATGGCGGGAGGCAACGGCGGACGGGGCGGCAACGCACGCGGCGGCAAGCAGCGAGGCAAAGGCGGCCGCGTAGGCGGCGCCGTCTACGGATGCCTCCACGGCCTGCGAGGCGGCGTGGGCTGCGTGCAGCACGGGCGCGATTGCAAGGCGGACGGCGTCGCGAAGGGCCGGGTGCTCGCGCTCCAAGTCGGCCATCTGCGGGGAGACGGCATAGTACGCCGTGTTGAACGAGGCCATGAGCGCAGAGCCGGCGCCCGTCGAGAGCAGCTGGCCGTCGCGGAACTCGCGCAGCGCCTGCACCTGCGGGGCAAGCTCGGTCCCGTAGGCGGCAGTTGCGATCAGGCAGCCGCCGCCCTCCGCGTCCGGCTGGGCAGCCGGCGGCCCGGCGGCGGCGTCGGACGGCGCAGCATCCCCGTCGTCCCCGGCAGGTGTGCCGCCTACAGGCATCGCGGGCTCGGCCGGCGGCGCATCTTGAGCGTCCGCGGGCTCGGCCGGCGGCGGCATCGGGGGCATCGCATCGCCCGCCGTCTCCTCGCCCGGCATCTCTGCGCTTGGCATCTCTCCGCCTGGCGCAGCATCGGCAGGCTCGTGCGGGTGCGGGTGCGGGTGCGGGTGATCCTCTTCCTCCGCCTCGTCCATCCCCGCCTCGGCCTCGGCCACGTCGTCGCCGGCTGCGGCATCAGCGCCGGCCTGCGGCGCCTCTGGCGGCGCCTCTGGCGGCGCCGGGGCGTCCGTTCCGGCCTGCGCAAAGACCACCTCGCCGGTGCACCTCCCGTCCGTGCGGACGGTCTCGGATACGGAATGGACGGTGCGCCCGTCGACAAGCGATGCCCGGATCAGCAGGAGCGTGTCCTCCGGCAGGGACGCCTCGTATGCGAACGTGCTGCTGCCTGGTGCCTGCCGATCGGCCGCACTTGCCGCCACCGTTCCGGCCGGAGACATGACCTCGACGTCCGGCCGCACGGACGCGCCAGATCCGCCCGCCACGCCGACCGCGATCCGCATCGTCCCCTCGTCGCAGTCCCACGAGACGGAATCGACAGAGACTGCGCCGGATGTGGACGGGGCAAGTACGGAGGAGCCTCCGCCGCCGCCGCCCCCTCCGCCGCCCCCTCCGCCGCCGCCGAAGAACTGCCCGGCGGCCGGGCCGGGCGCCGGCGGCGGGACCACTACTACAACTGGCTCTGCATCCCGCGCGCCGCCCTCTTCCGGATCCGGCATGGGCGGCATCGACAGGTCGGCGCGATTGCCGGCCGCATCCGTGATCGAGCCGTTGTTGAGCGCAAACGGCTCTGCCGAGGCGTACCCTACGCTCCCGCCCCCAGAGCCGCCGCCGTCCTGCGCCGGAACATGCCGGAATACGAGCGTTGCGCTGCCCGACCCCGACGCGTACGCGGCCTCTGCGGGCTCGCCGCCAACTGTGATCCGGACGGACGGCGGCGCCGAGTCGGGGCGCTGGTACACGCGCATCGGCTCGTCGAATACGACCGAGACGGTCGCCGACCCCGTCGTGGCGTTGACGGCGGATGCGGCCGACACGATCGACGGCGCATCGGCATCGCGCGGCTCGAGCGCCACGACGCGGTGGTTGCGCGTGTCGGCGACGTAGACGAGGCCGTCGGGCCCCACCGTCACGCCGAACGGCTGGTCGAACTGGATGCCGTGGCCCAGGCAGTCTGGGTGCGGGCAGAACCCGAACGTGCCGGCGGACATGACGAACCCGCCGGCGTGGTCGAAGACCTGCAGGCGGTCGTGGCCCGTGTCGACTACGATGATGCGGCCGTTGTCGTCGACTGCCACGTCGCCCGGGATCTGGAGCCACCCGGGCCGGAAGAAGAATCCCAGCTGCCCCGGCTCGCCGACGCTGAACAGCGGCGAGCCGTCGGCATCAAGGACGCGTACAGTCGCCGCGTCCGAGTCGACGACGTAGATCGAGCCGTCGGGGCCGATGTCGAGGCCGGTCGGTGCCCGGAACAGGCCCGATGCGTTGAGCGACCGCACCAGGGAGCCGTTGGGCGAGAACTCGAGCACCGCGCCGGCCAGGTTCGAGACGACGTAGATCGAGCCGTTGGTCCCCATGGCGATCCCGCGCGGGGGCACCAACCTGCCGTCCGCCGTCGTGACGTTGAACTGCGACTTGTACGCGCCGGCCGAGTCGAACCTCTGCACGCGGTCGTTGACATAGTCGGCCACGAGTATGTCGCCGTTGGGCGCAATGGCCGTGCCGGTCGGGAACCACATCTGGCCGTCGCCCGAGCCGCGTTCGCCGAACGACCCGTCGTGCACGTACGTCCCGTTGCCGGCCCGCCGGACGAACTGGACGCGGTCGTTGCCGCCGTCGGCGACGACAATCCGGCCGTCGGGCTCGACCGCAATGCCGAATATCTCGCCGAACTCTAGCGGGCCGTGCGCGTCCGAGACGATCGTCCCGTTGAGGGTCCCGTCGGCGTTGAACGCGATTATCATGTCCGAGTCGACGTCGGCGACGTAGACCATGCCGCTGCTGTGCGCGAGCACGCCCTGCGGCTGGTCGTAGGGGCCCGGGCTGCCGAACTGGCGGACGACGCCGCCGGCGCCGTCGAGCTCGTAGACCGTCCCTGCGAGCCCGTCGCTTACGAGTATCGTCCCGGCCGCCTCGTTGACGTCCAGGCGGTACGGCTGGCCGCGCGCCGTCGAGTTGGCATCGCCTCCAGGGAGCGGCGGCATTGGAATCGACGACAGGTGCGTGCCGTTCGGGGCGAACGCCTGGATGCGCTCGTTGTACGTGTCGGCGACGTACATCGTGCCGTTGCCAGACACGGCGATGGACAGCGGGGACCGGAACTCGCCCTCGGCCGAGCCCGGCAGGCATGCCAAGCGGGAAGGGCAGTTGGTCGCGCCGGCCGCGCCGCCGCCGATCATGTCGTACGGCAGCCCCGTGGTCGCGTTGACCAGGAGGACCAGGTTCCAGATCGAGGTCACTGCCATGGTGGCGCCGTCGGGGGACAGCGCCACACCGTACGGGTTGGACCACACCTGGTACGTCTGAAGGTGCCTGCCGGTCACCTCGTCGACGGCCTGCACGCGGAGGTTGCGCGTGTCGGCGACGTACACGACGCCGTCCCGAACGTCGAGCCCCTGCGGCTGGCGGAACGCCCCGGGGTTTGACGACAGGTAGTCGAGGCCCGGCGACGAGGGGCCGACGTAGCCCCGCCTTGCCAGCTCCCCGTATATCGCATTCTGGTCTGCAGGGTAGGCGACCAGGGAGGTGTCAAGGTAGCCCTTTGTTCCCATCTCCCTTACGAATGTGCCGTCCTCGCGGTACATGGCAACGTGGCCTCCGAGCGTGTCGGCGACTACGATTGTGCCGTCCGCCCCCTCTGCCAGGTCGGACGGCGACTGGAGCTGCACGGGGAAGGGATCCCCGATATGGCCGGCGATCGCAAACCCCTCGCGGCCGTCGTCGACCCGCATGCCGGATGCGCCTGCAAAGTATGCCGGCGGGCGGTCCGCGAGCTCTGCAATGTCCATGGAAGCAGTGGCGCCGATCGCAGCCGGCGCGCCGTCGAATGCGAGGACGTGCTCGGTCGTCCCATTGCCGGCCACCGCCGTGACCGTCCGCGGCCCGCCCGGCATGAGCGTCAGGTTCGCATAGTCCGAGGGCGAGGCGTAGGCCGGCCTCGAGTACGCGACGAGGACCTCGTTGCCCGACGCGACGGCGGCCGACTCCAGCCGTGCCTCTATGCGCGGCATCGACAGGTCGGCGCGGTTGCCGGCCGCGTCCGTGATTGATCCGTTGTTGAGCGCAAACGGCTCGGCCGAGGCGTACGTGACGTAGCCGTCCGCCGGGCCGCTCACGGCCTGATCGGAGGCGTGGCGAAACACGAGCGTTTCGGTGCCCGACCCCGAGGCGTATGCGGCCTCTGCGGGCCCGCCGGCAATGGATATCCGGACCGCAGGTGGCGCCGAGTCGGGGCGCTGGTACACGCGCATCGGCTCGTCGAACGTGACCGAGACGTACACGTATGACGCATCCGGGCCGGTCGACACCCTTGTCGCATCGACGGATACTATCGACGGTGCATCGGCATCGCGCGGCTCTAGGACGACGACGCGGTGGTTGCGCGTGTCGGCCACGTACACGAGGCCGTCGGGGCCCGTCGTCACGCCGAACGGCTGGTCGAACTGGATGCCGTGGCCCAGGCAGTCGGGGTGCGGGCAGAACCCGAACGCGCCGGCAGACATGACGAACCCGCCGGCGTGGTCGAAGACCTGCAGGCGGTCGTGGCCCGTGTCGGCCACGATTATTCTGCCGTTGGCGTCGACTGCCACGTCGTCCGGGACCTGGAGCCAGCCGGGCCGGAAGAAAAAGCCCGGCTGCGCCGGCACTCCGACGCTGAACAGCTGCGAGCCGTCGGCATCAAGGACGCGGACAGTCGCCGCGTCGGCGTCGACGACATAGATCGAGCCGTCGGGGCCAATGTCGAGGCTGGTCGGCGCCTGGAACAGGCCCGAGGCGTTGAGCGACCGCACCAGGGAGCCGTCGGAAGAGAACTCCAGCACCGCATCGGCCAGGTTCGAGGCGACGTAGATCGAGCCGTTGGTCCCCATGGCGATCCCGCGCGGGGGCACGGACCGGCCGTCGGCCGTCGTGACGTTGAACTGCGACTTGTACGCGCCGGCCGAGTCGAACCTCTGCACGCGGTCGTTGAGATAATCGGCTACGACGATGTCGCCGTTGGGCGCAATGGCGGTGCCGGCGGGGAACGACACCTGGCCGTCGCCCGAGCCGCTCTCGCCAAACGACCCGTCGTGCACGTACGTCCCGTTGCCGGCCCGCCGGACGAACTGGACGCGGTCGTTGCCGCTGTCGGCGACGACGATCCGGCCGTCGGGCGCGACTGCGATTCCAATCAGCGAGCCAAACTCGAGCGGGCCGTGCAGTGCCGAGACGATCGTCGCGTTGAGCGTGCCGTCGGCGTTGAACGCGATTATGCTGTCGGCGCCGCCGTCTGCCACGTAGACCATGCCGCTGCTGTGCGCGAGCACGCCCTGCGGCAGGTCGTAGAGGTCGTGGCCGCCGAACTGGCGGACGATGCCGCCCGTGCCGTTCAGCTCGTAGACCGTCCTTGCAAGCCCGTCGCTTACAAGTATCGTCCCGGCCGCGTCGTTGACGTCCAGGCGGTACGGCTGGCCGCGCGCCGCCGAGTCGGCATCGCCTACAGGGAGCGGCGGCATCGGAATGGACGACAGGTGCGTGCCGTTCGGGGCAAACGCCTGGATGCGCTCGTTGTACGTGTCGGCGACGTACATTGTGCCGTCGCCGGCCACGGCTATGGACAGCGGGAACCAGAACTCGCCATCGCCCGATCCCGGCGGGCATGCAAGGCGGGGAGGGCAGTGGACGGCGCCGGCCGCGCCGCCGCCTCCGATCATGCCGTGCGGCAGCCCCGTGGTCGTGTTGACCAGGCTGACCAGGTTCCAGATCGGCGAGGTCACTGCCATGGTGCCGCCGTCGGGGGACAGGGCCATGCCGTACGGGTTGAACCATGTCGGGTACGTCTCAATATGACGACCCGTCACCTCGTCGACTGCCTGCACGCGGAGGTTGCGCATGTCGGAGACGTACACGACGCCGTCCCGAACGTCGACCCCCTGCGGCTGGCGGAACGCCCCGGGGTTCGACGACAGAAAGTCTAGTCCCGGCGACGAGGCGCCGACGTACCCGCGCCCTATCAGCTCCCCGTATATCGCATTCTGGTCGGCAGGGTCGGCGACCAGGGCGGTGTCGATGTAGCCCTTTGTCCCCATCTCCCTTACGAACGTGCCGTCCTCGCGGTACACGGCAACGTGGCCTCCGAGCGTGTCGGCGACTACAATTGTGCCGTCCGCCCCCTCTGCCAGGGCCGTCGGCGCCTGGAGCTGCACGGGGAAGGGATCCCCGACGTGGCCGACGATCGCAAACCCCTCGCGGCCGTCGGCCACCCGCACGCCGGACTCGCCGGCAAAGTATGCGGGCGGGCGGCCGGCGAGCTCGGCCACGTCCATCACTGCGGTCGCGCCGATCGGCGCCGGCGCGCCGCCGAACGCGACGACGTGCTCGGTCGTCCCGCTGCCGGCCACCGACACTACCGCGCGCGGCCCGCCCGGCTCTAGTGCCAGGTTCGCATAGTCCGCGGGAGAGGCGTACGCGGGCATCGAGTACGCCACGGTGATCTCGTTGGCGGCCGTGAGGGCCGCATAGTCCATCTTTGCATCGATGCGGGGCACTGTCAGGTCGGCCCTGTTGCCGGCCAGATCCGTGATCGAGCCGTTGTTGAGCGCAAACGGCATGGCCGAGGCGTATGTGACATAGCCGTCCGCAGGGCCGCTTCCGGGCTGGCCCGAGGCGTGGCGGAACACGAGCGTCTCGGTGCCCGACCCCGACTCGTACGCGGCCTCTGCGGGCTCGCCGGCGATTGCTATCCGGACGGCCGGCGGCGCCGAGTCGGGGCGCTCGTACACGCGCATCGGCTCGTCGAATACGACCGAGACGTACACGCTGGACATGCTCGGCCCTGTCAGTACCCTTGTCGTATCGACGGACACTATGGACGGCGCGGCGGCGTCGCGCGGCTCTAGCGCGACGACGCGGTGGTTGCGCGTGTCGGCGACGTATACTAGGCCGTCGGGGCCCATCACCACCCCGAACGGCTGGTCGAACTGGATGCCGTGCCCCAGGCAGTCGGGGTGCGGGCAGAACCCGAACGTGCCGGCGGACATGACGAACCCGCCGGCGTGGTCGAATACCTGCAGGCGGTCGTGGCCCGTGTCGGCGACGATTATTCTGCCGTTGGAGTCGACTGCGACATCGTGCGGGCCCTGGAGCCACCCGGGCCGGAAGTAAAAGCCCGGCTGCGCCGGCACGCCGGCGTTGAGCAGGAGCGAGCCGTCGGCATCAATGACGCGGATCGTCCCCGCGTCCGCGTCGACGACGTACAGCGAGCCGTCGGGCCCCAGGTCCAGGCTGGTCGGCGCCCGGAGCTGGCCCGATGCGTTTAGCGACTGGACAAGGCTGCCGTCGGGCGAGAACTTTAGTATGGCGCCAATCCGGATCGAGGCGACGTAGATCGAGCCGTCCGAGTCCACTGCAATCCCGCGCGGGGGCACCTGCCGGCCGTCCGCCGTCGTGACGTTGAACTGCGACTTGTACGCGCCGTCGGCATCGAACCGCTGCACACGGTTGTTGGTGTGGTCGGCTACGAGTATGTCCCCGTTGGGCGCAATGGCGGTGCCGGCGGGGAACCACATCTGGCCGTCGCCCGATCCGCGCTCGCCGAACGACCCGTCGTGCACGTACGTGCCGTTGTCGGCCCGCCTGACGAACTGGACGCGGTCGTTGCCGCCGTCGACGACGACGATCCGGCCGTCGGGCTCGACCGCAATGCCGAACAGCGCCCCGAACTCTAGCGGGCCGTGCAGCGCAGAGACGATCGTCGCGTTGAGCGTGCCGTCGGCGTTGAACGCGATTATGCTGTCGGTGCCGCCGTCTGCCACGTAGACCATGCCGCTGCTGTGCGCGAGCACGCCCCGCGGCAGGTCGTAGAGGTCTGGGCCGCCGAACTGGCGGACGATGCCGCCGGCGCCGTCGAGCTCGTAGACCGCCCTTCCAAGCCCGTCGCTTACGAGTATCGTCCCCGACGCGTCGATGACGTCTAGGCGGTTCGGCTGGCCGCGCTCCGTCGAGTTGGCCTCGCCTCCCGGGAGCGGCGGCATCATAATCGACGACAGGTACGTGCCGTTCGGGGCGAACACCTGGATGCGCTCGTTGATTGTGTCGGCTACGTACATTGTGCCGTTGGCGGCGAATGCGGCGGAAAGCGGGAAGCGGAGCTCGTTGTTGCCCAATCCCGGATCGCACATGAGGCGGGGAGGGCAGTGGGGCTTACCGGGGGACGCGTTGCCGCCGCCAATCCGTTCGGTCGGCAGCGCCGCGCTCGTGTTGACCAGGCTGACTATGTTCCACGGCGAGGCGGCCACGGCCAGTGTGGCGCCGTCGGGGGACAGCGCCACGCCGTACGGATTGGCCCACACCTGGTACGTCTGAGTGCTCCTGCCGGTCACCTCGTCTAGCGCCTGCACGCGGAGGTTGCGCATGTCGGCGACGTACACGGTGCCGTTCCTCACGTCGATTCCCTGCGGCTGGCGGAGTGCCCCCGGTTTGACGACAAAAACTCAAAGCCGAGCGACGAGTCGTCGACATACCCCTGCGTTCCCAGGTCCCTGTATATCTTGCCCTGGTCGGCCGGGTCTGCGACCAGCCTGGTGTCGATGTATCCCTTTGTCCCCATCTCCCTGACGAACGTGCCGTCCTCGCGGTACACGGCAACGTGGCCTCCTAGCGTGTCGGCGACTACGATCGTGCCGTCCGCCCCCTCGGCCAGGCCGGACGGCGACTGGAGTGGTACGGGGAATGGATCCCCGATGTAGCCGGCGATTGTAAACCCCTCGCGGCCGTCGTCCACCCGCACGCCGGACGCGCCGGCAAAGTACGCGGGCGGGCGGTCGCCAAGCTCGGCCACGTCCATTGTTGCGGTCGCGCCGATCGGCGCCGGCGCGCCGCCGAACGTAAGGACATGCTCGGTCGTCCCGTTGCCGGCCACCGCCGTGACCGTCCGCGGCCCGCCCGGCACGAGCGTCAGGTTCGCATAGTCCGACGGCGATGCATACGCGGGCATCGAGTACGCTACGAGCATCTCGTTGCCGGCCGTGACTGCGGCAGAGTCCAGCCTGGCGGCTATGCGGGGCATCTCCAAGTCGGCGGCGTTGCCTGCCTCATCCGTGATCGAGCCGTTGTTGAGCGCAAACGGCATGGCAGAGGCGTACGTGACATAGCCGGCGGCCGGGCCGCTCCCTGCCTGGTTCGAGTCGTACCTGAACACGACCGTCTTGTTGTCGCTTGACAGCGACGCGTATGCGGCCTCCGCCGGCTCGCCCGCCACCACAACCCGCACTGCCGGCGGCGCCGAGTCGGGATCGGGCTGCACGCGCACCGTCTCGTTGAACATGACCGAGACGTACACGGCCGACGAGTCCGGCCCCGTCAAGACCCTTGTCGCGTCGACCGAGACGATCGACGGCGCATCCGAGTCCGGCGGTCCCTGGGCATGCGCCGCATCAGGCAGCGCGGCTGCGGCGGCCAGCGCCGCAAGGCATGCAAGGGCGGCAACGCCGGCCGCGTGCACGAGGGCGCCCGCCATCGCACCGCGGCGCATGCACTTGCCTATAACCATTTCTTGGCGCGCGATTCCCGTGCCGCGCCCCGGGCGGGCAGGCGGCCCCGCAAACCACTACATTTTGAATAGGGCCTCTTTGGGGCCGGCCGTCATGGGAGTGCGCGGGGCTGGAGGGCGGCCGGCGGCATGGGCGCCAGAGGCCCGCGGGCCGGCGCCGCCGCAGGGATCCCGCATCAGGGGGCGCCTCCCGTGAGCGACCCGTCGGCCGACGAGGTCGTAGAGATCGTCACCGCCGCCCTCGACGTCGAAGAGGTAAAGCCGCGCCCCGACGTCATCCAGTTCAGGCTCGCCGGCACGCCCGACCGGCCCGGCCCCGGCTTTAGGGACGACTTTGCCGCGCTCGCCCGCCGCCTGGAGCGAATGGACGTCGCATGCAGCACGGCCGTGAGCGGCGGCAGCCTGTACGTGATGGCGTACGTAGTGCCCAGGAAGACCCACCGCTGGCTCGGCATGTCCGAGTCGCTCGTGGCGCGCCTGCTGTTTGCCGCCGTCGTCGCGTTCGTAATGGTCGACGGGTACTACCGCACGGTCGCCGCAAACACCGTGCTGCACATCGGCGATCCGCTCGGGTCGGCCGTCGTGTACACCGCCTCGCTGCTCGGCATACTCGGCGTCCACGAGGCGGGGCACCTTGCCGCCTCTAGGTGGCACGGCGTCAGGACGTCCTGGCCGTTCTTCATACCCGGCATACCCGTGTACGGCATACCGACGTTCGGCGCGTTCATACGGTCAAGGGGCCTCACCGTCAACAGGGTAATACTCTTCGACATTGCGATCGCGGGGCCCGTCGCCGGCCTTGCCGTCGCCGTGCTGGTCGCCCTGTACGGCGCGTACGAGGCGCCCGTCATACCCCCAGAGCTGTCCGCCCCGGGCCCCGACGGCCGGGCGGCCCTGCAGGAGTGGGGGCAGGGCGAGCCGCTGCTCATGACGGCGGCGCTCGCCGCGTTCGGCAAGGGCGGCCCCGGAAGCGAGGTGCTCCTCACGCCCGTCCTGTTCGCCGCGTGGATCGGGTTCCTCGTCACGTTCCTCAACATGCTGCCCGCCTGGCAGCTCGACGGCGGTCACATGGCCCGCACGCTGCTCGGCCACGACCGGCACAGGTACGCCACGTACGCGAGCATGGGAGTCCTTGTCGTGCTCGGCTACTGGTTCATGGCCATACTCATACTCGCGCTGAGCATGCGCGGCATGTCGGCAAGGCCGCTCGACGACGTATCTCCGCTTCCGCGCAGCCGCGCGTATGCGTACGCCGCGATAGTCGGGCTTGCCGTCCTCTGCGCGCCGCTGCCCTCGTCGCTGAGCATACCGTTCCTCTAGGCCTACCGCAGCAGCGAGCGGGCCGCATCCGGCAGGACCGACACCTTGTGCCTCTGCCCCATCGTCGACAGGGTGTACTCGAGTGCGGTCCTGGCGCCGGCGAGCGGCACGAGGCCGAGCCGCCTCGTGTACAGGTCCGGCAGGACCGAGACTATTCCGACCTGGATGTCCCGCTTCGCCTCCTCCAGGAACAGCAGCGACTCCATCCCGTCGATGTACCGGGACGGCCGGCGCAGGTCGGCCACGTCGAGGCGCCCCTCGACGAACCGCTGCACGGCCTCGGCGCCGGTCCCGCGCCCGCACTCGGCGAGCAGGACGACAAGGCCGCCCTTTGGGACGGCCGCGCGGCAGTTCCACAGCGACGACAGCGAGCGCGCAAGCGTGTCGTTGCTTGCCGCCTTGCCCGTGCTTGCAATGAGCGACCGGTGCCTTCCGGCCGCGCCGTCGCGCACGGCGGCCGCCTCTAGCAGGCGCGGCACCTCGCGCGACGTCTCGGACGGGTGGCCCGCCCTCACGTGCGATATCCCCGCCGGCCCGGCCACTATGTCTAGCGCGCGAACCTCGAACCGGTCGGCAAACTGCCGCGCCTCGCCGGCCGCTGCCGCGTCCTCGCCGGGGGCGGGCGCCGGGCCGCGCCGCTTTGCGTACGCCGCTAGCATTACGTCGTCGCGGCCGAACCGGCGCGCAAGGCGCGTGGCGACCGTCTCGTACCCGAACAGCCCGTCGAGCTCGGCCTCGGCGACAAAGTAGGTCGTGCGCGAGGGCTGCCCGCCCCCGCCGCCGTCGCGGCCCCCGCCCCCGGCATCCCCGCCGACCTGCGGGACCGCCCCGGACTCGACGCGCGCCCCCTCTGCGAGCGCGGCGCGCAGGGGCGCTGCCACCCACCGGTCGGCGACGATCCGCGGCGGCGCAACCGACCTGCGCTCGCACATGCCGAGAACGGAGTTGAGCAGCGCATGGACGGCCGGCGTGCTGTGCAGGACGGCCATCTCGGCGGGTGCAGAGAGGTCGATCATGCCGTCGATCTCCTTTTCGAGCGCCTCGCCCTCTAGCGCACCCGCGGGCCCCCCCGATATCGTCTCGCCCAGGTTCTCGGCCCTCACGTCGACTACGACGTTCGACGAGCCGTAGTTGAGCCAGATCTCGGGCACGGCGGGGGGCGCGCCGCTCTGAAAATAAACCCAACGGGGGAGTCCGATGCCGCATGCGTAGACATTCAGGTCTCCAGCGTCAACTTCGCCCTGTCCGCCCTAGGCGAGCGCGTCGTTTGCCAGAGACCGGAATATGCACGGGGCGTGGCCCGGGGGCGAGCCGGCGCGGCTCGCCACGGCGCTGATGCGTCCAGTGTCAGTGCGATCGACTCCATGCAGGTGCCAAGCCGGCATGGCTACGGCTGCGACTACGAACGGCAGGGCAACTTCCAATGCCCTTCTTTGCCCGCCCACACTTCATACGCCTGCACCGGCGAAGCGCCGTAGGTCAACCGCACAACAGGTCAGAGGCAGGCACGGATGTCGAGGCGCGCCGGAAAGCTGGTGATCATGGTTAGGCCGTATTGGCCGGCAGGGGGCGGGCGTCAGCCCTAATCTTGTCCTGTATATCAATATAGAATACATCATCCTCGCCATTGCCAGCTGGCATGTACCTAAAGCCAAGGTTGCGATAGAATCGCATGGTGTCGGGATCGTCGAGGGGGTTGAGCATGACGATGCGGCATCCGATCCTCTCCGACAGGCGCATCGCCTCTTCGATTGACCACAGCAAAAGCTTGGCGGCCACCCCCTGCCGCTCGTGGCCCTTGTCCGTGGCAAGGCAGCCGGCGAGGGGTGCGGGGATGTTGCCGTAGCCCATCCCCCGCAGGGCAGGGTCGCGGCCGGGGCGCAGGTGCGCCGCCGCGACCGAGATGTGGACGAGCGCGGCCCCCTCGTCGCCAATATGCCGCCATGTTCGGTTCAGGCCCTCTTCCATGTCACTATAGGAAGCGACCCTGTAGTAGTCGTTGAACTCGGGGTTTCGGCAATCGAAGTTTGGGTCGGGATCAGTGCCGGCGCGCACCAGAGAAATCTCAGGACTCTTCCGCTGCTCGCCTGCGGCGCCTTTCAACCTCTTCATGATCGATCTCCTTCACGTACTTGGCCTGCTCCCTAGCCATCTGGAGGGTGCGCCTCATCTCGGGTGTAGGGCCCTCCCTCAGCTGCTCTATGACCATGGTCCACTGCCGGTCGCTGAGCGGCTTGACCTCCCTCATCATCAAGAAGTGCCGCATACCGGTTGGCCATATACCCTTCGCGTAGGCGTGAGAAAGTCGCGCATGCGCATGCTGGCATCCAGGCCCAGGCCCGCGGAAGAGCTCAGCCGCCGCGCCCGGTGCGGCGCGCGCAGCCTGGCCCCGCCTCTTCGGCCCGTTGCGTTCGGCGGGCCCTCGGCCGTAGGAAGTCGCAGATGCGGGCGCATGCATCCGGCGCACTCCCCGGCTGCAGCGGCCGCGCGCAGTCTCCGCCGTTGCGCGAGCCCGCCCGGGCCGCGCCGTACGGCGGTTGCGGGCGCATCGGGGCGGCGGTTGCGGCAGCTCGGTCAAATGCCTTTTCATCATTGCGTCAGGCATAACTCTGATTCTTCATCGCGCCGCGGGCGGGCCGCACCGCAGGCGCCTTTAAACCGTCGGCGGCGCAGCATCCAGGAAGGGCCCGTCCCAGGCCGCGGGGGGCGCAGGGTCGATGGATGCTGCGGGTGCGCCCGCACCGGCGGGACGCCCATCCCGACGGTCCGCGGCCGCGCCACGCAGGCGCATCCGCCGTCCTGCAAGATACGCGGTGGAGATCTCGCAGCGCCTGCCCATGGCTGCGCCCCCCCCCCCCCCCCCCCCGTGCGAGTGCGGCCGGCAAGGTTTTTAGCCGCCTCGGCGGGGCCCGCCGATGGGCAGGATCGGCGCAGTCGGCCGCGGCGCGCCGCGCCAGGCGCCGATGCACACACTGCTACCGGCCCTGTTCGCCGCCGTCGCATTCGCGACAGTACTCGGAATGGTGGCCGCCGCGGCGCCGCACCAGGCCTGGGCCCAGGGGCACGACGAGACCCGGCACGGCAGGCTAGCCGTCGAGGAGACCATCTATGTCCTCGAGAGGCACACTCCCGTCACGGTCAGGATAACCGGCCAGATGTTCGCCGAGTCCGGCGAGCGCAGGCAGGTCGACGTCGTCGTGACGCTGCCCGACTCGTCCAGGTCCGAGCAGTCCGCACTGGCCACGCGCGGCGGCCACTTTGCCGTCCCGTACCAGCTCGACAAGCCGTTCCCCACAGGGGCCGACTCGAGGCCCGGCAGGTACAAGGTGTCGGCATCGCACGGGGGCGCATCCCTGGGCACCGTGTACTTTGAGGTCGTGCGCCCCCCGCAGGTTCCCGCCGCGGCCGCGCCGGCGCGCGGAGAGGCTGCCGGGGATGATCCCGGCGCAGCAGATGCGTCCGGCTCCATCCTGGGCCTGTCGGCGAGCGTGTCAAGGCCCATCTACTCGCCCGATGCGGCCGTCACGGTGCACGGCACCGCCGAGGGCGCAGGCGCTGGGGTGCGCCTGCGCATCGACGTCGCCGGCCCGTCGGCCGGCGTTGTGTACTCGGGGGTGCTCACGACCAGCACCGCGGGCACCTACTCGGCGACCATAATGCCCCCCGGCGGGCGGTGGGGCGGCGATGGCGAGTACACGGCGGTCGTCACCGGAGCCGGCCAGCTTGCGCGCGCCCCGTTCTGGGTCGAGTCTGGCGATGCGGGCGGCGGCGCGGCGATGCAGGCGCCCGAGCGGGAGGTCGAGGCCGCACCATCGGAGGATCGGCGACAGGTCGAGGGGCCGGCAGCGTCCGCTCCGGCCAGCCCTGCAGTCCCCGCGCCCGGCGGCGAGCCCGGGCCGCCGGATGCCGCGCCGCGGGAGTCTGAAGGGGCGGAAAGGGGCGCACCGTCCAGCGCCGCGCATTCGCCCCGGGAAGAAGCCGCAGGTGGGCAAGCATATCCAAGCACGGGCCTAGACACCGCCATGGTGCTGGCGGCGGCCGTCGCCGTGGCGGCGGTCGTTGCGGTCGTCGTCGCAGTTGCAGTGCGGAGGGCGTCTGGCTCGAAAGGGAGCCGTCCCGTAGAGGACAAGAGGCCCGTGGCGCGCAGGCCCGTGGCGCGCAGGCCGAAGGCTCCCGGTGCAGGCGCCGTGCCCGTGCCGCCGGCCGGCGCTCCCGCGGGTGCGGCCGCTTCCCGGCGCGCACCCAAGCCGCCGGCCGCCGCGCCGCGCCGCGCGGCGCGCGGCGGCATGCGCGTGGTACTGGACACGAGCGTGGTCCTAAACCACAAGAAGCGAAGCAAAGGCGAGCTGGAAAACCCCGGCTTTTACGGGCCGCAGCTAGACTACGTCGACCTCCGCAGGGACGACCTGCTTCTCCCCGAGCGCGACAGCGTATGGCAGGGGACCAAGGAATATGCCGGCGCGAGCCTGAGGGCGTTTGAGACGGTATACGGGTACGAGGGGTACGAAAAGGCCATTGACGACCTCAGGGGGCAGCTTGTCGACGACCCGCTCAGCGACGAGTCGATCAGGTGGATCGACAGGAAGTTCAGGTGGGCCGACCCCGAGCGTGCGGGCGATGCGGAGGGGGCCAGGATCGGCGCCATACTGGACAAGATGGGAATGCCCCGGAAGGAAGAGGTGGACGGGACGAAGGGAAGGCGCACGTCGAGGGGCGCCATCGCAAGGCACGGAGGGGATGGAGGGGAGGAGGACCTGAAGGAGCTGCTGCGCCACCTCAGATCGGCGGCGGACAAGGACCAGCAGATACTGGCCATAGCCATGAAGGAGTCCGAGGAGCGGGCATCCATCCTCCTAGCGAACGACTACGACTTCTTTGCGTTCCCGATATGGCGCGAGGGCATCGACAAGTCAGAGTGCGGCCATGTCACCATGGTGCTCGGGCCGGCCGATGCCAGGTGGATCGTGTCGATGCTCGACGGATCGGCAAGGGTGCTCGACAAAAAGGCCGCGGTCAAAGAGCTGTACAGCGACGAGGACTACACCGAGGTCCTGAGGGCGCTGCAGTACAGCAAGGCCAAGAGTTGAAGGCGGCGCGCGCCCAAGATCGGCACCGGCGGCGCCCGGCGCGGCAGGGGAAGGAGGTGGGCCCGGCGAGCTTCGATCTCACGGCTCACCGATTATGAGTCGGTTACTCTACCAAGCTGAGTTACGGGCCCTATGGGCCGCCCGCGGGGGCGCTATAAAATTCTAGGCGCAGGGGGCCGGCAACGGAGCGCAGGCGCGGGCGTCCCGCAAATGCGAGCCGACCGCTTCAGCCCGCCGCGCTGCTGGCGCGCCCGCGCCGGCCTGCAGGTGCGAAAAATCCGGCAGGACCGGCAGGCCGCGGTCCCGATCACAAGCGGGCGCGATCGCCGGCGCGCGGCGCCATGTCCCCGCCCCCTGCAGGGCGCCGCCTATACAGAGATGATCTCGAGCCGCGAGGAGCCGTCGATCCCGTGCATGTCGGCAAAGCCGGCCGTCGCCTCCAGTACGTACAGGGCCGCATCGCCCGGCCCGTACGACGGGCAACGCCCCGTAGAGGACACGTCGGGACCGCACGGCGGCACGCCGCGCTCGATGTGCACCGCGCGCCCGTCGGCGTCGAACCACATCATGTCTAGTGCAAACCTCATGTTCGGCATCCACATAGAGTACGCGCCCTGCCGGTCGTGGACGAACAGCATGCCCTCGTCGTAGGGCAGGGCGTCCTGGAACTGGAGGCCGCGCGAGCGCAGCTCGGGCGTGTCGGCTACCTGCACCTCGATTACGACCCCGCCGACGCTGACGGTCCCGCGCGGGAACGCCGCATCCTCGACTACATCCAGGCGCGAGCCTATTTCGATCCCGAGCTCGGCGGCGCGGCCGGCCGGCACCTCCAGTATGTACAGCGCCTCGGCGGCGGGGTTGACGGCCGTGCACGTGGCCTGCTCGAGCGCCGACTTGCACGGCTGCACGTCCCGCTCGACGTGCACGGCGCGGCCGTCCGCATCGAACCAGGCCGCATCGACGGCAAACTGCATGTTGAGCATCCACCTTGCATGCTCGCCCGGTTCGTCGTGAATGTACAGCATGCCCTCGCCCGGCGGCAGCTCTTCCTGGAACATGAGCCCCCTTGCGCGCTGCGGCGCAGTGCTTGCCACCTGCACCTCGATCGCGCTGCCGTCGACCAGTACCGTGCCGCGCGGGAACTCGGTCGACTCTAGCTTCGAGTCGCTCGGTATCGTCAGGATTCCGGCCACGCCGACGATCACCGCGGCCGCCGAGATCGGTACGAGCACCTGCAGGCGCGTGGCCATGCGGGCGGGGCCGCACCGGCCGTATAATATCCAAGCCTCTGGGCGGCCCGGGCGGGATGCCCGCCCGGTGGCCCCCGGCGGCTACGCGGGCGGCGCGTGCAGGGCCCCGCACCGGCGCCCCCTTGGCCGAAGCGGACGGGGAGGGACGGCGGTGGCCCCTACAGCCGCCGCATCGCCGTGTCCCTAAAGCTGGACATCTCGGCGCCGGCGCTCCGCGCCTGCTCCCCGATGTCCTTTATGGTGGCCCCGTTGTACCTCTTGTCCAGGTAGCGGCCGGCCAGGATCATCGGCGCACCGGCCGCTATCGTCGCCCCCGTCGGCTCGGGTATCCAGAGCATGATGAAGCCGATCTTTTGCAGCTTGCGACCCGGGGCGGGCGCGCGCTGCAGCGCGCCGAGCGAGCGGGCCGTCCCCTCGCCGCCCATCTCGGCCATCTCCCTGTACAGGCCGGCGCGCCGGCGCAGCGACTCCGAGTAGGCGCGCATCGCGTCCAGGCGCTCCCTCATCTCGTCTGGCATGCCCCCATTCCGCCGCGCATGGGGTAGAGGGCGCTTGTCAGGATCTTTTGGCCTGCGCGTCCAGCGCCCTTGACAAGGGGCGCGGGGGACGGCCGCGGGGGCAGCAAATTATACCCCTTCGCCGGCCCCGTCGGCATGGGAGCGGGCGCTCGGGGCGGGCCGAGGGGTCGGCAGGGGCGCGGGGGCGGCCCCGGGGACGCCAGGACCGCGGCTGGAGAGCCCGGGGCGGGCAGAGGCCGCGGCAGGGCGCGGCGCGGCTCCGACGGCGGCGGAGACAGCGGCGGCGGCTCGCGCCTAGAGTCCATCAGGGCCGTCCACGAGTCCGAGAGCAGAAAGCCGACGACGCGCACCGAGGACTACCTAGAGGTCATCGCCGAGCTCGTCGAGCTCAAGGGGTACGCGACGACCCTGGACATATCGAGGCATATGGGGGTGAGCGCGCCGAGCGTCACGAGGATGCTGCAGCGCCTCGACGAGAACGGCCACCTAGAGTACGAAAAGTACCACGGCATACGCCTCACCGCGGCCGGCGCGCGCCTGGCCGAGGCGGTCCGCCAAAAGCACGGCATACTCCTCGAGTTTTTGGAGGTGCTCGGCGTGGCGCGCGACGCGGCCGACCGCGACGCCGAGGGCATCGAGCACCACCTCGACGAGAAGACGACGAGGCAGCTGCGCAAGTTCACGACCTACCTGCGGTCGCACCCGGACGTGCTCGCCGAGTTCAGGAGGCTCTGAGGTACACGCGTATGTCGCCAGGCGAGGTGAGCATCTCGGCGAAGCGGCGGCCCTGCGGCGAGTGGCGCGGGAACTTTAGCTGCCCCTTGTGCGTGATCTTTGGCGAGTCGACGTACTGCCCGCCGACGAACACGGACGCGCGGCTGCCGATGTGCTCGCGGCCGACGGTCAGCACCGTTCCCATGCGGGTCTCCGAGAATGTGAACTGTATCTCTGGCCCGCGGTCCGCGCCGGGATCGCCATATTCCCCGTCGCCGCCGCCGTCGTCTCCGCCGTCGCCGCCGCCGTACTCGTCGCCGTAGCGGCCCCTGTCCCTGTCCCTGCCGCGGCCGCGCCCCCTGCCGCGGCCCCTGTCCCTGCCGCCGCCGTCGCGCCCCGCGTAGCCGCCGAGCGTGATCGGCCCGCCGCCGTCGTCCTCGCCGCCGCCCTCGACGCCGTCGATGTCGAGGCGCACGCCGAGCGCCTTTTCAAGCTCGGCGATGTTCGAGCCGCCCCTGCCGATTATCCTTGCCACGTGCCTCTTGGCGACCGTGACCTTGGCCCTGCCGTCCGAGACTATCTCGACGCGGGCCCCCGGGTCGAACCGCCGAAACGTCTCGCCGATGCGCTGCTCGGCTAGCCGCGCCATGCCGCTCTTCTCGCCGCCGCCCTTGCCTCCCTTGCCCGAATCCTGCACGGGGACGATGACATTCTCCTCGCCGAACGTGTATATCTCGTACTCGGGCACGCCCGCCTCAAAGTCGCTCACCACGATGACCGGCCGCGCAAGGTCCTGCTCTGTCATCCCAGAGGGCACCTTTACCATCAGCTCTAGCTCGTACGCCTTTTCTATCGCGCCGTCCTTTACGAACACGACGGTGTCTAGCACGCTCGGTATCATCCCGAGCTCTATCTTGCCGATGAACCGCTGGACGGCGTCGAGCGGCGCGTTGGCGTGGACGACCCCGACCATGCCGACCCCGGTGAGCCTCAGGTCCGAGAACACTGCAAAGTCCTCGACGCGCCGCACCTCGTCGAATATGGTGTAGTCAGGGCGCACGAGCAGCAGTATGTCTGCCGTATTCTCAAAGCTGCCGTCGAGCTTTGTATACTGCGTGATCCCTGGCTCGACCTGGAGGTCGCGCGGCGACTCGAACGTCTTTACGACGCGGCCGCGCGAGTGGTAAAAGTTTGCAAGGCCCGAGGCGAGCGTGCTCTTGCCCGACCCGGGGGGGCCGGATATAAGCACGCCCTCGGCCTTTTCCGAGAGCCGCGCCATGAGCTTTTCCGAGACGCCGTAGTCGCCGAGCGACATCTTTACGATCGGGTGGACTATGGTGATCTCGTGCCCGTCCGAGAATGGCGGCTGCGTCATGGCGATGCGGTAGTCGCCGTACTGGACGACGAGCGCGCCGGGGCGCGATATCTCGGTGTCGGCCCCCTCTGACCTGGACGCCTCTAGTATCTCGGCGGCGATCCCGCGCATGCGGTCCCTCGTGAGCGGCGCATCGCCGATGTCGTCGAGCGTGAACGCGCCGGGCTTGCCCCGCTTGGCCTTTGGGGGCAGGCCCTCCTTGAGGTGGACGCTCATCGTAGTGGCATCAAAGAACCCCGTGAATTCGAGCTCCCTCTCCCTGCCGCGCTGCCTGACGAGCTGCGTCTCGATCCCCTCGGCCTCGGCGACCATCGCCTGGACCCTGTCGGACGTGTACAGGGTCGAGCCGCCGTCGCGCGCGGCGTCCTTTATGACGGCGTCGATGCGCCCCCTGTCGGAGAGCAGTATGTCGTCGGCCGTCGGGCGCGACCCCTCGAAGCGGACGGTCATGCCGCGGTTGGGCGCAAGGTCGCGGATCTTTTTGATCTCGCGCAACCCGACGAACCCCTGCTCCTGCTTTTGCGACGCCTGCGACTGGAGCTCGTCGACGACGGCCTCTGGTATGACTACCTCTGCGCCGTCGAACATGCCCCTGTCGATCATCCGCACGGTCTCGCCGTTGACAATGATGCTTGTGTCGAGTACGATGCGGTCTCCCAATCGGCGCGGCGCCCTCGCGGGGCCTTTTTAATCATGGCAGGGCCGGCGCGCAGGCGCCCCGGGAGCGCAGGTGGCGGGGGCGGGGAGGCATGCGCCGGCGGGCCCCCGCATGGCGCCCGCCGCGGCGCGGGGCCTTCCGGTGCGATGCGGTCGCAGATCCGGCGGCGGATCACCCGGAGCTGGCCCCTTCCCCTGGCGCTTCCAAGCACGGAAGGTTCCACAGGAGTCGCTCCCACCGGCGCGCGCTCTGGCGGGCCGGACAAGGCGCCACGATCATGTGTGCGGTCCCGGCCGGCCTTGCACCCACCCCCACCCCCCCCCCCCCCCCCCCCCGCCGTGGGCATGCGCGCGTGCAGGGCCGCCGCGAGTCATCGGATGTCTGGAGGCGCCACCTGTGCCGGCAGGCCTGGTTGCGCCGGCATGCTGCCCCCGTCTTCGCCACGGGCGAGCCGAAAGCCAGAGTGCCGCATCTCCAAGGGCCGCGTGTTGCGGCGCGGGGCAGATGCGCCCAAGGCGCACGGACGGGATGCAGGACATCTGTAGAGCCGGGCGGCAGGCTCGCCGAGGCCAGATCAGCCAGGGCCGCTGCGGGACGGATATCCGCATCGGAACGCCGCAGCCACGGCCGCCTTTTCCTCCGCGGTCAGCTGCTCGCGGAACGGAAGGCTGCGTGGTCCGCCGGCCCGGGCCCTAGCCGCGGCGCCGCGCGGCCGCCGCGGGCCAGAGAGAGAGCAAAAAAGCGGGTCTTGGATTAGGCTCGGGCGGGCAAAAAGCCCCGCCGCCTCAGCCTAGCTCCGGGCCGCCGTAAAGGCTGATATCCAGGACTGCAGGATGTTCCGGTTCAGGTCGGCAAACGCCTTGGCGTTGCTGTTGAACGTCTTGATGTTCTGCTGCGCCGCGTCGATGGTGGCCAGCGTCATCTGGTTCTGCACCGAGATGGCCTTTGCCGCCTCCTCCGCGATCTCGTTGAACATCCTCAGCGTCGCGTCCGGCACGCTAGCGGCGATGCCCGCCTTCTGGGCGTACTCGCGCTGCATCATGATCGAGGAGTGGAGCATGTTCTCGCACGCCTCGACGTACTCCTGCTGGACGTTCGTGACCGACTGGTGGTACCGCGGCACCGACTGCCTGACGGTGTCGAGTATCTTGTCGGCGCCCTGCTCGACGGCCGCGTACGCGTCCTTTGAACCGGTTCCTGTCTTGCCTGTAGCTTCTGTTGCGCTCATTGTTTCACCCCCTGTTCGCGCTGCGAGCGTGATATCGGCACGACGATAACCTGCACCAGGTCGCCGTCCGACAGGCCGAGCGCCCTGCGCTCGGCCTCTGGTATCGATATCCTCCCGTTGTTGCCCACGGCCGTCTTGTAGGCGCCCCAGTTGCACACGTTGGGCATCATCAGGGCGGCCAGCTGCCCAATGTCGGCCATCTTGTCCATGCCGCGCGCCTGCATCGCCCCGAGCATGCGAAGCAGGCCCGCCTGCATCTCGGCCGCCTTGCCGGCCGCCTCGGCCAGCGGGCCGGCCGGCGCCTGCGCGCCGTCGGCCGCATCCGCCTGACTGCCGCCCATCGCGCCGCCGATGTTCTTTGCAAACTCGCCCTGCGCCTGGCTGGCCCGCGCCATCCACTCGGCCAGCATCCTCGCTGGATCTGGAGGGTACTGATTACCACTCATTGCCGGCGGGCGGTTATGAGCGCCATATATACCCAGCGGGCAGGTCATCCGGGTGGCTAGCAGAGGGGCGCAGGGGAGGAGTGCTGGCATGGGATGGGGCCGAGGCGGCACCGCCAAGAGCCTGCCCATGCTGCGCAGCATCGCAGCCAGGGCGCAGCGTGGCCCTTCCCCCCCCACGCGGCCGAATCGGAGCGGCATGCGGACAGGTGCATCCCAGGCGCCGAGAAGGGAGCCCGGGGTGGCCGCGCGGACTCGCGCACGGCCACGGCGGGCATGAAGGCGCCCTAGGCAGAGGGGCCGGGGCGGCGCCGGGCGGGCGCCCCGGGGCAGGGCCCACAGGCAGGTGGCTGCGAGCCGCCGCCTCTGGCCCGCCGGGGGCGGGGGCAGGGCGCCTAGGGCGGCAGAAAGTCGAGCACGGCCCGGGCGAACTTTTCGGGGCTGTCGACGAACGGGGTATGGCCCGAGCGCTCCATGCGGTAGAACCTGCAGCGCGGTATGGCCGAGAAGAACTGCCGCGCGTACCCGATCGGTATGACTGGATCGTTCGAGCCCCACACGAGGAGCGTCGGCGCCGCGATTCCGCTGAGTCGGCCGCCAATGTCCGAGTGCTTCAGCCCTAGCAGCGACGACATGAACGCCATCTTTGCGTTCGGCTCGCCCATGCGCTCGACGAACGAGTCGACTATATCCGGGCTCGCCTCGGTCGACGCCGACATCTCGGCGAACGACTCGCGCGCCCTGTCCCTGCGCGGATAGAGGGCGGCCATGATGTACCTGTTGAGCGCCGGCGTCGTATCCCTCATCAGCCCCGAGGGGGAGACGAGCACGAGGCGGCCGACCCGCCCCGCATTCTCGGCGGCGAACAGCGCGGCGACCTGCCCGCCCATCGACGAGCCGATCAGGTGCGCTCGCTCGACGCCGAGCAGGCCGAGGAGCGACCCGACGAGCGAGACGAAAAAGTCCGGCGTGTAGTCGACGGCCGGCTTGTCGCTGCGCCCGTACCCGACAAGGTCCGGCACGATCAGGCGGTACCGCCGCCCGAGCAGGGGCGCGACGCGGCTCCACCTCTCGGCCGATGCGCCCAAGCCGTGCACCAGCAGGAGCGCCTCGCCGCGGCCGGGAGATTCCAGGTAGCGGACGGAGTTGCCGTCGACGGTGACGCGCCGCTCCATCATTTCCATTGACGGCGGCGCGCCCGGAAAAGATAGATAAGCTTTTTGCGCGCGGTTGCGCGCACATCCGGCGGCTGGCGAGCCGATGCCCCATGCGGCGGCCCCGGTCGCGGCGGCCTCCTCCCCCTCCGCCTCGCGCCGCGCCGCGACACGGCGTCGGCCACGATCCCGACGGCAGAGGCGCCCAGGCCGGTGCGCACCGATATCTCGGCGTGCCATATCTTGCCCGCCTCGAGTAGGTGCATGGCCGCTCCGCAGGCGGCCGCCACGCTGATATCGCCGGCGGGGACATCCATGCGGCATCCCCGAAAGGTGCAGGTATAACGGTCTCCCCTGCCGCGCGGCCGGCATCAGCGGGGCGTCGGGCGGAGGGATGTGGACTGGAAGGGTGGGCTGGCGGGCGGCCTGCCGCGGCCTGCCGGCACCCCCACCAAGCCGCAGCGGGATTCTGCGCGCGCCGGTTGCAGGGCCTTTCTCCATGCCGCCCCAGGCTAGCGGGGTTATGCAGGGCGCGCCCCGTGTCAAGGGCGCGCCCCGTCTCAAACCACACGTTAGGGCAAAAAAATGCCTCAACCTGCCTCTAATGAAGGCATCCCCTGGGAGAGCGGTGCCTTCAGCACACCGCCCGGCGGGGCTCATATAAGGATACCCAGCGCGCGGGGCTCGTCCCAAGGATACGGCAGAGGCGTCGCATGTCGCATCCCGCCTAGCGCCATCATGCAGTGCGATGCCGGTAGGTCCTCAGCCGCCACCGCCAGGTCGCCAGGCGTGACGGCCGCGCTGGCGGCATTTCGCATTCTCCACTCCCCCTCCCCACATGCGATGCGCCCCATGCCGCTTTATTCGAGTCCCCCGCCCGTGACAGGGATGCAGAGCGCCTTTGCGCCTAGGCAGCGCGAGGCGCTTGCCCGCGGCCCGACGGCACGCATCGACGCAGCGGCCGGTGGTACAGCTAGGCTGCCTGCATCGTGCGCAGACGCCGCGGATGGGCATCCCGCTCCTCGTGGCCGGTCCAAGTCCATCATACCAAGGACCGACTCAACCGTGTGGAAAGACCGGAAAGGTCAAGGGAGGCATTGCAATATGCGCAAGGCAGCCCCCGCCGTCTTCCCAACGACGACCCATGTCAAACGAGAAAGGCGGCGCCAAATCCGCCATGTCTGTGGACGGAGTCGCATGCAAAAAAAAACGACTCGTGTTGTACCGCTGGCAAGGGACGGGAAGGCCATCGCCAGAGTCGCACTGCATCGATCCAAGCACATCGGCCCAAGGTGCGGGCGCACTCGCCTCTAGGATTCGAAGAGCGCGCGATCCCCCCCCCCCCCCCCCCCCCCCCCCCGACACGTCCCCCCGACCGTAGTTCATGGAGCGTGGCGGCACCCCTTTCCAGCCACCCTTTTTGGCAAGCAAGTGGATCACGCCCATCTACAAGTTCCTGCAAAATTGGTCTGCGGCGGCGGGGCCCGACAGGAGCACAGCATTGAGCCGCCCTGCGTTACGAGCCAAGGCGGCGTCGCCAGGCGCCGCCTCGCGGTTTGCTGGCATTGCGTGGCTCCATACAGCGCGTCTGCTTGCGACTTGCCGCTACGGATTATATTCATATATGGGCGTCTAAATTTGCGGCGGCGGAGTAAATCGGATGCTTGCAGGAATGGATGTCTCAGGCGACCCCAAGTCGGGCAACCACAGATTTATGGGAATCGTCATTGGTACGAACGAGAGCATCAAGGCCCTGACCAGGCGCTTGGGTCCCGAGCCGGTTCATATGAACAGGATCGTCGGCCGCAGTGCGAAGTATGGCATAATCAACAAAGTCAACTTCGATGGGATAAACCGTATGGGGCTTTGTATACGCCTGGAAAAGAATCGCACATTCTCAAGTCTCCGGGATCGACTAAAGCGAGAGAGCAATCCAGTCACCAACAAAAAGATGTACCGTACGTACCACGCCCTCATGTGGAATCTGATACGCGATCGCGTGGAGCAGTTCTTGCGGCAGCACGACTTCGAGGTGCACCGGCTCGCATTTCAATGCGACGACGACTGCAAGTTCTTTGTCCATGATCAAGGGTGGCACCGTGCGAGCCCGGGTTCAGCACATGGTCTAGCCGACGTTCTAGCATGGGCGAACAGACGTGGGATAGAGCCCAAGGGCGCCGTTCGACTCGACATATCCAAGCCCTTGGAAGAGCGCATGTTCAAGCTGTTTAAATGAAGGCCTCGTATCCACATCTGCCCTAGGTTGTCGCGGATGCAATGCATCCGCCCTAGGGGTTCGCATACGAGGTTGGCCCTAGGGCGGCACGGCGGTATATAAGAATTAGGCCGCCAAGCATTCCTTATAAAGTGCGAGGTGTGCCGTCCAATGGGCGCTCATCGCGGCCCATTTTTCTCAAAAGCGGCCCTTGTCGCGAAGCCGGCTACGGCCCAAATGCAGGCCCAGTGGTCATGCCTTCCCGCATCGACGCCTACGGCACGGGGTGCGCCCGGCGCCCACATTCCGCGCCGTCCCGCGCGGGTTCGGGCGCATGCCCTACGCCGCCTTGTCCCCGCGCGCCCGCCTCGCCGCGCACCGCTCCCTAAAGGCGTCTAGCCGCCCCCCAAAGTCCCGCACGTGCGACATCCTAGAGTCCAGCTCGGCCTCGATGCGGCCGTAGACCGCATCCTCGGCGTACGCCGCCTCCAGCTCGCGCAACAGGCCGTCCCCGATCTGCCGCGCCAGCTCCTCCCTGCCCCGCGGCCCGCCCCCACCCGCGTTCAGGGGCCGCGGGTACGACAGGTCTATCCCGGGAAAGTCATCCGACAGCGCATCCTCGATGACGACGAGGCTCTCATCGTAGCGCTCGGTCAACCCCACCTGGTAGAGTCCCAAGCTGCCGAGGACCGCCTCGGTCTGCGCCCCCGTCCAGTTGTGCATGATCTTGTGGTTGCCCAGCATGTCCGCATTGTCGACGCAAAACCTCGCGTACTCGCGCGGACTCCCCGTCTTTGCCAGTATGGCCCGTGGGTCGCGGCTGAGCCGGACGAGACTGCCCGGGTCCCCCCTCTGCTGCTCGTACAGGGACATGTGCCAAGGGGCAAACCTCCTCACGAAGAAGATCGGCCGCAGGTCGTATCCGCCGCAGCCGTCCGGGCATCCCGCCGCCCTCCCGACGCAGGCGGGATCCACGTACATGCCGTGCCGCGACAGCGAGACGATCCCCGCATCGGCGTCGAGCATGTCGATCACGTCGCGCGTCGACAGGCTCCACACGGCCTCGGTCCCCAAGAGGTCGCGCA
This sequence comes from Cenarchaeum sp., assembly GCA_965242695.1. Taxonomy (GTDB): domain Archaea; phylum Thermoproteota; class Nitrososphaeria; order Nitrososphaerales; family Nitrosopumilaceae; genus Cenarchaeum. Next base: position 1,610,593 of record CBDESU010000002.1, on the reverse strand, counting down.
TGCAGGCGACCCTGTGCCACGTGAGGTGATCCGTGCGGCCCCCCGTTCCCGTCCGAACCAGGTAGCTCATATTGCGGTGGCCCCGCCCAAAGCTGCGCCAGAGCGCCATGTTCAGCGTCGTCCCGCCCGTCTTTGGCATGTGCATGTTCAGGATCACCCGGCGCACGCGGCGTACGGATCCGTTCCGCCATATAAGCACGCGCGGCGCGCGGCCGAAAGGCGTAAAGGGGGCGCCCCTGCGCGGCCCCACCGTGAGGATACTCGTGACCGGGGCCGCCGGCGTCATCGGCTCGGCACTGTGCGACCGGTTCGCCGGGGACGGGTACTCTGTGCGCGGCGTCGACGTGTGCCGCCTGGACGAGGCGTGGAGGCTCGCCGGATCGAGGGACCGCATCGAGTACATGTGGAAGGCGACCAACGACATGGTGCGCGACGACCTGGCCGGAGTAGACGTCGCGATCGACTGCGGCCTCGGCGTGGCCGACAGGCCGTTCGGGAACTCTAGCCCGGCGTACACGGCCGCGGCCAACGTGCTGCCGCCGCTGCGCCTCCTCGAGATCGCCGCCCGCATGGGCCCCTCCTCGGCGCCCATCCTCGTGTACCCGAGCTCGTTCAACACCCTGTACGGCCACCCGCCCGGCTCTAGGTACACGGCCGGCATGCAGCCGCTGCCCTCGTCGCTGTACGGCTGGACAAAGGCCGCCGTCGAGCTCCTCTACGCGAGCTACCACAGGTCGCACGGGGTGCGGTGCGTCGTGACTAGGGTCGGCAGCGGGTACGGCGCGCGCATGCGCAGCGACGAGTTTCCCGCCCGCCTGATCCTCGACGCCCTGCGCGGCCGCTCGGCGGCCATCAGGTCGCCCGGCGCCAAGAGGCTGTGGACGTACGGCGAGGATGTCGTAGAGTTCTACGGCAGGCTCGTCGCAGAGGCGGCCGAGTACGACGGGCAGACCCTGCACTGCGCCGGAAACGCCGACGGGCGGATAGTCGACAACATGGAGCTTGCCCGGCTGGTGCGCGAGATCGGCGGCAGCGGCACGGAGATCGTGCCGGGCGAGTACGAGCCGGGCGAGGTCGTCGACGGCCGCCCGATCTCGTTCGAGATCGACGGCGAGGCGCCGCTGTGGTCGCCGCGCTTTACCCTCGAGAAGGGGATGCGCAGGACGTTTGTGTGGTTCAGGGAAAACCTGGCGCGGTACGCCTGAGCGCGGCGCGCGGCCCCCGCCATGCGGACCATCCGCGGCGCCGCCCCTCCGAGTCCGAGCCCGCCCCCGCAGGGCGGAAGGCGTTTAAGGATCCCACGCACCGGCGCTGCGATGGGCGCCGGCTGCACGGAGGGGAGGGGGACGGTCGTAGTCGACGTCACGTACGCCTGCAACGCCGAGTGCAGGTACTGCAGGTGGGGCGACCGGCGCGGGCGCGGCATGCCCGACGCCTCCGCATCGATAATCCCAGGCCCCACGCTGCGCCTGCTCGCCACCCGCCGCGTCGTGCTGTCGGGGGGCGAGCCGACGCTGCACCCGCGCCTCGGCGAGATCATATCGCACTACGCGCGCCTCGTCGACGAGGTCGTCGTCATAACCAACGGGTACGCGCTGGCGCGCGGGCCGAGAAGCGACCTGGTGGGGGGCCTGGTCAGGGAGGGGGCAACAGGCGTCACGTTCTCCGTGGACTCTGCCGATCCGCGCGAGATGCAGGCGGCCAGGGGAACGCCGCCGGCCGTCCACGCCGCCATTCTGCGCGGGATAGAGGAGGCGGCATCCTCGGGTACGGCAGAGATCGGGATCAACGCAACCGTGACCGCCGCAACCGCCAGGTGGCAGAGCGTGTCGGGCCTGCTCGCCTTCGGCGGGCGCGCCGGCGTCGACTTTGTAAAGTTCCAGCCCGTCTTCGACGACGGCTACGCGTCGGCCAACGCGCCGGGCCTGCTCCTGTCGCGCGCCGATGCGCCGCACCTGCTCGAGGTCGCGGAGCGGCTAGAGAGGCGGGGACCCGACCCGCCGGGCCCGCCGACCAACCCGCCGGGCTTTTGGAGGGACGCCGCCGCGCTGGCCGCGGGGGAGGCGCTTCCGGCGTCGGGGTGCACACTGGGCCCCACGGATGCGATCGCCACGGGCGGCCTCCTGTCCGTGTGCTCGTGGGTCGGCCGCTCGCGCTACGGCCCCGCGTCCGAGGGGATCGAAGAGGGCACGGCCAGGGCCGTCCAGGCCCGGTTCCCCGCGGAAAAGGCGCGCTGCAGGGTCGGCCCCCACTGCTTTTGCAACCAGGGAATGGGGCACGTCTGGGCGTAGCGGCGGGCGCGGGGCCGATCACGATCGACGTCGTCGTGCCGAGCATAAGGGCCCGCGCCGAGGAGGCCCTTGCGGCGCTCTCGCTCGAGGCTCCCCCCGGCATCGAGGTCTCGTACTATGTCGTCTCCGACAACCCGGCCATGGAGACGCGCACGACGCGCCGCGGGGGGCGGCCCGTGAGGTGCACCGCCAACGCCGAGAGCCTCGGCGCGCCGCTCTCGAGGAACGTCGGCATCGAGCAGGGCGGAGGCGAGTACATACTGTTCATCGACGACGACGTCGCGCCCGAGCCCGGCCTGCTCGGCGCGTACGCGCGCGCCATTGCAGACCACCCGGGCGCGCCGGGATACATCGGCCCCACTCTGTTCCCCCGCCCCGTCAACTCGTTCACCCGGGGCGTGCGCGCAAGCGGCATGCTCACGTTCTTCGACATGCCCTCGGGCGACCGCTGGATGCCGTGGGGCGCCACGTCGAACCTGCTCGTGAGGCGGTCGGCCGTCGGCGGCATCCGGTTCTCGCCGCTGTTCCCGCGGCACGGAGGCGGCGAGGACATCGACTTTTGCCTGCGCATCGTCGAGGGGGCGGGCGGCTCGTGGCTCAAGACGGTGCCGGGCGCGGCCGTGCGGCACGGCTGGTGGGGCGGCGGGCGGCGCAGCTATGCGCGCTTTGCGCGCTGGGCGTGGGGCGACTCGCGCATGCCGTCGATGCATCCCGCCTGGCGGTACTACAGCTTCCCGAACCTGCCCGAGACGCTGCTCGTGGGAGGGGCCGCGGCGGCGGGCCTCGCCGCGGCGGGCCTGCTCGACCCGTGGCCCGCATCCCTCTGGCCGGCCTGCTGCGCGGCCGCAGAGGTCGCCGTCGAGCGCGCCCGCATCGCGCGCAACCGGCCCGGCCAGGGCCACGGCATGCGGGATGCGGCAGAGGCGACCGCCATCCGCCTCTCGAACGATGTCGGCAGGCTGGCGGGGGTGCTACGGCGCGGCGCCGTCCGCGACCTGTTCGCCCGCTTCGACTTTCCGGGCAAGAGGCTGTGGGTGCGCCCCGAGCGCGCCTTTGCGCTCCTGAAGTTTGCGGCGTACGCGGCCTCGCTCGGCGCGCTGCTTGCGCTCTCGCACCTCGGGCGGGCGTAGACGGCGGCCGAATCGGCCGGACGTCCGGCGCTGCGCGGCCCGCGCCGCGGCTCAAGCGGGGGCGCAAAGGAGGGCGGGAGTGCTCGCCCGGCCCCCTGCGGATCCGCCGCCGTGCCGGCCCCTCGCCGCGCGGCCTGCCGGCCTAGGTCATGTTCATATAGGAGGCGGCGCACTGCGCCGACAGGTCGATATTAGATGCTTGCGGGAATGGACGTCTCCGGAAACCCCGAGTCGGGCAACCACAAGTTCATGGCAATCGTAGTCGGCACGGAAGAGGGCATCACCGGCCTGGCCCGGCGCATAGGGCCCAGGCCGGTCCACATGTCCACCATCCGCAGCCGCGATGCGAAGAACGCCATAATAAACAAGGTCTCATTCGACGGAAGGAACACCATGGGCCTTTGCATCCACCTTGAGAAAAAACGGACGTTCGCAAGGCTGTTGGAACGTCTAAGGCAAGATCACCGCTTCGCCAACAATAAAAAATTGTCCCGCACATACAACGCCCTCATGTGGAACCTGGCGCGCGATCCTGTAGATCGGTTCCTGCAGCTGCACAGTTTTGAGGTGCACCGGCTTTACTTTCAATGCGACTACGACTGTATGGGCTTTGTCCGTGATCGCGGATGGCGCAGGGCCGTCCCAGGCCCTGCACATGTGCTGGCAGACGTCCTGGCCTGGGCGAACAGCCACGGACGGGAGCCGAAGGGCGCCGTATACCTCAACCTTGCCGACCGCTTGGAGGGGCAGATGCTGAGGCATTTTGGATGAAGACCTCGTATCCACATCAACCCTAGGTCTGTCGCTGACGCGAGGCGTCCGCCCTAGGGATTCGCATACGAGGTTGGCCGCCATGCGGCAGGGGTACTTATAAGGATTGTCCGTCAAGGCCGCCCTTATAAGGGCGGGCTCGTACGTGCACCCCTCCCGCACACCCGTGCAGCATGGCGTCGCGGCACCGGCAAGTCGGCGACACGACCATCCGGCGGCCAGTCGGCTTTGGCATGCCGCTCTCCCTCCCCGCAGGCATGCCGCCGCATGGCGAGGTCCGGCTCAGCATGGCGGCGAGCGGCCCTGGTGCACGGCAGTGCAGAATGTTCAGTGTCCATCGACGGTCCTGTGCAGGCCCGGCGATACCCGACAAGCCACAGGCCAGAGGTCTGGCATCTCATATGCAATGCCACCCCGTGCCCGCAGCCCGCTTGCGGGCTGCGTGTGAACTGACGGCTGCGATCACCATGCCGGCAGCACGGCAAACGCTCCGATCCCGCCGCGGCTTGAGCGCGCCTTTGCCCTCTCGAAGTTTGCGTCGTATGCGGTCTCGCAAGCAGCGCTGCTGCTCTCTCGCGGCTCGGGAAGGCGCAGGAAGCGCCGCAGGCCTGACATCTGGCGCACGCGATCCATGCTGCGGCTTGAACAGGGAACAAAGCAGAGGGGCATGACCCGGCCCTGCGCAGGCTTGTCGCCGCCGCACCTGCTAGCGCCTCATGCTGGCTGCCGGCCTCGGCCGCGTTCATATGTGGGGCCACCTCTGCGCCGACAGGTCGGATTGAATGCTTGCAGGAATGGATGTCTCAGGTGACCCCGAGTCGGGCAACCACAAGTTCATGGCAATCGTAGTCGGCACGAAAGAGGGCATCGCCGGCCTGGCCCGGCGCATAGGGCCCGAACCGATCCACATGTCCACCATCCGCAGCCGCGATGCGAAGAGGGCCATAATCGACAAGGTCTCATTCGACGGAAGGAATACCATGGGCCTCTGCATCCACCTCGAGAAAAAACGAGCGTTCGCAAAGCTTCGAGGCCATCCGAAGCAAAAGCGCCGCTTCGTCAGCAACAAAAAATTGTCCCGCACATACAACAGCCTCATGTGGAACCAGCTGCGCGATCACGTGGAGCCGTTCTTGCGGATTCACAACTTCGAGCTGCACCGCCTTTACATTCAATGCGACATAGACTGCAAGGACTTTGTCAATGATCGGGGACTGCGCCGGGCAAGTCCCGGCCCCGCATACATGCTGGCAGACATCCTGGCCTGGGCGAACAGCCACGGACGGGAGCCCAAGGGCGCCGTGCACCTAGACCTAGCCGACCGCCTGGAAGGGCAGATGCTGAGGCACTTTAGATGAAGACCCCGTATCCACATCAACCCTAGGTCATTCGCGGACGCAATGCGTCCGCCCTAGGGATTCGCATACGGGGTTGCCCGCCATGCGGCAATGATAGATATAAGGATTATCTGTCAAGGCCGCCCTTATAAGGGCGGGCTCGTACGCGCACCCCTCCCACACACCCATGCAATATGGCGTCGCGGCGCAGCAGGCGGCGGATACGGCCACGCTACGGGACAGTCTTCCTAGCATGCCGCACTCCACCCCCGCAGGCAAACCGCCGCACGGCGCGGCTTGGCCTAGCATGGCGACGAGCACTTCGATGCAGGGCCCAGTGGTTGAAAATGTGCCGGCATGGCATCCCGCCTTCCCGTCATGAAGGCACGACTGCCCGGCGTCATGCCCGACTCGGGATGCAGAGGCGCACTCGCCCGTCGGGATTGGGCGCCCTGATCATCCGGCGCATGGGCAGGGGGACGGCGGGCGCTTCCTGTCCACCTTGCGCCGCCGGCAGTGGCCGGCAAGCCGGGACGCCGCGGGAGAGGACAGGTACCCCGACTGGCGCCTCTGCCGGTTCCGGGCGCGGCAGCATGCGGGGCCCCCCGCCGGCAGGCGGGCGGCAGGAAGAGTCGCCCCGCCGCCGAATCGCGTATTTTCCCCCTCCTCCCCTCCCTTCCTCCCCTCCCGAGTCCACATGCGCGCGTGTCGACGGCTCGCCGTCTCGCTGAAGGGGCCGTAGCAGGAGGATCCACCCACGAGTCCACATGCGCGCGTGTCGACGGCCTGCGCGCCACGTCAAGAGGCACGGCCGCCGTGCCGCGCCAGTCCAGTGGACGGGATTCTGACCATGGTTCAGCCGGCCGCGGCCGGCGCCGCGCGGGGCGCGGGGCAAGGGCGCGGCGCGGCGAGAAGGTTGGACAGCGGCGGCGGTGCAAGGCGGCATCCGCGCGCCATCCCTCCCTTCCTCCCGCGCCGCCCGGAGGCCCGGCGGATGCGCGCCCCCCGCCCCGGCAGGGTATTTATCGGGGCCGGCGGCACGCGCGCCGCTTGAGCGCCCAGGAGTACAGGCACATCGTGCGCGTAGTCGGCAACGACATACCCGGCGACAAAAAGCTGCTCGTCGGGCTCACGCAGGTGCGCGGAATCGGGTACAGCTTTGCCACCGCCGTCCTGGACAAGCTCGGCATCGACGCCGGCATGAACGTCGGCTACCTCACCGACGAGCAGGTAAAGGGGATCGAGGGAATCATCGTCGACCCGCCCGCCGCCGGGTTCCCCGCGTGGTTCCTCAACAGGCGCAAGGACATCGAGACCGGCGGCGACAGGCACCTGCTCACGTCGGACATTGAGTTTACCGTCCGCAACGACATTGAGCGCGAGCGCGCCTCCGGCAGCTGGAGGGGGTACCGCCACATGTTTGGCCTAAAGGTGCGCGGGCAGCGCACGAGGACGACGGGGCGGCGCGGGGGCGCCGTCGGCGTCGCAAAGGGCGGCAAGGTCATGCCCGCAAAGGGCTCGGCCTCGCAGTCAAAGTAGGAGACGGGGATGGCGGCGCATGGGCGACCCAAAGCTTCCAAGGAGGGCCTGGCGCAAGCCCAAGCGCCCGCTCAACTACGACCTAAAGATGGACGAGCTTCGCCTGCTCGGCCTGTTCGGCCTAAAGACAAAGAGGGAGCTGTGGAAGGCGAGGACCGAGCTGTCGAGGGTGCGCAACCAGGCGCGCTCGCTGCTAGCACTCGGCCGCGAGGTGCGCGAGGAGCGCGAGCCCGTCCTGATGAGGTCGCTTGCCAGGATCGGGCTGGTCGGCGACGGCTCTACGCTCGACGACGTCCTCAACCTGGACGTAAGGAACCTCCTCGAGAGGCGCCTCCAGACGATCGTCATGAAGAAGCTCAGCTTTAGGACCCCGTACCAGGCAAGGCAGGCGGTCGTGCACGGCCATGTAATGATCGGCGATCGAGTCGTGACCATACCGTCGTATACGGTCGACGTCGGCGAGGAGGCGTCCGTCCGGCTCCTGCCAGGCTCGCCGTACGGCGAGATGCTCGCACGGAGCGCCGCGGCCGATGCCGAGGCCGCCGCGCAGGCCGAGGTCGAAGAGGCAGAGGGCGCCGGCAGATCCGGCGCGGGCCCGTGACGGCAATGCCCGCAGGCGCCGGCACCGCCGCCGGTGCCGCATCCGCCCGCGGCTGCGCTGCATGCGGCACAGGAGGCGCGGCGCCCGCATGTGCTCGATAATCGGGTACCTGGGCCCCGACCAGGCCGCGCCGGTCCTGGTCAGGGGGCTGCGGCGCATGGAGTACCGCGGGTACGACAGCGTCGGCGTAGCGACAAAGTCAGCCCGCGGGGTGCAGGTCAGAAAGGGCGTCGGCAGGGTCTCCGAGGTCAACGGCGCCGAGCGCCTCGACGAGATGGGCGGTAGCGTCGGGATCGGCCACACCAGGTGGGCCACGCACGGGGGCGTGACCGACGCCAACGCGCACCCGCACCCGAGCAGCTCGGGCGCCGTCGCCGTCGTCCACAACGGGACGATAGACAACTTTGCCGAGCTAAAGGCCGAGCTGCTCGCCGACGGGTACACGTTCAGGAGCGAGACGGACACGGAGGTGATCTCAAACCTCCTGCAAAAGAGCCTCGGGCAGGCCGGCGGCTCGGCAAGGGATGCGGTGGTGCGGACCGTGGCGCGCCTGCGCGGCAGGTACGCGTTCGTCGCGCTGTTCGGCAACGGGACGCTCGCCGCCGCGCGCTTCCACCGCCCCCTCATAGTCGGCGTCGGGAGGGGCGGAGGATCCGGGGCGGACGCGGCCGGCGGAGGGGCCGCCGGGGCCTCGGCCGGCGGGTCCGCCGGGGCCTCGGCCGGCGGGTCCGCCGCCGCCGGCGAGGGGCCCTACCTGCCCTCGAGCGACGTCATGGGGTTCATCGAGCAGACCGACGATGCCGTGTACGTCGACAACGGCCACTTTGTCACGATAGACAGGTCCGGGATGCGCGCGTACTCGTTCGACGGGGCCGAGGCGTCGTACGCCGTCACAAAGGTGTCCAGGGAATTTGCCGACGCGTACAAGGGCGACTACGCCCACTACACGCTAAAGGAGATATCCGAGCAGCCCGACACCATCGCGAGGGCCGGCACCGGGGGCGGCGAGGGGGCCGCCGCCGAGGCTGCCGCCCTGCTGCGCGCCTGCCGCGACGGCGGGCGCAGCGTGTACGTTACGGGCAGCGGGACGAGCTACAACGCGGCCCTCGTGGCCCGGCACGTCCTCTCCAAGAGGGCGGGGCTGCGCGCCGAGCCCGTCATGTCGAGCGAGATGCCGCACTGGCCCGAGCCCGTCCCCGCCGGCTCGGTCCTGCTCGCGCTCTCGCAGAGCGGCGAGAGCGCCGACGTGATCGAGGCGGCCGAGGCGGCGCGCCGCGCCGGCGCGAGCGTCGTCTCGATCGTCAACCTGACGGCCTCGTCGCTAGCGCAGGAGTCGTCGGTCGTCGTCGGCATGAACTGCGGGCCCGAGATCGGCGTGGCCGCCACGAAGAGCTTTACGTCGCAGCTCGCCGTCATACACGGCTTGGCCGACGAGATCGCAGGCGGCGGGGGCGGGGGCGGGGCGGGCGGCCCTGGGCGGTTCGACGCGGCCGCCGCGGCCGCGGCCGTATCCGGCGTGCTCTCTGACCACGCCCGCATACGCGAGCTTGCCGCCAGGCTCAAGGACGTCTCGGACATCTATGTGCTCGGGAGGGGCGTGCACTACCCGATCGCGGCCGAGGCGGCCCTCAAGATCAAGGAGCTCACGTACATACACGCCGAGGGGATGGCGGGCGGCGAGCTCAAGCACGGCCCGCTTGCGCTCATCGACTCGTCGGTGTACGTGATAGTGATCAACCCGGGCGACTCGACGTTCGACGACATGGTCACGGGGGCAAGGGAGATCAGGGCGCGCGGCGCCAGGATAATCGGCGTCTCGGACAGCGACAGCGACGTGTACGACCACTGGATGCGCATACCGCGCATGGCCGACGAGTCGCTGTACCCCGTCGTCGAGATCATCCCGCTCCAGCTCCTCGCGTACTACCTGGCGCTCGAGCGCGACACCGACCCCGACCACCCGCGGAACCTTGCAAAGTCGGTGACGGTAAAGTAGGCGCGGGCGGGCCGCGGCGCCCGGGATGCCCGCAGCCGGCGCCGCGGGTCAGCTGCCGCCCATCACGCGCCCGTACTCGCGCTCGATGGCGGCGCGCAGGTCGCCCGAGCCGGCGCCCGTGCGCAGTGCGGCCGCTATGAGGGCCCCGCCGGCGCCGGCTCCCTCCTTTGCAAACCCCCTCGAGTACGCCGCAAGGGGCCCCGCCTTCGACGAGGCAAGGCCCGGGTCGACTGCCAGGACGGGGACAGACCCCGACGAGGCCTCGTGCACCGACCTTTCCAGGGTCGCCGTCCGGTCTGCCGCCACGTACGAGGTCGTGCCGACGGCCGTGTTCGACGGGTCGTACCCCGACGCGCGCGCAAGGGCCAGGACGGCGGCCATCTGCGTGCCGCCGGCGAGCAGGACGGGGCGCGACTCGCTTGCGGCCCCGAGCATCCCCGCGACCGTCGGCAGCATCGGATCGCCGAGCTCGGCGGCCGCGGCGAACGCGTCGGCCCGGCGCCCCGGCAGGCCGGCGCGGCGCATCGCCTCGGCGACTACCTGCTCCTTTAGCGCGACGGGGTTTTCCGGCATGCTCGAGCTCGTCGATGCCGACCCCATTCCCAGCCCCCTCATCAGGGCAAGGGCCGTCGTCGTCCCGCCCGGCACGGTCTCGCCAATGACGATGCAGTCGGCAAGGGCCGCAAGCGTGCGCCCCACTATCCTCCCGTAGTCGACTGCGCGCAGGACATCCGGCTCGGCCATGGCGGGGCCGGCCGCGATGTTGCCGCCGGGCGGCAGCCCGGCCTCGATGTACGGGAGGCGCGGCGGCTCGGCGCACCCGGCGCAGACCGCCATGTGGGGTATGCTCGCCGATGCGAGGGCGGCCCGCGTCAGGAGGGCCGGCGTCGGCTTGCCGTCGGGCGTGGCCGGCACGGCCGGCGGGCCCCCCAGGGACGGGCAGTACCCGTAGTGGACGAGCTCGGCATCGGCCGGCGGCGTGAGGCGCATCGCCTCGGGGCCGGCCCCCGCGCACGATATGCCCGGCACCTCGCACGTTGCAGTGTACGAGGCGACCAGGACGAACAGGAACCTGCCGCGGCGGACGCGGCCGCAGAACCGCTCGGCCGCGGCCAGGGCCGCATGGGACGGCGCGCGGCCCCCGCCACCCGGGCCGCCCGCGAGCACAGCGACGCACGGGGGAACCGACGGGCAGGCTGCAGCGGCCGGCTCTGCGGCCGGCTCTGCGGCCCGGGGCGGCGGCCGGCTCGGCGGCCCGGGGCGGCCGCCCGGCGCGCCGGACACCGGCTCACCCGCCGCCCATGGCCGCGGCAAACTCATCCTCGGTGCGCGGCTGGAGGGCAAAGTTGGTGCGCCTCTCGCGGGCCAGAGTAGAGGTCGGCGACGGGCCGTAGTCGTGGCCGGGGTACACTGCAAGCGCCCCGTCGAGCCCGGCTAGCGCGCCGAACAAGCTCCGGTACAGGGCGCGCGCGCTGCCGCCCGGAAGGTCGACCCGGCCGCAGCCGCCTACGAACAGCGTGTCGCCCGTGAGCACCGCGCCGTCAGGGGCGTGCGATTTGGCGACCAGGCATATGCTGTCCTCCGAGTGGCCCGGCGTGTGGAGCACGTCCAAGCGCGCGCCGCCGACCTCGACCACGTCGCCGTCGGACACGACAGAGTCGCCTCCGAGCGGCGAGGCGGCGTGCCGGACGATCTCGGCGCCCGTGTGGGCGGCCGCCTCCTCGTTGCCGGTGGTGTGGTCAAAGTGGTGGTGCGTGTTGACGATGTAACGCGGCCTGCAGCCCGACTCCTCCACCGCCGCGTACACCAGGTCAAGGTCCCACGAGGGGTCGACTATGGCGCACCGGCGGCTTTCCATGTCGGCGACGACGTAGGAAAAGTTGCGCATGTGGCCCACCGGCACCTGCACTATGCGCGTTCCGGCGGAGGCAACAGATCCCGCCGCCGCGGCCGCCGCGGCTGCGTCCGGCGGGCCGCCGGCCGGCCCGCCGCTCAATCCAGCACGCCCCGCTCCGCCTCTGGCGGTATGCCGATCGGCTCGACATGGAGGATGCCGGTCAGGTCGGCATGGGCCGACAGGCCCGACCTGGCGCGGTGGAACGTCACGGTCGCATCGACCCTTGCGCACGGCTGCCCTCCTCCTCCGCCGCCGGCGCCGCCACCCGCATTGCCGGCCGAGTAGTCCAGCCCCGAGGGCGAGTCGACGGCGACGGCTCGGCACGACCTGGCGTTGATCATGGCAATCGCGGACGCGAACGGCTCGGCCACCGGCCCCGACAGGCCCGTGCCGAATATCGCATCGACCATGGCGTCGGGGGACCGAGGCGAGGCGTCCGCAAGGGCCGCCGAGGGGCCCGGCGCGGCAGCGGCGGACACCGTGGCCGTGCGCACCGACGGCATGCGGCCGAGTAGCGACCAGTTCCAAGAGCACTCCTCGGTCTTGATGCGACCGCTTCTTCCGAGCAGGAGCACCGCCGTCACGTCGGCGCCTCGCCCCGCCAGGTGCCGCGCGGCGACCAGGCCGTCGCCGCCGTTGTTCCCGGGGCCGGCAAGGACCAGCACGCTCTTCCCCGCGGCCGAGCCGCCCAGCTCCTCGACAGTGCGCCGGGCCACGGCCGCGCCCGCATTCTCCATCATGAACTTTTTTGGAAACCCCATGTCGTGGCCGGCGTTCTCGATCCGGTACATCTGCTCGATCGTGATCTCGGCGCCGGCGGGGCCGCCGCTGTCGGTGCCAGGCATTGCCCGCGCCCCCGCATTCCCGCGAATCAGGCCCTCGTCGCGCCGGCGGGGCCGGCTCGGCCTCCGCCGCAGCGCCGCGCCGCAAGCGCCAGGCGCACGCGGTGCGCCGCGTAGGCCGGCGCGGCCACGTACATGCCGGCCACGGCCGCAATCGATGCAATCCCGTACAGTAGCACCGACGCCTCGGATCCGCCGTCGGCCATCGGCATCAGGACGGACAGCGTCGCGACCATCGGGGCGACGAGCATCGCGACGGCGGCGCGGAACGCGGGGTGCTCGCGCTCCAGGTCGGCCACGGCCGGCGAAAACGCATAGTACGCGGCGTCAAAGCCAGACATGAACGCCGCTCCCGACGCGCTCTCTAGCAGCGCCGCATTGCGCACCTCGCGGAGCGCCTGCACCTGCGGGGCCAGCTCGGTCCCGTAGGCGGCCGTTGCAATCAGGCATCCGCCGTTGTCGCCGGCGGCCGCATCGTCGAATGCCGCCTGGTCCCCAGTGTCCGCGCCGCCAGGCGGCTCGGCGGCATCGTCTCCCATTGCGCCACCCGCATCGCCGGCCGCCGTGTCATCGCCGTCTGGCATCGGAGGCGGCGCCGGCCGGTCGTCCGCGCCCGCGTCCCCGGGCGCCGGCGCCGAATCGGCATCCATGCCCGCATCCCCTTCCTCCTCTAGCGCAGATGCCATCTCCATGTACTGCTCGACGCAGCCGTCGGCTAGCCCGACCGCCGCGCAGATCGTCCCGTACTCGGCCGCATGCGTATCCTCAAACCACTCGCGGTACTCTTCGTCGGTCGCGTAGCGCTCCACGTACGACAGCGGATCCTTGAGAGGGTCGACGAACGGCGCAATCCCGGCATCCCGGTCGCCCGCGGGCGCCGAGGGGGCATCCGCATCGGGCGCCGCCTCGGCGCCGTACACCGCAAAGACGCGCTCGCCGGCGCACGACTCGCCCGTCTGGACGGTCTTTGAGACGCTCTGCACCGAGCGCCCGTCGACCACAAACGCCCTCAGCGACAAGAGGCCCTCTACATAGTCGGCCTCAAAGACGGTCCGGCCCTCTAGGTTCTGCTCTGCCGCCTCCACGGCAGACATCCTGCCCTGGGCCGAGACGACCTGCACGTCGTACCCCGTCCCCTCGGACATTACTATGCGCGTGTACCCCTCGTCGCAGTCCCAGCTGACAGAATAGACCACGGCGTCAGTGCCGACAGCGGTGCCGGCCGCCGAGCCGCCGCCGCCGCCTCCACCGCCCCCGCCGCCGCCTCCGCCGGCGCTGAACGCAGGTGCCGGCGCCGCGACGACTACGGGTGCTACTACGGCAGGGCCGTCGCCAGTGCCGTCGCCGTCGCCAGTGCCGTCGCCGTCGTCGTCGGCAGCAAGCAGGTTGGCCGTGTTCGTGTGCGACGGCAGCGCGGTGATCGTCGTGAGCATGCGCTGCTCTGCGTCGGCGGACTGGGCATCTGCCGCGGGCAGCGCGCCGTGCAACAGCATGCCCGCCCCCGCCAAGGAGGCGATCGACAGCACGGCCGCAACGGCCAGGATGCCGGCGCCTCGGCCGGCGCGCAACGCGCCGCCTACGGGTGCCTTCTTCCCCGACATTTCCGTCCGCCGCCCAAAAAGCCGCCTATTATAGTCTCGCGTCTGCCCGTCAGGGATGCCGATGCGGATGCCGGAGGGGTTGCGCCACACCCCCATCTCCATCTCCATCCCCATCCCCACCCCATCCCTTCCCTCCAGGCGGCGATCGGGGCGGGCAGGGAGCTGCGCGCGGCGGCGGCCTCCGGCATCCGCGCGCCGGATGCGCGGCGGCTAGCGGGGTGCACGGCGGGCATCGGCGGCAGTGGGGGCGGGAGAGGGGACTATAGGGGCGGCGGCCGCGCCGTCGTCGTCGCACGAGCCGCGTATGCAGTCCGTCCCGACCGGCCTGACCGGCGAGAGGCGCACGCTGCCGGCCGGCGCGCCTCCGCCAGCCTGCGCCGCGCGGGCCCTTGCGGCCACCTCGCCAGAGTGCCTGCCGCACGCGACCCCGACCATGTACTCGCCGTCGCCGGCCACGATCGAGACGACGTACTCGGGCGGGCTCGGGCACCGCCGCCCGCCCTCGCCGAGCGAGCACCTGTCCGGGAGCATGCCGCGCGGCCGGCAGGCGGCGATATAATCATTGGGGGCCGGCCGCATCGCCAAAGTCCCAGCCGAGCCGGCGCGGCGGGCCGGCGAGCCCGGCCGAGCCGCGCTCGCGCCCCCGCATGTGGTCGAGCAGCCCCGCGCAGCGCATCGCGGCCACCGCATGGGCAGAGTACGCCGGCGCTCCTGTCGCGCCGGGCGAGTTGTAGTTTACGACGTGGAACGACGACTCGCCTGCCAGCTCCATTACATCCGGCACGAACCTGCCGTCGGGCGAGACGACCGGCGTCCGGATCCCCGCGGTCCCGCGCGATGCAAAATACGACGGGCGGACTGACGGGATGAACCGGCGGACGCGCCCGACCATCGCCGACTTTGAGAGCGAGCTGAGCAGCTCGCCCGAGACGAGCGAGACGAACGATGCGCTCGAGAACAGGCGCCGGACGGCGCGCGACGAGAGGGACCTGGCCGCGGCGGCCGCGGCGGCCGGCCCGACGGCAGGCGTTCCGTACGCGTCGGGAGCGGGGACGGGGACGGCGTTTGGCCCGATCTCGGCCCTGCCGTCGGCGCGCCGTATCCAGTGCGGGTCGAGGAACGGAAACTCGGGCCGGCGCGCGACCGAGTAGACGTTCGTGCCGACCAGATCCGCGCGGCCGGGCGCCGCGGTCCAGTACTCGCCGCGAAAGTGGAGCGCGGCGTATCCGTCCGCCAGTCCGAACGCCTGGGCTAGCGCAAGCGACCTGCCGCCGGCGCAGTTGACGACGAGGGCCGCGTCGATCGCGCCGTCGGCCGCGCCGGGCTTGCCGCCGCCCGCCCCCGCCGCGAGCAGCAGGGAGGCGCCGGCGCCCCGCCGGCCGCCGGCCGGCTCGGCCGCCCGCCCCGTCAGGAACTCTACGCCGTTGGCCGCGGCCGCATCGCGCACGGCCCGGGTCAGCGCCGCATAGTCCGTCGAGGCGTCGCTCGTGCACCGCAGGGCCGAGTGGCACCGCACGTTGGGCTCTAGCCTCGCCACGTCGCGCCCGTCTAGCAGCTCGACCGAGCCGTCCGGCATGCCGTTGCGCGTGGCCCACCGCTCGTACCGGCCGAGGGAGGCGGCCTGCCGCGCGTCGGTGGCCACCTCGATCGTCCCGACCGGCGACCACGGGATGCCGCGCGCGCGGCACAGCGACTCCCACATGCCGTGCGAGGCGAGCGCGGCCCGGGCCAGCACGGCCTTTGCGTCGGGGTCCAGGTAGAACGGCGAGTGGACGACCCCCGTGTTGCGCCCGCTCGTGTGCATCGCCACGTCGGGCTCGCGCTCGAGGACGCAGATGCGGGCGTCGTACAGCTCGCTGAGCCAGTACGAGACGGACGTGCCGAGCACGCCGCCGCCGACGATCGCCGCATCGTACCGCCCGGCCATGTTGCGGCCGCACGCGGCGATCTAATTAACCGGTGGGCGGC
The DNA here is from genome assembly GCA_965242695.1 of Cenarchaeum sp. Taxonomy (GTDB): domain Archaea; phylum Thermoproteota; class Nitrososphaeria; order Nitrososphaerales; family Nitrosopumilaceae; genus Cenarchaeum. Next base: position 1,594,620 of record CBDESU010000002.1, on the reverse strand, counting down.
ACGGGGCGGCACGCCGGGCGGCGGCCGGCCCCGCAGGCGGGATAGTGGCGCCGGGAGGGAGATTCGAACTCCCGTTCCCGCGAGGGAACGCGCTGTGCGGCCGCATGCGGCTTCCAAGCGCGCGCCATACCAGGCTAGGCGACCCCGGCACAGGGCGCCTGCGCGGCGCCCGCTTATACGTGCTCGGGGCCGCGCGGATCAGCAGTTGAGCAGGTTGACGTGCGCGTTCTTGCAGACCGTGTTGTAGACGGCAAACCCAAAGACGACGGCGGCAAAGGCGGCCAGCGGCCCGACAACGAACACCTTTGTCTTGAGGCCCACGCCGCGCGGGGCGGGGGCGGGCATATAAGATCTAGCCAGGGCTGGCGGCGGGGGCGGAGTGGGCAGGCGGTGCGCCCGCCGGGGAGGGCGTCCGTCGGGTCGGCAGGGCAGGCGCGGCCCCCGTGTCCCTGACGGCGGCTGAACCGCCGGCCGGCTCGCATGCCGCGGCGGGCGCCCACCTGCGCACCGGGCCGCGGCTGCGCAAGGCGCGGGCAGTGCGGGCGCATGCCCGCGCATGGACGGCGGGCGGCCCCCTGCGCCGCCCCGCCCGCCTGTCGCCGCACCCTCGCAGTCTGCCATCCGGAGGCCCAGTGCCGGCCGGAACCATCGGCCGTAGGTAGGTGTCGACGACCGGCTGCGCGTCCCGGACAGGGATGCAGTCGCATCCCGGAATCACCGGCCGAGCCGGTAGGCGTCGACTACCCTCACCCCGAACGTCGCGTAGATCTCGGCGGCGAACATGGCAAAGTCCATGTCGCGCGTCCACAGCTCTACACGGCATTGCCGCGCATAGTGCGCCGCAGTCGACAGTGTTTTGAGGTCGTTGATGTCGGATCCGAGCACGGGATCGACTACGAGCATTCCCTTTTTCTCCTTCCATTTGGCATGCCTGCGGTTGCCCGGATCTGAGCTTATTGCGCCATACATCTACTGCGCGGCATGGACGTGCGCCAGCTCGCCATCGCATTCCGTCACGTCAAGGTATTTCTCGAGCAGTTCATGCGCGCGGTGCTCTACTCGGTAGGCATCCGGGCGGCCCAGCTTCTGCACCAGATCTTTTTTCAGGTTGCGCCGATCCTCGCCTGCCGCCGTTTCGAAAACGATGACGTTGCGCATCCGCGCCAGGCGCGCTCTCAGCGCAGCTGCCCTGCGGCCGGTCGGCGGCATGCCGCTGTCGTGCAGCACGCACTCCCGGATGTAGTAGATCACTGCGTTGGCATCCAGGGACGCCTGCGTCGCCGAGGCGTCGCCCGGGGGCTCCGGCGTCAGCTGCCGCACGGTGATCGAACCGTGTCGCTGTAGAATGGGCCGCCCCTTGTAAGCGCCTCTATCACGGCCGCCCTTGAATCCTCGCTCAGCCTCTTGGAGAGCGGAAGGCTGCACGGATCCACGGCCAGGCTGCGGCTCCTGCAGTACTCGGCCAGGCAGTAGTACAGGTCGCTGATCAGCGGGGGCGTCGCATCCGCGTACGCGGGGCGCCCAGGCGCGTCCCAGCCCGGCTCCGGACGGTTGCCGCGGAAGGAGACCGCGCCGGGATCTGGCGGCAGGACAGCCGCGGCCAGCGCCCTGCCATGCATCCTGCACAGGCGCCGCATCGCCCCGATCAGGGCCTGCGGCACGGCGCGCTCGGCGCCGGTCGACGGCTCGGCCTCGCAGGCTGCAGCATGCGTCGACTCGATGACCGTCCCGAGGCAGAACGCGCGATCTCCCATGGCCCCCGTGACCGGGGGCCATATGCAAGCCTGCTTTTTAGGCGCGGCGGCCGCCCGCCCCGAACCCTCAGGCGCTCGTCGGGCGCGGCCAGGCCAGCCCCAGGTGCGGCGCCGCGACAATGGCGCCCGCCACGGCCGCCGCGACGGCCGCTGCCAGCGCGACGGCGGCAAGGGCCCCGAACTCGGGGACGACCGCCCCGTCGACGACCTCTACCAGGACAAGGTCGGGCGGCACGGAGCCGAACCCCTGCCCGACCGTAATGCGGTACGCGCCGTCGCCCGACCACTCGGCGCCGGACGCGTCTATCCTCGCCTCGAACGAGCCGTCGGCGCGCGGGGCGACCGGCGCGTCGTGCACGACGGACCCGCCGGGCGCCACGGCGCGCACCGCGACGGGCACCTTTGGGTGGTCCGTCTCGCCCTGCACGACGACGACGGGCATGCCGGCGCCGCCGGACACGACGACGTCGGCGCGCGTGACAAGCGACCACGCCGCATCGAGCAGGCGCGCCGACTCGTAAGAGTCGGCGGCAGGCGGCAGCGGCGCGCCGCCAAACTCGGCCGGCGCGGCGACGCGCCCGCCGAGGACGTACAGAGGGTACCCGTCCAGGTACCGCGTCCCCGGCTGGCCTACCGTCAGCGCATACGTCCCGTCGGCAGGGCGCGGCTCGCCCCACGCATCGCCGCCGACGGGCACCTCTATCACCACCGCGCCCGACCCGTCCGGCATGGCCTCGCGCAGGGCCACTACCGTGCCCTCGCCGCCCGGCGCCTCGATCGCCGCCTGCACGGCCCTGTCCATGACGTCCGTCGTGCCGACGATGACGATCGACTGCGTGGCGTCCGAATCCTCGGCCAGCACTATGGCATCGATGATCTTCCACCTCTCGCCGATGTTCATGATGCGCGAGGATGCGGGCGGCTGCCCCCCGTCGGGCCCCGCGGCGGCCGCGGCGGCCGGCGGACGCCCGGCTTGCACGGCGCCGTCCCGCACGTCGACGACCGCAATGTCGACGAACCGCTCGCCATTCCCCTGCGTTACCGTGACAACGTACCCGCCGTCGGCCGACCAGAACTCGCCCGACACCTGCACGCGCGCCTCGAAGCGGCCGTCGGGGCCGGGCTCGGCGAGCGAGGGCTGGGCGGCAGACCCGTCGGGCGCCTCGACGGCGACGGAGACGGGGCCCGGCCTGTCGAACGTCCTCCCGTACACGGCGATCTCGGCGTACCGGCCCTGCCCGCCGCCCGCCGGCGACTCGGCCCGCACCTCCTCGACGACTGCATACTCTAGCGCCACAAGCAGCGCATCCCCGTACGCTGCGGCGACGTCCGGCGGCAGCAGCGACGCCGGCAGCCTCGGCTGCGCCGCGACGGCCCCGCCGTGCACCTCCAGCCCGAGCAGGTCGCTGTAGCGCACCTTCCCCGTGAGGGCGTCGCGCTGCTCGATCCCCGCCGAGTACGTCCCGTCCACCGACCACGCATCGCCGGCGGCCGGCAGTTCCAGGACGAACCGCCCCGTGCCGGCGTCGGGCAGGACGGCCGAGCCGTGCGCCTGCCGGCCGTTCGGATCGAGGATGCGCACGGACACAGGAACGCCCGGCAGGTCGGTCGATCCGGCGATTACAACGCGCTGCCCCTGCCCGCCCTGGCCGGACACCGCGACGGCATCGATGAGATCCCACCTCTTTTCGATCAGGGCCCCCTCCCTGGCGCCCCCCGGATCGTAGCCGGCGCCCCCCTCGCCGCGGGGATCCGCCGCTGCCGCCGATGCGGACGCGGCAATGACGACCGAGCCGTCAAACACGTCGACTAGGAGCAGGTCGGGCGAAGAGCCCCGCAGGCCGCCGTCGACCGTAATCCGGTACTTTCCATCCTGCGACCACGCGCTCCCGTCGGTCTCGAGCGACACGCTAAACTCGCCCAGGGGGCCGCCGGCATCGGCCGCAAAGGATGCCATCTCGAGGCCGGTCGGCGCCACGACGCGGACCGTGACAGAGTCGCGCCCGTCCGGCGCTGTGCCCGACAGCCCCACCGCATCGCCGCCGGCCCGGCCGCCTCCCGGCGCGAGCACGACCTCTTCGATCATGGACCACCGCAGGTTCAGCACGCGCGGCTCGGCGTACGCCGCCGCCGCCGCCGGCAGCGGCGCGCCGGACAGCTCGGGGTTCGGCGCGGCCAGGCCGCCGGACATCGCGACGGGGACGATATCGACGTACGGCTCCTGCCGGCCGGCGGCCCCCTGGTACAGCGTCACCGTGTACAGCCCGTCGGCTGCCCATCCAGGCCCGCCCGTCGGCACCTCGGCCAGGAGCGATCCGTCCAGGGGCGACGCCCCCGCGGTCCTCCTGTCCACTACGTATCCGTCGGGGGAGCGGGCCGTGACAAGTACAGGCTCGCCCGGGCGGTCCGTCGTCCCCGCTATTACGACCGTCCCGTCGCGCCCCCTTGCGTCGGCCCCGGCCGCTACGACCGCATCGACGATCTCCCACTGCGCGCCGATCGCGACGGCGGGCGGCTCCCCGTGCGCTGCCGCGTGCGCGGCCGTTGGGCCGGCCCAGGCCGCGGCCGCAACCGCAAGGACCGCGGCGGCCGCAACTGCCGCCGTGCGCGCGCCGGACAACGCATCGGCGCCGGCGCCGCGAATATTTAAGAAGTTGCGGAGGCCGGGCCGGCGCCGCGTGCAAGGGGCGCCCTTGGCATCCGGCGCAAGCACCGTCCCCGCCGCGCGCAAAAAGCGGCGGCGCACGGGCCGCCAGGCGCAGGCCCGGCGCACGGGCCGCCTGCCACCGCCACGGGCCGGCGCCGCCTGCCGGCTGCGTGCAGAGCGCGCTTCGCTTCCCTACTCCACCCCGCCCGGCCCGCATCCCTCCCTGTCGCCCCGGCCCAATGCGTGCCAGCACTGGCGCGGATCCGGGCCGCCGCAAGCCCATTTATCAGGGCCGCTGCCCGTGCATTGGAACCCTTCGATCAGAATGTGCGTTAACTGGATCGGGGACGGCACGGCATGAAGGCCACCTCGCGCGGCGAGTACAGGCAGGCCGTGTACGGGAACTGCTCTTACAGGCGGTACAGCTTTACCGTCATGATCGACAAGGATGCCTTTGAGTCCGTGTTTGTGGCTGTCCAAGAGTCCCCGGGCCAGGGCGAGGGAAGCAAGAGGATCGGACGTCTCACAAAGGGCAGCATGGCCAAGGCGCGGCGCAGTCCGAACATCAGCCCGGCCGACACCGTCAAGATCCTCTACGACGGCGCGGCCGACAAGGCCGATGTATACACCGTTGCGGCCGTGGAGGGGTGCGAGATCGTGACGCCCGTGCGCATCGACTCCTCGTCAAAGGCCTCGCCAGGCCGCAAGAACGCCTTGCCGGAAGCGCCCGGGCCGGAAGCGCCAGGGCCGGAAGCGCCCCCCGGCCCACCCATGATCGACGGAGAGATGCTACGCAGGCAGGCAGTCTACAAGCAGAATGGCGGTCTCGACTCGATTACTCCAGAAAACAAGGCAAAGCTTGATGCGATGTCGGGCGAGGAGAGGGACGAGCACAGACTCGCATGGTAGATACTGATGGAATACACCATGCGTCTGCTTGTCGAGGCATGGTTTAGTGGATTCAAAAGGGTGATCGGCGACGAGATCAAGGCGCGAACGCCGGCAAGCATGGAGCAGGAGCTGCTCCTGAAGGTAGGCCTTTACAACCACATGAACGACGATGCACTGGCCAAAGGCTACACGCCGATCCGGGTGGTCGTCAACGAAGGATGGGCGGGCAGCAAGGGGTGCTGTAGGAGAAAAGGCGGCAGGGTCGTAAAGGTACCAGCCAAGACGAATAAGGCAACGACGGCCAAGACGAAGAAGGGGATTGGGTAGGGGTCAAAGCGACACGCGAGCCTACCTGGGCAAGGGCCGCCTTACCTTGGCCTATAGTTATGACACAAAGCACCCGTCAAGGCAGGGCACCGTGTGCGCCGTGTCGCAGGCCAGGGCCTAGCCCGATCCTCCCCCCGCCATCCGTTTGCCAAGCTCCTCCCGTAGTTCCCTTTCGCGGGCGGCTCGGACGAGCAGCCCAGCCGCCGATTCGGGCCGCTCCACTTCGATGGACAGCACCTCGCGTATGTAGTACGCAAAGTCGAGAAAGTCCGAATCCGACGTGACTAGGACCACGGGGCATGGCCCTGACGTGCCTCCCGTATCCGCCAGGTGCACCGCCGTTGCGAGTATCTCCACATCCCTTCCCGTTGGCGGCCCCCCGCCATAGGGCGCCTTGCCGCTGCCGAACTTGCGGTTGCGCCACCTCTCCTTGGCCTTTTTACTCGAGTACAGCCAGGCGATCATTAGCGCCCCTCTAGCCCTTTTCATGCACTGATCCGCCCCGCGGCGGCTTCGCATAGACTCGAGCTCGGCGCCCCAAGAGCGCAACTGCGCGCCAAGATCACTATATTCCCAGTTCTTCATTACTCCATACGCCTCGTCAAAGGCCGCCTGCGGCAGGCGGCAGTCCCCGTTCTTGATGCCCTTTACGATGGCGCTTGCGACGTCATCGTCCAAGTTTCGATCAGATTCAGCCGCACAGTCTATTATGACATTGGCATCCAACACGTATGCGATCTGCACGCCGCCAGCATCCGGATCCCCGGTTCCTGCGCGTGTGCCGTGGCCTCCCGCCTTTGCCACCTCGCCGGCCGCCCCGAGCCCGGCGGGTATCATACTGCCCGCGTGTATCCTGTCCCCGTCGATTGTCTTGTAAAAGCCATCAGGGTACAGCGCGCTGCCCTTCATAGACTCTACGTAATGCGCGCATGCCTTTTCGTAGTCGCCCAAAATGTCGCAGATTTTGCCGCAAAAGTCGTGGTCGGCGCTGCCCCTAGGGATCGCGCGTTTCAGCATGCCCCTCATGAACGCCCTAGCCTTTTTTCCGTCCTGCTCCAGGTGCAGCATGCACACACCCTTCCAGTAGCCCGGGGCAAGGATCCCGCCCGATCCCGGCGCCGACATGGCGCGCTCGTAGTGCCCCATTGCCCGTCCGTAGCACTCGGATGCCTTTTCAGGCATGTCGCGGTCCGTGTGGAATCGCGCCAGCATTCGGAGCGCTTCGCCGGCGCCCATGTGGGCATCCTTGTCGTCGGGGCGCAGTGCCGCCGCGTTGCAAAAGTGGGACACGGCGCTTTCAAGCCCGTCGTTTTTCCTGCCAAGGCTGGCCCTGCCGGCTCCCATGTGGGCCAAAAAGTTTTCCGGCTCGATCGCCAAGGCCCACTCAAACATGCGCTCTGCATCATCGTAGCTGTGGATAGTACCTCCGGACGGCGGCGCACCCCTTGCAAGCTCGCACAGCACGGCGCCGGCGCCGACAAGCGCCCTGATCATGTCCCCGTCCTTATCCAGCGCCGCCTCGTAGTGCCGGAGCGCATCCTGGTACAGCCCCCGCCCCGCCATGTGATCGCCAATGCCGCAGTTGGCGCAGGGATTGCGTGGGTCGACAGACAGCCCCATTGCGTAGCACTCGTACGCGCCGCCGCGCAGCCCCCGCCCCTGCATGGCATCGCCGCATTCGGCGCAGAGGGCGGAGCATTCTGCGCTGCAAGCGGCGATGCCGCCCGCCTCCTCTGCCGCCTTGGCTGCCATGCAGGCGAGGCCGGCGGCATCCGCATGCCGCGACTCTTCGGCCAAGAGGCGCGCAATCCCGATGTATGCGCGCGCCCTCTGGCCCGCATCGCCGGCCCGCCTGATGCCAGAGTACTCGCGCAGTGCATCGCTGCCCCTGCCGTCCATGCGCCACGAGTCGGCCAGTCCAAGCCGCGCCGCCATGGCATCGCCGTCGATAGAGACGGCCGCGGCATAGCACGACGCCGCCTGCTTGTACCGGCCGTTTTCGTACTCGCGGCGGCCCAGCTTCAAGCAGCGTACCGCGCACTCGGCAGCCCGGGCCGGATCGGCCTCGGCCGCCCCCGCAAGGGATGCGGCCGCCTGCCCGTACCGGCCGGCCGCCTCGTGCAAGCCGGCCAGGCCGAACAGGGCCGCTGTCGCGTGCTCGCCGCCGCGCTCCGCGACGATCCCGTAGTGCCCGATCGCCTCTTCGTGGCGGTCCAGCCGGGCAAGCGAGCCGGCCAGTCCAAGCAGGGCCGCTGTCGCGTGCTCGCCGCCGCGCTCCGCGACGATCCCGTAGTGCCCGATCGCCTCTTCGTGGCGGTCCAGCCGGGCAAGCGAGCCGGCCAGTCCAAGCAGGGCCGCTGTCGCGTGCTCGCCGCCGCGCTCCGCGACGATCTCGTACTGCTTGGAGGCCTCTTCGTGGCGGTCCAGCCGGGCAAGCGAGCCGGCCATGCCGAACCGCGCCGCCATGTCATCGCCGTCGATAGAGACGGCCGCGGCATAGCACGACGCCGCCTGCTTGTACCGGCCGTTTTCGTACTCGCGGCGGCCCATCTTCAAGCAGCGTACCGCGCACTCGGCAGCCCGGGCCGGATCGGCCTCGGCCGCCCCCGCAAGGGATGCGGCCGCCTGCCCGTACCGGCCGGCCGCCTCGTGCAAGCCGGCCAGGCCGAACAGGGCCGCTGTCGCGTGCTCGCCGCCGCGCTCCGCGATGATCTCGTACTGCTTGGAGGCCTCTTCGTGGCGGTCCAGCCGGGCAAGCGAGCCGGCCATGCCGAGCCGCGCCGCCATGTCATCGCCGTCGATAGAGACGGCCGCGGCATAGCACGACGCCGCCTGCTTGTACCGGCCGTTTTCGTACTCGCGGCGGCCCAGATTCAAGCAGCGTTCAGCGCACTTGAGGCGATCCTGCTGGTCGGCCATGACATCCAGTTCGAGGCACCTGTCGACTCCCTTGCCGTCGCAGAGGGCGGCGAGCCCGCAGGCGCACTCGCATATTCCGTCGACGCATTCGGCCCGCAGGTCGCCTCCGCCGATCCTGTGCGCATCGTTGAACGCTTCGGCCGCCCTGGCGTACTGGCCGAGCTTTATGCACACTGCGGCAGCGTCAAGCAGGGCGCGCGAGGCGCCAAGGCCGCCGGCGGCCGCCGCTGTCCTGTAGCGTGCGAGGGCCCTGTCGTACATCTTTCTTGCCTCCCTCGAGGGACCGCCCCCCTCCTTCGCAAGCCCGTCGGCCAGCCGCCCGCAGCGCGCTCCGCACTCTTGCGCATATGCGCCGCCGCCAAGATCGGCGGCCGCCTCGATTGCGGACAGGGCCTCGCCGGGCAGGCCCATGCGGTCTAGCGCGCGAGCGCACTGCGCGCACCCCTTGGCCGCCTCTGCATTTCGTCCCCCCGCGCGGTCCGCCTTGGCCGCCCGCAGGTACCACTCGACCGCCCTGCCGTAGTGGGAGGCGGCATCGTTTGCGCCGCGTCCTTTTGCCGCAAGTCCCCTTTCATGCTCGCCTTTTCCTCCGTCCGCCTCCGACAGCGTACCTGCCCCGCGCGCGCCTTTTGTCCGCCGCTTAGCCAGATCGTCGCCTCGCCTGCGGTGCATGCCTGCGCACTTGAGCGCATGCGAGGCGTCCAGCTTGGCGGCCGCCTCGATGGCCTTCAGGGCCTCTTCGGGCAGGCCCATGCGGTCGAGCGCGCGAGCGCACTGCGCGCACCCCTTGGCCGCCTTGGCCGGCTCGGCGACCCGCAGGTACCACTCGACCGCCCTGCCGTAGTGGGAGGCGGCATTGCCCGCAGCGTCCGCGTCAGGTCCGCCCCCGGCCGCCGCTTCCGCGCCCGATGTCCCCTGTTCATCCCCCCTACGCGCAAGCGCATCCGCCCTCGTCCGGTGCATGCCTGCGCACTTGAGCGCATGCGAGGCGTCCAGCTTGGCGGCCGCCTCGAGTGCGGAAAGGGACTCTTTGGTCAGCCCCATGCGATCGAGTGCGCGAGCGCACTGCGCGCACCCCTTGGCCGCCTTGGCCGGCTCGGCGACCCGCAGGTACCACTCGACCGCCTTGCCGTAGTGGGAGGCGGCATCGTTCGCACGGCCGCCCACGGCCGCCCCTTCCCCGTCCCGCCATGTATGAGCAAGCGCATCCGCCCTCGTCCGGTGCATGCCTGCGCACTTGAGCGCATGCGAGGCGTCCAGCTTGGCGGCCGACTCGGCGGCCCTCAGCGCATCGGCATGGCTGCCGGCCGATTCTAATTCAAGGGCGCACCTGGCGCACCCCGCGGCGCACTCTTCGCGCAGGTGCGGGACCGCCGCGGCGGCCCTTTCATACTGCGCCGAGGCGCCGCCCCACTGCCCGTCCCGCTCAAGGGCCCTAGCAGCGCCGAGCGCGGCCCGCTCGCTTCCCGGGTCGATCTCCAAGGCCCTGCCATACCACTCGGCCGCGGCGCCTAGCCTGCCCCGCCCCAACTCAATGTCCCCCATCTGCACGCGCAGCCCTGCGCGCCTCCTGCCGTCGCCCCCGGCAGCCGCGTCCGCCGCCCCGAACGGCCCGTCCAGCTCCGCCCCCTGCGGCGGCAGCCGCTGCGCGCCGCCCGCCAGGGCGTCCCAGCACCGGATGCACTCAGAGGCCCACTTTAACCTCCGCTTCCTGTGCTTCTTTTCCTTTCGGGCATTCCCCGAGGCCCCCGCGCCGAGCGCCCCGTCCGCGTACTCGACCGCCTTTCCGTACCACACGACGGCATCGGACAGCCTGCCGCTGCCGCCGCCCTCCTCCAGCCGTGCCGCGATCCGGCCGCACGCATCCGAGCACTCGGCCCACATGCCGTGCAGGCGCACGGCCCGCCCAAGGCACTCTTCCGCGTCCGCCAGCCTGCCCCCCTCCCCGTGCCGCCTGCCGCAGTCTGCGTACGCCCTGGCGCACTTGATGCGGGCCTTTTTGTCGTCCCCCAGGCCCGTCAAGTCCACCTCGATGCGGGCGGCATCGGGGCACAGGCCGGCCGAACCGCCCCCCTCCCCTGCGGCCGCGGGCATGGGCTTGGCCGCACGGCACGGGCTTATAGCGATTAGCCCGGCCCGCGGCGCAGCTCGGGATCGGCCGGCGCCGCGCAGCTCCCAGAGCCGGCCAGTCGGCGCCGCGCAGCGAGCGGCCCGCCAGGCAGCCGGCATGTGCTGCGCGGCGGCCTTGGAGGCCCGAGGCGTTTCGCATGCCGCGCGGCCGGCGCCGTCATGTTGTCGGGAAGTTCTTGACGGCCCACCCGCCGGCGTGCCTTGTGGCGACATGGCTCAGCGACCTCTCCTTGGCCAGACTTCCGCCGATCGCCCCGAGTGCAGCGCCGATCACCGTTCCGGCCAGCACGGCGGCGTCGGTTCGGCCGCCGCTTGACCCGCGCGCCGCGGCGCTTCCTGCCAGCCATCCCGCGCCCGCGCCCGCAATGACGCCTTCTACTGCGTGCGATGCCACGCTAGACACGAGTGCCTTGACCGCCACGATCCCGATCTCGCGCAGCGCCTCGTCGGCCATCGGGATGAGCTTGCGATAGTTTCCCTTGGAATACACGAGCTCGACGGTCGGCTGGACAATGCCGTCGCCCATGTCAAGCTCCCTCATGGTCGCAGACTCCAGTCCGCATGCATCCTCGACGCACCCCATTACGTGCTCCTCGACCGCCCTGCAGCGCTCGTGCGATGCCTTTCCACGGTAGCAGCTGCACTCGAACAGTATGGAGCGCACGCGCGTCATTGTGCATGCGCCTCCTTCCGACCCAGCTTCACGCCAGGCGGCGCCACGGGCGACACCGCCCCCACCAGCCTGCGAGCCCTCTTCCCTGCCCCTCCCGACTTTGAAAACGAGGGTCTCCCTATCTCTGGGTACATCGACAGGATCTCCTGCGCCAGCCCGGGGCCCATGCCGACCAGATAGAAGCCGCCGTCGTCGTCCCTGCAGACATGGCCCCATCGGACTAGGTCGCGCATGCCGCGATCCATGGGCATGCGCACTGCCGAGCCCGGGCCCGTCGCCCCGTCCGCCAAGAGGCGGGCCATGATCCAGGTGTCCTTTGTAGGGGTCGGGTAGTACTCGGACTTTATGAGCGCGAACCTTGCCGCATCGGGGAGCGACTCCCACCCCCTTTCGGCAGTGGCGCCCTGCCGCGACATGGCGGCCCGTATGAGATCGACCGCCTTGACGCTGAGGCCGGTTCTTGCAGAGATGGCCTCGCGGGTGTGGCTGCCCCCCGCGATGAGCCTCATGGACTTGTTGCATGCCACCGGCAGGTTGATCCTGTCGCCGCGAACCTCCACGAGGGGGCGCCCGGAAATATCAAATATATGGCTTGCCTGACAGGCACTAGGCGTGGATCTCAGGGGCATTGAGATGGACATACTCATCCGCATGCATCAAAACGGGCTTGTTGCAGGCAGGTACAGGAGCATCCATGATGTACGAAAAAGCATCGGCTGGCAAAAGATGGCGTCGCATAGGCACGAGAAGGCAAAGTTTGACTCCCTAGCGAGAAGGCTTGTCAAGAAGGGAGTCCTCACGGACCACGGAAAGAGCATGAAGGTGCTGTCTCTGACACCATACGGAAACCTGCTTGTAAGAAAGCACCTATAGCGGCGGCTCTAGGTGGCTTCAGTTAGTCCGGGCGAGCTCTGGTTGACTTTGATCGTCAAGAGGCACGCGCAACCCTCACGCGCCCCCCACAAACGCTGTCACCCGTATGCCTAGAGAAAGCGCAACATGAACACAGCAAAGTCCGTCGCTATAGAAGGCCCCGGCCACTAGCCTGCTTTCACGTGCTCTTGATTCGCAGGACGGCGCTGCAGGGTCCGTGCGTCCGCGCGACGCCCGGTCCCCTCCCCCCACCGAAGGCCTGGGGCTTCGCCTCGTCCCGAGCGGGAGGATAGCACCCGCATGCCTTGCGCCCCAGGCCGTCGCGCGGCATCGATGCCGGCATCCCCCGATGTCGCGCTTTGCCGCGCTCGCGGTACCACCTCGCCGCGCCGCGGTATTTATTGCGCATCCGCGGCGTGCGGCCGTGGGACGCTTCAGGGCGGCGGGTCCTACCGCCGGCGCGGCGCTGCTCGCCGCCGCCGTTGCCGCCCTGTCCCTAACCGCCGCCCCCGCCGCGGAGGCTGCCGAGGGCGAGCCGGGGCGATCCGTCTCCATAGAGGCATCGAGCGAGGTGTACTACTACGGCGACCACCTGTCGTTCACTGTAGGCGCGCCAGGCGCGGGCGGCGGAGATGTCGCGTACCTCTACATCACCCACGAGAACGGCAGGACCAGCTCGCCCGTGCCCATCCCGCTCGCGGGCGCCCGGACGGTCTCGACGTCGCCGGCCCCGTTCAGCCCGCCGCCAGAGCAGTACCCCGACGCGCCCTACCCGACCGGCCTGTACACGCTGCGCATCGAGTACGGCGGCGCATCGGACGAGGCGGAGTTTACGCTGCTAGACTCGGGCAGGATCGTCATACCGTCCTGGATAAGGGACACCACGAGGCTGTGGACCGCCGACAGGATAGGCGACGAGACGTACGCGTCGTCGATCGGATACCTGATCAGGAGCGGGATCATCGACGTCGGCGCCGGGGCTGGGGCGGAGGAGGCGGATGCGGCAGGGGCGGACGTCGAGGATGGATCGCCCGTGTCCATACCCGCATGGGTCAAGCAGGGCGCGCAGTGGTGGGTCGACGGCATGATAGACGACGATGCGTACGGCGCGAGCCTCCAGTACCTCCTGCGCGCCGGCGTGATCGTCGTGTGAGGGGGTGCCGCGCCGCGTTGGACGCCCGCCTGGCCGTCGCCATAGCGGCTGCCCTAGCCATAGCGGCCCCGCCCGCGTACGCCGCGTGGAGCCTGGCCGCGTTCGATCACGTGCAGCTGAGGGCCGCCGGCGGCGAGGAGTTTAGCATGTTCGGGCTGAGCAACGGCGGGGCGATCGAGGCGTGCAACGCGGCCCCGCTCCCCGCCACTGTAAGCGGCATCGAGATCGCGACCTACTACCAGGGCGACCTAAAGGGGACGTACCGGACGCCGGCGGCCACGCTGCCGCCGTACGAGGCAGTCGAGCTCGGCGGGCGGTTCGCCTCCGAGATGTACGCCGAGTCGCAGTACATGTTCCTGCACATGGACAGCCAGATGGGAGGCATGGTCGACGTCAGGCTCGACCCCGCCAGGATGGAGGTAGCCGTGTCCGCCACCGTTCCCCTCCTCGGGTTCATACCGCTCGAGACGTCGCGGACGTACCCCGCCGCGGACTTCTACGAGGCGATGAGCCCGGGCGGCGCCTTTTCGTGCTAGATGCTGCGCGCTAGACTATCGTGCCGCGGCCGCGCGGCTCGTCGTCGCCCGCATCGCCGCCCCGCGGCGCGGCGCCCCAGCCGCCGGACGGCACAGAAGCGGCGGCCATTCCGGCGCCGGGGCCGGCTGGCGCAGCGCCGCCGCCTTCGGCGGCTCCCTCCTGCGGCCGCCCCCGCCTGCCGGCCCGGTGGAGCAGCCAGAAAGCGGCGCCGGCGGCGAGCGCAATGACGAACGCGGCGACCAGTCCGGTCGCCAGCTCGCGGCCGCTGCCGACAGGGTCACGCGGGGGCGGCAGGGCCACGCATGCGCCGTCCCGCAGGACGGTCCCCTCGCCGCACGACTCCTCTAGGGCCCGCAGGGCCGCGGCGTCCGCCTCGGCGGCCGCGGCCGCGGCCGCCGCTGCGGCCTCTGCCTCTGCGGCGGCCGCCTCCGCCTCTGCGACCTCGCGGGCCAGGCGCTCCACCTCTTCCGCCGCCGCGGCGGCCCGCACGTTGTAGACCTCTATGCATCCGTCCTCTAGGCCGACCGCGTCGCAGAACGGCCTGTCGGGGTACGACTCGTCAAACCACGCACGGAACCCGGCATCCTCCACGTACCGCTTTACGTACTCTTCGTACGGGTTGGCGGCCGGATCGACAAAGCTTTCCGGTCCCGAGGGAGCCGACGGCGGCGCCTGCTGCATCTGCTCGGCAACGGCGGCCGCCTCGGCCGCTGCGGCTGCGGCCGCCGCCGCGCTGTACTCCTCGACGCATCCTTCGCCGAGCCCGACCGCCTCGCATATCGAGCCGTACTGCCCGCCAAAGTTCTCGTCGAACCAGGCCGCGTACGCGGGCTCGGTCGCGTAGCGCTTTACATAGTCCTCTACGGGATCCGCGCCGGGCTCCATGAACGGCTCTTGGGCCGGCGGATCCTGCCCCGGCGGTGCCGGTGGATCGTCGGTCGGTGCCGGCTCGGCTGGGGGCGCCGGTGGATCGTCGGCCGGTGCCGGCTCGGCTGGGGGCGCGGCGACTCCGCCTCCCCCCAGGTCCGTTCCTATTACGGTGACATCATCGGAGCCGGCCGGCAGAGAGAACCTGATCGTCCGGCTCGCATCCGTCGTCTCGATCTCCTCGACGGCAGTCTCCTCGCCCCCGTCGTAGATGACAATGAACTCGATGTCTTCCTGGCCGTCCCCGTCGCGCGCGTCGATCAGGGACCTCTCGAGTACGACCTCTAGCGTGCCGGGCCCCGGCCCGTCGACCCGCACGTCAAAAATGAGCGCCGCAAACGCCTCGTCGACTGACGCCGCGTCGACTGACACGCCGGCCGTGTCGTATGCAACTGCGTACTCTGTGCCGCCGTAGGACACCGCGGCCGTCCCCGGCTCGCCGTGCGCAACGGCGGCAAGCGGCGCGAGGATCGAGGCGGCGGCAAGCGCTAGCAGCATCGTGCGCGGCGAGGCCCAAGGCCCGGCCGCGGCCCGCCGCGGTCCACTAGCGCCCATCGGCCCGGCCCGGACGGCCCTCAATAAAACCCATGGCCCAGAAAGCCATATCGGGGCGGCAGGCATCGCAGCCTGGCCGACGGCGGGCGCCCTGCGGCTTGGTGGAGGGAGTGGGATCCAGATCCCATGCCCGCCGCCCGACAGCCTGTCGGACGAAGCCGCGCCGGACAGCGCCACCTTGGCATCGGGTTCAACTCCCCCCCCTACGCCATCCAGATCAAGGCAGCGCGCATGGCGGTGGCGAGGGCGCACAGGCATCAGGGGGCTCGAATGAATGCACGCGTATGGCGCATCAGCGCATGTCCGGCGGGGGCTCGGCATCAGGAACCTCGTCGAACCGCACTACGACAACCCTGGCAATTTCGCCCTCGCTGAACAAAATTTCCGTCCCCGTGTTGACCCGAGAGCCGCCCTTGCCAAGCCGCACCGGGTTTCCGAGCACGATCTCCCTGCGCGGCTCGTCGTCGTCCGACGCCCGCCTGACTCGGCCATAGTACCGCCCCGATGACGTCGTGTGCACGATCACGTACCTCCCCCTAGCATTCAACATGAATCCGTACCAGGGAGTATACCGGTTCACTAGGCGCCTCCACGTCACCTTTGCGGCAAGCCCTACTGCCACCCCGTACAGCGCGGCAGCTGCACCCTGAACAAGAACGACAAGGACCGGGGTCGATGTGCGGGACGAGGCGGCGGCAGTGCCGAGCATGCCCACGTGCAACGCGGCAGTCAGGTAGCTAGGCACGCTGCATGCCAGGCTGTAGAAGACAAACTCCGTCTGCGTCAGCACCCTCTTGTACGGCGCAGTGTGGCGTATCAAAAGAAGTGTCAGGAAGCAGGGAAGCGCGAAAAACAGAAAATAGATATGGTAATGTCAGTCATCTTCCATCGGTATGATGGGCTTGCCCTTGACAGGAAGAGGCTCTGCGGCATAGAGCGACTCGCCTAGCTTTACCCGCGGTATCTTGGACGACTTGGCCATCGGCGCGCCTCGCTCTGGCGGGCATATAAATCCTGCCATCGGGGGCCGCGGGCAGGGGCGGAGGGGTCAATTCCACCCGCCCGACATTCAAACCCGCGCGAGGCGGAGGCCGCGCTGCAGAACGGGACGGATCGCGCCGGCGCGGCCGCCCGCAGCCCAAGACGCGGCGCGCGCAAGCGTAGGACTACCCGGCGCCGGCGCACTCGGCCGTGTACTCGACGCGCTGCGCGAGCTCGGCGCCCTCCACTTGGGCGTGCCCCGTCAGGTTGAGCATGAACCACAGCGGTACTTCTAGGCCGCCGCCAAGTCCGTGCGCCACGGAAGCGCCGCCTGCCGGCAGCGGGGCGAATCCCGCATCCGATCCGACCGCGCTCATCAAGGTGCTGTTGGCTGGCAGCGACGACGTGGCGTTCTGGACGGGTGCGCCTGGGAGTGGAGTGACGGACCACGGTGTCGCCCCGAGCTCGACGCTTGAGAACGACAGTGATCCCGAATTTGTCACGGCCTGCTCGGCCGCATTGGAATAGTCGCCGGGGCGGGCCTGCGCATCCAGGCGCTCCGAGCCGAGGCGCATCGAGCACGTATGGTCGACTGGCGGCGGCGTGCCGCGTTCGGATGCGGCGGTGCCGAACCGCGTCAGGTGGTACGTGTGTATGACCATGTCGCCTCCCGACTCGATCCGGCACTCGCCCGAGCCGCCGAGCTGCCGGTGAACCCTCTCCGTGTCGTCTGCTGCGCATGCCAGGTCGATCGGCACAATCGCGCCGTCCGCCCCGCCCTCAATGTAGAACGCGCGGCCGCCGGCCTGGCCGTCAAGGGATATGCGGACGGGCATGTCGAATGTGATGCGGCCGTCGCCGTTGCCGCCGGCCTCGACGATCGTTCGCAGCACCATTCCGCCAGAGTTTGGATGTGCCAGGGCGGCGGTGGCAGCCTCGTCGGAAGTCCCGCCGTCGTCCACGTACAGGTAGAGCGCGCCAGCGGCGGGGACGGACATTGCCGTGGCGCCCGGCGGGAACGTCACCGCGCCGAACGAGGCCGTCAGCGTGACGGCCTCTTCGGGGAACGTGGCCGTGCCCGGCGCGCCGGATGTGCCGGCCAGCGCCGTCACGTTAATCGCCAAGCGCGCCGCCGCGCCGGCCGCGGTGCCGTCGATTGCCCGGGTAAAGCCGTCCGGCTCGATGCTGACCGGCGGCGGCCGCGTCTGCGCGACCAGGACGGTCTGCACGGTCAGGCCGGATGCGACGGGTATCTCGTCTGCCGCAAACCGCGGCGGGTCGATGCCGGCGGCGCCGCTCGCCCCCACCAGGTCGACCGCAAGCGTGATCGTCCCCGTCTGGTTGCGGCCCACGCCGTCCCCGCCGAACGCGACGGCGTGGACCGCCGTGCCCAGCCCCTCCACGCCCGACACGGGGCGCGTGCTGGCGGCGGAGGCGGCGCCCTCCCCGTTGATCGCCACCGCGGTGTACACTGGGCCGTCGTGCCCCGCCGGCGGCCCGAGCGCCGCCGAGTACGTTATGGTCGCGACGTTGCTAGCGGTAAACACGGCCCTGGCCGTGGCGTTGCCCGGCTGCGGCGCCGCGCCGGCCAGATCGAGTTGGAGCGCGGCGTCCGTCCCAAGCGGAAGCCGGGCCGCATCGCGTACCGCCGTCGCATCCATCTCGAGCACGCCCGTCTCCCCCGGCCCCGCCGGCTCGCCGCCGAATGCCACCGTATGCACGGCGGTCCCGTTGCCCGCCAGGCTAGAGACCACACGCAGGCCGCCTCCCGAAGACAGCGTGACGGACGCGTACGCGCCGGGCGCGGCCCACACGGGCTCCGTGTACCTGACCTCGGCCGCGTTCGGCCCCGCGACAAATGCGGACCGCACCTCTGGGGCAATCCCGTCGGCAACGTCCGCCGACGAGGCGGCAGGCTCGTTGCCGGCTGGATCGGCGACGTTGCCGTCTGCCGGATCGTACGAGATCACCACCCCGTCGGGCGCCGCATCGGGCAGATCGCCTCCCAGTGTGAGGTCGAGCGAGTCCGCCGGCTCTGCGGCGTCCTGGCTCGAGGCGACGGCAAGGCCGGCCGCGTCGCGGCCCGACACCGACCATCCTCCTGCTCCCGTGCCTGGGGCCGCCACGGGCTCGCTGAACAAGACCCGTATCGTGTCGAGCGACACGGCCGTGGCCCCTAGCACCGACGGCGACTGGCCGTCGGCAAGCGCGATCGCGCCTCCCGCTGCGAGCGCGTGCCCCGCCGCATCGCGCACCGCCGCCGCATCCACTCCCAGCGAGCCGGTCGCGTCCGGCCCCGCAGGATTGCCGCCGAACGAGACCGTGTGGGTGCCCGTCCCGTTTCCTTCCCAGACGACCGCGCGCGGCTCGTCGCCCGATGACAGCGTCACGGACGCGTACGCTCCGGGCGCGGCCCATACGGGTTCCGTGTACCGAACCTCGGCCTCGTTGGGCCCCGAAACGGCGGCAGATCGAACCTCTGGAACGATCCCGTCCGCAACGCTCGTCGACGAGGCGACAAGGTCGTTTCCGGCCGCATCCTCGACGCTGCCGCCGTCGGCCGGGCGGTACGAGAGGGTTATCGCGTCGGGCGCCGTGTCGGGCAGATCGCCTCCCAGCGTGAGGTCGAGCGAGTCCGCCGGCTCTGCGGCATCCTGGCTCGAGGCGACGGCAAGTCCCTCGGCATCGCGGCCCGACACCGACCATCCTCCGGCTCCCGCGCCCGGTGCCAGTACGGGCTCGCTGAACAAGACCCGTATCGTGTCGAGCGATACGGCCGTGGCGCCGAGCACCGACGGCGACTGGCCGTCGGCAAGCGTGTGCTGGACCGTGCCGTTGCCGAGCCGCATGTCCAGTCCCGGCGAGACGACGGCCGTGCCGTCGATCGCCACGCTGCCGGTCGCGTTCGGCGGCGCGCCGCCCGGCAAGAACGTGAGCGTGTGGAAGTGGCTGCCGGCGCCGGCGTCTCCCCCGTCCAGCCCCGTTATCGTCCTGTTCTGCCCGCCGACCACGAGCGAAGAGTACGCCTCGAGCGGGGCCTCTGCGCTCCTAGTGTACGCAATGACGGCCGTGTCGGGCCCCGTGATCCTAGACGAGAATACGTCCAAGACCCTCCCGTCCAGTATGTCCACGGTCAAGATATCGTCGCCGAGTGGGTTTGGCGGGTCAGCCCCGTCGACTACCGCCGTGCCGTTCACGGTCATGCTGCTCGGCGGCTCCGGGACGGGGGCCGGCTCGCCGTCAAAGGTGATCACGTGCCGGCTAAGGGGGGCCGTGTCGTGGGGGTCCAGCTGGCGGGCATCCCCTCCGATCTCGAGCCCCGAGTAGGCTCCCGGCGATGCGGCGACCGGCTCTGTATAGTCGATCGTAATCTCGCGATTCCCCGTGATCAGTGGCTCGAGAATGTTCGGCCGTATGCGGTCGGCCACGACTATGCCCGTCGTGTCCTGCAGGAGGTTGCCGGCCTCGTCCCGGATGCCGCCGGCGCCGGCGTCGTAGGACAGCTCGAGATCGGGGGCCGTGTTGGGCAGGGTGTCGTTGAGCATAAAGACGATATTGTCCCGCGGCGCCGACGCAGGGACGGGCTCAAGGGCTGCTATTGAAAGGTTGGCCACGCTGGGCCCCGATATGGACCAGCCGGCCGAGGCGTTCAGTGAGCCGGACGCCACGGAATCGTCAAAGGTGACGCGTATGCGGTCCAAAAACTCTGCCTCGGCGGATAGTACCACGGGCGCCGCGGTGTCGATTGCGATGTCCTTGCGCTCTCCGAGCGTGTCCCCGGCGCCCCATTCGGGTAGTTCTAGGTCGGCGTCGTTGCCGGCCGCGTCCCGTATGGTCCCGCCGTTGGTGGACAGGGCCGTCGTGCCCGTATAGTTCAGGTCGTCCGTCTCGTCGCCCTGCCGCACCGTGTACGTAAACACCAGCGTGTCCGAGTTGTTGCCTCCGGCAAATGTAGCGTTCCGGTCGGTCGTGCCCGTCTCTAGCCGTATGGATGGCGTGCCGCTAGAGTTGTCGACGATGACTTCCTCGCCAAGCTTTACCCGCACGTCGATCACGGTGTCGACGGGGTACAGATCGTTGTCCTTTTCCGAGTAGACGTACTCTACTGCCGGGCGGACCGCCTCTAGGTGGATCGTCCCAGAGTCGAGCAGGCCGTCCGTGCCCGGCGGATCCAACTCTAGGTCGGCATCGTTGCCGGCCGCGTCCCGGATGGTCCCGCCGTTGCGCACAATGACGGCCGCCGCGCTGTAGTCCAGGTCTGCCGTGTCGTCGCCCTCGGTCACCGTGTACGCAAACGCCAGCGTCCTGGCAGTGCTGGCCCCCGCGTCGTACACCGCATACCGTCCGGCCGCGCCCGTGTTCAGCGCGATCGACGGCGTGCCGCCCGCGGTGACGACGGTTACATCCTCGCTGAAGGTGACCGTGACGACTATGGGCGAGCCGATGGGGTACGTGCCCGGCTCGGTCGTCGACGAGGCAGAGTCGACCGCAGGGCGGACCGCCTCTAGGCGGATCGTCCCAGAGTCGAGCAGGCCGTCCGTGCCCGGCGGATCCAACTCTAGGTCGGCGTCGTTGCCGGCCGCGTCCCGTATGGTCCCGCCGTTGCGCAGAATAGCGGCCGTGCTGTTGTAGTCTAGGTCTGCCGTGTCGTCGCCCTCGGTCACCGTGTACGCAAACGCCAGCGTCCTGGCAGTGCTGGCCCCCGCGTCGTACACCGCATACCGTCCGGCCGCGCCCGTGTTCAGCGCGATCGACGGCGTGCCGCCCGCGGTGACGACGGCCACATCCTCGCTGAACGTGACCGTGACGACTATGGACGAGCCGATGGGGTACGTGCCGGGCTGGGTCGTCGACGAGGCAGAGTCGACGGTCGGCTGCACTGCATCGACGAGGATCGTCCCCGAGTCGAGCAGGCCGTCCGTGCCCGGCGGATCCAACTCTAGGTCGGCATCGTTGCCGGCCGCGTCCCGTATCGTCCCGCCGTTGAGGGACAGGGCCGTCGTGCCCGTGTAGTCCAGGTCGGACGCGGCATCGCCAGGCTGCACCGTGTACGAAAACGCCAGTACGGTCGAGGTGCTGTCCGCGGCGCTGTACGTCGCGTTCCGGTCGGTCGCGCCCGTCTCGAGCTGTATGGTCGGCGTGCCGCCCGTGGTGACGACGGTGACGGCCTCGTCAAACTCCACCTGCACGACGATCGTTGATCCTTCCAGGTATGAAGCAGCGGCCGACGAGGACGTGACCGACGAGACGGTCGGGTCGGCGGTGTCGACTACGATGGCCTTTGAGTGGCCGAGCGAGCCAGACGTTCCGGGGTCCTCCAGCTCCAAGTCGGCATCGTTGCCGGCCGCGTCCCGTATCGTCCCGCCGTTGAGGGACAGGGCCGTCGTGCCCGTGTAGTCCAGGTCGGACGCGGCATCGCCAGGCTGCACCGTGTACGAAAACGCCAGTACGGTGGAGGTGCTGGCGGACGCGTCGTACGCCACATCTCGGTCGGTCGCGCCCGTCTCGAGCTGTATGGTCGGCGTGCCGCCCGTGGTGACGACGGTGACGGCCTCGTCAAACTCCACCTGCACGACGATCGTCGATTGGGCCTTGTACGAGTCGTCGGCCGACGAGGATGTGACAGACGAGACCGTCGGGGCGGCGGTGTCGACTACGATGGCCTTTGAGTGGCCGAGCGAGCCAGACGTTCCGGGGTCCTCCAGCTCCAAGTCGGCATCGTTGCCGGCCGCGTCCCGTATGGTCCCGCCGTTGAGGGACAGGGCCGTCGTGCCCGTGTAGTCTAGGTCGGACGCGGCATCGCCCTGCTGCACCGTGTACGAAAACGCCAGCACGGTCGAGGTGCTGGCGGACGCGTCGTACGCCACGTCTCGGTCGGTCGCACCCGTCTCGAGCTGTATGGTCGGCGTGCCGCCCGCGGTGTCGACGGTGACGGGCTCGTCAAACTCCACCTGCACGACGATCGTCGATTGGGCCTTGTACGAGTCGTCGGCCGACGAGGACGTGACCGACGAGACGGTCGGGTCGGCGGTGTCGATAATGATGTCCTTCGAGGCGCCGAGCGAGCCAGGATCTCCCGGCTCTTTCAGTGCCAGGTCGGCGTCGTCGCCCTGCGCGTTCTGGATCGTCCCGCCGTTGAGGGACAGGGCCGTCGTGCCCGTGTAGTCCAGGTCGGACGCGGCATCGCCCTGCTGCACCGTGTACGAAAACGCCAGCACGGTCGAGGTGCTGGCGGACGCGTCGTACGCCACGTCTCGGTCGGTCGCACCCGTCTCGAGCTGTATGGTCGGCGTGCCGCCCGCGGTGTCGACGGTGACGGGCTCGTCAAACTCCACCTGCACGACGATCGTCGATTGGGCCTTGTACGATCCGTTGGCCGTCTGGGACGTTACAGACGAGACGGCTGGAGGGGTGTCGATAATGATGGCCTTTGAGTGGCCGAGTGAGCCGGATATTCCCGGCTCTTTCAGCGTCAGGGTGGCGTTGTTACCGGCCGCGTCCTGTATGGTTCCGCCGTTGGTGGACAGGGCCAGGGTGTTCTTGTAGTCTAGGTCGGACGCGGTATCGCCAGGCTGCACCGTGTACAAAAACGCCAGCACGGTGGTGGTGCTCGCCGCCGCGTTGTACGTCGCGTTCCTGTCGGTCGCTCCCGTCTCTAACTGTATGGTCGGCGTGCCGCCCGTGGTGTCGACGGTGACGGCATCGTTGAACGACACCTGCACCGTGATCGTTTCCCCCTTGCCGTACGTGCCGTCGGCCGTGGAAGAGGTGACGCTCTGCGCCTCTGGCGCGATCCCGTCGACTACGATGGCATTCCCATGGGCCAGCGAGCCGGCTCCTCCGGTCGCTGGCAGCTGGCAGTTGAATATCGTGTCGTGAACGTCTGTAGGCTGCCAGTCAAGTCCACCATGACGGATCGTCCAGAACAGCGCCGTCCTCGAGTGGTAGTCGAGGTCGCTGGACACGTCGCCTGCCTGCACGGTGTACGTGTAGTCGATTATGTTGCTAGTACCTCCCGTATGCCTGCTGTATTCGGCAAACCGATCCGTATTTCCCGTCTCGAGCTTGACGAGGGTGTGCCCCATTACATGTTTATGGCTGTCATCGCCGGCGGTATTTTCAGTCGTTGTGACTCTAATGCCTATGGTGTCGCCGATCCCGTACGTACCGTCGTCCGAGGTGAAGTCGATCGACGAGATGGTTGAAGTTCCAGTGGTCTCGCTACACGCGGTCACCTCGCCCGTGGCAGCAGTGGTATGGGCATGAGCCGCGGGCGGCGCGCCTACGGTTGCGGCCAGGGCAAGCGCGGCCGCTACCAAGGCAAGGACTGGCACGGCGACAGGACGCCGGCCGCTGCGGGGTCGGCGCTTCGTGCCGCCCCCCCCCCCAGCTCTGCCGCGCGGGAGTTCCTACGCGGCCGGCCCGTGCCGCATGCAGGGAATGTGCTTTGCGCCATTGTTGCCCGCCCGCCGCCCCAATGCCACCTATAAAAGAATAGTGATTGGGGGGGGGGGCGGATCATCCCACAGGCGCAGGGCCACGTCCCCGCCATCCCCCATACACTCCCATAGGCGGCCCCCATCCATAGCGCCGCCAGAAGAGGGACGATCGCGCCGCATGCCGCCAGTGCCCCTGCAGCCGGCGCCCTCTCGCAGCCGCAGGAGGGCGCGACCGCACAGAGGCCCTGCTGGAGCTGCACCCTTGCAGCCGGCGCCCTCTCGCGGCCGCAGGAAGACCGGAGCAATGGCGCGCCGGCGCGGCATGCGGTGCGGCGATGCCGTGTCCGCGGCGCCGGAACGCCTGAGATCGCGGGCGCGGCATGGGGCGCCCCGGGTTCCGCCCTGCGCGGCCCGCGGTCGGCCGCCTGCCGGCGCGGCATCGGATGCGCTGGTAGGAGTGGAGGCGGAAGGGCAGGCGGCGGCCCCGCCCCGCCTAGATGACGCCGCGCAGCACCTGGATGATCTTTTCGGCCGCCACGTTGGCCGCGAGCGCCTGCGCCTCGGCCGTCATCGCGCCGACGTGCGGCGTGAGGACGGTACTGTCGAGCCTCGAGAGGCGGTGGCCGGCGGCCGGCTCGGACTCGAACACGTCTAGGGCCGCGCCGGCGAGCCGGCCCGACTCGAGCGCATCGTACAGGGCGTCCTCGTCGACTATGCCGCCGCGCGACGTGTTGATGAGCCTCGCCGTCGGCTTCATGAGGGCCAGCTTTTCGGCGCCGATCATGTGCCGCGTAGAGTCGAGCAGCGGCACGTGCAGCGACACATAGTCCGAGCTGCGCAGCAGCGTGTCGAGGTCGGCCTTCATCAGCCCGACGTCCCTTGCAAACTCGGCGTCGATCGGGACCACGTCGTGGCCTATAATGTTCATGTTCAGGGCCCGCGCCAGGCGGCCGAGGCGCCTTCCGATGTTGCCCAGCCCCACTATCCCGAGGTACTTGCCGCGCAGCTCGGTTCCCCGTATCGCGGACTTTAGCCATTCCCCGCCGCGCATGCCGGCGTCGGCGCGCGGCACCTGCCTGGCCATCGACAGCATGAGGGCAAGGACGAGCTCGGCGACGGCCGTCGTGGCCGCCTCTGCCGCGTTGACGACCCTGATGCCGCGCGCCTCGGCCGCGCCGACGTCGATGTTGTCTAGTCCGACTCCGACGCGCGCGATCACCCTGCACCGCTCGGCGCGCGAGACCACGTCGGCCGTCACCTTTGTCCGGCTGCGCACCACGATCGCATCGAACCTGCCGGCGACCTCTAGCAGGCGCCCGGCCGTGATCGACGGCTCGTACGCGACCGCCATGCCGTTGGACTCTAGTATGCGCGCGAGCGACGCGTCGACCTCGTCGCACACGAGCGCCTCCCTGCCCTTCGCGCCCTGCTCTGCGGCGGCTGGCGGCGGTTCGGCGGCGTCCACGGGCGGCGCGGCGCGCAGGCTCCATATATTTTGTAGAAAAAAGGAAAAAACAGCGTTCGTCTAGATCGGCGGCAGCGTCGGTACTACTTCCCAGAGCGGGATCGCGCCTTCGGCTATCTTCTGCTCGACCACGTCGTCGGTGTACATTCCGTGCACGTTGACGGCGGGGTGCGCGATGCTGTTGGCGCCCATCGGGGGCACCGCATCGCTCGGGTTGCCGAGAACGTACGCGTACGACGGGACTGCATCCGCGATGACCTCGGCGTCGATCAGCCTCTCGTTGAGGCCGAACGGATCGCCGGCCACGAAGACCGTCACCGCGCCGGTGTACAGCGCCGCATAGTCGTGGTTGACGGCCGCGTACGTGCCGGGCTCGTCGAACACGACGTCTACGATCATGTTCTGCGAGCCGCCGAGCATCCACGTCTCCGTGGCTGCCGACTGGACCCTGTTGCCCTGGACAACCCTGTCGAGTATCTCTCCTACGATGTGGAAGAAGACCGGCTCGTTTGCCTGGTTCGCGATGAACAGGCGGACGTGCTGGCCCGTCTCCACGTAGAGGAGCTGCGACTGGAACTGCTCTAGGTCGAGCCCGTTCCACGGCTGCGCCACGAAGATGTTCGTGTCCATGTCGCCGGCTACGAGCAGGTTGTGGACGCCGTTGGGCACGTAGCTGAACGCCTGCCCGTTGACGGTGCTCTGGTCCTGCTCGTGGTGGATCATCGCCGCCCCGTCGTAGTATCCCTCGTCCGTGAGGTAGAGCTGCGAGTACTGGAGTACGAACTCTAGCGCGTCGGGCGAGTAGTACTGGCGGTCGACTACGCCGCTGCCGCTCGTCTTCTCGACGGGGAGCGTCTTGTAGCCGTTGGCCGGGTCTACGATGGCGATGCCGTGCATGCCGGACAGGACGTGCTGGTCCATTCCGACCAGGTCGACGCCCGAGCAGTGGTACTTGAAGAGGCCGGCAGACTCTGCGATAAAGCAGTACGTGTCGGTCTCGCCAGGATACACTGCGTCAAAGTTGGCAGACGACATCTGCGAGGCGTGCATGTCGTTGCCGTGCGCCGTGGCCTCGTCCTCGGGTATGGTAAGCGACATCTTGACCACGTCGCCCTGGGTCACCCTGAGCGTCGGGCCCGGAATCTGCTGGCCGAAGGACATGGCATAGTACGTCTTGCCGCCCATGATGGGCATCTCGATGCTCTCTCCCGTGAGGCTGAACTCGACGACGTTGCGCCCGGTGGCCTCCAGCATGTCGCAGTCGGTCTCGGCGAACGCCTTGGGCATGACCAGTTGCAGGCCGCCCATGTCGTGTATCTTCTCTAGGAGGTCGGTGCTCTGCTTCGTCACCCCCGACGACGAATCCGCCGCGGGCGCCTGCGTGAAGGTGCTTCCAAGTAGCGTTGCCCCCATGACCGCCACTGCGGCGATCGTGAGGATCAAGTGCGTCTGTTTATGCATTGGGGCGGGCGCTTAAAAAACAGAATATAAGGCTTGCATGTAATTGCCCGCCATTCCGCGGCGGCGCCGCGGCCGAGGGGCGCCGCCGCCCGGATGCGCCCCGCGCCGCCCCTGTTCCCCGCGCCCGCCCGCCGCCAGTCCGCCCCGTCTAGGGGCCGGCACGGCCGATCCCGCGGACAAAGAGTGATAAGCCGCGCACGGGCCGCGGGCGGCGCATGGCGGCTAGCAGGAGCCGGAAGAAGGCGGCGCCGGGCGCGGCGTACAGGACGGACGAGGACTCGCTCGGCAGGGTTAGGGTGCCGGCGTCGGCCTACTACGGCCCGTTCACGGCAAGGGCGCTCGAGCAGTACCGCGTCACGGGCCGCCCCGCCCACCCGCTGCTCGTCGACGCGTTCGTCATGATAAAGCGCTCGGCGGCCATCGCCAACATGAAGGTCGGCGCCATCGACGCCAAGCGCGGCAGGTCCATCGTGTACGCGTGCGACGACATACTCGCCGGCAAGCTTCGCGAGCAGTTTGCCGTCGACATGATCAACTCTGGGGCCGGCACGGCGTTCAACATGAACGCCAACGAGGTAGTCGCCAACGCGGCCCTCGAGAGGATGGGCCGCAAGAGGGGCGACTACTCGCACCTGCACCCCAACGACCACGTCAACATGTCGCAGTCTAGCAACGACACGTACCCGACCGCAATGCACGTGTCGATACTCTTGGCCATGCGGGGCGTGGACGGGGCGGCCGGGGACCTCGTCGCATCGCTGCGCAAAAAGGCCGCCGAGTTCTCGCGGCACTCGAAGATCGGCCGCACGCATTTGATGGACGCCCTGCCGGTCACGCTCGGCGGCGAGCTCGGCGCATGCGCTACCGCGATATCTAGGGCGCATGCGCAGGTACAGGCCGCGGCCAAGGCGCTTCGGGCCGTGGCCCTCGGCGGGACGGCGGTCGGGACCGGCGCCAACGCGCCGAGGGGCTACCGCAGGGCCGCCGTGGCGGAGCTGGCAAGGGCGTCGGGCCTCCCGCTCAGGCCCGAGCCCGACATGCAGCACGCCCTGCAGAGCCGCCTGGCCGTCGCGTCCGTCTCGGCGGCCCTCCGCGGCATGGCCGGCGAGATTGCAAAGCTTGCAAACGACCTGCGCCTGATGGCCTCGGGGCCGGTCGCAGGCCTCGCCGAGGTCAGGGTGCCGGCGGTCCACGCCGGCTCGTCGATAATGCCCGGCAAGGTCAACCCGTCGCTTGCCGAGTGCATGAACATGGTCTGCTTTGCCGTCGCAGGCAACGACGCGGCCGTCGCGATGGCAGCCCAGGCCGGCCAGTTCGAGCTCAACGTGATGCTGCCGGGCATGCTCAGGGCGGTCCTCGACTCGACGGACATGCTGTCGAGCTTTGTGCCCATATTCGCATCAAATCTCGTCGACGGGCTAGAGTCCGACAGGGATGCGCTCGCCAAGAGGGCGCGGAACAGCCCCGTGATGGTCACGCTGCTCGCCCCGCGCATCGGGTACGAGGCGGCCGCGGCCCTGTTCAAGGAGTCGCTCTCGACGGGCACGCCGGCGGCCGACCTTGCCGTATCCAGGGGCCTCGTCTCGGCGTCCGAGGCGGCCGCCCTCCTTCGCCGGTGAGCTGCGCATGGCGCGCGTGTGGGTCGAGGCGTACGGCTGCTCGGCCAGCCAGGCCGACTCGGAGGCCATATCGGGGATCATAGAGGCCGGAGGCCACACGCTAGCGGCGTCGCACGACGAGGCCGACGCCGGCGTCATCGTGACGTGCTCGGTAAAGGATGCGACCGCGAGCCGCATGGTTCACCGCATGAAGAGCCTGTCGTCAAAGCCGCTCGTCGTCGCCGGGTGCCTCCCAAAGGCCGAGATGCGCACCGTAGAGAGGTTTGCCGGGCCGCGCGCCGGCATCATCGGGCCGCGCACGATAGAGAGGGCCGCCGAGGCCGTCGACGCGGCCCTGTCCGGCGGGAGGCTCGTCGCGCTCGGCGACACGGACGGGCCTAGGGCGGCGCTGCCGCGCGTCCGGCTCAACCCCGTCGTCGCGATAGTCGAGATCGCCGCCGGCTGCATGAGCGAGTGCTCGTTCTGCCAGACAAAGCTCGCAAAGGGCGGGCTGAGGAGCCACCGCATAGGCGACATCGTAAGGCAGGTCAGGGAGGACGTAGAGGACGGCTGCCGCGAGGTGTGGCTGACGTCGACCGACAACGGGTGCTACGGGCTCGACATCGGGGCCGACCTGCCCGAGCTAGTCGTGGCCGTGGCCGCCGTGCCCGGCCGGTTCAGGGTGCGCGTCGGCATGATGAACCCGATGTACATGCCGCGCATGCGCGGCGGCCTGCTCGATGCGTACGCCTCGGAAAAGGTGTACAAGTTCGCCCACCTGCCCGTGCAGAGCGGCAGCGGGGCCGTGCTGGCCGCAATGAAGAGGGCCCACACGGCCGGCACGTTCGCCGGCGCATGCGCCGCCCTCAGGGGGCGGTTCGGGAGGTTCACCGTTGCGACCGACGTCATAGTCGGGTTTCCCGGCGAGACCGACGAGGACTTTGGGGCGACGATGGATCTGCTCAGGGACACGAGGCCCGAGATCGTCAACGTGTCAAGGTACAGCGCAAGGCCGGGCACCGAGGCGGCCGGCATGGAGCAGGTCGACGCCGATACGGTGCGGGGCAGGAGCAGGGCCGCGTCCGAGCTGGCAGCCTCGATATCGAGGGAGGCCAACGCGGGGCTTGTCGGCTCGCAGTGCGAGGTGCTGCTCGTCGAGCGGACGGGGGACGGGGGGCTCAAGGGCAGGGACGACAGGTACAGGCCGGTGCACTTTGGCGCCGGAACGGGCGCCGAGCCTGGGCAGACGGTGCTGGCCAGGGTGACCGGACATACGGACCACGGGCTGTCCGGCGAGCTGTGCTGAGCGGCCGGCGCGCGCGCAGGGGGGCCGGGGGCCCGCCGCGCGGGCAGCCAGTCTTCGCCGCAGTGCAGCGGGGCGCGCCGCGTGCGCTGCCCGCCCGCGGACGGCCGAGCCCTGACGGCAGTCCCGGGGGCGAAGACGCGCGATCGCAGGAGGCCGGCGCGCGGGCGCGAAAAGAGGCGATCGCATGCGGGGGCTGGAGCGAGGCCGAAGAGGCGATCGCAGGGGGAGAGACACATGGGAATGGCGGCGCACTGGAGATCCCAATGCGGAGCGGGGTCATGCAGGACATGGCAGGAGGACGTCCGCCCGGCGGCGCGGCCGGCGCATCCCGATGCCAAGGCGGCGCGGCCGGAGGCCCGCCCCTCTGCCCCCACCCCCCCCCCCCAGCCGGCGCCCAATCGGGCGGCCGGCGGCCGGCGATCGGCCCCCTGACGGGGCCCCCGGCGCCCCGCCAAGCTAGATCTTTTTGATCGCCCGATCGAACCTTTTTGGCCCAAAGATATTTTACGAGAGCCCGGACAGGGCCGCCGATGGCAGAGCTTGCAGGCCCCGTCCTTGTGGTCGGCGCCGGAGGCGCGGGATCGCGCCTGGCCCCGCAGGTTGCGGCCGCCATCGGGTGCGACTACGTTAGAATCAGCAACGATCCGGCAGACCTGGCGGAGGCAGGAGGCGCCGGGCGCGCGGCCGGCATCAACATTCTGGTGCCGACCGGCGGGGTGGTCAACCCGTCGTCGGCCATGATAAGGGGCTGCACCACGGCATCCGGCGTGTCGGCACGGCTGGAGGACGCCCTGCGCGGGTGCGGCTCGGCCGTCATACTCGGCAGCCTGGCCGGCAGGAGCGGGGCCGCCATCGCGCCGGTCGTCTCGCGCATGTGCCGCAGGGCCGGCATCAAGGCGTTCTCGATCGCCATCATGCCGTTCGGGTTCGAGTCGGACCGCATCTTTGCGTCCGGCACGGCCCTCAGGAGGCTCAGGGCCGACTGCGCCTGCACCGTAGTCGTCGACAACGACGCAGTCCTCTCGTCAAACCCGTCGCTCAGCCCCGCCGGAACGCGCAGGATTACGAACCCCGCCATCGTGTGCGTGGCCGCCTCGCTGCGAGGCGCCGCGCCGCCGCCCGGCGGCGTCTGCATGGTGACCGCTGGCGGCCAGGCAGATGCGCTGGAAGAGTCGGCAAGGCGGTCGCTGAGCATGCTGTACGCAGGGGCTGGGCCCGGGGACGTGTCCAGCTCTGTCCTGCACGTGTTCGGCGGGGACGAGGTTCCCGTGGGCGTGATCGACACGGTCTCGCGCCTCATGCGCGGCGCGCTCGGCGGCAGCGGGACGACGGTAGACTATTCGCACGCGGCGGGGGCCGGGGGCGGCGCGGGCGGCGTCGTCATGGTATCGGCCCTTCAAAGCACTGCAAAGTTCGACGCGTACGACCCGCTCGGCGCGATACCGGCCGAAAGCATGCTGGACTGGGACGAGCCAGAGTGTAGCATCGACAACGGGCTGGACATGCCGCAGATCGAGCGCTGACCAGCCTTTCGCGTATAGTGCAGGCCAGATTAGATTTCCTCGGCCGAACGGTCGCACCATGTGCCGGCCAGCCCAGCCCCGGATGGAGTCCGGCTAGCTGCCGGGCTTTGCGCCGCCGTCGTTGTCGCCGCCAGCGGGCGCCTCGGCAGAATCCTTCGGGGCGGCCGCATCGCCGCCGCCAACGTCGCCAGCGCCGTCCGCCTTGGCCTCGGCCTGCGCCGGCCCCTCGTCCTCGCCGGTCTTGCCAGCGTCGGCCGGGGCCGCATCGGCCTCGGCATCTTTGACCGGCTCGGCGTCCATGCCGTCGGCATCAGCGCCGGCATCTTTGTCCATGTCCGTGCCGGCGTCTGCCTTGTCCGCGAGATCGTCGCCGTCCTTGGTCACGGCCGCCTCGGCGCCCGGCCTGTCGGCGCCGGCGTCTGCAACGCCGGCCTCGGCAAGCGCCGGCGCGCCTGCCGCCGCAACGGCCGCGCCTGCCGGCGCCGCTGCCGCCGTCTCGGCGCCCGCGGCCTCGCCTGTCGGCGCGGCCGTTCCGGCGCCGGCAAGGTCGTCGCGCTCGTCGTACCTGGTGATCAGTATGTGCTTTTCCTCTGTCCGCTCCATGCGCACGCGGATCTTGCGCGGCGGCCGGCGCATCCCGCGCGCCCATACAAGCTTGGAGACCTCTTCGTCGATGCGGACGTCGTTGATCTTCATGTGCTTGCGCGCAAACTCCTTGATCATGTTGATGGCCCTCTTTGCACGCTGGTTGTCCGGCGAGAGCAGCACCTTGCCGAGGGGTATGGTGTATACGCGATCCAGGTCCTGCGACACGCTAGCCCACCTCTACGTCGGTCTGCCGCCAGGCCCTGCGCTTGGGGTTCGTGCGCACCCGCCTCTTGGTCCTGAGCAGTATCCATGTCGGAACCGGCGTGGTCTGCAGCGTCTTCTTGTGAAGGCGTATCTTCCTGCCGGACGGCTTTCGGGCTGCCATGCGCGCCGCCGCCGGCGC
Organism: Cenarchaeum sp.; assembly: GCA_965242695.1. Taxonomy (GTDB): domain Archaea; phylum Thermoproteota; class Nitrososphaeria; order Nitrososphaerales; family Nitrosopumilaceae; genus Cenarchaeum. The sequence continues at coordinate 1,562,470 of CBDESU010000002.1, read as the reverse complement.
GTTCCTTTTAAACCAATGCGGGCGGCCAGGATCCTGCAGGGTGCACGTTCAAGTCCCCGGCACCCGGGCGCCTGGGCCGCCGTATCCTGCCGCCGCGTGAGCCCCGCCTAGCACCCAAGCTCCCGCAGGACATCGGGCGCCTAGGCCGTCGTATCCTGCCGCACTGCATCGGGGCGCGGCGCCCTGGGCGGCATGTGCGCCCCAGAGGCCGGAATGTGCGCGCTCGATCCCGTGCCGCAGCGGATCGCTCGCAGACGGCTGGACCTCCCCCCGCACACCCGGCGGCGATGCGGGGCGGCACGCGGCCTCATGCGGCCTTCATGCGACGGCCCCCGCCAGCGCGCCGGATGGGACGGTTAGCGCGGTGTGCCCGCCGCGGTCCGCGCTCCGCCCGCCAGCGCTACGGACGACAGGATCTACCGCCGGAGTATTTTTTTGACCACAATCTTGTCTTCGTGTGGCAGTACTTGGACTACTACTGACAGACCGCCTCCCACCTTTACTTTCATCGTCATTTTTCCCACATCCAAGCTGTACCGAACCAAGTCGTCCACCAAGCGTTCAATCCGCTTGAAGGTCCTAAGAATCCTCACGGTTGTTACTGGATCGAACTCCTTGATCTGTTGTTTAAAAATCTCGGAGAGTGACGTCTTTGCCAATCGAGCGTCACTCTCCGAAGACTTCACGAAGGACTGCCTCTTCCGCCTCTTCTGCCGAGTCGTAGGTGCATGCTATCTTGTCCTCACCCGGCAGGTACTCCCCGTAGTCGTCGTCCTGTGGGTGCCTGTTGACCATGCCCGGAGACGCCCACCGGTGTCTATTAAACCCTACCGTAGGCCTCGCCGGCGCCTGCTCCTGCCGTGTGGCCACCAGTTCCAGTGGGCCTAGAGCGTGGCCTAGCCGCACAGCAGGGTGGACCTTTCGTAGCCCATCTAGCGGACGTCCTCGCCCCTGACCAGGACCGCCCTGGCCACCCCGGTGCGCGACTCTGCAAGCTCCACACCCATGTCCATGAGGGCCTTGCACACCTCGCGCACCTGCTTTTCGGCGCTTATTCCGCCTCCAATCGTGCGCTTTCGTTGACAGGTGCCTGTTGTCATCCTCAAGATATTCGATCCGGCGCATCAGGGCACCCGCAAGCTACCAGAGACGCGGCACCGCCCGCACTTGCCGCCGCCCGCCCATTCACGCCGCACGTCGATCGCTTGATCGATGAATGCATCGTTCCTGCCCCTCCTGCCCCTCCACGCCGCGCGCTCCCACGATGCCGCCATGCGCGTGCCTGGGGCGCTCTAGACACGGATGCCGCCAGATATCTGAATGGCCACCCCGCCGGCGATGCAACCCCCGCACGGGCGGCGGGCGCAGCTGGGGCGGCCCTTACGGGGAAGCGGCAAGGCCTGGCGGCGCGCAGCCGAGGCGTCGCGCAACCTGGCCGAGTATGCGCGCCGTCGCACCCCACACGATCCACCCCCCAAGCGAGAACGACAGCGCCTCAAGGCGGGCCGAGCGGTGGGACGGATCGGCGTCCGTCGACATGGTCCCCAGGAGGCGCACAAGCGGAAGCTCGATTATCTCGTCGACCTCACCGCGGGCGGCGCGCAGGCGGCCGAGGGGATCGCCGCAGCCGCCGGCCGCCCCGCCGAACCCGCCGCCAACGACGGCCACGAACGGCAGTATGACAAAGCCCGTCCCCGCCGTGCTGACGGGGTCGAGCTGCCCGACGACCTGCCGCCTGTCGACGGGCAGGTTGATCTCCTCGAGCGTCTCGCGCAGGGCCGTGTCAAGCAGGTCCGCATCGCAGGGCTCGGGCTTGCCGCCTGGAAAGGATATCTCGCCGGCATGCACGCGCAGGCCGGCGCGCTTTCGGGTCATGAGGACGGTCGCCTCGCCCCCCGGCCCGCGGCCGGCGCAGACGGGCACAAGGACGGCCGCCGGGCGGGCCGGCCGCATGCCCGGCGCCCCGAGCGACTCGGCGACCGCCCTGTCGCCGCGGCCGGCCGGCGGGCCGATCGGCGTCGAGAGTAGCCCCGCAATGGTCCTCGCATCCATGCCGCGCGCCGCGGGCGCTGCCCGCATGATATTGGCATTGCGATCAAGTAATTTAGCGGGGCCTGGCTCGGCCGGGCGTGGCGATAGGGTACGAGGTCAACCCGCCGAGGCTGCCCGAGGGCTCTGCCGGCGAGCCCGGCGGGGCCGAGGCATCGCGGCTGCTCGAGGGCGTCGAGAGGCGCATCGCCGAGCTGTCCGAGTCGTGCCCGCGGTGCGATGCGGTGCACGTCACAGAGTCCGTCCTCGGCACGCGCCGCCTCTCGCCGATCGCGACGGCCGGCCGCATAAGGGAGATCGAGCCGCGCCTCTCCGTTACGGTCACGATGAGGACGCGCGGCCGATCCCAGGGCGATGCGCTCGCGTTCGTCAGCAGGGCCGCCGCCGAGGGGATAGGAGGCATACTCGTCGTCATGGGCGACCCGCCGAGGGGCGCAGGTGCGGGGGGCGCGGCCGGAGGGGCCCCGCCGCTGGCGCCGAGCAGGGCGGCGGCGGGCATGCGCGCCGCGGCCGGCGCGGCCGGCATCGACGTGTTCCTGTCCGCGGCCGGCCCCGCCGGCCGCGGCGCCGCCATGCGGGCAAAGATCGCCGCGCGGCCGGCCGGCTTTTTCACGCAGGTCGTATCGTCGGTCGGGGAGGTCGGCCGGATCTGCGGCAGCCTGGCGCCGATGGGCTTCCGCGTGGTGCCCATCGTGCTCGTCCCGTCCGAGGCCAACAGGGGATCGGCAAAGTTCCTGGGCCTCGACTGGTCCGGGTACGAGCGCGACCCGTCGGGGTTCATCGGCAGGGTGCACGCAGAGGCCGGCGACGTCCTGGTCACGTCCCCGAGCGACTTTGCGGCCGCAAGGGACGCCCTGGCCAGCCTCTAGCGGGCGGGCCGGCGGGCGGGCCGGATCGGCGCGCGGCTACAGCCCAAAGTACTCGGCGTCTGGGTGGTGGACGATGACGGCCGCCGTCGACTGCTCGGGGACGATCTGGCCGGCGTCCGTCAGTGTCATCCCCGACTCGTCCGGCCGCAGCAGGCCCCAGACAAGGCGGTGCTGCCCGACGTCGGGGCAGCTGGGGTACCCCCAGCTGTACCGCAGCCCCCTGCCCGGCGTGAGGCCAAGGTCGGCGCGCACGCGCCGGTGCACCCACTCGGCGAGCGCCTCGGCCGTCTCGACGGCCAGGCCGTGCAGGTAGTACGCGTCCGAGTAGCGGTCCTGCGCATTCCACCCGTCGATGACGGCCGAGGCCCGGGCCCCGACCGTGACTGCCTGGAACGCGACCGTGTCGGACGGTCCAAAGTAGTCGGCCAGGCACAGGCGCTTTTCGCGCGACGACCGCGGAAACTCGAACGTTACCGAATCGCCGCCGTCCGGCAGCTCGACCGCAAGGCGGCCGTCCGCGCCGCCGCCCGCGCACCCGTAGTACCCGTACACGGCGGCCGGCTCGAAGAGCCGCTCGTCGGCGACGCGCTCCTTCCACGACTCTAGCAGCCGCTCGTGCTCGGCCTCGGACTCTTGGCCGGCCCTGCCGCGCAGCCCCCACGACATCTTGAACAGCGACCTCTGATCCAAGAGGCGCCACACCTCGCCTAGGTCGATCTCGCGGGGCCCGAGCCTGGCGCGCACGCCGAGCGACGGCGGCTTTGGGACGTCCGGCGCGGGGGAGACCTGTCCGCGCGGCGGCCCCTCCCCGCCCCTTTCCCGCTCCCCCTGCGCCTTGCGCCTTGCGGCCCTCTCCTCGGACGCCCTTTGCCACCGCTCTAGGCCTCCCCTCCACTCCTCGAGCAGCGCGGCGCGGCCGGCGCCGCCGTCCGTGACGAGCACGTCCATCGTGCGCAGCCCGTCGAACATCGTCGCGCAGTAGAACACGCCGGGCTCGTACACGCCGCCCTTTGTCGCTATGCGGTTGACAAAGTCGGTGTTGATCGCCGCCCCGCCGCACAGCACCGGCACGTCCATGCCGGTGCGCCTTGCATGCTCGACGAACATGCCCATCTGCGACGACGTCACGACAAGCAGCGCCGAGAGGCCGACGGCGTCGGGCCGGACCTCCTCGATCTTGTCCAGGAACGACTGCAGGGGCACCTGCTTGCCGAGGTCGTGGACGGCGTATCCGTTGTTCTCGAATATCGTCTTTACAAGGTTCTTGCCGATGTCGTGGACGTCGCCGTACACGGTCCCCAGGACCAGCGTGCCCTTTGATGCGGCGCCGGCCTCGTCGCGGAGCAGGTACTTTTCAAGCTCGGCGACGGCGGCCTTCATGCACTCTGCCGATTTTAGGACGAACGGCAGTATGAGCTGGCCCGACCCGAACAGGTCGCCGACCTCCTTCATGGCAGGCAGCAGGTCGTCGTTGAGCGTCCTGATGGCCCCGTCGTGCGTCTTCTCGGGCGGCTCGTCGAGCGCGATCCGGGCGGACGGCTGCCCGGCGGCTTCTCCTTCCCCGAGCCGCCGCAGCGAGGCCGTCGCGCCGATCCTCTCGGCGATGGCCTCTACGACGTCGTCGCGGATGCCGTCCTTGAGCCTGTGGACTATGCGAAAGTTGGCGCGCCGGCCCGGCGGCAGGGACGGATCCACGTCCGGCGCCCTCGATTTGCGGGCCCCCGAGCCCGCCCCCGCCGCCTCGAAGTGGTCGATCAGCGCCGGCAGCGCATCGGGGGAGCGGTTGAAGATGAGGTCGTCGGCCAGGCCCCTCTCGCGCGCGTCGAGCTGCGCGTACGGCGTGATGTCGCGCGCGTTCACGATGGCGCTGTCCAGGCCCCTTGCGACCGCGTGGTGGAGGAACGCCGAGTTGATGACGCGGCGCGCCGGCGGGTCGAGCCCAAAGCTGATGTTGCTCAGGCCGAGGGTCGTAAAGGCGGAAGGGAACCGCCTCTTGACGAGCTCGATCCCCTCGAGCGTCTTTGGCCCCGAGCCGGCGTACTCTTCCTCTCCCGTGCCGAGCGTGAATGTAATGACGTCGAAGACGAACTGGTCCTCGCGGAGGCCGAACCTTGCGCCCCTCTCGACCATCATCTCGGCGACCCGCACCTTTTGCTCGGGCGTCTTTGCCATGCCGTCGGGCCCTATGCACATTGCCACGGCCGGCACGCCGTACCTTGCCATTATGGGGGCGATGCGGTCGAACCGCGAGCCGTCGCCCTCTAGGTTTATCGAGTTTATCATGGGACGGCCCGGCACCTGCCTCACGGCCGCCTCGAGCACTTCGGGATCGGTCGAGTCGATGACGAGCGGGGCCGGCACCTCTAGGCTTATGCGCTTTACAAGGGACACCATGAAGTCCCTTTCGTCGTCGCGCTCGGTCGTGGCCACGCACACGTCGAGGCAGTGCGCCCCGTCGTCGACCTGGGAGCGGGCCAGGCCGACGAGCCCGTCGTAGTCGTCGGCCATGACCATCTTCTTGGCGCGCGCCGATCCCTGCACGTTGACGCGCTCGCCGATTATGAGCGGCGGCGGAACCTGGCGCAGCTCGACCGCCCTCAGGGCGGAGCTTATGCGCGGCGCGGCCGCCCTCTTGCCTGCCACGGCGGCGCGGCCCGCGGATTTGGTAAATATCTAGCGGGCAGGGCGGCGGGCCCGCGCGTCAGGACGCTCCGCCGAGCAGTCCCTCGAGTCCGCGCCGCGTCTCGTCGACCAGGTCGCGGACGGGCGGCGCATCCCCGGAGAGCAGCCGGAACGGCCCCGTCTTCAGGTACGGCTCCAGCTCGGCCGCGGCGCCGTCTGCCCCGACGCGGCCCGTGCCGTACTCGGTTCCGCTCGACCTGCACAGCGATGCGAACAGGCGGCGGACCGCGCCGGCATCATAGTCGCCCTCCCGAAGGAGCCGCCATGCGTCGTAGTAGTCGCGGGCGTAGCCGCGCCTGACCAGCGCGAGCATCTTTTCCGCCATTATCGTGTCGAGTGAATGCACCCTCGTCCTAAACTCCGGGCAGTCAAAGTACCCCGGCACCAGGGCGTCCGCGATGACGATGTCGTCGCATGCGGGCCTTGTCGCCTCCACCTTGATCGTGTTCGGTCCGAGCGGTCCTACGTACTTTATTCTCGCCTGCGCGTACACGGGGTTCGTGTGGATCCGCCGGCGCACCTCCGTGTGCATCTGCGCGTGGTCCTGGAGGTAGGGCGGCACCTCGTCCCGAAGCGCATGCTCCATGTCGTCCCACTCTAGGCCGTCCGGGGCGGAAAAGTCAAGATCTTCCGAGTGCCGCCACCGCCGCCAGTAGTGCACCCGGGACAGCGCGGTGCCCCCCTTGAAGGCGATCCTCCCTGATACGGAGCTGCCCGCAATGGCGCGCAGCAGCCACCCGGCGACATAGTCCCTTTCGACCAGCGAGGCGTTGCAGCGCAGCCTTGCCGACTCTTGCCTCACGGCATCCCTTCCGATCATCAGTGGCCGTACCACCGCATGAGGGACTCGTTGTCCCGGTTTATGATCAGACGGTATTTTTTCGAGTATCCGAGCGCCCTCTTGTGCCACGTGGGATCGAGCCACGAATAGCCCTCCCTTTTTCCGCCCGCGTCGTCCTCCGGGCCTGCGGCGGCCGGCTCGGGCGGATCGAGCCCGAGGACGTCGAGCAGGTACAGCAGGCGCGACCTGACGGCCCTCACCCCGATCCGCTCCGCGTACTCGAACATTTTTTCCGCGTCGAGTTCGTCCCACACACCGAACAGCCCCTTTGCCACCTCCTCCAGCGTTCCGCAGTACCTCGGGTGCAGGGCGCAGTCGACGAGCGTCTTTTCCCGGTCCGATATTACGACGGGCTGGTCCTCTAGCGTCACGGTCTTTTGGCCAAAGAACCTCTTGCGGTCCATCGTGACAAAGTTGAACTCGTAGTACTCGTACTTCATGCGCCTCTTCCGCCTCGTCGTGGCAACCTGCGTAATGCACGGATACTGCTCCGTCATGTCCCAGTAGAACAGCGCAGAGCCGAAGCCGATGTACGCCGGCTCGGCAAGGCGCCATCCGATGACCTCTGGCAGCTCCAACCACACCCCGGCAGAGCCCGCTGCAGCCGGCACGACGGCGTACTTGCCGCGCTCGATCCGGTAGATGCGGCCCTTTTTCGCGAGCCGGTGCAGCAGGCCGTTGACGGCCGCCCTCGAGGCGCCGAGTATCTCCATGGCGTCGCCCGTGCGGAACACGTTGCGCCTGCCCGACTCCAGGTCCAGCAGCAGGCGGGTTCCGGCATCGCCCGTGATCATGTATTTTGTGAGGATAATTGCAGTATATAGCATTGGCTCGCCAAAATACGTGTCATGTCGCACCGGCGGCGCGGGGCAAGGCGGAGCCAGGCGCCGCGGGCGCCAGGCGACCCCCTCACTGTTGCGAGCCCGCGCGGCCGGCCGCGCCCGCATGCAGGGGACTGCGCGCGCCCTAGGAGGGTTTGAGGCCGCAACGGCTAGCCGTCGGCGGTTGCGACGGCGGCATCCCGCTCCATGCTGTCGATCGCCGCGCGCAGGGCCGCTATGTGCTCCGGCGCCGTCCCGCAGCACCCGCCGACGATCCTCACGCGCGGACATGCCCCCACAATCGAGGCGATCGCGCCGGCCATTGCGTCCGGCTTCATCTCGTACACGGCCCTGCCCCCCTCGTTGCGGGGCATCCCCGCGTTGGGCACGACGAGCAGATCGTGCCCCCCGTTCTCGTCGAGCCACCTCACGCTCGGCTCCATCTCGACGGGCCCCGTAGAGCAGTTGAGCCCGAACACGTCTATCCCCATGCCCGACGCCGTCGTGTACGCCGCCTGCACGTCCGTGCCGAGGAGCATCTTGCCGTACTGGTCTAGCGTCGCGTTGGCGATCAGCGGCAGGCGCCTGCCCTCTGACTCCATGGCGGCCCGCGAGCCCTCGACGGCCAGCTTCACCTCTAGTATGTCCTGGCTCGTCTCGATCAGCAGCGCATCGGCGCCGCCCCTAATCAGCCCTACTGCCTGATCCCTGAACGCGGACGAGATGTCGTCGAGCGGCCGCCGGCCGAGGTCCGCATCGTCCGAGCTCGGCAGAAAGCCGGTGGGGCCCATCGAGCCGACAACGTAGCGGGCCCTGCCGTCGGGGCCCGGGACGTTCGCCACGGCCTCGGCCGCCAGGCGGGCTGCCCTCTCGTTGATCTCGACCGTCCGCTCTCCGAACCCGTACTCCTCTAGCTTTACGCGGTTCGAGCCGAACGTGTTCGTCTCGATGCAGTCGGCGCCGGCCCTCAGGTACGACTCGTGTATGCCTCGTATCCAGTCGGGGCGCGTGAGGACGAGCCCGTCGTTGAACCCCTCTCGGCCGTCGGGAAAGTCGTCCTGCTTCGGGCCGAGCCGCTGTATCTCGGTGCCCATCGCGCCGTCGAACAGCAGCACCCTCCTGCCTAGCGCCGCCATGAAGCCCTCCCTGTCTGCCATCCGCCGGCCCCTCCCGCCGCCCGATTATAACCCATGCCGGCAGCCTGACCAGGCAGACCAGCCGCAACCCTGACGGCGAGGCAAAGCAGTCCCGCGCCGCATCTACGCCAAGAGAAGAAACATGAATGCGGGCACAAGTGCCACTCCCGAGCGGGTGTCCAGCATGTCTCGCGTCACGACAATGCCCCCCTGCAATCCCGTCGCCCTTCGAAGATCGTAGAGGCCCTGCAGGTCATCCCCCCTGATCTGGCCCTGATACTTCACCTCTATTGCGGCAAGGTCGTCCTGAATGGGGAAGACCACGTCGACCTCTCGCCCGCGCCGGCTTTGCCAGTAAAAGACAGATTCGGCACGCTCGAACATGAGCTTGTTTTTAGACATGGCGAACGCGAGGCGCGCCGCATGTTCGGCCACGGCCTGTTCGATCAGCGCGGGGAGGAGTTGCTGCGACTCAGTCCGATGTCGGCTCTTAATAAACAAATTGTCGGAGCTGCCTTCACTCAGTGCGTGTAGAAAGTATGGATCAGAAAAATATAGCTTTTTAGGAGCATCATATTTCGGTGATTTTCTCGTCGAGTCGTATTTGTAGAGCATGAAGGTGATAAATGAGTCATTAAGGGCCATGATTGAATTTTCGATCATGTAGTGGCTGCTCACATCCGTCGCCTTTCGAAGGGAGCTCCAAGAGACGGGTGTTCCTAGCGAATTTATTATATTGGGGAGTATTCTGAATATTCGCTGGACATTATGTCCTGTAAGCAACAAATCAGTCTTTATTGAAGACAGGCACTGCGCGTATGTAGCGGGTTTTATGGTTTGGGTAGCAAGCAACTCGTTTGCTACGTACGGCATTCCACCAGATAAAAGGTAGTCTTTCAGGTGGGATTCCAAGCCGTCCTGATGTGCAAAGAGGCGGTGCAGTCGCTCGTCCACATTACCATTGCAGAGTCTCAAGAACACGCGAACCTTTTCAAGTGGATCGGATAAAGACAGAGCATCGAGTGTCTTTTTTATCGATGGATCTATCAGCTCGATATATTCACCAAAGCTGGTGGGGGCAAGCACCTTGTCTAGTGGGTCGTCTGGGCCAGGCACACCACGGCGTCCAGGCATGGTTTCTGCCGGCCCACGAATGTCCGCAGAGTTGGATCCTGTGACGAGGACAGTGCATTCTTCAAGGTATCCCATATCCCACAGCTTCTTGATGGCCTTTTGCCAGTCCTTTACATTTGATATTTCGTCAAGAAGTAGGAATCTACGGCCATGTGCATCATTGAACTTTGCCAGGTACCCGCGGACAGCATTGACGATATCAACGGGGTTATTCTCTATCTCGAATGAATAGTAGAAGATGTTTTGTGGGGGCATCGCACGTAGTAGAGTTTGCACCGCCCTCATTAGAAATGTAGTCTTGCCCACACGTCGCGGTCCGCGGAGCGAGTAGACTAGATCATCATGCTGAAAGGCAAGGCGAGGGCTAGGATCATGTCGAATGCGAGACCGAGACCACGCCTTAATGAGCGGGTGGTCGTCTAGTATAGACGGTTTAGACCACCACGGGTTGTACGCCTCGAGATCAATCCTCAACGAGGGGTGTGCCTAGACTATGTTATAAAAAGCGCTAGAGAGTTCGAACGGGTGTTTATAAAGAGCCGTTAGAGAGTTCGAACGGGTGTTTATAAAGAGCCGTTAGAGAGTTCGAACGGGTGTTTATAAAGAGCCGTTAGAGAGTTCGAACGGGTGTTTATAAAGAGCCGTTAGAGAGTTCGAACGGGTGTTTATAAAGAGCCGTTAGAGAGTTCGAACGGTGCGCACGATATGCGATGCTAGAAGTCAGGCACATGCCCTCCAGTGCAACATGGCGGCCACGATAGCCCTAGTCCCGCCCCCGCTCGCATGCCACCATCATGTAGTCTATGACGCCGCCGTCCGAGACGGCCTTCATCCTAGCAAGGGACTTGTGGAGTATCCCCTCGACGTATCCGGGATACCTTTGTAGTATGCGCTCTCGCATGGCGGCCCTGTTCTCCTCGTAGTAGTCGGCAAGTGGCCCGTACACCCGCGGCCCGATCATCCGGCGCTCGGACACCGTGAACCCGCGGCCGAGGACAGACAGGACGGCGTCTGCCGAGTAGTGCTCGGACGACCATGTCAGGGCCAGTAGCCCGAGCCGCGCGGTCTCGGCCGCGCCGCCCCGGGCCATGACCGGCAGGGCCAGGGCCAGTATGCCGCCGGGCCGCAGCACTCGGCGCGCCTCGCCTACGAACGCCGACAGCGGCCTAAAGTGCTGGGCCGACTCGAACGCAAGCACCCTGTCGGCGGAGCCGTCGCGCAGGGGAATGCCGGCTGCCGACGCGTTCGCCCTGTCGGCCGCCGGCCGGCGCTCCGAGCCGCGCAGCTGCCCCAGGTTGGTGTTGACGCATACGATGCGGCGCGGTCGGTGCGCATTGCACCATACGGCCGCCGGCGATCCGTAGCCGCTGCCTACGTCGACGACGACCTGGCCCGGGCCGAGCCGCGCCAGGCCGGCGAACTCTGCGCACAGGGCACTCTGGGCCACGGCGGGGGTGTACCCGCCGGCGGCAGGGGCGCACCCAAAGTTGAGCATCGAGCCGCCGGCAGCCAGCCTCATCATGTCCGACAGGTAGTCGTACATGCGGACGACATCGCGCTCGCTGCGCCGGAACGTCCAGAGCAGCAGCTCCTTCAGGGAGGGGCCGCGCCGTGGGCGCGGGCGGGGGCGGATCAACCCGCCGCGGCCCCGCGCCGGCCGCGCGCCGCGCAGCCAGGGCCGCTCACCGCAGCCCCCACCTCGACATCACCCTGTCCTCGAGCCGCCGGAACACGACGCCGTCGACGACCATCCCTATCGCCATTATCACCAGCATGACCGCGATCACCTGCGAGACGTCGTTGGTGAACCTGCCGACGTTGAGGAGCGACCCGAGGCCCAGGTACGAGAAGAGCAGCTCGGCGCCGATGACGCCGCGCCACGCGAACGCCCACCCCTGCTTGAACCCCGCGATCATGTACGGAAACGCCGCCGGCAGGAGCACGCTAGTCACGAGCTGCCCGCCGCGCGCTCCCATGTTGCGCGCAGCCTCGACGTAGTGGGGATCGATGTTCTTGACCCCCGTGTAGGTGTTTATGGTCACCGCGAACACGGCCCCTATCGCGGTCACGAAGATTATCCCCGCATCGAACGGGCCGTACCATATCAGGCCGAGCGGCACCCACGCGACCGACGGTATCGACTGGAGCCCGAGCACGAGCGAGCCGATCGTGTCGTTGACGATCCTCACCCGGGCCATGAGCACGCCCAGGACAATGCCGCCGGCAATGGCGATCGACAGGCCGGCGAGTAGGCGCCACATCGACGTTCCGATCCCGTAGAACAGGCTCCCGTCGGCCGCGCCGTATGCGAGGTCCCCGGCCACCTCGTACGGCGACGGAAATATCTCGCCGGGCCAGACGTTGGCGTCGGCCACCGCCTGCCATGCGGCAACTATCCCGACATAGAATATGATGCGCGCGGCGCGCGACCTGCCTAGCCTCACGGCGTCCCGCCCCCTCCGCCGCCGCTACTGGCCGCCGCCTCGCCGCCCCCTCCGCCGCCGCCCGGCCGCCCGCGCGCCTTGGGGCGCAGCTCGGCGAGGATTGCGCGCTGCACGGCGGCGGCCCCCTCGTCCTCGGCGGCGCGCGGCCGCGGCAGGTCGACGGGCAGCGCGGCCCTCACCGTCGACGGGCGGTTGGAGAAGACGACGACCCTAGACGCCAGGACGGCCGCCTCGGCGACGTTGTGCGTGACGAACAGTATGGTCTTCTTGGTTCGCTGCCATATCACCTGCATCTCGGCGAGCAGCAGGTCGCGCGTCTGTGCGTCGAGCGCGGCGAACGGCTCGTCCATGAGGAGCACGTCGGGATCCATGACGAGGGCGCGCGCAATGGCCACCCTCTGCTTCATGCCCGTCGACAGCTGGTACGTGTACGAGTCGGCAAAGTCGGACAGCTGCATCATGTCTAGGTACCGCCCCGATATCGCCGACCTCTCGTCCTTCGGTATGCCGGCCATCTTGAGGCCGAACTCGACGTTGTCCGAGACGCTCAGCCAGGGAAACAGCGCGCCCTCCTGGAACACCATTATCCGCTCGGGCCCCGTCCCCGACACGGGCTTGCCGTTGAGGAGTATCTCGCCCGAGTCGGGCTCTTCCAGGCCCGCGATGATCCGGAGGAGCGTCGACTTGCCGCAGCCCGAGGGCCCCACGATGCAGATGAACTCCCCGTCGTCGACCCTCAGGTCGATCCCGGCAAGCGCCTTGAGCCGGTAGCCGCCGAGCGGAAAGTGCTTTACAATCCGGCGCGCCTCGAGCGATGCCATTAGCGCACCGCCCCCCTCTCCCGCTCCGCCGCCCCCGGCTCCCCCCGCCGGCGCGGGCGGCCCCTACGCCGAGCCATGGAACATCCCGCCCACGAGCTCGCCGCCTCCCAGCCCGGCCGCACCCCTGCCAAGGTATCCCAGCTGCGCCGCCCTGGATGCGAACTCGGCGACGGAGTGCTCGACGGGGTCGGCCGTAATCTCGATGTTCGAGAACGCCTCGGCCATCACAACGTCCGGGAACGAGGCGCCGACCTCCCTGTCGAGGAACCGCGCGAACGCGGCGCGCGCCTCGTCGGGGTTGTCGCGTATCCACCCGGCAGCCGCGTCGTGCGCGGCAAGCCATCCGGCGACCGCCTCTGGGTTGGCCTCGGCGAACCCGGAGCGCGCCACGAGCAGGACGGACGCAAAGCGGCCGTCCGGCCAGAGCGCCTCCTCGCGGAACAGCCGCTCGCCGCCCTGCTCGGCGACGAGCATTGTGGCCCAGGGCTCTGGCACCCACGCCGCGTCGATCTCGCCTCGCGCGAACAGGGCGTACGCCTCCGGGTTGGCCACGTTGAGGACGCGCACCGAGCCGCCCCGCTCGGCCGTCTCGAGGCCGGCCTGCCTGACGAACGTCCGCAGCGAGACGTCCTGCGTGTTGGCCACCTGCGGGGCGGCCACCGTCAGGCCGTCGAGTGCGAGCGCGACAGGGGCATGGGCCGCGCCGCCGCCGGCCGCGGCGTTCGAAGCGGCGGCGGCCCGGGACGGGGCCGACCCCGGCTGAGCGACAAGGCTAGACCCACCGCTGGCCGCCCCCGAGAGCACGACAATCCGGTCGGACTCGGAGCGCAGGTACGCGCTGACCGCCGGCCCCGGCCCGACGTATGCCATGTCCATCGATCCGGCAAAGAGCGACTCGACTGCCTGAGGGCCGCTGTAGAACACGCGCGCCTCGACATCTTCGCCGAACATGCCGAGCTCTGTGCCCACCACCGGTATGGCGTGCCCGACGTTCGGGAAGAACGCGACGCGGACGCCGGCATCCCCCGCCTGCCCGCTGCCCACAGTAGCAACGGCCACTGCAACGGCGGCCACAGCCGCCGCAGCCGCAATGCCGGCAGCCCGCATCGAAACCACGGGCGCCCGTTGGGGGGGCCGTTAAATAAGGATCGGTTTTTAGCTGTAGCTAGGGACAGCGCGGGCGCCGCGGCCGGCGCGCCCTTCAGGGCCGCCTTCCCGGCGCCGAGTGCGCCCAAGCGGCGCAGGGGCCCCTGCGCCCGCCCGCCCACTCGCCCGCCACGCAAGCGGCCCGGCGTGCCGCTCACGGGGTCCATGCACCGCGGCCGTTTGGCCAACCACGCTGCGCCGGTAGGCCAGCCAGGAAGCGGCAGAGGAGTCAAGTACGGATCCGCCCCCCGCCGGCCATGGACGACCTGTACTGGTCGATCAACAGGCTCGTCAGGGGAGTTCATCGACAACGACATACAGCTGCTCGAAACGCAAAGAAAATACGCGTGGGGCAAGGAGCAGGTCTGCGAACTGATCGACTCGATATACAAAGGATACCTGTCGGGATCCATACTGTTGTGGGAGACAGACGGGCCGCCCAGGGTGCGCGGAGCGGCGGCCTCAAAGGGGCCGGGACGCCCCGCATCCGGGCCGTCGTACCTCCTGCTTGACGGGCACCAGCGGCTCGCATCGCTTGCGGCCGTGTTGGCGAGCATGCCCGTCAGGGTAAGCGGCGGCCAGGCTGCGGCAAGGCCAGTCGAGATACACTTCAACATGGGCCACCCCGAGAACCCAACCACCGAAGACATGAAAGAAGGGCGCAGAATTGGAGACGAGGAATGCAAACAGCGGCCGGGCCGGGCGGATCACCCGATCTTTCGGCTGAAAAGCAGGGGCGCGGAGGGGGGGGGGGCAAGGAGTGGATACCCGTCACGAAGCTGTTCAAGGAGGGTGTCGCCTCAGTCATCGCTGAAAAAAGCACAGGGCTGTCCAACCCCAACTACGGCAAGTACCTCGAGAGGCTCAACAGGTTGCGCAACACAGGGGACGCATACCTGTACCCGGTGCAGATAATCGGCAAAGACGTCACCTACGAAGAGGTGGCAGACATTCTTGTCAGGCTCGGCCACAGGGGGCAAGCATGGCAAGGCCGATCTCGCGCCAGCGCAAGTGACCGCAAGACGGCCCGGCGCAACGGGCTTTTCTCCGATGCGGCGCGCTAGTACGAAGAGGTGGGATTCGCCCTAGGCGGGCGCCTCATGGCCAGGCGCCTGCCGTCTGTTGCGAGGGGTTGAGGGGGCTCAAGGACGTCGGGAGGCCGGTGTAGAAGAGGCGAGGACAGCGGGGGCGACACAGTGCGCATCGGGCGGCAGATGCGCCGATAGCACGGTTTAAGCGGGGGCCATAATCGCGTCCGTGCGTGAACAATCCGCTTTCGCTCTTGGTCTCGGACGACATGCTAGCCCTCCTCGGCCCCGTGGACGCAGAGGATCTTGCCAGGAGGATGATCGCGGCCGAAGCCGCCAGCGCTGGCATCCGCATAGATCAGATATACACCTCCGGCAACGCACCCTCCCCCGACGGGGACATCGACTTTGTGGTAAGGGATGCCCCCAAGGAGAGCGACACGGGCCTGATCAAGAAGGGACATACGGCATACCAGGTCAAGTCCGGCGCCTTTGTCCACTCGCGCGACATCGCACGCACTATGTTCAAGAAGGACGGACGGCTAAAGGACGGCATGCGCAAGTGCCTTGACAGCGGCGGCACCCTAGTCGTCATCCTCACAGGGTGGAGAGGGTCTGGTGCGGACGCCGATGGTCTGGAGGGGCGGTTTGCAAGGGCGCTGTCCGACAGGAGCCCAGAGTATGCAGGCCTGCCGGTAAGGGTATGGAATCTAGGAAAGATCAGGAGCCTGTTGGATCGCCATCCACGCTTGTCTCTCCTAGTCTCGGTGCCCTCCGCGGGGCTGTGCACGCATGCAATGTGGGCATCGCACCCAGACATGAGGCAGACCGCGCATCTCGGTCCAGAGCAACGACGCTTCATTGACGATCTTCGGGGCCTCCTACGGTCGGACGACGGGGAGGCCGCCCTCGTGCTGGTCACCGGCGCACCAGGCGCCGGCAAGACAAGGCTGGTCCTAGAGGCGACGCGAGGCGATGCATACAGCAAGAGGATCGTCTATACGAACCAACCCGGATCGCTGCGGCCCTTGCTCAATCGTGTTGCCGTGAGCGAATCAGATTTTTCCGATCTTGTCATCGTAGTCGACGACTTTACGTACTCCGAGCGGGATACCATATGGCACGAGGTGAAAGCCTGCAGGGGGATGAGGCTGGTCGCCATATCCGGCGAGCCCGGCCAGGATGGGATCAACAGATACCACATGTCGGTGCCGGATCTCGACGATGTGCAGATAGGGCAGATCATATCAGAATACTCAGAAGGGGGCGAGGAGGGAAAGAAAAAAGACCTGGCCATGTGGATCGGCTACTCTAGGCCGTCGCCGCGGGTGGCGCACATAGTGGGCGAAAACCTGAGGAAAAATCCGGGCGATGCTTCCAGCCAGCCCGTCAGCGTGCCCGTGTGGGAAAGGCACATTGCGGGGCGGTACGAGCAGGGATCGGCCGATGCAGAGGTGCACAAGATCGTCCTGAGGTGGATAAGCCTCTTCAAGACGCTCAGGCGAGAGGGCATATACATGCGCGAGCTCGAGTGCGTCGCATCGCTGGCTAAGGAGAACCACAACATCAGCAGGGGGCAGTTCATGGACACGGTCGAAAGGCTGCGCGCCATGAAGGTGCTGCAGGGCGAGTCCGAGATCTACATTACACCAAAGCTCCTCCACCTGCACATGTGGGCAGGCTGGTGGAAGACGTACACCGCCGGCATGGCTCCAGGTCCCGACCGGCTTGTCGAGGTGGGATCGCGGCGCCTTTTTCAGTCGTACATAGACATGTTCAAGTATGCAAAGGACGCGCCCGAGACGGCGCAGATCATACGGGACATGCTAGCGCCGGGCGGATTCCTCGAGTCCGACAGGGTGCTCAAGAGCAGGCTCGGCGCGGATTTTTTTTTAACGTTTAGCTCGATCGATCCCCCCTCTGCGCTAGCATACGCAGAAAGGGCGTTCGGGCGCGCAAAGGGGGAGGATCCTTCCGCCGGCCTTGGCTGCCGTACCGAGAACGTCGCGCATGCGTTGAGGATGATGCTGTGGCACGCGGGCGCGTTTGCAGGGGCAATGCGACTCCTCCTGAGGCTAGCAGCGGCGCGCGAGGGCGCAAGGGGCTCCGCAAGTGGGTACTACCGCAACCCCGCGCTCGACTCCTACTGCAACGCCCTCGATCCGGCCGCATCCGGCCCCGCGGCGCCCACTGCCACGCCGCTGCCGGCCAGGCTCGACGTCATCGGGAGCGCAATGCGCTCCGAGTCGGCCGAGGAAAGGCGCGTGGCAGTGCGCGCCTGCGGCGCGGTCATAGGGATGCGCAAGCACTCGATTGCGATGCCCAACTACGAAGGGGGCCGGCCGATTCCCGACCCGTGGACCCCCAGCGACCGCCGGGGGGCCGTCGCATACTATCTCGGAGTTCTAGAAATGATCGGCGGCGCCGCGCTGGGCGACCCCGACCACGAGGTGCGGTGCGAGGCGGCGGGCCAGGCCGTGGAGACGCTGTGGCAGGCCGCGCTCGTGCCCGAGCTCGCGCCGCAGGCCGTCGAGATCGTCGAGAAGGTGTACGCGGCCGGCAGGGTGCCCGACATTCGGCGCCTGCTCGAGCAGATCGGAGTCCTGCTCGACATCGAGTCCGGGCGCATCGATGCCGGCATTGCGGCGCGCCTTGCCGCGCTTCGAGGCTCGGTGGAGGGGAGCGGGTTTTCCGCCGAGCTGAGGCGCGGCGTCGGGAAGCGCGCGAGGATCGGATGGGGCGATGCGTACAGGGCGCATGCCGACCGCACCAGGCAGAACCTGCAGCGGCTGGCGGATGCGGCCGTGCACGACGGGCTGCGGGGGCCCGACATGGACTGGCTGGTCGCGGAAGACGGCGACGGCGAAGGGGCGGCCGAGGGCGCATTCGAGTTCGGGCTCGAAGTCGCCACAAGGGACGAGCAGCGGCGGATCCCCGCCGCCGCCATCGGCGCCATGCGCGCGGCCGCCGCATCATCGCCGTCGTTCCTGGGAGGATACCTGCGCGGCATGCGGGACGGCGGCGACGGCGAGGCGGCGGAGGAGATGCTCGATGGGATACTCTTGGACGGCGCGCTGTGCAGGCACCTGCCCGCGCTCACGCGCATGGCGGGCGCGTCGGACAGGGCTGTGCGGCGGCTGGCAGGGGGCGTGTCCAAGGGGCGGCTCAGTCCCAAGTCTCTCGGCGTCCTGTGCGCGGGGCGCATACTTGCCGACGGCGTGTCGGACGGCGCACTCTCCGCGCTGGTCTGCGCACTGCTCGAGTCGCATAGGGGCGACCCCGCCGCCGGCGCCGCGGCCCTGGGCCTGCTCCACGCATGCTACCTGCCCGCCAGCGAGCCGCCGGACGGCGGCGATGGCGCCCCCCGCGGCATCCCGCTTCAGCCGGCCCTAGACGTGCTGCTGCACGGGAGCCTCTTGGGATCAGCCGTAGAAGATCACGGCGGTGTGCCCAAATGGGAGGGCCTCTGCGCCGCGTTCGTCCGGCAGCATCCAGACTGCGCACCGCGTCTGGCCGAGGCGGCGATTGCAAGGCTCTGCCGGCGCCCGCCGGCGCCGGCTCTGCCGGTTCTGCCTGCGCCGCCGGCGGGCAGCGACCCACTCTTGGACGTGCTCACAGAGGCGGCGCGGCTGCGGCCGCGCGAGGTGTGGGATGCGGTCGCATCGCGCCTTGCGTCCGCCGAGGTCGGCGGCGACAAGCAAGTAGCGCACCATCTGTACGCGTGGATCAAGGCCGGGGCGGCCGCGCGCGTGCTACCCATGCCAGACGTCATGCGCTGGGCAGAGGA
This sequence comes from Cenarchaeum sp., assembly GCA_965242695.1. Classification (GTDB taxonomy): domain Archaea; phylum Thermoproteota; class Nitrososphaeria; order Nitrososphaerales; family Nitrosopumilaceae; genus Cenarchaeum. The sequence goes on along the minus strand of CBDESU010000002.1, from coordinate 1,543,712 downwards.
GAGGCCCGACGAGAGGCCGGCAAGCCTGTCGCGCAGCCTGCCGCCCGACTTTGCCGCCGTCAGGGACTTTGTAGCGCGGTTTGGCGGCGACAGGGACGTAAGGGCCTGCATCTCGGGGGCATTTCTGATGGGGGCGTACGAGGGGTCGATCCTGTCGCACTATGCCGGCAAGAGGGCGCAGGCGCTGCGCCTGTACAGGGGGGAGAACGACCCCAACGTGCTCGCATGGCTCGACCACCACATAGAGAGCATCGATGCATGCATCGCGCAGCTTGCCCCCGAGGCGGGGCTGGCCGCCGCAGAGGCGCCGGCCGGCCGGCGGCTGGCTGCGCAGGGCCGCCCCCGTGCCGAGGACGCGGCGGCCAAGGGCGCCGGCAGGGCCAGGGCCGTCGCGATGCAGGCGGCCACCGCCGGCGGCGGCGGCCATCCCCGAGGCAAGAGATAATACGGCTCGGCGCGGAGGCGGCCCGTGGTGGAAAAGAGGGCCGTGCTGGCGTTCAGCGGGGGGCTGGACACCTCGGTCGTCGTAAAGTACCTCCAGGCAGAGCACGGCATGGACGTCGTCACGGTCACGGTCGACGTCGGCCAGGGCGACAGCGCGCGCCGCATCGCCGCAAAGTCCAAGAGCCTCGGGGCCGTCGCCCACCGCCACATCGACGCGCGCGCAGAGTTCGCGTCCGGCTACATCTTCCCCGCCATAAAGGCGAACGCGCTGTACCAGAAAAAGTACTGCCTGGCCACGGCCCTTGCCCGCCCCCTCATAGCAAAGAAGATGCTAGAGGTGGCCGCCGAGGAGGATGCGGACGCGCTCGCCCACGGCTGCTCGGGCAAGGGAAACGACCAGGTCAGGTTCGACGTGTCGCTGCGCGCCGGCTCCGACCTGCCCATCATCGCGCCCGTCCGCGACATGAACCTGGACAGGCCGACCGAGCTGGAGTTTGCCAAGAGGCACGGCATCAGGATCGACGCGGTGGCCAAAAAGTACAGCATCGACCAGAACCTGTGGGGAAGGGCCATAGAGGGCGGCGACGTCGAGGACGCGTACGCCGAGCCGCCCGACGACGCGTTCGAGTGGGTCCGCGTGTCGGGCCTGCCCGACAGGCCCGCGTACATGACCGTAAGGTTCGAGCGGGGCGCCCCCGTCGCGATCGACGGCCGCTCCATGGACCCCGTCCGCCTCGTGTCGCACGCCAACCGCAGGGCCGGCGCGGCAGGCGTCGGCATCGTCGACCACATCGAGGACCGCACGGTCGGCATAAAGTCGCGCGAGGTCTACGAGACGCCCGGCGCGCTGTGCCTGATCGAGGCGCACCAGGACCTCGAAAAGGCCGTCCACACGAGGCGCCAGAACAGGCTCAAGCCGATCGCCGATGCAGAGTGGGCCGACCTCGTCTACTCGGGGCTGTGGGACGATCCGCTCAGGGCCGACCTCGACGCGTACATCGAGAGCAGCCAGCGCGCGGTGTCCGGGACGGTCCGCCTCAGGCTCCACAAGGGGTCCATGAGGGTCGTCGGGCGCAGGGCGGACGCGTCGCTGTACGACGTGGGAACGGCCACGTACGGGTCGGGCTCGGACTTTGACCAGCGCTCGGCCAGGGGGTTCGTCGAGCTGTGGGGCCTGCCGACGACAAAAGCTAATAAAATGGCCGCAGGCGGGCGCCGCCGAGCATGAAGAGCTGTCCAGAGTGCGACGCGTCCCTGGCCGTGCCAGACGACGCCGACGCCGGCGAGATCGTATCCTGCCCCGACTGCGGCGCCGACTACGAGCTTGCGGCCGCCGACGGCGGGGGCCTAGACCTCAAGCCGGCCGAGACGGTCGGCGAAGACTGGGGGGAGTAGGGTCGGCGCGCATATGCGTCGTGTACGACCGCCTCCGCTCCGAGGAAAAGATGCTGCGCGACGAGGCGCGCGCGCAGGGTCACGAGGCGGCTACCGTCGATGCAAAGAGCCTCAGGCTGTCGACGCGCACGGGGCCAGAGGACATCGGGCTCGGGGGCGGCTCGCAGGCCGTCCTTGAGCGGTGCATCAGCTACATCCGCGGGCTGCACGTCACGGCCGCCCTCGAGTCGATGGGCCTTGCGGTGGTCAACCCGCTGTCCACTGCCACCGTGTGCGGCAACAAGATGCTCATGACGCTCCGACTCGCAGGGAGCGGCGTGCCGACCCCCGAGACGCACTTTGCCTTTACCCGCGAGGCCGCGTCCGAGTGCGCCGCGTCCGAGGGGCTCCCGCTCGTCATCAAGCCGGTCATCGGCAGCTGGGGGCGCGGAGTCATGCCGCTGCGCGACGCCGACACGCTCGACGCCGTCGCCGAGATGCGCGAGCTGTCCGACACGCCGCACGACCGCATATACTACCTGCAGCGCCTCGTCGACCGCCCCCCGCGCGACATACGGGTCGTCTCGGTCGGCGGCAGGGCCATAGCTGCCGAGTACCGCGAGGCCGGCAAGGGGTCGTTTACGACCAACGTCTCGGCCGGCGGCGAGCCGAAGCCGTGCAAGGTGACGCCCGAGATGGCCGAGCTCGCGGCCCGCGCGTCGGATGCAGTCGGCGGGGGCGTCCTCGGCATCGACATGATGGAGGACCTCGCGCAGGACGGGCGCCTCGTCGTCCACGAGGTCAACAACACGGTCGAGTTCAAGGGAATATCGGCCGTGACGGGCGCGAACATACCGGCCGAGATCGTCAGGTACGCCGCAGAGCAGGCGGCCAGGTGAGAAGGGCGGAGAGGCGGCGTCCGTGCGCGCCGGAACCGCGGCGGCGGTATTAGCGACAGGAACGTGAGGTCGAGGGTCGATGCAATGGTCGCGGCCGGCGAGCTGACAAAGCGCCGCCGCGGCAGGAGGGTCAGCATCGGCCTGCCCGAGGGCGTCGCATACGCAAGCCCCGGCATGCCCATCAGCTTCGACAGCCTCGATGCCTACCTCCAGTGGCGCTTCGTGCTCAGAAGCCAGGGCAGCCTGGCCGAGGTCAGGCAGCTCGCGGCTGACCTTGGGCGTTGCGGGTACGGAACGATCGGACAGGTAGACGGGATCGTCATGCGCGAGGTCGGGAGGCTGGCAGAGTGCGGGGCGGGGCGGAACGGGAGCGTGGCCGGCGGCGGCGCGGGAGAGGGCCCCGGTGCGATGAACCGCGTCCAGGCCGCGCGCTTCTGCATGCGACAGGCCGGCGCCCTGCCGGCGGATGGATCCAGCAGGGATGCGAATGCCCCAAGATGGGCGGCCGCTCCGGGTAGCCCGCCCGCGCATCCCGGCGCCGCGGGCGCCCCGGCCGGCCGGCCGCCGCGCCAAGGGGCGCCGTCCCCGCCGCGTCCCCGCCGCGGCCGCCGTGCCCATACAGGTTAAATTACACGGGACGGGCCGGCGCCCCGTGAAGGTCGGCGTCATCGGTGCATCCGGCTACGTCGGCGGCGAGACGCTGCGCCTGCTCATCTCGCACCCCAACGTCGAGATCGGCGCCGTCACGTCGCGCCAGCACGTCGGCGAGTACCTGCACCGCGTCCACCCGAGCCTAAAGGGCTTTACGGACATCGTCTTTTCCGAGCTAGACTACGACCGCCTCTCGGACAAGTGCGACCTCGTATTCACGGCCGTCCCGCACGGCACGGCCACCGAGATCGTAAAGGCCCTGTACGACAGGGGCGTAAAGGTGATCGACCTGAGCGCCGACTACCGCCTCCACGACCCCGCCGACTACGACAAGTGGTACGGCTGGGAGCACCCCCACCCCGACTACCTGCCAAAGTCGGTGTTCGGCGTGCCCGAGCTGCACCGCGAGCAGATACGCGGCGCGAAGCTCGTCTCGTGCCCCGGCTGCATGGCCGTCACGGCGACGCTTGCGCTCGCCCCGCTCGTGCGCGAGGGCGTCATAAGCCACGAGCACATCGTCGTCGACTCGAAGATCGGCTCGTCGGGCGCCGGGTCGGGCGCCGGCACGTCGCATGCCATGCGGGCGAGCGTCATCCGCCCGTACAAGCCGGCAAAGCACCGCCACACGGGCGAGATAGAGCAGGAGCTGAGCGAGATCGCCGGGAAAAAGATCCGCGTCTCGATGAGCCCCCACGCCGTCGACGTGGTGCGCGGCATACTCTGCACGAACCACTCGTTCGTCGCCGGCGGCGAGGGCGGCATCGACGAGAAGGAGATATGGAAGATATACCGCGCCGCGTACGGCGAGGAGCGGTTCGTGAGGCTCATCCGGGACAAGAAGGGCCTCTACAAGTTCCCCGACCCAAAGTTCGTCGTCGGCTCGAACTTTTGCGACATCGGGTTCGACATCGACGAGGACAACAACAGGCTCATCTCGCTGTCGGCCTCGGACAACCTCATGAAGGGGGCGGCGGGGTCTGCCGTGCAGAACATGAACGTCATGGCCGGGTTCGACGAGGACGCCGGCCTCGGGTACACGCCCCTCACGCCGGTGTAGGGTACGATGATCGTAGTCAAGATAGGCGGCAGCATCGTCTCCGGCCTGCACCCGTCGGCCGTCGACGACATCAGGGAGGTCGCCGCGGCCGAGGGGGCGATCATCGTGCACGGCGGCGGCAAGGACGTCACTAGCGTGTGCGAGCAGATGGGCGTCGAGCCGAGGTTTGTCACGTCGCCGGGCGGCATCCGCAGCCGCTACACCGACGAGCGGACCGTCGAGATATTCGCCATGGTCATGGCGGGCCGGATCAGCACAGGGATAGTCCGCATGCTGCAGGCCGCCGGCGTCAACGCCGTCGGCCTGTCCGGGGTCGACGGGCGGACGATCGAGGCCGAGCGCAAGGCGCGGCTCGTGATCGTAAACGAGAGGGGCCGCAAGCAGGCCATCGACGGGGGGTACACGGGCAAGATAAGGGCGGTCAACGCGGGGCTGCTCGGGTCGCTGCTCGAGGCCGGGATGGTCCCCGTCGTCTCGCCCGTCGCGATCGGCGCCGACAACGAGCTGCTCAACGTCGACGGCGACAGGGCCGCCGCGTACGTGGCCGGCGCGTCCGGCGCCGACCGCGTCCTGTTCATAACGGACGTCGACGGGCTGCTAGACGAGTCGGGCAGGCTGGTCGGGTCGCTCACGAGGGGCGGCGCCGAGAAGGCGCGCGCAAAGGCCGGCCCCGGCATGGAGAAAAAGCTGCTCGCCGCCGGCGAGGCCCTCGGCATGGGCGTCGGCGAGGCCCTCATAGCGAGCGGCTCGCGGCAAAACCCTATATCGTCGGCGATCGCGCACGACGGATGCACGGTGATCAGCGGTGACTGAGGACGAGCGCATGGGGGGCCTCTACCAGAGGTTTCCAGTGAGGGTCGCAAGGGCAGAGGGGACGCGCGTGTGGGACGATGCCGGAAAAGAGTACATCGACTGCATGGCTGGGTACGGGGTGGCCCTCGTCGGCCACCGCCACCCGTCCGTCGTCGCCGCCGTGCGCGCGCAACTCGACAGGGTCGTTACCGTCCACCCGTCGCTGTACAGCCCCGAGCGCGAGGCGTTCCTCGAGAGGCTCGTCAAGGAGGCGCCGGCCGGCCTCGAGCAGGCGCACCTGAACAACAGCGGGGCCGAGGCGGCCGAGGCGGCCCTCAAGATGGCCCTCAAGTTCACGGGCCGCCGCAAGGTCGTGGCCATGCGGGGGGCCTACCACGGCAAGACGATGGGGGCCCTGTCGATGACGTTTGGGCCAAAGTACCGCAAGAGCTTTGAGCCGCTGATCGGCCCCGTAGAGTTCGTGCCGTTCGGCGATGCGGACGCGCTGCGCGCCGCCGTCGGCCGGGACACGGCAATGGTCATCGCCGAGCCCGTCCAGGGCGAGCGCGGCATCTATCCGGCCCCCGACGGATTCCTGCGCGAGGCGCGCGCGGCGTGCGACGAGAACGGCGCCGTCCTCGCCTTTGACGAGATCCAGTCGGGCCTCGGCCGCACGGGCCGCATGTGGGCGGCCGAGCACGACGGCGTCGCGCCAGACGTCATGTGCCTGGCAAAGGGGATCGCCGGCGGCGTGCCCATGGGCGCGACCCTCGCAAGGCCCGAGATACTCTCGAGCCTCGGCAGGGGCGAGCACACCTCGACGTTCGGCGGCAACCCGCTCTCGTGCGCCGCCGGCACGGCGACGCTCGATGCCATACGCGGCGAGGGCATGCCCGAGAACGCGGCGAGCGTCGGCGCCGAGCTCATCGGCCGCCTCGAGCGCCTGCGCGAAAAGAGGCGCATCATCCGCGAGGTGCGCGGGCGCGGCCTCATGATAGGCGTCGAGCTGCGCTTCGAGGTGCGCGACGTCCTGCTCGAGTCGATCAGGCGCGGCCTGCTGCTGCTCTACTCGGGGCGCAACATACTGAGGCTGCTGCCGCCCCTCGTCCTCACCAGGGACGATGCGGGCGCCGTCGTCGACACGCTCGACGACGTGCTCGGCGCAGAGGAGAAAAAGAGGTCCGGCGAAGGCGGCGGCGCGGGGCAGTCCGGCGCCGCTGCGCCAGGGCGCAGGTGATGCGCCGGTGGCCGGCAGGAGGCGCCCCCCGCGGGCGGCCGCGGCCGCGGCGGCCGGCGGAAGTACGCCCGATCACGATGAGGAGATCATCGCCGCGCTCGCCGGCGATGCGCGCATGCCCGTCGCAAAGCTCGCCAAGAGGGTCGGCATGTCCGAGACGGGGACGCGCAAGCGCCTGGCCAGGATGGCCGCCGGTGGGGCCGTCAGGTTCACGGTGGAGCGGGGCGACGGCGCAGGCGCAAAGGCCATCGTCCTCGTCTCGGCCGAGTCGGCGTCGGACATATCAAAGATATCGGCATCCCTCAGGGCCCTTGCCGCGGGGGACTCGGGCGGGAGAACGGGGCGCGGCGGGGCGCGGCGGGCGGGGCCCGGGCGGCGCGGCGGGCGGGGCCCGGGCGGCGCATGGCGCGCCACGACGGCGAGGATATACGAGATTACCGGCCAGCACGACATTGCCATTATTATGAGCGCCGCAGGAATCGACCAGGTCAACGAGACCATAGACACCGTGAGGCGGGTGCCCGGCGTGACGGACACGAACACCGTCATAATACTCAAGACGGTGGTCTGACAAAATACGCCCCAAAAGAGGCCATTTCCGCCCCGGGCGGGCATAATCTGCACCATATCGCGCCCGCGGCGCGCAAATGCCCACCGCCGGTAGGCATGTTTTATAGGGGGGATCCGGCGCGCGCCGCGCATGGCCGACTACAACAGGCACGCGCGCGCGTACAACGCCGAGGGGGCCGGCGAGTCGAGGGACCGGCGCGTGCGCATACTCGACAGCACGCTGCGCGAGGGCGAGCAGCACCCCGGCGTGTCGTTCACGAACAAGCAGCGCATACAGATCGCATGGCTGCTCGACTACTTTGGGGTCGACCAGATAGAGATATCGCCAATCATATCGCCCGACCACGCCGAGGCCACGAAGGCGATAATCGGGCAGTCGCTCTCGGCCGACATCGTCGCCCACGGGCGGGCCCTGAGGGAGGATATCGACGTCTCGCGGAGGTGCGGCGCAAGGTGGGTCGCCGCGTACCTCGGCGTCTCCGACGTCCACCTGAGGGACAAGCTGCGCATAACCCGGGAAGAGGCCCTGCGCAGGGCCGTCGACACGGTCGAGTATGCAAAGTCGCACGGCCTCAAGATCCGCTTTACGGTAGAGGACGGCAGCAGGGCCGACCCGGCGTTCCTGATCGAGGCGTGCAGGGCGATCGAGGAGGCAGGCGCGGACCGCATAAGCCTCCCCGACACGGTCGGCGTCATGTGCCCCGCCGGCATGCGCGCGTTCGTCGGGAGGGTGCGCGCCGCGGTCAGCACGCCGCTCGACGTGCACGTGCACAACGACATGGGCCTGGCCGTCGCCAACGCCCTTGCCGCCGTCGACGCCGGCGCCGACCAGGTGCACACCACGATAGACGGGATAGGGGAGCGGACGGGCATACCGCCGCTGGCCGAGGTCGCCGTGTCCCTGCACTACCTGTACGAGTCGCCCAACGACTTTAGGCTCGACATGCTGCAGGACATGTCGAGGACGGTGTCCGAGTACACGTCGCTGCCGACCCCCGAGTCCAAGCCGGTCGTCGGCTCGTCTGCGTACAAGCACAAGGCCGGCACCCACCTGGCCGCCGTCCTGCGCAACCCCGCCGCGTACGAGCCCGTCCCGCCGAGGGAGGTCGGCAACGCGCGGCGGATCGTGTTCGGCGAGCTTGCGGGCAGGACGGGCGCGTCGTACCTCATGGCGCTGCTGGGCCTGGACGCGTCCGACGCGCGGCAGGCTGCCGCCGTGGCGGCGGGCCTCAAGGACATGCGCATGGGCGACCTGCTGGAGATACCCCTTGACGAGAGGATCGCAAGGAAAATAACAGGCCGGCGGCGCGCCGGCGGCGCGGGAGAGCGAGGCGGCAGTGGCAAAGTGTGACGAGTGCGACGGGGCGATACCGGTGCCCGGCGACGCCCTCAGCGGCGAGATCGTGACGTGCCCCGAGTGCGGCGCGAGCTTTGAGCTGGGCGCGCTGGCGGACAGCGGGGGATTTACGCTCAAGCCAGCCGACACGGTCGGCGAGGACTGGGGGCAGTGATGGCGCCGGGCGGCTCGGGCCGCGGCGGCGCGCAGGGGCGGCGCGTGACCGTCCTGTACGACTCGATCAGGTGGGAGGAAAAGGCCCTTGCCAACGCAGGCGCAAAGGCGGGCGCCGAGGTGCGCATGGTAGACTGCCGCGGCCTGGCAGTCGACCTCGACTCGGGGCGCCTGCCGGCCGGCGGCTCGGGGCGCGGCCCCGACGGGGCGGGGGGCGGCGCCACCGTCGACCCGTCCGAGTACGGGACGGTCCTGCAGCGCTGCGTCAGCTACTACCGCAACGTCCACTCGACGGCGGCCGTCGAGGGCGTCGGCGGCGCGGTGATCAACCCGATGATGGCGGCCATCCTGGCAGGCAACAAGCTGTACTCGCACACGCTCCTGGCAAGGGCAGGCGTGCCGACGCCGGACGCGGCGGTCGCATTCTCGGCGCAGGCGGCCCTCGAGTCCCTTGGCCGGCGCGGGTACCCCGCCGTCATCAAGCCGACCGTCGGCAGCTGGGGGAGGATGGTCTCGAGGCTGTCCGGCCCCGAGGCGGCCGCCGGGATAATCGCCATGCGCGAGTCCATGTACCCGATATACCACGTGCACTACATCGAGGAGCTCGTAAGGCGCCCGCCCCGCGACATACGGGTCATAATGGTCGGCGACCGGGCCGCGGCGGCCATCTACCGCTACTCGGGCGACGGCTCGTGGAAGACGAACACGGCCCTCGGCGGCAGGGCCGAGCCGTGCGCCGTCTCGGGCGAGCTCGAGGAGCTGTGCATACGCGCAAAGGACGCCGTCGGCGGGCTGATAGTCGGCGTCGACCTCATGGAGGATCCCGGCCGCGGCTACGTCGTCCACGAGGTCAACAACACGACCGAGTTCAAGAACACCACGAGGGTGTGCGAAGTCGACATTGCGGCGATGATGGTCGGGTACGCGGCGGGCCCAGAGGCGGCCGAGGCCGCGGCGGCGTCGGCGGCAGGGCGCGCGGCGGGCGGAGGCGGCCGGGAATGAACGGATCGCTGGCGTCCTCGCCAAAGTTTGCCGTAAAGATCCTCGAAAAGGCGCTGCGCCTGTACACGCCGTCCCTCTCGGAGAGACCGCTCGCCGAGTTCCTGGCCGACAAGTGCGACGACCTCGGGTTCGAGAACATACGCATCGACGACGTGGGCAACCTGATCGCCACGAAGGGGTCGGGCTCGCCGACGACGATGCTGTGCGGCCACATGGACGTCGTCCCCGGCAAGATCAGGGTGCGCAGGGAGGGCGACCTCTTGTACGGGCGCGGCGCGTCCGACGCAAAGGCGCCGCTCATCGCCATGCTTCTCGCCGCCGCCGACGCCGGCGAGGACGCCGGTACCGTCGTCTTCGTCGGCGCCGTCGACGAAGAGGGCAACGCGACCGGCATCAAGCACCTGGCAAGCGAGGGCGACGGCCTGGGCATAGACTACGCGGTGTTCGGCGAGCCGAGCGGCCTCACGAACGTCACGATAGCGTACAAGGGCAGGCTCGCAATCAGCCTGCGCGTGAGCGCGGCCGACAGCTCGCATGCGAGCGCGCCGTGGCTCTCGAAGAACGCCATAGAGGAGGCCGTGCGGTTCTGCGCCGCCATCAAGGCCGAGCTAGAGGGTGAGGATGGTCCCGAGCCCGGGGCGAGCCGCGCCGCCGCCCTGACGGCGACGGTCACCAAGATAGGCGGCGGGACGAGCCACAACGTCACCCCGAAGGACTGCGAGGCGACGATCGACATACGCGTGCCCGTCGGCACCGGCTGCAAGGACGTCGAGGAGAGGATATCGCGGGTCGTAAAGGCCGTCTCGGCCGAGCGCGGCGTCGACGCGTTCTACTCGATACTCGACGAGACCGAGGCGTTCGAGGCGCCGCACGACTCGCCCCTGGTGCGCGCGTTCAACCTCAGCGTGCAGGCCGTAAAGGGGACTAGGCCGTCGCTCATACGCAAGACGGGGACGGGCGACATGAACGTCATCGGCAGCAGGATGAGCGTGCCGGTCGTCACGTACGGCCCCGGCGATCCGCACAAGGCGCACACGATAAACGAGTCCGTCTCGATCTCCGAGTACCTGGACGGGATCGAGGTGATAAAGCAGACGCTGCGGCAGGTCAAGAGGCTCCACGACAACAGGGCCCTCAGGGAGGCCGGCCGGAAGAAAAGGGCGGCGGAGGCGGCGCCCGGCGGCGGGGCGGCCGAGGCGTGACGCTCTGGTTTGTCGGCGCCGGCGTGTCCGGCGCCGGCTCGCTCTCCGGCGATGCGCGCCGGGCCGTGTCCGGCGCGGCGGCCGTGTACGCCGAGCGGTTTACGAGTCCGTGGCCGGAGGGGGCCGAGTCCGAGGTGGAAAGGCTCGCCGGCGGGCGCCTCGTGTGGGCCCGCAGGTGGATGGTCGAGGACGGCTCGGAGATACTGCGCAGGGCCGGCGCCGGCGACGACGTGGCCGTCGTATCGTACGGCGACCCGTACGCGGCGACCACGCACACGGAGCTGCGCGTGCGCGCCGCGCGGGCCGGCGTGCCGACTAGGACGGTCTACGCCGCGTCGGCCCTCACTGCGATCGTCGGCGAGTGCGGGCTGCACCACTACAAGGTCGGCCGCGTCGCGACCGTAATGCGAGGGGCCGGCGCGGCGGCCTCGACGCACCGCATCCTGCGCGCGGGCATCGCAGCCGGCAGCCACACCGTCCTCCTGCTAGAGTACGACGAGGAGGGCGGCGGCTTCTTCCTAGAGCCCGGGCGGGCCATGGACATGCTAGCCGAGGCCGACGCGGGCAGGCAGTGGCGCGGCGCGTTCGACGGATCGACGTACGCTGCGGTCGCATCCAGGATAGGCCTGCCCGACCAGGCGGTGGCGGCCGGCAGGGTCGCATCGCTGCGCGGCAGGGACTTTGGCAGGCCGCCGCATGCGCTAGTCGTGCCCGGCTCGCTGCACTTTACAGAGTCCGACGCGCTCGCCGCCCTGGCGGACTGCGCCGACCCGCCCGAGGGCAACTCGGACAGGGTCGCGAGCGTACCGCGCAGGATGGTCGCAAAGTACGTGCCCGCCGTCAGGGAGGCGATGCGCGCGCTCGGCGGCGCGCGGGGCCTGGACGGCGTGCCCCGGCGCGGCGAGATACTCGACAGCGCCGGCCGCTACCTGGACGACGCCGTCCACTTTCTTGATGCCGGCGACGAAGAGGTCGCCGTCCTGTGCGCGGGGTACGCCGACGGCCTGGTCGACGCGCTGCGCATCGCGGCGGGCCTCGAGCCGGGCGGGGCCGGAAGCGGTGACGGGGCGGGCGGGGAGGCGTAGCGCGCCGCCGGGCAGGGCCCGCCAAGTCGGGCCCCCCCCCTCCCGCCCCCGCGGCGGCCCGGGCGAATGAAAAGGGCGCGGCTCGCGGGGCACGAGTTAAACGGGGGCGGGCGCGGCGCATCCGCGTGAAGTCGGCCGACATGGCGGCCCTCAGGGCCCTGTACGCGTCGTCGATCGACGGATCGGATCCCGCGGAGGCCGTGGCGTCCGCGGCCGGCGGGTGGATCGGGCGCGGCGAGGCCGAGCGGAGGCTGGCCGCCCTCGAGTCCGTGGGATCCGTAGAGCGCGCCGGCGGCCGCTGGTCGCTCACCGAGGTCGGCCGCGGCTCGCTCACGGTCGTGTTCGCCGGCGGCGTCTTCGACATAATACACCCGGGCCACATACACACGCTCGAGGCGGCAAGGCGGCTCGGCGACATGCTCGTCGTCGTCGTGGCCACCGACGCGACGGCCAAGAGGATGAAGCGGCGCGCGCCCCTGCACTGCCAGGACCAGAGGCGGAGGCTGGTCGCATCGCTGTCCGTCGTCGACGTGTGCCTCGTCGGCGACGAGAGCGACATATTCCGCACCGTCGACAGGGTCAGGCCGCAGGTCATCGCGCTAGGGTACGACCAGGCGCACCAGGAAAAGTTCATCATGGACGGCTGCAGGCGCCTCGGCCTGGACGCCAGGATCGCCCGCCTCCAGTCGCCCGTCCCCGAGATATCCAGCTCGAAGATAGAGGCGCAGTACGGCGATGCGCTGCACGAGACGTAGGGGCCGCCGCCCGCTACGGCCTTGCCGCGGATCCGGCGTGGGCTATCCCGGCCGCATCGACGGGCAGCCTCACCGACACGGCCGAGCCGTCTCGCAGCCCGGCGGCCCGCCTAATGTCGACGCGCGATATGATCTCGACGATGTTCGGCTCGTGGTGCGTCCGCTCGAGCCGCACGACATGGCAGCCGTCGAGCCCGTTGACCGAGGCGGCAAGGCACCTGACCCACCCGTACGTGCGGCGCCCGTCCGAGAACCCCCTCACCAGGGCGCCGCCCCTTGCCGCGTCGAGCCGCTCGGCCGTCATCACATGGTGGGGCCCCGCGAGGCGGACGTTGAGCGTGCCCGGGAACGGCACGTACCCGATCGCCTCGCGGAACTGCCTCGTGTACCCGTCGAGCGACATGTAGTACGCCCCCTCGCCCATGCCCGTGACGAGCTCGCCCTCTAGCACGATCTGCGCCGGCTGCGACTCGATGCCCCCCCTCAGGGCCGACGAGACGCGCTCAAGCTCGGCGTACCCGCGCGCCGTAATGCGCACCGGCGAGCCGCCTCGCCGCGCCGCGCGCCTCTCGATGAACCCGTCGGCCTCCAGCTGGACAAGGTGGCTCGAGGCCGTCTGCTGCGACCTGCCGATCGCCCTGGCCAGCTCGACCGTAGTCACGGGGACGTAGCTGTGCCGCGCGCCTCGCGAGAGCAGGTGGGCGAGCGTCTGCAGGTGCTGCACTCGCAGGTCAGGCGGCAACTAGGATATTCCCAGCTCGTTGAACGTCTTGAGGTCGATCCCGCCGGGGTTGGTGAGCTTTGCCACCCGATGCCCTACGATGCACCCGACGCCGGCCTCCTTTGATGCGTCGAGCAGGCGCTGCGTGATAATGCCGTCTAGGACGAGGTGCTTTATGCCCGACTGGCCAGACATCTTTGCGACCAGCTCGCTGATCGGTATGCGGAACGCCTCCTTGCCTGCCTCGTCAAGGGCCACCGCCTCGAGCGACTCGTTGATGCTCTGGTAGACGGGCCGGGCAACCTCGGCCAGGGCCGCATCCCCGGGCGAGGGCTCGCTCGCGGGCGCCTGCGCGCCCTCGTCCTGCGCCGGCCGCGCATCCCGATCTCGGTCGCGGTAGTCGCGGTCCCTGTCGCGGTCCCTGCCGCCGCGGTAGTCGCGGTCCCTGTCGCGGTCGCGGTCCCTGTCCCGATCCCTGTCGCGGTCCCTGCCGCCGCGGTAGTCGCGGTCCCTGTCGCGGTCGCGCCCACGGTCCCTGCCGCCGCGGTAGTCGCGGTCCCTGTCGCGGTCCCGGTCGCGCCCACGGTCCCTGCCGCCGCGGTCGCGGTAGTCGCGGTCGCGGTCCCTGCCGCCGCGGTCGCCGCCGGCATCCCGCTGATCCTGATCCTGGCCGGAAGATCCGCCGCTCCGTATCTCGTCGGCAATCGGATCCAGAATCTCCGAGACCCTCTGCGGCGTCATCTCCTCGACCTCGATGCCCGGATCTGCCCTGAGCTCGTAGTCTACGCGCACGAGCGACTTTAGCTCGCGCAGTATGAACCCGCCCGCGCGGTCCCCGTCCATGAACGCCACGACCGTCTCCTTGGACCTGCACAGGTCCTTTATCGACTCGTCTATGCGCGCCCCCTCGATCGCAATCGCGTTGCCGTACCCGGCGCGCAGCAGGTTGATCACGTCGGCCCTGCCCTCTACGAGTATGATCCACGGCGAGGAGTGGATGTCAGAGCTGCACGTCAGCTTCGACTTGCCGTACGTCTGGAGCTTGCCGGCGGCGACCTCGTGGACGTCCTTTAGCATCGTGTCGCCCTCGCTGATCGTCTTGGTGGCCCACTTGCGGCGAATCTCCTTTGCGCGCCGCACGATGTCGTCCTTCTTGGCGGCCCTGACGTCGTCGATCGCATCGAGCTTGAACGAGCAGTCGAACGGCCCGACCTTGTCGATGCTCTCGATGGCGGCGGCAATGAGCGCCGACGTGTCGATGTCGGTGCTCATCGGGAGCAGGACGTCGCCAGACGTCGTGTTCGACGTCGTCCGCGCATTGACCTCTATGCGGCCGATCTTCGAGACGCGCTGCAGCTCGTTGAGGTTCATCTCCGGGCCGAGCAGACCCTCCGTCTGCCCGAAGATCGCCCCAATGAGGTCGGCCCGCTCTACGAGACCGTCGACATTGTACGACAGCTTGACGTGATACTTGACGATGCCCGACTGCGGCATTCTCCACTCATCTCCTTAACCATGACGGCCGGGCGCGCCCAGGCGCCATATAAGAGCGTATCGAAGGGTGCGATCGCGCTGTCCCCTGCGCCTAGGCCGCCCTCCAACCGCCGCCCGGCCCAGCAGGGGCGGGGCGGCACGCGGCCGAACGGCGCGGCCCGGCCAGGGCAGGCGGCCGGCGCCGGCGGCTGCCCTGTACCGTCCCATGCTGCGCGCCGTCCGGCGCAGGGGGCGTCCAGCGGCGCGCCTCGACGCCCCCCCCCCCACCAGCATGGACTGCCGGTAGCCGACCATGCGCCGCCACCTCGATGCACCGCGTCGCGTGGCAAGGGGCCGCGGAGGCGGCGCGGCCTGCGGCCGGCGCGGATCGCGTGGCGCGCGCGGGAGGCGGCGCGGCGGGGGGAGGGCTGAGGCGCGCGCGCAATGGCGCAGGGCCGCGGCGCTGCGCGCGCAAAAAGGAAAGAAAAAGTACAGGCCTACTCGGTGCTGAACGAGTGGCCGCAGGAGCAGGACTTTGTGACGTTCGGGTTGTTGATCTTGAAGCCCGAGCCCATGAGGCTCTCGATGTAGTCGACGTTGGCGCCCTTGAGGTGGTCCTGGCTGCAGCTGTCGATGAGCAGCTTTACGCCGCCCTCCTCGACGACCATGTCGTCCTCCTCCGCCTTCGTCTCAAAGCCCATGCCGTACGAGAGGCCGGAGCAGCCGCCGCCCTGCACGTACACGCGCAGGTACTCGGGATGCTCCTTTTCCTCGGCCATGAATTCTTTGATCTTCTCGACCGC
Source organism: Cenarchaeum sp. (assembly GCA_965242695.1). Classification (GTDB taxonomy): domain Archaea; phylum Thermoproteota; class Nitrososphaeria; order Nitrososphaerales; family Nitrosopumilaceae; genus Cenarchaeum. The sequence continues at coordinate 1,528,137 of CBDESU010000002.1, read as the reverse complement.
CTTTGGGGTGATCGTGACGATCTTCTCGACTTGCGTCGTTTCCATGGGCACGGGCCGCTAGCCAAATTATAATAGTCTTTGGGGCCGGCCCGCGGATCCGCGGCGGCGCCTGGCGCGGCGGGCGCTGCGGCCCCCCACCCCCCCCTCCCATGCCGGCGGCGGACGGGAGATGTGAGCGACACGACACTGCTCGCACCCGATGCCGCCCCTGCGGGCGGCAGGGCACCGCGAATGCGCGCTGCGGTCCCGCCGTCTGCCCCTGCCCGCCCCGTGCCGCGGCGCAGGCGCATCGCACGGCGGCGGGGATCCGAAAGCGCCCCTGCGGGCGGCCCACACCTGACGCAGTCACTTCTTTGACCTGCTCAGGAACTCGGCCATGCGCTTTTGGCGGTCGGGGTGCGTGAACGAGTTGCGCCAGGCGAGCAGCTCTATGCTCAGGCCCGTCTCCAGGTCGGCGTTCCGGCCGCTGTTGATGGCCATCTTTGACATGCGGACGCCCATCTCAGAGTTGGCCGCGATCTTTGACGCCGTCTTTACGGCCTCGGCCATGAGGTCGGCCGCCGGATGCACCGAGTTGACGAGCCCCATCCGCTCTGCCTCGGCGGCCGAGACCATGCGGCCCGTGTACACCAGCTCCTTTGCCTTTGCAATGCCGACTATGCGCATGAGGCGCTGCGTGCCGCCCCAGCCCGGCGGTATGCCTATCGTCACCTCGGGCTGGCCCATCCTGGCCGTGTCGGCCGCCATGCGTATGTCGCAAGACATGGCCACCTCGCAGCCGCCCCCCAGGGCAAACCCGTTGACTACCGCGATCGTCGGCTGCGGCAGGGACTCGATCGTGGCCGTGACGCGCTGGCCGAGCCTTGCGTACTCTACAGACTCGTCTGCCGATATCCTAGACATGTAGTCGATGTCGGCCCCGGCCGAGAACGCCTTCTCGCCCTCGCCGGTGAGCAGGACCACCTTTACGTCGTCCCTGCCGGCAATGTCCGTAAACGTGTCGATCAGCTCGGTGGCCACGTCTACGTTCATGGCGTTGAGCTTGTCGGGGCGGTTTATCTTGACGGTGCATACGCCGCCGTCGGTGGACACTGCAACGTTGGACATTCCGAGGCGGCGCGCCGGACGGCGCCTTAAAGAGGTATCGCCCGGCGGCCGCGGCGCCGGGCCGGCGGCGCTGGCGGGCAGGGGCTGCGTGGAGGCCGGGCGGATGCGGCGGGCGGCCTGGAGCGGGCGGTGCGCGGCGCGCTCAGCGGCGCGAGATGCGGCCCCACTTTGCCAGGGCCGAGGCGGCGGCGACCCAGTCGCGCAGGTCGTCGTACACGGGTATCCCGTGCGACTCGATCATCGCCGACACCTTTGCAGTGAACGGCCCCCCGTTGGCGCCGACGAGCAGCGGCTTCCTCCCCTTCTTCGAAAAGGCCGCCAGGTGCGAGACGATCTCGTCTATGTCGAGCGGGTCGTCCTGGAAGACGAACCACGGCATGACAATGTCGACGCCCCGCTCCCCCATGAACGCCTCTATCACAAAGCGGTAGTCGTCGGCGCTCGCGCCGCCCGTGACGTCGGCAGGGTTGCCGCTGCCAATGACGTACGTCTTGGGAAAGTGCGACTTCATCCTCTTAAGGGCAGGCCCCGATATCTTGGCAAGCTCGAGCCCCAGGCGTTCAAAGTGATCGATCCCGCCGATCATGGGCCCCGCGCCGTTGCTAGCCATGGCCGCTGCGCCGCCCTTCGCAGGCGGCTGCCACGCGAGCGCCTTTGTGACCGCCGCCAGCTCTTGGTAGCTGTCGACGGAGATGATCCCGGCCTGCCTGAACGCGCCCATGATGATGGCGTTCGAGCCGCCGAGCGACCCCGTGTGCGAGGCGGCCTGCTTTGCTCCCAGGTCGGTGCGGCCGCTCTTCCAGATGACGACGGGCTTTTTCTTCTCGGCCATGACGCGCCGCGCCGTGTTGATGAACTTGCGGCCGTCGCCGAACCCCTCCACGTACAGCGCGATGACCCTCGTCTGCGGGTCGGACGCGAGGTACCATATCATGTCGGCCTCGTCGACGTCCGACCGGTTGCCGTAGCTCACCATCTTCGAGAGTCCGAACGAGTCGGCCGTCTCCAAAAAGCTGATCCCCATCGTGCCGCTCTGCGAGAGCAGCGCGACGGGTCCGAGCCGGGCCCGCACCATCCGCTCCTGCCCCTGGAAGGCGCAGTCGAGGCGGTTGGCCGCGTTGAACATGCCGATGCAGTTGGGCCCTATAATCCGTATGTGGTGCTTCGCCGAGAGGCGCTGGACCTCTGCCTCGTAGTCGGCCCTCTCGCCGCCGAGCTCCTTGCCGCCTCCCGACACGACGACCACGTTGTGTATCCCCTTGCGGGCGCACGCCTCGAGCACCGGCGGCGTGGCAGACAGGTCGACCGAGACCACGACAAGGTCGACCTTGCCCGGAATGTCGTCTATCGTAGCATAGCACTTTAGGCCGAATATCTTGTCCGCCTTTGGGTTGATCGGGTACACCTTGCCCTTGAAGTCGTAGTTTACGAGGCTGTCGAGGATCGAGTTGCCGATCTTCCCCTTCGTCGACGACGCGCCGACTAGCGCCACCGACCTCGGCGTGAAGAACTTTTCCATGTGCCCCTTGTCAGGCTCGGCCCTTGAGATCGCGTTCGGGTTGGCATCTGCGGCGAGGATGAACTTTGCGTCGACTGCCGCGTGCCCCTTGGGGTATACGATGACGGGGTTCAGGTCGATGCTGTCAAAGTACGGCGCGCAGTCCATGCCCATGCGCCCGATGCGGACGAGCGTCTTGGCGACCATCCGCCGGTCTATCTTCCTGCTGCCCCTGAACCCCTCGAGTAGCTTTGACCCCTTGAGCTCGTCGAGCATCGACGTCGCGTCCGACTCGGTAATCGGGAGCATGCGGAACGCCACGTCGCGCATGACCTCGGTGAGTGTGCCCCCGAGCCCGACCATTATGACGGGCCCGAACTGCGGGTCGTTCTGCAGGCCGACGATGAGCTCGACGCCGTCGCCCCTTGTCTCCATCCGCTCGAGCAGGACGCCCTTTACCTCCACGCCCTTCTTCTTGGAGAGGCGCCCGTGCATCTCGTCAAACGCCTTGCGGACCTCGCCGGCGCTGCTCAGGCCAAGCTTGACCCCGCCGACGTCCGTCTTGTGGAGTATCTGGGGCGAGACGATCTTCATGGCGATCGGAAAGCCGATCTTGGCCGACTCCCTGGCGGCCTCGGCGGCCGTCTTGACCAGGGCGTGCTTTGGCACGGTAATGCCGTACGAGGCTAGTATGGACTTTGCCGCCTCTTCGGTGACGACCCTGTGGTCCGTCTTGATGGTGTCCGCGAGTATGCGATGCGCGGACTTGCGGGCAGCGGCAGGCGATGCCATCCGCGCGCCCCGCCGCCGGGCAATATATGAATGAATGTTGGCGCGGGCCGGCGGCAGGGATCGCGCCGGGCGCGGGCCGCGCCGTGCGCGCAGCGCGCGCCAGTGGGCGTGGGGCGGCGCGGGGGCGGCTGGCCTCGGCCGCCGTCCGGCAAGTTGATATACGCCGCGCCGGGCGCGGCCGCATGGCAACCGCATACGTTTTGATCAACTGCGAGCTCGGCTCGGAAGAGGCCATCATACAGCAGCTCAAGGGGCTGGACGGCGTCAAGGAGGTGCACGGCACGTTCGGCGCGTACGACATTCTCGCAAAGATCGAGTCCGACACCGTCGAGAGGCTCCGCGAGACGATCACGTGGAAGATCAGGAAGATCGAGAAGATACGCTCCACGCTGACCCTCATGGGCATCGAGGGGCAGGCATAGCAGCGGCATCGCGGCCGGAGGCACGGCGAGTCCGATTGCGGCTCCACTTTATTTTCATGGCGGCCACAGGGGCCGAGCTCGAGGCCCGCGCGGCCGAGTCCCGCTACGCCGAGTCCATGGCCCGCTTCCTCGGGTCGTGGGCGTCCGAGGCGTTCTCGGCGGACCTGGACGTCGCGTACGACGAGATGGTGACGGGCCGGCGCGGCCTGTTCGACCGCCTCGACACGCACGCCGTCGTCAGGGACCACCGCGAGCGCGGCGAGTTGGTCTACCACTTCTACCTGTGCAACTTCAGGCCCACCTGGACCGACTGCACGTGCGAGGGGTACCACGCGCCGAACCTGGGCATGATCCTCTGGCAGAGGCCCAAGGGATCGGCCGAGCCGGACTCGCTGTTCATGGCCGAGAAGAACTGCACGGCTGCATCGCACGAGCTAGCGCACGAGCTGCTCCGGCAGGCAGGCTACGCGCGGTACGTGCCGGACGTCCACGACGTGTGGACAAGGCACTTCCACGCGGGGCTCGCGTTCGAGCAGTACGGCGCGGACTTTCGCCGCACGGACGGGAGGCCGGAGTTTCTGACGATCGACGCGTCGTCGTTCCGCGGCAGGGTCGGGCGCGGGCGGGGCTGACCCGGCCGCGGCGGGCGGATCGGCAGGTCAGTGCTGCGTCATCGTGTAGATGTTGTTCTCAAAGTTGGCCGTCTTGAAGTCGAGCCTCGACTCTGGGTCGGCCATGCGCATCTTGCCGAGCTGGGTGAGCGCCAAGAGTGCCTCGCCCCTGAACCCGACCGACGAGGCGTAGATCGCATCGACGAGCTGCGTGCCGTGGTCGCCGCTCTTGAGGTCGTCGACCATCCGGTAGAACCGGACAGCGTCTTGCTTGTTGACCGGCTTGCCGGTCGGCTTGTTCGTCGCGACCGCAACGTACATGCCGCTGCTCTTGACGGCGATCGGCACCCTGTGGTTCTTGCCGGACGCGCCCGGAATGGCCTCGTTGACGGACACCTCGCACTTGTGGTACATGCTCGACACGTACGCGTAGAACCGCAGCTGCGCGAACTTGCCGTCCGCGTCGTCCTTGCACTCGACGAAGACGCGGTGGAGCAGGTCGAGCGCGTCGCGGTTCATGCTCTGCAGGCGCTCGTCGATGCGGCCCTTCTCTAGCAGCTCCGAGCCGCACTCCCTTGCCACTATCCTGAGGACAAAGTCGGGCAGGTTGTAGTTCCGGAGGGCCGAGACGCGGGCCGTCGACTGGGCCGATCCGAACTTTGGAAACCCCGCGTTGACCATGGTGCGCGGCGGCGGGGGCCCTGCAGGCCGTTATAAGTGTGGCAGGCGCCGCTCCAGCTAGCGTTAAATCGCCCCCGCGGGGGCCGGCGGCGTGGAGATCGAGACGACCGCCGGCATGGTCGGCGGGGTCTACGAGCGGCTGGCCGAGGCCGTCCCGCGGTACAGGGATGCGGCCGGCGGCAGGCCGCTGGCGCTCTCCGAGAAGATACTGGCGGGGCACCTCGAGGGGTTTGACGGGCGCATGCCGCGCGGCGGGCGCGACTACGTGTTCCTCAGGCCCGACAGGGTCGCTCTCCAGGACGTCACCGGCCAGATGGTGATGCTGCAGTTCATCGCGGCGGGGCAGCGGCAGGCGAGCCTGCCGACGACCATACACTGCGACCACCTCATCCGCGCCCGGATCGACGGCGAGAGCGACACGAAGGAGGCCCTCGGCGAGAACAGCGAGGTGTTTCGGTTCCTAGAGTCGGCCGCCTCAAAGTACGGGTGCGGCTTTTGGAGGCCCGGCGCCGGGATCATACACCAGGTGGTCCTAGAGAACTACGCCTTTCCCGGAGGCCTCATGATCGGCACCGACTCGCACACGCCCAACGCCGGCGGCCTCGGCATGCTCGCCGTCGGCGTCGGCGGCGTCGACGCGGCCGAGGCGATGGCAGGCATGCCGTGGGAGGTCCTGTGCCCGAGGAGGATCGGCGTGCGCCTTACGGGGCGCCTCGGCGGGTGGGCCGCCCCCAAGGACGTCATACTGCGCGTCGCGTCCGAGCTGACCGTCTCGGGCGGGACCAACGCCATCGTAGAGTACTTTGGGCCCGGCGCGGCCTCTATCAGCTGCACCGGCAAGGCCACGATAGCGAACATGGGCGCCGAGATCGGCGCGACATGCTCCGTATTCCCGTACGACGGCAGGATGGAGTCGTACCTCAGGGCGACCGGGCGCGGCGCCATAGCCGACATTGCCCGCGACAGGGCAGGCCTGCTCTCGGCCGATCCCGGCGTCGAGGACGACCCCGGCGCGTGCTTTGACCGCGTCCTCGAGATCGACCTGTCCGAGCTAGAGCCGCACATCGTCGGGCCGCACACGCCGGACCTGGCAAGGCCGATATCCAGGATGGCCGCCGATGCGGCCGCCTCTGGGTACGTCGACCGCATCTCGGCGGCCCTGGTCGGCAGCTGCACCAACTCTTCGTACGAGGACATGTCGAGGGCCGCCGCCGTGGCCGAGCAGGCGGCCTCGCGCGGGGCGAGGGCCGCCGCGCCGCTGCTCGTCACGCCGGGCTCGGAGCAGATACGCGCGACGATCGAGAGGGACGGGCAGATGGGGTCCCTCAGGTCCGTCGGCGCAACGGTCCTTGCCAACGCGTGCGGCCCGTGCATCGGGCAGTGGAGCCGGCCCGAGCTGGAAAAGGGCGCAGAGAACACCATAGTGACGAGCTTCAACCGAAACTTTCCGGGCCGCAACGACGGCAGCAGGTCGACGATGAACTTTATCGGCAGCCCCGAGCTCGTCGTCGCGCTCGCCCTCGGCGGGCGGCTCTCGTTCAACCCGCTAGTCGACGAGCTGGAGGCGGCCGACGGCACAAGGTTCAGGCTCGAGCCGCCCGGCGAGGCAGACGACGTGCCGCGCGGCGGGTTCGAGGCAGCCCGCGGGGCGTACGCCCCGCCGTCGGACGACCCAGACTCGGTCGACGTCGACATCGACCCGTCGAGCAGCCGCCTGCAGATTCTGGAGCCGTTCGCCGCGTGGGACGGCTCGGACGAGTACGCGGGGATGCCCGTGCTGGTAAAGGCGGCAGGCAAGTGCACCACGGACCACATATCGCCGGCCGGCGCGTGGCTGTCGTACAGGGGGCACCTGGACAACCTCAGCGACAACATGCTGCTCGGCGCCGTGAGCGCCCTCGGAGAGGGCAAGGTGGGCAGGGCCGTCGATGCGCGGACGGGCGAGGAGGGCACGTGCGCGGCCGTAGCCCGCGCGTACAGGCGCGACGGCGTGAGGTGGGTCGTCGTCGGCGGGGACAACTACGGCGAGGGCAGCAGCCGCGAGCATGCGGCCATGACGCCGCGCCACCTCGGGTGCGCCGCCGTCATCGCCAAGAGCTTTGCGCGCATACACGAGACGAACCTCAAGAAGCAGGGCGTTCTGGCCCTCTCGTTCGCCGACGCGTCAGACTACGACCGCGTGCGCGCCGCCGACGACCGCGTGGCGCTCTCTGGCATAGCGTCGCTCGCGCCGGGCAGCCGCGTGCGCTGCACCGTGTCCCACGCAGACGGCACATCCGACGAGTTCGACCTGGTCCACTCGTACAGCGGGCTCCAGGCCGGCTGGTTCAGGGCCGGTTCGGCCCTCAACGTGCTGCGGGAGGGCGGGCAGGGACAGCGGGAGTAGCGGCGCATGCGGCGTGCGGCGGCCGCCCGCGCGCGGTGAGGAGAATGTGGGGCCGACCGGAATCGAACCGGCGACCTACGGGTCACTGCAGCTCCAAACTCACATCATCCTTGCGTCAGCAGCTTGTTGACCTCTGGAGCCCCTTGCGGTGACTTGGTCACTGTCGCCCTACCAGGCTAGGCTACGACCCCACGGGGGGCGGCGGAGCGGGGGGTGATTTTAACCTAGTGGACGGGCACATGCCGCGGCCCGTGAAGGGAGATCCGTGCCCTTGCATGCTTACGCGGTTCCCTGAACCTAGGGATCGTCGCACAGCCTGCCCACGGTCGGCCGTACCGCCACCCCAGGCGGAGGACATCTAGACTCGCGACAAGGCCATCCTGCTTAGGTGGAATTCGATGTTCTTAGGAGCAAGCGAGTGTCCCGACAGCACTGCCAGCGCCCGCTCCTTGCCATTCCTGTCGACCGCCCTGCGGCCGTCCGCAGACACGCCAAGAACGGCACAGTCAAATTCGACATGGTGCGTGGGGCACAGGACAAGCATGTTGTCATAGTCATCATCGCCGCCGCTACCGAGCGGGCGGAGATGGTGTGCCTCACTGTACCTGCGATCCGCCGTGACCTGTATCGTGTACCCGCACACTTGGCACTTGTCTTGGTACAAATTCTTCAGGGAGTGTACCTTTGACGTGTCCCTCACGGCCCGCGTTACGACCTCGTTCGTCCAAGGCGGCGGACCACTTTTTATCTTTAAAAGGTCCACCATGCCGACCGAACCCTGTCCCACACGGCCGTTTCGATTGCCTACACCGATGTTGTCCGAAGAGTTTGCTTCCATCCGGCCGATCTGTGCGCCAACACGAGCAGAGGCGTCACGGGCACTCAACGGCATGGGCATTTTTTCTCCGCAATAGTCATCGCGATACCAATCGATGTAGTATTGAAATTCTGGCGGGAGAAACTGCTTGTCCGGTTCTACTGGCGAGCCCTCCCTGGAAGAGTGGCAGGGATCTCCCGGTCGCCACAGCCGGTATTTGTCCCCGCGTTTTTTCTGGTGTAGTTTACAGTGTGTGCGGCGCTTCTTGGCCTCAAGTCGAGCCACACAGTCACTGGTGATAGAATCTGTGATTGAGCGATCGTGTTTGCTGCTTTGGACTTCTTGTGATATGACTTCGTCACGTATCTCTCTTGTAGAAAATGTTGCGTCAGTTTTGGAGTCGCGGTGCAGTGTGGCCGTTGCTAACCAAACTGCATCTGGCAGTTTAACGGGGTAGCGAGCCGTTTTGAGTCCCGGCTAGGCATGCCCTACTTATAATTTCGCTTTTAAATATAAGTGCTTAAAAATACCTTGCCGCCAGTCTTTGAAAAACTCGGCAGCGTGATTACCAACTTAATCGTCTAGGACAGGCACGTGAGAGACGAGAGCCACGCGCCTGGCGCAGTAGTTGACGCGCCCCGCAAGGAATACATCATGGCATCGAGGTGGGCAGATACGGCATCAAGGTCGGCGCCCCCGCCTCCCGCCTTGCCGGCTCCGTGTCAACTCCCCGCTGGGGGCCCCAGCGGTCGGCGCACGCCCAAGCTTTATTGACACGGCGCCCCGGGCGCGCCGCAGGAGGTAGAGCAGGACGGTACGCCCCGTTACAATCGCAATGGCGGCCATACCCGCCGTCGTCGCCGCCATGATCGCCGTTCCCCTGGCCACGCAGACCGAGGTGCCCCCGTCCGCATCGATCCCCTCCGACAGGATCAGCATAGAGTACACAAAGCATGAGCTTGCGAGGGTGTCGCACGCAGGCGGGCTCGTCGGGCGGACCGGCGCCGAGCGCACCGAGATACTCTCCGTGGCCGACGACGGCGCCCTCCGCTACGTCCTAGTCGAGGCCGGCTCGCCGCGCCCCGAGATCGCCGGAAGGCTCGACGATGCCGGCCACAGGCGCCTGTCCGCCATGGTAAAGGAGACGGGCTTTGCGGCGATCGCATCCTCGTTCGAGGCGGCTCCGAACGCGACAAGGTACGAGCAGTACTCGGTAAAAGTCACGCTCAACGGCGCGACGAGCCGCGTCAGCTGGCCCGAGCAGGGGGCCGCCGCCTCGTTCGTCCCGCCCATCGTCACGGCCGTCGGCGGCGAGCTCGACATGATAATGGGCAACCTTAGCGCCGGAATTAGGTACAAATAGTGTGGGCAGGGGCGGCTTGGCATGATCTCGCTTGCGGGCAGCAGGGACAAGGCGGCAGGCGGCGTGGTCTCCGGCGACGGAGGCGGGGCCGGCGGCGGGCCCGACAGGCCGGCAGGCGCCACGCGAGGCACGTCTACGCTCAAGCGGGGCTTTGCTCACATGCTCAAGAACGGCGTCGTCATGGACGTGACGACGGCCGAGCAGGCGGGCATTGCGGAGGAGGCCGGCGCCGTGGCCGTCATGGTCCTGGACAAGCTGCCGTCGGACGTGCGCAAGGCAGGCGGCGTGGCCCGGACGGCCGGCGCCCGCGTCATATCCGAGATCATGGGCGCCGTCACGATCCCCGTCATGGCAAAGTGCCGCATCGGTCACACCTACGAGGCGCGCGTCCTGCAGGAGTGCGACGTCGACATGATCGACGAGTCCGAGGTCCTCACGCCGGCCGACGAGTCGCGGCACATCTGGAAGTGGGACTTTACGACCCCCTTCGTCAACGGCGCCCGCTCGCTCGGCGAGGCGCTGCGCCGCATAGAGGAGGGGGCCGCCATGATCCGCACAAAGGGAGAGCCAGGCACGGGCAACGTCGCCGAGGCCGTGCGGCACATGCGGCTCGTCAACGACGGGCTTCGGGCCCTGCGCGCGGCGGCCTCGGACGGAGACAGCCAAGAGACGGCCAGGCTGGCCAGGGAGATGCGCGTCTCGTACGACCTGGCCGAGGAGACCGGACGGCTCGGCCGCCTGCCGGTCGTCAACTTTGCCGCCGGCGGAATTGCAACGCCCGCCGATGCGGCCCACCTCATGTCGCTCGGCTGCGACGGCGTGTTCGTCGGGTCGGGCATCTTCAAGGCCGGCGATGCGAGGGAGCGCGCCACGGCCGTCGTCATGGCAACTACGTTCTGGGAAGACGCGATAAAGGTCATGGAGGCGCAGCGCATGGTCGACGAGCGAAGCTCGATGCTCGGCCTGGGCGACGCCGAGGCGGCCGAGATGCGCATGCAGGAGCGCGGGGGCGGGGCATGATGGTGTCGATCGGCGTGCTCGGGCTGCAGGGCGACGTGGCAGAGAATGTGGCCGCCTCCAGGGCCGGCCTCGGCGCAGGAAACGGCGGCGGGAGGGGCGACTCGGCCGCGGCCGTCTCGACGCCGGCCGGCCTCGATCGCATCGACGGGCTCGTCATACCCGGCGGCGAGAGCACCGTAATAGGGCGCATGGCGCTCGCCGGCGGCATGGTCGACAGGATCAAGGAGAGGGCGCTCGCCGGCATGCCCGTCCTCGGCGTGTGCGCGGGGATGGTCATGCTCGCAAAGAGCGCGCGGGACAGGGTCGTCGGCCCGACCGGCCAGCAGCTGCTCGGCCTGCTCGACGTCGCCGTCGAGCGCAACTCGTTTGGCAGGCAGCGCGACTCGTTCGAGGCCGACCTGTCCATGGAGGCGTGCGGCATACCAAAGATCAGGGGCGTGTTCATACGGTCGCCCGCCATCATAGAGGCAGGGTCCGGCGTCGTCGAGCTCTCGCGGCTCGGCGCACGGATAGTGGCCGCCAGGCAGGGCAACGTCGTCGGCACGTCGTTCCACCCCGAGCTCGGCGGCGGGTCGGCTACGGCCCTGTACGGGTACTTTGCCGACATTGTAAGGCAGGCGGCCGACGCGTAGGGGCGGCGCGCCGGGGCGCCGGGGCGGCTAGCCTTCCTGGTGGCGCCGCACGAGCAGGTACGCCACGATGCCGCCCACCGCGGCTGCCATGATCCACAGGTCGTACACGCGCCCGCGTGCCGGCTTGCGGCGGTTAAGCCTTGCGGGGAGGGCGGGCGGGCGGAGGCACAACGGCTGCGCGCGGGCGCCCCTCCGCCTGCTGCACGGCGGCAGGCAGGGCGCCGCCGCGCCCCCAGGCCCCCCATCGGCGCAGAGGCCGGCGCCACGCGCGGCGCGCGGCCAGGGTTCATATTAGCTGCAGGGCAGCTCAAAACCGACTCGCAATGGACGGCTTGCACGACGGCGGCAGGAGCGCCGCGCCACTCGTAAACATGGGCATCCGCATATGCATCGAGTGCGGCAGCCCGAGCATGTCGATCGGCAAGAGGTCCATGCACTGCCTGTCGTGCGGATCCGAGTACGGGCGCGCGGAGATGCCGGCCCTCAGGTTCAGGCCCGGCGACCTTGTGCGGATCGTCGACGGCGAAGAGGACGATGAGGGCGTGCGGGGCGAGTGGGACACGGTCTACACGGTCGAGAAGATCAGCCAGGCCGGCGACGGGGCCATGAGCTACCTGCTCTCGAGCGGGGCGGACCCGTTCATGATCTACTACTCGGAGGGGCCCGAGTCGCGCCTCGAGAGGGTCGGCAGGAAGTGGGGGCAGGCCGCGCAGGGCGGCATCCGCGGAGGAGCGTGAAAAAGCGACCACCCCATCCCTTCCCCCCCCCCCCCTCCAACCACCCACCGAGCCACCCTAGATCGTACCAAACTGCGACGGCATGATGCAGAGGCGCGACTGAGGGCAAACGGTGGTACTACAGGCAATCTGCGCTAGATGCCCGGCGCGCCTAGGCAGGGCAAATGCGACGAACCAGCACATGCCGCCCTTCATGCAGTCGTCCGGTGCTTACGCCTAGCTATGAATGGCAAACGGTATTAACCGTGCCGCCGTCCCGTTGCCAAAGAGGTCATGGGCATGGTGGCACAAGGGAGTGCACTCGATCGGTACGAGATGGCCGCCATCCTCAACGACATCGGGAACTTCGACATGAGCAACTTCAAGGGGCGCCTGACCCTCCAAAAGACCGTCTTCCTCCTACAGTCATTCGGGCTGAACCTCGGCTACGTGTTCGAGTGGTACCTGCACAGTGCGTACTGCCCGACACTTGCAAGCGACGGCTATGCCATGGATGAGATCGCATCCAGCATGCCCACAATACCGATAGAATTAGAGTCAGAGCAGGCTCAACGCCGCTACCTCGAGTTCAAAGAGTTCCTTGCCGACAAGAAGGACAATCCTACGATGCTTGAGATAGCTTCGTCGATCTGCTATCTTGATGGGCTAGATATCGAAAAGGGCGAAATTCTAGAGCTCGTCAAAAACAAAAAGCCAAAGTTTAGCATGGAGCAGTGCCAGGCCGCGTGGAACGATCTTGAAAAATATGGAGTGGTTGGACATCGCAATGGATAGGAAAAAAGAGGCCGAACTGCCAGGCGACGATGTGGCAGAGTGCGTGTCGCGTTACAGCGAAAAGGAGCCGTTGCTTGAACGCATAAGAGAGACACGGCGTTCACAACATGGTCACGGGGGCAGTCATCTTGATGGACGGATAGACGGGGGGGAGATGATACGACTAGCTCCCGGTACGAGGGCACGTGTGCAGCGCCTCAAACCGCCTCGCCGCAACCGCATGGTCAATGCAGCTTTGGGAGAGGCCATATTTGCAACCGTGTCGGGTGCCGCACTGGTCATCCTAGAGAGCCCGTACAGCTACATATTTGCCGCCGGCTCTGCGGCCCTCGCCGTCATGACTTTGGCCAGGGAATCCCGGAATCATGCTTGAAATAAAAGCCGTGTTGTAAGATCCATGCCAGACATGGCGGGTGTGGAGGGGGCATCGGCGGCCGCGCATCACTGCGGGCCGCCGCCCCGGGCCCCCGCCAGGTTGTGCATCGCCGCAAGGTCCCCTGAAAAGGCCTCCAAGTCGGGCGGCACGGCAATCTCGATCGCATCCTTCAGCGACAGCCCCCTAGACTTCTTTTCTGCCCACACGCGCGAGTTGAACCGGGCGATCGACTCCGTCGCCGCAGCGGCGCCCGCCGGCGGCCCCGACGCGGCCGCCGCGGGCAGGCGCTCGCGGTGTATGCTGCCCCCGGCGCCCCCGCCGGCGTACAGCTCCTGCCAGAGCCGCTCCGTTATGAACGGCGCTATAGGGGCGAGCAGGCGCAGTACGGTCGACAGGACGGTGTGCAGCGTGCGCGCCGCCGAGTCGCGCTCGGCCTCTGAAAAGCCGTCGCCGTACGCGCGCGCCTTTACCATCTCGACGTAGTGCGCGGCGAACACGTTCCACGTAAACTCGCGCACGGCCACGGCGGGCACGAAAAAGTTGTACTCGTCGTACCCCGCCGAGCACTCGCGTACGAGCGAGTCGAGCTCGCCGAGTATCCACGCGTCTGCGGCGGGCATGCCGGCCGCGTCCCCTCTTCCGCCCGCCGGGGCGGCCGCGCGCGCATCGAGGCCGTCCGGCGCCCCAAACCCCGATATGAACCGCGAGACGTTCCACAGCTTGCTGAGGAACTTTTTGGAGGCGGCCATTTTTTGCACGTTGCACCTAAAGTCGTACCCGTGCGTGACCTCGCCGGCGCTCCAGAACCGGAACGCGTCGGCCCCGATGTCCCGTATTACGGGCAGTGGGTCGATGGCGTTGCCCTTGCTCTTGCTCATCTTGCCGCCCCGCTCGTCGAGGCCGTACCCCATGATCCAGGCGGCAGACCACGGAGCCTTCCCCGTCAGCTGGTCGCACCGGAGCAGCGTATAGTACAGCCATGTCCGCACGATATCCTTTGCCTGCGGCCGCACGGCGGCCGGGTACGTCGCCGCGAACAGACCCTCGTCGCGCCCGTACCCGCACACGAACAGGGGCGAGACGCTAGAGTCCATCCACGTGTCGAACGTGCGGTGCTCGCCCTCGAACCCCGCCGCCGAGCCGCACCCCGCGCAGGCGTCGGCTGGGCACGGGTCGCGCCACGGCCGGACGTACCGGCCGGGCTCGGGCAGGTGGGCGCGGCCGCACGCGCGGCACCTCCACACGGGTATCTCCGTGCCGTAGTACCGCCGCCTCGATATCGGCCAGTCCATCGACACCGAGTCGAGCCAGTTTGCGAGTATGCCGCGGTGCATCTCGGGGTGGAACCGCACGCCCGACGACAGGCCCCTGAGCCGCTCCACGGCGCCGGTCTGCCTCAGGTAGTACTCCTCCATCGGGACGATCTCTATCGGGTTCTTGCTGCGCTCCGAGACGGGCGTGCGGTGGCGTATCGCCTCGACCCTCTCGACCAGCCCCGCCGCGCCGAGGTCCTCGACGATCTTTTTGCGCGCCTGCTTTGGGCGCAGCCCCGCGTAGGGGCCTGCCGCGCCCGTCATGCGCCCGTCGAGCCCGACCGAGGCGACCTCTTCGAGCCCGAGCTCGCGGAACAGGGCCACGTCGTTGCGGTCGCCGTAGCTGCTCACCATGACGGCTCCGCTGCCGAACGACGCGTCAACCGACGGGTGCTCCACGATGTCGACTGCGTTGCCGTACAGGGGCACGACGGCGCGGCGCCTGCCGGCCAGGCCCGCGTGCCGCCCGTCCCCCGGCGCGACGACGACGGCGCGGCATGCGCAGAGCAGCTCGGGCCGCGTGCTCGCGATGGGCAGCGTCCTGCCCGGCTCGCCCTCGATCGAAAAGCGCATGTGGACCAGGTCCGTCGGCAGCTCCTCGTACGCGATCTCGGCGTCGGCGATCGTCGTGCCCGACGCCCAGTCGTAGTTGTTCGGCCTCGTCGCCAGGTACACCAGCCCCCTGTTCCACAGGTCGATGAACGTCGACTGCGTCAGGGCCCTGTACTCGTCAGAGTCCGTGCGGTAGCGCCCGGCCACGTCCCCGCTCAGTCCGAGCGAGCGCATGATCTCGGCCATCTCGGCCTCTAGCTCGTCGAGCGACTCGGCGCACAGGCGGAGGAACTCGGCCCTGTCGGTCTCGCGCATGCGGATGCCGTGCTTCTTCTCCGTGTACAGCTCGACGGGCAGGCCGTTGCGGTCTATCCCTATCGGAAAGTACACGTTGAGGCCGCGCATGCGGGCCGTGCGGGCGATCATGTCTATCTGGGAGTAGTGGGCGGCGGCCCCGATGTGCCACGGGCGCCCCGACGGGTATGGCGGGGGCGTGTCGATCGTGAACACCTCGCCCGGCGCCGACGGGTCGAAGCGGTGCAGGCCCGACCTCTCCCACTCCTCCAGTATGCCGCGCTCGATCGACGGGTCCCACGCCCTGGCCGATATTGCCGGCTCTCCCATCTACCGCAGCCCCCTGATCCGGGATATTATGTGCGATCCCTTGTCGCGGCCCTCGTAGATGTACACGCCGACGGCGTCGACGTTTGGCGGGAGGCGCGGGGCCAGGAGCGAGATGATCTCCGTCGACAGGTTTTCCACGGTCGCCTCGCCCCTGAGCAGGTACGCCGTCGAGCGCGGCACGGTCAGGTCGAACCTGCCGCGGGGGCCCTCGAAGGAGACGCGGTAGTGGCCCTCGCCGTCCCCGCACCCGTCCCCGCCGCCGCCTCCTCCTCCTCCTTCGACGACGTACTTTTCGTTGACGAAGAACTTGTGGTCGAACGCGGCCATTACGCCGCGTATTATCTGCTTGGCCTCGCCAAAGTCGATGAGCAGGTTGTCCTTCATCGTCCCGACCAGCTCTACCATTACGGACGACGTGTGGCCGTGCAGGAGGGAGCACTTTTCGACGAGCGGCAGGACGTGCGCATAGTCGAACGTAAACGACTCGTCGTCCATGAATATCGAGCCAGTCTGGGGGGAGCCGCCCTCCCCGCCGTTGCCGGCTCCGCCGTACGCGACCACCCCGTCCAGCTCGGCTATCCGCGCCACGTGCCGCGGGTGGCCGACGGCCATGATGCCGCCTCCCAGGTGCTCCCTGGCGAGGCGGTACTTTTCGGCGTCCCGCTCGCCGTCGACGACCTCGATCAGGCCCCGGCCCGTCCCGAAGTCGATTCTTTCCGTCCGGCCGCCGCCTACGTCCACCTCCTTTCCGTACTCGTACTCGACCCCCAGGAACGACAGCATGCGGGCTACCGCAAGCTCTGTCCTGCTAGACAGGAGCGCGCCCGTCTCCCTGTCGATGTACTTGAAGTCCGAGTCGGCGGCGGCCTCTGGATTCCGAGGCGGCCCGGCCGCGCCGCTTCCTGGCCCCTCCCCCGCCATGCGCGCCGAATCGGCGGCGCGGCTATAAATTTGGAAAGGCGGCGCCGGCGCGGCCCGGCCCGCTCCCGCCGCATCGGGCATGCCGTGCGCCGCGGCCCGCTCAGAGGAGCGAGTCCAGTATGCCGGCCAGCCTCACGTCGTTTTCGGTAATGCCGCCGGCGTCGTGCGTCACGAGGTCCACCTCGAGCCGGTTGTACACGTTGCGCCACTCGGGGTGGTGGTTCATCTTTTCAATCTCCATCGAGGCGCGGGCCATGAACCCGAACGCCCTGTTGAACGTGTCAAACTCGTACTCCTTGTGCAGCTTGCCGCCGACGACCGACCAGCCGTCGAGCCGCGCGAGGGCCTCGCGCACCTCGCCGTCGCTCATTGCAACCATTCCCATGCGCAGGCGGCGCGGGCGGCAGGTTAAATGTCTAGCCGCGCCCCGCCCCGCCGATGGACGGCCGCGCGCGGGAGCTGCTCTCCAGGATAGAGCGGGCCGTGTCCGAGTCCGTCGGAGGCGGCGGCGGGGAGGGGGGGCGAGGGCCCGTAGGCGTCGCGTTCTCGGGCGGGGTCGACAGCTCGCTGATCGCCGCCGTCTGCTCGCGCCTTCGCCTCGGCCCCGTCCTGCTCACCGTCGGCTTTGCCGGCTCGCACGACGTGAGGTTCGCCGCTGCCGCGGCCCGCAGGGCGGGCCTCGAGCACCATACGCTGCTCGTAGGCGGGGAGGGGGCCGGCGATGCGCCGCCCCCGTTCGCCGGCGTTGCCGCCGAGGCGGTAGCCGCGACCGGCGGCGGCGATCCGTCGCGCACGGAGAACTGCATCGCGTTCTACTACATAGGGTGGCTCGCAAGGTCGCTCGGCATCCGGACGGTCCTCACCGGCAACGGCATCGACGAGCTGTTCTGCGGGTACGACTCGTACAGGAGGGCCCTCGAGTCGGCCGGCGTGCGCGACGGCGATGCAGAGGCAGTGCGGGCCGTCGTCGAGCCCATGGTCGGCGAGCGGATATCAAGGGAGCTGTCCATAATGGAGGCGGCCGGCGGGTTTGCCGGCAGGTTCGGCGTGCGCGTGGCCCAGCCGCTCCTCTCGGCCCCGTTCGTCTCGTACGCCAGGCGGCTGCCGATCGACTCGAAGATCACGGGCCCCGGCGACCTGCTGCGCAAGCACGCCGTAAGGGGCCTGGCCGCGTCCCTCGGCGTCCCCCCCCACTCCGCCGGCAAGCGCAAGAAGGCGATCCAGTACGGCTCGCGCATACACGCCGAGCTGCTCCGGTCCGGGGCGCTTCCGCCCCGGCGGCCGCCTCCGGCCCGCGGCGCCTAGGGGTGCGGCCCGATGCCGCGCCTTGCAAGCCTCGACTCGGACTCGGCCACGGCCCGCGCTGCCGTCCTGCGCACGCGCCGAATTATCTCCCGCGATGCGCCCAGGTGCCGGCGCGCGTCGAATATCGACTCTAGCTCGGCGGGGCCGAGCCTCGAGGACACGGCCGCGTCCGCCCTTAGCGCGTCCAGGTAGTCCGCGCCCGACCCGGCGGCGGCGAACGCGACGCGCTGCACGTCGCGGTACGCGTCCATGCGCGGCGCGCCCTTTTTGATCAGCGCCTGCAGCACGAACTCGGCGAATATCTGCCCGCGCGTGAGCTGCAGGTTCGCCGCTATCCGGTCCTCGTTCACGGACAGGCCCCGCACCACGCCGAGCATGGCCGACAGCGACTCGTCGAGCAGTATCGTAACGGTCGGGATCACGAACCGCTCGTTGGCCGAGTTGGACAGGTCCCGCTCGTGCCAGAGCGGCACGTTCTCGAGCGCGACGGCCACGTTCGAGCGCATCAGGCGCGAGAGGGACGTGACGCGCTCGCTCTTTATGGGGTTGCGCTTTACGGGCACGGCGCTGCTGCCCATCTGGCCGGCGCGGAACCCCTCGGCGACCTCGCCGATCTCGGTGCGCTGCAGGTTGCGCACCTCGACGGCGATCTTCTCGAGGGTCGATCCCACCAGGGCGAGCGTAAAGACGTACTCGGCATGCCGCTCGCGCGGGACGATCTGCGTTGCCGCCTCGACCGGCTCGAGCCCGAGCAGGCCGGCGGCCGTCCGCTGCACGCCGACGGCGGCCGCCCCCATGAGCGAGCCGGTCCCGACCACCCCGAGCATCTTGCACAGTAGGGCGCGCCCGCGCAGGGCCCGCAGTCTAGACAGGTGCTCGGACATCTCGGACGCCCAGTTTGCAAACTTTAGCCCGAACGAGACGATGCTCGCGTGCTGCCCGTGCGTGCGCCCGACGGCCGGCAGGCCGGCGTACCTGCCGGCCATGCCGGCTAGCACGCCGGCCAGGCGGGCCGCCTTCGGCTCTAGCACGTCGAGGGCATCGCGCATCTGGAGCGAGGCGCTCGTGTCGACCAGGTCGTTGCTCGTCAGGCCGTAGTGCACCCACGGCCGCGCGCCCGGGGCGCACCGGTCCGAGAGTGCCCTCACGAGGGCGGCCGTGTCGTGGTCGGTCTTCTTTTCCAGGCGCCGCACCACGGCCGGCGTGATGCCGCCGGCGCGGACTGCGCGCGCGATTGCGGCGCCGGCGCCCTTTGGGATGAGGCCGTGCTCGGCCTGCGCCGCGGCCGCCGCGGCCTCTACGTCGAGTTGGTAGTCTATCTTTTTCTGCTCGCCGAATATCCGGGTGATCTCGGGCGAGCCGTACCGTCCGGCGTCGATCGGCAGTATGGCCAACGGCATGCGGGCCGCGCCGGCCGAAATAAACCTACGCTGGGCGGCGGCGGGCGCGGGAGATGCGAGCGCCCCGTCCCGCGGCCACGGCGGCGTGGCATGCGCCATGATAGAGCCGCCCGTGTTGCCGGGAGATGCGAGCGCCCCGTCCCGCGGCCACGGCGGCCCCGCAGGACACCCGCATGCATCCGGCGCGGATCGTCTTCCTCACCCTGTCGTGCCCGGCGCGGCGCGGCGCGGCCCGCCCGTCACTTCCCCCTCATGTCCGACATTAGCAGGTCCATGTCGCGCCGCATCGCAGCTTCGTCGTCATCGTCGTCTCCCCGCGCAAGATTGACGTACGCGCGCAGGGACTCGTCCGGCATGGAGCGGGCCCTGCTGCGCACAAACGCGGCAAACGAGGGATTGCCCGCGGCGTGGGCAGGCATGGGTCCCTCCATGAACGTCTTGACGTAGGCGTCTTCCAGCTCGCGCCTCGGCGTCCGGGCGGCAACATCCGCATCCTTTGCCTTGCGCTTCGCCTGCCGATCCCTCTCCTTGGCCTCGCGCGCCGGCTCCCTGGCCGCCTTTTTGAGGGCCCGCCTGCGGGCGCGGTAACCTGCCATACCTGCGGGCGCGGGCGAAGGGTGTAAAAAAAGTACCAACGCGCGGCGGAGGGGCGAGTTGGAGTAGCCCGCAGAGATGGCAGCCGAGGGGCGGCGTGGTGCCAGGCCCCTGCGGCGGCTTCCGATGTCCCTTGTCCCCCCCCCAAGTCGTCCCCCGCTGCCGGCACAGCCCCTCTGCCGCGCGTTCCGACTGAGGATGGCAATTGCGGACCGCATGCGGCGATAGCTCTCGATAGCATTAAAAATGACAGATGTGCGCCTACGGGCAATGCGGGATCAGTGCAACAGGGGCACGGCCTGTACAGGGGGCGGCCAAAGATGAGCGACATGGGTGTGATCAGCACCAACCTGCACTACGCCTCTAGTCTGCTCCAGCCGTACATCGTGACCCTGAGGGACACCAAGTCGCGCGGCGGCACTACAGAGCGTCAGGGCGAAGTCCAGAGCCTCTTGGACGTGCTCGTCCCAATGAGCCTCCACCTCCGGGACATGCCCTACTTTAATCTTGGCATCGATGGAGATAGGATGTCCGAGTTCCTGCGCAACCGCCATCGGGAAGACTGGCCGGCCGCAAGGGACAGCGTCATCGCACTATCTTCAAGGCTTGAGAAGAGCAACGGCCCCAGGGTGGCCCTGTCGGGGGAGGACATGTCCGTCCTTGATGGCGTGGCCGGCGCCCTTGACAGCGTGTGCTCGTACCTGTACAGGAAGACGCGCAGAAGATGAACGTGCAATACCCAAGGCGGATGATCCGCGATCAGATTGAAAGGGCGCAGTAGCCAGGGGGCGAAATTCCGCAAGTCCTAGGCATGCGGCCCTAGAACGCCTAGCTGCCTCGTGCAAGAGGACGCTGGAAGAGCGGCCCGGTGCCCGCGCACGGCCCGCGCACGGCCCGCGCAGATTCACCTGCAGATCACGCCCATGCTGCCAGCAGCCGCCCGCCCCCTTCCGGCGGCGCGCTAACAGGGGCGGTGCGTCCAGCTGCGCGGCAGAGCGCCCCTTCGCCGCCGCCCTCAAGGCCATGCAGCGCCGCGCGCCGCCGCCGGGCGCAGGCCCATCTGGCAGAACGCACCCTGCGCGCGCCGTCCCGGGCATGCATCTTGTAGGCCCCGACGCGCGCCGCCGCCCGTCCAAGGCTGCAGGGGCACGCAGGATACGCATGCCGGCGGCATCCCGCCCGCGGATCCGGCGCCGGCCCCCCGCCGGGTTTAAATTAGAGGCGCCCTGCCGGGCGCGCATGGGCAGGCCGGACGTGCCGAGGATCGTCCCTGAAAAGAGGGGCCCCGCCGAGTACGTCGTCGAGCCGTCCCCGGGCAACGGCATGAGGGTGCCCGTGAGGATATTCGCCGACGGGCAGCTAGTCGAAAAGATGGCGTCAGACCGCACCGTCTGGCAGGCGACCAACGTCGCGTCCATGCCCGGCGTCGTCGGCCATGTCGTCGTCCTACCCGACGGCCACGAGGGGTACGGCTTTCCGGTCGGCGGGGTCGCCGCAATGGACGCCGAGGAGGGCATGATAAGCCCCGGCGGGGTCGGGTACGACATCAACTGCGGCGTGCGCCTGCTGCGCACGAACCTTACGGAGGCCGACGCGAGGCCGAGGCTAAAGGAGCTCGTCGCCGACCTGTTCAGCTCGATACCGTCGGGGGTCGGATCAAAGGGCGCCGTGTCGCTGAGCAACTCGCAGCTCGACGAGGTCATGACGAGGGGCGTCCGGTGGGCCGTCGACAACGGGTACGGCCGCCCCGCCGACGCCGACTCGTGCGAGGAGGGCGGCAGCATGGCCGGCGCCGACCCCTCCAGGGTCTCGGAAAAGGCGCGCAGGCGCGGAATGCCGCAGCTCGGCAGCCTCGGCTCGGGCAACCACTTTCTAGAGGTGCAGCGCGTCGACGAGGTCCACGACGAGGAGACCGCATCCCGCATGGGCATCGAGAGGGGCCAGGTGACGGTCCTTGCGCACTGCGGCTCGCGGGGGTTCGGGCACCAGGTGTGCAGCGACTTTCTGCGCGTCTCCGAGAGGGCCATGCAGAGGTACGGCGTCGACCTGCCCGACAGGGAGCTCGCGTGCGTGCCGCACTCGTCCGAGGAGGGGCGGTCATACTCGGCCGCCATGAGGGCTGCGCTCAACTTTGCGTGGAGCAACCGCCAGATGATCTCGCACTGGACTCGCCGCTCGTTTGAGAGGGTCTTCCGCATGGGCGAGGACGACCTCGGGATGGACCTCGTGTACGACGTGGCCCACAACATCGCAAAGGTCGAGGAGCATACGGTCGACGGCAAGAGGCGCCGCGTCGTGGTCCACCGCAAGGGGGCGACGAGGGCCTTTCCGGCCGGCGCCGGCGACGTGCCTGCCAGGTACAGGGACATCGGGCAGCCCGTGTTCATACCCGGCTCGATGGGCACGGCAAGCTGGATACTGCTCGGCAAGAGGGGGTCGATGGACCTCACGTTCGGCTCTACGGCGCACGGCGCGGGGCGGACGATGTCGCGCACCAGGGCCAAGAAGCAGTACACGGAGGAGCAGGTGAGAAGGTCGCTCGGCGACAAGGGCATCTACGTAAAGGCGCTCACGCGCAACGGCGTCGTCGAGGAGACGCCGCAGGCGTACAAGGACGTCGACAGGGTCGTCGGCGTCTCGGACGAGCTCGGCATCGCGACAAAGGTGGCGCGGCTCGTTCCCATCGGGGTGATCAAGGGGTGACGGGCGCGCCCGGCGCTGCGCCGGACGGGGGCGGGCCGGGGCCCGACGCCGAGCTGGAGCGGCTCAAGGCGCGGCGCCTGGCCGAGATGCGCGCAAGGGCGCGGATGCAGGAGGCGGCCGAGGCCGAGGCCGACGGCGAGTCCGGGGATGCCGGGACCGCAGCCGCAAGGCGCACGCCGCGCGATGCCCTGGTGTCCGTGCTGGGACACCGCGGCTCCGAGGTCCTCGAGGCGGCCGAGCGGCAGTACCCCGCGCAGGCGCCGGCCGTGGTGGACGAGCTCGGGAGGATGGTCATGTACGGGCAGCTGCCCGGCGGCCTCGACGGCGGCGGCCTCCTCTACGTGTTCAGGTCCGTCGGCATCAACGTGCGCCTGGACACGAAGATAAAGGTCGAGCAGGACGGCAGGATGGTCTCGCTCTCGGACAGGCTCGGCAAGAGCGGCGCGGGCAGGTGATGCCGCGTGTCGCTGATCTTCGAGGTCGGCGCGACCGACGGGCCGGCCGCGCGCCTCAGGGTCAAGACGGCCATGTCGCACGTCGAGACGCTGTGCGGCCAGCCCGGCGGCGCCGCCGTCGGGGACATCGAGTCGCGCGCCGGCTGGTCGTTCTTTCGGCTGAAGGTTGGGTCGGGGCTGCACGAGGCCATGGCGGGGCGGTTCGCATCCATGATCGAGCGGTACCGCGGCGGCAAGCCGGACGAAAAGTTTGCAAAGTTCCTGGGAGACTATCTAGAGCACAGGGGATGCTCCGTAAGGCTCAGGATGCTGCCCGGCTAGACGCGCCGGCCGCGCTTGCCGCCCTTCTTGCGCGTCGTGTCGTGCGGTATGGGCGTGACGTCGTCGATGCGGCCGATGCGAAAGCCGCTCCTGGCAAGGGCCCTGATCGCCGCCTGCGCTCCCGGCCCCGGCACGCGCGAGCCGACGCCGCCGACGGCCCTGACCCGTATGTGGAAGCAGTTGAAGCCCTTTGTCCTGGCGGACTCGATGGCCGCGTTGGCCGCCTTCATTGCCGCAAACGGCGAGGACTCGTATCGGTCGGCGTTGACGTGCTTTCCGCCCGAGCTTATCGAGACGGTCTCGGCCCCTGTCAGGTCGGTCATGTGGATGATCGTGTTGTTGTAGCTGCTGTAGATGTGGGCCACGCCCCACTTTTCCTGGATGGTCGGCTCGCTGCCGTCGTCGCCGTAGCCCTCGTAGTACGCATCCTCAGAGACCTCCTCGTCCGCCCCGGCATCTGCCTCGCCCTCGGCGTCGGGCTGCGATGCGCCCTCGGCGTCGGGCTGCGATGCGCCCTCGGCGCCCTCGCCGGCCGCGGCGGCGGCCTGCGCATCGCCGGCGGCGCCGTCAGCGGCTCCAGGGGCGGGGGCCGGGGCGGAGGCGGCATCGGGCTGCTCGCTCGCGGCGGTGGAGGAGGGATCGGGCGACGCAGCGGCGGCATCGGGCTGCTCGCTCGCGGCGGTGGAGGAGGGATCGGGCGACGCAGCGGCGGCATCGGGCTGCTCGCTCGCGGCGGTGGAGGAGGGATCGGGCGACGCAGCGGCGGCATCGGGCTGCTCGCTCGCGGCGGTGGAGGGGGGATCGTCTGCCTTGCCAGCCCTCTCGGCGGCAGGCGGTTCGGCGGATTGCGGCGCCCGATCTTCCGACAACGGCGCGCCGACCCTTGCCGGGTTTAAAATACATTGGTAGAACTGATCCAACGCGCGCAATGCGGCCCGCCGGCGGCGGCGTCGCCGTCGTCCCAGCGGCGTGGAATATGGCGGCGCTGCCTGCCGCCCGAGCCTGTTTTTTATACGGCCCCCCGGCGGCCGGGGCGTGGACGAAAAGTGCGCCGCCTGCGAGGCCAAGCTGGAGCGCAGGTACATCCCCATGAGGGAGTGGAATATGAAGGGCCCCCTGTGCGGCGACTGCTATTCAAGGCTGATCGGTGAGTTCTACCCCGGCGAGCATGTCAGGATGGGATCGCAGGACGGCGGGAGAGGGGGCGGAGGCGGGCCCAAGGGGGCCGGGGACGGAGCAGGCGGCGGGCCCAAGGGGGCCGGGGACGGAGCAGGCGGCGGGCCCGACAGCCGCGGGGCCGGAGGGCCGCCATCCGGCGGGGCCGGCGGAGGCAGCGGCGGCGACTCCGCGCCCTAGCCAGGCGCCGCGCGCCCCGCAGAGTACTTGTTGGCGTTGAGGCAGTTCCACGCAAGCGCGTCGTCCTTTGCCTCTTCCTCCGTCAGGAACGCAATGTCGGTGAGCGTCTTTTTCTTCCTCAGGAGCGTGACCTGAAAGCTCACAAAGCCTGCGCAGTCGCACCCCTCGTACAGGCAGTCGTGCAGGAGGGATCCGTCCTCGCCGCGGGCGGCCGGCCCCGCCGCAGCCTCATCCTCGCCGTCGTCGTGGTCCTCGCGGGCGTGGCCGCAGTTGCACAGCGCATCGTCCTTGACGTCGTCAAAGTGCTTTTTTGCGTGGATGCCGAGGCGCAGGTACGCGGTCCCCTCGTGGCCGCCCTTGAACCGCTCGTAGTGCTCGGAGATGGGCAGGACCTTGTACAGCGAGACGTTGTTGTACGGATCGCGCGTCTCGGCCGCAAGGACGAACCAGTAGCGGTCGCCCGACTCTACGAACCTGAGCCGAATGGTCGGATCTATCCAGTTTCGTATCACGCCGGTCCACAGATCGACTGCGGGGGCGCGCTCGGCGAACAGGGGCACGACGTTCATGCGCAGGTCGTAGTACCTGTACGCAACGCCGAGAAAGTCGTCGCGCCACGTGGCGGCGCGCTGCGCATCCGCGCCGCCGGCCCGGGCGGCGCGCTGCGCATCCGCGCCGCCGACCGGCCTCCGCCACTCCGTGTTCAAGAGGTGCCTTGCCAGCTTGCCAAGGCCGGGCGTTACCATGCGGCCGGCCGGAGCGGCTTGCGCTTTAAATGATTCAAGGGGTGCGAACGGCGGCGCGCGGGCCCGCCCCGGCGGGCTGCCGAGGGCGAGCCAATGTCGGCGACATGAGCGCGGATGCGAACGGCGGCGCGCGGGCCCGCCCCGGCTGGGGCGGGCATGATCGGCCGCCTTGCGCAGGGATCGCATGCCACCGGACGGACAGGGCCGCAGGGCGGCGTCCCGGGACGGCACGGGCGGCGTCTAGCAGGGGGCCGAAGGCGGCGGCCGCGCGTCCTAGATGTCCATCCGGCCGGGCAGGGATCGAGCCGCCGCAAAGCGGCCCAGAGGGATCTGACCTGCCGGCCTCGCGGCATGCACGCAGGCGGCGGCGGCCGCGCCTGGCAGGGCAGGTTCCTTGGCACGGTTTGCAGTCATGTGGGGAGGGGGGGCAAGGACAGGGCAGCTCTGCCGCAGGACCCCCAAGGCTGCCGCACGTCGGGGCAAACTTTGGCCGGTCGGGGCGCCGGAGGGCAGCTCTGCCGCAGGACCCCCAAGGCTGCCGCACGGCATCCGATCGGCCACAGTCGGCCAGGGGGCGCCCTGGCCGCGCGCCAGGCGCCCGTTCGGGGCATTGACGGCGCGCTTCCCCCTCCGCCCGCCGCATGCGCCTGTCGCGGCCGTCAAAAGGGGGCGGCTACGGGTTATCCTTATAACGTATTGAGGGACGGCGCCGGCATGGCCTCCAACAGGACGAGACCAAAGATCGTCGCAGACCTACTCGAGGCGGCGCAGGACTCTGGCAGGGACGGCATCAAGACCACGTCACTCCTCGCAAAGGCCAACCTCTCCCACTCTAGGCTGTCAGACTTTGTCGACAACCTGATCGGCGCCGGCCTCATGAACAAGATCGAGTACGACGGCAAGCACACGTACGTCATTACCGCACGCGGGAGGCAGTACCTAGAGTCGTACCGCAACTTTTCGAGCATCGCAGAGTCGTTCGGGCTGGAGCTCTAGGCGGCTGGATCGCCGCCCTGCTGTTTCTGACGGCGCGCCGCGCGTGCGGGGCGCCTGCAAGCGTCCGCAGGGAGCGCCGGGCGGCAGTCGGGCCACCTCCCCGCCCCCACCGGCACGGCAGGGCCGCAGGGCAACGGGACGGAATCCAGAACGCGGTGCTTTGGAACCAGCGGCAGGACCGGCCCATGCGGGTGGCGCGGAGGCCGTGCGCAGGCACAACGCGCCCCCACCGCCTAGCAGCTGGCGGTCCCGTTGCGGGCCGCCGTGGTACCTAGAAGTCGACGCGCCGGCGCGGAGGCGCGGCCGGCGGCGCGCCGGCAGAGGCGCTGCGCGCCGTCACCTGCGCGACCTGCGCCGGGCCCTGCGCTCGGCCTGGCGTTCCTTGCGATTCTTGTAGGTCGAGTATCCGATTACGATGAGCGCACCGGCAAGCCCACCGTAGAACAGCTCTAGGCGTGGCGGCACCTGCGTGATCCCAATGACCATCCCCCCAATGAGGAGCATCATTACGACGAGCAGGTACTTGTCCACGCGCGGAGCCTGCCGCAAAACGATATTATACTTTTTGGGCGGCCCGCGGGCATGGGCGCGGGCACCAAGGCGCTGGAGCTTGTTGGGCTTGCGCTCATAGGCGGGACGATATACTCGTTCGTCGGGATGCATGGCCACGATCTACAATGGCACGTCTTCTGGAGCTGCGCGGCCGGCACGCTGGCCATCGTGATCCTGCGCAAGTACAGGAGGGAGAGGGCAGTCAGAGAGGACAGCGGTAGCGGCGGCGATGCCGGCATCGACGGCGCATCAGGGAGATAGAAAGTGTGCGAGAGTCGTGGCAGGGCCCATGGTCCACAGCCAAGCCGGCGCCGCATGGCATACGGGCAGTCTGGCAGGCGGCGCCCGGATCTAAGGTGGGCCTCATCATCTGCGCCCGCATACGGAGCATGACGGGCTAGCGCTGAACGACCCGCGTTGCCTGCTACATCATTGCACCCCTACATCGCGGGCACTACCTTGCTATAATGCCTTTTGTATCGCTCTCGTCCCTAGCCACGCAGCCAAGCGACATATCCATGTAAAGACCTCGAACAGTATGTTCTGGGCGTCTCCTCGATTTCCGGTTATGTTTGCGCCCTAAACCGCATCCTGCCATCTTGGCCGCTATGGCCCGACACGCGCATGCCGCGTTCGACGGTGAGCCACTTGAATGCGGGCATTCTTTCGTACTTGCACCCCATGATGCTTCGGACGACGCACCTTTCTTCCGCCATTGCCGCCTGTCACGGCCGTCCTTGTACCCCACAGTGGTCAACAATTTTTTGCCTGCGGTCAGCTCTTTTGCGGATAACTACCCAGGAACGGGAGGGGAGGAGGGCCACCGCGCGGGCGAGGGTCGCGGCCACAAGAGGAAAAAGTGGCAGCACAGCTGGCGCAACGTCCTGACCCGGCACGGCATGTTCGAATGGATGTGTATTGTCGCAGACCGGATGCTCCGCCTTGATTCGGCCGGCCGCACAGACCTGCTGGCGCGGCTGGCGGAGCAGCATAATGCTCGGCGGCCCTTCGCATCGCCGCCTGCAAATTGCCCCGCTGAGCCGCCACCGTTGCCACACTGCGGGCCGTTTTGGGGAGGAAAAACGCGCCAAACCGCACATTTCGGCGCATTTGGTGCGCCATTGTTTCTAGATCCCGAGAAATATAGGAGTTTTGGCAATGCGATTGCGGCGCCCGAGCCCCTGCAAAATAGTGATCCTGAAAAAACCAACACCCAATCCGACAGCTCTATATGGTATCGGCAACCTACGGCTACAATCCCCGCCACTGTTATTCTAACATCAACCCGATCGATGTGGGCATAGACAGAGTCATGCTGAATCCGTGTCGCCGTGTAGATAAAGCGGCCAATGTACCGCGGCAATTTTCACGCTGGACTTTCCACTTTCCGTGTAAACTATACCGTCCGCCCCACTTCCCATTACCTAAGACATCTTATATTGGTACGCCGCGATTGACAGAGGAGGTTTTGGTCGGATTTGGATTGGCTCGCGTGGGTACACTTCGGCCACTATTCATGACCAGCACCGGTGGCCTGCGTTAGCTCTGACGCAGAGGCAGGCGCGGTTGTGTTCCGCACCGTGGCCGTAGTGGATCCTGATCGCTTTGGAGTCGATGATCTCTTCGCCTCCGCCTCTTCGCGCAACGCGATATACACCGCGTTCAGCAGCACGCCGGGCAAGTTAGTCGCCTCATAGTAGGAATAGGGCCTCCCGTTACGCTTCTCATAGTAGTTGCGCACAAGATCCCCTCTTTGTAGCGCAGCTAGGTGTCGGCTGAGAGTACTCGAGTCAAGTCCGAACTTCGACTTCATCTCCGAGAACGTCATGTTGCCATCTTCCATGAGGGCTACGGCTATGCCGAGTGAGACGTCGTCGGCCAGGCCTTTGAAGCCTGCCTTGACCGCCAAGGGGATCCTATCTGCATACTCCATCGATGCCGTGTTGCTCATTTCGTACTCTAGTAGCGCCGCGCACATACATACCTTATAATAGTTGCCCGCGCGTCGCTAGCCGTGAGCGGATGGTTGCGGAGGGTAGGAGACATCGGGGACGCGCTGTCCATAAGGAGCCGCATGAACATTACACTGTATGGGTCGTACCAGCCACCTCTAGAGAAGCGCTTCCTGGCACGGCAGAGGGACTTTCTTCGCGACAACGGATATGTTCGCGCTCGCCTAGTATCGGACGATCCGGCCACGGGCAGTGATCCGCTCACGGCCAGCAAGAGACACCTGTTACAGTCGGATGTCAATTTTATGTTTTTTACCACAAAAGGAATGCGTCATGGTGTAGTCCGCGAACTCGCGTACGTAGCTGAAGATCCTAGCATGGTGGACAAGATTGGAGACTGCGTGGTGTTTGACGAGGTGGATGATGCCGAATCGTCCATCTCCGAACTGTCGTGGTCAGACATAAGCAACAGGCGAATCGAGGTGCACAGATTCGAGAATGAGCAGATTCTCCACGTTGCGCTTTTGGCACGAGCGGAAATGTTCGTTATTCGAAAAGGCGCATGTATACAAACGCGGCAATCTGTTTGACTACCTGTGACAGTGCTCACACCATGCCAGCATGCAGCGATAGTGCGATCTTTTTCATGGATTCTGTTGCATCGCTACCCTGTTTTGTATCTGGCCGTGACGGTGACAGGTGAGTCAAAGCTAGAACAGAGACTGACGTCACTAGACCTCGCCTCTGTTCTTCACATATATCCGTAGTCACGCCAAAAAGTTTTTGCAATGTGTACCATGTATACCTAGCGTCCGATGCCCTATTTTAAGGGTCAATCAGAGTACCGCCGTAGGTGCCTCCGGTTTGTCATTGCAAAGACTTTGTGGCATGACTACGAATGCTTTTGTGTTTCAATATGTGAATCTATGTCGGAAGATTCCTAGATGTTCCACAGCTTGCATGGCAGTCACCAAGTAATGGAGTGCGGCAAAGTTACAGTAACGACAAGGTTGACACGTCTACTCAAGAACCATAGGCGGGGCACGGCAATTGCCCTGGCACCAGAATTGACATACGCCGACCCTAGAAGATGCACATTTCGCTTTATTGGATTGGATTAGACCAAACCGCAGTTGTAGGTTGTCGTGTGCACCAATGTCAATAGACCGGGAGAAAACTGCACCACATAACACCTGCCGTTACAGCTTTTCAAGCACAGAACTACAAATGTCCCGGTCAGACGCGATTACGCATCGTCGTAGTCAGCGATACATGCATAAGAGACAGGATGGGTATGGGCGTCAAATCCACACCCATAAAAAACTGACCATGTCGCCCCCGGTGCGAGCCAAAATCTGGCATTCTCGCACGGTGTAGCCCACCGCTTTCATCTATGCCCCACAACCGAGCCCACGCCCCGCGCCGGAAGAACGACAGAGGGTCTGCAGGTGTGTCCATGTGGCCGTCATGGCAGGCATCCTCAAACTGTAGAATTTCGACACCACCCCCGACGGGCTGTAAGACGACGTCGAGTCGGCCGCACCGCCTACAGGCCACTGACCCACCGCGGCAAGGGAACGAGAGGCGCAGGCCTCCGCGGACCGGCCGCGGCGCATCGCGCTGCAACGCATGTATGCCCGAGGGCCGCGCCGACCCGGCGCATCACGGCGGAAAGTGTGCGGGCCGCCTAGCATCCCCCACCCGGGCGCCGGCCCGCATAGGCGGAACGATAAAGCCCCGAGTGGGATCTGAACCCACGACCTAGCGCTTACGAAGCGCTCGCTCTGCCGGACTGAGCTACCGAGGCGCGTGCCGCCTGCACGGTTGGTTAATAAAAACATACCGCGTTTCGTGCGCGTTGAAGGTCTCGGTGTCGGGCGTGAGGGGGCTGGCAGGCGCCGAGCTCGGCGCCGACACGGTGATGCGCTACTGCGCCTCGTTTGCTGCCGCGACGGGGGATGCGCCGTGCGCCGTCGCGCGCGACACGCGGCCTAGCGGGGCCGCCCTGTACGACGCCGCCGTATCGGCCATGCTGGCGTCGGGAGCCGACGTGCGCGGCCTCGGCGTGGCCCCCACGCCGGTCGCGTTCTACGAGGCGCGCCGGGCCGGAAGGGGCGTCGTCGTGACCGCCTCGCACAACCCCCTCGGGTGGAACGGCCTCAAGTTCGCCGTCGGCGGGCGGGGCGCGACCGCGGCCGAGATGTCCGGGATCGCCGCGGGGGCAAACGCCCGCGCCGGGAAGGGAGTCGGAGGGGAGGAAGCGGCCGGCGGGCCGCGTCCCGGAGCGTCCGCCCCTCCCCCGCCCGCGTTCGGCTCCCTGAGGGAGGCCGAGTCGGACTATGCGGATGCCGCGCTCGAGGCGATCCGCCGCTCCGCGTGCGGAGGGACGGCAGGCGCCGGCGCGGCCGTCGTCGACGCAGGCGGAGGCGCGGCGGCAGGCGTAGCGCCCGGCATCCTGCACCGGATCGGGTGCGACACGCAGGTGATCAACGCAGAGCCGAACGGGTCCGACCGCGGCCCCGACCCGACCGCCGGGAGCCTCCCCGCGCTCGAGGCGGCCTGCGCGTCCGGGAACCGCACCGGCTTTGCGTTCGACCTCGACGGCGACCGCGTCGTCGTCGTCGTCCCAGGCGAGGGCGGCGGCCGGCCGCGCGCCCTCTCGCCGGATGCGACCCTGTGCCTCGGCGTCGCGGCGGCCCTGGAGGCCGGCTGCCGCCGGTTTGTCCTGAGCATCGACACCACGGGCGCGGCCGAGTCGCTCGTGCTCGGCGCCGGCGGGCGCGTGTGGCGCTCGAGGGTCGGCGAGGCCAACGTCGTCGCCGAGATGGACGCCCGCGGGGCCGAGGCAGGCGGCGAGGGGAGCAGCGCCGGCTTCATACTGCGCTCGTTCAACGGGTGCCGCGACGGGATACTCGCGGCCGGCATGATCGCCGCGTCGGCGGGGGCAGGCGGAGGGGCGGCCGTCGGCAGGGCCGCATCCCGAATCATGGCCGGCCACGCGCAGGCGCGCGCAAAGGTGCCGGCAGACTCTGCCCTGCATGCGAGGATACTCGAGCTTGCGGATGCGCGCATCGGCGGGCGCTTTACCGAGTCCGTCAGAATCGACGGCGTAAAGTGGATCGGGGACGGCCACTGGGTCATGGCAAGGGGATCGAACACCGAGGACGCCGTGCGCGTCTCGGCCGAGGCGCGCGACGCGGAAAAGGCGCGCATGCTGCTCGGGGAGGCCTCGGAGGCGGTGGCCGCATCGTATGAGACTGCCAAGCGAGGCGGAGATCGTTAGGATCTTCCGCAGGAGGCTCGGCGTGCGCGGCGCGCCCGACGATGCCGAGGCGCTGCCGGCCGGCGCCGCATGCTGGTGCGTCGACACGCTCTCGGCCGGCACCGATGTGCCGCCCGGAATGGGGCTTCGCAGGGCAGCGCGCAAGAGCGTCGTCTCGTGCGCAAGCGACCTGGCCGCAAAGGGGTTTGCGCCCGCCTCGGGGCTCGTCTCGGTGTCGCTGCCTGCCGGCACGACCGCACCCGACGCGTCCGCCCTGGCAGGCGGGCTGGCGGGCGCCGCCGGCGAGCTCGGGTTTTCGTTCGCAGGGGGAGACACCGGCAGGGGCGCCGAGCTGTCCATTACGGTGTGCCTGGCCGGCGCGCCGCCGGCCCGGCCCGGGAGGGGCGGCCGGAGGAGGTGGCCCGGCAGGGGAGGCGCGCGCGCGGGCGATATCGTGTTCGCCACCGGGGCGTTCGGGCTCACGTCGGCAGGCCTTCGCATAGTCATGGGAGGGGCAAGGGCGAGCGGCCGGTTCGCCCGCGCGGCCGCGGCGGCCGTGTACAGCCCCCACTGCAGGGCGCGGTTCGGCGCGGCAGCCGCGCGCATGTTCACCTCGTCGATGGACACGAGCGACGGGCTGTCGGCGGCGCTGTCCGAGATGTCGCGCAGCAGCGGCGCGCCGTTCGCCGTGGGCCGCATTCCGCTCGCGCCGGGCCTCGGGCGGTTCGCCGCCGCCAACGGGCTTGATGCCAGGCGGCTGGCCCTCGGAGGGGGCGAAGAGTACGAGATCGCATTCACGGCGAGGCCCTCCGACAGGCGCCGCATCGCGGCGGTCGCCGGGAGGACCGCGACGCCCGTCTCCGAGATCGGCATCGTCGGGGAAAGGGACGGCAGGGGAGGGGCCAGGCTCGAGGCGGGCGGCGAATCGCTCGAGATCGCCGGCGGGTGGGACCACCTGGGGGGCGGCGGATCTTGAGGGGCGGCGGCTGCGAGGCCGGAAGGGCCGCTGCATGGTCCTCGGCAGGGGCGCTCGCGGCGCTCGCGGCAGTTGCGCTTGCCGCCCTGTCGGCGGGCACCGCATGGGTGGAAGAGCCTGCCGGGCGCCCCGCAGAGGTGCCGGAGGAATGGCATGCGGCAGAGTCTGCCGATCATGCGGCGGCCGAGCCCGACAGTGCGGGACAGGAGGGCGGCGGAGGAGGGCCCGACGTGGTCATGCCCAGCAAGTCGTCCAGGCCTGGGTGCGAGGAGGACGACGCATGCTACATCCCGGCCGCGGTCGAGGTGTCCGCCGGCGGCTCCGTGACGTGGCGCAACGACGACGTCGCGTTCCACACCGTCACGAGCGGCGCGTACGGCAGCCCCGACGGGGCGTTCGACAGCGGCCACATGGATCCCGGAGAGGAGTTTACCGTCTCCTTTGGCGAGGAGGGATCCGTCGCGTACCACTGCACCCTGCACCCGTGGATGCGGGGCGCGGTGGCCGTGCTGCCGGCCGCGGGAGCGGGCGGCGGGAGCGGCGGGCCGTAGCGCGCTCAGAGGCTGCAGGGCTTGCCTAGGCGCGGCGCCCGCGCGGGAGCGCCGACTTCGCCGCCGACGGCCGCAGGAGCCTGCGAATCTTGGAGGGGGCCAAGCCGCATCCCGTGCATTCGTGCCGCCGCAGGCGCCGCGGCCCTTCAGTCCATGCCGTTTATGTGTCCCCCGTGTGCGGCACAGACAAGGGGCCTGCGAATGGGCGGCGCGAGAGCGATAGCACATGACCGCCGTACCCGGCGGCACCGGGGCAGTCGCGAGTCGTGGGGACGGCGGCTCAAGGATCCAGTGTCGTCGTCCCCACGTTATCCACGATCGGGATAGTGCTTGATGCCGTGCCCCTCAAGAACGCCGTCCTGCCGCCACATGCACTGCACAAGGGCGACGAACAGGTCGTTGAACAAGTCGTCACCGAGGCAGTGCTTGCGGATTATGTACGCGGCTATGTCGGCGGCCCGCACCAGCGGCCCGGGGCACTTAACGCGACCTGGGCTTTTAGGACTTCTCCGCATTGCGCTTTTTCGAGCGCCTCGCCGCGTCGTCTTGGCCGTCATCGGATCCCCGCAACCGCCCCCCGCGTACGCCGGCCCGAACGCCGCCTGCACGGCGCTGTCGCCCATGCCGATCTCCCTCATAACGGCCGACTCGAGCCTGCGCGCCGCCCCGACACGCCGCATCGCACACTCCTCAACCGCTTTGCGCCGCTCGTACGACGGCCTAGAGCGGCAGCAGCTGCACTCTGGCGGCATGGAGCTAGTGCCCTTCACCGCGAGTCCGCCCCCCCCCCCCTTTGCGGCGGGGCCGCGCAGCATGAGCGGGCGCGCCTGCGCTGCGCGCCGGCGCCGACACGGCAGAGCGGCCGCGTACGGCGACGGGGGGCCGCGCGTTCGGGCCGCAGCCCGCAGGACTAGGCCCCCGCCGGGCCGGCCACGGAGGGTTTTTACTGCAGGGAGTACGAGGACGGTCAGATGAAGCGGGCAGGATCCACATCGGACGGCGGATCGGAGTCGCGCACCAGCGCTGGCCAGCGCGGGCGGGGGCGGCACTTGGCACATCGGGCGGAGGCTGGGGCGGCATGGCACAGCTTGTAAGCAGCTCCCGCGTCGCCCGGGAGGATGAGGCGCTGGACTTGGACATCAAAAACTTTGGGCCGATCGCAAGCGCCTCGATAAGCCTCAGGCCGCTGACAGTCTTCATTGGGCCCAACAACTCGGGCAAGTCCTACGCGGCCAGGCTCCTGCATTCCATCGTGGGCACGCTCACCGGGCTCCCGATGCATGCGGCGGCCAGCGACGGGACCATGTCCGCATGCCGCAGGATAGTCGGCAAGAGGTACGACGGCGGGAGCCGGCAGGCACTCTTGGGCGCGGCAGACTCGCGGCAGGCCGCCAAGTCCCTGATCGAGGGGGCCTTTTGCGACGGGCTCAGGCGCAACATGGAGCGAAACTTCGAGTCGCCGGCGGCCGGCCTTGTCAGGGCCGGACAGGCGCGATCGACCGTGACAATCTCTGAAGGGCGCACGTCTGGCCGTCCCCGCCTCAGGGTCGACATAGGCCCGCAGGGGGACATTGCAGCGGCCGTCGCCTTTGGAGGCAGCCAGAGCGAGATCGAACTGGCGCGGGGCCAAGGGACCTGCAGGGTGGACATTTTCAACGGGGGTGCTCGCAGCAGCGGCAAGCCCGGCGCGCGGGGGAGCGCAGGGGCGCGGGCATCGCTCCGGTACGCAGAGCCGGATGCCGGACGCGGGGCGCGCGAGGATCGCGACGGGACGGCCCTTATGCTGTCGTCTGCGCTGGCCGACGCGATCGCGCGGGAGATGCAGTGCAGCATCGCATACGACGCATCGTTCTACCTGCCGGCCGGCCGCTCGGCCATCATGCAGACTTACAGGGACCTGGCCGCGGGCATGATTACAAACCTGCCGCGCGCGTGGTCCAGCCCCGAGCCGGGCGCCGGGCCGCAGGGAGCCGTGGCGGACCTTGTCGCCGAGATCATACGGCTCGGCGGCAAGAAAAGGGGCTTTTTCGGGCTGGCCCGCAGCATGGAGCGCGAGATGCTGTCCGGGAGCGTCCAGGTATCGCGCTCCGGCAACGGAAAGCCTCCCGTCGTGTCGTACCGATCCAACGGCCTCAGCATCCCCCTGCCGCGCGCCTCGTCGTCGATCTCGGAGCTTGCGCCCCTGTCGCTGTACCTAAAGTACGTCGTGGAGAGGCGCAGCGTGCTGGTCATCGAGGAGCCCGAGACGCACCTGCACCCGGCCAACGAGGTGATCCTTGCAAAGTACGTGGTGCGGCTCGTGAGGGCAGGCCTCTGCGTCGTGCTCACGACCCACAGCC
Organism: Cenarchaeum sp.; assembly: GCA_965242695.1. GTDB lineage: Archaea > Thermoproteota > Nitrososphaeria > Nitrososphaerales > Nitrosopumilaceae > Cenarchaeum. The sequence goes on along the minus strand of CBDESU010000002.1, from coordinate 1,492,003 downwards.
CCTACATGCTCGAAAAGCTCGCCAAGTACGCACTCGCCGGCGGGCTGCCGGCGGAGGACCGGGTCGCGAGCCTCGGGTACAGGAAGGACGACTACCTTGCGCCCGGCGAGGTGTCGGCATACCTGTTCAAGAGGACAAGGGAGGGGGCATGCCGCGCCGTGGAGATCGAGAGGGACGACGAGTTGGGAATCTCGCAGGAAGAGTTCACCAGCGTCGACGTAGAGCTCAACAAGGAAAGCGTCATAATCCAGAACAGGAAGAGCCGGGCATGACCGCTTCGGCCGCAGCGAGGCGGGCCCCGACACAGGGCGCGGCCGCCCGGTGCTGGAGCATCCGGCCATGACCCTTTCCGGCGCCGTCGCCGCAAAGCACGGCGGGGCCGTCGTGGAGCGCTGCGACGAGCACTGCCGCCTGGCGACGAGGGGCGGCCCCGCGACGGTCGTCCTGAAGGGGGAGAGGCTGGCAGGCTCCGGCCGCCGCAAGATGCGCGACTGCCTCGTCTTTCGCGACGACATGAAGGCCGTCGCAGTCGAGCTCAAGCAGCGCAGCCTCAACGCGGGGGCGATCCTCGAAAAGCTCGCCAACGGGGGGCTCGAGGCGGCCAAGATTGCAGAGCAGGCGGCCGGCGCGAGGGACGTCCAGCTCTTCTTCGCAGTCCTGGCGAAGAGCTGGGGGAACCGCTCCGCGCAGAGGCGAATATCCCAATCTGGAATAAAGATCGGAGGCAGGACATACCGCGTGCTGACCGGCAAGTGCGGCCTCGACGTGTCGGAGATTGTCAATTCGTAGGGCGTATTCCGGGCGGGAAGAGTGGGTGGCGACCCTGCGGGGCTAGTGTGTGGGTGGGCCGGCGTCGCTGCGCACGAGCCGGCATGCGCAGCGCGCATCGCGGGGACGTGCACGGCCGTCATGCGGGAAGTCCAAGGAAGGCGAGGGCGGGTGAGCGGGCATGGTGGCAGGCGCATCCAGGTCCCGGACGGCAGACTCGAAAAGGCTCTGGATACTTAGCGCGATCTGGGTTTTCAGGGCCTTTTCCGCATTGCGCTTTTTCGGGCGCCTCGCTGCGCCGTCTTGGCCGCCATCGGCTTTTTCGCGCGGTCTTCTGTGCGCCGCCTTTCCGCGTTTTGAATCAGGCCGACCCACTTGTTGCCCCCTCTGCCACCACCCCGATCCTGCCGCAGGGGGAGATGCGCCCTTGAAGAGCTCGCGCCCTGCCTCGCCCACAGCGGCCCCCGCCCTGTGCACCCCCCCCTCCACCCGCATCCACAATCAGCCCGCACTGTATGCAAATGTCGCCGGGGGCATGGGGGCCTTGCGCATCACCGGGTCTCCCAACTCGCCCACAAACATGCAGTGCACACGGAGCGAGAATTTTCAAGTGCGTACAACTGCACATTTTTACGCCTTTGGACGTCTGCGCACCCGGGCGCATCCCCGGCCAGAAGCCCAAGGAGTCGCGGCGCCCCATGTCCCATAAGCCTGCCCTGCAAGGGACATGGCATCCCAGAGGTGTATCCCGGCCGAGCCGCCAAGACATGACTCTGGCACAGAACCATCATGCGGATGCGGGCCGCATGCAGGCGGGCGAGGGGCGTCCCGGCATCCTGCAGGCCGCGCGTCCCGGCATCCTGCAGGCCGCGCGTCCCGCTGCGCACCGCGGCGGTCGGAGCTTGCAGGGGCGGCATCCGGCCCCGGGTGCCTGCTTCGCATCAAGCGGAGAGTGCTCGCGCGGCGAGGCAGAGGCCCGCCGCCGATAGAGCAGGCGGCGCAGGGGCCCCGGCGGGGCGGCAAGGCCATGTCCGCCTACGCCTTGCCGGCCTGCCCATGCGCGCCGCGGCGCGCAGGAACGGCCCGCGCCCGCCGCCGCGGGCGGGCGGGATACGCGCCGCAGGGCCCCGGCGGGGCGGGCAGCTCCGAACGTGTGATTGAAAAAGGTGAGGAAGGGAGTCGAACCCTCTTGAATGGGTTTTGCAGACCCACGCATAACCGCTCTGCCACCTCACCGCATGGCCGCGGCACACTCCCGCGCCCAATAAATGGATTCCGCGAAGGGCGGGGCGGCATTGCATGCCCCTGCACGGCGCCGCGCAGGGCACTGCCTCGCCGCGCCCCCCGGCAGGCCCGCGCGGCGCCGCAGCGGCCCCGGCGTCGCCCTAGGCCCTGGACGCCGCCGCGGCTGGGGCCGTCGAGCCGCGCGGCACTCCCGAGGCCCCGTCGGACAGCGTCTGGAAGGCAAACCTCACGTCGTCGGCCCTGACGGTCCTGCGGTTGGCGTGCACGCTGGCCTTGACGGCCATGTCCGCGACCCGGCCGGCAAACTCCTCTACGACGGTGCGCAGGGCGGCGGCCGACTCGTCGCTCACGCGCGCCGCGCCCGACCTCTTGAGTATCCTGTACATGGCCGAGAGGGCCAGATCTGGCGAATCCATGCCGCATCTGCCCGCATCGATAATAGGGGGGCCTTGTCAACATTTTTCGAGCATGGATCAAGCCGATCTGACCTCAGGGGGCGCGCGGCTGTACGACACGCACGTGCACCTGACCGACCCCGCGTACGCCCCGCATGTCGGCCGGATCCTGCTCGGCATGCGCCGCATGCGCATGCGGGCCATGTGCGTCTCGATGGACGGCGCAGACTCGTGCGCGTCGGCCGCGCTGGCGGCCGGCTCGGGCGGCCTGGTCCTGGCCTTTGCCGGCGTCCACCCCGAGAGGGCGGGGCAAGACGACGGCACGGGCGTCGAGCGGATGGTCGACGGCGACCCGTCGGCCGTCGCGGGGATCGGCGAGATCGGCCTGGACCCGACCTACCACGGCTCGGGATCCGGCGAGTCCGAGCAGAAGGAGGTCTTTGGGCGCATGCTCGCCCTCGCCGAGAGGCACGGCAAGCCAGTCTCCATACACTCTAGGAGGAGCCTCGATGCCGTCCTTGACGCGCTCGGCTCGCACTCGCTTGCCGGCGCATGCCTGCACTGGTTCGACGGCGGCAAGGGGCAGCTGCGCAGGGCGCTCGACATGGGCCTGTACGTCGGGTACGGCCCGCTCTCGGTGTACGCGCACGACAAGCGATCGCTCCTTGCGCGGACGGACCCCGCCAGGATGCTGCTCGAGACGGACGGCCCCGTCGCGTTCGGCGGCTGCTTTGGGCGCCGGGCCGCTCAGCCGTGCCTCGTGCCGAGCGTGGCGCTCGCCGCCGCCTCGGCCCTAGGCACGACGTACGGCAGCGTGTGCGCCTCCACGTCCGAGAACGCCGAGAGGTTCTGCCCCGCCGCGGCGGCGCAGGGCGGCGCGCCCTAGGGCGCCTCGCGCGCGGCCGCGTCCGGTTAGTATAATATACCGGCGGCCGGCCCCGGCGCGCGTGACCGACAGGATAAGGAGCCTCTCGCAGAGGGTGCTCGGCGAGTACGGGGAAAAGTTCGGCGAGGACTTTGACGACAACAAGGCGGCCCTCAGGGAGGTCTCTACCATCCGCTCAAAGATGCTTCGCAACAAGATCGCCGGCCGCATTACAAAGATCGTAAAGACCCGCAGGGCCGAGGCCGAGAGGGCCGCCGAGAACGCCCGCAGGGCGGCAGAGGAGGCCGCGGCGGCGGCCGCCGAGGCAGAGGCAGAGGCGGCGGTCAAGGACGATCCCGATGCGGCCCGCAGGGCCGAGGCGGCCCGCAAGGTCAAGATGATAGCCGAGCTTGAGAAGCAGGGCGCCGTCTCCGAGGACGAGGCCATCGTCGAGACCGAAGAGGCCGAGATGGCCGACGGGGCCGTGGAGGTGACCGGCGGCGAGGCCGGCATCGACGACGAGATGATAGAGGCCGAGGCCGAGGCGGCGATCGCGGCAGAGGCGGCGGGGGAGCCAAAGCCGGCGGAGGGAGGCGGCGGACCCGAGGCAGAGGCCGAGGCCGAGGCCGAGGCCGAGGCCGAGGGCGGCGCCGATGCGGATGCGGCCGGCGCGGGCGCAGCCGAGGGCGAGGACGCAGGCAGGCCGCAGGGCGGCGCGTGACGCGCAGGGCCGGAACTGGACGATGATAACGGTCAGGCTGCTCGGCGGGGCCGGAAAGGCCGCCGGCGCCGGCACGATCGAGATCGACTCGGATCGCGCCACCGTCGGCGGCATCCTGGGCATTCTAGAGTCGCGCACGTCCGGCGCATACGGCCCGTCAAACGTCCTGGTCGCCGTCAACGGGGCGGACTCGTCGGCGGCCGGCGGGCCAAAAGCAGAGGTCCGCGCCGGCGACGACGTCGCTGTAATCCCCGTCGTCCACGGCGGGGAGGAGGGCGGAGGAGAGCCGCAGGCCAGGGCGCTCGTGAGCATTGCGCTGCGGGGGAGGCGGCCGGCGGCGGGAGATGGGTCGGCCGGCAAGGGCGCCGCCGCGCGCGGCGGGCGCCGTGGCAGAACTCTCGAGGCGTACGTCGTCCGTTCGGGCCGCAGGGTCGGCGGCATCCTGCCGCCCCTCGATGACCTGAGGGCCGAGTTCCCGTCCGTTTCAATGCAGGTCGTGTCCGGCAGGTTTGTCCTCGGTGCGTCGCACCTGCGGCGCGTCGCGGCCGTCTCGGCCGAGGCCGAGCGCCGCCGCACAATGCTGGCAAGGAGGATCGAGACGGACATGCTGGCAAGGCTGGCCGGCACGTCGCAGATATCCGAGGCCATAAGGGCCGCCGGCAGGAGCGGGGCCAGCGAAGGCACGTATGTCGTCCTCGCCGTCGCGCCGGCCGGACGCCTCGGCCCCCTGCGGGCCCGCCTCGCGCCGCTGGCAGCGCCCTCCCCGCAGCTCCCCGCATCGAACGCGCGGTTCCTTGCGCGCCGCTTCGGGATCGGCGCGGCGCGCAGGTCGGCCGTGGCCGGAGCCGGAGGAAGGCCACTCGAGGACCTGCTAGCCGAGGGGGCCGCCGTCGCCGGCATCTGAGGCGGCGCGCTTTTCGCGCTCGGCGCTGAGCAGGTCGGCCGGCGAGATGACCGACACGCCGGCATGCGGGCCGAATATCTCGACGAGGACGATCCGGTCGGGGGACTCTAGCGAGACGCGGGGGGCATGGGCCTCCGGTCCGGCCGCCGCCGCGGCCGATGCGATCGCGTCGGCCGTGCGCGAGACGATCTCGCGCGCCGACAGCGGCGTGCTGCGCTTTTCTACCGTGATGCGGTACGACTCGCCGGCGCCTATCCCGGCCGCGGCCATCCCGGATGCGGCCGCCACTATGCCGTCGGCATCGGCCGGAATCCACCGCTGCAGTGGGATGACGCGGTACAGGTGCCGCACCGTCCACGGCTCGTCCTCTAGCGCGCGGCGGACCGCGCGCGGCACCAGGAGCGGGTCGAGCGAGGTGCCCGCAAGGACGATCCCCGGCATGCCGTCGATGCGGCGCGCCGTGGCATCCCCGTCGCCGAGCCCCGCCAGCACGCGCAGCACCTCCGAGGCGGCCCTGCCCTCCAGGGAGCGGGCGCACGTGGCGGCCACGTTCACGCGGTCCGTTCCAGCTCGCCCCCCGACACCGGCCCCTCCCGGATGATCCTCACGCGGTCGTCGTCGGCCTCGGCCACGGTCGAGGCGGCGCCTCCCGGCGAGGGCCCCCCGTCGACGACAAGCGGCACGCGGCCGCCCAGCCGCTCGGCGCACTCGGCGGCCGTGCGGCACGGCGTACGGCCCGACAGGTTTGCGCTCGTGCCCACCAGGGGGCCGCATGCCGAAAGCAGGCTCTGGACGCACCGGCCGGCCGGCACCCGGACGGCGACCCTGCCGCCGCCCGAGACGAGCTGCGGGGCAAGGCGTCGGCCATTGCCGGACGCCGGCGGCCCCGTAGCCTCCGCTACTATGGTCAGCGGGCCCGGCCAGAAGCGGGCGGCGAGCCCTGCGGCGCGCCCCCCAAGGCAGGCCAGGCCCGACAGGGCCGAGGTCGATGCTCCGAGCACCGGCAGCGGCTTTGATGCCGGCCGGCCCTTTGCGGCGTACACGAGGCCCACCGCATCCTCGTTGAACGGATCGCAGCCGATGCCGTAGACCGTATCGGTCGGAAACGCGACCAGTCCGCCGGCGGCCACCTGCCTTTGGGCCTCGCGCATCCCCGCCTCGTCGCACCCGACCGTGCGAACCGCGCCGCCGCCCATGCCGCCGCGGGCGCCGCGCCGAGCCATTAATACCAACTTGCCGCGCGGCATGCGGGGCGCCGCCGTTTACCCCGGCATCCGCCCGGGCCGGAAGGCTGGCAGGCTCCGATGCGCCCCAGGCGCATCCCCGGCCGCCCCGCAGTGCATGCGTCCGGTCCGCCGCATGCGGGCGCCCAGACGGGCAACTCGGCTCCCATGCCGGCGCCCATCGCGCCTCAAAACGGGCGCGCTCCGCCTTGCAGGGGCGGCCCGCTCGCCTGCGCCATGGCGTGAGGGTTGCAGGGCAGGACCGCCAAGGGGCCTTGCAGGGCGCGCCCGGTGCGGCCAGTGCATCCGATCACCTGCAGAATATCCAGTCCTCTTTGGAAAACATTTCGAACGTGTTGTATGTGTCTATGTTGTAGTGTTTCGCAACCAGGGGTATTTTTATGCCGCTCGTCTTGTTTTCTTCCGACACTATCACAGGCCGAAACGACCCGCCTAGGAGGTCGCATGAAAGCAGGGCCAGCGCGATCAGGTACGGATCCGCACTCTCCCGCCTGCCCCTGCCCCTGCCCAGGTAGGGATGGTCTGCCAATATCATGGCCGCCTTTCCAACCATGCGATCGTCCCTAGGCACAAAGAGGCCCCGATGTCGACGGGCCCACTGCACAACCTCGTCGTTTCCACGGCATATTTCGTCAAAAACTGGGGCGGGGGACACTATGCGTCCGTCCTTGATCAGTTTTTCATAGCGATCGACCAGTGTCGGAAATATCGGGCGCGGATAGTGCTTGATCCACGCGATCCACGTGCTGGTGTCGACGATGTACCGGATAAGCACCATCCAACCATCTCACACTATTTCCCTCAATTTATCGAAGTGCCTTGCATCCAGATCTAGGTACATGCACATGTCGGGCTCCGTGATAAGGCCATCCTCTTCCATGCCAACTACCATTTTGACATATTTTCTGCCCAGCCGGTTGAGGCATGCTAGTTCCCGGGGCAGGCTCCGCCCCCCGCCGGCGGCAGACGGCCTAGGCACGATCGCCCTGTAGTGACTCAAGCACCTCTGCCTGTCGCTCCCGTCAAGCAGGCGGACAGCGCGGACAAGAACGGCCCGCTCCGTCATGCGGAACCTGCGCGACAAGGAGGAGGCCACGCCGTCGAACGTGCCAGAGCTGCGCGCATCCCGGAGTGCCTCGAGGAACTCTGACCGGGGCATGAGGATTGAGGCGGCAAACTCGTCGCACCATTTTTCGACCGCCTCTCCGCTGCCATGCGGGGATGTGGCAAGGCTTTCAGGATCGGGGTGACAGAGGCTGCCGCCGTCCAGCAGCACGTGGGCGTATTCATGGAACATTGTGAACATTCGGGATTTTATCGCATCGCGGGTGTTGATCAGGATGACGGGGGAGGCTCCCCCCGCCACGGCAAAGCCCCTCGCATCTTCGATCGGAAAGGGCGCCTGAGCGACAAACATGCCACTAGACTCTACTGCATCCTTCAGCCTTCCGTATACGTCTTCGATCGGCCCCGCACACATCGCAGGCAGGCGCCTCGCCCCGGCGCGCATGCGGCCGTCAGACAGGCCCAGGCTGGTGGATTCGACGGCCGCAACCTTCTCAGGGTCGTCATGTATGTCGGCCCTAGCCCCTGTCGCTACAGGATGCTCCGCATGCGGGTCGCTGTCGAGCAGGCAGGTCACGTTGTGCTGAATCTCGCGGGCAAGCTCAATGGCGGCGCACAGCCCCTTGGACGGAGGCCTGCTCGACGAGCCCGGGAGTCGGAAGCCGGCTATGGGCGACTCGGGCGGAGGGGCAGGGAGCAAAAACGCCGACAGGGGTCGACGCACCTTCTTTGACATGACGTCTATGTGGCGCAGGTCTATGGCAGACTCGCGCCTTCGCCACTGCCTAATCAGGCTCGAGTTGATCCTTGTCGCCTCTGCAAATTCGTCAGTCTCCCACCCCGCACTGTCCATGATCCACCGAAAGACCGGCGCCCGAACCCTTGCTCGCATCAGCCTCGACTCCATGGGACCGACACTGCAAATGCTAGTTATTTATGTATTGGGCTCCCCTGAGCGGGCATTCAGGCTCGCCGTAGCCTAGGCGCGGCGCCCGAACCCGCGCGGCGGCGGAGGGCGGCTGTAGCGGCGGGCGGCACGGCCCATTTGGCGGCCCGGCGGCCGCCGACGCAGGGTCCTAGCCTGGCAGGACTATGACGCGCTTGCCCGACACCTTGAACGTGATGCGATCCTTGAGGCCCAGCCGAGTGACAATGGGGGGACGGTGCACTGGTAGCCCCCGCCCTCGAAGTAGCTCATGCCCACGGTGAACTCGGCGGCATCGGGCCGCCATCTTCCGCCCACCACACCCGCCCTCGCGCCGCCCGCTTAAAAGCGGCAAAACCGGAGTAGGTCGATATCTCGAGTGACGCGGCCGGCCGGCGCGAGCGTGCGCGGCGGTCGCAGCAGGATCCGCCGGCCGTCCACCCCCCCCCCCCAGCCGCCACATCGCCGCCCCCACCGTTGCCGCCGCCTCCGCCTCCGATGCGGCAGGTCCTGCGGGCCGGGTGCGTTCCACTCTCCTCCCCCTCTCGCCGCCGCCCGTTCTGCACCCTGCCATGCTAGATGATGCCCGAGTCTGGCATCCGTGGGCATGCATGCCTGGCACGGCCGCCTCCCCTCCGTCCTCCTCCCTCGCTCACCATGAGCGGCGATCGCCTTGAACCTGAATGCATGCGGGTATCGCCGTCGTGTCGTTTATATTGTATGCTGGCAGCCCTGACGTGTGGGCGAGCATCGCAGAGCGCATGGCGGCGGCGGCGGCGGCGGCGGCGGCGGCATGGCAGCAGGCAGGACGCCGGCGTGGGCCGGAAACGGGGATGTTGCCGCAGGGGCGCCCGGCCCCGCAGGGCACAATGCAGTAGTCCCAAGTGGAGCTCAGCATGCGATCGGGATGCCGATGCAGGGGCGCGCAACGGCCGAGGTGCCGCGCCGCGCGGCCCGTCCCCGAGCCGTGCCCACGGCGCACTGTCTGTACGTACGGCCAGAGGTTGACGACGACTTTGTCGGCACCCACATGCGGGATGCAATAGAGCGCGGCGGCTACCGCGCCGCGCTAGATTACTACGACGGCGACGAAGCCAAAGAGTCCGACACGCCATGGCACCGGCTCAGGGCCAAGGGTTGGCTGCTCGGGAGGCTCGGACTCTACGACCGGGTAGGAGCCTGGATCGAAGAGGTCGCATCCCTGCCCGACTTTGACCACCTGTCGACCGCTGGCATCGCCGTACCCGGCGCCCCCTACAGGACGCCCGCACTGTGGCAGGAAGCGCCAAGTCCCATGCCGCGCAGCGCGGATCACACCGTGACGATCGAGCCTGTCGCGTCGACCGACCCCGGCATCCGCTCGGTGCCCGGCGATGTATGGACCGTCATGCTGATCCTTGGCGCAGCCGGCCCAATCTGCTCGCATGCCGGCCTTGGCGCAGCCGTATTTCTGGCCCTGTCAGGAGCGGGACAGCAGATGCGCGGCCCTGCGCGCGGCGGTCGCAGGTACGACCCGCTCAGCGGCCCGAGGCTGCACGGCGCTCCGGAGGGATGCCACAGGTGGATCATAGCAGACATCGACTTTGACCCGCAGCCCGTCAACGAGCCGCACTACTACTACGACCTAACCGACGAGGGCCGCAGGGCCTTGGACGCCGCCAGGGTACCTAGCGCCCCGTGGCCGGCAGGGATCGAGGCGGCGGCATCGGGGCTTGAGGGCATGTCGATTCCCGACCTTCTAGAGGCGGCATGCCGCGCCGGCTGGCAGGGGGGCGGCCTAGGCAGGGCAAGGGACGGCCTAGGCAGGATTGTCGGCGCCTGGCGGAGCCAGGAGGCAGGCGGACGCGCCGATCCGGTGAACGCCGAGGATCAGGTGCTCGTCGACCTCGGGGCCGCCGTAAGGTGGCCCGACGACGACGACGGCCCCGGCTCTGCCGTAGACCACCTGTTCTGCATCATGACGGCCATAGAGTCGGCCCACGCGGTAGCCTGCGAGGCCAGGCCATCCTCGCGCGCAGAGGGCGCCGTGCTGCAGGCGCTGGTTGGCGCGCTGCAGGATCTGTGCAGGAGGCATGCCGCGGCAGTGGTGGCAGAGGCGGCCGCGCGCCAGACAGGCCCCCGGGCGGCGGCCGCGCGCGGCGGCGGCCGCGGGCAGGAAGACGCGCCGCGCCGGCCGGCGTACGCGGACGCAACGCCGGCGCGGATCAGCGACCTGTACTACTGCCTGGCTGAGTACTGCAAGAGCCGCAGCCTGGCCGCTGACCCGTGCAGCCTTCCGCTCTCCGAGCAGCTGACCGGGGACGAAAGGGCGTCCGTAATAGAGGCGCTTACAAGGGACAACCCGCTCTACAGCAACGCGGAACTGCCGCCGCGGGGCGGCTGATGCCCGGTGCCTTTGAACGGCGGCGCGACGGTATTCGTAGTCGCAGATGCCAACGCTGTAATCGACTACATCAGGGAGTGCGCGCTCCACGATGCCGGCATGCCTCCGACGGGCCGCAGGGCGGACATGCTAAGGGTGCGCCTAGGACAGATGGGCCTAGTTTTAATCCCCGAGACGGCCGGCAGGGAGGCGCAGCGGAACCTGCGGAAGGATCTGGTGCAAAAGCTGGGCCGGAGAAGCGCCCGCGTGGTGTGGTCCAGTGCGCATCGCATGCTCCACAGGTACCGCGATGCGTTTGAGTGCAAGGACAAGCTGGGGCACGTCGCTGCCGCACGGGAAATGTACGCCTCGATAAGCCTAAATCCCGGAAGCCGGAAGCTTGCCGAGTGGAAGAGGAAAAAGGGGGCCGCCGCAAGAGGCCTCGTGCTCGGGTCCGATGCCAACGACCTCAAAGTGCTGTCGACGGCGGCCTACTATGCGCAGTTTTACGTGGTGGAACTCTGGACGCACGACATGGACTTTACCATGTTTGCCGACGAGATTCTCAGGGTGTTCGGGGTGAAAATAGTCGACACCTACCGGCTTGACGGACGATCCGCGTAGCCGCCACGAGGCGGCCGCGGCGTGCGGGCGAAGGCGGCGCGTGCATGCTCCGGCGCGCATCCGGCGCGCCGCCGGCGGCGGCATCCGCCGTCTGCGGGGTCGCGGCGCGGACGAATGCCGGGCTTTTGCCGCGCCCCCCCCCCACCCGGTCATAGTGGCATTCCGAGCCGGTTCGGCAATCGTACGCGGCCCGCACTGCGAGAGACTTTCGGGGCGGGCGCGGCTACAGGATGGCGGCCACAGGCGGGTTGCCTTCGGCCCTGCGAAGCCAGACCTCCTTTCTGCCCTCGTCAAAGCATGCGCTATACTTGCTGAAAAAGCCGTTCCTTCCCAGCAGGAACGGGACGCGCGAGGTGGGATCGCGCGACGCCTCCGTGTCTGGAAACAGCGCCTTGACGACGCCGATGTCGTCCCACTCGGCGCCCAATTCAGCCGCTACGCGAACATCGGCGAGGTACGCCTCGAACGTGCCGGATGCGCCAAACGCCAGCTGCCTAGTCCCCTCGTCTAGCTCAATGCCCAGCTGTTCTGCAGCCCACATCGGCGCCGCCGACATGTGTGCGCCGGTATCCAGCACGGCCCTGCCCCGCACCACCTCCTTGCTGTCGGGCGCGGCACCGGGGTGCCTCACGTTGATCAGGACTTCCGGCACCCGTGTGGCGGTAATCTTTGCATCGCTCGCTGCGGAGCGCGCAACCATGTAGCCGGAGCGGACCCATCCGTCCGACGAAGCGTCAGTCATTGGAAACCCCGTAGTAGAACGGAAACTCTGAGGGATCCGCATATATATAGTCCATGAACGGGATGCCCTTTCCGGCCTTGCACCCCTCCTCGTGGACGCGCTTTGGATCCTTGCCGTGCGCGACGATCTCTTGGCTGGCCACGGCCACCCACTCGCCACGGTACCGCACCAGCTCCTTGGGATCTAACGACACGATGAACTCGTAATCCTTCCTTGCATCGCTGTCCTTCATGGGGCGGCAAGCAAGCAGGGGGCATTTAACTCGTCCGGCGTGCCGTAGGCGTCAAAGCGTGCATGTTCATCGGGTACGTGCACCCCCCAACCTGCACAGTCCACCAGAAGCTGGGCGCAGAAAGATCCCCGTCCTCCCCTCATCCCGCTGTCAATGGCCGACTATGGCATGCCCGCAGGCTCCGCTGTCACGCCGAAAAATTTTTGCGGGCATGACCCTGCATGTCGGGCGGCGGGCGCCCACGGTCTTAGCGCCACTCCGAGCCGGTTCGGCAATCGTGCGCGGCCCTGCACTGCAGGGGCCTTTCGGGGCAGGCGCCGCTACAGGATTGCGGCCACAGGCGGATTGCCCTCGGCCCTGCGAAGCCAGACCTCCTTTCTGCCCTCGTCAAAGCACGCGCTATACTTGCTGAAAAAGCCGTTCCTGCCCAGCAGGAACGGAACGCGCGAGGCGGGATCGCGCGACGCCGCCGTATCGGGAAACAGCGCCTTGACGACGCCGATGTCGTCCCATGTGGCGCCCAGTGCAGCAGCTACGCGAATGTTGGCGAGGTACGCCTCGAACGTGCCGGATGCGCCAAACGCCAGCTGTTTAGTCTTCTCGTCCAGCTCAATGCCCAGCCGCCTGGCCGCCCACATCGGCGCCGCCGACACGTGTGCGCCGGTGTCCAAGACGGCCATGCCCCGCACCACCTCCTTGCTGTCGGCTGCGGCACCGGGGTGCCTCACGTTGATCGGGACCGCCGGCGCTAGCGCATCGGCAATCCTTGCGTCGCCCGTCTTGTAGCGCGTACCCATGTAGGCGGAGCGGATCCATCCGTCCGACGATGCATTAGTCATCGGTAACCCCGTAGCAGAGCGGCAACTCCGATGGATCCGCATATATGTAATCCATGAACGGGATGCCCTTTCCGGCCTTACACCCCTCCTCGTGGACGCGCTTTGGATCCTTGCCGTGCGCGACGATCTCTTGGCTGGCCACGGCCACCCACTCGCCGCAGTACCGTTCGATCTCCTTGTAGTCTAGCGACATGAGGAACTCGTAATCTTTCCATACATCGCTGTCCTTCATGGGCCGGCAAGCAAGCGGGGGGTATTTAAGTCGTCCATCGCGACAGGTGGAGCAGGATCGGCGGGCGGCGGTGCAGTTGTTCAGGCTCCCGCGACGCGCGGGTGGGGGCGGGGGCGGTGCAGGTACCCACGGCGCGCCCGTAGCGGGTGCGCCGAGGGTGGATCGGAATACGGCGCGATCTCCGGCGGATGCAGGCCTCGCGACCCCCCCCCCCCGCCCCTCGCCCCCGCAGGGCGGAGGATCATGGCGAACCGCAGCTCGCTCCGGCGGGCCGGGCGGCACTTCCCCGCCTGGCGGCTCTCGCTCCCGCCCTACGATATCGACTAGCATGTGGCGTCGCAGAGGAGCAGACGGTGCAGGCTGTGTGCTGGGCATATGCGGCGCATGCCCCTGCACCAGCTGTGCCAAACTGCTCTCAGCTGCGCTCGCGGCAGGTATGGGATCGGCAGGCCGGCAGCGCAGGCACCGCGGGCAATCAGGCACACGCTCAACGGCATCGGCGCGATGCCCGCCCTGGGCCATGGCGGAGAGTGAGGGAGATCGTCAAGAGGTTCGCGCCGGACTGCATCAAGGCGCCCTCGACACAGGCCGCCAGCACGCGAGAATAGGATCCTGCGCCGGCAGCGCACCTAGCGGCTAGGCGCACGGGCGGGGTGCACTACGAGGCGTCGGGCACGCCGCCCATGGCCGCAGGGACGGCATGGTGGCGGGCGCGGAGGATCCACAGCCCGGACGCCCGTCCGGCACCGCCGCCCTGCGCCAGGGCTTGTACACCCAAGGATGGCCGGCGGACGGCCCCTCGGACCGCGGCACGCTCTCCCCCCCCCCTCCGGCGAGCGCATCGCCGCCAGCCTGGACAGGGGCGCCAGCCGCGGCCCTCCCCCCGCACTGTTAATAGCACGACGCCGCGCGGGGCGGCGCAGTGCCTGCCGAAAGGGAGAGGGGCGATCCGGAAGAGCCGTTCGGGGACGGCTTCGAGGACGACTACGACGACGACCTGGCCGAGTTCCCCCGCGCCTAGCGCCCCGCCTATATGGCCAGCCCAAAGTTGTCCGAGAACCGGCTGAACGACTCGTACGCCCTCAGGAACTCGCGGCCCGTGCGGCTCGTCCTGTACCGGCACGCGCCGCCCGAGTCGACCTGCTCGAGCAGCCCCCGAGAGACAAGAGTCTGAAGCATCCGCGATATGCGCCCGTGCGAGACGTTCGTCTCCCTGATGAGGTGCGTGACGGTCGCCCCGCCGGGGCCCTGCTCGCCCCGGCCGGCCGTCTCGAGTATGTCGCCAATGATCTTGATATGCGTGCGGTACGCAGCCATCGCGCATCCCGCCCCGGCAAGGCATGTCGTACGCGGGGTCGACTTTTTGCGACCCGCGGGCCAACGAATGTTGACACATGGCGGCGCCGGCTAGGGGGAGCCGGCGCCGGCCGGCGGGGCGGGCGGGCCGCGGGGCCCCGGTGCAGGGGCGGCCCCGCCGCTTTCCCCGCCGCCGCCGGCGCCGCCCGGCGGCCCGTCCCCGCCGCCGAGCCTCTCGTCGATGCGCATCTTGCGCAGCGGCACGCCGCTGACGGGCACGAAGAGCAGTACGAGCCCCGCGATCTTGGCGACCGCGGACGCATAGTACAGGGGCGAGCCGGGGAACACGAGCGAGTACCACCCGAGGAACTCGCCGAGGGCCAGCAGGGCCAGGCCGGCCGAGACGGCCAGGGCGCCGCGCGTCCGGCTGTCCAGGTACGACAGGAACGTCTCGATGGCCCCGTACACGAGCAGTATGAACGAGGTGGCGCGCAGTATGTGCTCGACGTGCGTGGCCGAGACGAGCAGGAGCGGCAGGGCCCCGACCGACCGGAGGCTGCGGTTCCTCGGGAGGAACGCCTTTATGCTGTGCGAGAATGCGATGAAGAAGTACCCGACCGTCTGCACGCCGATGCCGAGCGTCAGCACCCAGCGCTCGATCTTGCCGGACTTGACGAAGAAATCCTCGGCCGTGTACCCCGCCCACACGACGAAGAACCCCGCGCTGATCGACAGGAACGCGAGCGCGAGGCGGAACAGGGTCGGGCTGCCCGTGTTGCGGAACCCAACGTACGATATCACCCCGATGCCGAGCCCCACGATGAACCCGACCAGGTTGAGGATGTTTTCGAGCAGGTACTCCAACCGCGCCTAGGCCGCCGCGTCGCAATAAATGGATTGGCGGGGGAGGTAGGGCGGATCGGCGCGCGGGAGGAATGCGCGGGCCGGCAGGGCGGAAGGGCAAAAAAAAGGGAAAAACGGAGGGGTTGCGGGCCAGGCCGGCCGGCCGCAGGGTCCGGGCCGCGCCTACATCAGGGCGACGCCGACTACGACGAGCGCGAGTATGACCGCCACGTCGATTGCCACCATGGCGAACCCGACGTACAGGCAGTTCTTTGCCTTTGGCGGGTCGTCGGCGCGCAGCGCAAAGTATGCGATCAGCCCGCCCATGATGCTGAACAGGATCGGCAGGACGTACCACCACCGGCTTCGCGGCGGCTCTTCGATTGTACTCATGCCAGGCGCGCCCCCACTGCCCATATAAGGCATGCCTGCCCGCGCGCTACGGAGAATGCGCGTCATGGCCCTGCATCGCCCGCCTGTCCCCGCCCGGACGCGGATGCGGGTTGGCGGCAGGGAGGGTTCAGCGCGCATGGCTCTCGCGGCGCTGCCAGACACCCGCCGCAGCGGCTCCCCCTTCCGTAGCGGCCCACAGTGGTTGCTTCCGATCCTCCGTCGTGCCCTGTACCCTGCGCACGAGCGCCAGAAGTGCGCCGCGGCGGACAGACCCCCTCGTCCCAAGACGCCCCACACGACGGCAGATGCCTGCAGAGTCCCGCCCCTGTTAAGGCGCCCCCCCCCCACTCACCACCTGCCCTACGCAACCCTGCAACCGCGGCGGGGCAGGCCAGTTATCCCGGCCCCGCCTTGCAGCTCATGTTTAAATATCACCGCCGTGGGTTCGGCCCGTGGAGGCCGGTAGTCGCTTTGAGATCATCCGTGTCAGAAACTTCCTCAGCCACAGAAATGGCCAGTTGACGGACGTCGACATGGAAGTTACGATACGATCCGTTGCAAAGGAGTCCAAACATATAGTGTTACAGTTGCCCGACTTTATGCCAAACCTGCGGATAGTCGACTCGTCCGGTGAAGAATATCCACTGTTGCCCAGCAAGCACCTCCAAATCATGCTCAGAGAAGCGTCGGCCGCCGGTCCCGATCGAGACGCGGCCTATGCCACCCTTGCCGAGATCGACGACCGCAAAGCCCGGCTGGTGTGGTTCAGCATCCCACCCGGTAAGGCATTCGGGCCAAACGAGGCTCGGGTAATACACCTAAAATACGAGCATGTTGAGGAAAAGGCAGGGTGGATTGATCGCATGCGGAATATGATGGTGCGTACCATCATAATCAGCATTCCACCAGAACAGTCATTTCCCATGTTATGGGTACTCGACAAGCCCCCTGACTACAACATATCCCGTCGGCGCTACTCAAGCAAGGAGCATGTGAAGACGGCAGGCGGCGGCTCGCGCGGAGACAAGGCAGGCACCGCCGTTTTTAGAGATACGACAAAAAGCGTATCTCTACACGTAGGGCCATCCAAAGCAAGCGCGATCCTCTCCTACTCGCTTGTGCCTAAAAAGACCGTCCTTGCGCTGCCCGCGTCGGTGATAGGCATGCTCACACTGCTGGCCGCATCCTTGGGCGTAGGCCCCCTGCTTGACAGCGACAACCCACTTTGGCCCATCGCGGAGGAAATTCTGCGCCATGAGACGCTGCTGGTCTTGTTCATACCACGTCGAGCCTAGTCGTCCCGCGCTTCATAGACGATGCCCACATACGCAACGGCCTCCTGTGGATGTACTTTGTTCCTGTCGGACTGGCACTGTATTTTTTCATCGTGTAGATTGCCGCCCGTCCCTCACGCCTTGGCCGAGTTGTCCCGATCGTAGGAGCCGCCCGACGCCTCCGCATGCATGGCATCGGCCTCCGCCTTGGTCGCACTCTTAATGCGGGTCCCAATCTTTACGATGTACGGGATGACGCCATCTTCGCACCCGAACATCTCCTTGGCCCTCCTGACATCGTCTTCGCCGGTACTCACGACGCTAGGGCCGACCTGCTGGTAATTAAGGGATCTTGCAGTACGGTTCAGCTGCGTACCCTCTAGACAGCAGGCTTCCGGCGTGGCGCAGTTGGAGCGCCAAGCGGTCGAGGCCACCCGAAGCGGCCGCCCGCATCTGCCCCTGTTCGCTCTGCACGCGCGCGACACGGCACGCAGCAACCATGACAGATGCGCATAGAAGGCAGGGCGGCAGGCGGAAGTAGCTGCGTGTCGGCGCCAAGGGGAGGGGCTACCGCTAGGTGCCGCGTCTGGACACGCAGGACACGGGACACAGGTGTGCCGCATCCGCAACCCGGGACGGCCGAGGCCGACAGGGGTGCGCTAGTCGAGTCACAGGACAACGACGGGATCTTGAACATCTGCGAGGAATTCGCAGGCGCCGCCCACCATTCCTATATAGCGCCCCGCCCCAGCGCGGACATGCAGGCCGTCAAGGAGGCGCAGCGCGATCGCACAGGCAAGCCCGCAGGCGCCGCCAAGCAGGTCCTGATCGCAATGCCCGACGAGGAGATCAAGCGACTGTTCATCTCGCTGATCGATCCGACGGCCATGGCGCGCACCGACCGGTGCATCCACATCGCCGAGCTGATCGGCGCGTACTCGGCCGGCGCGCGCTGGGACAAGGGCGTCCGCCTGGCGCGCACCCTGGCCGAGGTGTACGGGGACATGTCCAAGATAGCAGACATGCCTACGACGGCCGGCACGTATGCGGATGCAATGCATGCCTTGGGCGACATTCTCGCGTACCTGCGCAGGGTCGGCAGGGCGTACAGGGACGGCAGGGATGCCGATCCCATGGACGGCCTAGAGGAGGTGCGGGCAACGGTGGCCGGCATACGCAAGATGGTCGCAGAGGTAGAGATCAAGGAGCCGGACGGCGAGCCGGTCAACCCCGACACGCACCCAGAGCTGGTCGAGCCGAAGAGGCCCCCGGAGACGTGCAGGAAGCGTCTCATGAGGAGCGAGTGGTCTCTGCGGAAGGACTTGAAGGAAATGGGGGACGACCACATATTCCCGCCAAAGGCCAAGAGCATAGTCGGATTGCTGTCCAAGTACGCCGTTCCCGGCCTGTCTTCCAACGACATGGTCAAGGAAGTCAGGAGCCGTGGACGCTCGTGACAACAGAGCCTAACCTAGACAGGACTTGGCATGTGCTTACAGGCCCATCGGCGGCAGTGGAAGATTGGCGTACGCCGATACGGGCTTTAGTGTGGCGATCGTAATGGGGGCGGTCGATCCGTTCTTTGACGAAGCGATGTGCTTTCTCGAGGCAGTCAAATCCAGCGGCGCGCGGCTGGTCATCTCAAGCCTGGCCCTCGCAGAGGCGGTCGACGTGATACGCAAGCGCGTCAAGGCGAACACCAGGTGCCGTGACGTAAGCGGCAGGGAGCGCGAGGCCGTCGATGGAGAAGCGGCGAAGGCGGTCAAGGATGTAAGGCGCGTCATCAACACCCTGAGGTCAGACAAGATGGCAGACATGTACGGAGACATCACCTCGGTGCAGCCTGATCTTGCTCCCCTGCACAAAAAAATGCTCGGCCTAGAGGGCGAGACGCCACAAGCCCGCAAGGGCAACACGTACCGGCACGAGGGACTAGGGCCGATCGACTTGATACACATCGACATGGCACTCCTTGCGGGCGCGCAGATCATATGCACCACGGACAAGGCCTTTGCGCAGATCAGCGGCGACAAGCGGTACGGCGGCATGAATATCATCATCCTCCGGCCGCGGTAGGCTGGAGCACTCTGCGCATCCGACAGGCGCGCCGATGTCGCAGTCCGGCCGCGCTTTGCATGGCAAAGCACACACTGAGCCCGCCGTCTCGACATTCCCCGAGTGTGTGCGAGTCGATCCGCCCGGCAACTGCCTAGACAGCAGCCGCGATGCCATGCCGCGTTCCGCAAGCCGAACCGCGGTGCGGCGGTTGGTGGCGGCCACGGGGAACAGCCGCATGTCCACATGCACGGTGCGGCGGAGGGGCAAAGGTGCAAGCCCGTCCCTATGGAGATTCGCCGGACTGCTCCCAAGCACGGCGCCGCGCGGATCACGGCAGGGGAGAGCGCCACGTCAGGTCTCGACTGCCGAGGTATCCTGGCGCATGGCGCGGCTCCGCGCACAGAATAGCCAGATGCGTCCCCTAGCGTCATATAGCGCCCCGCCCCAGTACGGGCATGCAGGCCGTCAAGGAGGCGCAGCGCGATCGCACGGGCAAGCCCGCAGGCGCCGCCAAGCAGGTCCTGATCGCGATGCCCGACGAGGAGATCAAGCGGCTGTTCATCTCGCTGATCGAACCTACGGCCATGGTTCGCACCGACCAGTGCATCCACATCGCCGAGATGATCGGCGCGTACTCGGCGGGCGCGCGCTGGGACAAGGGCGTGCGCCTGGCGCGCACCCTGGCCGAGGTGTACGGGGACATGTCCAAGATAGCAGACATGCCGACGACGGCCGGCACGTATGCGGATGCAATGCATGCCCTGGGCGACATTCTCGCGTACCTGCGCAGGGTCGGCAGGGCGTACAGGGACGGCAGGGATGCCGATCCCATGGACGGCCTAGAGGAGGTGCGGGCAACGGTGGCCGGCATACGCAAGATGGTCTCAGAGGTCGAGATCGAACCGGAAGGCGAGCCGGTCGACCCCGACATGCCCCCAGAGCTGGTCGAGCCGAGGAGTCCCCCGGAGACGTGCAGAAAGCGCCTCATGAGGAATGAGTGGTGGGTGCGGCAGCGCTTCAAGGAAACTGGGGACGACCACATATTCCCGCCAAAGGCCAAGAGCATAGTCGGATTGCTGTCCAAGTACGCCGTGCCCGGCCTGTCGTCCAACGACATGGTCAAGGAAGTCAGGAGCCGTGGACGCTCGTGACAACAGAGCCTAATCTAGACAGGGCGTGGTATGTGCTTACAGGCCCCATCGGCGGCAGTGGAAGATTGATGTACGCAGATACGGGCTTTATTGTGGCGATCGTAATGGGGGCGGTCGATCCGTTCTTTGACGAAGCGATGCGCTTCCTCGAGGCGGTCAAATCCAGCGGCGCGCGGCTGGTCATCTCAAGCCTGACCCTCGCAGAGGCTGTCGATGTAATACGCAAGCGCGTCAAGGCGGGCCACAGGTGCGCCAACGGGAACAACGGGGAGCGGAAAGTGGTCCACGCAGAGGCGGCGAAGGTGGTCAGGGATGTCGACCACTTCATCATTGCGCTAGTAGCGGACAGGGTGGCAGACATGTACGGAGACATCACCTCGGCGCAGCCTGATCTTGCCCCCTGTACAAAAATATGCTCGACGTGGAGGGCAGGACGCCGCAAGCCCGCAAGGGCAACACGTACCGGCACGAGGGGCTAGGGCCGATCGACTTGATACACATTGACATGGCACTCCTTGCGGGCGCGCAGGTCATATGCACCACGGACAAGGCCTTTGCGCAGATCAGCGACGACAAGCGGTACGGCGGCATGAAGATCGTCATCCTCCAGCCGAGATAGGGCACGGGTGCCGCGCACCCGGCAGATGCTCCGGATGCTGACATTCGGCCGCGCCTCGCAAGGTCAGGTGCGCCCGGAGCCAATCGTCCCCGTTCTGTTTCCCGAGCATGTCCGAGTCGATCCGTCCGGCGTCAGATCAGGCTGCCGCTGCGCCGACATACCGCATTCCCCAGGCCGGGCCGCAGTGCAGGGACCGGAGCCATGCCGTGCGGGAATCGGCCGCGCAGCCACACGCGCGGCATCGCCGGAGGGGAAGGATGCCGCGGCCAACCGTCGGTGCAGTCCACCCACAGCAGGGTCCGCGGCATTGTGCTCAAGCATGGCGCACCTCGGAGCACGGGCATGGGAAGAGGGAACGCGGCAGCTGCCCTCAGCGGGCCAAGGCTAGTGCCGCAGGCTCGGTTCCGTGCGCCGCATTCTCCTGATGCCGCCCACTATCCTTACATAGCGCCCGCCCCAGTGCGGGCATGCAGGCCGTCGAGGAGGCGCAGCGCGATCGCACGGGCAAGCCCGCGGCGGCCGCCAAGCAGGTCCTGATCGCGATGCCCGACGAGGAGATCAAGCGCCTGTTCATCTCGCTGATCGATCCGACGGCCATGGCACGCACCGACTGGTGCATCCACATCGCCGAGCTGATCGGCGCATACTCGGCCGGCGCGCGTTCGGACAAGGGCGTGCGCCTGGCGCGACCCTTGAAGAGGTGTACGGGGACATGTCCAGAATAGCCGACATGCCGACGATGTGCGGCGTGTATGCGGATGCGATGCACGCCCTGGGCGACATACTGGCGTACCTGCGCAGGGCCGACAGGGCGCGCAGGACGGCAGTAATGCCGATCTTCCCGGCGCTGCTAATGTTGTCGTCCGTGCAGAGGTCGGCAGGGCGCGCAGGACGGCAGAACGCCTCTCCCATGGACGGCCTCGAGGAGGTGCGGACGGCGGTGGCGCACATATGCAAGGAGGTCTCTGAGATGGAGATCGAGGAGCCGTACAGCGAGCCGATCGGCCCCGACACGCCTCCGGAGTTGGTCGGGCCGAAGAGTCCCCCGAGACGTGCAGGGAGCGCCCACGAGGGGCTAGCGGGCGTTGCGGCTACGATTCAAGGAAAAGGGGAGACGGCCGCGTATTCCCGAAGGCCAAGAGCATCGTCGGCATGCCGTCCAAGTATGCCGTGCCCTAGCAGGTTTTGCCGTGTGAGGCGGCTGCAGGCCGAGCGGGCCGCCCCGTCCGCCCGGGCGGGTGCCCGGGCCCGCCGGCAAGCCGCCGGCGCGCATGCGGACGGCGATGCGCAGGGCGCCCTGCGCCGGTGCCGCCCCGGCGCAAATGGGGCCGCGTCCGTTGCCGCGTAAGGCGCTGCGCGCCCTTGGCGAATGCCGCCGACGCCTTTGCTTCAGCGGGGCCGCATGCGGGCGGAATGCGCCGCTCTGCGCGCCGCCGGACGGCGATGCGCTAGGCAGCGGCGCGCCGTGCCGGCCGCTCCCCGCGCGGCAGAGCGCCGCCCCTCCCCGCCAGGGCGCCGACGGCCTGCGCCGCGTCCGCGCCCGCAGGCGGGGCCTGTCCGCGAGCGATCCTTTCCATGGTCAGTATCTGTCTATAGTCGTCAAACTTTACCGAGTACTGATTAAAGACATTCGACCGCCCCATGACGACGTACGGGCGATTCCCCAGCTGGACAATGTCCTTTTCGGGAATAGAAGCGGGGACTTTTCCCAGGCCGACCCTTCGCCCCCTGTACAGGACCGCGATGCATACAAGCGTACGGTACACCTTGAACCTTCCGAACGGCGTCGCCAATTCCGTTTTGTCAACCGCATCAAGATCTATGCCGATCAAGTCTGCCGCCTCTCTGGTGATAAACGTGGCGTCGGCGCCCGAGTCCGCCAGGGCGACGGCCCCGTAGCCGCGGTCGGATCCGCCCCTCCTTGCAGAGTGGACGTTGGTGATTCTGATCGGAATCCTCGGCCGCATTACCGTGCGCAGTACGCCCTTGCTGTCCACTTCGGCGTCCCTGGCGTAACAGAACGCCATTCGATCCCACGGCTTGCCCTCTTGCGCCATTGTCAGGCCATCACCGAGTATATGCCAGGCTCGCCAATGCAGTACATGAACGGCTCCTTGCCCGACGTCGCCTTGAGCGCCGCCTTGAGCACCTCCCGCCCGTCCTTGCCGTGCGCGACGATCTTGCGCCCGCATATGGCTATCCACCCGCCCCTGTACGGATCCAGGTCGCACGGCATCAGCTCCTCGTAAAACTCCATCTCTGGGAGGCCCCTGTCGAACGACACGAAGCGGATCATGGGCCACCTGCCGGCGGCCCGGCGCCCCGCCTTGTTCACCGCGTCCAGGCCGGGCCCGTGCGCGACGATCCTGCTCTCGTGTATGGCGATCCACTCGCCCCTGTACGGGGCCTTGTCCTTGAGCGTCATCGACTTCCAAAAGGCCTCTTCCTCCGGGCTGTTCGGCGCCAGCCTCACGTTGTAGACCGTCTCTTCCTGGTACATCGGCCGCGGCCGCGGCGCCGCCTATTTAACTGTATCCTGCGGGAGGCCGCGTTCAGGCGCCCCTGCCCGTGCGGCCGCCGGGGCGGGCAGGCTGCCGAAGAAGGGGGAAAGGGTGTCGCGCAGCCGACTTTGCAGGCCCCGCAGTGCCCTAGGCCCGCTCGGAGGGGGCGCATGCCGTCCTGCGGCCCCAAGCCGTGCAGAGAGGCGGGTTGCAGCTGCACCTCCGCGCCCTGCCGCATGCCCGGCGCGGGGCGGCCTTCCGGCGGACGCCGCGTCGGCCCGGCCCGACGACGCCCTGCCATCGTCCCTGCCGACCCGTCCCGAGTCGGGGTTTTTTCTGCCCCGGCGCCGCGCGGATCACGGCAGGTGAGAGCTTTGCGGCAGGACTCGTCTGGCACGAGGTCCCGCCGCATGGCGCGGCTCCGCGCGCAGAATGCCAGATGCGTCCCCTAGCGTCATATAGCGCCCCGCCCCAGCGCTGGCATGCAGGCGGCCGAGGAGGCGTAGCGCGATCGCACGGGCGAAGCGGCAGAGGCCGCAAAGGCGGCCCCGTGCATAATGCCCGATGCCGAGATCAAGCGGCTGTTCATCTCGCTGATCGATCCGACGGCCATGGCCCGCACCGACAGGTGCATCCACATAGCCGGGCTGATCGGCGCGTACTCGGCAGGCGCGCGCTGGGACAAGGGCGTGCGCCTGGCGCGCACCCTTGAAGAGGTGTACGGGGACATGTCCAAGATTGCCGACATGCCGACGACGGGCGGAGTATACGGTGATGCGATGCATGCCCTGGGCGACATTTTCGCGTACCTGCGCAGGGTCGGCAGGGCGTACAGGGACGGCAGGGATGCCGATCCCATGGACGGCCTCGAGGAGGTGCGGGCAACGGTGGCCGGCATATGCAAGGAGGTATCAGAATTGGAGATCGAAGAGCCCTACAGCGAGCCGGTCGACCCCGACACGCCTCCGGAGCTGATAGAGTCGAAGAGTCCCACGGAGACGTGCAGGAAGTGCCTCATGAGAAGCGAGTGGGCGCTACGGCAGCGCCTCAAGAAAAGGGGCGTCGACCACATATTCCCGCCAAAGGCCAAGAGCATCGTGGGCATGCTGTCCAAGTACGCCGTTCCCGGCCTGTCGTCCAACGACATGGTCAGGGAAGCCAGGAGCCGCAGGCGCCCATGACGGCGGAGTCGAGCCCCTGCAGGGCATGGCAGAGACTTCCGTGCGCTGCGCAGGAGGTGGCGGCGACCTGAATGCATACATCCAACGCGGCCAAGTGGGGCGCAAGATAGATATGCATACGTGCGCTCGGCCGCCCCGTGTACCACGAGGAAAAGCCGTGTTCGCGGTTGGCGCCTAGCCCATAGGCACCAAGCGTGGCAATAGCATGGCATCACAGGCAAAGGCAGGGGCGGTCGACGGCGCAAGTCTTGCGACGGCCGAGGGTGTCGGTGTGCCCGCAAAGGCGGGCGATGCGGGCGCCCAAATGGACGGCGACTCTGGGGCCGAGGGCGACCTCCTGAACGAACGAGTCGAGAAGCGCATCATGGACATCGAGGCGGGCAGGGTGAAAATGAGGCGTTATACGCTGGACGAGCACATACGCCACCTTGATGAGATGTTGGGCGGCTAGGCCATACGGGGGCACGCCTTCACGTGCGACGGTCTTGGCAAAAAACCAGGCAAACGCAGTCCAAGCAAGTAGGACAAACGGAGAAGGCGGGGGCACTTCGCCAGGCTGCGCGCCGCGCGGCTACAACGGCGCCGCTCGGTTTTCAAGGGCGCCGGACGCATGCGGCTTGGCCTGGGGGCCACCAACACGCCGTCCCCCCATCGCATCCAAGCGTGGTTTTTGATGCGAAGTCGGAATGTTAATCAACGTCGCAGCCAAATGCCGGAGGCACCGCCGCCGTCGGTCCAAGGCGCACATGGCCATGCGCCGGTCAGGGCGTCTCCGCCCGATCCTGCGCCGCGGCGTCCCCGCCCTCGTCGCTCTCCAGCATGCGCAAGAGTCCCCTGAGGACTCCGTCCGATCCCTTTGCGTAACCGATCATCTTGTCGATAGATGCATCTCGGCATACCATGCTGCAAAAGTACGTCCTGTCGGTTCCCTCCACCTTTGGCTCTATCCTCACCCTGAACCAGGCCTTGCTGTCGTGTGTGCCGCGGCTTGAAACGTCAACCAGAAACGGCCGGACATCCCTTCCCACTATCTCGCGTATGCACTCCATGTGCTTCGAGCCGTCGTACACACCGTCCAGTGCATCATGCAGGTTTCTTTTGGCCAAGTATATTAGTATGTACTCGTATTGGTAGTACGACGCCAAGTCGCCCAGGACGACGCCGGTACTGCGCTCTAATTGGGACTCAAAATTGTCCTTGGCGGCGACCAGTGAGTTCAGTGAAATCCCGTCGAACCTGATCGTCTGCCCAGGTCGGTCCATGAAAAACTGGCCGTCCGGCTTGGTTGCGCTGACCGATCCCTGTGGTTGCTCGACCGCATACCCCGTATCGTGTAGGATCCTTGACGCCGTGCCGACATCAAACGGCCACTGCAACATGTCGAGCTTTATGATGAGGGTTGTGGCCTGGGCCTGGATGCTCCCCTCAAGCTCCGCGCGATCCAACTTACACACCTCGTGCGGCGGAGTGGCCTTCGCCCGCCATCCTGCTCCAGGCGCCGTACACGCGGTTATCGGATTGCGCCCCGCCGCCCGTGTCGTTGTCAGGGATGGCAATCGAGGGCGGGCGCATCGCGGTTTGCACGAGGACTCGGGTCCGCGGCTCGGCGGCAGCCCGTGACTGGAGGCCAGGGCTGTCCTCCCCCCCGCCCCGAAGCGTCCACGGGTAGCAGCCGTCGGGGTACGGGGGCCTCTCTTCGCCGGTCTTGGATCCGTACACGGACGTGAGCAACGCGCCTATGACCGCCTCTGGCAGCTCGGTCGCCTCGTAGTACGAGTATGCCCTTCCTATGCCCCTTTCATAGTAGTTGCGCACAAGGTTTCCACTCTGCAACGCGCTCAGGTGGCTACTCAGCGTGCTGGGGTTGAGGCCGTACTTTGCCTTTATCTCTGAGAATGTCATCTTCCCGCCCTCGACGAGCGCTATCGCCAGGCCCAGCCTCTCGTCGTCCGCCAGCCCTCTTATGCCGGCCTTCACCAGCGCCGGGATCTTGTCTGCAAGCTCTATCAGGTCGGGATTGGCCATTGCGTACTCTGGTATTGGCCGCCCAACCTATACGTTATATGCCTTCCGCCGCGCCCACAGCCGCGTGAGCGATCCGCACACCGGGCGGCCCTGGCGCAGGTGGGATCGCGCGCGCGGGCTCCGCGAGCGCATGAGCATCACACTGTACGGTTCCTACCATCCACCCTCCGAAATGAGCTTCTTGGAGCGCCAGCGGGACTATCTCAGGGCCGAAGGCTACGCCTTGGCATGCCTTGTCAAGGACGGCCCGGACGACGGCATCACCGCGCTGGAGGCCAGCAAGAGGTACTTGGAAAATTCCGACGTGAACTTTCTCATATTCACCAGGGCCGGCAAGCGGCTCGGACTGGTCAGGGAGCTTGCACACGTGGCCGATGCATCGATGAGGCGAAAGGCGGCTGACTGCGTGGTGTTTGATCAGGCGGCCGGCGGGGCCAGCTCGGTTCCCGACCTGTCGCTGTGCGACCTAGACGATGCCAAAATCCAGCGCTACGAGTTTCGGGACGAGCCGGAACTTCAGGTCGGGCTACTGACCAGGGCCCAGGACTATGTGATGGGCAAGCAGGACATCCTGGGGGAAAGGCCGTCCCGGTAGATCGGGCCGGTCATCCTTCGGGTGGACCCTCCCCCCATGCATGCCCCCGCAGGCGGCAAGGGCCATAACAAGTCCGGCAAAGGCGTGTACAGACAGACCGTGATCCATTGACGGCATAGGATGCGAATATTGTGATCCAAGGCCGTCGCGCCACGGCAATTGGCCCTGATCATGTCGGGTGGCGGGTCGGCGTACAGTGATTGCTCAACGGGGTAGGCGAACCGCGTTGCCTTCAAAAATCTTTTTGTCGCTTTGCACAGGTCGTCAAACGATGCGTGGCGCTTGCCTGCGACAGCCGTCTTCTTGAGCAAGCTCCATCACTTTTCAACCGCATCGAGGAATGTGCATCCCACGAGAAACCGGACCATTTTAATATACCTGTCCAGGTGTTCCGCCCTGTTCTTTTTGATGAATTCTTTGACCACGTGGAAGTTGTGGGCCGAATAGCGGCTGGTAATAACCGCCGCCTTGCCAAACCTGATGGACAGACCCTTCAAGAACGCGATAAACGCGTACGAGTCGACCTTGGCGTACATGCGGAACATGCTTCTCCCGCCATCGGCAAGAGGCCGAATACGGGAGCCCTCTTGTGGGAGTCGGTAGTCACCTGGCGCACGCGTTCGCCGACGGGAGGCCAGTACTTTATTCCCGAGCGCGTGCCGTAGACAAGGTGCTATTTGTCCACGACCACAACCGCGTATCCCCTCGCACTCAGCCCGCCATCCTCTTTTCCATCCTGCGCTGCCACCGTCGAACGTCCCGCCTCCTGGCGCAGTTGGCGTGGCTCGTCGTGACACTCTTTGGCGACATGTAGAGAGCCGCCATTATGGCGTACAGCAGGATCTTGGAGCAATCCTTCCCCGCCTCCGCCTTGATCGCCCTGTGGGACTCTTCCGGCGTTATGGAGTGCGGCGGCGCCGTCGCCGGCGCGGGGCACCCCTCTATGTGAGGGGGGCCCGGCAGGGGCAGGTGAACGGGCTCGCAGCACGCACACCTGCACTGTTGGACGGTCGCACTTGCACTTCGCCCTCTTCCTGCCGCTGGGCATCCTGTAGCCCCTGCGCACTTGCATCTGAACCGCCGCTGCGGCGCAGGGCCGCGGCGCCGGGGCGCTGCCGCTAGCCGCGCCGCCCCGGCTAGGGATCCCGTCGCGCCCCGTGTACCACTCGCCGTCGGGCACCAAGCCGGCCACGATCGCGCAGGCTAGGCAGTTTATTGACCAGTTGATCTTGGCGCCGCCTGCATTCTTGGCGCCGCCCCCACGCGGATTATTGCGGAGGATTTGCCAGCCGCCACCATCCCGCACTCGCAGCGGCACTCGTCAGGAGTGGGTGGGGGCGCCCGCACTGCCCGGGCGCCGGGGTGGCCAGGCGCGATCGTCCAACCTCTGCCCCTTGGTGGCCTCCCGCGCGGGGATCCCTTTTGGACGGCAGGCCGCGCGGCGAAGCGCCGTGACTTTTATGCGACCCCCTGCGCCCGGCCCCATGGCGCAGATCGGGACAGACCTGCCGGCGCGGCGCGCAGTCCAGGCCGCCACCTCCGCCCTGTCCCTAGAGCACGACGATGCGGACGACGACGGGCCGACTCCGCTTGCATACGACATGCTTGTCGTCCCCACGGACTTTGCCCTAGAGACGCTCCACGCCAAGTGGCGCAGGGGGGAGATCGTCGCGCCGAACCTCGAGCGGGGGTACGCATGGGAATTGCCACGGGCGTCAAAGCTGATCGACTCGTTCATGACCGGGATCCCAGTCCCTCCCGTATACCTGTCGACGACCGACGAGCGGACATACGTCGTCGTCGACGGCATGCAGCGCCTCTTGACGGTATTCTCGTACCTTGAGGGAAGGTTTCCCGGGAACACGCCGCACGCCGGCCGCGAGTTCCGCATATCCGGTGTCAACGAGGGCAGCGCCCTGTCCGGCAGGACGTTTGACGAGCTGGACGCCGAGGACGGCAGGAGGCTCAGGGACGCGTCCCTCCGGGTAGTGACGATCATCCACAACGACCCGGCGGACTGGCCCGGCATGTACGAGGTCGTCGAGCGCCTCAACGCGGGGGGCGCGCCGCTCGCCGCGCAGGAGGTCCGCGCCTGCGCGTACCACGGGCCCCTCTCGGACCTGCTCGGCGAGCTCAACGGCCTGGAAGAGTGGCGGGACGTGCTCGGCATGCCCGGCCCCGATCCGCTGATGAGGGACAGGGAGCTCGTGCTGCGCTGCATGGCCCTGTTCCACGAGGGCGATCGGTACGGGCATCCCATGAAGGCGTTCCTCTCGGCCTTCATGGGGGCGCACAGGGACCCGGGCGAAGAGTACCTGGACGCCGAGCGGCGGCGCTTTGCGGCAGCCTGCCGCGCAGTGGCCGAGGGGCTGGGGCCGGCGCCATTCACCGGCCAAGACGGCCGGTTGCGGGTGCCGCTGCTCGACTCGGTACTCGTGGCGTTTGCTACGAATGGGGAGGCGGCCCGCCCGGGCGACATCGCCGGGCGCTTCGAGGCGCTGCGCGCCGACCCCGAGTTTGGCAGGCATGCGGGGGCCGCTAGCGCAGAGGCCGGCTCCGTCAGGGAAAGGCTTCGCCTGGCGCGCAGGATTCTGTTCGAGTGACCTGCGCGGGCCTTGCGGCATTCGACATGGGCGTCGGGCTGCGGAGGCGCCGCCTGGACGCGGCGGAGATCGAAGGCGTGGCATGCCGGCCACCCGCCTTCGCTCGTCCACGTACGCGGGCGCTGCGAGGCGGCGGCCGCCGCGCGTGCGACATGCAGGCCCACCGCGGCCATGGCGGGCCCGCAGGCGGCCGCCGCGGCCATGGCGGGCCCGCAGGCGGCCGCCGCGGCCATGGCGGGCCCGCAGGCGGCCGCCGTGCGCGCCGCGTCGGCGCGGCCGCCGGGCCGCCCTCCTCACTTGTCTTCTTCCTCCTCGTCCCACTCGTCGAGCGTGCCGGCCGTCTCGCCCTCGGTCGAGCCCGCATAGTCGCCGAGTATGTCCGAATAGGTCTTGTCGTGGTGCGCCACGTGCCGGACGTACTCGCCGTACGTCATGTCCAGGCCGCACTCCCCGCACTGCACCGACGCAAAGCCGGCCGCAAGCTCGGCCGCCCCCCTGCAGCGCGGGCACCGTATGCGCAACGTGCATCGCCCCGCAGCCTACCGGCCGGCCAGGTCGATCGCCTTTACGAGCCTGCCGGGATCGTCCAGGTGGCTTACGGCCAGCACGCCGTCGTACATGGTGTACAGCCAGTCCGCAATGTACAGCGACCTGCCCTCGGGAGGGGCCCCGTCGGCGGCGGCCCCGTGCCGTATGGCATGCGCCGCGCCCAGGCTCTTTGCCTCCGCATCCGTCCTGAACGCGTAGAATCCGGTCCAGCCGCCGCCGTCCGCATCGCCCTGCATGCCGAACGCGGGCGCGCCAGGGGGGCCCGGCCCGCCCCAGTCGAACACGACTGGCAACGCCACAACGCCCCGCCCCGCATCGGCGAGCAGGGCCCTGTGGCTCGACTGCGCCGGCGACCACGCGCTCCCCTCGATGACGGCCTCGTCGGCCAGCAGCGGCCTCGCATAGTCCGAGACGTCGTACAGCGAGACCTTTACGGCCCAGTCCCTGCCCGGCTCGTCCACACCCTCGGAGACGTACGTCCCGACGCCGAGGACCGTATCGGGGCCGTACGGCTGCAGGTACGTAGAGAACCCCGGCACCTTTAGCTCGCCGAGTATCGCCGGGACGCCCCCCGACACGTCGACGACAAAGAACGGGTCGACCTGGAGGAACGTCACCAAAAACAGCGTATCGCCGGCGAACCTTGCCGACTCCATCGACTCGCCCGGCGCAATCCCCTCGAGGCTAGACTCGACTGCCATCGTCGCCGCATCCAGGATGTGGACCGCCGTATGGGACGGGCCGATCCCGCCGCGCACCTCGGTCGCGATGCGCAGCCTGCCGGCGTGCTCGTCCATAGAGAACTGGTCGAGCGGCTCGCCGCGCACCGTTCCGGCGCCCGCGTGCGAGATTGCAGGCCCGCCGCCGGGCGCCGCGCCGATCTCGATCCTGTGCACTTCAGTCCTCGGGTCCGCCGGCACGGCCGCATAGTACCGCGACCACGCCTCCTCCTCGAGGGCCTGCAGGTCCGCTGCGCGCTTTGCCGGCTCCATGCCGTCGTACCCCGACTCGACGGCAGACAGGACGGCCTCTAGGCGGGCGGCCGGAGGCGCTGCCGCATCGGCGGCCGCCGCGAGCGCCTCCTGCCGCCACCGTTCCCCGATCGGCTCGGCCATCGCCCGCAGCAGCCCCGTGTCGCGCAGGCCGCCGAGCACCTCGGCCGCGCCCGGCGCCATCCGCGGCAGGGCAAGGTACGCCGCATTCTGCGAGACGTACGCTATACCGGCGCCTCCGAGAAGGTACGTCTGGGCTGCCGGCTTCACCGGGCCGCCGCCGCCGGCGGCGGCGGGGGAGGGCAGGGCCGAGACCGTCGTAAGCGCCGGCTCTTCCTCCACGGGCGCGAGGTAGAGCGCCGGCGGGACGAGCGGGGCGGCGCTGCACTCTGGCGCCTGCGGCGAGGGGTCTTCCGAGGGGGCGCGGCACGGCACGCCGGGCCCGCCATCCTCGAGTGCGGTATGCCGCAGGCCCGGCAGTCCCGGGGGGCCCCGCCCAGGCTCCAGGGCCGTCCGCGTCACCAGGTATACGGTCCCGTCGATCATCCTGGCCGTCAGGTACTCGCCGTCGACCGAGTACTCGCCGGCCGGCTCGGGCGCGCTCCTGCTGCTAATGTCGACCCACATCGCGTACGTCGACGGCAGCCGGACGGCGATCGTTCGCGACGGGTCCGCCGGGTCGATCGGGACCGACGCCCACTGCCGCGCCTCGTACACCACGACGAGCGAGTCGCCGTCAAGGAACATGTTGTCGTACCTGTGCTCGCCCGGCGGCGGGCCGACGGGGCCGCGGAACACGATCGAGGCGTCCTCTGGTCGGTACGAGTCGCGCACCTCGCCGGCCGAGCCGCCGGACAGCACCCGGACGGTATCGGCAGGGAGGGCGTCGACTATCGTCAGCTCGCCCCCGTCAAGGATGTAGATGTGGCGCGCATCGTTCTTTACAAAGTCCGGCTCGTCGACGCCCTCTACCTGGACGTTTGTCGTCGAGTGGGCGGGGGAGGGC
This sequence comes from Cenarchaeum sp., assembly GCA_965242695.1. Taxonomy (GTDB): domain Archaea; phylum Thermoproteota; class Nitrososphaeria; order Nitrososphaerales; family Nitrosopumilaceae; genus Cenarchaeum. The sequence continues at coordinate 1,459,754 of CBDESU010000002.1, read as the reverse complement.
GGGGGCGCCATGGCCGGGGCGGGGGAGGGGGCCTCTGCCGCCGGGGCGGCCGCAAATCCCCCTCCGTCCTCGGCGGCCATCGGCGCATCCGTCCGCATCCCGGCCTCGTCCGGCCCCGCCGCGGCCGGTCCGTCCGGGATCGGCATCCACTCGCCCGCATCCTCCCGCATGCCCAAGGGCGCCCCGTCCAGCCCGGCCAGCCCGCCCGTCATTATGTCGACGACGCTCCCGCCGACGGGAAACCTGGCGGCAAGGACCGCCACGGAAGAGTGGGCGGCCCCGCTGTCGACAAACTCCGCCAGGTCTGCCATCGTGTAAAAGGCCTGCGCGCCCGGGGGAGGGGCCGCGGCCGTTCCGGGCGGCGGCGAGGCCCGCACGTCGCCAGCTCGCACGGGCGGCTTCTGCACCGGCGGCTCCCGCGCCGTGGGATCCTGCGGCGGGGGATCCTGCTCCGACGGCGGGGGATCCTGCGGCCGCTGCGCAAAGTCTACGGTTCCCGTTGTTCCGGCGCCCTGGCCGCCGGCGCCGCCGCCCGCGGATGTGGCGTCTCCGCCCGCCGGGCCGGCGGCGGGCGGCCCCTCGTCCCCCTCTAGTATGATCACCGCGGCGAGTGCGCCGGCCATGGCCGCCGCGGCCATGAGCGCGACAAGCGTCGTGGTGGTAGCAGCCGCGGCCAATGCCCAGCCTCATCCTCCGCGGCGCCGCGCGGCCCCCGCCGCCGCGCGCCGTCCGTGCAGCATCCGGCCCCGCCGCACCCCGCGCTCCAACGTGTCCCCGGCCCCGCCGCAGCTTAAAAGGTTATTATCCCCGTGCTCGGCGGCCGGCCCGTTGGCGCGCGCGTGCACAAAGTGCAGGACCGAGATACCCGACGGCGCGCAGCTGGACATGCAGGCCGAAAAGTACCCGTGCTGCCCAAAGTGCTGGGCAGAGTGGAAAGAGTACAGGGTCATGGTGATCAACGAGATGCGCCTAGACCTGTCGATGCCCGACCACCGCAAGGTGCTGCGCAAGAACGAAAAGATGTTCGTCGGCGTCCTCGCCCCAGACGGCACGGCCGTCGACTATACGAACGAGGACAACCGCCGGCCCGACGAGCCCGGGGCGGGCGCGGGAGGAGGCGGCTCCGAGGGAGGCGCCGGCAGGTCCGATCCCCCTCCCGGCGGCCAGCAGGCGGCCCCGTAGCGGCCTATTCGGGACCGGCTGCGGCGACCGCGTGCCGCTACAGCCCGAGCATCTCGGCGGCCCTGTCCGGCACGACCAGCCTTAGGCGGCGGCGCATCCCCTCGTCTAGGCCGGCCGCGGCGGCGGCCGCATCGCGCGCGATCGCCTCGCGCTCGGCATCGCCGAGCGAGTCGAATACGGCGAGCATGCCGTCTATGTGGAAGGCGGCGAGCATGTCTGGGCGGGCGGCCGCCTCTGCCGCATACCTGCCGAACATCTCGGCGCGCTGTTCGGCGGGCAGCGAGGCCATCACCTCTAGCCACGTCTTGAGCAGCCTTGCAAAGTTTGGGAATGGTATGCCCGGGCCGGCGGCTAGCGCGTTCGAGACGATCTCGGCCTTTTCGGCCTCGGCCATCCCAAAGAACTCGCCGACTCGCCTTGACAGGATCGGCTTGCGCAGAAAGTCTGGCAGGCTCGCCAGGCTTACGATGATGCTGCCCGCGTGGTTTTCGCCCTGCACGGCCGCGCCCGACGGGTCGACCGTAATAATGGTTGGTCGGAGGCGCCCGGCCTTTTTTCAAGCCGCTACGGGGCGGCGCACTCTGCCGTGTACTCTATGAACTGCGTCATCGTCTGGCCCGGTGCCGAGGCCTGGCCGGTAAGGTCCAGCTTGAACGACAGCGGATAGTCTGCGCCAGGGGCCAAGGCTCCGACCACGACGGCGGTGCCGTTTTCCGGCAATGCCATGTACATCGCATCCGTGCCGTTGCCCAGCCTCACCTCGGTGAGCGAGGCCGGCAGCATCGCCGGCGCCGGATCCATCCCCTGCGCGGCGGCCAAGGTGGTGTTGGCAGGGAGGTCGACGTACCACGGCATCGCCTCTAGCATGACCGCCATGAACGGCGCCGTGCCAGAGTTCGTCACCGTCTGCGAGGCCTCGGTCGAGCGCTCGCCCGGCCTGACGTCCATGTCGGAGACGGACCTGCCGAGGGTTATCGAGCAGGTGGTCGTGACGTTCTGGCCCCCGGGCGTGCCGCCGTCGCCGGTGCCCGGCGTTTCGCCGCCGCCGTCCGTGCCCGTCTGGTTGCCGGTGCCCGGCGTTTCGCCGCCGCCGTCCGTGCCCGTCTGGTTGCCGGTGCCCGGCGTTTCGCCGCCGCCGTCCGTGCCCGTCTGGTTTGGCATGGCCATCATCGCGCTTGCATTGACAATGATGTCGGCAAGCTGCGTGCCAGGGGAAGGCAGGGTCAGGTTTGCCATGTTGCCGGCCGCGTCGACGATCATTGCGCCGTTGGCCTTTAGTGCATCCGTGCCGCTGTATCGCAGGCCCTCGATTGCAAGGTCGCCCTCCTGTATCATGTACCTGAACGTTAGATTTGCGCTACCGTCCATGCCAGGCACGTACGTGGCGTTTCTGGCAGGGGTCGTGGACAGGTCCAGAGTCGGGAGTCCCGTGCCCGTCACATTGACAACCTCGCTGAACCTGACCGCAATGTCGACAGATGTGCCGTTGCGGTACGTGCCGTTCACCGACACGGGTGCGACGGAATGCACGCTAGGCGGCACCGCGTCCACAACGACGGCCACTACGCTGCCCGTTTCGTCGGCGAGTGGGGCCGGTTCTGGCAGGGTCAAGTTCGCCTTGTTGCCGACCTCGTCCACGACGGATACGCCGTCGGGGCCCAGCGCGTCCGTGCCGGCGTAGCGCAGGCCGCCGGGTGCGGTGTTGTCGCCCTCCTGCACCGTGTAGTTGAACTCGAGCTTGGTCGTGCCGTTGCCATCGAAATAGTCGGCAAGTCGCTTGGCGTCGCCTGCCGCGCCCACGTCAAGGGCCAGCGTCGGCGAAGCAGAGCCGACTATCCAGGCCGGCTCGGAGTAGTTTAGGACGATCTCGATGCGAGAGCCGGCCTGATACGCCGCCGCGCTTGCGTTCGGCGAGTAGACGCTTACCAGTTCGGGCCCATCCACATCAAGGCCCGTATCCCTCAAGAGCGAATGGGTTGCACCGTCAACAAGGTTTGAGAGGTCGGTCAGAACCGTCACGTTCCTTGCCCCCGCAGTGAACGTCGAGCCGTCCAGGGTCAGCGCAGTCCTTGCGTTATAGACAAAGGCGTCCGGCGTGTCGCCATCCCGCACCGTATACGTAAAGTTCAGCATGCCCGTCGTGTCGCCATCGTACTGCACGTACGTCGCGTTGCGGTCGGGCCCGATCGCCATGTATGGCATCCCGCCCGTGGTGTTGACCCTGACCAAGTCTGTGTTGAACCCGACAGTCACAACGATCGACTGGCCTGGCAACAGGACTCTCGAGCCGCCTACATCGACCGTGACGTTCTTGACAGCCGGCAGCGTCACGTCGTACACCGTCAATACACTGGGAAAGGGAAACAAACCGGCACTTCCCTCGCTAACGACAAGGCGGTCGTCAGAGTCAAACTCCACCGCATATATGACACTCGGACTGTCAAATACGAATGCAGGCTTGCCTTCGGGGTGAGACAGGCCGGTGGCGCGCCCGTCGCTCGTGGTATCAAGCTGGAATACTTGGAATCGTTTGTTGCCCGGGTCGGCCACCGCCAAGAGGCTGCCGTCCTTGTTGAATGCGACGTCTCGAGGGCTCGATGTCACCGATGTATCCCCGAACTGTCCCTCTTCGACGCCAGGCACCCCAGTGCCATTCCACGCAACCGTGTCCTGCTCCTCTTCCGTCAATTGCAACCACTCTTCGATGCCAATCACCTCCCCGTTGGCATTCAATTTTCCTACGAAAAACACCGTCCTGTCGGCCGCAGGATCGAACACGTTGACGATATACCGGCTTTTTTCGGCAATCGCCAAGAGCCCGCCGGCGCCAACATCGATGCCCGTGGTACCGCTAAATCGCCCCGGAATTTCTCGCCTATCATCATTAGTGGTGTCAACTTCGACGGGATCGCCACCTATAGCGACTCGGTTACCAAACTTGCCGACATACTGCAACGTGCTGGCGTCGAAATAGTACACTGTGTGGCTGTCGTCGGTCACATAGATCAGCTTCTCGTCATGACTGATAGCTACACCCACCGGCTTGATGAAGTCCGGCTGGTCGTTACCAGCTATTCCATTAGGCGCATCCCTATCAATCCAAGGCTCTTTCCCAGAGCTAGACTCGTTAAACATGCCCACGAAATCGCCGTCGGAATCGAATATCTGGATGCGGTCATTGTCCCTATCCGCCACGAATATGTGACCTGTCGAGTTTACCGTAACGCCTTCGGGATTGTCGAACACGCCTTCGTCCGACCCGCTCACGTTCCATGTACCTATCGTGAAGCTGTGTGTGTAGTCATCCAACACTACTACCCGTTGCCCATGACTATTACTAGCTCCGGCAGTACCAGTGTCCGCCACTATCAAGCGCCCGCTGCCGTCGGAGGCAAGGCCACGAGGTTCAACATAGGTGGTGCCAGTGCTACTGCCGTTGTCGGTGCGTACAAGCGTGCCGTTTTCAACGAAGTCGCCGAGCGACTCGTCCGTCTGGGCCCACGCGTCCTCCGACAGTAGAACAGACGGCGCCAAGGCGGCAACGGCCGCGACTGCCAGTGCAAGGATCGCAACGCGGCCTACCGGCGGCCTAGATGCCTGCCGGCGGGCACCGCCGCCCCCCCCCCCCACGCCTTGTTTCGACATGGGCGGCTACAGACGTTGCGGCCGTACTGGGGGTCATCGGCGCGCGCGCCCTACGGGGGGTATTTAACCGTGCCGATTCATAGGCTAGCTTCACGGGCGCCTCCCACGCGGCACTGTGGGTGCGCGCCGGTCACTGCGAGTCGCTACACTCGGCCGTGTACTCTATGAACTGCGTGAGCGTACTGCCCGGCGCAGAGGCCTGGCCGGTAAGGTCGAGCATGAACGACAGGTCGTAGGCCATGCCAGGAGCCAAGGCTCCGACCACGGCGGCAGTGCCGTTCTCGGGCAGCGCCGCATACATGGCGTCCGTGCCGTTGCCCAGCCGCACCTCGGTGAGCGAGGCCGGCAACATCCCCGGCTTCGGATCCATCCCCTGCACGGATGCCAAGGTGGTGTTGGCGGGGAGGTCGACGTACCACGGCTCCGCCTCTAGCATGACCGCCATGAACGGCGCCGTGCCAGAGTTCATCACCGTCTGCGAGGCCTCGCTCGAGCGCTCTCCCGGCCTGACGTCCATGTCGGATATGGACCTGCCCAAGGTTATCGAGCAGGTGGTCGTGCCGTTCTGGCCGCCGGTGTCGGTGCCGTTCTGGCCGCCGGTGTCGGTGCCGTTCTGGCCGCCGGTGTCGCGGTCGATCGGGTCGACCATATCCGCGACGCTGCCATTGACTACGATGCCGGCAAGCTGTGTGCTGGGTACAGGCAGGGTCAGGTTCGCCATGTTGCCTGCCGCGTCGACGATCATCGCGCCGTTCGCCCTTAGCGCATCCGTGCCTGCGTATCGCAGGCCCTCGAGTGCAAGGTCGTCCTCCTGTACCGCGTACCTAAACGTCAGGTTTGCATCGCCGTCCGTGCCCTGCACGTACGTGGCATTTCTGGCGGGGGTCGTGGACAGATCCAAGGTCGGAAGTTCCGTTCCCGTGACATTGACAGGCTCGCTGAACCCGACCGCAATGTCGACAGATGTGCCATTGCGGTATGTGCCGTTATCCGACACGGCCACGACGGACTGCACGCTAGGCGGCATCGCGTCCACTACGACGTCTACTACGGCGCCCATTTCGTCGACAAGCGGCTCCGGCGCCGACAGGGGCGCGGCCGCCGTGTTGTTGTACCTGTCCAAGATGGATACGCCGTCGGGGCCGAGCGCATCCGTGCCGGTGTAGCGCAGGCCGCCGGATGCGGTGTTGTCGCCCTCCTGCACCGTATAGTTGAACTCAAGCTTGGTCGTGCCGTTGCCATCGAAATAGTCTGCAAGCCGATCCGCGCCGTCGGCCCCGTCCACGTTGAGGGCCAGCGTCGGCGCATCAGAGCCGACTATCCAAGCCCGCTCGGAGTAGTTCAGTACGATCTCGATGCGATCGCCGGCCCGATACGCCGCGCTCGCGTTCGGCGAGTAGACGCTTACCAGTTCAGGCCCCTCCGCGTCGACCGTAATGCCGTGATCCTCCGTGAGCGAGCGGTTGTCCGCGTTGTCGGGGTTTGGTAGGCCCGTCAGAACCGTCACGTTTCTCATCCCTGCCGTGATCGTCGCTCCATTCAGGGACAGTGCGGTCTTTGGATCATAGACAAAGTCGTCTTCTTCGTCGCCCTCCTGCACCCTGTACGTGAACGTCAGATTTCCCGTCGTATCGCCCACGGACTCTACATACGTCGCGTTGTGCCTAGGCCCGATCGCCAAGGATGGCGTCCCGCCCGTAGTGTCGACCCTGACCAAATCTGTGTTGAACCCGACAGTCACGACGATCGACCTGTCGGGCAACAGGACCTTCGTGCCGTCTGGATCGCTGGGAGACACCGTAGCCGTGACGTTCTTGACCGCCGGCAGCGTCACGTCGTACACCGTCAATATGCTGGTGGGATCACTCCTTTCGGTGACGACAAGGCGGTCGTCAGAGTCAAACGCCACCGCAAGTGTGCCATCCGCACTGCTGAATACGAATGCCGGCTTGCCGTCGGGGTGGAGCAAACCGGTGGCGCGCCCGTCGCTCGCGGTATCAAGCTGGAATACCTGGAATCGGCTGTTGCCCGGGTCGGCCACCGCCAAGAGGCTGCCGTCCTTGCTGAATGCGACGTCTCGCGGGCTCGATTCCACCGTTGTATTCCCGAATTGTCCCTCTTCGGCGCCAGCTACACCTGTGCCATTAGGCAAAGGCGTGTTACCTATGAGAAACACCGTATTGTTGGGATACTCTTGGCGATTCGTAGTCGCCGAACCGTTGATGCCGGTTATTTCAGGGACAATCCTCGTAGTGGTATTCGCCGGATCGATCACGTTGACGACGTAGCGGCCCGCTTCGGCCACTGCTATGAGCCCGCCCGGTCCGGCGTCTATGCCTCTGGGCTGATCAAATTGTCCTTTAATATCCACAAGGTTGTTAGCCGTACCAACAGTGTTGAACCCATCAGATAGAGCCCGGCGAGAGCCTGTCTTGTCCACATATTGGTACGTGCTAGCGTTGAAATGGTACACCGCATGGTCAGTTTCGGAGGTCACGTAGATCAGCTTCTCATCATGGCTGATGGCTACATCTGCCAATACGGTGAAGACTCCCTGGTCGTTGCGGGTCACATCACCCACATCAAACTTAGCAGTTGGCTTTCCAGAGCTAGACTCGTTAAACATGCCCACGTATTCGCCGTCGGAAGAGAAAATCTGGATGCGGTTGTTGTTCCTATCCGCCACGAATATGTGGCCCGTCGAGTTTACGTCAACTCCTTGAGGCTGGCGAAACTTGCCGTCCGCCCCCGTATAATTGGCATACTGGCCCAGCGTGATGTTGCTGTACACATAGTTATCGAGTACCACTACTCGTTGACCAAAACCCGGAGACGGAGTACCAGTGTCCGCCACTATCAAGCGCCCGCTGTCGTCGGAGGCAAGGCCACGCGGGAAAGCGTAGGTGTTGCCAGTGCTGCTGCCGTTGTCGGCGGGGCGCACAACCGTGCCGTTTTCGACGAAGTCGCCGAGCGACTCGTCAGTCTGGGCCCACGCACTCTCCGACAGCAAAACAGACGGCGCCAGTGAGGCAACCGCCGCGACAGCCAATGCGAGGATCGCAACGCATCCTACCGCCGGCCTAGATGCCTGCCGGCGGGCATCGCCACCCCCCCCCCCACGCCTTATTTCGACACGGGCGGCTACAGACGTTGCGGCCGTACTGGGGGTCATCGGCGCGCGCGCCCTACGGGGGGTATTTAACCGTGCCGAAGGGCCCGCGATCGCAGGGCGCCTGGTCCACACCCACCCCCTCTCCCTCCCGCCCACATGCCGGCAGGCAGTCCTAGGCAACCTGCCTGCAGCGCTGCAGGCACCAACAGCGGCAACAGGCGCGCCGCTCCCCCTCTTGGGCGCATGCCAGCCATCCCTCAGCCGCGCATCGCCGGCGGCGGCGAACCGGCCGGCGGCATCCAGGGCGGTGCCGGACCATGGGCGCCAGCCAGCCCGCCGGCCAGCCAGCCAGCCTTCCCCCTCCCCCCGACTCTGCCCGGCGGCGCGCAGAATCGAGGGGCGCGTGCAGAGGCCGGCGGCGGGCCGGATGGAGACTGGCGGAGCCCGCGCAGCGCGTCCCGGGCTCCATCCCCCCTAGCTTTATTCAAGGGCATCCGCCGCCCCGGCAACAGTGTCGTGCACCGTGGTCGTCGGCGGGTTCTTTGGCGACGAGGGAAAGGGCAAGATCGTGTCGCACCTGGCCGCGGCCGACGATCCTGCGATCGTCGTGCGGGGCGGCGCCGGCCCGAACGCCGGCCACACCATACGCGACGATGCGGGCCGCGTCTACAAGGTGAGGATGCTGCCGACCGGGTTCCTCAACGCATCCTCGCGCCTGATGATCGGCCCCGGCGTCCTCGTGCGCCCGTCCATACTGCTCGACGAGGCAGAGAGGTTCGGCGCCGCCGGCCGCGCGTTCGTCGATGCGCGGTGCGGCATCATCGACGACGCTCACGTAGAGGCCGACTCGGCCGGCCGCCTGAGGGACGAGATAGGCAGCACGGGGTCTGGGACGGGCCCAGCCAACGCGGACAGGGCCATGCGCGCGCTGCGCACGGCAGCCGATGCGGAAGAGCTCGCAGGGATGGTCGCCGACGTGCCGGCCGAGGTCAACGCGGCACTCGACGGGAAAAGGAGCGTTCTCGTCGAGGGCACGCAGGGCACGTTCCTGTCGCTGTGGCACGGGACGTACCCGTACGTCACGTCAAAGGACGTGACCGCGTCGGGCATATGCGCCGACGTCGGCATCGGGCCGCGCCGCGTAGGCGACGTGATAGTCGCGTTCAAGGCGTACGTTACGAGGGTCGGCGCCGGCCGGCTAGAGGGCGAGATTTCCGCGGAAGAGGCGGAAAGGAGGGGATGGTCCGAGTTTGGCACGGTGACGGGCAGGCCGAGGCGCGCTGCCGAGTTCGACTATGCGCTCGCAAAGAGGGCGGTCATGCTCAACGGCGCATCGCAGATGGCCATTACAAAGATGGACGTGAGGTTTCCGGGGTGCGCCGGCGCCTCGTCGTACGGGGCCTTGACGGCCGAGGCGAGGGCGTTCGTCGAGAGGGCCGAGGACGAGCTCGGCGTGCCGGCGACGCTGCTCGGGACAGGCCCCGGCGTCGGCGACATCGTGGACAGGCGGCAGCGGGGGCGGGGGAGATAGGGGGAGGCGGCCCGGAACGGGCAGGGGCGGGGACCTGGCGGAGGAGGCAGGATCGGCCCCTTGCCGGCCGGCTGGCTGGGCCCTGTCCCGCCGCCCGCATCGGCCGCGCCCGTGCGACCCGTCCCGCCCGGGCCCGCATGCCCGGCCAGGCGGCGCCCGGGTCATCCCCGGCCGTACACCTCCTTGTGATCTCCGATCTGTAGAAAGCGTATGCAGTCGCCGACGACGCAGTACAGGATCCTGTACGATCTGCCGACCCTGCATGCGTAGGCATGGGCCGGCGCGCCGTCGACGTCTATCCTTCCCTTGTAGTCCCTGGCATCCCTGACATTGTCTGATGCGAGCAGATCCTCTATCACCCTGCCCGCGCGTTCGGCCATTTTTCCATCCAGCTTGGCGTACTGGCGCTTGAACCGCGGGTCGTATGCCGCCTTCCACCTCTCGCCTCCGGCCCTCGGGCCCCCGCGCCCCTTCATGCCCCGCCGCATCTCGCGCCCTTTGCGGCCCCCGCCCACCCTCTGATCGTATCGACGAACTCTGATCCCTCCATCACGACCACCCCGCCGCCGGACGCGGACTCGCTTATGCAGGCCGCCTCCTCGTCCGTCAGGGGAGCCGGGCGCAGTCCGGCGGCGCTCTCGCCGGCGCGCGGCGCGTGCGACATGCAGTACTCTATGTACCCTCGCGCGGGTGCGTGGTCGGGATCCATTGCGCGGCCAATGTCCGCAACGCATGCACGGCGCGGCCCCGGCGCGGAGGCAGCATCGCGATCGCTGGCATGGCCGTCCTCCCCTGCCGATCCCGGCCGGGCGGCCTCGCCCGGCCCGCCCGGGGCGCAGCGCCGCCCCGTTCGATTCCTGCCATCCCTGGCCAGCCTGTGGTACCTGTCGATGCCGATCGCCCGCTCATATGCCAAGAGCGCATCGGAGTGGCGGCCAAGGGACTCGAGGGCCAGCCCGCGCCCCGCGTGCGCCGACGCCGAGCCGGGGTCGAGGCGGACGGCCCGGCCGTACGCCAAGAGCGCATCGGAGTGGCGGCCAAGGGACTCGAGGGCCAGCCCGCGCCCCGCGTGCGCCGACGCCGATTTCGCATCCAGCCCGGCTGCGCGGTCAAAGGCAGAGAGCGCATCGGAGTGGCGCCCCATGCCGGCCATGACCCTCCCGCGCGCGGCATGCGCCAGGGCCGATCCCGGGCCCATTCGGGCCGCCTCTTCGCATGCCGCCAGCGCGTCCTCGAGGCGCCCTGCGCCCGCCAGCGCAAATGCGTGCCCCGCGCGGACGTCCGCGCTGTCCGGCGCCAGCCGGATCGCCTCTCCGTACGCGGCGATGGCATCCTCGTAGCATCCCAGCCGCGTCGCCGCCAGCGCATAGTCCGCATGCGCCGGCGCGCACTCGGGATCGCATGCGATGGCATCGCAGAATGCGTGGAGCGCCTCGTCGGGCCGCCCCAGTCCGGCCAGCGCCCGGGCCCGTCCCGCATGCGCCGGCGGGTATCCGGGGTACGCCCGCACCACTGCGTCGCACACCTCAAGGGCGGTGTCGTGCCGCCCGTACTGGTGCTGCAGTATGCCGTATATGGTCAGGGCGGCCATGTTGGCGGCGCCGCCGCCGCCGCCATCCCCTCCAGCTGGCGCGGAAGATTCACGACTCGATGCAATCGGGACTGCCAGGGATGCCATCGTATTGCCGCCCTTGGATCTAGCGCACGGCGTCGGCGCCGCGGCGGCGTATATAATCATTCGCGCGCCGTTCTTTGCATGTCGTGTACAAAGGGTAACGGCCCTCGGCCGTCAGGCGCGGGCACCCGACGCCTCTGGGCATCTGGACGCCATCGCCGTGCTTGGGCATCTTGCGCCCGTACGCCTGCGCCGGCGCCTCGCGCATGGACGTGCCAGGGGCCACGTTGTGACGCCCGTTGTTGAACCGCTCGAAGAACCTGTCGACGGGGCCCGTGGCAGGCGCCGTGCGGAGCGGGCCGCCGGCGTGCGCCGTGGCGCCTGCTCCTCCCCCGCCGCCGGCCCGAATCGCCCCCTGCCGCGCCCATGCACCCCGTCCCAGGCCAGCCTGCGCCGCGAGAGGGCCGCCGCGCCGGCGCGCCGCCCGCTACCGGACCGACAGCATGTAGAGCCTTCGGTCGGGATAGTCCTCTAGCTTTTTTCGCAGCGGCCGCACGTCAAAGGCGGCTTTGTCGAACCACTCGACGATCGACTCCCTGTCCTTTTCGTCTATTACTATGGCATTCTCGACCGCATGCCTCTCCATCCGCGAGCTCACGTGGACGGGCGTCCCGTACACGTCGGGCTCGCCCGACGCGTTCCTGACGTCCCAGAGCGTCCCGAACGCGACGGTCGCCTTTGTGCACACGCCATTGCCGTGCTCCCGGAGGTTCCTGATCGCCCTGACGGCGCAGACAACGGCGTCCCCAGCATTGTCGAACCTCACCATGAGCCCGTCGCCGAGCTCCTTGACGATTATGCCCTTGTTTAGCCGTATGATCGCGGCGCACAGGGAGTTGTGGAGGATCATGCGCGGCACCGCCACGTGCGGGTCCTTCTTCATCACCCTTGTGGATCCAGGAAGGTCGAAAAACGCGATCGCTCCCACGCTAGGCTTCAGGTCGTCCCGCCGGGCCCGGCGCGTGCCCTCTCTAGCTCCCTCTTGTAGTCGCCGGCGCCTGCGCGTGATCCGCGGCTCCTACCAGCCATTGGACCTCTCTCTCGGTATCGGAACGACGACCATTCCCATGGGCATGTGGGACCTGAGCAGGTCGACGACCTGCGACATCGAGCCGTCCATCATGACGGTTATGATGGTCGGGCTCGTGTGCTCTAGGCCCTCTATCGGCGGGTGGCCAGGAGGCAGGTCCTCGCGGCGCTCGGGCCTGCCACGCACGACAACGTCGAACTTGGGCGCGCTCCCCGCCACGCGCTTGACCGCGGACCTCACTTTGGACGAGACGGTGCCTGTGAACACTACCATTATGTCCTGGCGCTTGTTCCTCCACTCTTGGTGCCTGCGGAGCTTGTTGCGCCTGCGCGTCTCCGCCAAGGACAGCGCCTGCTTCATGGTGGAAGCCCCCAAGCCGTAGTATTTGGGCATTTGTTGGAGTGGAAATGACGGTCGGGCGCGAGATCAAAACTCCTAGACGATGGGGGTGGAGGCATTCTGTCCATGCGCAAGCGACGGCTGCAGGCCCCGCAGTATGCCCTGCAGTGCGCAGCCAAGGCCCGCGGGCGGCGCCGGCCGAGAGGGAGGTGCATGCGAGGCCGCGCGGACGCGCGGACGCGGCTGCAGTGCATCCGCCGCCGCCGCCGCCGATCGCCAGGCTACGCTGATGCACCCGCAAGCGCACGCATGCCGCCGCCGCGCCCGCGCCCCCAAGAGGGCACACTGATATGTGCGGGCCGGGCGGAAAGGCCGTGAGCGCGGGCAAAAAGGCAGTCCATGCAGGGCCGCCCGCCGTGGACCCGGCCGCAGGCGGCGGCGCACCCGGCGCCGCGCCGAGCGCCGCGCTGGGCCCCGCTCCGCCGCGGGCCGCGCCCGACCCCGACATGGTCGAGAGGGTCGAGCGCGTCGTATCGGCAAACCGCCGGTACGAGAGCAGGGATCGCCTGCTGAGGGTGCTGCCCGGCCGCGTGACCGCAGCGGATCTTGACCGCATCTTGGACCATCTGGTGCGTTCCGCCAAGGTTGCCATCGAAGAAGGCGCGGTACTCTGGGCATCCAAGGCCGATGGATCCGGCCGCGCCGGCCGGGGGAGGCGCGGCAGAGACAAGACGGGCAAGTCGATCCTCGCAGGCACCAGGTTCGAGTCAATCGAAAAGGGGAAGAGTCCAACGGAGACGACGGGCGAGTACATTGCGCGGCTGGTCAACGCGGACGAACCGGGGACGTACACGGCCGAGGATGCAAGGGAGATCGACGAGGATATGCGCTGCCTGGCAAGGGGGGAATACTATACGCACGAGCAGATGCTGAAAGAGCTGGGCCTGTGAAATGCCAGGCATTCTACACAAAGCGGGCCGCCAGGGGGACAAAGCGGGCGGGCCTTGAAATGCGCAGGCGCCCCGCAAGCCGCGTGGAGGAACTTTGCGAAAACCCGTGCCCAGGAGAGCGGCCGGCCAGCAGCAACGGCTGCCGGGTCGGGGCGGGATCGCGCAGGATCACATACGGCACAAGCGCCGGTGATCTCCGGATCACCATACGTCGGATAGGGCCGCGCGGCAAGGCCTGCGGGCACCGCAGGGCCCGCCTGCGGCGCGGCCGCGGGCCGCAGCCGTCGGGGACGGCCCCACGGCGCCCGCCATGCGACGGCCAGCGCCCGTCAGACCAGAATCCTGTAGATCTTTCTGTCTGGATAGTCCTTTAGCTTTCCTCTCAGAACCCTTATCTTGAACTCCGTCTGCTCAAACCACTCGACGATCGACTCTTTGTCCTTTGCGTCTATCACGATGGTGTTCTCGACTGCATGCCTCTCCATCCGCGAGCTAACGTGGACGGGCGTCCCGTACACGTCGGGCTCGCCCGACGAGTTCCTGACGTCCCAGATCGTCCCGAACGCGACGGTCACCTTTGTGCACACGCCGCCGCCGTGATCCCGAAGGTTCCTGATCACCCTGACGGCGCAGACGACGGCGTCCCCGGCGTTGGCGAACCTCACCATGAGCCCGTCGCCGAGCTCCTTTACGATCGTGCCCTCGTTCAGCCGTATGATCGCGCCGCACAGGGAGTTGTGGAGGATCATGCGCGGCACCGCCATGTGCGGGTCCTTCTTCATCACCCTTGTGGATCCAGGAAGGTCGAAAAACGCGATCGCGCCAACCTTGGGCTTCAGGTCGTCCCGCCTGGCCCTGCGCGCCGCCCTTTCAAGATCCCTCTTGTAGTCGCCTGTATCTGCGCGGGATCCGCGGCCCCTACCAGACATTGCACCTCTCTCTCGGTATCGGCACGACGACCATGTCCTTGGGCATGTCGGACTTTAGCAGACCGACGACCTGAGACATAGAGCCTTCCATCATGACGGTTATAATGGTCGGGTTGGTGTGCTCTAGTCCCTCTATCGGCGGGTGGCCAGGAGGCAGGTCGTCGCGGCGCTCGGGCCTGCCGCGCACGGCGACGCCGAACTTGGTCGCGTTCCCCGCCACGCGCTTGGCCGCGGACCTCACCTCGGACGAGACGGTGCCGGTGAACACGACCATTACGTCCTGGTGCTTGTGCCTCCACACGTGGTGCTTGTAGGCCCTAGTGCCCTTGCGGTAGGGTATCGTCGAGGTTGCCTGCTTCACGGGCCAACTCCCAAGTCGTTGCATATAAGGATTTGCTAGTGGAAATGACGGTCGGAGACAGGAATGCAGGGGCGCCCAACCCATCACACGGACCCTCGGCGGCAGCAGGAGAGTGCGGCCCGCAACGGGCGGGACAGGGCGCGCCGCGCCCCCGCCCGTGCAGGCGTACGGCAGGGCAGGGCGCCTTGCGCGTCGACCGAGGCATAGGGGGACAGACGCCCGCAGGCCTACAGATGCGACGGGCGGCCCGCCGTCGAGAATGGGCGCGGCGGTGGCGGACGATCAGCCGCGTCCGGAGAGGCGGCGCCTGACCAGTCGCATCGAGCCGCCGCCTGCCGTGCACCCCCTGCGATCGCCCGCCCGGGGCAGGCATACGAGGCAGTCGCCGGGCATGCGAAGGCCTCTGATCGATCTGCCGCAGACGACGGCATCCCCGGCGTTGGCGAACCTCACCACGAGCCCGTCGCCAAGCTCCTTGACGATTATGCCCTTGTTTAGCCGTATGATCGCGGCGCACATGGAGTTGTGGAGGATCATGCGCGGCACGGCCGCGTGCGGATCCTTCATCACCCTTGTGGATCCAGGAAGGTCGAAAAACGCGATCGTGCCAACCCTAGGCTTCAGGTCATCCCGCCTGGCCCTGCGCTCCGCCCTCTCTAGCTCCCTCTTGTAGTCGCCTGTATCTGCGCGTGATCCGCGGCCCCTACCAGACATTGGCCCTCTCGCTCGGTATCGGGACGACGGCCATGTCCATGGGCATGTGGGACCTGAGCAGGTCGACTACCTGCGACATCGAGCCGTCGAGTATGATGGTTATGATGGTCGGGTTGGTGTGCTCTAGGCCCTCTATCGGCGGGTGGCTCGACGGCAGGTCCTCGCGGCGCTCGGGCCTGCCTCGCACGGCGATGCCGAACTTGGGCGCGCTCCCCGCCACGCGCTTGACCGCGGACCTCACCTCGGACGAGACGGTGCCGGTGAACACGACCATTATGTCCTGGCGCTTGGCCCTCCACTCTTGGTGCCTGCGGAGCTTGTTGCGCCTGCGCGTCTCCGCCAAGGACAACGCCTGCTTCATGGGAGAACCCCCAAGCCGTAGTATTTAGGCATTTGTTGGAGTGGAAATGATGGTCGGGCGCGAGATCGGAACCCCTAGATGGGGGTGGAAGCATTCTGTCCGTGCACAAGCGGACGGCTGCAGGCCCCGCAGGATGTTCGGCGGCGCGCGGCCAAAGCCGGGAGCGGGGCGGCGCGGGCGATGCCGCCCGGGCGCACGGGCGGGCTGCGACAGGATGCGCGCGGACGCTCCGCATCTCCCGTCGGTTCTGTCTAATATTCGAGACTTGGTCGGATCCTTAATTGAGTACACGGTCGTGCGGATCATGCACGTGTGTTAGTGAGCATTTGCGATTGGACGTTGAACCTAGTTTTGTGAAATGCAGAGGACTCAACCAATTTCTAAATTTTATCTGTTTGCCCACATCGAGTTTTTTGCATTAGTTTGTCCAAATTTGCCCAAACCCATGTGCCGGGCCTTAATACTGAAATTACCCCCCTGACCGTCGGCGGCACAATGTGTGAAACGGTTCTGATCCACAGGTAGAAGCGCGGCGAAATTGCCGTGAAGAAGGCGGGCGAGTACGAATACGAGGCGCGGTCCCAGTCCAAGTACACCCTGTGGCACAGAATCGCGCACGTGCTCGGCAGGTGGTGCTGCAGCTGCAAGGCGTTCGCGCATACGAGCAGGGCGTGCAAGCACACCGCCGCGATGAAGAGGGTCTTCGATGCGTCGCCCCCGCCGCGGCCGCGGCGCCGCGGCGGCCCGCGGCGCCGCGGCGGGCCCCGAAGGCGCCCGCGCGCCATCAAGACGCCGCCCGTCAGGTGCCGGTTCTGCAGAAAGGAGGTGTCTGGCACCTCGTACATGAGGAGGAACAAGCACGGCGAAGTGCAGGTCTGCCGGTGCCGCAACAAAAAGTGCGGCAGGCGCTTTACGCACGACGGCGGGTTCCTGTTCATGACCTACCGAGGGGACTTGGTCATAGTGGCGATCGAGGACCGCTGCGGGGGCAAGACCACCCACAACATACTCGATTCACTGCGTAAAAAGCACCCTGAACCGGCCCGATCGACCATCCACGTGCGGTACGTAAAGTTCCCGCGCCTTGTCAGCCCGTACCCATGTCGCTCTGCTACTGCCTGTCCCCCGTCATGGCCGCCGACGAGATGATCGTGCGCATCAACGGGGTCAGGCACGTGATCTTCTCGGCCTAGGACGAGGGGACCCGCTTCTGGACGGGGGCGCAGATCGGGCGGCGCAAGGGATCCCACAGCGTCCAGGGCCTCTACAAGATGGACATGGCCGTCAGGGGACCCGTGCCCGCGCTTGTAAGGACGGACGGCGCCCAAAACTTTGCGTCCGCCCACAACGCAGTGATGCGGCGCAACGGCAGCGGCACGATGTCGTTCCACATACGCCACATCCACGCGGACGGCGACATGAACACCAACGTAAAGGAGAGGCACAACGGCACGATGAGGGAGCTTGTCGGGACGTGCGGGGGAATCAAGACCCCATACACGACGTACGTGGCAATGCGCCAGATACACTACAACTTCGCAAGGACTCACACGGAACTGAAAAAGACGCCGTCGGAGGCGGCGGGGGTGATCTTTGAGGATGCCGACAAGTGGCGCGCCATAATCGCATGCTCTGCCGACCACAACTGCGATGTGGAGGCTCGCCGTCGAAAGAAGACGAGCAGGAGAGGCCTGCCGCGGCAGGCCGGATTTCAAGTGGTGCCCAGGTTCCGCTATTGATCAAGCGCGGGCAGGAACAATTAAGAAAGCGACCAAGTCTCGAATATTAGACAGAACCTGCCTGAGGCAGCGTGTAGGGATCCGAGTCCGAGACTGTTTTGGCAGAGATGCCCGGACTTTTTGCCTTCACGTGGCACCCCTGCGGTCCGCCGAAAGAGCCTGTCGTGTACACTAGCCTCTCTACGCGAGCCATGCCGAACCGACCATCTGTGAAATAATCCACATGATAAGCCGCACATACTCGTCGTGCGTATAGGCAAGCGGGAGTTCCGGCCGGCGCGTCTGCGCATTTCTAGCAGCATCATAGTCAAACTTGGCAGGAAGTGGCAGCTCTGAATCTATCCGCCTGCGCTGTTTCTCGCCGTGCTGCCGCATGTGGGCCTCAAGATCAGCCCCGCCAATCTCGGCCTCTGCTCTTGAACGCTCTTGGGCGCACATGGCGGAGTTTGCCTCGTCGGCACTTCGGCGCTTCACGACCGCCCCGGTATATTCTCTTTCATGCCGCTGCTTTGCGCGCGCGACCCGTTTGCTGCGATCATCCTCCGACTCTTCTTGTGTAGAGATGGACACCTTGAAGCAGTCCAGCGTCCCCTCGTGCAGCACGTCCAAGGCAGACTTTAGCTCGGGCATGCGCTCAAGCAGCTCTGTCGCCGTGTAGGACGAGTCATCCCCGCTTAAAAGATCGGCCTTGGTGAACAAGATCGCGATTGGGCTTACGACCTTATTGTTGCGCGTCAAGCTTGCGGCGGTATGCAGCCTGTGCAGCGTGGTGATGGCATTTGCCAGTGAAGACTGCTGCTGCTCCAGCGTGGCGACGGCGGAGCAGTCGATTGCAAGGATGTACAACTTGGCAAAGATATAGCATGCGAGCGGTCCCACATGGCCCGATCCCGAAGGCTCGAGCATCTCGCGAAGGCGGCCGGCGGGGTCGGGGCATTCTTTCACCAGGCATTCGAAAAAATTCTCGCATGACGAGTCTTGGAGAATAATCTCGAATTTTCCTGCCCCAGGACCCGACATCTTGTAGACGTCAAGGACAACCCTCGGGCCAGAGACGGGAAGCGCAGATGTCGGAAACTGTCCTTCTATGATCATGTCAACCAAGTGCCTGTTTATGGTGTCCATGCCTTGGGACACTATAGCTTGGTAGTCATGCATGCGGCCAGGGATGAAGTGGTTAATAATGGCATGCTTCAACAGTGTCGATGACACGGTTTTTCCCGACTGCGCCTTGCCCAGAAAGCATACCGTGTTCTTGTCGCGGAGGGCGGCTCGCACACCTTCCAACTGCACAGCCAAGTCGCTAGCCAACAAGACGCACCGTATATGCCATACTAAAAAAGATATGGCTTGAAAAGATCCCTGCGCGTCAAATTTTTTCTCAGTTGATGCCGTACTTGGCGACAAATTTGCTGTTTGCTTGCATATGCCTCCAGTTATCCCACATAACTGTAGATGCCGCCCGATTCCAAGTACATTGGTCGCAAATCTGCTTTGTGCCACAGCCTAGCGGCTTGGCGCCTAGATCCAGCTGCCAATGAGGACCAAAGGCGTTGTTGGATATGACGGCCCGCCGCGACGCCTGTATCCGCGCAGCCGCGGCCCGCGCAGCCGGCGGCGGCGCGATCGCCGCCGCACAGTGCCGTGTAGGTCGTCAAGGTCACGGATCGGCGCAGGGAGGGGCGCGCGAGGCGGCAGACCGGCCGATATCCTGGCACGGGTTCACATTGTCCCGCTGGCGCCCGATAGGCCGCGTGCGGCGGTGGTCAGGCGGCGGCTATCAGGATGCGCGGGCCGGCGGCGGGCCCGCCGCTCGGTGCTATGGCATGGGCGTTGATGACGGCCAGCAACATCCGCCTCCGCCTGTCCCGAACGCGCCCTAGCATGTCCCGAGCCCCACACATGGCCGCATCGGCGGCGCCTTGGCCGGCCCGGCGGGCGCGCTTTCCTCGACCTTTCAATGTCCTTCAGAGACGTGCCGTAGCCATCCCCGAAAAACCCCCTGCGGATGGCATCCCTGTCCTTCGGGTCGTAGGAGGGCAGCCCGGCCTCCTCCTTGAGCTTCTTGAACTCGCGATAGAAGCGGAGGGCCTCGGCAGCGCTCATGCCGCCGCTCGTCCCGCCCCCCTTCCCGGTGCCGACCTGTCTCATTCAACAGGCCTGCGCAGGCATTGTGTACAAGTGGACTGAATTGCCAGCTTCCTCGCATCCGGCGGCCGGAGGCCCGTCGGATCGCGCCCCCAGAGGCCGGGACTCGATCCCGGGCAAGCAGGCGGGCAGGCGGCCCCCGCACTGCGGTTCCCTGCGCGGGCGGCGCCGCGCCGGCCGCCTCTCCTGCGGCGGGAGCGGGGCGTGCGCCGGCAGGGTCGCCCAACCCGGGCCTAGCGGTGTGCGGCCGCGCAGTGCGGCGGGCCGGCATTGCCGCATGGCGCAATGGCGTGCGCTAGGAGGAAGGCCTGCAGCAGGAGCGGCTACGACAGGCGCACGCCCCTGCTGCTCCCATGCAGGGGCGCACCCGCGCAATCTCCGCCTCCCCGGCGCAGCCTGCAGGCCCCGCCGCGCCGGCCGCGCAGCCGCGCGAGCCCCGCCTCGCGCCGCCCAAGTAGTGGACAATGTCCCCGGCGGCGCCGAGCGGCAGGAGCCTGCCCCCCCGCAGGAAGGGGCGCTGCCTTGTGCACAGGACAGTGAGGTTTGTCGCCCGCGCAGCCATGACGGGAATGCGCCTGCCGGCGCCTTCCGGCGCGCTTGGGGCTGCAAGGTGCACGGCGGCAGGCTTCGAAGCACTGGCCGCGGTGCCGCGCAAAGCGGACGCGCCAGGCGCCACTGTGTTGCCGCCGTAAGGGAGCCGCGCTCGCGCCTCCAAGAGTGTTCCCGACTCTGCGCCGCCGGCGGGGGCGGAAGCCGGGGCAAGATCCGGCGGTCCGCGCGGCAGGCCCGTCCGCCCAAGGCGGCACGGCGGCCCGCCAGGCGGCCTATCAGAAACGCGGCCCGCTCGCGCTCCGTCTGTGCGGGACAGCGTTCCAAGAGGGCGGCGCCGTCCTCGAGGAAATTCAACATGCGGCGCGTGGCGACGTGTGCCAATTCTTCCGAGACATCCCCCGCAGGGTCATCGGGATCGCGCGCGAGATCGGCAATGTCCAAGAGGGCGCGCGCCATGTCGGCGGCCGCGCCGCGCCGCCTTGCCCCCGATGCGGCCGGCCGGCCGCACGGCATGCCGCGCCGCCTGCAAGTGCGCCCGCCGCACCCGCGCGACGCCGACGGCCCGCCCTTCCACCGGCCGAACTCCGGGCAGACCAGCATGGCCCGCGACGCGCCCATGCACGGGACGCCGGCGCAGGCGTGCAGGCGCAAGCTGGCCAGGCCCGGCGAGGATATCCAGGCCCAGTGGTGTCGGGCGCCTGCGCCCGACAGCCAAGGATCGCTGCATCCTGTACGCGGCAACGGCCGACGGCCCCTAGCGAGGGGGGGCAACCTTGCTAGGAGGCAGGGGCGCCGGCAGGGCGGCCTCGCCAGACGCGGACGGCATACCACGCGCCGGCGGCCGGCGCCGCAACGTACATTCCCGCCACCAGCGATATCGCCAAGGCGCCGTACGCGACGACGCTGTGCTCCGACCCGGGCTCTGCCGAATCGACGACCTGCAGTGCGAGGAGCATCGGCGCGACCAGGGCCGCGACGGCCTGCCTGAACGCGGGGTGCTCGCGCTCCAGGTCTGCCACGTGCGGCGAGAATGCATAGTACGCGGTGCCAAACGCGGCCATGAACGCCCTGCCAGACTCTGTCGTCAAGAGCGTGCTGTCGCGAACCTCGCGGAGGTGCTGCACCTGCGGGGCAATCTCGGTTCCGTACGCGGCCGTCGCGATCAGGCAGCCGCCATCCTCGTCGGCGGCTGGAGTCGTCTCGGACTCGGCAGTCGTCGTCGCATCGGTGGCCGGCGCCCGCTCGTCGGCATCCGGCGCATCCTGCCTCATCTCGTCGGGATCTGGCGGCGGCGGAGGTATCTCGATCTGCTCGCGGTCGGCCGCCGGCATGTCTGGCCGCTCTGCGGCCGTCCCATCCTCGGCAGGCTGGTCGCGGTCGGCCGCCGGCATGTCTGGCCGCTCTGCGGCCGTCCCATCCTCGGCAGGCTGGTCGCGGTCTGCAACACCCGGCGCGGCGGTCGGCGCCCCGTACGCCCTGAATACGGTCTCGCCGGTGCACTGCCCGTTTGTACGGACCGTCTCGGATGCGGTAGACATGGTACGGCCCTCTACGGCAGTGGCCCTGATAGACAGTATAGAGTCCTCTGGGAGCGACGCCTCGTAGACGGCGCGGCCCGCCGGGTGCGGGCCGTCTGTCATCCCTGCGGTGATCGTGCCGGCCGACGACAGGACGCTAATCTCGGGGCGTATTCCGGCGTTTGTCGTAATCTGGATCGTCCCCTCGTTGCAGTCCCATGCGGCCGCGTACAGGATGATCGATCCAGAGCCGTCGCCCGGTGCGAGGCGCGTTCCGCCGCCACCGCCTCCGCCACCGCCTCCACCGCCGGTGCCGAACGGGAACGACGGCTGCGCCGCCACGACGGTCGGAGGCGTCACGGTGTCGGTGCCGCCACCGGTGCCGGACGGCGTCGTCGTGGCGGGGACGATGGTGGCCGTCATCGTGCCGACCGTCGAGTTGGTCATCCCTGTAGCCACTTCCGTATCGATCACAATGTTGCTAGAGTCAGACAGCGAGCCGGCCGTACCCGGTGCCGGCAGGGCCAAGCTGGCATTGTTGCCGGCCGCATCCATGATTGTTCCGCCGTTGAGGGACAGCGCATTCATGCCGGTATAGTCCAAGTCGGCAGACATGTCGCCCGACATGACGGCATAGCTGAACATCAGCATGGCCGTGCCGCTCCCCGACGCGTACACGGCGCTGCGGTTGGCGGCACCCGTCGCCAGCTCCAGCTGTGGCGCGCCGTCCACATTGACATTCTCGCTGAATGCGACCGTAATGTTGATCATTGTGCCCGTTCCGTACGTGCCGTCGGCATCGGGAGAGGTGACGCCCATGACGGTCGGCGGCGTGCGATCCATGGCAGAGCCGCCGCCGCTACTCGTGTCGATCCTAATGTCGCCAGAGTCCGAGAGCGACCCCGTTGTGCCGGGCGCCGGAAGCTCTAGGCTTGCGGCGTTGCCGTCGGCATCTCGCACAGAGCCTCCGTTGAGGGCCAGCGCATCCGTGCCCGTGTACGCCAAGTCGTCAGACATGTCGCCTTGCTGCACCATGTACCGGAACATCATGCTGGCAGAGTCGACAGCAACGAATGTCGCGTTCCGGTCAGTGGCGCCGGTCTCCAGCTCCAGCAGGGGCGTACCTTCGACTGCAACATCTTCGTCGAATGTGACCGTAATGTTGATCATGGCCCCCGCCCCGTACGTGGCATTGGCATCGGGCGAGGCGACTGCCGTGACGTTTGGCCCCGTCATATCTGTGCTGATTGCAATGTCCTTCGAGCCGCCCAGTGAGCTTGGTCCCGATGCAGGCAACATAAGGTTGGCGTTGTTGCCGTACACGTCGCGGATGGTCGCTCCGTCGGGAAGGGTCATGGCGCCCATGCCGGCATACTCTAGGTCGTCCGTCCGATCCCCAGGCGCTATGGTGTAAACGAACGACAGCATGCGCGTCTCGGTGCCATTCGCGTACGACGCGTTGCGGTTCATGCCGTCCATCCCCAGCTCAAGGGCAGGCTCTCCCGTCACCGATACAGCCTCGTCAAAGGTGGCAGTAATCGTAATGTTTGTGCCCGTCTCGGTGTAGGTTCCGTTGGCGTTGGGCGAGGTAACGCTCAGGACGACGGGCGCGATCGCCTCGATACTCATGCTGTTCGAGGCCCCAAGCGAGGCCGGCGAGCCGACCTCGGGGAGGGTCAGGTCGGCCTGGCGCCCAGCATTCGAGCCCGTGGCGCCGACGATCGTGCCGGTGCCAGACAGGGCGTCCGTCCCTGTGTAGTCCAGATTCTCCGCGCTCTCGCCGGTGCCCACCGTGTAGCGGAACGTCAGCTTGTCGGTGCCCGTGCCGCCCATGTACGAGGCGTTGCCGCCGCTGTTCAGCTTTAGTTCAAGCTGTCCCGCAACATTGACGGGATAGGTGAAGTGAATCGCAATGTCAATGTTCCTGCCCGCCTCGTACGTTGCATCCGCGTCATCAGAGCGGACATGGGTTACCTTTAAGGAGGGCGAATTCATACGTATCAGTTGGACGGCGTCGCTGTTGTCCGATGCGGTGATCACGTACGTGGAGCCGCCCAGCTCGAACTGGTTTATTCCATAGACAGCAGCCAAGTAATACCCCTCGTTGGAGTCATCTCTGGCAATGTCAACCTGTTCTAGCGTACCGTTCGTGTGTATTTGGATCAACTGGACTGCATCCCGGTCGTACGTGGCCACGGCGGCATACCGATCGTCTCCCACAGCAAAGGCCTTGATGTCAAAGCTTCGCTCCATAAGCTCGAAGCCGATCCGGGCAGAGTTGACAGGAGTCATGCCTGTTGCATTTATTCTGATTAGCTGGATGTCATCGGCGGGGCCAGTATCCGAGCTTGTAATGGCAAACATGGTTCCGTTCGGCGCGGTAAAGGCGCTTACACCCGCCACCTTGTCAAGATTGTCGTATCCGCCAACGCCGTCAACAGCCGAATCGACCCCCCTGAGGGTTCCGTTCTCCAATATCCGTACAAGATTGACGCCATTCTCCCCGTCTGCCGCGACAATGGCATAGAATGCAGAGTCCATGCGGAATGCGTCGATTACGCCATACTCGATGTTGAGCCTGTCAAGATTGGCATCGCCGTCTCTTACCGAGTGGACGGGCACGAGCGTTTCGTTTACTATCCGTATCACTTGAATACCATCATCAGTGGCCGCAGCTACCAATGCATACGTGTGGGTGGAATTTACAGACACAACATCGACATCAACGGCCCCAGACAAAGTGTCAAACGTCTTGCTATCAGCCGTCGTCGTGCCGTTCACTGCGTTGTCGACTGGCACTAGCGTGCCGTTTTCCCCGTCTATGCGGATCAGCTGAACACCGTGGTCAGTGCGTGCGGCCACAATCGCGTACGCCTTGTCGCCCACGTTAAACGCCTCAAGTCCCGATGCCTCGGACAGTACAAGGGTGCTGTCCGTGGCTTCAGATAGCGAATCCGCCGCAGCCATTGTGCCGTCGTCGTATATCCGGATCAGCGAGACTTTGCCAGCGTCGTAGGCGCTAGCAACTGCATACGTGCGGCCGTCCGCCACCACTACGTCTACATCGCTGGCATCAACAAGTCCCGCATGGGCGCCTTGTCCTTCAATGGCGGCAGCGCCAGCAGTGAGTGTTCTGTTTTTCACCAAGATTAACTGGATAGCGTCGTCGCCGTCCGATGCGGTGATCACGTACGTGGAGCCGCCCAGCTCGAACTGGTTTATTCCATAGACACCACCCAAGTAATACCCCTCGTTGGGGTCATCTCTGGCAATGTCAACCTGTTCTAGCGTACCGTTCGTGTGTATTTGGATCAACTGGACTGCACCCCGGTTATACGTGGCCACGGCGGCATACCGATCGTCTCCCACAGCAAAGGCCTTGATGTCATAGCTTTGCTCCATAAGCTCGAAGCCGATCCGGGCAGAGTTGACAGGAGTCATGCCTGTTGCATTTATTCTGATTAGCTGGATGTCATCGGCGGGGCCAGTATCCGAGCTTGTAATGGCAAACATGGTTCCGTTCGGCGCGGTAAAGGCGCTTACACCCGCCACCTTGCCAAGATTGTCGTATCCGCCAACGCCGTCAACAGCCGAATCGACCCCCCTGAGGGTTCCGTTCTCCAATATCCGTACAAGATTGACGCCATTCTCCCCGTCTGCCGCGACAATGGCATAGAATGCAGAGTCCATGCGGAATGCGTCGATTACACCATACTCGATGTTGAGCCTGTCAAGATTGGCATCGCCGTCTCTTACCGAGTGGACGGGCACGAGCGTTTCGTTTACTATCCGTATCACTTGAATACCATCATCAGTGGCCGCAGCTACCAATGCATACGTGTGGGTGGAATTTACAGACACAACATCGACATCAACGGCCCCAGACAAAGTGTCAAACGTCTTGCTATCAGCCGTCGTCGTGCCGTTCACTGCGTTGTCGACTGGCACTAGCGTGCCGTTTTCCCCGTCTATGCGGATCAGCTGAACACCGTGGTCAGTGCGTGCGGCCACAATCGCGTACGCCTTGTCGCCCACGTTAAACGCCTCAAGTCCCGATGCCTCGGACAGTACAAGGGTGCTGTCCGTGGCTTCAGATAGCGAATCCGCCGCAGCCATTGTGCCGTCGTCGTATATCCGGATCAGCGAGACTTTGCCAGCGTCGTAGGCGCTAGCAACTGCATACGTGCGGCCGTCCGCCACCACTACGTCTACATCGCTGGCATTAGCAAGTCCCGCATGGGCGCCTTGTCCTTCAATGGCGGCAGCGCCAGCGACCATAGACAGGACATCAGGCGACGACGGAGTCATGTGTTCAGCATGGGCCGCCGGCAACTGTAGTGCCGCCGGGCCCTGTACGGGCGTGGACGACAGGACACTAACTGCATCGCCAAAGATATCCGCCGCCAGCGCGTACGGCATGGACTCGCCGCCGTGGTAGGCAAGGGGAACAAGGGCCGCGGCCGACACGGCAATCGCCAGAACTGCAAAGGCCGACAGTGCCACAGCCGGGCGCCCCCATGTTCGGCTCCGCGAGGCAGTGCCAGTCGCCATTGCTGCCGGTGCTACAGGGGCTCTACTCTTCGCACCATGCATGCAGGTGACAGAAGGCGGGGACGCTACGTCGCAAATACGGCTTGGCTCGCAGTTCACGCGGGCGCGCCGAAGGGGGCGGATATAAGGTTAACCGTCCAGCGGCGCATCGTGATCGTTGCCAGGATTTTAGCCGAAATTGTACCATTTTCCCCATAAATTTTCTTTATGTGCGCAGATTTGTCCATGGCGTTCATCCAGCTGTGCAGGCGTGGCATGGTTGAGGGCAGGAGATTGCCAAGGGACGCACAGTTGCGGCCGGCACTGGGGCCAGGTAGCCACATTGCACTGTCCCTAGCCGCCTCCACTTCGGTGCTACCAGGCGCGCCGGCGTACTGCAGTGGCCAGGCAGCCGCAGTACGCTGCCCCTAGCACCCCTGTCCCTCTTGCCGGTCGGAGCCTGGTAGGACATACAGCATGCGCTTGGCGCGGCGGCGCGGCGGCGCAGTGCAAGTGGCGCAATGCCGTCCCCCTGTACAGTACGAGTTGGACAGCCGCACAGGCGGCGGCCTGCCGCCCCGGTGCCGCCGCAATCTGGATGGGCCATGGACGAGTCGGCTCGGCGGCGGCCGGCTCCTGCACTGCCGCCGTACAGTCCCCCGGGCAGTCTCGCACCCGTTGCCGGCCGCCATGCCAAGCCAGGCGACACTTGGCGCCGCAGTGTTCCGGTCAGACCTTGCGCCGCATACGTGTCGTGGACTGTTGCACTTTTTCGCGCTTCGTCGCGGTGTTGACAGGAGCCGCCCTGCCGCGTGCCGCGCGGTGCGGCACCGCGCGATCCCGGTGTGCCGCTCCGTGCGGTCGGACATCCGCAGTGTGCGCGCTGCGGCGCCCCGACGGCGCGGACGACACCGAATCTGAAGCGGGTGCGAGGCATCCGCAGGAATGCCATGTCTGGACATCGAGAGGGATTGCGGGGCGGCGACAGGCCAGGGTCGAATATCCCGATCTGGCGCCCGGCGGCGCCTCGCCCTAGAATAGATCGCAGGGGGTGCAACCTGCAGTTGCACCGCCCAAGCGGCTGTCTTCCGGGCATCGTCGTCGTGCGCATATATCGGCTCGTTCGGTCCCGCCCGTGCGCTCCTTACGATCGATGAACCGCCGATTATATCGGCACAGGCTTCTGCGAAACTCCTATTTTGCAACGATATGGAATCATGGTGTGGAGGTGCCGCGGTGCGGCCTCCCCGCCCCTCTCCGCTGCCGCCAGCTGCGTCCGCCTGCGCGAGAAAGTCCGCATGCGTGCGCGTTGCACTCTCGCATCGCGGCGCCGGATACGGAATATGCGGCCGCGTTGTGCCGCGGCGATCAGCGGGGTGGACGGCCGCGGCGGCGCCGCGGCCCAGCGGCCCACGCCCGGTCTGCTGGAACCGCCCCGCTTTCTGGCCCGGCTGAGCGCTCTAGCCGGCGCGGCCCGCGTCCGGCGTGCCGCACGCGCACAGGGCCGACGGGGTGCACCCGCCTGCCCACCCCCTCCCTCTTGCACAGCGGCCACATCGTAGAGCGCAGGACACAAGTCCGGAGGGCCCCGTGGTACTGCATCGCCCGCCGCGTAGTTCGCACAGCCAAGGGTCGACGGGACCCGGCAATCTTGTCACCCGCTGCGCAGAGGCAGGTGCGCCTACGGCGCCTGCGAAAAAACTCGGAGGGGCGACAGTTCCGCCGCGGCGGGCAACTGCGCGGGGGCGTCACGGCAATGGGCGTCGCGAGGCCCGGTAGCGCCGCCCTCGTTTCCCCTCCCCACACTTTCAGGAGCCGCGCATCCGCAGGGACAGGCCGTGTCGGCGCCGCGCCATGAACAGTAGCGAAACAGTGCTTCCAATAGCCGCGCATCCGCAGGGACAGGGCCGCCTTGGCAGCGCCTGTCCCAGTTCCCTCCTTCCCTCACCCATCCCGCACCCATGGCAACGAAGGCCGCCTTCGCTGTCCACTACGCGGGCCGCCTCGGAAGATGCCGGCAGGAGTACGGGAACAGTGGTCAGTTTTTTGCGACGGCGGGGCGGCGGGGAGGGGAAGCGGCGCATGCGCCGCCGGCGACGACGCGGCCCCGCCGGCGGGGCCGCGGCGAGCTGGCATCCGGGGCCAAGACGGGGCGCATGACGGCCGCCTTGCAGCAGGGCCATACGCCGCGCAGCCCGATCCCTCGCCCGGCGTCAGGGGCACATCCGGCCATGCCGGCTAGGCAATCCCTGCCCGGCTCCAAGGTGCGTGCGCAGCCTGCGGATCGGACCATGTCAAAAGGATGTGCGCGGGCAGTGCGGCCATATAGCAAGAGCTAGTACACAAGGTTCGGCCGATCTCAGCCTGTCAAGATCAACCTACGCGACAACGACATGCCACCGCTGTCAAAGACTGGGGGCCGTGTGGGTTCGCGTTGCCTTCTGCCGCCTGCCGGCCTGCCCCATCATAGGGCCATGCATGGCAGAGTGCGCAGGAGGCCTGCGATAGGCGCGGGCCTTTCAGGGATGGAGATCTTCCACTGCGCGCAGGCAGCGCGTTCAGGCGGCTCGGCCCCCGCCCCACGGCTGCCTGTGCAACGCGGCGCGCTTGTCGCGGCCGCCCCGTCCAAATGGCTAGTCGACCCTGGCCTTGCGGCCGCCCCGGTTGCGGGCCAGCCGCACAGCATACCACGCGCCGGCGGCCGGCGCCGCGACGTACATGCCCGCCACCATCGATATGGCCAGCGCACCGTACGCGACGACGCTGTGCTCGGAGCCCGGCTCTGCCGAGTCGACGACATGCAGCGCGAGCAGCATCGGCGCGACCAGGGCCGCGACGGCCTGCCTGAATGCGGGGTGCTCGCGCTCCAGGTCTGCCACGTGAGGCGAGAATGCATAGTATGCGGTGCCAAACGCCGCCATGAACGCCCTGCCAGACTCTGTCGTCAAGAGCGTAGAGTCGCGAACCTCGCGGAGGTGCTGCACCTGCGGCGCAATCTCCGTCCCGTACGCGGCCGTCGCGATCAGGCAGCCACCCTCGTCGGCGGCCGTGGCGGCCGTCGTACCGGGCTCGTCGGCGGCCGTCGCCTCGGCATCCGGCGGCCGCTCGTCGGCACCCGGCGCATCGGGCAGATCCTCGCCCGTGTCGGCCGGCAGAGGCGGCGGCGCGTCGGCCTGCATGCCGGGGCGCTCGTCCGGCGGCGCAGCCTCGCCAGCCGGCTCCTGCCGGCCGTCGTCGAGCCGCTCTGCCGATGCCGCAGGATCGCCGGCCGGCGGCATCCGGTCGGCCGCATCGCGCGGCGCTTCCGCCGGAGCGTCCGCCGCCGCGTCGTACGCCCTGAATACCACCTCGCCGGTGCACTGCCCTCCCGTCCGCACCGCCTCGGTTGCCGTCGACATCGTCCTGCCGTCCACCGCCGCGGCCCTGATCGACAGTATTGCATCCTCGGGGAGCGGCGCCTCGTAGACGGTGCGGCCGGCCGGGTGCGGCCCGTCGGCCTCTTGCGCCTCGACGGTGCCGGCCGACGACACTACGCTGACGTCGGCCCTCGGCTCGGCTCCGGCCGTTATGCGGATCGTCCCCTCGTCGCAGTCCCATGCGGCCGAGTACAGGATCGCCTGGCCGGCGGCGCCAGGCATCATGGCCGCTCCGCCTCCGCCTCCGCCGCCGCGGCCCCCTCCTCCGCCGCCTCCGCCGAACGGCATGAACGACGGCTGCGCGGCCGGCGCGGCCACGACGACCTGCTCTTCCCGCATGCGCTCGACCGGTGCGGCGATCAGGTTGGCGGTCATCCTTTGCGTCATGGTGTTCGGCGCCTCGATTGCAATGTCGGCAGAGTGCGAGAGCGAGCCGGCCGTCCCCGGCGCCGGAAGGGCCAGGTCCGCGTCGCTGCCGTTGCCATCGCGTATGGTCCCGCCGTTGAGGGCCAGCGCATCCGTGCCGGTATAGCCCAGGTCTGCCGCAGAGTCGCCCTGCTGCACCACGTACCGGAACATCAGGGTCGCAGATTCGGACGAGGCGTACGTGGCGTTGCGGTCGACGGCGCCCGTCTCTAGCTCGAGCAGCGGCGTGCCCGTCACGTCGACGGGCTCGGTGAACACGACCGCAATACCGATCGTCTCGCCCTGCCCGTACGTCCCGTTGGCGCTCGTCGCCGCGACCCGGGAGACCATGGGCGCCCGGCCGTCGCCGCCGCCGCCGCCGCCCGTTCCCGCATCCTCGCCTACGACGAAGAACGCGCTAAGGCGGTACGTGTAGATCGTATAGTTGCCCATGCCGGCCGCGGCGGCGGCCGCCGCCCCGCCCTCCACCGTATGGCAGAACGGCGATGCATCGCGGTTGGCGGCAAGCCATACCTCTGGGCCGCCGGCCGCATCGCCGCACTCGGCGATCCCGGTCGCCATCCCGGCGCTGTCCATGTGGTACACGTCGGCCGGCGCAGGCTGGTTCTCGAGCAGTATGCGCGCGGGGCGGTCCAGCGCAATGTCCGCGTTCGGATCGCCGATCTCTACGACGATGCCTATCCGGACGTCGTCGACGGCGACGTCGACGGCGCCCGCGGCCGCGGCCCGCCGCTCCGCCGCAGCCACCGCAACGCTGAACGCCCCCTCGTACGGCATGCCGGTGCCCCTGTCGGTAATGTTCGTCCTCGGCGCAAGCATGACCGTGGCCGTCTCCGTCGACACCGTAAAGTTCGCGGCCGGAGTCGTGCCGCCCGGCACGCGAATCGCGGCGCTGTCAGTGCCGCGGACCGATGCCACAAAGGTGTCCTGCTCGATCACGATCGGGGGCGATCCCGGCGGCGCGACCGCATCCATTCCCTCGCCCTCGCCGCTGCCCACGGCCATGCCGTCGGCGCCGGCAAACAGGTTGCCCTCCGGCAGCAGCGCCAGCGGCGCGATGTCGATGTAGCCTGCCGTCGCCGCCGTCACCGCATACTCCGTCTCGAACGAGACGGTGTGGGCCGCCGTGCCAGAGCCCTCCACGCCCGTGACGGCGGCCGTAGCGTTCGACGGCCCCACCCGCAGGCCCGCATAGTCGGACGCGGCCGCCTCCAGGGGCGCGCCGTATACGATCCTGGCAGTGTCGGGCGACGTAAGCGCCGCCTCCACCACCGCCACGTTCGTGCTGATCGCCCCTACCGGCATCGAGTCATTGCGGAATACATAGTGCGTTCCGCCTCGATCGACTCCCTCTAGGTCGGCGTTGAGCGAGATCGTCGCGCTCTGCATCTCGCCCACTCCGCCCCCGCCGATCTCGATCGTGTGCATGGTCGTGTAGAGTCCGGATGCCGTGGCCGCCTCTTCGTCCAGGCCGCCGGGGCCCATGACGCTGCCGTACACGGGGCCCGTGTGGCCCGCAGGCGGGCCGAGCGGGGCGTCGTAGACCGCAAGAATGTGGTTCGGCGAGACGAACGCCGCCACGGCCGCCGCCCCGACAGGGGCGCTGTCCGCATCGAGCCTCACCATCCCGGCGGCCGCGCCGCTTGCGTTGGCGCCAACTAGCGTGTTGCCCGTTGCGTCCAGCGTGCCGAGCGCATGGCTGCGCACCAGAATGCCGCCGTTGTCGGGGCCCGTGTGCGCGTATATCGTGTTGCCGGTGAACCGCACCTGGCCGGTGACCGCCACCGTGTTGGCCGGCACGTTGCGCGGGTTGTCGCGGACGGGCCCGTCGCTCTCGAACGCGCACACGCCGGTGCAGACCGTGAATGCGCCGTCGCTGTCCCGTATGGTGTTTCCGGTGACGCTGACATTCACGGCGCCGGCCCAGACGTTTATGGCCGCATCGGGCGACGGCACGGCGTGCGGCGGGCCGTCCCTCACCTTTTGCATGCCCAGGTAGGCGTACGGGTTGGGGCGGTCAAAGTTGATGAACCCGTAGTAGCCCGGCTCGCCGCTGCCCTCGATTCCGTCCAAGTAGTCCAGGTTCGGCTCGCTGTTGGTCCGCACTAGCGTGTTGCCCGACACGACGGCGTTGCTAGGCCCGTGCGCCAGCCCGATGCCGCTCGCCGGCGTGCCCTCGACATGGTTGTTTGTTATGGCCATGCCGTCCGCGTTGAACACGCGTATGCCGGCCGCGCTCGTGTTTACTATGCGATTGTCGGCGATCGCGCCGCTCACGGGCTCTTGGGACGGGTGGTGGGCCAAGCCAATCGCGCCGTGGAATAGCTGGAACTCGTTCTCGCCGCCCGTGTCGATCGGCTGCGTCCTTCCGTCCGCCAGCTTTAGCCCGATGCGCTCGAACGTGTTGCCCCTGACCTGGACGTTGTCCAGGCGCCCGACCCCTTCCTGCTGCACCGCCGCGTGGCACGTGTCGCTGAACGTGTTGTCCTCTACGGTGACGTTGCTGCGCGTATAGTCGTTGCCGTACGTGCGTATCTCGACGAGCGAGGCGGCCAGGCCAGGCATGCAGTCCGTGTCCGTAAAGGCCAGGCCGCGTATGGCGGTGTTGTCCGCCTCTACCTCGATGCGAGAGTATCCGGTAAAGGTTACCGAGCCCGGCACGCCCGATGCCGACGCGAGCGTCAGCGGCTTTGCCACGTCGAGTATCGCATCGTCGTGCGTGCCCGGCAGCAGCGCGATCGTGCTTCCTGGGCGGGCGCCGTCGATCATCGCCTGCAGCACCGGCATCGGGGCCGCCTCGATCACGTACGCGTTCGGCGTCCACTGCGGCAGCGCGTACACGGCCCCCGTCCTCGCATCCACCCCAAGGCTCGCCGTCTGGCTGCTCGTCGAGGCCAGTCCGACCCGCTCGTGCGTGCCGGCGTCGATTACGGCTACGCGCGGGTTTGCAAAGTCGTACAGCGACGCGTAGAGCAGGCCGCGCGTGCGGTCGAGCGCGATGTCTCGGATCTGGTTGTGGTCGAGGCTTCTGCCGTAGCCGTCCTCGTAGCTGCCAGGCGCCGGGTCCCGCTGCCTTACGTCGACCTCGGCGGGGCCGGACGGACTGCCCGCCGCGCCGCCGATCTCGAACGCCCATATGGTGTGGTTGGCATACAGCGCGAACATCTTGCCGCGGTCCTCGTCCAGGTGCAGCGACTCGACCAGGACGTCCCCGCTGCACGGGAACAGGTTGTAGTCTTCCCCGCACCGCCCCGCCGGATCCGGCGCGGGGTTTGCCGACATGTTCAGAAAGTGCGCCCGCGTGTAGTTTGGTGCAAATGCCCCGTCGGCGCCAAAGTCCAGCGTTGCGATTCCCCAAGAGTGCAGGGTGCTGTCGTCCCCGTCCCCGACGCGCGCGGACGCATACACCATGCCCGTGGCGTTGTTGACGGCAAGCGCGGATGCGGGGGCGGCCGTATGGTATGGGCTCCACTCGCCCGCGCTGGCGTTCCCGGCGGACGTGAGCAGCAGCCGCATCGAGCCCGGATCGGACACGTCGACGGCGAGCACGGGCCCCGCCCTCTCGGTCGAGACGTACGCCCTTCCCCTGTACGCGTCGACGGCCAGGTCGGATATCACGTCCCTCGTCACGTTGCCGCCGGCGCCGTCCCCGTGCATCAGTTGTACAGTGCCGAGCACGGCGTGCGCGCCGCCGTCCGGCACGGCGCCGATCGCGGTCAGGTTCATCCGCCCGTCCCCGTTCCAGGTGCGGCCGTCCCATCCGAGCGAGCGGTCGCCGATTCCCCACATGTGGGCCACGTACGCCGTCCCGCCGGACACCTCGATGTCCGATATGCGCGAGTTGGTCCCGTTGAAGCGGATGTCGCCGAGCATCTCGGCCGTGTCCCCGTCGTATATGCGCAGGTGGGAGTAGTCCTGGTCGCGCGTGCCCAGGTGGGGCCTGTTGGCGACATAGACGTTTCCCGTCTCTTCGTCCACCCGGACCATATTCGGTATGATGTCGCCGACGCCGAGCGTGCGCGTGACGTGGTACGCGCACCCCCCGTCCTCGTACTGCCTGGATCCGTTGTCGATGTTCCCCGCCGTGCGGACGGGCTCGCCCCCCATGCCGCACCCGACGTACGTGTTGCCGCCGGCGCCGATCGTCCCGAGGGCGTAGCTGCGGACCTGCACCCCGCCGTTGTCGGGGCCTGTGTGCGCGTATATCGTGTTGCCGGTGAAGTTGATTTCGCCGCCTATGCCTCCGGTCCCGACGATGGGTGCGATGGTGCGGCCGCGAGGGGCCACGAATCCGTCGCTGTTGTACGCGCACACGCCGGTGCAGACCGTCAGGGCTCCGTCGCTCCCCGAGATCGTGTTGCTGGTGACGGTGATGTTGGTCGCCTTTGACCAGATGTTTATTGCCGCATCCGGCGACGGGACGGCCGTGCCGTTTCGCCACGGTATGTTGGCCCTTGCAAACTCGTTCACATTGCGGCCAGAGGCTGGCTCTGCTCCCATCATGTAGGGATCGAAGCCGAGATAGTCGGTCGTCCTGTCGCCCAGGTTTGCGAACCTGTAGTGGCCCTCGATGCCGCTGCCGTTAACGCCCGCAAGGTAGTCTAGGTCGGGCTCGCTGTTGGCGCCGACTATGGTGTTGTTTGCGACTAGGACGTTGCTTGCGGCGTGGGCCAGGCCGATTGCGCTAGAGGGCGTGTCGGCAATGTAGTTTCCCGTGATCGCCAGGCCGTCGGCCTTGAAGACGCGTATGCCTGCCGCGCTTGTCCCAGATATGTGGTTGTCCGCGATGACGCCGCTTACCGTCCCTTGACCCGGGTGGTGCGCCAGCCCGATCGCGCCGTGCGTGATCTGGAACTCGTTGGCGCCGCCCGTGTCGAGCGGCTCGGTCTCGCCAGGCGGCAGGTTCAGCCCGATGTTCTCGAAGACGTTGTTGCGGATTGCAATGTTCACGATGTCTGCGATGCCCTCCTTTTGTATGGCAGGATGGCAGGTGTTGCTGAACGTGTTGTTTTCGATTACCAAGTTGCTGCGATCCGCGTTGTGCTGCGTCCGTATCTCGATGAGCGGGGCGCCGTACCCCGGCAGGCAGTCGGTGTCCCTGAACGTGAGCCCCCTTACCGTCACGTCGTCGGCCTCGATCTCCACCCGCGAGTACCCCGTGAATACGACATCGCCCGGCATCCCCGTCCCTGACGTGAGCGTCAGCGGCTTTGTGACGTCAAGGACGGTGTCGTCGTACGTCCCGCCCGGCACGACGATCGTGTCGCCAGCCGATGCGTTGTCTATGCGCTTTTGCAGCTCGGACCGCGGCTCGGCCTCTATCACGTACGCGTGCGGTGACCACTGCGGCAGGACGTAGACGGTGCCTCCCACGGGGTCGAATCCGATGCCCACGGGCTGGCTCGTGAGCGAGGCCGAGCCGATCTCGGCGTAGTTGGCCTTGTCGGTTGCGTTGATCACGACCACGCGCGGATCGGTATAGTCGTACCGCACGACGTAGAGCAGCCCGCGCTCGGCGTCCAGAACCATGTCGTGTATGCGATCTTCGCCGTGGAACGGCGTCGTGTCGGTGTCCCTGACGTTGATTTCAACTGGGGCCTCCGGGTGCCCCGTGCCGTTGAGTTGGAATGCCCATACGGTGTGGTTGGCGTACAGTGCAAACAGCTGGCTGCGGGCCTTGTCGAGGTGGAGGTCGCTGACGCGGACGTCTTCGTAGCAGGGCCAGTTGTTGTAGTCGTTGTTCGAGCAGCCGGGGGAGGGGTGGGGGTTTGACGTCATGTTCAGAAAGCCCAGCCGCTGGTAGTTCGGCGTCAGCTCGCCGTCGCCATCGTGAAACGACAGCAGCGCGATGCCCCACGAGTGGTTCGGGGCGGATGGATTCTGCTGGCCGTACTGGTCCCCGACGCGCGCTGCCGCGTACACCAGCCCCGTATCGGAATCCACGGCCATTGCGGATGCCGGCGCGGCAACGTCGTGCGCGTCCCAGGCGCCGTCCTGCCCGCTGCCGACAGTGTGGTTCACGACCGTGTCCAGGAGCGTCGTGTCGGACGTGTCTACTACCAGTATCGGCCCCAGCCACTCGCTTACGTTCGGGACGGGCCCCTGCCAGTCGTGGAGGCTGGAGACGTACGCAATGTCGCGCCGCTCGTCGACGGCGACGTCCCAGATGGAGTACCGGCTGGCGTTTACTATGGCCGATTGGCCCGGTATGATCTCGCTGTGCTTTAGCTCGATCGTCTCCACTACGTCGTACGAGCCGATGGCGATGGTCGTCAGGTTTGCCCTGCCGTCGCTCTTGTGCTGCCGCCCGTCCCACCCCAGGCTCGCATCGCCTACGCCCCACAGGTGGACCACATGGATCTCCCTTGTCATGTTGTTGATTTCAAAGTCGCTGATGCGCGAGTTGGTCCCGTTGAAGCGCACGTCCTTTATCAGCACATGGCCGTTCTCGTAGCTGTCGTATATTCGCAGGTGCGCATAGTCGCTGTCTATGGACCTCGTGTGCGGCTTGTTGGCCACGTAGACGTGGCCCGTGGAGGGATCCTCCTTGATTATCCAAGGCTGCTTGTCGCCGACATGGAGCGCGCGGGTAACGTGGTACACGCAGTCCCTGTCAGCGCCCGAGTCGCATTCCGGATGGTGCGCACCCTGCGCGTATGCGTCGCCGGGCGCCGCCGCCACCGCAATCGCAAGCAACGCCGCAACCACGACAAGCGCAGCGGCCGGCAACCCCGTCATGGCGTGCCCGCCCTCCCATTCCGGCGGTCAGCGTGGTACACCCTGCACCCCCCCCCCCATGAAAAAGTGTGCATTTCGGCCGTGCTCGCAGGCGGGTATATTTAAGGCGTGAGCTTGTCCTGCGCATACGGCGCCAAATTTTTGGCAGAAGCGGCGTCTTTTTTGACACGGGTGGGCTGTTTTAAGGCACCGGGCGCCAAGCCTCCCGTACGGCAGCGCAGTCAAGGCAGGGTTTTTGGCAGTGGTGGGCAGCTGGAGGGATGCCCGCGTCCAACCCCCTCGCAGGCTAGGCCGCGGCATGCCGGGCGACATGCCGAGCGGCATGCGGCGGGACGGCAGTGTGAAGGCGCAGGCCGGGGACAGGTGCAGGGGCATGGGGGCATGGAGGGCGCCGGGCGATCGCCCCAAGGTGCGCCGGCGGGAGGGGGAGGGGCGCGGCGTAACCAAAGGGGGCAGTGCGCGCCTATCCCCATGCCTTGGACGCGCGGCAGGGGGCGGCGCATCCGCCCCGGGACCGCGGCGCGGGGGCACGGGGCAGGCGTTCCCGCCCGCGGGCGCCTCCCCGTCCCCTAGGCTCCGGTCCGCAGATCGCCGCGCGCTTCCCGCCTGGCTCCGCCTCGTCCCCGCGCCGCCGCCGCCGCCGCTGCCGCCGTCTCGCGCTGCGCGGGCGCCTCCCGCATGCGCGGCGGCTGCAGAATGCTTGCCCTGTTCCGGCGGTTCGCGGTCCGCCGCGGGGCATCTGATGCCGCGGCGGCGCCTGCGCCGTGCCAACCGCCAGTCGCGTCCCCGCCAGGGAGTCTTCGCACGGGCCGGCCCCGGGGCGCAGGCGCCCTGGCAGGTGCCCAAGACTTCGGCCCGTCCCTTGCACGCAGGGCGCGGCCGTCCTGCGCAGCCGCATCCCCCGCCGGCCTCGCAGATGGCAAGGCACGGCCTTGCCGGCGGCGGCAAGGGGAGGCAGCCCCTGCCGGCGCCGGTCCTTGTTCCGGCTCGGACAGGACGAGCTGCATGCCGACGGAGCGGAAGCGGCAGCGCCCGCTGCGGCCCTTGTTCCGGCCCCGCCGCGCACCCTTCCGCCCCCGCGCATCCGTGCGGCAGGCCCGAGGCCGCCGCCGGGATCAAGCGCCCTGATGCTCCATGCTTATGAAGAACCGGCTGTCGATGTCCCGCATCTCGCATCCTCCCCCGTCCCGGAGCGGCACTATACGCTCGTCCACTATGCGGCGCAGCTCCGCCCACGCGCCCATTCTTGCGTCCAGATCCCCGCCGGCGAGCCATGCCGCGAGGGCGATGGTTGTCCACCGCGGGCTTTCAGCATCGCGCTCTTCGTCCATCGTATACTTGGCAATGCCGAGGCGCACGGCGCGCGGCGACCCGCACGCCAAGAGCACCGCGCCGACGAACCTCGCGTGCGCGGCGCTGCCGCGCATCCTCGCCGCCAGCGACGGCCCCACGTCCACGGGCGGCGCGGCGGCGGGGCCCGAGATGCCGAAGGGGCGTACGCGCCTGCCGCCGTCCATGCTCGGGCCGGCGGCAGCGGCGCCATAAATGAGCAGCGGGATCCGGCGCACGGGCGGGGCGCGCATTCGGGTCCTGGGAACCTCGGCGGCCGGGCCGCCTGTCGCGCCGCAGCGGGACGCACCCGTGGCCCGCGCGCACTGCGCCAGGGGCCGCCGCGTTCGCGCGGCAGAATATGCGCGCCGGCCCGCCCGCTGTGCAGGCGCGAATGGCTCAGGCATGCGGTTCAAGGAGGCCGCGGCGGCAGCGGCCCGGCATGCCGCAGGGGACGGCAGAAGCATATCCGGCCTACGGGTCGCGGACGGGGGAGGGGAAGAGGGAAACAGGGATCGGCGGCAGTGGCGTCGCTGCCCGCCGCCGGCGCCGAGCCGCCCCGCCGGCCCGCAGCAGGAGGGCAGGCAGGCGCAGTCGCGCGCTGCGAGGCAGAGTCACGCGCCGCCGCCGGACAGCAGGTCGATGAGCGGCCCGCGGGTCAGCTGAACTTGGAGGCGTCCGAACTCGTCGCCGCTGCCGACAATGTCGGCAAGCGTCGTGTCCGTCGTGCATATGGCCGACGTGCCCAAGTGCAGCCGCAGGGCGGCATGGCACAGATCGGCGGATCGCGCATGGCCCGCGGGGAGGGCAGCCTCCCGTGCATCGATCTAGGCTGCCGGCGAGAGGCGCCCGATCCATGCCCCACCCGCCACGCGGCGGCGCCCGTCGTACTGCGCTGCGAAGATATCGCTAGCGGTGCGCTCTCCTCGAGCGTCAGAATGGCGGAAATTCGCGAGCCAAGACCGCCTCCGTGAGGACCAGAGTGGGCCGACTGATCAGGGCCCTACCGGGCATTTTGCTTACACGGGGGCGCATCTGCGTCGCCGGCACCGATCTCAGCGACCTTGTGGCACGGGGATTGCCACCTCCCGCCGCTGCAGACGCCGAGATCTTTCTCCCGCGCCGCCAGGCCTGCCCACCTCTGCCGCAAGCACCTGCGTTTTCTATTGGGAGAAAAAGCGCCGTAGTTCATCAAGATCTTCCGGCCTCGTCTCCACAATTCCGTACGACGCCAGCTTTTCCACGATGTCGCTTTCGAGCACATCCCTTTTGACCAGGTACTTGATGAATCTAATGGTGAGGTTGTTGTCCAGTATGGAAGGGACGTGCCTGTCTTGCAGTCCCAAATATTTATTTATGTCATAAAACTGCCTGCGCGTAATGACGTCTTTCGCTAGCAGGTCTGATGCAATTCTTTGCGCATCTGCGTTGGTGCATTGTTGCGTGTCGTTGGGATCTCGAGACTCGTCCTCTCGCAGCGCCTCTCGGTCTGTGGTGTTGAACCATTTCTCTAGGTCTGTAATTTTGTTCAGCGCAAACTGGTAAAACTCTACATTGTGGCTGCGGTAGTCGAAAAACTTACTTCCTTGCTCTGTTATCCCGCCTCGGGGTATCAGAACGCCCTCTCGCATCACGCGCTTTTTTGACACCCACCCGCAAACCCACAAGCTCCAGCGCTTTTCGGTGGATCTCCCCGTTCCCGGAAAACGATCTCCTGTGCGCAGCCG
Source organism: Cenarchaeum sp. (assembly GCA_965242695.1). GTDB lineage: Archaea > Thermoproteota > Nitrososphaeria > Nitrososphaerales > Nitrosopumilaceae > Cenarchaeum. The sequence goes on along the minus strand of CBDESU010000002.1, from coordinate 1,419,803 downwards.
CGTGACTAAAAACAAGTCCGTGGTCGCCAAGTTGGGATCATCAGTAAAGTGCAGGTGTCTGCCAGGATGCCATAAGCGGGCGCTTAAACAGGTCTCTTGGCGCCCAGAACATCCGCCCACCTGACCTAGATGTGGTACACTTCACTTTACAGATCATAGAGTTGCCGGGGGTGAAAATTATGCTTGGCCTGCCTAGGGATTTGCCCGCTGCCGACGTATTCTTCCTGGAAATCAAACCTCACCCCCTCGGTTTTTATGTCTATCTTCAATCCGTGCGGATTGACCATGTCTGCCGAATAGTCAGAGTTGTCGGGGTCGAACCCGCTCATGTCCAGTTGGTCGCGAATGACGTATTCTGCCAAAAACCCTTTTTTAACCTCAAGCTTTTTGGATTCGACCGTCTGATTTTTTGATTTTTTGAACTTGGACAGGTAGTAGTCCCACCCCTCCTCGACAATCTCGTTTACCCTTACCCTGTAGGCAAGGTTTTTTGGCCCACTCAGATCGATTTTTATGACCATGCCGCCACACCGCCCGCGTTTACCTCAAGACAAAGTTTTTGAACCCAAAGTCCAAGCCGTCAGCGGCCAGTTTTTTGGAAAAATCAACGGCAACCTTGCGTATCCGGCACCGCGCAATTTCGCCTATTTCCTTGTAGCCCTCCCTGTCGATCTTTTTTGAGTCCTGTATGCAGATAAACCTGCGATTTCCCCAGTCGTCGCAATTTAGGTCCATTACCGAGTGTGCGGTCGTCCCGGACCCCGCAAAAAAATCAAGGACGATGTCGTTTCCACGAGCGCTTGTTGCCAGGTACAGAATGCGCTTTATCAATCTGGTTGGTTTCGGGTTGTCGAATACCCCCTTGCCGACTATGCGGGAGAGCTCCTCGTTCGCCTCATGGGTGTGCCCTACGGCGTCGTACCTCCAGACGCTCCCCGGTATCATGCCCTGCTTCACGTCGCACAGAAACGTCTTGACGTTGGGCACGCCGGAGCCATTTTTGCCGCATGTTATGCGATTGTCCTTCTCTAGCTTCCGAAGCGTTTCCGCGCTGTATCGTGGGTAGCGGCCTTTCGGGGCGGACCACCTGAAGGACGGAATTTTTTTGCCGTCGTACCTGCGCACGCCGGTAAAGGTGTAACTGGCGTTCCTTCTTCCGCTCTTCGCGTGTAGCGGCGTCGCCTTCCAGGGTCCGCGCGGATCGTTGTCCGGGTTCCTGTACGCCTGGTCGGCATCGCTCGTGCGCGGAAGGAGGTTGAACCTTGCGCTCGATATGTTTTTTGCGTAGATCAGCACGTATTCATGCTGTGCAGAAATGAACTGTTTGTCGTTGGCGGTCGTATATTTGCTGTGCCAGACAACCTCGGAGATCATGTTTTGTTCTCCAAATATGTCGTCCATCATTATTCGAAGGCGGTGGATCTCGTCCAGCCCGATCGAAATAAATATCGTTCCGTCGTCTGTGAGCAGCTCCCTGGCCAGCATCAGGCGCGGATACATCATCAGCATCCACTTGTCATGCGGAGTTCGATCGTTGTACATCCTGTCCTTCATGGTGTTGTATGGCGGATCAATATACACTACTTTGACGCGGCCCCTGTACTCGTCAACAAGCAGTTTTAGGGCCTCCAGGTTGTCGCCGTCAATAAGCATGTTTTTTGTATTCGTGCTGCACGACGACGTCGACTTTCGTAGCACAAGTCTTTTGGTGGGAGGGGCGTGTGCCTGCCGGATGCCCTGCGCCCTTTGGGGCCATACAAGCAGCGGCTCGCGGCGAGAGTGTTCGTCTCGCATGCTTTTTTTAGGCTTCGTCGTGCGCGAGATGGTCCCTAGGCGAGTTTGCCTGTAGCTTGCGGATGTAGTCTGTACGCCCCGCGATCCACCGCGTGCCGCCCTTTTCCCCTGGCCCACGCCTTGGCCCGATCGCTGCGCCATATTAATATAGGCGCCTCTAGGCGCCCGCAGCCTGAGTAACGCGGGGCGCACATCCCCACTCCTGCGTCCGGGCGCATCGCATCTTGCAAGTGCGCATGCCAGGCCCGCGGCGCCCCGGGCGGCGCAGATGTCGGCCAGGGCGCCCACACGGGCGCCGTCGCGCATGCGGCGATCATCTCCGGCTGGCGGTAGTTTGGCGGCGCGGGGCTCGGCTCGGCGCTGCGCCATGGCGCGCCGGCCCAGGCCCGGCCCCGGGCCCGCCACGACACGACGCGCGTCTGCGCCGCCAGGCAGGGCGGCGGCGGATGCCGAGGAGGGGCCGGACACACGTCTTTCCGCTAGCAGCCGACGACGAGGCGGTCGTGCGGGGCCAAGTGGCTGGCAGGCCGATCGCATGCGGCTCGTGCCAGGCATTGCGAGGCGCCTGCAGGCGGGCGGGCTCTGGGCACCTGACGTGACTTGACGCCCAGGCAAACCTCTGCCAGCTGTGTCAATTTTCCGAGCCTCTCAGTTGCACGGCAAAAGCAGGGCGGGCCAAACCCTGCGCCGCCTGACGGCCGTCCCAAGCGGATGCCACCGCGCAACCCTCCGCCCCTGCGCATCCGTGCGGCAGGCCCGAGGCCGCCGCCGGGATCAAGCGCCCTGATGCTCCATGCTTATGAAGAACCGGCTGTCGATGTCCCGCATCTCGCATCCTCCCCCGTCCCGGAGCGGCACTATACGCTCGTCCACTATGCGGCGCAGCTCCGCCCACGCGCCCATTCTTGCGTCCAGATCCCCGCCGGCGAGCCATGCCGTGAGGGCGATGGTCGTCCACCGCGGGCTTTCAGCATCGCGCTCTTCGTCCATCGTATACTTGGCAATGCCGAGGCGCGCGGCGCGCGGCGACCCGCACGCCAAGAGCACCGCGCCGACGAACCTCGCGTGCGCGGCGCTGCCGCGCATCCTCGCCGCCAGCGACGGCCCCACGTCCACGGGCGGCGCGGCGGCGGGGCCCGAGATGCCGAAGGGGCGCACGCGCCTGCCGCCGTCCATGCTCGGGCCGGCGGCAGCGGCGCCATAAATGAATAATGGGATCCGGCGCACAGGCAGGGCGCGCATTCGGGTCTTGGGCCCCTCGGCGACAGGGCCGCGGCGCCGCGCGGCGGGGCATGCGCGCCGGCCGCCCGACCGCTGCGCGGGCGCGGGACGGTTCGGGCATGCGATGCAGGGGGGCCGCAGCGTGGCGAATCGGGCGCGCATGCGGGCCGCGGCCGAGTCCGAGGCGGCAGAGGCGGCGGCCGCAACAGCACGGGCAGGCGCGAGCGGGGCGGGAAGCGAAGATGTGCTGCTGGGAAGGTCGATGCAAGGGCGGCGCCCGCGGCCGCGGCGGCGAATGCGTGGACTGCGCTCGGCGCGGCATCAAGGCCGCTGCCGCATTCGCGGCCGCGGCCCTCGCGGCGAGAGCCCGGCAGCAGGCAGATGCATGTGCAGGGGCAGCGGCGCGGGCGGCAGGCCGGCAGGCCGGCCGCAAGATCGCAGGCCCGCAGGCCGGCCCGGCGTGCGATCGTCATAGACGCGTGCCGCAATCAACCCGCAGGCAGGCGGCCCGAGTGCACAGGTTCCGCCGGTCCGCCGGCCCGCCGGCCCAGCGCTTATGTGACGCGCCACCGGCCCGCCGGATTAATGGCCCCGTCCCGCTGCGCCACCTGCGCCGCCCGAACCGACATCATGGGAAATGGCGGCGCATACTGCAACAAGGCATGCGCTGCCGCATCAGGCAACCTCCGAACGACCGGCGCTGGGCCCCCGCGCCGCCGGCGGCGGCCGCCAAGCGCTCCTCACATCAGCCGCCGACACACGCCGCCCGCGCTACAAATGCCGCGATCGCATATGTCCCTGCCGCAGCGGCACCCTTGCACCCCTGACGCATGTACGCCTGCGGGCCAGCGTCAAGCCTGGCGCCGACGAGTCGATGAACTGGAACGAGAGATGCTTCGCCTGTATAGTAGGGCCCGAGTTCTGTCGTCATAAATGGACGCTATACCCGCAGGTCAAGATCTACAATCCGCACGTGTCCGCCGGCATCCACATGGTCGCCGACTTCATAGCGGTTTTTGAACCGCCCCGCCGCGGCCCCCTCGCGCCGTCCGAGATGGCTGCGATCGAGCTGGACGGCATGTCATATAACAATCCGGGCTACGACAAGGCCCGCGCCAATTATGCCTTCGCGGCGTACGGCCTAGAGACATGGCGCGCGCCGGCCGCACCGATGCTGGATAGCCGCGGTGCGCCGTACGGCGCCCTCTTTTTCGACTGGGCCGGGCGGCGCCGGCCGCGCCTCGGCTGCGAGCGCCGTTGCAGGGCACCGCAGCCATGCCGAGGCCGACGCCGCGAGGCCCGCCACGCCGCCTGGATTGTGCGCCGCCTGATCGAGCCCAAGGCCACCGCCGGGCGCGCAGCTGCCGCCGCCTAGCCGCGTGGAGCGCTTCCCCTGCGCGCGGTGCTCCCCTGACCGGCACGCGGGACGGCGCCTTTGGGAGCCGCGTCCCGAGCGCGCGGGACGGCATCGGGCCTGTACGGCCGCCCCGCCACGCGGCCGCCTCGGCATCCTGCGAGAATACATCGGAGTGTGGAGGGGCAAGCGGCATCGGGCTTCAGGGGGGCGCAGGTGCCAAGCCGCCGGGCGCCGAGCGCGGCCCTCGGCATCAGGCAAAGCCGATGTCGGGGAGCACGTGGCCGCGAAAGTGCACGCGGCACCTGTCAATTTCCACGTACTTGCGATCTCCGGTAGGGCACGCGGCGACAGGTGGCATGCCCGTCTCCAGCATGTCTGCACGGCGGTCAACGAGCAGCCTGCGGCTGTAAAAAGTGACAGAATGCCCTGGCAGGGGCATCGGACGCCTCAAGAGGCCCAGTTGCCAAACGGCTCGGTTCGAACGCGCTCCCTGACAAAGGCCTCCGGGTCTACGCTGCCCCTGACCCTGCCGTACTCGTCGTGCAGGGCCTGGAGTTCCTTGAACGTCATCGGCCTGCCAGTGGCTACGCTGATCGCCTTGCCACTGGCTATGGCCGCATCGCAGATGCGCGTGTCCTCGTCGGACCAATTCGATTCAGCCATTGTGCCGCAGCGCACGCCGGTTGTATATAACACTGCGTCCCTTCAGCGTCGTTTGCAGAGCATGCGCACAGGCCGACAGGCCAGGCGACGCCCAACAGCGGCGGGCGAGGGTCGCAGGGACGGGTGCAAGAGACCCATCGGCGGCGACCCCCGCCGCGCCGCCCTCGGATCGGCTAGAGATCTGTTCCGGCCCCATCGCCCCGCCACCCCCCCCCCCCCGCTTGGCCGCGGCGGCCTCGGCGCCTGCGGCCCCGGCGCCGCCGCCGGCGGCCTGCTGCTCCGCCATGCGCTGCGATGCCCGCACGTGCGGCGCGGCGCGCGCCGATCTTATAGACCATCAGGGTCAAGGCGGCAGGGGTCGAACGCGGGTGCGCCGCCGCTCTCGGCGGCCTCTGGACCGCCGCAGGGTATTTTTTGGCAGGAACGGCTCGTGCCCCGAGCATACATCTCGTGGAGGACCCACCATGTCCAGCAATCCCAAGAGCAGATGGCTAGTCCGCTGCTAGCGGGTCGCCCGTATGAGGAACCCCGAGCTGCAGGCAGCGCCGGCAGGCGGCGCATCTACAGGCATGAAGGCCTGCGCCCGCCCCACCGTGATCTCCGCTGCGCCCGCCCCTGCATTGTCGCCGGCAGTGGGCGCCTTGCGCGAGGCGGAATGCGCCGCAATCTAGGCGTGCCAAGGCGCCAGCGGGCCGCCTCCGCTAGGGAACCGTCCTGATCCCTCCAAGGTGCCGCGCCGGCGCACCCGCTGCGGCCGACACCGATTTATAGCGCCGTGGAGCGGCACGGGGCATGGACAGCAGGGGCATCCGCATCTTCAGCAGGCTGTCGCAGGAGCAGGCCGAGCGGCTTGCGGAGATGTTCGACGAGGGCCTCTTGCTACACCGCCCCGACTTCGGGCAGATGAGGGAGATTATTGGCCAGTCCTTTACCGACGCCGATCTTGACCGCCTTGCCAGGCTTTACTTGGATCTCCTCATGACCAAGATCAACGACGGGGCCCGTCGCGACGTGGATTCTGGCGCGGGCCTGGACGACGGCGACAAGCGTGCCCTCTTGTCCCGCATCGCCGAGAAAATGCGCGGTGCGGCCGACGCCGACAAGATGAAAGAGAACCTGACCCTCAGCACCATCGGCAGCGTTGGCCATCCCCACATCGGGCGCTTCAGCGTCTACACCGAATTCAGGCCGCTGTCCTCGGACTCGACGATCAAGCGCCTTGTCCCGCTACTGGTCGTCGACTGCCTCGTCCACGAGGGCGGGCGCGCTCCGGAGCGCCCGGTGAAGATGCAGATGAGCCTCGCAGACGCGCAGGCCGTTGTGAGGGACATCCAGTCTGGGATAGACGCCCTAAAGGTCGAAATCAAGGCCATGCGCGACAAGTTCGGGGACGGTGTAGTGGATGGCTAGCCGCGCCGCCTCTACGGGGCTTGCCCTGGTATGGGGCGAGGAGGATCCTAACTGCGACACATGCGCTCCCGTCGCAAGTGCAATGGGCCCTAGCGCTACTTCGCGCGTCCCTTGGAGGTCAGGAAGCGAATTGCGAAAAAGCGTCGGGCGGGATCATGGGCACATCCGCGCCGCGCCACCAAGCGATACACCCGACACCGTTTTTGATGACATGTCGTCGTCGCTGTATGTCCCCCACCGCCACGTCACAAACAATGCAGAATGGAAGGAAATGGTTGCGCTCCTCTACAAGGCCGCCCAGCCAGGCGCCGTGCCAGACGTGGAAGTGGGGGCGGCGCTCAGAGAGAGGGTCAGCGGCAGCGCCGCGTACGAGAGGTTTGTCGACGCGGTGATCCGTGCATGCCGATCGCCGCGCGCTACGAGGCTCGGCGTCGAAAAATACACGATCGACGAGCGCTCCGAAGGCTCGCAGTGGACTCCCATCACCCTCACAGTGTGGTTTTCCGATCGCGGCATCGATGCAAAGATTGACGCGTGGGGCGAAATGCGCCGCATAGTGGACGAGCGCATCGTGCCGCTTCGGGACGGCGGCGGGGACGAGATGAGGGGCATCGACAGCCGGTTCTTCATAAGCTTGGGGAGCAGGTATGTTTGACCCCGACGAGAACCTCAAGATCGCTGTGAAAATCCACGGGGACAAAGGGATGAGTAACGAGGCAGGAGTGAGAGCAGCCGTCAGCAGGTGCTACTATTCCTCATTGCTGACGGTGAAGCCGTACCTCGGAAGTGCCGTGCCCGACGACGACAGGCTGCACGGCATCGCCATGTGCTTTGTGCAGAAGATGGATCGGAGGCTGGGCGACAGGTTGGGCTACCTGTACGAACTCCGCCTCAAGGCCGACATGGCCAGCGGCGTCACTTGGGACAGGGACATGATCGCCGATGTGCACGGCGTGGCCAAGCGGTTCAACGACGAGATCAAGCGTATTCTTAGCGCTAGCAGCGCCCGCCCTCGCCCAAGCCCCTGATGCGCTCGTTGATCTCGTGGACCAGGAAATAGGCCTTGTCCATGCGCTCCGCCAAGCGGGCAAGGAACTCGCGATCGCGCGTGTACACGACTAGGGCCACCGCAAGGGAGAAGGTAATCTGGATCACTAGCATCTGCGCCTGGTTCAGTGCCAGCAGGGGGCTGTCAGGGAGAAAAACGCCAACGGCGAAGAACCCCGCCCACGCCGCAGACATTGCGGCCACCACCCAGAACGACCTCATCCTCAGGCGCGGCGGCACCTCGGCACGGACGCTTGAGACGGACAGGACGGAGATGCCTCTCGTGCCGTGCAGGCGCGCATCGACAGAGTTGCAGGTCTCACGCGTCCTTATGTGGAACGTGGCATAGGCGTCATCGCCCGCCCGCTCAAGGCGCACCAGAGACGACTTCGGGTACGCCCTTTTGACACAGTCCTCGATGCGATCCTTGTATTCCGCCTCTACCTTTACTACAACACGGCATACTGCCATTGGGTTCCCGCCCGTCCCCCTCTATAAAAAGGGCGCCCGAAGGAGGTTTGCGGGAGATCGGTCACGGGGGAGGGGGCGGCGGTGGCGGCGGGGCGCCTCGGCGAGGCGTGGCCCGTCTCGCCGGTGGCGAACGGGAGAACAAGCATGCGAGTACAGGATGTGTCATGCGCAGGCCCTCCGCATGGCGGCCATGAACCGCGGCCGCGTCCAGCACACGGCGCAAGGAAGAAGGGCAGCCGGTGGCACGCCGCGCTGGGCGCGGCCCGGGCGGAGGGGAGGCGCCCTGCCGGTGGCAAGTACCCCAGCGGCAGTGTCCATCCCGACGGTGCCCGGCGTCAGGCATCAGAGCCGCGCTTGATACTCATTCAGAATCACTCGACGCTTCCAATCTTGAGCCGCATCAACCTCTGCCTTTGCCGCCCGCCCGCGGGGCGTCCTAGCGTAGCCGCGCGCGCCGCGAAGCCGCATCATGCGGCGCCGCCGGACAGCAGGTCGATGAGCGGCGCGCTTGTCAGCTGGACCTTGAGGTGCCCGAACTCGGCATCGTTGCCGACAATGTCGGCAAACGCCGTGTCGGTCGTGCATATGGCCGACGCGCCGGCGGCGTCTGCGAACGCGATCTGGGGCCAGTCGCACGCGTCGATCCCGAGGTGCCGACAGAACTTACCACGTCCGGTGACGGTGCGGCCTGGGTGCTCGATCATCTTGGAATATATCCGAAGCTGGTCGAGGTGCCAGCCGGGTATGTGCACTACGGTCAGGAAGCCTTGCCGGACCAAGTTATCGAGGAGTTTGACTGCGTTGGCGACCGCCTCGCGCACGATGCCGTCTACGTACCGCAGATCTTCGCCGTGCCCCGGCCTGTACCTGTATGATACCGCCGTTCTTTTGCGCACAACGCCTATGGTCTCGGCAATGGCCTGCGGCGAGGTGATCAGGCGAAAATCACTGCGCTTGGCGGCATCAAATACCCTGACCGTGCCGGTGTGGTGCATGTCGACTTTTCCCCTAGCATACGCCACGAGTGGGCCGGTGTCGGAGTATAGTGAAGAGCCATCGCCCAACCCTTGCACCGCCTCCGGCCTCGGCCATTTCACGCTCGTCATAGCTTTCCCCTGTAGTCGTCGACCATCTCGGCCGACGAGATGCCCGGGTCGCACGGCTCGCCGAAGAACTCGTCGATGTGCTTCGGCGGGGGCGGGAACACCGGATCCTCGCCCCGCTCCACAGACCTAGCGCGCAGCGCTTCCTGCTCCTTTCTTACCACGTCCCTGCATATCTGGCCGCGGTGGTACACCGACAGCCCCGTAAGGCGGGATCCTGGAGGGTCGGCGCCCCTGAGGTACTCGCGGCGCGCGTCCGCCGTGGCCCTGAGGCGGAAGACCGTATCCCGAATCCTCTTCAGCTCGCCGACCGGCTCCGAGCCGCGTCCGTCCCGGTACGCCTCGGCCGTCTCGTACAGCGCCGGCATTATGTTTTGAAACGCGACATGCGTGGAGTGCAGGGCGCCGTCCTCGACGGGCCTGTTCACGATGTCCTTGGCGCCGGCAAATATGTCGCACAGGGCGGCGGCCATCGTCTCGCCCGCGGCATAGCCGGCGCCCGATGCCATGTCCCTCATCCGCATGGCCGTCTCGGAGCACCTGTCCATGTCGAGCAGGCCCGCGGGATCGACGAGAGACACGAACATGTCGCGAAACTCCGCCCTAGCGGCCTCGGCCCTAGCGTCCGCTCCGCCGCCGCGGGCCGCCTGCCGCTCCGCCATGCGCGCCTCCTGCGCTGCCTGCATGTGCGCGGCGGCACATGCGGGCGTTATAAGTCGTGCGGATCGTCAAGGTGGCGCGCGGGGCAGGCGCGCCGCGCGTCGGCATCGGGGCATTGCGGCACATGGACAGGTGCCAGCACGTGCGAGGGGGGCACAGAAAGGCAGGATGGCGGGGGCTGCAACGGGGCTTGTATCGACTGCGAACGGGGCCGCGAAATGCCCATAGTCCACGGGCTGCCCTCGCTGCAGAGGGTTGGCGCAGCCGCGCGCGCCGCAAAGCCGCGTCATGCGGCGCCGCCGGACAGCAGGTCGATGAGCGGCGCGCTTGTCAGCTGGACCTTGAGGTGCCCGAACTCGGCATCGTTGCCGACAATGTCGGCAAACGCCGTGTCGGTCGTGCATATGGCCGGCACCCCGGCGAACGCGAAGTGGGGCCAGTCGCACGCGTCGATCCCGAGGTGCCGGCAAAAGTTTTTCCACCCGGGAACGGTGCGGCCCGGGTGCTCGATCATCTTGGAATATACGCGGATCTGGTCTAGGCGCCAGTCCGGTATGTACATGATTGTCAAGAAGCCCTGCTTGTTCAGGTTGTCGAGGATTCCGGTTGCGCCGGAGGTAGCCTCGTGCACGCGGTCGTCCACGTACCGCAGATCCTCGCTGTGGCCAGGCCTGTACTTGTACGATGCCGCCGTTCTTTTGCGCACAACGCCTATGGTCTCGGCAATGGCCTGCGGCGAGGTGATCAGGCAGCAGCCGCTGCGCCTGACGGCATTGAATACCCTGACCGCGTCGGCGTGGTGCGTGTCGGCTTTCCCCCTAGCATATGCCACGAGTGGGCCGGTGTCGGAGTATATGATGGGGCGATCGTCCAAGTCCCGCACCGCCTCCGGCCCAGCCATCGTACGCCCGTCAAGACTTTCCCCTGAATTTGTCGAGCAGCTCGGCCGACGAGATGCTTGTGTCGCCAAACTCGCTGAGGAACTCGTCGATGGACACAAACTTTGGCGGGAACACCGGATCATCACCCTGCGCCGCAAACCAAGCACGCAGCCTTTCCTGCTCCTTTCTTACCACGTCCCTGCACATCTGGCCGCGGTGGTACACCGACAGCCCCGTGAGGCGGGATCCGGGCGGGTCGGCCCCCCCCCCCCCCCCCCCCCCGAGGTACTCGCGGCGCGCGTCCGCCGTGGCCCTGAGGTCGGAGATCGACCCCCGAACCCACTCGAGCTCGCCGACCGGCTCCGAGTCGCGCCCGTCCCGGTACGCCTCGGCCGTCTCATACAGAGCCGGCATTATGCTCTGAAACGCGACGTATGTGCAGTTCAAGGCACCGTCCTCGACGGGCCTGTTCACGATGTCCCGGGCGCCGGCAAATATGTCGCACAGGGCGGCGGCCATCGTCTCGCCCGCGGCGTAGCCGGCGCCCGACGCCACGTCCCTCATGCGCCCGGCCGTCTCGGAGCACCTGTCCATGTCGAGCAGGCCCGCTGGATCGACTAGCGACACGAACATGTCGCGAAACTCCGCCCTGGCGGCCTCGGCCCTAGCGTCCGCCTCGCCGCCGCGGGCCGCCTGCCGCTCCGCCACGCGTACCTCCTGCGATGCCTGCATGTGCGGCACGGCGCGTACCGCCCTCATAACCATTCCGATCGCCAAGGCATCAATCGGCCGCCGTGCCGCTTGGTCGTGCGGCGCAGCCGCGCGTCCAAGGCGCCAGAGGCGATCAGCGAGTCGGCGGCGGGTGCACGCATAGCTCGGTCGGTCGGCCGGCCGGCCGGCGCGCAGGCGCAGCCCGTGCGCGCACTATCTGTCCACGGCGCGCAACGGGCGGCGGATGCCGCTGCCGCGGCATCCCGCACCACGCGGTTCGCATCGCAGAGGCTACGGGACTGCATCGCAGGCGCCGGAGGGGCCGCGGGAGGGCAGTGCCCCCGCGTCGGCTTTGGGTTCTGCGGCCAAGGTGTCCTTTTGTGCGCCAAAAAAATCACATGGCCATGGCAAGGCTTATTGGTGCCCCCTTCGCCGTCCTGCCACGGGCTGCGACTGGGCAGTCAGCAGGGGGGCGGTTCTACGCCTATTGGCGTACCCGTCTCCCGGCTTTTCAGGGCCTCAGTGCAGCGGGATCGGCGTCAAGCCTCACCCTGACGGCCTCGCACCATGCCTGAAAGATGGGGTCCACCAGGTAGTGCTCGCGTATGATGTAGGCGGCAATGTCGGCCAGATGGATCATCACGCCAAGCCTCGAATCCATGTGGATCACGCCGAAGACCCCCGCGTGGCCCCGCCTGCTCCATCCTTGCCCGCCCCATGCCCCCTACGACGGAGCGGGCCACGGCCTCGTCGGCCCTTCGGCCTGCATCAGCGAGAATCAGGCCGCACTCGCCACCGGGCAGGCCAAGCAGCCCCTCAAAGTGCCTGAACATGGCCGACCAGGCCGCTGCAAGCGGCATGCGCCTCGGCTCGCGCCCTCCGCGGCCGCGCTTGTCGACGACCACGGGAAGCAGCCTGACGTCGGGGCCCGCCAAGACGCAGGTCAAGGACCCAAATATCGCCTGCTCTTGCGCCAGCGTGAGCGCGTTGCCGCTTCCCCCAAACTGGCCCGTGTTGTTTCATATGTCGTGCGCATGCGCTCCCGCTGCCCGAGGCCTGCGCGCGGCATGGCCGCCGCCTTGTATGCTGCCACCATCAATGTCGGAATCTTGTCCGTCAGGGAAGCCTTGATAAGTGGATCTTCTAGGTCTTCCAAAAAATCCGCGGTCTCTTTTATCGAGCTGGCCGGGACATAGTAATTCGTAATGGTGTCCAGCACTTGCGGATCCATGGGACCAAGCTCTCCGCCCTTGCAAAGGATCAGACTGTCGCCCCCCCAGCGCAATCAGCGTGGCGGCGCTTTTTGTGTAAAACGGCACGATGATGGCGGTGTCCTTCGCGCACGACCTTATGACTGTGAGCGTCTTGCAGGCCGCATCGGCACCTCCGCCGCTCGACTCCAGAATCACGTCCAAGCTCTCAATGCCGCCCATTCGCCGTAGCAGTTTGACCGCCTCGTGAGCGACGGCCCTATTCATGAATCTGTGATTGGCAACGACGAGCAACCTCCGCTTGCGCTTGTCCTGAACGCGCCCTAGCATGTCCGAGCCCTGGACATGGGCGCGTCGCCGGCGCTTTGGCTAGTCTGGCCGGCGGGCTTCCCTTGACCTTTCAATGTCCTTCAGAGACATGCCATAGCCGTCCCCATAAAACCCCCTGCGGATCGCATCCTTGTCCTTTGGGTCGTACGGGGGTATGCCCGCCTCCTCCTTGAGCTTCTTGAAGTCGCGGTAGAAGCGAAGCACCTCTGCTACGCTCATGTCGCCGATCCCGCCCCCCTGCCTCCTGCCGACCTGCTTCATTCAGCAGGCCTGCGCCGGCGTTACTTATAAGCGGGCCGGATTTGGGTCGTGCACAATCTGCGGCCGCTATGCGCGAGGCGGCGCCTTCCCGCCGTACACGGCATTACAGGCTGGTCCTGTCGACTTGGGCGGGCAGGGCGGCAGCCGCTCCGCTGTCCCCCAAGCCCTAGGTCCGACAGGTGCACAGCACCGCTGCCGCGCTAGGCAGGGCCCCGTCAGGCAGTCTACAGGGCCTCGGTTGCAGGGCAGGACTGGACCACGTCCATGCCGAACGCCGCGGACACCGCCGAGCATGCCTCGGCGAGCATCACGCGGGGAAAGTCGCGGCCCGCCGGCGGCAGCTCGATGCGCACAGAGGCCCGCCGGCGCCGCCCCTTGCCGCTTCCGCCCCCGCCGCGCACCGACACCGCAGGGTGCGCGCCGGTCGCGAGCAGCACGTCGCACAGCTCGGCGAGCGCACCGACGCGTCGGACAGGTGCCGAGACGTCCGCTCCGCCGAGCATCCCCGAGTAGCGCGCCGCCAGGATGCGCGCGCGCCGCTTCTTGCGCGTGTGTATGATTGCCAGTGCCGAGACGAGCTGCTCCTGGTGCGACAGGGCGCTGTCCTCGTCGAGCACCAGGTGGATTACATTCTCGATGTTGCGCAGCGACGTAAACATGGACATGTACCGCAGCGAGTGGGCCAGGACGGGGCGCAGTCGCGCGTCCAGGGCGCCGGCGGCGATCAGCGGGTCGGCCACGGCGGCGGCCGCCGCGGGCAGGCCGTCGGCGCCGCAGGCGGCCCGCACGGACGCCTCGATCTCGGCTGCGTGGGGCATGGACGCCCCGGGCCCGCCCCCGCCGGCGCCGCCCCCGCCGCCTCCGAACGCCCGCGGAAAGTCCAGCGAGGCGGCGAGCGTGCCCTCGCGGAGGCCCTGCGCGCTCACGACGAGCTCGCCGAACCCGTACCTGTCCATGACGACGTTGACGACGCATGCGCCGGCCGTTATGATCTCGGCGCGGCCGCGCGCGAGCGACTCGATCTCGGCTATCTCGTGGGGGCGCAGCAGGGCAAGGCGCTCGGTCATCTCCGAGACCGACCCGGCCGCCAGGCGGTAGTTGTGCGCCTTTGCGAACGGGTACCGGCGCAGCGCCTGGTCGTGCTTTGCAAGGCTGCGGACGGCCCCGCCGGCGCCGACCAGGACGGCCCGGCCTCGGTCGATGCCGAGCTCGCCCGGCGAGGGCAGCGACGAGCGCACGTGCGACTCTAGCAGCTCAAACGACCTCCCCGTGAACTCGGAGCGCCGGCTGGCGTGCATCTGCGTGAGCCGCAGCGCGCCGAGCGGCAGCGACATGACGCGGCGGATGGAGTGGCCCGAGGTGGACACCAGCTCTAGGCTGCCCCCGCCGATGTCGAAGAATACGACCGACGGGAGGCGCAGCGAGCGGATCGCCCCGGCGTACGAGTAGAGCGCCTCTTCCTCGCCCGTGAGGACTCTAAAGCGCAGCCCCGTCTCGCCGAGCACCGCGTCGAGGAACTCGGCGCCGTTGCCGGCCTCGCGCACGGCCGCCGTCGCAATCGGCAGCACGCGCGGGATCGAGTGGTGGCTTACCACGTCGCGGCAGAGCCGCAGGGCCTCGACGGCGCGCCTCATCGGCTCCTCGCCGAGGAACCCCGTCTCGTTGAGGCCGTCGGCGAGCATCGTCTTGGCGCCGACCGAGTGGTACGGCTTGTACGTGCCGTCGGCGTGTATGTGGTAGCACGAGACCTTTACCGAGTTGGACCCGAGGTCGACTACGGCCGCGGTCGACTCGATGCGGGCCGCGGGCGAGGCCATGGCGGCGGCCGGCGGCGCGCCGGTTCCGCCCCCCGCTCCCCCGCCCGTCATTGAAGGCACTCCAGGTGGCGCGGCGTCGCAAGCCAGCGCAGCTCGCCGCGCGCCTCGGGCACGGTCGAGAGTATGCGCAGGCGGGCCATGCCGCCCTTCTTGAGGTTTATCGAAAGGGCTGGGGCGGAGGGCGCGGGGGCAGGGGGCGGGCCGCGGCGGCGGGCGCCGCCGCCGGCCCCGGCGCCGCCCGACACGAGCAGTCCGAGGAGCATCGTCATGGACGGCTCGTGGCCGACTAGCAGGACGGACGAGTCGTATGCAAGGCCGGCGATCCTTTCCAGGGCCGGCGCGGCGGCGGCCTCTGGCTTTAGCTCGTCCCAGCGGTGCACGGCAGACGGCCTGGCAGACCTGCCCTTTTTTCGGCCGGCCGCGGCGTCCGCCCCGCGCCCTCCGGCCGCCGCGGCGGCGACGATCCTGGCAGTCTGCATTGCTCGCGCCAGCGGGCTTGACGCCACATAGTCGAACGAAATGCCGGCGCGGCGCAGGCCCGAGGCCGCCTTTTTCACCTCGCGCGTTCCGGCCGACGTCAGGGCTCGCGACGAGTCGGCAGTCGACGGGGTGCGCGCCCCCGCCTTGCCGTGCCGCATCAGGAACAGGTCCACGCAGGCTCACCGCCCGCCGTCTGCGCCCCGGGGCCCGCAGGCGGGGCGCAGGTCCGCATGCCAGGCCGGCCGTCTCAACGCCGTCGTGATCGGGGCGGCGTATTTAAGCATGGGAGCGGCGGGGCCCGAGGCGCCCGCACGCCCCGTTCCGGCCATCCCCCTCCCATCCCGGCCGCAGATTTCGCTGTCATCGCCGGCGTTGCGCCCGCACGCCCCGTTCCGGCCATCCCCCTCCCCTCCCGGCCCGGCGGCGCAGCCGCGCCCGCGGCCGGCGCCGGCACCCTATATTACACGACTTTGGCGCCCTGCGGACGGCGACCACGTCATGGCGGCAGCGCAGGGAACGGGACGGCCCCCGCACGCGGGGCGCGGCTGGGGCGGGGGCATGCACCGCCTGCGGCACAACGGCGCGGCGAGCGAGCTGTGGCACGGCGACGCCGTCGAGTACCTCGGGCGCCTGCGCGCCGGCACCGCCAAGCTCGTCGTGACCTCGCCCCCGTACAACCTCGGAAAGGAGTACGAGAAGAGGCGGCGCCTCGACGAGTACGTCGAGGGGCAGCGGCGCGTCATCGAGAGGTGCGCCGGCCTGCTGTCCGACGACGGGTCCATATGCTGGCAGGTCGGAAACTACGTCGACGGCGGCCGGATCGTGCCCCTCGACATCGCACTCTACCGCATCTTCGACGAGCTCGGCCTGCAGATGCGCAACAGGATCGTGTGGCGCTTCGGGCACGGCCTCCACTGCTCGAGGCGCCTGTCCGGAAGGTACGAGACGATCATGTGGTTCACAAAGTCCGGCCGGTACACGTTCAACCTCGATCCCATACGCGTCCCGTCAAAGTACCCAGGCAAGCGCTACTTCAGGGGGCCGCGAAAGGGCGAGCTCAGCTGCAACCCGCTCGGAAAGAACCCGTCGGACGTGTGGGACATCCCGAACGTAAAGCACAACCACGTCGAAAAGACGGGGCACCCGGCGCAGTTCCCCGTCGAGCTCGTCGAGCGACTCGTGCTGTCGCTTACGGACAGGGGTGACACGGTCGTCGACCCGTACATGGGGTCGGGCAGCACGGCCGTCGCCGCCCTCATGCACGGGCGCAGCAGCAGGGGGGCCGAGAAGGAGGGGCGGTACGTGGAGATTGCGGCGCGGCGCCTAGAGTCGCTGCGCGCCGGCACGCTGAGGACGCGCCCCATGAACACGCCGATATACGAGGCCCCGCGGGCCGATCCCGGCGGGGGCGCCCGGCATGCGGCCGGCGGCCCCCCGGACGGGCAGGCGGGCCGCATGCGCGGAATCGACCAGTACGCGTGAAAGGCCCCACCTTGGACCGGGCGGGCCTACTTTTGCTCGAATATCTTGATGGCCTTTGGCGGGCACACTCCCTCGCAGGCGAGGCAGAATATGCAGTCCGGCTCCTTTGACATGAGCGGCTTCTTGCCGGACGCGGAGTTTCCCGGCGTGTCAAAGAACTCGTACACGCCGACGGGGCACGCGTCGATGCACGCGCCGTCGGCGACGCAGATGTCGTAGTCGACCGAGACGAACTCGCCCCACACGCCGAGCACCTTGTTGTCCGACCCCTTGCGGCCCCACGTCTTGATCGTGTGCTCGCCGGCGTTGTACGCTGCGGACGGGGGGATCTTCGACTTGTACTCGACGTCGATCGGGCCCGGCTTTGCCCCGTCGACGTCCCAGGTGACCGGCACGTCGGCCGCGGCGCCGCCGGCCGACGCCGCGTCGGCGACGGGCTCGGGCATCTTCGGCTTGGGCTTTGCGTCGGGGACGATCTTTGCGAGCGGCGTGAGCGACTCTACGCGCCCGACTGCCTCGTCGTCGGATATCTTTTCCTTGTCGGTGTAGTACTTTGCGAGCTTGTCGGCGAGGATGGTGTTGCGCAGGATCGTGTCCATGACCATCTTGGCGAAGTGGTCGGCTTTCTTGCGGTAGTCGCGCACCCACTGCGTGTCGCCGAACTTTTCGATCGGAAAGACCTGGTAGATGATGTCGACGACCTCGCCCGTGACGACCTCTACCGTGACGCTCATCTCGGCCTCTTCGTACCCGCTCGCATCGGGGTCGTCCATGTTCCTCTCCCTCCAGCGGTACGTCGCGTACACCCTGTCGGCGTACTGGTCCATCTCGAACGTGCCCTTCAGCCCGTCGCGTATGGACTGTATCTCGTCGGGATCGTCGAGTGTGATCGGCAGGCGGTACAGGCCGAGCTTGTAGCCGTGAAGGGGGTACACGCCCCTCTTGGCCGTCGGGGCCTCCATCGAGTAGACCCGGTCCTTGAGGAGCAGGGACAACGGCCGGCGTGACCGCGCATGGGTTAAAAGCCTTCCGGCCGGCCGCATGGCGCGTGGGCAGGACGAGGAGGGCCAACAGGTACTGCATCGACTGCGGCGGCCGCATGACGTACTATCCGCGCCTGTCCAGCCCGGACGTGCCCAACGAGTACCGCGTCCTCGTGTACGCCTGCCCCGACTGCACAAGGAGGGCGGGCAGGCCAAAGATGTTCGCCGTACGGCGCAGGCGCGCCGAGGACCCGCTGGCCGCGCTCGAAGAGGAGACCGACAGGGAGCGGCGTCGGACGAGGGGCAGGCCCGGGGCGCCGCGCAGGGGCGGGGGCGGCGGGGAGGGGGCAGAGCCTGGCGCAGGCGCCTCCTAGCTGCCGACCAGGCGCTGCGGGGGGGGGTGGCCGCCCGCGCCGCGCCGCACGGGACACCTATAGTGCGGACTTTGCTGGATCGTCCGGTGGTTTCGGCCTTTGGCGGGCTCGCAAGAGCGCTCGCGGCGACGATAGTGGTGCTGGTCGTGTTCGTCGTCGTCGCCCTCGGGGTAGGCGCGGCGATCGGCGCGGCGGGGGGAGAGGGGTTCGCCATGCATGCGGGGGGCGTGGGCGCGGCCATCCTTGCCTGCATGCTTCTGTTCGCCCTGATGCGCTCCATGATGCGGGACTAGATCCCGCCCGCCGCCCGCCCAGGATCGGGACATCCGGCAGCGTGCATCGGGCGACGGGCGCTGGCCACAGCCGCCCGCCCGTGCGCCGGCTCGCGGCAAACGCCTTATGCCCCCGTGCAGGGGCGCCGGCGTGCGGGGGCACGCGCCGCGTCGGCAGCAGATGGTGCTGATGGTCGGCATCGCGGGCAGCGGCAAGACGACCCTGGCCCGCTCAGACTATGCGGACCACGTCCACGTCTCGCTGGACGTCATAAAGACGGACTTTGGCAGGAGGTGCGAGCTGGCCAGGCTCTACCAGTCGAGGGGGTACGCGGGCGCGGGGCTGAGCAACAACAGGCGCGCCGAGTACGTCCTGATCGACGACGCCCTCGCGTCGGGCAGGAGCGTCGTCGTCGACGACACGAACCTCACCGCGGCGATACGCAGGGGCCACGTAGAGCACGCACGCGCGTACGGCGCGGCGGCGCACGCCGTCTTTTTCAGGGACGCTGCGCGCGCGTACAGGCAGAACGCGCGGCGGGCGGGGGGCGAGAGGGTTCCCGACCCCGTCCTTGGCAGGCAGGCCGCTGAGATGATGCCGCCCGCGGCGGACGAGGGATACGCGTCGATCCGCAACATATGGTAGGGGAGGGGGCGGCAACAAGGGCCGGCCGGCGCATTGTCAAGGGCCCGGGGGGCTTCGATCCCCCGACCTGGCGGTCCGGAACCGCCCGCACTATCCAAACTGTGCCACGGGTCCGGGCGCGCGCCGCGCCGTTCGATAATTAAGCTTTTGAGGACGAGGCGCGGCAGCGCGCGCACGGCGACGGGCAGGGTGAGGGAGCGCCGCCCCCTACCCGCCGTCGCTGCCGCCGCCGTCGGGGCACGTAAGCTCGCGAAGCCTTGCGTACTTTGCCTCCAGCCTCCGCGCCCGCTCGAGCACGTCCCCGAGGCCGTGCCGATCCTTCGGGAAGAACCACCGTATCGGGACCTCGTGCCCGATGCCGTCCATGTCGTGTATGACGCCCTTGTCGGCCTCTACGCCGGCATCCTCGTCGACCGACCGCGAGCGCGCCTCCAGGCCGCGCTTTGTCATGTCGGCTAGCACGTACGAGCCGCCGCCGTCAAGGATGCGAAAGAACGCCCCCTTTTCAAGGACGGGCGGCTCTGCGGCCGCCGCGCCCCCTCCGTCTTTGCCGCTCACGCCCGCTCTACCGGGTTGCCGATCATGTTGCCCCACTCGGTCCACGACCCGTCGTAGTTGCGCACCTGCGGGTAGCCGAGGAGGTACTTTAGGACGAACCAAGAGTGCGACGAGCGCTCGCCGATGCGGCAGTAGCACACGACGTCCTTGTCTGCCGTCACGCCCTTTGGCTCGTAGTTGGCGCGCAGCTCGTCGGCGCTCTTGAACGTGCCGTCGGCGTCGTTGACGGCAGTCGCCCACGGAATGCTGCTCGCGCCGGGTATGTGCCCCCCGCGCTGCGCGTTCTCGGTCGGGTACTCGGGGGGCGCGGTAATCTCGCCGGAAAACTCCTTGGGCGAGCGCACGTCGACTAGCGCGCTGCCGTCCCTGCCGAGGGCCCTGCGCACGTCCGGCAGGTACGCCCTGAGGCCCTCGTCCGGAGGGGGCGCGGCGTACTCGGAGGGCCGCACCTGCGGCTCGTCTGTCGTGTAGGGGCGCCCCTCGATCTCCCACTTTTTGCGGCCTCCGTTCATGATGCGCACGTTGCGGTGTCCATAGTACTTGAAGACCCAGAACGCAAACGCGGCAAACCAGTTGTTGAAGTCGCCGTACAGGACGACCTCGGTGTCGGGCCCTATGCCGTTCCTCGACATGAGCCTCTCAAACTGCGCCCTGTCCACGATGTCGCGCGTGACGGGGTCGTTGATGTCGCGCCTCCACCACACGAGCGTCGCCCCCTCGATGTGGCCCCTGCGGTAGGCGTTCTCTGGGTCGTAGTCGACCTCTACGAGGCGGCGCTCGCTGCCGGGCGACGACGACGGCGGGTTGGCCGCCACCCAGTCCGTCTCTACGAGGACCTCGGGGTGCGCGTACCCGCCCATGCCGGGGGGCGGCGCGGGGCGCTACTTAACGGTTTTGCGCTGCGCGCAGCGCGGCGCCGGATCGCCCCGATCGCGGCGCGGGCGGGCGGTGCGCGGCCGCCTGGCGCGGGCATGCCATGCGCAGGCCGTCCAGTCATCCGGCATGCTGCCATTCCGTATGGAGGCTCCGGGCGGCGCGCCTCCAGGCCCGGCCGCCGCGCGCCGGGTGGCCCGGCAGCGGCGTACGGGCCTCGCCGGCGGCGCCGGCCCCCCTAGATGGGCGATACCTTCCAGTCGGCGTCGACCCAGACGCCGACGACCTCTGCGCCGGTATTCCACGACTTGGCGATCCTGACGCACTCGGCCGTCTGCCGCATGTGGACGTCGTCCGGCACCGGGTTGGCCGCGCAGTCATAGTGGCCAGAGATGACGATCAGCCGCGAACCGTGCGCATCCACCGAGATGCTGGCCTTTTGTCTAACGACCTCGGCTATTGCAGGATCCTCCGAGAGAAACTTGTCCACTCCAGGCTCTGTCACCGTATCGACATGGCCGGCTCCCGACCTCGCCCTTGTCCACTCGGCAAGCGGCGCCTGCACCCGCCCGTCGATGCAGCATATCGACGTGGCAAACCCGCTCCCGGCAGCGCCTCCCTGCGCCCCGCCGCCGCCCCGCGCAAGGCCGTTCCACGGCACGAGCGAGCCGATCGCCAGTCCCGCGCCGGCCGCGCCCACGAGCTTTAGGAAGTCGCGCCGGCCCAGCCCGCCCGCCTTGGCCGCGCCGTCGTCCTGCCCTCCCACGCGCGGAGTCGAAACCGCACCAATAAAAGACTGCCTAGCCGGGCCAATCGAGGCCTGGCCGCCCGTCGGCCGCAGGCAGCAGCGGGCGCGGCGGGACTGCCACATGACAGGCGGCGCGGGCGCACCCCGCGGCCCCGTCGCGCGGGGCGGCGGCCGGCGGCGCGGCGCTGCGCGGCGGCTCGGCGGGCCGCCTCCGCAGAGGCGGGCGCCACGTGCGGCCGCGCCGCGGCGCCGCCCTCATCCCCGCATCCCCGGCTCGGATATCGCGCGCGCCACGCCGATGCCCCGCCGCGGCTCACGAGTCGGCCCGGCACGCCGCGGGCCGGCCCCGCCCGCAAGGCGCGGATGCAGTGCGGGGCGGCGATCGCCGCCGTGCCGGGCGCCCCGCCCGCCACGCTTTTTAAGATCGGGGCAGGGCTGTCGGCCGTTGAGGCTTCGCAGGGTCGCCATCGTCTCGAAGATCGGATCGAGGGCGGCCGAGGATGCGGCGCGCAAGGTCGCAAAGAAGCTGCTCGCCGCAAAGTGCGCCGTGCATGCGGTCTCGCCGGCGTCCGTGCCGGGCGCCGAGGCGGCCGAGACCATATCCGACCTCAAGGCGGCAAGGCCCGACCTCGTGGTCACCCTGGGCGGCGACGGGACGACGCTCCGCACGTTCCGCGAGCTCGACGACGAGACGCCGGTCCTCACGATAAACGTCGGCGGCAACCGCGGCATACTCTCCGAGATTACGATCGGGGGGATCGACGAGGCGATCTCGCAGATACGGGCCGGCAAGATCATACTCGAGCGGCGCACCAGGGTGTCGGCCTCGCGCGGGCGCGAGAGGTTCCCGCCGGCCCTCAACGAGATACTCATACAGAGGTCCAACCTGACGAAGACGGCCGAGATCGACATCAGGTTCCAGGACGACACGGTCCGCCAAAAGATGGACGGCGTCATCGTGGCCACTCCGAGCGGCTCGACGGGCCACTCGTTCTCGCTGGGGGGGCCCATACTCCACGAGAGCCTCGACGTGCTGATAATAACGCCGGTCGCGCCGGTGTACAGGCTCGAGTCGATCGTGGTGCCGGACGAAAAGATCCAGGTCGTATGCTCGCACGACTGCAGCGTCGTAATGGACGCGCAGGTGATAAAGTCGGCGGGGTACGGCGAGGCGATAACGATCAAAAAGTACCCCAGGCAGGCCGTGTTCGTCAGGCTCAAGAAGAGGGGCCTGAGGCAGATGAGCAAGCTTGGCTTCTAGCGTGCTCGACGCGAGCGCGTTCTACGCCGGCGTGCCGTTCGCATCGCCCGAGGCGTACAGGACGACGCCGGCCGTGCTCGCCGAGGTCTCGCACATAAAGGGAAGGTTCGGCACCATCGAGGGCCTGATCGAGGCCGGCCGCCTCGTCGTCGCCGAGGCGTCGGCCGAGGGCGTCGCGCGGGCAAGGAGGTCGGCCGCCGAGAGCGGCGACCTCGGGTCGCTCTCGGCCCAGGACGTGTCGGTGCTCGCCCTTGCCGCCGAGCTCGGCGCCGACATCATCACCGACGACTATGCGGTGTCCAACGCGGCGGCCCTCATGGGCGTGCGCGCAAGGCCCGTCATGACGGCAGGCATAAGGAGGTCTGGGAGGTGGGTGCCGTGGTGCGCGCGGTGCGGCAGGCCGGCCGCGGCCGGCGCGGAGGCATGCCCGCTGTGCGGGGGCCGCCTCGGAAGGAGGCTCGTGCCGGCGGGGGGCAGTAGGGGGCGGAAGCGCGCCTAGCGTCCGGCTATCCGTCGTGCAGCGTCCTCTGGCTCCCGTCCGCGCTGTGGTGGCGGCTGGTCGACTCTAGCATGCCGCGTATTCTCCCCGCCCTTGCGGCCCCGAGCCCGTCGATCTTTGCAAGGTCGGCGAGCGGGGCGTTGAACACGGCAATGGGCGTGCCGAACCGGCCGAGGAGCCGGACCGCAAGCTTTTCGCCGATTCCAGGCAGGCTAGCAAGCGCCGACAGCTGCTGCCGCTCCGTGTCGTCGTGCTTTTTGATCTTCTTGACGTACGGGCCCGGCGGGATCGGCGGAGGGGCGCCGTCCCCGGCGCCGCCGCCGCCGGCAGCGGCCCCTGCGGCCGCGAGCGCCTCGGCGCACCTTGCGGCAAGCGCCACGAGCAGGCGCGCCGTGTGCGAGGCGCTCGGCGTGGGCACGATCGGTATCCTGTAGTCGATGGCCACGCGCGAGACGGCGCCGTAAAAGACGAGCGGGTTCTCGGCGACGGCCTCGACCTCGTCGGGGTTGCCCTCGACTGCGATGAGCGGCAGCGCAAAGTTGTCGCGCAGGCGGGCGCACTGGTCGAACAGCCTGCCGTCGAACACAGACGAGACCAGGTCGTGGACGCTCTTGCGCTCGACGATCGTCTCGGGGCCGACGATGTAGTCGCCGACCGGGAGCGTGCGGACCTCTAGGCCCAGGCCGGCCTCCCGCAGGAGCGCAGGTATGCCGCACTTGCGCTCCCGCTCGTCTGCGACGATCCTCAGGTCGGGCAGCTTCACGGCCGCCCGGCAGGCGGCTCGCATAATATCTGTGCGCGGGAGGAGGGAGGCGGAGTAGGCGGGCGGGCCGAGGCCCTTGAGGCCTCCTGCCCCTCCCGGCTACCACGGGCCCGAGGCGGCAGGCTAGCCGGGCGGAGGCGGAGGCGCCACGCCCCCTGCGCCGCCCGGCGCCGGCTGGGCGGCCCCCGCGCCGCCCCCCTGGATCATCGACTGGATCTGCGCCTCCTTTTCCTTCATGATCGCCTTTAGGCGCGCCTCCTGCTTTGCGAGGACCTGCGCGCGCGTGGCGGCGAGCGTCTTGCGCTCCTCGATCTCGTCGAGCAGCGCAGACTTGGTCGAGCGTATCAGTATCGTCCCGGCGTGCTTGTAGACGGGCCGCTCGTCGTCGGCCGCCTTCAGCTCGTCGAGCGCCTTGTCAGACTCGACGCGCTCGATGTCGAGCTGCTGCTTTTGCATCAGGATCACCTGGAGGTTCTGCTGCGCCTGCTGGTACTGCTGGATGTGCTCCTGCAGCCACGGGGGCACCTGCTGTGGGCTCGACACGCCGCGGCTCGCGGCCGTTTTCATATATCTCTACCGCCGGCCGCCCGCGGCCGCCGCGCCCTGGCCCCGACCCGCCGCCCGCGGGCGGCCGTGTCGGGCGGCCGGCGGCCCCCCTTTCCCGGGCGCCGCAGCCGCCGGTGCGGCCGCGACCGCCCCGATCGACTCGTACGCTGCCTGGACAAGGCGCAGGGTAGAGCTGACCCCGGCCCGCAGGTGCGGCAGCTGGTCGGCGTCTATGCCTATGCGGATGTCCCCGGCGCCGGCCGGCCGCGCATCGGCTCCGGCGGCGGCGGCGCCGGCGGCCCTGCCTGCCAGCACGCGGACGGCCGCCTCCTGGCCCGAGTCCGGGTGGAACTGCGCGTCGGCCTCGACGGCGGCAAGGACGGCCGCGGCCCTGTCGCCCGCGGCAACGCCGATGCGGGCGCTATACCTTGACGTCATACGCCGTGCCGGCGACCTTGTAGCCGCACTTTGTGCAGTGCCAGATGCCGACGGCCAGGCGCCCAAACCGCCCAGAGCCGCACTCGGGGCACTGCCTCTTGGCCTTTAGGCCCAGGTGCACCTTTGTGTACTCCTTGCGTATCTTGATGCCGTACCTGGCGCCGAGCCCCTTTAGCGACTTTTTGCGCGCCGTGCCGCCCCCACCCCCGCCGTGCTAGGGGCCGCTGCCGTAGGGCCCGGGCTGGATGTACGGCTGCGGCTGCGGCTGCCCCTGGCCGCCGCTGCCGCCGCAGCTGTCCTCCCCGCCGTGGCCGCCGCAGCACCCGCCGCCTTCGCCGCCGTCCGCCGGCGGAGGGGCCGCCTTCTTGATCGTCTCGCGCACGCGCGCGCCGATCGACACCGACAGGCGGCCGCACCGCTCCAGCTCGTCGTACGTAAAGCCAGACGGCCCGCCCTTTTGCAGCGCGCAGATGTTGCCGTCCGAGTTTGTCGTGATCGTCACGCGCGCCTCCATCGCGGTCCACTCGTCCTGCGTGGGGTCGACCATGATCTGGCCGTGGACCTTTGCCATCGTCACCGAGACGGGCACCGTCGTTATCGGAGCCGGCATGGTCTGCCCCTCCACGCGCGCCGGCGCATCGTCGCGGTACTCCCACTTTGGTATGCGCGCCGTCAGCAGGGCCGCGGTCGACGCGTACGAGCACGCGTCGAACAGGTTGCCGTCGACGTCGATCACGCTGTTGTCGACGAACACGCCGATGACAGACTTGTTCGGCGCGAGCACGAGCTGCTTGAGGTCGACCATGCCGCTCTCGCGGATGCCGCGGTCGACGACCCTTGCAAGCTCAATCACCGGCGGCTGCGGGGGCCCCGTCTCGACGTCCTGGTGCGCAAGCGGCAGCACCTCGGCCGTGCAGATGAATATCCCCCTGTCGCCGACGTCGGGGAACGGGCGGTCGGGCTTTACCTTTACGCCGGCGACCACCTCTGTGTCGCCCAAAAAGACGCGCGCCGATCCCTCGGCCTTTGGGACGACCCCGGTCTCGATGCGCAGCCGGCGCGGCTCGTCCATGCCGCGCCCGTCCTGGCGCCGCCCGTCGTCGGCGAGCTTGAATATTCGCGACCGCTTCAGGTCGTCGATAATGGTCCTATGCACCAACTACGCGCCCCCCCATCGATGCCGTCCTCTCGCGGCCGCCGCCCTCGCCGCCCGTAAAGTACTTGTCGGCCAGCGCCCGCTTTTGCACCTCGTACACCTGCCTGCACCCGTCAATCGCAGTCCTCATGCACAGCCCGTACTCGTCGGGCGTGAGCACGCCGTCTAGCTGTATGAGCGTGACCCTGTCCAGGTTCGGCATGTATCCCACGGGCATGTCCGCCTGGCCGGCCTGGTCCTCTTCGTTGTTGACGTCGAGGACTATCGTGTCGGCCACCTTGCCGGCGGCGCACGCGCTCACCATGTCCCTCATCGGGATGCCCGCGTCGGCGAGCGCCACCGAGGCGGCGGCGAGGGCAGCGCAGCGCGACCCGCCGTCGGCCTGGAGTATCTCCATGAACACGTCGACGACGGTGCGCGGAAACTGCTCTAGCATGAGGGCCGGCTCTAGGGCCTCCTTGATGACCTTTGATATCTCGATCTCGCGGCGCGACGGGGCGGGGTTCTTGCGGTCGGACACGGAGAACGGCGACATGTGGTAGCGGCAGCGCAGGATGCCCGTGTCCGTGTCCGAGAGGTGCTTTGGGTGTACGTCGCGCGGCCCGAACACGCCGGCGAGTATCTTGTTGTCGCCGAACTCGATGTACGCCGAGCCGTGGGCGTTCTTGAGGACGCCGGCCTTTATCTCCACGCGCCGCGTCTGGTCGATCCTGCGCCCGTCGCACCTCAGCCCGTCCTTGTCGAGCAGTACGACGTCCGTGTCTCGCCCGCCCATCATGCATCACCCTGACGCCAAGAGCGACTTGACGCGCTCCGTGAGGTTTGGCGTGTTAGACTGCGCCTCAATCACCTGCACGGCCCTTTTTGCCTTTAATAAGCCATCGGGGCTCTCGCACGAGATTACGACCCACCCGTTCTGGCCGATCGTGACGACCGAGTCGGTGGCCGTCTCGATGGCCTGGATCATCGACCCGCGCTTGCCGATCAGCCGCGAGACGTTGCCAGGCGTGACCCGAACCAGCTCGCCGGCGTCGATCTTGCCGAGGTCGCGGTCGGCGACCGTGAGCAGCGGGTCGCGCGTGCGGTCAAAGTTGGCCACGCGGGCCGCGATCAGGTCGCCCTTCTTGAGGCGCGACGTGAGGGCGTCGGCGTGGGAGGCAAAGTCGCGCCCAAACACGTCGCTTGCGGGCAGGAACCCAACATAGCACGAGTTCATCTCGGCCTCCCAGGCGAGCGACGTGTGCGAGGTGATCATGGCGATGACAAAGTCGTTGACGAGCGGATAGTACATGCCGGCCATGGGTATGACGCGTACGGTATCCTCGTATATCTCGGACATGCCGACGGCCGTCGAGACGATGCTGCCGTCCATCGTGACGGTGTTCGCATCGGGGCGGTAGGAGCCCGAGGTGATGACGTCTCCCGGCATGACCTGCTGCCGCCTCATGCCAGCCATCACTGCCTTACCTCTACCGTTGCGGTGCCCTTTGTGGCCGAGCCGAGCCTGTCGATCACGCGGGGGCGCGCCGCGGCCGGTATTTCTAGTATTGCTTTTAGGGATCCGTCCTGCCCCCAGGTCTCGCCCTTTAGCGTGCCCGACGACTTTAGGACCGAGTAGGACTTTGGCACGAACTGCGCGGGGACGGTAATGTCAAGTGCCACGTTCTCGGACTTGAGGGGGACCACGCCCCGCAGCCGCTCCACGACGTCCTTGACCTGGTCGCCGGCGCCCTTTTGGGGGTCGATCGACACGCGCGCCTCCTTCATGGCCTGCTCGATGCGCAGGGGCGGGTGCGGCAGGTGCGTGCGCGGGTCGACGTACGTCTTTGCGATGTGCTCGACGACCTGCCGGCGCTTTTCCTCGATCATGCGGCGGCGCTGGTCGGTCGTCAGGCTCAGCTCGCCGCCCTCCAGTATGACCTTTGCGACGGCGGACGCATCGTCGGTGCCGAACGCCTTGAGCAGGCGCTCGGACGGCGGCTTTGTCCCCTTGCCCGAGTCCGAGTAGACGTCGTCCGAGACGAGGACCGACGCAATGTCCCTTTTGCGGCCAAGCCGGTAGTCCAGGGCGGGGTCGGGCCTTACGAGTATCTCGAACTTGTCGCCGGCGTGCGCGTAGCGCACCACCGTAACCTCGGCCATTGCGGCGGAGCCGCCGGGTACTCGCTATTTATCTGATGGGCGGCCTGCGGGGGCGCAGGGTCAGGGCAGGGGGGGGAGGGAGATCGCCGGGCAGCGGGGCGCGGCCGGCGCTCGCCCAGGAGTTGGGGCTGCCCGCCGGCCATGGCCGGGGCGCGCCTGCTGCTCGCGCTCGGTCGGCCCCGCGTCGGGGCGCGGGTCGACGCAGGCAGGGATGGACAGGGGCCGTGGGGGCGCGGCGACGGTGGCGCCGTCCCCTACGCCTACCACCTGGTCAAGACCAAGATGGACAGGGGCCGTGGGGGCGCGGCGACGGTGGCTGCGCGGGCCGCAGGGGGAGCGGACGGCGCGGCGCGCGGCATGCGCTGCAGGATTCTGGCATGGTGTGGGTATTGGTTCCTACCTGCCCTCTTCCGCCCTCTGGGCCGCCACCCCTGCCGCCCTGCCTGCGGCCTCCTCCGACAGTGCATGCTCGCCCGCGTCCAGCCACGCCGCCGCCGCGGCTAGGTAGTCTCCGGCCTCGCCCGTTCGCTCGGCGACGTCCGCCTTGTAGCGCGCAGCCCGCGCGGCGGCCGCACGATCGCGCACAGCCATCCGCCCGGCCGCAATCGCATGCATGGATGCCGCCTTCGCGGCCTTCTCGGCCGCCCCGTCCGCGCGCCCGGCTGCCGCCTTCGCGGCCTTCTCGGCCGCCCTGTCCGACAGCTCGTATTCGCCGGCACTCAGCCACGCCGCCGCCGCGGCCAGGTAGTCTCCGGCCTCGCCCGTTCGCTTGGCCGCGATGCCCTGCTCGCGCGCCGCCGCCATCCTGGCAGCCGCGTCCCGCTTGGCCCCTGCCGTCAGCCCCGCCGCCGCCTCTGCGGCCTTCATGGCCGCCTCGTCCGACATCTCGTATTCGCCTTCGTTCAGCAGGTCCGCCGCCGCGGCCAGGTAGTCGCCGGCCTCGCCCGTCCGCTCCGCCTCGACCAGCGACGGCCACTCGACCGCCTCGGCCGCCCGCCTGGCCTCCTCGGCCGCCCGCCTGGCCTCCTCGGCCTCGGCCGCCCGCCTGGCCTCCATCTCCCGCCGGGCCCCTGGCGACTCGCCCGACGCCGCGGCCCTCTCGATCTCTGCCGCATCTTCCTCGGCCTCGATTGCCCGCCTGACACTCGGCTCAGGATCCGCCGCGAACGGATCCGACTCGCCATTCGCCATGCCGTGCAGCGGGCCAGGCATGCCGATGTCCGGCGGGCCGGCCGCCTGCGCGGCCCGCCGCGCGACGCTTCTTCGCCGCGCCCTTCGCTTCACGCCGTGCGCATGCGCGCGGCCCATAAAAGCAGCGCGCCGGCAGCGGCGCTCTGCGCCGCGCGCGGCGCGTCTAGGCTCAGGACCGGCAGGCATATCCGGCGTCCGGTCCCGGCGCGCCGCGGGCCGGCCACCTGCTCGCCGATCCCGGTCGGGCCAAGCCGCCGCCGCCCCCTCCCCTCCGAGCAGGCCGCAACGGGCGCCTGCGCGCGGGAGCGGCCGTGCGGCAGGGGCGGCGCCGGTCGCGGCAAGCCGGCGCCGCAGGGCGGACGGGCGCCGCGCAGGGGGCGCATGCGAGCCTAGACTTTTATAAAGTTCAAGGGCCGCACCGCTCGTTGGCATCCCTAGAGGTCGTCAGCCTTGACAAGAAAAGGATAACCCTCAAGATAAAGGGCGTGCCCGTGCAGTACACGAACGCCCTGAGGCGCATCTGCCTCAACGGCATACCGGTGTACGCCATCGACACCGTGGACGTCTTGGAGAACACGTCCGTCATGGCCGACGAGGCCGTGGCCCACAGGCTCGGCCTGGTGCCGCTCAGGACGGACCCCACGGACGAGGTCGACGACAAGGTCATGCTCACCCTAGATGCGAGGGCCGATCACAAGACCAGGACCGTCCTGTCCAGGGAGCTCTCGTCCGAGGACAGCTACGTCAAGCCCGTGTCTGGCGACATTCCGATCGTCGAGCTCGCGCCGGGCCAGTCCGTGCGCCTCGAGGCGTACGCAAGGCTCGGCAAGGGCTCCGACCACGCAAAGTGGAACTCGGCCAACGTGTCCGTGCTGACCGAGTCCGGTGCATCGCCCGACGAGAGGCTGCTCACGGTAGAGTCGACCGGCGCGATACTCCCCGAGCGGATCGTCATGGCCGGCGTGGCCGAGCTGTCCAGCAGGCTGGGCGACTTCAAGTCGTCGATAGACGATCTCAGGTAGCGGAGGCTGGCGCCGGCCCCCGTCCCGTCCCGCCGGCGCCGAACCTGAGCAGCTCCATCCCGCACGGATCGATCACCAGCACGCCGCTGTCGTACGACTCGGCAACGCACACGCTTTCGTCGGCGCGCACCGCCACCCCTGTGGGCCTCCGGACGCGGACGCCGCGGGCGGGCCCCGCCAGCTCGTGCGAGAACCGGCCCGAATCGTCGAATGCTACCACGCGGTCGTTGCCGGTGTCGGCGAGTATGATGCAGCCGCGCGCGTCGACGGCGAGGCCCGACGGCGAGTCGACCATGCCGCGGCCGGCCCCGTGCGGCCCGAACGCAAACTCGAGATCGCCAGCGGGGCCGAACACGTGCACGGCATCCGCGCAGGCCCCCGCCCCGCCCGGCCCCGTCCTGCAGAGGCCGCCGGCGGCATATACGCGGCCGCGGGGGCCGGCCGCCACCGCCAGCGGGCTGCGCAGGGAGGAGCGGCGCGCGGCGCCGCGGGATCCCAGCCCGAGCTCGAACGCGCCGCGGGGCCCGAGCACCTGCACGCGGTGGTTCTTTGTGTCCGCCACGCAGATGCGCCCGCCGGGGAGGGATGCGACTCCGAGTGGGAAGAGGAACGTCCCGGGCGGCGCGGCCCTGCCCTGTGCGGCCGCGGCGGCGGCCGGCGTGCGCGAGCCGAACGCGGCCTCTGGTACGAACCCGGCGCCGCGGGGCCCGAGCACCTGCACGCGGTGGTTTTCGCAGTCGGCCACGCAGATGCGCCCGCCGGGGAGGGATGCGACGCCGGCCGGATGGGCGAACTGCCCGGGCCGCCCGCCGCGGGACCCGAGCGCGAGCTCGAGCCGGCCGGCCGGCCCGTACACCCGCAAACGGCACGCGCGGCGGTCTGCCACGCAGATGCGCCCGCCCGGGAGGGCCGCCACCGACATTGGAAAGGTAAACCTGCCGGCAGGCGCGCCGGCCGGCGCTGTTGGCGCTGCTGCTGCCGCGGCAGGCGCGCCGGCCGGCCCCTCCGAACCGGCGCCGCGTCCGCGCGGCATGCCGGCAGGCGCGCCGGCCGGCGCCGCTGCAGCCCCCTGTAGAGCCCCCTCAGCCAAGCCTCGCGCCGGCGCGAGCCGGCAAGATATTATATTTGGGCGCAAGTGCGCGGCCGTAAATGACCAACCCGCTCACAGTGCGCCTGTCGCGCGACCTGTACAAGGCCTATGGCGGCGGCAGGGCGCCGATCTGGAGGCGCCTGTCAAGGCTGGCGCTGAAGCCGACAAGGGCCCGCAGGACGGTCAACCTCAACAAGATCGCGGGCCTGACAAAGGACGGGGACGTGGTCGTCGTGCCCGGCAAGGTTCTCGGCACGGGCAGCATCGGGCACGGCATTACGATATCGGCGTTCGGCATGTCCGAGGCGGTTGCCGGCAAGATCGCCGCGGCCGGCGGCAGCGTGATCAGCTTTGCCGAGATGACCTCTAGGCATCCCACGGGAAAGGAGGTGGCCCTGCTTGGCTGACGACAAGGCCGAGGAGCGGGCTGCCGGCGAAGAGCGGCGGTCGGCCGAGGAGTCTGGGGCCGAGCCGCGCAAGGACTCGGAGGTCAAGGAGCCGGAGGCCGAGCCGCGCAAGGACTCGGAGGTCAAGGAGCCGGAGGCCGAGCCGCGCAAGGACTCGGAGGCCGAGCCGCGCAAGGAGCAACAGGGAGCCGGGGAGGATCGGGCGGCCGGCGAGCAGGGCGGGCCGAGGCCCGAGATCGAGCTGCCCGCAGTCGCATCAAAGTCTGGGCCGCAAAAGGGCGGAGCGGCGCGCACTAGGAAGAGCAGGGCCGAGCGGCGCGCGGCGCGCGAGGCGGTGGCCGGCAGGGACTGCCCCATCGTCGTCGATGCGACAAACCACGTGGCAGGGCGCCTCGCTTCCAACGTGGCAAAGCTGCTCCTCGGCGGCAACCGCGTCTCGATAGTCAATTGCGAGCGGATCATGATCAGCGGCACCCGCAGCAGCATCGTCGGCGAGTACAGGGAGTTTCTCGAGATTGCAAGCATACTGCATCCCAAGCACGGCCCGTTCCACCCGAGGCGCCCGGACACGATAATCTCGCGGATGATCAGGGGCATGCTGCCGAGGGAAAAGCCGTCCGGCAGGGCCGCGCTCCGGCGCCTGCGCGCGTACATTGGCGCCCCGAGGGAGCTCGGCGCGTACAGGAGGGTCAGGTTCGAGAGGGCCATGATAAAGAGGGCCCCGTCTGGGTACACCACTATGGAGAGCCTCGGCGACGCCGTGGGGTGGACGCGATGACGTCGCAAAAGGCCGAGATATACTACGCCACGCGCAAGGCGTCAAAGGCGCACGTGTACATTACGAAAGGGGCCGGCCGCGTGAGGATCAACAACGTGCCCGTCGAGATGATCGGGCAGGCCTCGGCCCGCGAGACCATACTCGCTCCGCTCGAGATCGCCGGCGTCGACGTCCGCGACAGGGTCGACATATCGGTGAGGGTCAGCGGCGGCGGCTACATGGGCCAGGCCGGCGCGGCGGCGACGGGCATATCGCGCGCGCTTGTCGGCCGCACAAAGTCTAGGAGGGAGCCGAGGGCGCACCCGCTGCAGAGGACCGTCCGCGAGGAGCTGCGCGCAAAGATCGACATGTTCGACAAGTACCTGATCAGCGGCGATGCCCGGCGCAAGGAGCCCAAGAAGTTCGGCGGCCCGGGCGCCCGCCGGCGCAGGCAAAAGTCGTACCGGTAGGGCGCGGGCATGAAGGCCGTCGTAATGGCCGGCGGCAGGGGGACGAGGGCCCGCCCGTACACGGACTACTTTCCAAAGGCCATGATGCCCGTGCAGGGCAGGCCGCTCGTCTCGCATGTGGTAGAGTACCTGCTCTCGCTCGGCCCCGTCGACGAGGCCGTCGTCCTGACGGACCTCGGCGGGCTCGGCGGCCAGATCGCCGGGTACATGGGCGGCAGGCGCGGCGTCACGATGGTCCAGGACGCGCAGGCCGGCACGGGCGGCGACCTGCTGCGCGCCCGGCCGCACCTGCGCGGCGAGGAGACGTTCGTGCTGTGGTTTGTCGACAACCTGTGCCGCGCCGACGTGCTCGGCATGGACGCGCTCCTGCGGCGCACGGGCAGCCTCGCCTGCGTGGCCACGAGGTCGTCGAGGAGGGAGGAGACCGGCTTTGCCGAGGTAGGCGAGTCTGGGATCGTCTCTAGGTTCGTCGAAAAGCCGACCGTGCCGCTGCCCATGGCCGAGTGCCTCGGGATATACGTCCTGTCGACCGCCGTGCTTCCGAGGGTGGCCCGCAAGGCCGCCGAAAAGCGCCGAGCCGCCGGGCGGGGCCGCGGCGCCGGGCCGCCCGCCGAGGTCAACCTCTCGTACGACGTGCTAGAGGCGCTAGCCGCCGAGGGGAGGGTCTGCGCGTACGACGTCGGCGGCGAGCCGTGGATCGACGCCGAGTCGCCGGCCGCCGTCGACCGCAACGCGGCTACGGCCGCCGAGATCGTAGCGCGGATGGCGGCGCGCCCGGCCCGGACTCGAACGAAGAGATCGCCCCGCCGTACTGCCCGAGCGTGAGGTCGATCTCGTCCATGCCGCCGAGGAGGGCGGCCCGGCGGTCGGCGCCGATCTCGAACCCGACCGTGCCGATGCAGGCGGCCGAGACGGTCTGCGCCTCGAGGTCGACAGAGATGGGCGGGGGCGGCCCGGCGCCGGGCCGTACGGCCGATGCGGCGAGCAGCGCGTCGACGTCGGCGCGGCCGAGCGCGACGGGCAGCAGGCCGTTCTTGAAGCAGTTGCCGTAGAATATGTCGGCAAACGACGGGGCGATCACCACGTCGAACCCGTAGTCGAGCAGGGCCCATACGGCGTGCTCGCGCGACGAGCCGCACCCAAAGTTGTCGCCGGCGACCAGGATGCGGGCGGACTCGTAGGCGGGATCGTTGAGGACGAACGACGGGTCCGGCGCGGCGCCGTCGGGCAGCCTGCGCCAGTTGTGGAACAGGTGCTCGCCGAACCCCGTGCGCTCGACGAGCTTGAGGAACTGCTTTGGGACTATCTGGTCGGTGTCGACGTTGACCCTGCCGAGGGGGACGGCGGGGCTCGTCACGGCCCTGAACGGGCGCGTCTCAGATCCACTCCCGCACGTCGACGAACCTGCCGGCGACGGCCGCCGCTGCCGCCATTACGGGGCTGACAAGGTGCGTGCGGCCGCCGGCGCCCTGCCTGCCCTCGAAGTTCCGGTTGGACGTGCTCGCGCACCGCTCGCCGGATGCCAGGACATCTGGGTTCATCCCCAGGCACATGCTGCAGCCGGGCTCGCGCCACTCGAACCCCGCGTCGCGGAACACGGCGTCGAGGCCGGCCTCCTCGGCTGCGCGCTTGACGGACTGCGAGCCGGGTACGACCATTGCGCGCACGCCGCCGGCGACCCGGCGGCCGCGCGCGACCCGGGCGGCCTCGGCAAGGTCGCCTAGCCGCGCGTTCGTGCACGACCCGATGAACACGCGGTCGATCCTCACGTCGGTCATGGGCGTGCCCGCCTCTAGCCCCATGTACTCGAGGGCCGCGCGCGCGCCGTCCTCCTGGCCCGCATCGCCGGCGGCGTACTCGGCGGGGTCGGGAACGGAGCCGGTCACGTCGCACGTCATGCCGGGGCTCGTCCCCCAGCTGACCTGCGGGGCGATCGCCGATGCGTCAAGCTCGAGCTCGCGGTCGTGCCGCGCGGACGGGTCGGACGGGAGGGACCGCCACGCCTCTGCGGCCTCGTCGAACGCATCGCCGGCCGGCGCGTACCGCCTGCCTCGCAGAAACTCGAACGTGCGATCGTCGGGGGCGACCATTCCGGCCCTCGCGCCGGCCTCGATGGACATGTTGCACACGGTCATCCTCTCCTCCATCGTCATGGCCGAGACGGCCGGCCCGGCGTACTCGATTACGGCGCCGGTCGCGCCGGCCGTGCCCGTCTCGCGTATGACAGACAGGATGGCGTCCTTTGCCGTCACGGCCCCCGTGCCCGGCAGCAACCCCTCCATCCTCACGAGCATCGACTCGGGCCTGTGCATCCAGACGGACTGCGAGGCCAGGACGTGCTCGACCTCGCTCGTGCCGATGCCGAACGCGAGGGCGCCGAACGCGCCGTGCGTCGAGGTGTGGCTGTCGCCGCAGACGATCGTCGCGCCGGGCAGCGTAAAGCCGAGCTCTGGCCCGATGACGTGCACTATGCCCTGGTCGGGGTGCCCCATCCCGAACAGCTCGATGCCAAACTCGCCGCAGTTGCGCGAGAGCGCCTCGAGCTGGGCTGCCGACGTGCCGTCGGCCATGGGCAGAGACCGGCCGCGGGCCGTCGTCGGCACGTTGTGGTCGGCCGTGGCGAGCGTCAGGTCGGGGCGGCGGACGCGCCTGCCGGCGGCGCGCAGGCCGGCGAACGCCTGCGGCGACGTCACCTCGTGGACAAGGTGCCTGTCGACGTACAGGAGGGAGGGGCCGCCTCCGCCGGGCCGGCGCGCGACCTCGTGCGCATCCCAGATCTTGTCGAGCATGGTGCGGGGGCCGCCTCCGCCGCCAGAGCCGGAGCCCGCATCCCCGGCCGTCATTGCCCGCCCCCGCCCCCCTTGCCGGCCCCGTCACCGGCGTCGGCCAGCGCGTCCAGGTCGACCTTGAACAGCCCGCCGGCGCGGATGATCTTGAGGACTACGTCCGGAAAGGGCCTGATCCGGTGAACGGCCCCCGTCGCCGCGTTCGATACAGTCCCCGCGTCGACGTCGACGTCGAGCTCGTCGCCGTCCGAGATCGACCGGTACACGTCCTCGCCGACCTCGATGGGCAGCAGGAACGCGCCGTCGACCGAGTTGCGGTAGAATATGCGCGCGAACGAGACGGCGATCACGCCGCGCACCCCCGAGCGGGACAGGGCGATCGGGGCGTGCTCGCGCGACGAGCCGCACCCGAAGTTGCGCCCGGCCACGACGAACGATCCGCCGGCGGCCTTTTCGGCGAACGACGCGTCCAGCCCCTCCATGGCGTGCCTTGCGAGCTCGTCGTGGTCGTGGATCTTTAGGTACGCGCCGGGTATGATCACGTCGGTGTCGATGTTGTCGCGCTCGTACTTTATGGCCTTGCCCCTCAATTCAGATCCCTCGGGTCGGTTATGCGCCCAGTAACGGCCGAGGCGGCGGCCACCTGCGGCGACGCAAGGTACGTGCGCGACTCGACGTGCCCCATGCGCCCGGGAAAGTTGCGGTTGGTCGTGCTCACGCACACCTCGCCGGCGCCGAGCACGCCCATGTGCGCGCCGCAGCACGCCCCGCACGTAGGCGGCCCGACCGTGGCTCCGGCGGCCAAAAAGATCGAGACGAGGCCCCGCTCGACGGCCCTCCGGTATATCGAGATGGCCGCCGGGACTACCTCGGTGCGTATCCTGACGGTGCGCCCCTTTAGGATGCGCGCGGCCGCCTCTAGGTCGTCCATCTTTGCCCCCGTGCACGACCCGATGTACGCCTTGTCGAGCTCGACAGACGACTCGTCGCGCGCCGGCGCCACGTTGGCCGGCGAGAACGGCTCGGCCACGAGCGGCTCGATTTCGGGGCCGTCGTACTCTAGCACCCTCGCATAGTCGCCCTCGTCGCCGTCGCCGTGCGTGTACGACGAGGCATCGCACGCGGCCTGGCCGGCGCCCTTCGAAGACAGGTACTCTGCCACCTTTGCGTCCGGCTCGACGATCCCGTTCTTGGCGCCGGCCTCGGTCGTCATGTTCGTGAGCGTGAGCCGCTCCTCGACGGACATTGCAGAGACGCCGTCGCCTGCAAACTCCATGGTCCGGTACGCTGCGCCGTCGGTGCCGATGTCGCCAATGATGCGCAGTATGAGGTCCTTTGCCATAGTATGGGGCGGGAGTGGGCCGCGGACCCTGAGCAACAGCGCCTCTGGCACGCGGAACCACATGCGGCCGTGCAGCAGGGCGTACGCCATGTCGGTGTGACCAAGGCCGCATGCGAACGCGCCGAGCGCCCCCGTCGTGTTCGTGTGCGAGTCGCCGCCGACGTACACCTCGCCGGGCGCCACCATGGCCTCCTCGTGGGACAGGGTGTGGCATATGCCGTACTGGCCCATGCCGTACTTGAAGTGGCGCGCCACCCCACGCGACTCGGCAAAGCGCTCCAGCCGTGCCACGTTCTCGGCCGATATCTTCTCGGCCGACGGCACGAAGTGGTCCTCGGCGACCCACACGCGCGACGGGTCCCACAGCCGCGACGTGTCGATGCCCTCGGCCTCTAGGCGCTCAAAGACCTTTATGACGCCGGGGCCGGAGACGTCGTGGACCATGGCGCGGTCTATGCCGGCGACCACGACGTCGCCGGGCGAGACGGACCGTCGGCCGGACGCGCGCGCGAGTATCTTCTCCGTGACGTTCACGGCAGGCGCAGGGACGGCGGCGATTAAAACGTATCATCGGCGGTGCCAGGACGTAGGTCCCAAGTTAAGACAGAGGGTAGGCGTCTGCCTAGACGGACGGGGAGGCAAGCGTCCGCATACCGTCACAAACATAATGGTGGAGTTGGCGGAGTGTGTCGGTAGCGGTGCCGTGCGATCGTTAGTCAACATGCAGGGCACGACAGCCATTCATCTCTAGGTCCCACAAGGCCGCCCCAAGCCACCGCCCGAAGCCAGTCACTAGGCAGCCCACAGGTGCGGCCTAGGGCGGAGAAGTGACATCAGTTGAGCGATCGGCAGCGTGGCATTCTGTGGGGGGGGGGGAGCGGAGGCATGTTACGGTGGGCGCCCTATGACATATATGGCACGGCTCGGCGCGGGGCCGCGTGAACAGGAGAAAGGCTACGAGAACGGGTACGACGCCACTCTGCCTAGACATGAAGGTGCATAACTTTGGGCCCATTAAAAAAGCCGCCATATCGATAAGGCCATTCACGGTTTTTATAGGGCCCAGCAACACAGGAAAATCATATGCGGCCATGCTTGCGCATTCTGTCATTTCATCTAGTAGAGAGATACACATGGATTCGTATCCGCTGATTCGGTCTAATAATGAAGCAAACAATCTGGGAAAGTTGCTCAGGAATATTAGAGCTGAATTGACCGGATTAAAGCTTAACGAACCAGTCGATGCCACACCAGCGCTAGCAGCTCAAATTGGACAATTTTGCAAACGTAGGTTTGGTAAAAAACTGGAGAATGAAATTATGCGAAACTTCAGTTCGCCGATCAGCGTATTAACCAGATTTTCGTCACAGCGATTTTTTATGTCATTAGAAAGTAATGGCAATCGCATCTTGACACATGGCTCGAATGGTTTTAACCTCAACTCCATACAAAATCCTAACATTGGATTTGAGTTAACCAAGTCTACTCGTTATGGTCCAGGCCATGTGACTAGATCAGGTGATAATGTGATACGCTGTGTAATACATCACGACCTAGCTAGTGAAGAAAATTTGCACATGATGAGATCGATTTATGAAAAACTAGAGCGTGAAGTGCTACGTAGTGCTATTTCATCCCTGCCCGCCGTTAGTCACTATTTTCCTGCAGGACGTAACGGTATACTGCAATCACAGAAAGTAATAGCGTCCGGAATAATCAGAAGTTCGCCGTATGGGGGTATCGAAAACATTCAAATCCCACGTTTGTCTGGGGTGGTTTCGGACTTTCTTTCGTCCATAATTGAAATGCGACCGCACGCCGGGCATTATCGCGAGCTGGGAAGGCAGATCGAAAGTGACATATTTAGGGGGCATGTAAACCTCAAGCCGAGTGTAGGTGACACTATCCCCGAACTAGTCTACAAACACCGCCGTGGTGCGAATCTGCCTGTCCATCTAACATCCTCGGCCATTTCCGAGTTAGCACCCCTGACATTATACTTAAAACACAGTGGTCAGAAGAAAGACCTGTTGGTTGTCGAAGAGCCCGAGGCACACTTACATCCATATAGCCAGCGCCTCCTTGCTAGGCACCTCGTTCGTCTGGTCAGAAACGGCATCAATGTCATGATCACGACCCACAGCGCAATACTGCTCGAAGTGGTCAGCCAGTGTCTACAAGCATCGAAGTTAACACCCGAAAATAGAGAACAGGCACTGGGAGACGAGGGGCTATATCTCTGCATGGACGAAGTTGCTCCTCATCTTTTTCAACTGGACCAGAATGACATTAGTGTAGTTAAAAAGATCCCCATGTCTACCGACGATGGGATCTCACAGGATGAATTTATAGAAGTGGATCATCTTTTAAACATTGACGACATTCGGATCGAGGAGCGTCTAAATTGACAATGCGAACAGGGCGTCCGGCTAGCATTGCGGGTGTAACGAATACGTTTAAGGATGCCGTCATTGACAAGTGTTGTGAGCACAATTGTAAGCTAGGTCTAGGCGGAATTTCCAATTACACCATTTTAAAGGGCGAAAAAATCACAACAAAGAAAAAAATGTGTGACTGTATAATAATTCATGATATAGAGCCACCCCGGATTATTTTAGTCGAATTAAAAAGCAGTGGCGTCAAAGTTGAACAAATTGTTGAAAAGTTTAAAAATGGAGTACAGTTTTTACTACAAACGGACTTTAATGTTATTGGAGATCAGGAATCTAATATAAATATGCTCTTACTCGTTAAACGACGGGTACCAAGGGCGTTTTACACCAGGATGCGCGCGCAGAAACTTAA
Organism: Cenarchaeum sp.; assembly: GCA_965242695.1. Classification (GTDB taxonomy): domain Archaea; phylum Thermoproteota; class Nitrososphaeria; order Nitrososphaerales; family Nitrosopumilaceae; genus Cenarchaeum. The sequence goes on along the minus strand of CBDESU010000002.1, from coordinate 1,379,775 downwards.
GATAAAAGGCAAGAAGCATCCCATCACAACATTGCGATGTGGGGTAAATCTTGTTGACGTGTACAAGGAACTGGCATAGACGGTAATGAGTAACGGCGTTGGTATATACAATAAGCATGATGGTTATGCACAAGCAGGGCGGCTCTTTTGATCCACTGTGCTAGGTCGCGGCGTCGCTTGCGGCGGCGGCAGATCTGTCCCGCAGACGATAACATAATGGCAGCCTAGAGTAAGGGCGGACATCACAGAGGAGGCTCGTGGACATGAACGGTATGGCCGCCTTCGACGTGAGCACAACCCGGACTCCGATACTCGAGATCCGTCTGGGTGGGATTTGTCTTGCGCGGGTCGGATCGCACTGTCGGAGGCATGCAAGAATTTGCATTGCAAGGCATCTAGAAGACCGATCCCCCCCTTCCTCGAAAGGCGCACGATCAGGCCCAACGGTGACAGGGTGACCGTTCTGCACCCCCGGGACCGCACGTCCGGGCCGGGACGCAACACCGCGCGCCACGGCCAAGCAGGTGTGCACACTGGCGCCACCATATCTGGCAGGCGCCACATCCGACCACAGGGCAAGACAACCAGAACGGCGATCGGGGTCATGCCCCTAACGCCAAGGCGCCATTTGTTAGGTTATTATAACGGCCTGCCCGGGCCCAAATCGTGAACGAGAAGACGGGCCTTACGCAGGCAAGCAAAAGCAGATCGCTAAGAACAACTGTCCACTCAAGCATTGTCAGGAGCCTTGGCCTGGAGGCGGGAGATTGCATAGAATGGAAGCTGGTGCCGGATGGAAAAGCATTCGCCGTCAGGATCAACTTCCAGCAGGGTAGGCGAGGATGATGGGCAACATCGCCAAAGTCAAAGACCTCATAAGCGGCAAGGAGGTCAGCTCCACGCCCGAGGAAGTCGACGCCGTCCAGTCGTTTTCCAGGAAACTGGTAGAAGACTACGGCTACCCTCGATCCCACATACAGACCAGAAGGCAGTTCAGAGTCAAAGCCAGCCCATCGGACAGCCAGGGCTACCCGGTTGACATCGCCGTGTTTTCGTCAAACCAGTACAACGACGACACAGTGTATATAATTGTCGAGTGTAAAGCATCAACAAGAAATGACGGAAGGGGGCAGTTAGAGCACTATCTAAAGTTTTCAAATGCAATGTTGGGAGTGTGGTACAATGGAAATGATTTTCTAGCACTTCAAAAACGCGAACAAAGTGGCCACATAACATTCAAGAAGATCCCCGACATACCAAAATTTGGGGAACGGCTAGAAGACATAGGGCAATATAAGCGCAAGGATCTGACGGCGCCGCACAACCTAACAGCCGAATTTAAGACAATCCGCAACCACCTGGCCGGAAACGCACGCAGGATTGTAAATGATCAGCAGCTATCACAAGAACTGATCAACATGATCTTGTGTAAACTGTACGACGAAAAATACACTCCGGAGAATGATTCCGTACAGTTCCGAGTCGGCGTCGACGAACCAGATAGCAGTGTCTACGCACGGATTATACAAAGGTTCAACGACACCAAGGAAGAGTACTCGGACGTGTTCAGTGGCGACGACAAAATAAGCCTAGATCCCGCATCGGTGTCCTATGTTGTGGCGCGACTACAGGCATTTAGCCTGATCAGGGCGGAGCGCGACGTTGTGGCGGATGCGTTCGAAGTGTTCATAGGGCCGTCGCTCAGGGGGGAGCAAGGACAGTTTTTCACCCCACGGAACGTAGTCAAGGCCGTTATCGACATAATCAAGCCAAAAGCCACCGAGAATATAATAGATCCGGCATGCGGATCGGGGGGCTTTCTAGTGGAGTGCCTGAGGCACATGCATCGACAAATAGACGACGAAGGTGTAAAGTACGGATGGAGTCCCGAGGAGATCAAAACCAAAAAGATTCAAAGGGCGCAAAGGCACATACGAGGCATCGAAAAGGATGCGCTGTTAAGCAAGATCATAAAATCATATATGATAATAGTCGGCGACGGCAGGAGCGGCATAGTGACGGAAGACGCACTAGACCCGCCGGGCCAGTGGAGATCGGAATCACAGGCGCTGATCGAAATGGGCAAGTACGACGTGGTCGTCACAAACCCACCCTTTGGGGCAAAGATACCGATCAAGGGAAAGGCAAGGCTGTCCCAGTTTGAGTTCGGGCACAAGTGGGGCAAAAAGGAGGGCCGGTGGACAAAGGGCAACCTGCTGGAAGAGCAAGCCCCGCAGATACTGTTCATCGACAGGTGCCTAGATCTCCTAAAGGAGGGCGGGCGGCTAGGGATCGTTCTGCCCGACGGGATACTGTCCAACCCCACATATGAGTACATACGGCAGAGCCTAAGGACCCGCGCAGAAATCATAGGGGTTGTGGACGTTCCGGCAGACGCGTTCAGGCCATCCACGAACACGAAGACGCACCTCTTGTTTTTGAAAAAGACGTCAAACCCGCGATCGGACTACAATATGTTTATGAGCTACGCACTGACGTGTGGACACGACAAGCGGCGCAGGCCTATCGACAGCGACGATATGGGCGACATACCAAAGTTCCTAGATAAGCTCAAGGCAAAAAAATGCAAGCCGGGCAACCTGGGGTCGTTTATCGCACTCAGCGACATACAGGACAATGTCTGGCTACCCAAATTCTACAGCCTCAACGTCGTAAATGACCGCCAAAAGTACGAGCAAAGCGGCCACACGCTGATCAGCATAGGCGATCTAGTCGATCAAAAGGTAGTTGAACTAGTAGGGAGCGGAGGTGCGACGGTAGAGTCAGACTACTACGGCGACGGGACGGTTCCGTTTATACGAACCAGTGACATTGACAATTGGGAAGTCAGCGAAGGTCCCACCCACTGCGTGTCCGACGAGGTGTACAACCAAGTCAAAGCCAGCCAAGACGTGAGGAAGGACGACATACTAATGGTCAAGGACGGAACGTTCATGATCGGCAAAACGGCAATTATCACCGACTTGGATACGAAGATAGTCCTACAGAGTCACTTTATCCGCCTACGAGTCATTGACAACGAAAAGATGTCGCCCTATCTATTGTTGGGCCTGCTTAACACAGCGGTGGTCAGAAAGCAGTTCGACTCAAACGTATTCACGCAGTCCAGCATATCGACGATCGGTAAGAGGATACGAAAGCTTACCCTTGTCATGCCAAAGAGTTCCAAAGAGGCGTCCCAGCTGACCAAAACAGTAAAGCAAATGGTAGACGCTAAACGCAACGCAAAAATGCTCTCCCGATCAAATTTTCTGGGACAGAAACAGTCCTTGCTGGGGTTTAAAAACAACGGCCACCAGGGGAACCTCTGAGCATCATGCCGCCAAGCGCCTTGCGGGCCTTCCGCAGACCAGATTCTAAAATCGCCCCTCCTAGCGGCAGGACGATGCGCCTAGTGGGCATGCGACTTGGGCGCAAGGCGAAGCGGCCAACGTGCGCACTATCGGAGCCATACAAATGTGCGATGCGGCGGTGTCAGCAATGGCATACACGGTGACGGCAGTACAGGCACGCCGTCAGGTCGGCGCGTTTGACCTGCCAGACGAGATCGCATTATCGCTTGCAACGGCGGGGATCGATCCCGCCGACGGGGACATTGTGGTCATCTCGAGCAAGTACGTATCGTACTCGCAGGGGAGGCTCGTAGACATGAGCGGCGTGGCCGTATCCGAGGAGGCCGACGGCCTAGCGTCCGAGTACTCGATGAGCCCCGCCCTAGCCGAGCTCGTCCTGCGCGAGTCGGACCGCATAATCGGGGGCATGCCCGGATTCGTCATGGCCGAGACGGCGGGCGGCCTGATCGCCCCGAACGCTGGCATAGACAGGTCGAACGGCGGCGGGACGGCCGTCCTGTACCCCGAGGACCCGCACTGGCAGGCCGAGGTGCTGCGCCGCTCGCTCTTGGTCAGGTCTGGCGTGCGCGCCGGCGTCATCATATCGGACAGCCGCCTGCTTCCGGCCCGAGCAGGCACGGTGGGCACCGCCGTCGCGTGCGCGGGGTTCGACCCCGTGGACGACGTGCGCGGCAGGCCCGACTTGGACGGCGCTCCCCTCAAGGTTACGGTCAGGGCCGTGGCAGACTCGCTTGCGGCGGCTGCAAACCTGGCCATGGGCGAGGGCGGCGAGTCGACTCCCATTGCGGTGGCAAGGGGGTCTGGTGCTCTCTTGTCGGGCCGACCCGTCGGCCCCGGCGAGACGGCCATACCGCACGACAGGTGTGCGTACACGAGATCGCTGGTGGGGGCGGGCATGTAGGGACGGGGGTAGGATCCACTCCGGCCCGGAATGGCGGGCAGGCACGGCCGCTGTCCGTATAAATGGGGCGCCGCATCGGGCGCGGCGTGATCGAGTACCGTACCGCGTACCCGAGGACGGTCTCGCTGCCCGGCGGCCGAACCGAGAGCATAAGGGTCGACGCCAGGGCAGGCGTGGAGCACCTGCACGTCGTCGTCAGGCGCAGCGTCGACGACCTGGTGCGCATGTTCAAGGACGAGGGGTTCACAAGGGTAAAGTTCGAGCACAAAAAGCCCTCGCAGATCGGGCACGGCCTCAACCTAAAGCTCAAGAAGCCGTGGGAGATGCACGTGAGGTTCGTCGAGCTCAGGAAGGGCGTCGTCGCCATCCAGGGAGAGGTGGAGGTGTCGCGCGACTACCTACAGCACCTCTTCTCGCAGAACACACCCGTCGTGTACGAGATAGGCGAGATCCTCAAGAGGAACGGGGTGGACTACCGCATATGGAACGCCAGGATCAAGAGGTACGTTGGCAGCGTGGTCGACAACTACCGCATACGGCTGTCGACGCCGAACCTCCCCGTGTTCGCGTGGAAGCCGATGGTCGCGTTCATCGGCGCCGTCGGCGCGTTCTACCTGTGGAAGTACGTCCACACCCTCTAGCGTCCGCGCCCCGGCGCGGGCGACATGTTAAATCCTTAATTAGACCTAGCGGGCCGCCGGCGCATGAGCGGCGGAGCGCCCGTGGCCATCGTCGAGTCGCACGGCGTCTCGCCGTGGGAGCTGGAGGTGGTCCACAGCTACCTCAACTCTAGGTTCGACGTGAGTCAGAAGCCCATACCCGACGAGGATGCCGATCCCGACGTGGTCAGCACCCTCACGCTGGGCTTTCCGTTCGCGTTCACGGAGCAGTTCTTCGAGTGGTTCGACTACCGCCGGTGGGAAAAGCTAAAGGGGCTGTTCCGCGAGATGAAGCGGCGGAGGGGCAGCAAGAAGGCGCTGCGCGTCACCGTGTCGTTCACCGGCGAGCCGTCCATACGCTTCGTCGCAGACTCGGCGGACCGCCAGATATTCGACAACGCGATAGAAAAGATCGACTTCGTGCTGGAGCTCCTCCCCTACCACCTAGACCCCGCCAACTTGCCAGTGGGGACGGCTGAGGTCACGTACAGGTTCGACGCCGTCGGGCGGAAGTGGAGAATTGCAAAGGACGCGGCGACAGATGTGTGAAAGCGATGCGTTCACAGGTGGAGTAGGCCCGAGGTGTACATCCGAGGACATCATCACGCACTGGCTTTCGCCAAAATATTTTTTGGGGTGTCGGGCTCTCTCGTCAGTTGGGCTGAAATTTGCCTTGTGGGTTCGTTCGCATGCTTCTCGTCTCTGTCGTAATCGAAGCCCCTGACGGCAAGCTCTTCCCTTGTCTTATTGCACAGGTCGTGGACCAGCGGATTATCGAGTCCATCCAGCGTGTCCAAGAGATCCCTAACCCCGGGATAGTGGAGAAGTGCGCTTCTCTTTGTTATCTTGAAAAGGCACCTTGCCACGTCCTGTGGAAATTCTGCCACGTACTCCCCCAGGTCCTTCAGAGGTGCCACCATCATATCAAGCCGTCCCTCATGGTTGTCCAAATAACGAGAAAATAGATCCAGTGTCTCTTTTCTCTCAAGAGGGCTCACTACAAACCAGTCGCTTAGGTCTAGCGGCGCAAACTTGGGATGCCGCCAGAGAGCTGCCAGCTTTGCTTTGTTGAAATCTGGATCGTCGCTCTTTCCTGCCATGATCTGGGCCACCGCTTCAGCACACTCCATGGGTACGGGTTGAGTGGATTTAAGAAATCGTCCCAGTATGTCGTCCGCACCAGCCACATTGTAAAAGTGCGCCATGGCCACATGCCGGAAGGTGTCGACTAGTGCAGTGCGGCGTGGCGGAGAGGTCAGTAGGGGCCCGCAAAGGAATTCGCCGTAAAGCCGTAGCAGCGACTTGAACGACTCCGGGGCGACCCCATTGTGTGCCACGTATGACGTCCAAAAGGCAACTTTCACATCTTCGCTTGACGCGGCCTTTGAGATCAAATCGCCAAGCCAGCCGGGTGCAAGGTAGTCAGACGCGGAGAAAAATACGCCCAAGACTGAATGCCTGCAGGTCGTATGCGCATTTCCCTCCCCCATATACGCCTCGATTGCAAAGCGGACTTCGGGGGCAAGCCGGCGCGCATCGGTGCCGTTCGGCCTGGACCATATTGCGTAGCGAAACAGCAGAACGAAGGAGATGCCGCCGACGGTGTTCAGGGCATCCATCCCAGGAAGGGCCTCGCCTGGAGTGCACTCGTACGGAGCCCTGATTGAGCCCGCATTGACGAGTGCGTCGACAATGCGCCATGCCGCATTCCTGTGATCTAGTCCAATCGCGCCGTTCACTAGCAACGAGTTGAGGTACCAGCCTATCCGCAACGGGACATTCCACTGTCCGTACACGGGGCGGGTATCGGGACATCCCACGTCCTTGCTCAGCAAGTGCGATGCGAGATCTAGCGCCGCAGGTGCGGTTCCCGCATCACTTTTTTTCACAGACTGCTCTAGACCCGCAAAAAGTGCGCACTGTACGGCAGGCCTAGCTCCCGCCAGGTCCATTGCCCGTAGCCCATAGACATCTGGATTCGTTGCGACGATGTCTTCAAACTCGTCGGCCATAGAATCCTCAAACATGCGCAGCGGGTCATTGTTTTGCGTGTTGCAAACTGCCTTGATTACGCTGTCGACGTCTAGGCCTCTTAGCGTGACGGGGGCTCTGCGAGACGGGTCGATGTCCACAGAGCAATACGTCAAGTAGTCCGGATGATCCATGTCAGGGGTCTCTCGAGACAGGCGTTCGTATTCGGCCGCATGCGCATTGTCCATGTGGCCCTTTATCGCGGACAATAGGCGCAGTTTTTTTACCCGCGCCGACGCCTCGCTGCCGCTCCCTGCGCCTTGGCAACCTTCGTCAATGATCCTGTACAGCGACTTCCTGTCGGATTCTCCCAAGCGTGGAAATACGGCCGCAAGAAGCTTATAGTATTCGTGATGTGCATCGTCGACACCGCAGTATATGTTCAAAGACGCAATCGCCTCCGACTCAAACAGGCCTGGAAACTGCCGATAGATGTGAAGCTCGATCCGGCGGTACAACGTGCCGCTCTTCGCGTACAACTTTGGCATGAAGTTCCTCAGCCTGTTACCATCTTCGTCACCCAAGCGTTGCAGTGCATCCCTCGCCTGCCGGACAATTGGGAGCAGCGGTCCGCCCATCACATTCTGGTTAGAATCCTCGATCGATGAGACCTGTCGGCTGAGTAGTGGAATGGGCAATCCCTTCTCGTGCTTTACATAGGAGTCTAGCAGGCTGATAAGTACGGCCGCCGCCTCTTCCGGGCTCTTGCTTACCATTTCTGCCAGTATAGTCTCGACCGCGTAATCGAACTCGCCTGGCTCCAAGGGCGTGATCTGTAGCGAAGTCTCCAAGCCTCCGCCCTCAATGGTCGCCTTGAGCGCATCATATGCAAGGTTGTTGGCCAAGTCGTACTCGGCGTCCCCGTAGAGACGCGCGATTAGCCGGGAATACACAGGCAGGATTTGGCGGTGCCTGACAAGGCGTCCCCATCCTTCCCGTGCCGTCTTAGTCGCGACGGTCACAGCCCTGCTGTATGGTAGGCGGGTCGCGCACTCTAAGAAATGCAGGCATGCCGTGGGATCCATCTCTCGTTTGTCGGTGTCGAACGACTCGATTATGTCTGCCACCATATCCGGGTTGTCTTCAACGCATTTGACAAGGTATCCCGACAGAAAGATGTCGGTGCGGAACGGCATCGCATGGTCTCGCACATCGGTCGTCTTGCCAAAGGCGCCGGCATCGACGAGGTGCGGGAGCCATGATGCAGGCAGCGATTTAATCAGGTATGCACGCGTAGATCGCCGTGTCAGCATCCCCGTTATGCGGTTAGCCCCGTCACGGGACGGCCCCCTGCGGATCAAATCGTCAATCTCGTGGTCAATGGAAGTCTGCGGGCTTGTCAATGTGAAAAGTGCATTCTCGACCCGCGAGAGCAGTACCTGTACGTCGTTCAGGGTTATTTTCTCCCTATGATGTGCTATTTTGCTCAACCGGTCGTATTCATCGGCCAAGAACGCAAACACTTCATGATCAATACCCATGCGAAAGTCCGAGGACCCCACAGCATTTTGCAGCAGGGCTTCCCTCTTGGATCGGCCGAGGGGTTTTTTCCGATCGGACTCTTCCTGTGCAGAGCGGGCCAAGAGGTCGATGGCCTCTCTCAGGGAATGCGCGAACTGGGCTATTTGGTCCTGATAAGGTGCCTTGTACGCCGCAATCACTGCGCCCTCATACGCAACGGCACACGATTCGCTATACCTCTTCAAGTTACCTGCGATGATCTCGCGGTCGGGCATGTACTTGCGTATCGAGCTCATCACCAACCTGCTATAAAGTAGGAATATGTCGCGATCGTCGTCATCGATATCACGACGATGCGCAATGGCGTTCCGTATCCGGTTTAGTTCAACAAGCCTTAGCCTAGTTTTTTCCTTGTCACCGAATATAGTACCGAATGCGTCGTCCCAGTTGTTTGTGAAAAAAAGTATCTCGTGATAGTCAGAAAAGTCTGCATACTCCAAAATCTGCTTCCCCTCTTCACCTTTTTCTATGGCACGGCTCTGGCGTTTTTGCACCTTAGACCTTACGGCATCCGGTATCCGCTCCTCCCAGTCAGCCGCCACGGTCGACAGGCGTTCGACTATAACACGGCGCAGCTCGCCCTCCAGCTTTTGAAGGACTGCCCATGGTTCCTCACTATCTTGCACGGCGCGCAGGCCACAGGGCCTATTATAAAGGTATCTAAAAACAACGGCCGTTGTCACGGATAGGAGTGTCGATCATGCCTCACGCACGACACCTACAGTGCAGGACAAGACACAACAGCGTCATGCAAAACGGCTACTTGAATATGTTGATTGCAACGGATGCATCAAGACGCATGACTTCGTTGTATCCAGCCTCGGCCGCGGCCACCGCGCTTGACGACACCCTGTACGTGCCGTGAAGGGCCGCACTCCCGTCGTTTTTTGTCTGGTGCCACACAAGAACGCCCTCTTCTCCGGGACCGAGCACGACAGGCCCCACGGCTACATTGTCCGAGTCCGACCTCGGCGCGTACACCTCGATCCCGTCAAGCTGCGTTATGCGCACCCCGTAGTACGTGTCGCCGGCAAATTCTAGCGGGACAGTGCCCGTATTGACGACGCGGATGCGCACGGCATCGCCCGTCCTGTAGTCGGCCTTCTCGACGTCGACCGAGAGGGACGGGCCGTCGACGTACGACAGCGGCGCGCCCGGAACGGCGGCCCCCTTGCCGTACAGCGCGGCGCCGGACGCGGCGCCGGCGACCACCCCGATGCAGACCGCCACAACCAGGCCGCGCGGGATCAAGGCGCCGCCGCCGGCGGATCCTGCGGCCGCTCCCCGCTGTCGCCGCCTTTCCCGCCGCCGCCAGTTCCCGCCCTTGCGGCGGCAGCCGCCTCGGCGTCCTTCTTCGTCCGCCACCCCTTGGGGTACGCATCGGGAGCCATGATGATGCGCCGCGTCTCGAACGCGTGGCCCTTTGCGTTGTCCGTTATGCCGTCCTCGTCCATCGTGGCCTCGGCCAGCGCGACGGCCTCGCCCTTTTGCGTGTACACGCCGACCATCTCGCCCTTGTCGAGGCCGTGCGAGACGCGCAGTATGCCGGGTATGGCAAGCTGCGCGCCGTGGCACAGCGCGCTCACGGCCGAGTCGCGCACGACCACGGCCTTTATCCCCGAGAGCGCCACCTCGACGGGCCGCACTATGCGCATGAGCCGCGACGGGTCGCCGCCGTCGCGCCACACGGCGCACGCCTCGGCCAGCTCGTGCATCGTGACTAGCCCGTCGTCCTCGCCAAAGTGGCCCACCCGCGTGCGCCGCAGCTCGATCATCGACGCGCCGGGGCCGAGCATCTCGCCCATGTCGTAGATGAGCTTGCGCACGTACGTGCCGGCCTCGCACGAGACGCGCATGAGCGCGAGCCTCTCGCGGCGCTCGAGTATGTCGAGCGCGTGTATCGTCCGGGTGCGCGTCTGCCTCAGCACCGACGAGCGCTGCGGCGGCCTCTGGTATATCTCGCCGCGGAACATTGCTGCCACCTCTTCCAGGCGCTCGCCGGACGGCAGCGAGTGGAATCGTGCAAGCGCGCAGTACTCCTTGGCGCCGAGCAGCAGGACGCCGAGGGCCTTTGTCGCCTCGCCCAGGCCCAGGGGCAGCACGCCGGACACGGGTGGGTCGAGCGTGCCGCTGTGCCCCGCCTTTTCCACGCCGAGCAGCCTCTTTGCCCAGGCGACGGCCTCGTGGCTAGTCGGGCCCGGCGGCTTGTCGAGCAGTATGATGCCGTACTCCAAGAGCTGCTCGACTGTCCTGGCATCGTACCGCACGCCGTGCGCGGGATCCGTCCGATCCTCGTCGAGCACGCGCATGTCCTCGAGCTGGGGCAGCGCCGCCGCCGGCGCCGCCGCCGTCCCGCCGGTCAGAGGAGCCCACCGACCCGCCGCTTGGCCTCTAGTATGACCTGCCCGGCGTCCATCGCGTCGGTGTCGATTATGACGTCGAATACGCCCTCGTCGCGCCCGAACTCGAACCCGTACAGCCTCCTGTACAGGGCGCCGTTCTCCTCGTAGCGGCGGCGCGATATCTCGGCCGCATCGCCGGCCCCGATCCCGTCGCGCCCCTGCATGCGGCGCGCGCTCGTCTCGCTAGAGGCGTCGAGCCACACCCTCACCCCGACCGAGCGCTCGACGATCCACGGCAGCGTATAGCTTGTGACGACGATGCCGCCGCCGGCGAACATCCTGGACAGCTCCTCGTCGACGCGGCGGTCAAAGCTGCCGTCGGCGGCCCTCTGCGAGAGGAACGCCATGCCCTCGGGCGTGTCCCACCAGTCGTCGCCGCCCGGCTCGTGGCCCGCCTCGCGGGCGATCTCCTTGAGGGCGTCGCCGCCGCCGGCGAACCGCATGCCGAACTCGCCGGCAAGGGCCCTCGCGACTGTCGTCTTGCCGACCGCAGGGGGGCCCGACACGACTACCGACCTTGCCGGCCCGCCTGCCCCTGCCGCCGCCACGCCAGACACCTCACGAAAAGTCCATCGTCGTCTTCGTGACCTTCATGATGACGCCGCTGAACGCGATCGACGACAAAAAGTACCACGCCCACAGGTACAGCGCGTTCTCGGCCTGGCAGACGTGCTCGGGGTCGGCCGCCTGCTCGGCCGTGCACGTCAGTTGGAAAAAGTCGCCCGGTATGACGTTGAGCGGTATCGGCGAGAGCGCGACCGTGTACGCGAACAGCTGCGGCAGCACAAAGTAGAATATGAGTATGAGCGGGACGAACGTGATCATCATCGGCCTCATGTTCATCTGCATCATCTCCATGCTCATCTTGTTCATGTACGACGACTTTTTGTTCAGCTCGGCCTGCCTCGCCGTGTCCTTTGCCCGAATGGCGGCCATCCTCTCCTTCTGGAACGCCCTCGTCTCCTTCATGATGCGCTTGTACTTTACCATGTCGATCATCTTCTTGCGTATGGCCGCGTTGAACAGGTTGAGGACGGCGCCGAGGCCGGCGACCGCGAACAGCGTCGCGACCACCCCCTTGATCATCGGGTCGTCGCTGCCGAGGGCCCCGGCCTCGCCGCCGAGCCCGAAGAAGTCGCCCTGGAGGAACAGCGACTCGATGAAGAGCAGCACCATATGCTCTACGGCCAACCCCCGCGCACCCCCTAGAGCCCCACGGCCCGTATGACCGTCTCGGCCGCCGCGTCGACCTCGCCGTGCGAGTTGAGGACGGCCTGGACGGGCGATCCCGATATGACCGAGCACGCCGAGATCATCGACTGGTGGAACGCAAGCTCGTTCTTGATGTCGTCTATCGAGACGTGGTCGCGGTTGCGCGTCTCGTCGCTCACGCGGCGGTTGTAGATGTCCTCGGGCCGCGCGTGGACCGATATCAGGTTCGACGGGCTCAGCGCCTCGATGACGTGCGAGGGGAGGCCCGGATAGTACCCCGACGGCGTCTTGATGAACGCGTGCGTGTCGACGATGACAAACTCCTCGGACATGGACGCGATGGCAGACGCGGCCGTCGTCTGCAGCCCCCGCTGCTCGGCGAGCGGCAGCTTGCGCAGCATGTCGCGGTCGGCGATCCCCCTCTTGCGCGCCTCCTCTAGCATCGCGGTGCCAAAGCTGACGACCCTGACCGTCCGGCCGCGCCCGCGCAGGACCTCTACTACCCGCGTGACGAGCGTCGTCTTGCCGACGCCGGGTATGCCGGCGATGACGATGCGGCGGCTGCCGGCGCCGCCGCCCCCTCCGCCGGCCCCGCTACTTTCTGCCAAGCAGAGCACCCAGCCTCGGCATGACCACCTCGACCTGCTCGCGCACGAGCTGGTTGTAGTAGTTTATGAGGATGTCGACCATGAGCAGTATGCCGATCCCGCTGCCGAACACGCCGAGCACGTCCGAGACGCCGGCGAGCACGCCGAGTATGACCGAGCCGAGTATCGTGACGGACGGGATGTAGCGGTTGAGCAGCGCCTCGATCGGCTGGTTGGACCGCCTAAACCCGGGCACCTGCACGTCGGCGTCGAGCAGGTTCTTGGCGGCGCTCTTTGGCGAGAGGCCGCCGAGCTCGACCCAGAGGCGCCCGAACACGACCACGATGGCGACCATGAATATGACGTAGCCGACGGCGCGGAAGGGGTCGAGCGCGACGATGTCGAGGCCGCGGGGCGGCGTCATGTAGTAGACGAGGCCTCCGATCGGGTTGGCGGGGTTGAGCGGGTCGAACTGGCCGAGCAGGTTGAAGAACATGTGGTCGTTGCGGGGGTTGACGTTGGACCACATCATCTGGCCGATGAAGATGGCGTTTGCGGTGAGGGCCGAGGCGAGGATGACGGGGATGTTCGAGACGTACATGAGCTTTATCGGGTACGTCGCCGAGAAGCCGCGGTACTTTGTCGAGACTATGGGTATCTCGACCTTCATGCCCTGGACGTAGACGAGTATGAGCAGCACGCCGCCGGTGAGCAGCAGCCCGAATATGCTCGGCAGCTGGTTGTACCTGAAGAACACGTCGGTGAACGGGCCGACCCCGCCGGCTAGCCACTGCCCGATGAACGGGAATATGCCGACGGTGAACCCGTCGCCTGCCGGCATCGGGCTGAACAGGCTCCACAGTATCTGCTGCGCGACGCCGGCCATGATGAACAGGCTGATCCCGCTGCCGATGCCCCACCCCTTCTGTATGAGCTCGTCGAGGAACATGATGATCACCGACGCGGCCATCATCTGGCCGATCAGTATGTACAGCACGCCGGGGTCGGTCACGTTGGGCCCGTACACGGCCACGCCGTACACGGACGACTCGGCGATGATGACGACGTACGTGACGATCTTTGTCGCGGTCTGGAACACGCCGCGCTCCTCGGGCTTCTTGAAGTCGAACTTTAGAATCTCCGAGCCGCGGAGGAGCTGCATGAGCAGGCCGGCCGTGACGATGGGCCCGATCCCGAGCTCGACGAGCGTTCCCTGCTGGGATGCGAATATGACGCGGGCGAACGCCAGAAAGTCGAACTCTGGGAGGGTCGCGCCGAACAGCGGCGTCTGCGCCATCACCATGTAGATGAGCAGGGCCAGGCCGCACCACAGCAGGCGAGTCTGCAGCGACAGCTTCTTCTTGGGCTTTGGGACCTGCGGGAGGTACGGCTCGGCGACGACTACCATCTTGCGTATGAACGCGGTGGCCGAGCCCTCAGCCATCCGCCACCGCCGCCGTTATCCTGCCGCCCGCCTCCTTGACCTTGGCCTCCGCGGGTGCCGTGAACCTTGCAATGCGTACGGTGTACGCCGTCGAGACGCCGCCCCCTCCGAGCAGCTTGTCGTAGCCGTGCGCGCCGAGGTCGACGATCCTCTCTCCGCCGGGCCCCTCCGAGCCGATCGCCGCGTACAGGTCGTCCAGGTCGCGCACGCTCGCCCACTTGCGCGTGACGACCGCCCGAGGCGTGTGCGTCGAGTCGTGGCCAAAGTGGTCGGGGTCGTTCTTGAGCATGCCGCTAAAGTGGTGCTTTAGCTGGCCCGAGACGCCCAGGCCGCCCTTGTGGCCGCTAGCGCGGTGCTGCGCGACCTGCCCCCAGCCGTGCGTGCGCGAGCCTCGCAGCCTGCGCGTCTTGCGCAGCCGGGTCGCCATCTAGATCATCCTCCGCACGAGCTCGCCGAGGTCCTCGTTGCGGCCGAGAATGCCGCGCTGCCCGTACATGCGCTTCGTGCTGCGCCTAAAGCCGTGCCGCGGCGGCGAGAGGGCAAACCACGGCTTTAGCAGGGACGGGTGCGAGGACATCGACGTGCGGCCCGAGGCGAGCGCCTCGGCAAGGTCGCCCGACCCGGAGAATCCGGCCCCGCGCAGGCCCTCCTCGTCCAGGGGCGCCCTGCCCGGCCCGCGGCCCCTCTTGTCCAAGAGCTCGCGGGCGATTCCCGCGTCGGCCTCGCGCCAGGACACGTAGTGCTTTACCTTGTTGAGCATGCCGAGCGTGTTCTCGCGCGCCGGCACGATCGTCGCCCGGTACTTTTTGTCCAGGCGGAGCAGGCGCAGCGTGGTGGACGCCCAGTGCGGCACGTCGGCCTGGCCCTTTATGCGGACGACCAGGTAGGCGCCGGCGGCGGCATTTCTGCCCGCCCCGGCCTCGCCCCCGCCCGCGGCGTTGGGGCCGCTTCCATTCCCATCGACCGTTTCCTTTCCATCCATTCCAATCAACCCTGGCTGAACGTCTGCCGCAGGCACTCCAGCACGGCCTTTGAGGTAGAGCTCATCGTCGGCGTAGAGCCCTTGGCCGTCGTGTACGCGTCCTTGAGGCCGGCCATCTCGAGGAGGCGCCTTATCTTGCCGCCGGCCACCAGGCCCAGGCCGCGCGGCGCCGGCAGTATCTCGATCACCACGCTGCCGCCCTTGCCCCGCACCTTGAACGGGACCGAGTGCTTTTGCTCGCACCTGCACTCCCAGCTGCCGCAGCCGAGCTTGATCGGGCTGACGTTGAGCTGCGCCTGGTTGGTCGCCTTTTCAATGGCGAGCCTCATCTGGCGCGCCTTGCCCTGTCCGACGCCCAGGTAGCCGTCCTCGTGGCCGGCCGCCACTATCGCCTTGAACCTGGTAGACTGCCCGTTTGCCGTCATCTTTTGGATGATCCCGACGTCGATGACCTCGGTCTTCAGGTCGGGTATGAGCTTTTTGATGATTCCGGCCTCGCTGATTCTCCGCCCCGTCTCCAGTATCTCGATGAGCGACTTTACCTTGCCCGAGCTGACGTCGCGGCCGAGCGACGTCTTTGGAACCCACGGCTTTTCGTCGCGCTCGCGCCTGCGGCGCGGCCTGTCGCCTCCCGGCCCCCTGCCCGGGCCGCCCCTGCCCGGCCCGCCGGGACCCCTGCCCGGCCCGCCGGGACCCCTGCCCGGCCCGCCCGGCCCGCCGGGACCCCTGCCGGGGCCGCCCCCCCTCGGGCCCTGGCCGTAGCTCAATTGACTTCACCGTCTATTGCCGACTTTATCGCCTGCACATCGTTCTTGACCTTCAAGTGATCGCCGTTGATGCGCCCCTCGTCGGGAAACGAGTCGGGGCCGGCCGGCACGTCCAGGCCCGCGTCAATGACGCCCTTGAGGGCAGCCGACATGCGCTCCGTGTAGCGCCTGGTCCCCGTGTACAGTATGGCGCTCGTCGAGCCGTTCTTGACGGCCTTCTTGCCGGCAAGGTAGCCGATCAGGTACGACGCCGGCACGCTCTTGCGCGAGCCCTTCCAGCCCTTCGTGGGCAGGTAGCGCGAGTGGGCGGATGCGACGACCCTGTCGCCGGCCATCTCGGGCTTGTGGACCTGCACCTGGGTATTCTCGTTGGTGATCTGCACCGTCACAAAGTCCCTGCGCCCCATGAGCATGCGGCCACGCTTGTTGTAGTTGGTCTTTTTCTCGCGCAGCCTGCGCAGGATCCTCGAGTACGCCATTGGCTGTCCGGCGCGCGGGGACGGCCGTGCTCTTATAAACGTAATTTGGCATGTTCGCGATCTGATGCCCCGACGGGCGGCTTGCAGGCGCATGCGGCGGCAGGAGCAGGCAGGCGAGGCCTGGCAAGGCGGTCGCGAAATCGGCGCGGCAGGCGGCCGCAGGCATGCCGCAAGTAGCGGGTACGGTACGGGCGGCCATGCCACCGCGATTGAGGGCCGCATCGGAGGGCCTGCAGCGAGGCGAGTGCGGGGATAGGCCGGCAGGGCGGCCAGGGGGCCTAGATCGCGCGGCCGCGGCCCTGCAGGAGGCAGCAGGGCTAGGCTCGGCGGCCGCGGCCGGTGCGGCGGCGACGGCCGCCGCTACCGAGCAGCGCGACGAGCAGCGCCTTTTGCGCATGCAGGCGGTTCTCGGCCTGGTCCCAGACGGCCGACTGCGGCCCGTCAATGACGGACGATGCGACCTCGCGCCCGCGCTTGGCCGGCAGGCAGTGCATGAAGATGGCATCGGCCGCGGCCCCGGACATGAGGCGATCGTCGACGGTGTACTTTGGCCCGAACAGCCTGCCCTTGCTCGGGTCGTCGTGTATGGACGAGTGGGTGTCCGTCATGACGACGTCGGCGCCGGCCGCCGCGCGCGGCGGGCTAGCAGTCTGCTCGACGGAGATCGAGTCGAGCGCCTCGTCGACTACGCCGGGCAGGGGGCGGAACCGCCTCGGCGTGGCCACCGACACGTCCATGCCAGCGCGGGCGCAACCGTATATGAGCGAGTTGCAGACGTTGTTGCCGTCGCCGATCCAGCACACCTTGAGCCCCCGAAGGCGGCCCTTCTGCTCGCGGATCGTCAGCAGGTCGGCAAGGGTCTGGCACGGGTGGAACATGTCGGACAGGCCGTTCACGACAGGCACGTCCGAGTGGGCCGCGAGCGCCTCTAGGTCGGAGTGCTCGAATACCCTAGCCATGATCACGTCGGCGTACCTCGAGAGGGTCGCCGCGGTGTCGGCGATCGTCTCGCCTCGGGACAGCTGCGTGTCGGAGGCGGAGAGGTTGACGGCGTGCCCGCCGAGCTGGAACATGCCCGTCTCAAAGCTGACGCGCGTGCGCGTCGACGGCTTTTGGAATATCATGGCCATTGTGGCGCCGGCAAGTTCCGCGCCTCGCGAGCGGCTGGCGGCCAGGCGCCGCTTGAGGCGCCCCGCAAGGTCGAGCAGGCGGCCCGTCTCTCCGCCGTCTATCTCGGCGAACGTGAGAAAGTCCCTCGTCCGCAGATTCATTTTCTGAACCTCCCAAAGAATGACCGCTTTTTCTTTTTGGCTTCGGCCGGCTCGGGCTCGGCCGGCTCGGGCTCGGCCGGCTCGGGCTCGGCCGGCTCACGAAGATGTTTCGGATCAGGGCGCCCCTGTTCCACCCACCTCTTGATCTGTGCCGCCATTCGCATCGCTTGATCGTCGTTTTCTGGGTGGGAGGCATTGTGGATATCTGCGTACTGGTTGATGTCGTCCGTCGCTATTCCCTCAAACGGATCTTTGCGCGCGGGGGCGGCCGGGGCGGTCTCGGGCTCGGGGGCGGCCGGAGCCGGCGCGGGCTCGGCCGGCGCGGGCTCGGCCGGCGCGGGCTCGGGCTCGGGGGCGGCCGGCGCGGGCTCGGCCGGGGCGGGCTCGGCCGGGGCGGGCTCGGCCGGGGCGGGCTCGGCCGGGGCAGAGGCGGGATCGGGCTCGGGGGCTGTCGGTGCGGGCTCGGCCGGTGCGGGCTCGGGCTCGGGGGCTGTCGGTGCGGGCTCGGCCGGTGCGGGCTCGGGCTCGGGGGCGGCCGGTGCGGGCTCGGCCGGGGCAGAGGCGGGCTCGGGCTCGGGGGCTGTCGGTGCGGGCTCGGCCGGTGCGGGCTCGGGCTCGGGGGCGGCCGGTGCGGGCTCGGCCTGGGCGGGCTCGGCCTGGGCGGGCTCGGCCTGGGCGGGCTCGGCCTGGGCGGGCTCGGCCTGGGCGGGCTCGGCCTGGGCGGGCTCGGCCTGGGCAGAGGCGGGCTCGGGCTCGGGGGCGGCCGGGGCGGGCTCGGCAGGGGCAGAGGCCGGCGTCTTTGCGAGCACCTCGGATACCTTGTCCCCCATCTCGCCGCCGATCGGCCCGCCCTCGTCGAACACGGTCTCTAGGAACGCCTCCTTGCTAAAGGGCGCAAGATCGCCGTACTCTTGCCCGACGCCGAGGTACATGACCGGCGTCGACGTGATCTTTACCACTGACAGGGCCGCGCCGCCGCGCGCGTCGGCGTCGCTCTTTGTCAGGATCGAGCCGTTGAACTTTACGTGCTCGTAGAACTCGCGCGCCTGGCTGACCGTGTCGTTTCCCGCAAGCGAGTCGCCTACGAATATCCGCAGGTCGGGCTTTACCACGCTCGTGATCTTGCCAATCTGCGCCATCAGGTTGCTGCTAGTCTGCATCCGGCCCGCCGTGTCGACCAGGACGCAGTCGACCTTGTGCGAGCGCGCGTAGAGGACGGCGTCGCGGGCGACGGCGGCCGGGTCGGCGCCGTACTTTTGCGCGATCAGCTTCAGGTTCAGGCGGTTCGCATGCTCGCGCAGCTGCTCGATGGCCCCGGCGCGGAACGTGTCGGCCGCCGCGATTGCCACGGAAAACTTTGCCCGCTGCAGCATGTGCGCGATCTTTGCCAGGCTGGTCGTCTTGCCCGTCCCGTTGATCCCTACGAAGACGACCACGTACGGGTCGGCGGCCCCCGACTCCTTCTTGGCTGCGACCAGGCCTAGCAGGTCGACCTCGCCGGCCTCGTCGAACATGGAAGACACTAGGCCCGAGAGGCTGGCCGAGACGAACTCGGACACCTGCTTGCGCCCTATGCTGGCCCCGACCAGCCTCCCCTTCAGGTCGGCCTTGACCGCGTCGATGACCTCGACGGCCACGTCGGACTCTAGCAGCGACATCTCGAGCTCGACGAGGGCGCCGTCGATGTCCTTTTCGGCCAGCTCCTTTTCGCCCAGGCTCTTGGCGACGTTTGAGAATGCCGAGCGGAGGCTCTCAAACATGCCGCATCATGCCCGACCCTCGGCCGGCCGGCCGGCCGCGGCTGCGACATCTGCGCCAGCCTCGCCGGCGGCCCTCCTCATTATGGCGTCCAGCTCCTGCCTCACCCGCCCCGCACGCTGCGCCACCTCGGCGCGCATTGCGTTTACGCCCTGCACCTCCACCTCGATCTCCTTTATCCTTGCATCGACGTGGTTGAGGGCCGCGCCGGTGTCCTTTTCGACCGCCGCTCCGGCCCCGATGCTCACAATCACGCCCGTTCCGTACGAAATCCGAGCCCGCCCGTACAGTCCGAGCCCGAGCGGCACGAGCGAGTCGGCCTCGCCGGATCCGCCGCCCTGGGATCCTGACGCAGAGGCTGCCGCCTCTAGCGCGCGAAGGGCCGACGCCGCGGCGTTGCCCTCGCGCAGGGCGCCGCTCAGTCCAGAGGCGCGCCTTGCCAGTTCTGCATCCTGCGCCTCCAGTTCCTGCGCTGCCAGCTGGAGCTCGTTCCAGCGCTGCTCGTCCGAACTGCTGAGGCTCAACGCGCCACGCGGCCCCGGCGGCCGTTATAAGTGATCACGGGCCGGCCCCGGTGCGAATGCCGGCCCGCGGCGCGCGCCTTGGCGCCGCCGCGCCATCGCCCGCACCCTCCTCCCGCAACGCCGCCACCAGCCGGCGCGGGGCTCAAGGGAAGGCGGGTGCGGGCGCCTGGCAGGCGGCGCGCGGCGGGAGCCGCCCCCGCGGATGATGAAAAAATGGGCGCGATGCCCGGGTTTTACCTTGCCCTCGAGAGCCGGCCGTCGACCTCGTCCCAGTCGACGACGTTCCACCACGCCGAGATGTAGTCGGGCCTGC
Organism: Cenarchaeum sp.; assembly: GCA_965242695.1. Classification (GTDB taxonomy): domain Archaea; phylum Thermoproteota; class Nitrososphaeria; order Nitrososphaerales; family Nitrosopumilaceae; genus Cenarchaeum. The sequence goes on along the minus strand of CBDESU010000002.1, from coordinate 1,359,550 downwards.
GGTTCTGGTACTTTAGGTAGTACGCGTGCTCCCACACGTCGCATCCGAGTAGGGGCACAAGCCCCTCGGTCCTCGGGCTCGTCTGGTTCGGCATCGACTTGTACTCGACCTTTGACGTCGACGGGTTGTACACGAGCCAGCCCCAGCCGCTGCCCTGTATGACCGCCGTCGTGGCCGAGAACTTTTCCTTGAACGCCGCAAAGCCGCCGAACGATGCGCTGATCGCATCGGCCAGGGCCCCGCCGGGCTCGCCGCCGCCGCCGGCCTTCATGCTGCTCCAGAACAGCCGGTGGTTGTCGTAGCCGCCGCCGTTGAAGTTGACCGCGCCGCGCTTGTCCTCGGGAACCTTCGAGAGGTCGGACAGCACGTCGAGTATGTCGGCGCCCTGGACGTCGGGCGGGCACCCGTCGAGCGCCGCGTTGAGCTTGTCGGTGTACGTTTGGTGGTGCTTTGTGTGGTGGATCTCCATCGTGCGCGCATCCAGATGCGGCTCTAGCGCATCGTAAGAGTACGGCATCTCCGGTAGTGTGTATTTTCCCATTGCGCGCGGGGCGCGGCGCAGTCCATTTATGGGTTTGCGGCGGCGGCGCCGGGGAGGGGCCGGAGGCCTCCGATCGCGTGGCCTAGGAGGCGCGTGGGCATGCGGCAGGAGGCGTTCCGCCGGCTCCGGCCGCCCATGACGCGCGCCGCGGCGGGCCTGCGGTGCCGGAGGGACGCGGGCGCGCCCGTCATCCGCCGATCCCCAGGGCGTCGTGGTACGCGGCGGGGATCACGCCGGCGCGCCTCCTTATCAGCGCGTGCGTGTTCGAGTCGAGGACGTACGTTATGGCATGGTCGTCCTCGCTGCGCACCGAGCGGCCCATTCCCTGGAGCACCCGGGTCAGCGCATGGGCGTCGGCCCACTCCGGCTCGGCCTCTACCTTCCGCTTGACCCACTTTTCGGTGTAGTTCAGGTACGGCGTCTTTGCGATGATCTGGAACCTCGACCTGTCGCCGGCCAGGTCCGCGCCCTGCCACAGCGACGACGACAGCAGGACGCTGCCCGGCGTGCGCGAATGCTCGTCGATCACCTGATCCTGCGTCCGCCCGCCCCTGTTGACTGCGTGGCAGATGCGGACGCGCCCGCGGCTGGCCGGCGAGAGGCCCTCGAGTATCCTCCAGCACCTGGACTTTGACGACGTGAGGATGAGGCCGCGCTCGCCGGCGTGCCGATCGAGTATCCTGTCGATCTCGGCGATTACCGGCGCCTCGTTCTCCGGCCGCTTGGCCGAGAGGGCGGCCACGTCCAGGAACTCGACCCTGCGCCGCTCGAGTGGAAACGGCGACTCGGGCGTGTCGACAAAGGCGACCTCGTCGGGCGAAAACCCCATGCTGCGGCAGAACGTCTCCTTGTGTATCGTGGCCGACATGAAGATCTGGACGGGGGTGCGGAACACCGAGTCGGCGTACCGCCGGACGGACAGGGGCTTTATCAGGAGGGACTCGAACGACCCGTCGGCGCCGAGCACGGGGTCGTTCACCACAAAGTTGGCCGGGTTGAGGCAGATCTCGTCGCATATGTCCGAGTACTTGTCGGCCTTTTCCTGCAGGTGCGTGGCGCGGCGCAGGTCTGGGCTCGCCCTGCCCGCCTGGATGCGCTTTTCCTCCTTGAGCATGCGCTCGTACTCGGCCTCGATGTCGCCTAGCATGCGCACGACGCCGTCCAGGTCGGCGAGGTCGTACGCGGAGACGCCGAGCCGGCACTCGTCAAGCTCCGCGCGGAGCACATCCAGGCCGATGGAGTCGATTATGGACTCTTCGGCGTTGTGCGCCTCGTCGAATATGGCCACGTTGCGCTCCAGCCACGGCCTGTGCGCCTCGTAGTCCTTTTCGCTGTGCGTCGCCCGCAGGTACATCGCATAGTTCCACAGCGAGTGCGCGCTTCGCAGCGCCGAGTACCGCTGCAGGTCGTACGGGCAGTGCGCCGCGGCGTCGGCGGCATCGGGGCCCGGGCCGCCGACCATCCTGGCGGACGCGCAGAACTCGGCGATGCCGACCGGCAGCGCGCAGCCGTTGTGCCGCCCGGCGTAGCAGCTCTCCTCGATGCGCGGCAACCCTCCGCGGTCGGCCGGCCGGATGCCCTTCTCCCCCTGCGCGATGCCCAGGCACTCGAAGTTTCTCTGCCCCTTTACCGCGCGCAGCCAGCCAAAGTCGCCGGCGTACTGGTCCTGGAGGTGGCGCGTGGACGTGACTACAAACGACGTCTCCAGGTACTGCGCCAGGGCCGCCCCGACGGCCGACTTGCCCGCGCCTGTCGGGGCGGACACGACGATCCTGCGGGCGCCGGCGAGGAGGTGCCCGTGCACCTCGGACAGTATGTGCCGCTGGATGGGGCGCGGCGCCATGCCGCCCGGAAAGCAGCGGAGCAGGTTCGCGACGGCGGGCCCGTCCGCCAGTATCTCCTCGACGGTGCGGCGCCGGTACGGTGGCTCGTCGTCCGGATGCCACGGCCCCGCGCTCGGGTCGTATCTGTGGCCCCCACTCCCCGGCCTGCCGCCGCCCGGCGGCCCCTCTTGGCCGCCGCCCTCCCCTTCCCTGCCGCCGCCCGGCGGCCCCTCTTGGCCGCCGCCCTCCCCTTCCCTGCCGCCGCCCGGCGCAGCCCCGCCGGCGGCATAGTCCTTGGCCGCCTCGTACGCCTCGTGCACCCTCTTGAACTCGCCGTCCGGCCAGTCCACGCCCGGGTGCCTGTCGGGATGGGTCTCGAGTGCAAGCCTGTGGTACGCCTTTTTGATCTCTTGGATCGTCGAGCCGACTGCCAGGCCGAGCGTCCTGAACGCCTGCCGAAAGTCCACGCCGCGCGGCTGGCGGCTGCGGTAAAAGGTGTTCGTTTGCGATCGGCACTGGCGGCAAGAGCCGAGCGGCGGCGTCGCGCATTCCCGCGGTCCGCCGCGGCACCCGGATCGGCGCGCCGCCCGGCCGGAGGGGGCTCGATCGAGTGCTCGGGCTCGGGCAGACCCCCAACAGGGGATCGGCGCGCCGCCCGGCCGGAGGGGGAGGGCGGCAGAGGCGCCCCTACAACAGGCCGCGCGAGCGCAGAAAGTCGGCGATCATGTCTGCCGCCTCGGCGATGCCGGCCCGATCCGTGTCGACGACCAGGTCGGGGCTTGCGGGCTCCTCGTACGGGTCGCCGACGCCGGTGAACATGGGCAGCAGGCCGGCGCGCGCCCTGGCATACATGCCCTTTGCGTCGCGCCGCTCGCACTCGGCCTGCGGGCACCGCACGTAGCACTCGGCGAATGCGCCGCCGCAGGCGGCCAGCCTGCGCGCCTCTTGTCGGTCCTCGGCGTACGGGCTGACCGTCGGGACGCAGCTCGGCACGCCGTGCCGCCAGAGCAGCGCGGCCAGGCGGGCCGTGCGGCGCACGTGCTCGCGCCGCCCCTCCCTCGTATAGTCGTGCGAGGTCAGCCACTCGCGCAGCTCGTCGCCGTCTAGCACGGCCAGGTTCGGCACGAGCCGTCGCAACCCGCGCGCCGCCGACGTCTTGCCCGAGCACGGCAGGCCGGTCATCCACAGGACGAACGGCCTCACGCCGCGCCGCCCTCCGCGCGGCCTTAAAATCTGCTCGCTGCACGCGAGGTCAATTCCTATAAGCAAGTACGCCCCGCGCCGTGTATGGCCGCGGCCGGCAAGTCGGAGGACAAGGAGGCGGGCGGGCCGGACCTGCGGCGGCGCGCCGCGCAGCTCGAGGTCGAGCTGCAGTACGCGGTCGGCGGCGACAGGGACAGGAAGCGCAGGGAATGCGCCAATGCGTACCTGACGTGCGCAAGGAACCTGCTCGGCGGCGCGGCCGAGGGGGCAGGCGGCGATGAGGTCGAAAGGGCCGCCCTCGAGTGCCTCGAAAAGGCTGCCGGGATAAACGGCCTGTGGCACGCCTGCGCCGACGTCTGCGCGCAGCGCGCAAAGGTGCGCCAAAAGTCCGGCAGGTACGCCGAGGCGTGCGCGTGGCTCGGGCACGCGCTGTCGCTGCAGGGCCGCGCCGGCGACTCGGAGGGCCAAAAGGCCCGCAAGAAGATGCAGGTGCTTCGGGACAGGTGCATCGAATGCTGGGAAGAGCTGGTCAAGGAGCCCGTCGACGACATGGACGGGCCGTACCGGACGGCGCTGTTAGCTGATCCGTCAAGGTCCCAGACGCACCTGGACATGGGGTATGTGATCGCCGGCAGGGGAGACGCCGACAGGGCGGCCGAGTGCTACGAGGCCGCATGCGGGGCGGACCCGGGCTCGGCCGAGGCCAGGTTCAGGGCAGGAACGGCCCTGGAAGAGATCGGGCAGTATGTCAGGGCTGCAAGGCGGTACGCAGAGTCGGCCGGGATCGACCCGGGCCTGTTCAGGAAGGCGGCCATGGGCTGCACGCAGTGCGGCAGGTCGCTGGCGGCCATGGGCAGGCATGCGGATGCGGCCGCGGCCCTAGAGTCGGCCGCCGTGCTGGATCCCGCGCACGATCTAGAGTGCGCAAGGGCGCACGAAAGGTGCGCCGGCGCCGCGAAGGACGGCGATGCGACTGACGCGCAGTGCGAGGCCCCGCCGCAAGGAGGCGCCGGCATCGGGACCGACGGGCACTACGCCAGGGCGGCCGAGATGTACCAGAAGGGGGCGGGGGAGGATGCGGACGCGGCGGCCGCCGGCTGCGCAAGGTGCGGGCGCGCCCTAGGGAAGAGGGGCAGGCTCGAAGAGGCCGCGACTGCCCTCGAGGCGGCCGCGGGGATCGACCCCTCGCATGCGCTAGAGTGCGCAGAGGCCTGCGAAAAGTTCGGGGCGGCGGCGCTGCGCGCGGGCGGCACGGACGCGGCGGCAGATCACTACCAGAGGGCGGGAAAGTGGTACTCTGGGCCCGCCGGCGGCGGCGGCGGAACGATTGGCGATGCGCGCGGGTGCCTCAGGTGCGGGCGGGCGCTCGGCCAGATGGGAATGCCCGAAGAGGCGGCCGCGTGCATCGAGGCGGCGGCCGAGCTGGATCGCGCGCATGCGCCAGAGTGCGCAAGGGCGCACGAGGAGTGCGGCGCGGCGCTTCGGTCTGGGCCAGGCGGGCGCGACGACGAGGCGGCGGCGCACTATGCAAAGGCCGCGTCGTGGCACCAGGAGGCCAGCGCGGGGGATGCGGGCGCGGCAGCCGAGGCGGCCGCCGGCTGCGCAAGGTGCGGCAGGGCGCTTGCCGACATGGGCAGGCTTGCAGAGGCGGCCGAGGCCCTCGGCGCGGCCGCAAAGCTAGAGCCCTCGCATGCGCCAGAGTGTGCAGAGGCGCACGAAAGGTGCGCCGCCGAGGCGCGGTCCCGCAGGGGCGGGGACGCGGGCGAGGCCGCGAGGCACTATGCCGAGGCTGCCAGATGGCACCGGGCGGCGGCGGGCGGCGGCGGATCGGAAAAGGCAGCCGCCGGCTGCGCAAGGTGCGGGCGGGCGCTAGGCGAAATGGGAAGGCTGGAGGCGGCGGCCGAGGCGCACGCCGGCGCGGCCGCCCTCGACCCCTCGCTTGCGCTCGAGCAGACGCGCGCGTGCATGGACATGGCCGACAGGGCTGGCGCCGGCAAGGGGAGGGGTGTCAGGGCGAGGATCCTCCGGCTTGCGCTCGAGTGCTGCGGCGGGGCTGGGGGCGGCGAAAAGAGCCCCGGGCTGCGCTTGGCCGCCGCGGACATACTGCTTGATATGGGCAGGCACGAAGAGGCTGCCGCCGAGTACGGCAGGGCGTTCGGGGAGGACAGATCCCTGCGCCCGAGGTGCGGCGGCGGTTGCGTCAGGTGCGGCGACGGGCTGGCCGGCGACTCTAGGATATCCGAGGCGGTCGCGTGCGTAAGGGGCGCCCAGGCGGCGGGCATGATCGGCCCGGAAGAGTGCGAGGATGCGCTCGCAAGGTGGGGCCGCGCGATGTTCGCCGAGTCGCGGCACGGCGAGGCGGCCGCGTGCTTCAAGGCCGGCGCAGAGGCGGGCGGCAGCGCCGCATCGTGGCTCGGCCTGGCCGCCTCGCTCTCGGGAGACGGCAGGCATGCCGAGGCGGCCGCCGCGTATGGGGAGGCGCCGGGGGAAGAGCATGGAGGCCCGGGACCGCGCCGCTTCGCGGCGGAGGCGTCCGGCAGCGCGGGCGGCAGCGCCGCATGCCTTGCCATCGCCGATGCGCTGCTCGGAGAGGGGATGCATGGCGAGGCCGAGGGGTGGTATGCCAGGGCCAGGAAGGGCGGAACTGGCGCCGAGAGATCGCGCGCGTATGTCGGGATTGCAAGGTCCCTCCACGCCGAGTCCATGCATGCGCCCGCATACGACAGCCTGCTCATGGCGGCGGCGGCGGCGGCGGCCGACGGGGCGGGGGCTGGGACGGGGAGGCTCTGCGCCGGCGTCGGCGCGGGGCTGGAGGGCGAGGGGCTGCACGACAGGGCTGCCGAATGCTACGAGATGGCCGCCGAAATGGACGCAGGTATTGCAGCCGAGTGCGCCGAGGGCTGCCTGCGGGCCGGCGGCGCCCTCGAGAAGGCGGGTAGGCGCAAGGATGCGATCGCGTGCTACGAGGCGGCCAGTCGCATCGATGCGGGGAGCCACGCGGCGCACTTTGCGATAGCCGACGCGGCTGCAAGGGACGGCAACTACAACAGGGCCGAGTGGTACTACGAGGTTGCCGGCAAGTGCGGCGGGAACGCGGAAAGGGCCGGCGCCGGAATGGCCATGTGCAGGGCAAGCGACCTGTACAAGCGCGCCCGCGACGAGGTCGACATGCCGACAAAGCGGAGGCTGTATGTAGAGGCGGAGGACGCGTACGCAGAAGCCGCGAGGCGGTCCCCGGAAGGCCCCGAGCCCCTCATAGGGGCCGGAAAGGCATGCCTCAAGCAGAGGAGCGACGTCGACAACCTTAGGAGGGCCGAGGAGTACTTTGCCGGCGCCATTGCGCTGGATCCCCGCCTCTTGGAGGCGCACCTGCTAGCCGGAAAGGCCGCCAGAAAGCACGCCCAGGGCACGGGCGACCGCTCCAGGTACGCCGACGCTATGCGGTACTACGACGCGGCCATCGAGGGGCAGCCCGACCGGGTCATAGCGGCAAAGTACTGGAGGGGCGTGTGCATGCTGTGCGGCGGCGAGGACGGCGACGAGGCTGCCAGGGAGTTTCTCAGTAGTGTGCTCGACGGGGCCGAGCCGGCGGACAGCGAGGAGAGGCACTATTGCGGAAAGATCTGCGACATTCTCGGCCGGCACGGCGAGGCGGCCGAATACTACCTCGGGTCGCTGGAGGGCAGCCGCCTGTACTCGGCCGGCTTTTACTCGAGGATCGACAGGGGGCGGATCCGCTCCGGGAGGGCTGCCGGGGGCGGCGCGGCCGTAGGCGGGCCTCGCGGCGCCGGAACGGGAGGCGAGGCAGGAGGCGCGCCGGACCTGCAGTACGTCTGCGACACGAACGTCGTCATTTCGTACCTAGACCACCTGGCGCGCGGGACCGTCTTTGAGGGGTCCATGGTGCCCATGTTCGAGAAGAGGCAGTGCTTTATCCCGCAGGTGTGCTACAACGAGGCGTACGGAAAGGTCGCCGGCAGCGAGCAGCGCTCCAGGATGCTCCACGACGCGATAGGCCCGCTGTGCACCGTGATCAAGGGCCGCGGCAGGATGGACATGCGCATGCAAAGGGCTAGGGAGGCGTTCATGTCGGCGTGGCTCTACTCCGGCGAGGACACGATAAGGGAGTGGTGCATGCATGCGGACGACAAGGCGGCGAAGAAGTCGGCCAGGTACGTGGGCGGGCCGCCCTCGGGCAGGGACGTCCTGGTGCTTGCGACTGCCATAGACATGCACGTCAACCCGGCAAGGCCGGCAAGCACGAGCCTGGTGACGTGGGACTCGGACTTTACGGCCTTTGGGGACCACATAAGGGCCGAGACGGGCGTGGAGGTTGTGAGGCCCGAGGATGTGGGCAGGTAGCGCCGCCGCCGGGCTCTGGGAGGCGGCAGGGCAGGGGCACGGACGCCCTGCCGCGCCCCGTTCAAGTGGCCAGAAAGCCTCAGGCATGCCTCGCTCGGCATGGCGCCTCCGCGGCACACGCCGGCTGGCTCGGACGAAGACGGCCGCTCCCATGCTCGCTGTGGAATCCCCCGCTCCCTGCGCCCTAGGCGGCGGGAATGCCAGGCGCACGATACTCCCCGCTGCGCAGGCTAGCCCCCTCCTCCCTCCCCCGCCCCCCGCCCTGCCGCCAGCAGGCCCATGCGCCCGCCCAAGCCGCTGTAACCGGTTAATAGAAGACGCGCAGCCGCGCGTGCCGTGAGCCGCGCATCCGGCCGGGCCGCGCCCGCGCCTGCGTTCGCCGCCGCGGTTGCGGCCGTCGCCGTTGCCGTTGCGGCGGCCTGCCTCGCGGCAGGGGCCGCCGCCGGTCCGCCCGATCCGCAGTCCGGGGCGGGCCTCCCCTCAAAGGCCCTCGAGGACAGCATCCCGTACGTCTGGGGCGGCGGGGCGCCGGCAGAGCGGGCCGGGGGGCCCGGCGGGGCCGGAATCAAGGTCGCCGTCATCGACACGGGCGTCGACACGTTCCACCCCGACTTTGCCGGCAAGGACGGCGGCTCGAGGATCGCCGCCTCGCGCAACCTGCTCGGCGCGGGCCCCGCCTTTGATGCTGATGGGCACGGCACGGGCGTGGCCGGAGTCATTGCGGCAGGCGGCGCCCTGCGCGGCATGGCCCCGCTCTCCGAGATCGCATCGTACAAGGTGTCCGGCGACGGCCTGTCGGTCTCGCCGGACGTCATCATGCTGGCAGTCAGGGAGGCCGTGGCAGACGGCGCCGACGTGGTCAACATCAGCCTAGGCGTGAACCGGACCAACGAGGACATTGACGCCGAGGTCAACCGCGCCGTCGCCGGCGGCGTCGTCGTCGTGGCGGCCGCCGGAAACGACGGCCCCGATCCCGGCAGCATCGGCAGCCCCGGCCGCAACCCCAACGTGATTACCGTCGGCGCCACCTACAACAACGTGACGGCCGGCCTGGTGGCCACGATCGAGTACGGAGGCTCGACGTACGGCGCCGTCCCGATGGTCGGCGCGCCCGAGCCGCAGGGGCCGGTCGAGGGGCGCATCGTGTTCGCGGGCCACGCCACAGAGTCCGACATCGAGCGGGCCGGATCCGCGGTGGCAGGCGCGATAGTGCTCGCCGAGCGCGGCAGCGCAGACCCCGACACGCTCGTATACTTTTCGGACAAGGAGCGCAACGCGGCTGCCGGCGGCGCGGCCGCCATTGTCGTGTACAACAGCGAGCCGGGCATGTTCTTTGGCGAGCTGGTCCACGAGCACAACCCCGACGGGTACGCCCCGTCCATCCCGGCCGCCTCGATCTCAAGGGAGGACGGGCTCGAGCTGCGCGAGGCGGCTGGACTGGGAGGGGGCGCGGCGCCGGCGGTCCTCGAGGTGATGGAGAGCCCCGACTTTGTCGTCGGGTTCAGCTCGAGGGGCCCCGTCTCTCCGTTCTACCCAAAGCCGGACCTGGTCGCGCCCGGCGTCTTCGTCAACACGACGCTCAACGGGGGCGGGTACAACGTGTCGAGCGGGACGAGCTTTGCCGCGCCGCACGTGGCCGGCGCGGCCGCCCTGCTGCTCGAGAGGCATCCCGGCCTGTCGCCGGCGGCCGTAAGGTCGATCCTTGTGACTACGGCGGACGAGGTCGCCGGTGCAGAGGGGTCGCCGAATGTCGGCAGGGGCCTGCCGGACGCGGCCGGCGCCGGGCGGCTCAACGCCACAAGGGCCCTTGCGGCCGGGATCGTCTTCGAGCCGCCCCTGCTCGACCTGGACGCGTCGCCGGCGCGGCCGTCCGGCTCGGCGTCGATCGGCGTGGCAAGGATAGACGGCGGGCCGGTGGGGCCCCTCGACGTCTCGGCGAGCCTGCCGCGCGGCGTGTCCGGGAACCACTCGGTCGAGTACGGGCCGGGGAACGGCGCCACGGTCACGCTCCGTGCGTCGCTTGGCGGCGGCGCGGAGGGCGGGGGGGAAGGCGAGGCCGACTGGAGAACGCGCACGCTGGCCGGCTCGCTTGCCGTCTCCGACGGGGAAGGGTCGTACACTGTGCCCGTCATGGTCAGGGTCTCGAACGGGACGGTCTCGGCGGCCGAGGTTCCAAGAGGCGCAGGCTGGCTCGGCCTTGGTGCGGGCGGCGGGGAGGGGGGCGCCCTCGAGGTCAGCGTCGAGGCCCCCGGCGGCTGGTCGTACGCGAGGGTGACCGTAACCGACCCGCTCACGGGCGCGCAGTACCACTCCTCGTCAAGGCCAGGCGAGCCGGCGCGCATCGGCGTCGAGCGCGGCGGCACGCACTGGATCGAGGCTAGCATACTGGTCGGCGGGCGGCCGGGCGGGCCGGTCGCCGATGCGTTCGGCAAGGTGGACGTGGCCGGGGCGGCGGGGGACGGGGCCGCGGGCGGTGAAAGGCCCGACCCGGCCGGCGGCGGCATCCCCTGGCCGCACCTGCCCGAGAGGCAGGCGCCCATCGTCGCCGCGGCCGTCGCCGCCATTGCGGCCGCGGGAGCCGCAATTGCGGTGCAGTCGAGGCGCGCGCCGCCGATGCCGCGCCATCCCGCGCGATCGTCCGGCGGCGGGGCGCGGCAGGCCTAGGACGCGTCGGGGCGCGGCCCCGCGTTCCGTATGTCGGGCGAGGCGCCCCCGAACTTTGCAAAGTTGTCGACGAACATGCGGGCGAGGCGGCGGGCCGACTCGTCGTACGCGCCCTTGTCGTCCCACGTGTTGCGCGGGTCGAGTATCTCGGCCGGCACACCGGGGCACGACACCGGCACGTCGAGGTTGAACAGCGCATCGCGGCGGTAGCCGGACTCGTCGAGCCGGCCGCCGAGCACGGCCGAGACCATGGCGCGGCTGTGCCCGATCCGTATGCGCCTGCCCACGCCGTACGGCCCGCCAGACCACCCCGTGTTGACGAGGTACACGCGCGTGCCGTGCCGGTCGATCTTCTCGCCGAGCATCCGGGCGTACTCGGTCGCCGGCCGCGGCATGAACGGGGCCCCAAAGCACTCGGAAAATGCGGCCTTTGGCTCCTTTATGCCGCGCTCCGTGCCCGCAAGCTTGCTCGTGTACCCCGACATGAAGTGGTACATGGCCGCGCTGCGCGAGAGGCGCGAGAGGGGCGGGAGGACGCCGAGCGCGTCGGCGGTCAGGAATACGATCACGCGGGGGTGGCCGCCGACGCTGGGCGACACGGCGCCCGGTATGTAGTCGAGCGGGTAGGCGGCCCGCGTGTTCTCGGTGAGGCTGCCGTCGGCAAAGTCCGGCGCGTTCGACGGCCCCGCCAGCACCACGTTCTCGAGGACGGTTCCCGGCCGGATCGCGTCCCATATCTGCGGCTCGGCATCCCGGCTCAGGTTTATGCACTTTGCGTAGCAGCCGCCCTCGAAGTTGAACACGCCCGTGTCCGACCAGCCGTGCTCGTCGTCGCCGACGAGGCCCCTGTCGGGATCGGCCGACAGCGACGTCTTGCCCGTGCCCGACAGCCCAAAGAACAGCGCCGTGTCGCCCCCGCCCCTGCCCGTGTTCGCCGAGCAGTGCATCGGGAAGATGCCCCTTGCGGGCAGGACGTAGTTCATGACGGTAAACATGGACTTTTTGATCTCGCCGGCGTAGTGCGTGCCGCCGATCAGGACAGTCCGGCGCGTGAGGTCGATGAGTATGAAGACGTTCGAGTTGGTCCCGTCCGAGGAGGGGTCGGCCTCGAAGCCGTTGAGGCACAGGACGGTAAACTCTGGGTCGTGCGAGGCGAGCTCGGACTCGGTCGGCCGTATGAACATCTGCCTGGCGAACAGCGACTGCCAGGCGCGGTCGCCAATGACGCGGATCGGCAGGCGGCTGGCAGGATCGGCGCCGACAAAGCCGTCGAACACGAACAGCTCGGGGGCCTCGCGCGCGGCGGCCTTCATCCTTTCCATGATCCGCGCGAACAGGTCCGGCGCGAGCGGGTGGTTGATCTTGCCCCAGTCGACCGTGCCGTGCGTCGTCTCGTCGTCGACGATGTAGCGGTCGTCCGGCGAGCGGCCCGTGTAGCGGCCCGTCCGCACCGACAGCGAGCCGGTGCTCGCAATCGCGCCCTCGCCGCGGGCTACGGCCATGCGGGCCAGCTCGTCGGGATGCAGGTTGCGATGGGCCCTTGCCGGATCCAGCCCGAGCGAGCGCAGCTGCGCCTCAAAGCCACCTCTGCCGCCGCCGCCGGCTGGCGGTGGCGCGACGGAAGGGGCGGCATCCTCCCCGCTCAAGGCAGTTCCCCGGCCCGGCGGGAGGCCCGCGGCGTGCTGTGCGGCATTGGCAGGCCCGGCGCGCCGGGGGCGGCTTATTATCCCTTGCCGGCGGCGCACACGTCGCGCGCCTTTGGCCCTCCCCCCCCGCACCCCCAGCCGCCAAGCAGGACAGGTGTGCGGGGTCAGCCGTCGTGTGCCAAGTTTTGATCGCAACGAGGGCGCGGGAGCGGCGCGGCCTCCGGCAGGATCGCCGGCGCGGCTGCCTGCGCCCCGCAGGATACCTGTCGCATTCCCCATCCATCCTAGATCTCCAGCGAGTCGAGGAGCGCAGACACGTCCGTCGTGGGCCGCCCCTGCCGCTCTATGCGCTGCACCGCCGGCGGGTTCTCCTCGTAGTTGGGTATCTTGTCGGCGATGCGGCCGGCGTACGGCGTGACGAGCTCGTTGCGGTAGAACACGCCGATCGGTATGCGGTCGCCCCACTCGAGTGACTTTGTGAGTGCCTGGCCGAGGCGCGTGTTGACCTCGGACTCTTCGCTGTAGTGGACGACGGGGTCGTACCCCGTCTCCTCGAGCTTGTATATGCGGGCGTGGCGCGCGGCTGCGGTCTCCTGCCCCTCCTCCGCCGCCCGCTCCTTGAGGTCCTTGCCGGCGTACCAGTCGCGCGTGTTGATGTCGTTGTACGTGGGGCACGGCTGGAGGACGTCGAGGAACGCCAGTCCCCTGTGGCGCACGGCCGCCTTTATGAGGTCCTTTAGGTGGCGCACGTCGTAAGAGTACCCGCGCGCGACGAACGTGTAGCCGCTTGCCACGGCGAGCCCAATGGGGTTTACGTTGTAGTTTGTGTTCGGCGACGGCAGGGACTTTGTCTTTTCGCCGAGCTTTAGCGTAGGCGAGGCCTGCCCCTTTGTCAGGCCGTATACGCCGTTGTCGAAGACGATGTACGTCATGTCGATGTTGCGCCTGCCGGCGGCCACAAAGTGGCCGGCCCCGATGCCGAGCCCGTCGCCGTCGCCGCCGGCAGCGACGACGGTAAGCCCCGGGTTTGCGAGCTTTGCCCCCTGCGCGAACGTCAGCACCCTGCCGTGCAGCGTGTGCACGCCGTACACGTTGACGTAGTGCGACGTCTTGCCCGAGCAGCCTATCCCCGAGAACAGCGCGGCGCGGTGGCGCGGCACCTCGAGCTCGGCGAGCGCCATCTGTATGGCGTTTACGATGCCAAAGTCGCCGCACCCGGGGCACCAGTCGTTGTGCACGCCGGTCTTGTACCCCGCAAGGGTGCCGCTAGGCGCCGTGGGTGAGCACCTCCCTCTTCTCGGCCCCGCCCGAGACTATCCTCCTTAGCGCATCGCGCACCTCGGTGCACGTCATGGCCCGGCCCGTGTACTTTAGCACGCAGTGGTCCGGCTCGATCCCCGCATGCATCCGCATCAGCTGGCCGAGCTGCGCAGTCTGGTTGGCCTCCACGTCGATGACGACCTTTGCGTCGCGCAGCAGGAACCTCAGGTAGTCCACGGGGAACGGGCAGAGGAGCTTTACCTGTACGAACCCGACGTCGATCCCCTCGGCGCGCAGCATCTCGATGGCGTCCAGGACGGCGCCCTTGGCCGAGCCCCAGCTGACGACGGTGTGCTCGCGCACGCCGTACGAGACGGCCTGCTCGACATCGGGTATCTCGCGCAGCATGCGGGGCAGCTTGCCGGCGCGCTTGTCCATCATCTCGACTCGCACGACGGGGTCCTCGGTGATGTGGCCGTACTCGTCGCTCTCGTCGCCCGTGTTCCAGAACACGCCGTTCTCGAGGCCCAGTACGGAGCGCGGCGAGACGCAGTCGTCCGAGCGCGCGAACCGGCGGTAGTCCGCGCCCTCCTCGACCCGCGCAAGGAGCTTGCCGCGGTCGATCGCAACCCTCGAGGGGTCGAACCGGGGGCACGTCACGACCGAGCTTGCGACGAGCTTGTCCATCATGTGCACGACGGGCACCTGGTACACGTCGGCGTAGTTGAAGCACCGCCCCGTGTCGTAAAAGCTCTCCTCTACGTCGCCCGACGCGTACACTATGCGCGGAAACTCGCCGTGCCCCGCGTGGACGGCGAACAGCAGGTCGTCCTGGCCGTGCCGCGTCGGCAGGCCCGTCGACGGGCCGCTCCGCTGGTACATCGTCACGACGACGGGCACCTCGTTGATGCCGGCCCAGCCGAGCGCCTCGGCCATTAGCGAAAAGCCCGGCCCCGACGTGCACGTCGACGAGCGGGCGCCAGCGACGGCGCCCCCGATCGTCATCCCCAGGGCGCATATCTCGTCCTCGCTCTGCACGACCAGGGTCGAACCCGGCCTGTCCCCCTCGACGGCAAGGACCTCGTTGGTCTCTAGGTAGACGCTCTCGTCGGATGCCGGCGTTATCGGATAGTACGGCTGGAAGCGGCAGCCGCACACCATCTTTCCGATGGCCGTGCCCTGGAACCCCTGCACGAGCATCGTATGCGGGCGCTTTTCAATGCGCGGCAGAGAATGGTCCAGGTCCGTAAACTCGGTGCCGCGCGCGTACGCAAGGCGCGCGGCATGCTTGTTTAGCTCGGCGACCTTTGGCTTTTTTGCGAATATCGAGTCTACGGCCTCTAGCAGCGGGTCGGTCGGCATGCTCAGGACGCCGAGCGAGAGCGACACGCCGAGGACGTTGAAGAGCCGCTTCATGCCCTTGAGGCGCGGGTTTCCCTCCTCGGACGCGAGCCTTTCGAGCAGCGAGCTGAACGAGACTGGGAACACGTGGGCGCCGCGCGCCTGCGCGATCTCCAGTATGCCGGCGACCGTATTCGGCTTGCCAGCCGCCTTGAGGTGGGCCTCCAGCCTGGCGCGAAACGGCGCGTCGAGCGTCTTTACGTCGTCTGTCGTCACCGCGTCCAGGTCCGAGTCGTACAGGACGGCGCACTTGTCGGCCACGTCCTCGGCGTGCCGAAATATCGTCTCTGCGTCATACGAGACGAGCAGGTCTATGTCGTTGACGTTGGAGCGGACGGGGGCGTCCGAGACGCGGACGACAAAGTAGCTGTGCTCGCCCTTTATGTTCGAGTAGAACTCGCGCTTGCCGAACACGTTGTAGCCGAGCCTGGCGCACACGCGCGAGAAGATGTTGGCCGCCGACTCTACACCGCTGCCCTGCGGGCCGCCGATCAGCCAGGACACGTCGGTGGCCATTGCCGGGCGCGCCGACGGATCCGTTAAGAAGGTTTGGGCAGGGGCCTGGCGGGGGCGGGGATGCGCAGGGGTCGCAAGGAGAGCAGGCGGCCTCGCTATCCGCCCGTCGCAGAGTCGCCGAGGGCGCACTCGCACTCGTCGCGCTCGCCGCAGAACGCGCAGACGCACTGGCAGTTCTCGAGCGGGTTGCCGCACTCGACGCAGATGGCAAAGTCCTCCTCGTCCGTGATCACGGCTCGGCCACGGGTGCATGCTATAAATGGCTTGCCGCGCGGCAACCCACGGAGATCGCGCGCCAAAGCCCCGACAGGCGGCCGCATACGGCCAAGCCCCGCGCCTGACGCCCGCATCCACTCCCTGTGCGCATGACGATCCCGATGTCGGCGCGGCCGCCTGCTCTATGCCCTGCGCATGCCCCCGCGCTGCCGCCGCAACGATGCATGCAGATGCTCACCTGCGCGCCGCATGCGAGCCCGCGGCGCAAGAGGCGCGTTTGCGTCCCTGAACTTGGCAACCTCCTTCATCATCGGCAGCGCCTGCTCGTGTACCACGTCGTAGTCGCCCCTCTCCAAGTGTACATAGAAGCCGTACAGTCGCTCCTGTAGCGAGGCCCCAAAGACCGATATGCCGCCTGAATTTACCAGTCCACGGTACGCCGATCCAAGCATGCCCGCGGGGGCGATTCCCGAGGATGGTGAAGGGCGGCCCAATTCTGAATGCGCCGAGTGCACCCCTTTCTTCCCGAGGTGGTACGTTGGGCTCATCGTGAACCGGCCAAGGCTGGCATCAGGCAGGGCCTTGCTTATGTAGTCAAGTTCTACGCAGAGGGCTCTAGCCCGAGCAAACTTCTCCCCCCTTGCCGCCGACCGCTTGTTGGCCAAGTACAGAGATATGGCAAATGTGCCCGCAATAAGTCCCCCAACAAGCCCGCTGGCGACCGGCTCTAGGAGCTGTGCAAGCGCGGGGATGTCGAGCTCGAACAAGTGAAGTGCTACAGGCGCAAGGGCCGGCGCGCTCGCCGCCCTCCCGGTTGCGGTACGGGCATCCCTGCGATTGCCTGGTGCTGGACCGGCAGACAACGGCGACAATGAGGGCAGGCGGAGTGGCAGGGTATTAAGGGGTTCCAACCCCCTACCCTCCTCTCGCCTTTGCCCTATTGCACAGTTGACGGCAGTGCCAAGGCGGCCCGTATCACGGAGGCAGCAGTGCGGCCAAGCTAACGTCGGACACAATGATCTCATCGATACGGGGCCGCTTTTTCCCCTCCCTGAAGACGTTCCTGCCTATCAGGACTATCTCGTCGCCCGACTCCCTTGCGTCCTCCAAGAGATGGCAGAGTGCGACGTCCCGAGGCCTGTACTCCATGTCGGGCGAGCGCTGGGCATCCAGATCCCCGACCTCGACCTTGAACTTGGCCGCTTCGCCCACTACTTTATCAGTTCCCACTGCTCCATCACATCCCAGATGCGGTTGCACTCGCCTGTCGTAAAGCGATCCTGCTTGGCTGCAACCTTCTCGACTATACCGGCGCGCACCAGGCCGCTCGTCTTGTGCAGTATGTGCATCGATGCGGCAATCTCGAGGAAGTCGTTGTCGTTTTCGCGCCCCCTGATGAACTCTTTGAACGTCTCAAAGCGCGCCTGCACATCGGGGTTCGAGAAGACCATCGCCTCGTCGTACGGGATGTGACTGTACGACCTGCTCAGTGCATGGCCAACCGTGGCAAGCTGCGTGCAGTACGGCCCGCGCAGGTACCAAGAGTAGTCGTACCCAAGGTAGATGTCGAACGACTGGAGTAGGTACACGAACTTTTGTACCCTGAGCCTGTGCCTGAAGTCGCCCATGCCAAAGTCAAAGTCGGGGAACTGCCTCAATATGTACCCGAGATCGGCGGCCTGACGGTTCAACACAGGAGCGTCAGAGTGTAGCAATATAAACGTGAGGCGCCCTCTCCTCCCCCACCCACCCCAACGCGGAGCGTTGGTCGCACAGAGTGCACCCTCAGCGTGAACATCATCGGGAGCAAGGGACGCCAGAGCGCTGCGTCGATGCCGATCACGCAGCTGCCTGACAGGCAGATGCATCGCCGTCGGGCATGCCTAGACGGGGCCGCAGTCGTCAAGTGGCAGCAAGTTGCGCGCCTCGCCGCGGCCACGGCGACAAGGCGGCACAAGCGCCCACAATTTCGCAACCGCGGCGGCCAGCAGCGCGCCGCCTGCTGCTAGGCAAGGCGATCGGATGGCGTAAATATTCGCTAGGAACACCGCGCGCGGGGAGGTCGCAATGGAGGATAGAATGGACAGGGTGCTCGTCACCGGCAGGATCCACGGCTTTGCCCTTGACGACCTGCGGAGTCGCTACGACGTCGACGCGTACGACGGCGTCCCTCCGATGCCGAGGGGCGACCTTCTCGCTCGGTCCGCCGCGGCCGACGCGATAGTGTGCTTTCCGTACGACCGCATCGATGCCGAGCTTATCGCGGCCGCGCCGCGCCTGAGGGCGATCGCCACGTTCAGCGTAGGCTATGACCATGTCGATGTGGAGGAGGCGCGGCGGCGCGGCATCTCCATCGGGTACACGCCCGACGTCCTCACCGATGCAACGGCCGACCTTGCCATGGCCCTCGTGCTGGATGCGGCAAGAAGGGTGAGCGAGGGGGATCGCGCCATACGGTCGGGCCGGTGGACGCACATCTACCGCGCCGACGAGTACGTCGGGTTCGAGCTGCGCGGGGCGACCCTCGGCGTAATCGGCCTGGGCAGGATAGGTGAGCAGGTAGCCAAGAGGGCCGAGGCGTTCGGCATGCGGATCGTGTACTGCAACGGCAAGGGCGGAGGGGCGCGCCCTTCCCCTCGCGCCGCCGCCGGCTGGGAGGCGGCCGGCCTGGACGACCTCCTGTCCCGGTCCGACGTCGTCACAATCCACGCGCCGCTCAGCGCCGACACCGAGGGCATGATCGACCTTGCGAGGCTGCGCCGGATGAAGCCGACGGCCATCCTTGTCAACACGGCGCGCGGCCGCATAGTAAAGGAGGGCGACCTTGCAAGGGCCCTTGCGGACGGAACGATCGCCGGCGCCGCACTCGATGTGTTCGAGTCCGAGCCCCTGCCCGCGTCAAGCCCGCTCGCATCCATGCCCAACGTCGTCCTGGCCCCGCACATCGGCAGCTCGACGGGCCGCACGCGCGCCGAGATGGCGCGCCTTACGGTGCGCAACGTGGACGCGGCCCTCGGCGGCGGCGCGCCCGCATGCCCCGTCCCGGCCCCCTAGCGGAACAGCAGGTCGAGTATGCCGCGCGCGCCGGGCCGGCGGTGCGTCGACTTCATCCCGCCGGCGCCCCGCACTGTCGGGGTGGGGCGCTCTGGGAATATGCCCTGCGGGCGGTACAGCAGGACGGCGAGCATGATCGCGCCGAGCAGCAGGAAGTCGAGCCATACGATGTCGAACGGCACGAGCCCCTCGAACGAGTCCTTGAAGAATATGATGACCTTGCGGATGGCCACGAAGATGAACGTGCCGACCAGTATGCCCTTGTTGTTTGCAAGGCCGCCGATCAGTATCATCAGGAACGGCCAGAACGTCCAGCTCGCGCGGTCGTACGCGACGGCGATCGTCCCGCCCGTGT
The DNA here is from genome assembly GCA_965242695.1 of Cenarchaeum sp. Classification (GTDB taxonomy): domain Archaea; phylum Thermoproteota; class Nitrososphaeria; order Nitrososphaerales; family Nitrosopumilaceae; genus Cenarchaeum. The sequence goes on along the minus strand of CBDESU010000002.1, from coordinate 1,340,509 downwards.
AGAACGCGTACAGCGCGCCGCCGATCGCCGCAAGGGCCGCGGACACCATGATCGCCCGCATGCGTATGCGCGCCGTGTCCTTGCCGAGGGCCGCGGCGGCCGTCTCGTTGTCGCGCACCGAGCGGAGCAGGCGGCCGAGCGGCGAGCGCACGAGCCGCTCGCTGTACGCGAACACGGCGATCGCCGTGAGGACGAGCCCCAGGGTCGCGAACGGAAACCTCATCTCGTCGGGCAGGAACGACAGCGGGTCCGGGACGCCGACGCCGAGCGTGCCGCCGACGAGCGGCGTAAAGTTGTTTCCTATGATGCGGATGCTCTCGCCGAACGCGAGCAGCGTTATGGCCAGATAGTCGCCGCGCAGCCGTATGGCGGGGTACGACGTGACCAGTCCCAGCCCCGCGCCGGCGGCCGCGGCCATGCCAAGCGTCGCAAAGAAGACGGCAAACCCGATCCCCGTGTTGTCGGCGAGCCACGCGTTGATCTGGGGCACCATGGCCAGGTTGTCGGCCACGTAGTCCCCGTCGATGCCGGCCGCCGAGGCGATTATCCTGCCCGGTACGGCGGCGGCCACGAAGGCGCCGGCGCCTACGGCGAGCACCTTGCCGAAGTTGGGGATGCCGGCGTACCCAAACTCTAGGTTGAGGCTGAGGTTGACTATGACGTACACGGAGAATATGGCGAGCAGGTCGACGAAGAAGACAAACTCCGATCCCGAGGCCATCAGGACTCGCTCCTCCCCTTATCTTGCGCCGGCCTGCCGCGCCTCTTGCGCCCGCGCCGCAGTGCCGACAGCAGGCGGCCCCAGTCGACGCCGGCCAGGCCGCGCGGGGCGATCATCAGCGTCGCCCCGATGAACGCGAGCGGTATGAGCGGCCTGTACGCGATCAGCCACGAGCCGAGCTCGCCTGCCAGGAAGCGCGTGCCGAGGACCTCGGAGAGCCCGACGAGTATGCCGCCCGCTATCGCCCCGTATATGCTCACGAACCCTCCCACGATGCTAGCCGCAAACACGCTCGGTATGAGCAGGGGGCCGAGGTTGGGGTCGCCCTGGAACCACAGCGACATGAGGGCGCCGGCCACGCCGGCCACTCCGCCGCCGAGCATCCACGCCACGCCGTACACGAGCCTCACGTTGATGCCGACCGTGCCGGCAAGGTCCTCGTTCTCGGTCGACGCCCTCATCGCGATTCCGAACTTTGTCCTCTTGAGGACCAGGTGCAGCACCAGCAGCAGGGCCGCTATCGCGACGGGGGCCGCAATGACGATCAGCGGCATCCCCGACACCTGCGCGTCGTAGCTGCGCAGCGAGAACTCGCGCGAGACGATGTGGTACGACCGCGCCAGGTAGTCGGCGGCGATGTTTATGATCGCGATTATGATCAGGTCGAACGCAAGCGTCGAGATCATGAGGATGGCCTGCGTGGCCTTCTTCCGTATGAGCGGCTTTAGGATGAACGTGTACAGCGACAGGGCCGCCGCGCCGGACAGCAGGAACGAGACGGGAATGGCCAGGTACGGAGTCGTCTCCCATACGTGGATCGCCGCAAGGGACACGTACACGCCGATGGTCGCAAACGAGGCGTGCGCAAAGTTGGGCACGCGCGTCGTCAGGTACGTGAGCGTCAGCCCCAGGCTGAGCAGGGCGAGGAGGCTTGCGAATATGACGGCGTCCGAGAATATGGGGTCGATCTGCAACTATGCCACCTGCCGCCCCGTCCCGCCCCCGGCTGCCCGGCTGGGAACGCAAAGGAAGGGTGCGGCATCCGAGGCCGGCTCAGCCGCTGCCGCCGGTGCGGGCGGCGTGTTCAAGGCTGGCTCCCCGTGTCGGCATCCGCGTGCGGTCAAGCGTCCAGGGTCACCGCATCGTCGGCCTGCGAGTACGACCCGACCACGGCCCACTCGCCGTCGACGACGCCCCATATGGTATAGTCGGCCTGCGCAAGGTCGCCGGCCGCGTTGAGCTCGATGTCGCCCATGGCCCCGACGTACTCGGACGCGATGCCCGGCAGGACAGCCGCCACGTCGTCGACCGCGGCGCTGCCGGCCTCTTCGATCGACAGGCCGACAATCCACGCCGCATCGTACGATGCATGGGTGTACGTGTTCGGCGAGCGGCCGAGCAGGTCGGTTATCGTAGACTCCACATGCTGGAACTTTTCGTTGGTCGCCGCCGAGACCTGGAGGGCCATGAACTGGACGCTGCCGGCAAACTCGCTGGCGATCGGATCGTCGATCAGCCTAGAGTCCTTTGCGTTGCCGTCCGACCCAAACCAGCGCACCTCGCCGAGCGCGTCGTACTGGGTGGCCGCCTGCACCACCTGCAGGCCCTCGGCAAACCCGATGTTCATCACCGCGACGCTTTCGGCGCCGTACTCGTCGACCGCATCCATGACGCGGTCGTTGAGCAGCGAGACCGCCGCAGAGAACTCGGGCGCCTCTGGGTTGTACCGGACGCCGTCCATGACCGTGCCGCCCTTTGCTGCAAACGAGTCGCGCGTCGCATCGCGCAGGCCGTCGCCCCACGCATCGCCGCGCCAGATCGGGACGATCGCATCGATGCCAGACTCGGCGGCCAGCGTGGCGAGCGCCGCGCCCTGGTTCGTGTCGTCGGGGGCGAGGCGGTACACGCTGTCGCCCTCGATGGCCAGGTTTGGCGCCGTCGAGCAGCAGCTGAGCAGGAGCATGTTGTTCTCGTCCGAGTAGCCCTTGATATTGCGGATGTTCGAGCTCGTCTCTGGTCCGATCACGATAGAGACGCCGCGCGCGTTGAGGGCCGTGAGCTTTTCAAGTGCCACGACGGGGTTGGTCTGCGAGTCCTCCTCGACCAGGCGGATCGACCAGTCGGCGCCCTTGCCTGCAAGGTACTCGTTGAAGTTTGCCACGCCCAGGCGCGTTCCCTCCATGTTCTCCTCGCCGTGCGTGGCCAGGTCGCCCGTGAGCGGGAGGAGCGAGCCGACGCTCACCTCGCCTGAGAGGTCTGAGGATGCCGACATCGCAGCGTCCGCGTCCGCCATCGTGACCGCATCGTCGGCCTGCGAGTACGACCCGACCACGGCCCACTCGCCGTCGACGACGCCCCATATGGTATAGTCGGCCTGCGCAAGGTCGCCGGCCGCGTTGAGCTCGATGTCGCCCATGGCCCCGACGTACTCGGACGCGATGCCCGGCAGGACAGCCGCCACGTCGTCGACCGCGGCGCTGCCGGCCTCTTCGATCGACAGGCCGACAATCCACGCCGCATCGTACGATGCATGGGTGTACGTGTTCGGCGAGCGGCCGAGCAGGTCGGTTATCGTAGACTCCACATGCTGGAACTTTTCGTTGGTCGCCGCGGACACTTGCAACGCCATGAACTGGACGCTGCCGGCAAACTCGCTGGCGATCGGATCGTCGATCAGCCTAGAGTCCTTTGCGTTGCCGTCCGACCCAAACCAGCGCACCTCGCCGAGCGCGTCGTACTGGGTGGCCGCCTGCACCACCTGCAGGCCCTCGGCAAACCCGATGTTCATCACCGCGACGCTTTCGGCGCCGTACTCGTCGACCGCATCCATGACGCGGTCGTTGAGCAGCGAGACCGCCGCAGAGAACTCGGGCGCCTCTGGGTTGTACCGGACGCCGTCCATGACCGTGCCGCCCTTTGCTGCAAACGAGTCGCGCGTCGCATCGCGCAGGCCGTCGCCCCACGCATCGCCGCGCCAGATCGGGACGATCGCATCGATGCCAGACTCGGCGGCCAGCGTGGCGAGCGCCGCGCCCTGGTTCGTGTCGTCGGGGGCGAGGCGGTACACGCTGTCGCCCTCGATGGCCAGGTTTGGCGCCGTCGAGCAGCAGCTGAGCAGGAGCATGTTGTTCTCGTCAGAGTAGCCCTTTATGTTACGGATGTTCGAGCTCGTCTCTGGGCCGATCACGATAGAGACGCCGCGCGCGTTGAGGGCCGTGAGCTTTTCAAGTGCCACGACGGGGTTGGTCTGCGAGTCCTCTTCGACCAAGCGGATCGACCAGCCGGCGCCCTTGCCTGCAAGGTACTCGTTGAAGTCTGCCACGCCCAAGCGCGTTCCCTCCATGTTCTCCTCGCCGTGCGTGGCCAGGTCGCCCGTGAGCGGGAGGAGTGAGCCGACGCTGATCTCGCCGGACAGGGCCGGCATTTCGCCCCCGTCCATTGCCGCATCGTCGGCCATTGCCATTGTGACGGCATCGTCGGCCTGCGAGTACGACCCGACCACGGCCCACTCGCCGTCGACGACGCCCCATATGGTATAGTCGGCCTGCGCAAGGTCGCCGGCCGCGTTGAGCTCGATGTCGCCCATGGCCCCGACGTACTCGGACGCGATGCCCGGCAGGACAGCCGCCACGTCGTCGACCTCGGCGCTGCCGGCCTCTTCGATCGACAGGCCGACAATCCACGCCGCATCGTACGACGAGTGGGTGTACGTGTTCGGCGAGCGGCCGAGCAGGTCGGTTATCGTAGACTCCACATGCTGGAACTTTTCGTTGGTCGCCGCCGAGACCTGGAGGGCCATGAACTGGACGCTGCCGGCAAACTCGCTGGCTATCGGATCGTCGATCAGCCTAGAGTCCTTTGCGTTGCCGTCCGACCCAAACCAGCGCACCTCGCCGAGCGCGTCATAGGTCGTCGCGCCCTGTACTACCTGAAGGCCCTCGGCAAACCCGATGTTCATTACGGCGACCTTGTCGGCGCCGTACTCGTCGACCGCATCCATGACGCGGTCGTTGAGCAGCGAGACTGCCGCAGAAAACTCGGGCGCCTCTGGGTTGTACCGGACGCCGTCTACTACTTCCCCGCCCTTTGCCGAGAACGAGTCGCGCGTCGCATCGCGCAGGCCGTCGCCCCATGCATCGCCGCGCCAGATCGGGACGATCGCCTCGATGCCAGACTCGTCGGCCAGCGTGGCGAGCGCCGCGCCCTGGTTCGTGTCGTCGGGGGCGAGGCGGTACACGCTGTCGCCCTCGATGGCCAGGTTTGGCGCCGTCGAGCAGCAGCTGAGCAGGAGCATGTTGTTCTCGTCAGAGTAGCCCTTGATATTGCGGATGTTCGAGCTCGTCTCTGGGCCGATCACGATAGAGACGCCGCGCGCGTTGAGGGCCGTGAGCTTTTCAAGTGCCACGACGGGGTTGGTCTGCGAGTCCTCTTCGACCAGGCGGATCGACCAGCCGGCGCCCTTGCCTGCAAGGTACTCGTTGAAGTCGGCCACTCCGAGCCTGGTCCCCTCCATGTTCTCCTCGCCGTGCGTGGCCAGGTCGCCCGTGAGCGGGAGGAGTGAGCCGACGCTGATCTCGCCGGACAGGGCCGGCAGCTCCTCTGGCATCATTGCACTCTCGTCGGCCGGAGTGGCGGCATCGTCGTCCATCGAGTTGACTGCAGCCGTTACGCCGACGGCAATGGCAACGGCGATGCCGATGCCGATCATTGCCATGTGGCTGCCCTTCAACGGCCGGCCGCCCAATGGCGGGTTTAAAAAGATAGTGGCGGTTGCTTTGCGCGACTCTGACAGGCATTTGTCACGCTTTTTGGCAACAAATGCCCTACTACAGTGAGATTTTTCTATTTGGCGACGCTTTGTGCAAACCCGTGCCAAATATTGCGTCTAGGGGCGCGCTGGGCGTCAAATCGCAACCTTTAATAGGTATAGTACGGTACGGCCGCCCAATGAATGCAGACAGTTTTGACCTGTCAGACATGGAGGGCGTAGGCCCTGTAACGAAGAAGAAGCTAGAGGACGCAGGCATCCACAACCTGATGGACCTCGTCGTGAGGGGGCCCGTCGAGCTCGGGGAGATCTCGAGCATGACGCCCGAGACGTGCGAGAAGATCGTCACGATTGCCAGGACGCACCTGGCCGAGAGCGGCGCCATCACAAAGGACTTTGCGACGGCCTCGGAGATCTACAAGAGGCGCCAGAACATCGGCAAGATCTCGACAAGCACCGAGTCGCTCGACAGGCTCCTTGGCGGCGGCGTCGAGACGCAGGCCATCACGGAGGTCTTCGGCGAGTTCGGCTCCGGCAAGACGCAGTTCTGCCACACGCTCTGCGTGATGACCCAGAGGTCGAAGGACGAGGGAGGCCTAGACGGCAACGTCCTGTACATCGACACCGAGGGCACGTTCAGGCCCGAGAGGGTCGTGACGATCGCGCAGGCGCACGGCATGGACCCCGCAAAGGCGCTCGAGAGGATCATCGTCGCGCGCGCCTACAACAGCTCGCACCAGGTCCTCATACTAGAGGAGGCCGGCAAGACGATCCAGGAGGAAAACATAAAGCTGATCGTGTCCGACTCGACGACCGGCCTGTTCAGGGCCGAGTACCTCGGGCGCGGCACGCTCGCAAGCAGGCAGCAGAAGCTCGGAAGGTACATCCGGCTCCTTGCCAGGATCGCCGAGACGTACAACTGCGCCGTCGTCGCCACCAACCAGGTGTCGTCGAGCCCCGACTCGTTCTTCGGGGACCCGACAAAGCCGGTGGGAGGCAACGTCGTCGGCCACGCAAGCACGTACAGGATCTACTTCCGCAAGGGTGGCAAGAACAAGAGGGTCGCAAAGATCATCGACAGCCCGCACCACGCGGCGACCGAGCAGGTCTTCGAGCTCGGCGAGCGCGGAGTGCAGGACACCGAAGACTTCCTCAAGCAGGTCGAGAAGGAGGCCAAGAAGGCCGAAAAGGACGCCGAAAAGGCCGAAAAGGACGCCGAAAAGGCGGCCAAGGAGGCCGGAAAGGCAACAAAGAAGCCAAAGAACCTGCCGACCAAGGCAGACCCCGACGCAAAGGAGGACGCCGGCATACCCGGCGACGGCTCGCCCGAGCCGTCGGTCGGCGGCGACCCCGACGCGTAGCCACTGCGGACCACATCCAACCCTTTTTCATTTTTTGTAGGCGGGCGGGGGGCCCTGCGCCGTGCTCGCATCCAGGGCGGCGCAGGCGGAGGATGCCCCTGCCGCGCCACTCGATGCCCTAGCATCCTGCGCAGGGCTCGCATCCAGGGCGGCGCAGGCGGGCCGCGCGCGCATCTCCACGCGCCCCTGCCGCAGACTTCCATGCGGCGGGAGAGCGGCAGAACCACTCGGCCGCCACATCCGGTGCGCCGCCCCCAGTGCGCGCATCCGGCCGCCGCGCCGCCCTGCCGCGGGCCGTCGACTGTGCATGGGCCCCAAGGCCGGGCGGAGGGGGGCGCATCGGGGCCGGCGCGCGCATGGCTCGATTGACCGAAGCGCCGGCAGGGCGCCGGGCGGACATCGCATCCTCCGCGCGGCGCCCGCCCCCCGCGCGGCGCCCGGCGCCGGCCTGGACGCCTCTAGGCCCGCGCGCCGCCGCGCCGCCGCGCCGCGCAACTTAATACCGGGCCTTTGCCGCCGCCCGCACGTGACGACCAAGAAGCCGTCGGGCCGCTCGCACGGGTTTAGGCACAAGTCGAGGTCGGTCATGACGAAGAGGGCCCCGAGGGGCGTCTCGTTCCTGCTCAGGGAGTACAAGGCAGGCGACCGCGCCCTCGTCATCATCGACCCGCGGCAGCACAAGGGCCTCCCCCACCGCAGGTACCACGGCAAGGTCGGCACGGTGGCCGAGGTGGGCAGGAGGGCCGTGACGCTGCGCGTGAAGCTGGGCAACAAGACCAAGACGCTGATCACAAGGATGGATCACATCAAGCCGTTTGGTGTTTGACATGGAAGAGGTAAAGGCCAAGAGGCCCGTGTCGGTTGCAGAGGTAAAGGACATACTAGGCAAGTCCGACCCCGAGGAGATGGACCAGATACAGCGCTGGACGTTCGACTATGCGGCAAAGTTCTCGCCCATGGACGGCAAGGAGGCCAAGAAGGCCCGCCAGCGGTTGGTCAAGGAGTGCGAGCTGACCGAGGAAGAGGCAGTCGAGATCATCAACATATGCCCCATGACGATCCAGGAGCTGCGCGCGTTTACGTTCGGGTGGAAGAAGCTCATCATGCCCAAGACGCTAGAGGACGTGCTCAAGATAGTCAAGGAGCACGCGTGACGGGGGCGCTTGGGCGATGAGCAGCGTACTATCAGGCGCAGGGCGCTCCCTGCGGGCCCCGCAGCGCGGCCCGAAGCGGTACGAGGAGTTTGCCAGGGTGATCGGCGTGAACAGGCGCGGCCGATCCGTCACGTCGCGCGGCAGGGACGGCACCATAGTCACGGCGATCGGCGAGAACAGGTTTACGCTCCTCGAGATGATCGGCGCAGAGAACGCCACCTTCGAGACGGGCGAGCGCATATGCGTCGACAGGGAGCAGGAGTCGAAGGTCACGCTCGTCCTCGGAAAGGTCAGGTACGAGAGGCTCTCCGACCAGGCGCGCGGCCAGATACCCGACATAATCGAAAAGATCGTCGACGACCACGAGGACCGATTCGTAAACTACTACAACAAGGCCGACCACCTTACGACCAAGGTGCACGCGCTCGATCAGTTCCCCGGCATCGGCAAGACGTACACCAAGGCCATACTCGAGGAGCGCGGCAGGCGCAAGTTCGACAGCTTTGAGGATATCACCGAACGGACGGGCCTCGACGATCCCCGCTGGTGCATCGTGCAGCGCATAGTCGAAGAGGTCACCGGCAAGACCCGCACGTGCCTGTTCGCCAAGAGGTGAGGCCCATGTCGCGGGGCTCCGGCCTTGCCGGCATCGGCGGCATCCCGCATCGCGCCGCCGGCCCGAGACGCAGGCGCCTCGGCCAGCACCTGCTCAGGGACGGCGCGCCGGCGATCGGCGCCATGGTCGGGGCCGCGCGGCCTGGCAGGGGCGACTCGGTGCTCGAGGTCGGCGCCGGCAGGGGCGCGCTGACGGCCCCGCTGTGCCGCGAGGCGGGCAGCGTCGTCTCGTACGAGGCCGACGAGTCGCTGCTCGCCGAGGCGAGGGCCAGGCTGCGGGGAGCTGCAAACCTGACCCTGGTCGGCGGCGACGGGTTCGCCCCAGACCCCGCGTCCTGCAGCGCGTCCGTCTTTGTCTCGAGCCTGCCGTACTCGCAGAGCCGCCGCGCGATCGAGTGGCTGGCCGTGTCGCCCGTGCCCCGCGCCGTCGTCATGGTCCAGAGGGAGTTTGCAGGCAAGCTGTCCGGCAGGGGGCCGAGGCGCGCCGTCGGCGTGGTGGCCCGATACGCGTTCGGCGTGCGCGAGATCGCGCGCGTGGGCAGGGGGCAGTTCGAGCCCGAGCCCGCCGTCGACTCGTCGATCGTCGAGCTGCGGAGGAGGGCAGAGGTGCGGCCCTGGACGATCGCAGGCGTCAACGCGCTGTTCTCGCACAGGCGCAAGTCGCTGCGCAACGCCGTGCGCGCGGCGGGCGGGACGGCCGAGGATGCTGGAGGCGCCGGCGGCGGGCGGGACGGGATGCGCCTTGACGACCTGGACGAGGCGGAGATCGTGCGGATCGCGGATGCAATTGCGGGGCGTACCGCCGCAGCGGCGGCGGACGAGGGGTGCCGGCGACCTTGAGCGGAGGGGAAGAGGGGCCAGCCCCTCCGGAGCCGTCCCCGCAGCCTGCCGCATCGGTCGCGCGCGCGGCCGAGTACGAGCCGGCCGAGGACACCTTCTTCCTTGACGACCACGTGCGCGGCAGGTCGGGGCGGCGGGCCCTGGACATCGGGAGCGGGTCGGGCTACATTACGAGGTCGCTCGAAGAGTCGTTCGGCACGGTAGTCGGCACCGACATCAGCCATGCGGTCCTCAGGGGCCAGACGTACAGGGGGGCCAACCGGGTCTGCTGCGACGGCGCCGACGCGCTGTCGGGGCTGTTCGACCTTGTCGTGTGCAACCTGCCGTACCTGGCGACCGACGGCATCGACGACGTGTCCACCGACGGGGGGCCGCGCGGCACGCTAGTCCCGCTGCGCATCATACGGTCTGCCGCGCCGCGCGTGGCCCCCGGCGGCGCGCTGCTGTTCGTCACGTCGTCGCTGTCGTGCCACGATGCGCTGATCGCCGAGGCGGGGCGGCTCGGCCTTGTAGCCGGCGTGCTGGCCAGAAAAAGGCTGTTCTTCGAGGAGCTCGTCGTTGTCGAGGCGCGGCGCCCCGCCTGACTATCTTCGCAGCAGGGAGGCGGCCCTGTCGGCCACGGCCGCGGCCATGTCGCTAGTGCCCGCCGCACCCCCGATGTCGTACGTGACGGCCCTGCCCTCGTTGATGACGGCCTCGACGGCCTCGAAGACCGCATTCCGCACATGCGGCTCCCCGAGGTACTCGGCCATCCACGCCCCCGACAGTATCGCCGCCGTCGGGTTGACCTTGTCCATGCCCTTGTACTTTGGGGCGCTGCCGTGCGCAGGCTCGAACATGGCGTACGACTCGCCCAGGTTGGCCGAGTACACGTTGCCTATCGAGCCGATGCTGCCCGAGGCGCACTCGGATACGATGTCCATGAACAGGTTCGTGCTGACCAGGACCGACCCGTTGAACCTCTCGGGGTTCTTTACGAGCTGCTGCGTCATGTTGTCGATATAGTACTCTTCGGCGGCTATCCCCGTCTCGGACGAGGCCCGCTCTATCTCGCCCCAGAATATGCCGTCCGTCCGCTTCAGGATGTTGCGCTTTGTGATCGCCGTGACGCGCCCGAGGCCGCGCTCGGCGGCCCACTTGAACGCCGCATCGGCTATGCGGCGACACCCCTTGCGGGTAATCTTGCGTATCGCAACTGCCGAGTCGTCTGACGTGTCGAACTCGATCCCCGAGTAGAGGCCCTCGGTAGCCTCCCTAAAGCATACAAAGTCGAGCGACCTGCCCGGCGAGAGGCGCTCGTACGTCCTTATCGGCCGCACGTTGGCGAACAGCCCGAACTTTTGGCGCGTCGAGACGGCCACGCTGCGCGGCGCATCCGGCGAAGGGATGGTCGTAGTCGGCCCCTTGTAGCACGCGTCGCTCTCTTCCATTATGCGCGCCGTCTCGTCGGGTATGTACGACGCGCCGCCCGTCCGCTCCCACTGCTCCGAGCCGGCCTCGCACCGCACCAGCTCGCTCTGCATGTTGCACGCCTCCAAGACGCGCACCATCGCATCGACAAGCTCGGGGCCCGTCCCGTCGCCGTTGATTACCGCGGCCCTTTTCGACACGGCGCGCGCCGCCCGCGGCGCGTATTTAACCTACGCGCCGGCCATCAGTTATTAACGCCGCCGGCCGCCGCGCCGCGCCGATGATCATAGTGCAGCTGTCCGACCTGCACGTCGGCTCGCAGTTCCAGCCCGACGCGTTCGACACCATAGTCGAAGAGGTCAACGGCGGCATCAGGCCTGACGCGATGCTCGTCACCGGCGACCTGACGAACGAGGGCCTCGTCAAGGAGTACGAGAGGTGCGCCGAGCTGCTCTCCAGGTTCGACTGCGGCAGGATCATCGCCGTCAGCGGCAACCACGACTACAGGAACACGGGGTACCTCCACTTCAAGAAGTACTTTCCGAGCGAGCCCGTGAACGAGCTCGGCGGCGACGCGGTCGTCGTCACCGCCGGGACCGCCCGGCCCGACCGCGACGAGGGCGAGGTCGGGTACAGGCAGAACCTGTGGCTGGAGCGCACCATGAAAAAGTACGACGGACGCGTAAAGATACTCGCCATGCACCACCACCTCATCGGCATCCCCGACACGGGGGCCGACCGGCTCACCATCACGGACGCCGGCGACGTGCTGCGCACCATACTGGCCACAAAGGTCGACCTCGTCCTGTGCGGCCACAAGCACAGGCCGTGGGTGTGGAACTTTGGCGACCTAGAGATCGTCAACGCCGGCACGGCCACGTCCGAGCGCGTCCGCGGCCTGTTCGAGAACACGTACAACGTGATCACTGTCGGCCCCGGCAGGTCCGTTTCGGTCGACCTAAAGGTCGTCGGCGGCCCGCGCATGCCCATCGACGACATTGTCACAAAGTACTCGCGGTACGGCGAGGCGCAGGCGTAGCGGGCGGCCGGGCGGCGCCTGCATCCCGCCCCGCTGCGGGGCAGCGCCCCACAGTTTTATTAGCACGCCGCAATACGGCGCGGTGTGCGGGGGTCGCCTAGCCCGGTATGGCGTGGGATTGCTAATCCCATGTCCCTTGGGACACGGGGGTTCGAATCCCCCTCCCCGCGCCACTACCCATCATTGCCAGCCGCGTACGCTACCGCCCCGTCCGGATGATTCCCTCGGAGACAAGAAACTCCATCCCGCGGACAAACTCGGCCTCGCTGATCATGCCGTCGGCCCACCATCCGGCGCTCATCTTGACCCAGCCAGGCACCTGCGGCGCAGCAGCACCGGCGGCGGTGCCGGAAGGCTGCCCGCGCTGCGCCGGCGAGACGTCCGCCCCGTCAGGGCCCATGTCGATCACGCCGGTGTCGATGAGAAAGCCTATCCCGTTGACAAAGTCCGAGTCGCTGATCATGCCGTCGGCCCACCAGCCGGCGGTGCTCTTGACCCATTCGGGAACAGCGGGCGGCGCCGTGCCCGGCTGCGGAGCCGGCGCGGCTGCGGGGGGAGGGGCGGCGGGCGCCATGCCCGGGATCTGGGACGTAGGAGTTCCCCTCAGGGCGGCAGCGTGGGCCTCGGCCATCTTTTGAAGCGCCCCCCGCGCAGACAGGACATCGCCCATCCTGAACCGCTCCATCGACTCGTCGACCAGGGCGCCGACCGCGCCCGGCCGGATCCCGCTTCCGCCGTCCTGCGCATCGCCGACCTTTTTGTACAGCGATGCGAGCCGGGCGTCGGCTATCCGATCCCGCTCAAACACGGTAAACGACAGGGACGGATTGCCGCACGGCCGGTCGTACGCTATACCGTAGAGGTGGCCGCAGGCAGACGACAGCGACGGCATCGAGTACGTCATCGGGCTCGCATACCAGTTGTAGTACCCGTTGTAGTGTGGCGCTCCGTAGATGTCGAACGACAGGAACGGATGATGCAGTCCAAGGGTATGGCCTACCTCGTGCAGGACAAGATCAGAAATGCCGATCCCGTCATTCCATACGTTGGGCTCGTCCGTCACCGCAAGCGCGCAGCACGGCTCGCCGTCGCTGCCTGGCACAGAGGGTGCGTACCCTAGGACGCCGATCTCATCGACTGCAAGCTCGGCGGGAGTCGTGCCCACCACGACAAGGACGGGTATCACCCGCGTGCCCGAATCGGCGCCGCGGTCGGACACCCGATCGGCCGCCCACTGCAGGAGGTGCGGCTGCAGGTTTTCCGAGTCGAGGATGAGGTACTGCCGTTCCGGGCCGAATATGCTCTCCTCCACCACCGCGGTCTTGCCCTTTTCCAGGTCGCCCTTGAAGTCCAGCGAGAGGCCGCGCAGGTCGCGGCGCTCTACCGACGTCTCCAGCGACCACTCCGCATGCGGGTACAGGTACTCTAGCTCGGAGACAACCGCATCCTCATTGATGAGGTGCTTTAGGGAGGCGGGCGTGACCGTGACCGCGCCGCCGGGCGCCACGTAGACCAGCACGTCGACAAGGTAGCGCTCGTGGTGCTCGACGGGGTAGACGAACGACGGGGTGACTATGTGGCTCAGCGCAGATCGGGCATGGAACGACGCGGCGTCGTAAAAGCACTCTTCGTACGAGAGATAGCTCGCATCGCAGTCGTGCAGCGAGTGTAGGCGGTCCCACTCGTCGTACTTGAACGTCCAGATGTCGATGTCGATCCACGGCGCGGCGTACAGGTCGAAGAACTGCATGTTGTGGACGCCCCCGTACCCCATGAGCCCCACGTACTCGAACCTCTTGTCCGTCGACTTGTCAAAGCCGTCCAGGCGGTAGTTGTACAGGTAGCGCACGTCGGAGGGATCCGGCGTGAGGAACACGAGGTTGGCGGATGTGGGATCCGCCAGGTCCGGATCGGATGCGATGACCTCCTCGTACAGGTACTCCTCGACCGCTAGGGCGTCGACGAGGCGGTACTCGGGCTTGCCCGGCGGGCCGCCCGCAAACCCGTCCGTGATCCACGAGCGGTGGAACTTCGAGACCCACCAGGCAAGCCACGTGTTCGCCTCTTTCCCGCCCGCCTCGAACAGCGGGCGCGTGGCGGAGTTCGACTCCATTACGCCGACAAGTCCCGATGCGTCGGGACGCGACACAAAGTCGTACTCGTAGAGATACCGAATGCCGACCTTTTCGCCCGTCTCCGTGACGACCGGATCGCAGTACGAGGGAAGCTCGCGCTTGAGCACCGAGATGTCGTACGCAGACCACTCCCCACCGACTAGTATGAGGTTGACATCGAGTGCCTTTTCGAGCACGATCGACGCATCGGCGGGAATCACGTTGGATCCTGCATGCCGATCACGGTCCTCGCTGCCGCAGCTTCCGCCGGCAGTCTGCGCCGGAACCTCTCCCGTGGCGGCAGATGCGGCAGGTCCCGTTGAATAGCCCCGAGTTGCGCCGCCACCGTCCGCGCCGTCCTCTAGCTGGAAAGCGGAAACGAGCGACTCGACCTCCTCGATCGGCCCGCCGTCGCCGGCTGTTCCCCTCACGGACCAGTACATTCCGTCGCCCGCTGGCACGACCACCTCGCGGGCGGTGACCTCGCGATCGTCGACGGTGGCGCTGAAGCGCAGTGATGCCGCCTGCACCCCTCCGATGACTACCAGCCGAGAGTCCTCAAGCTCATAGTACCAGCACGAGCCGTAGACGTTCTGCTGGCAGGCCGTCCTAGAACTTTGCACCAGCGCATCGAGCAGTTCCTGGCCCTCAATGCCCGCAGGCAGCTCGTCCGTGCCGCCGTCGCGCGTGGCAACCTCGTACTCGTCTAGCAGGGACACCACGACGCGGGCAACGCCCTGCTCGCTGCCGGTGCCCCCTGCGGTGCTGAACACGACCCTGCCGTCGGAGTCCCACGTGTCGACAACGGTCCAAGACGGGGGATGCTCGGTGTAGAACCCATGGCTGCCGTAGGTGTCTGCGTATGCAGTGGGCAGGGGCGTCGCAACGGCGGCGGCTGCGGCGGCGGCCAACACTGCAACCGCTAGGCACCGACGGCGCCCTCGGGCATGGCCTGCCACACGCATGGCACGGTTCGGCGGATCATTCCATATAAGCATGATCTATGTAGATGGTAGCAGGGCTGCCAGGTCGCCCCAAACTCGCATCCCAACAGTATCCAAAAACAGATAGTGTTTGTGGCGCGGCAACGCCTGAGGCGGCCGAATGCCCGCGAGGGGGGTGCCATAGATTTTTAAGCAAAAATCTAGGCGCGCAGCCATGAGCGAAGAGGCCGAGACGATCTACGAGCGCGTCGCCAAGATCGAGGACGAGATCGCCACGATGCGCGCCGAGATCGACGTCCTCAAGAGGGCTCTGCGCAACAAGATAGCCCGCCACGAGATCAAGCAGGTCAAGGACGGCAAGGACATCGAGTCGATCATAGAGTGAGCCGCATCGGCGGCCGGTGGCCGCCGCTAGCCGGCCCTGTCTAGGTACAGCTGCGGATCCTTCAGCTCGCGCGTCGTCGGCGGGCAGGCGAGAATCCTCTCGAACGCGGCCCGGCCGTGCCTGCCGTGCACGGCCCTCGTAAAGTCGCGGCCCATGCTCTTGCGGACGCGGTACGCCGACATGTCGGTGCCCATGAACGTCGACAGGTACGCCTCAAAGTCGGGGTCGCCGGCCAAGACGGACTCTACGGCAAACTCGGCCATGCCCTCCATGGACGTAAAGGCGGCGTGGTGCGCCTGTATGTGCGGCAGCCACCGCTGGTACACGCCGAGCAGCTCGGGGACGGCCTCGGATATCTTGGGGTCGACCTCTATCCTGGTGTACGTCATTACGTCGGGCCCGAGCACGTTGACGATGAAGTTGTCGGGGTTGAGCATGAAGAACAGGTTTGCCTTTTTGGCGACCGGAAAGTCGTCCGGGACTGTCTGGAGCTGGAGGTAGTCGTACAGGGCCGAAGCGGGCCCGTCGCCGAGTCCGAGTATTATCCCGGCGAGCTCCTCGTTGAGCTCGTTGACGCGCCCCGCCGCGGCCTCGTTGGCCTCGTGCAGGGGCCCCTGCTGCGAGTGTGCAAGCTCCTCAAGAAGGGTCATCTTGACGGCCCCCGCGTAGCCGGCGGCTACGCGGCCCGAGCGCTCGGCGTACGGAGGCCCCTGCTTGTACAGTATGATCTGCGGGTAGCTCGACAGGACGAACTCGTTGAGGTGCACCGCCGAGGCAAAGTAGTCGCCGTACGTGGTCGTCAGCTTTGAGATGTACTGTATGGCGTACGTAGAGTAGACGAGGTACCGGCGCATGTCCGAGCCGATCAGGGCCGCTATTGCGCCCTTGTCCTCGCCGGATACGGCCCGGAACAGGTCGTCGACGAACCGGCGGCCGGCGCCGTCCCCGGCGGCCACCTTCTGCCCCTTGAGCCGCTTGAAGCCGGCAAGGTCGGTCAGCTCGAGGCGGACGCCGTCTGGCACCGGCAGGCCGGTAAACTCCTCGAGGTGGGCCCGCATGTCGGGCATCAGGCGCTCCGACAGGTCAGCGAGCGGCTCGAACTGCGCATCAAAGCCGGCATCGTCGGCTATGCGGCGCGACAGCGAGGCGATCTCTTTTTCCTCGTCGAGCTCGACGGACAGCTGGCCGAGCAGGGCCTCGGCAAACTCTTCCAGCTCGCCCATGCGCCGCACTCCCGCCGGGGCCGATTTAACCCTACCGTGGCAGGGGGGGGGGAGCGGGGGCACACGGCCCCTTGGCGACGCCCTGCCGTGCAACACTTAATTGGTTACGCGCCGCCCGCCTGCCCGTGCCGGGGTAGCTCAGCGGGTCAGAGTGCCAGCTTCTCCAAGAAGGCGATACTCATAATCTGGAGGTCGTGGGTTCGAAACCCACCCCCGGCACACACAGCAACACCGTCCGGCGGCAGGGACGCCGCCACCGCAGCCGCTAGTACTGCGACGAGACCTCCTTCCAGTCGAACTTGGCGTCGCGCACCCACAGGAACTTGCGCTGCAGCGCCGACGTGTACAGCTTTGACCACTCGGCGCCGACCTCGTCCGTCCACGCCTTGAACAGGCGCGGGTCGATGTAGTTGCGCAGCGACGTGCCGATGTTGTAGTCCTTTGTCTTCGTGGTGAGGCTCACCTGAAGCTCCATCTTCTCGACCCGCTCTGCCTTGCGCACCGCCTCGCGCTCGGCCTTTGTCGGCGCATCCTTGGCCTTGGCGAGGGCTGCGAGCCTCTTGGTCCGCGTTGCCTTGTACGAGGCCGAGGCCTTTTTGTCGCGCGCCTTGAGCTCGGCGATCCTCTTCTTCCTGGAGGCCGCCTGCTTCTTGTCCTTGTCCTTGCGCGACTCGGCCTTTGCGATGGCCGCCTTGCGCTTCTTGCGCGACTCGTCGAACGACTTGGCCGCCTTGTCCAGCTGCCCCTTCATCCTTGTGATCTTTTCCTGCTTTTTGAGCTTCTCGCCCTTTATGTCGACGGGCTTTGCCTTGGCCGCCGCCAGGGCGTCCCGCTTCTTTTGCAGCGACTGCTCGAACGTCTTCGGTATAGTCCTCTTGTGGTTGCACTTTATCGCCGCCTCCAGGTTGGCCAGCTTTGCGTGGTGCAGCTTTACGTGCGCCGGCTCACCGGCGATGTCGTCGTGCCCGCGCAGGTACTCGGCGACCACCTTCGAGGCAAGGTACGTCCTGAACACCTTTGCCGACAGGCCATCCACTATGCTGGAATAGTATCTGTTGACCCGGGTCGATGTGATTCCTGCGAATATCTCCTCGTCCGGTTTTATGTCGGCTATGAGAAGGCGCAGGTTCTTTCCAAGCTGCCGATCCTCGGGGTTGTCCATGGGTATCGTCTCTTGCCAACGCACGTAGTCCTTGCCATAAAAGTCCAACTCTATCGCATCGGTGGTGATCTTGACATGCTTCTTGCACAGAGTCGTGGCACCCACCGTGTCTGTCTCCTCTTCTTTGTCCTTTTCATCACCGACCCTCATTGACGTGCGGTAGATCAGGTAGCATGTAGTCGCGATCTCGCCCTTCGTTGGCGGATCATCCCTGTCCTTGCGCTTCTCCATCCTGGACATATCAGGTATTATCTGCGACTTGATCCTGTCTATCTGGGACGACAGATTCATGGCCTTGTCGTACTTTGCTCTGTCCTTGCTCTGCTTTATCTCGGCCGTGTCGGCCAGCCAGATGTACTTTGTTATTTTTACGGTACGCTCCTTTCCGGTCTTTGGATCGATACGCCCCGTATCGATCTCGGTCGTCCACATGGCAAGCCACGTAGCCGTGTTGTTGTTGACTACCTTGCCCCCCCACTTGCTGCCGTCTTCCATCGTAGGAAGCGGTGCGGCCTCATCCAGGTTGAGTATCACATCTTCGGGTCGTATGCGGCGCTTCCAGCGGCCCCGCAACGGGTGTTGTTCCCTGCCCATGAATATGCCGGGCGGCTCTACCATGTAGTTTCCTATGTCAACGGGCTTGTCGTCGATCATCGCCGTCCCGTACTTTGCTTTCATCTCCTCCCTAGCATCCTTGCGCCTCTTGGCGATCTCCTTGCGCTCCTCCTTTGTCAAGAGCTCGCGCGCGTCCTTTTCCCTGTCGGCCAGTGCGTACGCCTCTGAAAAGTCGATGTCGCTGTAGACTATGTTGCGCAGATCCTTGTCGAGCGTCTTTGCAAAGTCGTCCACAAAGTTTTCCTGGAACTTGGAGTCCTGCACGTACGGCGTGTCCTTCTTCTTGGCCCACTGGTACAGCATCTCCTCCTGCAGCGGGTTCGGGGCGAACTCGGCCCCGCGTATGCGCACCTTGAACCCCTTCGGCTCGTGCTCGGGCGGAAAGACGATGCCGTTGTGCCTGAGGGTCTTCCACACCGCCTTTTTTGCTGTCGGCGCCCTTCTGGCCCCAGACTTGGGCCGCGCGCGCCTCTTGCCGTCGCTATTCTTCGCCATCTTCCTACACGGAGCGGCCGGCCGACCGGCGGCGCGTATATAATTTAACACGGGTGGCAGGGCCGCAGGGGCCGGCGCAGGACTGCGCAGGCGGGCCGCCGGGCGCGGCAAAGGGGGCGCAGGCAACGGGATCGCGGCATCCGCAGGGCGTCCGGCAGGGATCGCACCGAAGGCGGCGCCGATCGCTTATCTGCTGAAGAGCTCCTTGGACATGTACTCGGCGAACTCTGCGTCCGTCCTCGACCTGCGCGCCTCTATGAACATGACGGCGTCGTTGCCGACGACGTACCGCGGCAGGGGCTTGTCCGACTCGGCGGCCTTCACGATCGCATCGGCGACCTCGCCGGCCTCGGTGCCGAGCTCGACCATCATGCGCACGTTTGCGACCATCTTGGCCGTCATGTCAGCGTACGGCGAGCCGGCCGGCGCCTCGCACGTGCGCATGGAGTCGAAAAAGTTCGTCTTTATGACGCCTGGTTCTACGATCACGACGCGCACTCCAAACGGCGCAAGCTCGTACGACAGGCTCTCGCTGAGCCCCTCTAGCGCAAACTTTGAGCTAATGTACGCCGAGGTCGCCGGGAACCCGATGCGGCCGGCGACCGAGCTTATGTTCACGATGGTCGGGCCCGGGCCACTTCCCCCCTCCGCGGCAGTCCTCCGCATCGCGGGGGCGGCCGCCTTGATCACGCGGACGACCCCGAACAGGTTCGTCTCGAACTGCGCCTTGAAGTCTCCCATCGGAATGTCCTCGACGGCGCCGACCGCCCCGTAGCCGGCGTTGTTGACAAGGACGTCGATGCGCCCCGCCTCTTCCCGCACGCGCCGCACCGCCGCATCCACGGACGCATCGTCGTCGACGTCCATCTGCGATATGCGCACGTCGAGGCCCTCGGACGAGGCGGCATCCCCGAGGCTGCCGCCCCGAGACGTGTCGCGCATCGTCGCGTATACGGTGTGCCCCGCGCGCGCAAGGGCCAGCGAGGCGGCCAGTCCTATTCCCGACGAGCTGCCCGTGACGACGGACACCCGCCTCCCGTTCCCCGCCATGCGCGGCCCCCGCGCGGCCCATATAATAACCGCCGCGCGCCGATCACACCACGGGCGCGGCATCGGCCGGCTCGGCGCCGGCCCTGACATCCTCGCCAAGGATGGTCGCCTCGCCCGACACGAGGCGCGAGAGCGCCTCCAGCGCGCCTGCCTTGTCGAGCATCGCGTTGTTGTTGCCGCACATGTACGAGTACGTGCAGCGCGGGCACCCGTCGCGGCCCCTGCACGGGCACTCGCGCAGCACGGCGGCGGCCCGCTCGGCCGCTGCCTCTAGCTTGCCGTACAGTGCGCGGCTCGCGCCCGTGCCGCCGACGGCCCCGTCGTGGACGAATATGATCCCCGTATCGCCTAGCGATATGCCGCCGAGGTCGCGCGGGGCGGCTCCCGTCACCATGCTGCCCGCCTCGATCAGGACGTGCTCGGCCGCGTGGAACGAGGCGGCGGCGGCAAACTCGGCCGGCCCCGGCGCATCGGCTGCCCCCGGGGCGGCCGAGTACTCGTCGGGCGAGGCGGCCATGTCCGCAATGCGCTCGAGCGGCCGCGGCGCGCGCAGCACGATCCCCCGCGTCTCGTAAGAGTACTCTAGCGGCTCGGCAAGCGGCACGGACTCGCCGGCCGACGCGGGAGCGCCGGCCTCGTCGGCCAGGTCGACTACGACGTACCCGCTCACGACGCGGCGCAGCCGCAGCCTGCACATGGCGACCTCGGCGCCGAAGACGGTGCGCTCATCGAGCACCTCCTCTACGCGCGGCCACACCGTTGCAACGGCCCTCGTGTAGTACGGAGGGCCGCCGCGGATCGGCTCTATGACGGCGTGGCGGCCGCCTCGCGGATGGTCGTTGCTCCTCACGCGGTACCGCGCGCCGGCCAAGAGGTACACCGCGTCCGGGTGGAGCTCGTCGAGGGCCATTGGAAAGGCGCGCTCGCCTACGCGGCGCCCGCCGAGCACGATGTCGAGCGACTCGCCGATGCCGCGTATGTTGTACGACGAGAGGGCCTCGTACGCCCTTTCGGGGACCGCCGCGTACCGCCCTCCCCTCACCACCGCGTTGCCGAGCCGCACGTGCTCGTCGAGCGCCGCCCTCACGTCCGCGCCGGCCTCTTCGGGCAGGACGGCCC
The DNA here is from genome assembly GCA_965242695.1 of Cenarchaeum sp. Taxonomy (GTDB): domain Archaea; phylum Thermoproteota; class Nitrososphaeria; order Nitrososphaerales; family Nitrosopumilaceae; genus Cenarchaeum. The sequence goes on along the minus strand of CBDESU010000002.1, from coordinate 1,319,494 downwards.
TGTCGCAGGCCATGGCGAGCGCCTGGTGCGAGACGACCACGGGGTTTGACGGGTCGACGTACAGCCCCTCCGAGTCCTCAAAGTAGTCCGCGGGGTGGTTGCTGTAGTACTGCGATATCGGGTCGTTGCCTAGCGCAAGGACCGCGTACCCGCGCCGGCCGCGCTGGCGCGCCGCCCTGCCCATCCGCTGCACGAGCCGGTTGTACGGGGCCGGCGAGGAGACGACGGCGTCGACGTCGCCGATGTCGATGCCGAGCTCGAGCGTGGGCGTGCACGACACGGCGCGCAGCTCGCCGCGCCTGAACGAGTCCTCGACTGACCTCCGGTGCCTGTCGGACAGGCCGGCGCGGTGCACGCCGATCTTGACGCCGCGCCGGCCCGCCTTTATGGCGGCCACCTCGGCGCCGGCGTGCGAGCCGCTGAAGATCATCGTCTTCTTCCGGTGGGCTACCGACATGTCCCGGGCCAGTCCGGCCACGACGGCGCTGCGCGGGGCCATCGTGGGGAACAGCATCGCAAACTCGATCTGCGAGGCCGCGCCGGCTCCGCGCGCGCTCGAGAACGGGCGCCCGAACAGCCTGCCGCAGAACTCGGCCGCGTTGCCGAGCGTGGCAGAGGCGGCGACCACCTGCACGCGCCGCCCGGCGATCCGGTCCAGGCGGCGCACCACGTGGTGGACGGCCGACCCGAACACGCCCGAGTATACGTGGGCCTCGTCGACGACGAGGTGGCGCACAGACGAGAAGAGCGCCGACAGGCGCGTGCGGCGCATCATATGGTAGTGCAGGACGTCAAAGTTTGTCGCAAGGACGTGCGGCGGGCGGCGCAGGATGCGGGCCCTCTCGGGCTCGGGCGTGTCGCCGTCAAAGGCGGCCGCGCGCAGTCCGGCCGACTCTGCAAGCGCCGAGACCTTTGGCAGCTGGTCGCGCGCGAGGGCCTTTGTAGGGTACACGAACAGCGCCGAGATGCCGCGCGGCGCGCCGCCGCGGCCTCCGGGGCCTTCGGGGCCGATGCCGCGGCGCAGCGACTCGACCACGGGCACCGCGAACGCTTCGGTCTTGCCAGACGCGGTCGGCGCCTCGATTACGACGTTCTCTCCTTCCAGGATGCGCCCGATCGCGTCGGCCTGGAACGCGTGGAACGCGGCAATGCCCGAGGAGGCAAGGTGCGAGGAGATGCCCTCGCCGAGCCCGACCGAGCCGACGGCGGGGCCGGGCGCAGGCCCCGGCCGCTCGATCCTCTCGTAGTGCGACACGTACGCGTCCTGCGTGCGCAGGATTTTGTCGGTCAGCGCGTCGATGTCGCCGCCGCCGATCATCTCGTCGATCTCGGCGGGGCTGCGCAGCAGGCGCTCGTCGGCGAGGCGCTCGGGCAGCATGCCGGCTCCGGCGCCGGCGCCGGCGCCCTCGCCTGGCGCCGCGATGCGCCCGTCGTCGCACCTGCAGGCAAACTCCAGCACGACCCCGTCCAGGTTGCCGCACGGGTCGATCACGTCTGCGCGGCCGCAGCCGGGGCACCGCACGTGGATCTTCTTGTTGTACATCGGGCGTATGTCTAGGGAAGAGTCGCACGCGGGGCACGGGTACCGCTGTGCCAACGCTGCCGCATGGGGGCGGCGCGATTTATTGCTTGGGCCCGGGGCGGCCGCCGAGGCCCGGCGGCAGAGTTATCTACAACCCCCGGCGCCCCCCGGCATGGCAAGCTATACCTCCCTAGTGGCGGCAAGCCACAAAAAGTTCAAGGCCGACCTCAAGGCCGCAAAGACGAAGCAGGCCGCCAACAAAGCCTACACCGACCACAAGAAGGAGCACGAGCAGCTTCTCAAGGACCACCTCAAGGAAGAAAAGGCAGAGGCCGAAAAGGCAAAGGCAAAGATCAAGTAGCTCCGGCTACCGCCCCGCGGCCGAGGCCGCCTTTATTTGACGCAGCGCTGGGCCGCCCGCGGCCCGCCCTGCCGCCGTCCCCCCCCCCAGCCGCGGATCCACCACCGCCCCGCCGGGCCGCGCACGGGCGGGCATCGCCCCCCTCCCCCCCGCGCGGTGCATCCGACGGTTATTAGGGAAGGCGGCCGGGCGGCGCCCGTGCCCAAGAGCCCGGCGCGGCCCGACGCCATATACAACGAGGACTGCATACGCGGCATGGGCGCAGTCGGCGACTCGACCGTCGACCTGATCGTCACCGACCCGCCGTTCGCCATCGGGTTCGGCGCCGCAAGGGCCAACTACAACCGCACCGCCTCGCTCGTGCTCGAGGGGTACGGCGAGGTCAGCGCCGGCGGGTACTACGACTTCACCTCGGCGTGGATGCGGCAGGCGCACAGGGTGCTCAAGGACTCGGGCAGCATGTACGTATTCTCGGGGTGGAATAACCTCAAGGACGTCCTTGCCGCGCTCGACGACACGGGGTTCGAGACCGTCAACCACATAATCTGGAAGTACCAGTTCGGCGTCGTCACAAAGACAAAGTACGTGACGTCGCACTACCACTGCCCGTACGTCTGCAAGGACCCCGCAAAGAGGAGGTTCTACCCGTACGCCAGGTTCGAAAAGGGCGAGAGGAGTGCGTCCGGCGGGAGCCTCCACTACAGGGACAAGGAGGACGTGTGGGACATAAAGCGCGAGTACTGGAGGGGCAGCGAAAAGACGCCGACAAAGCTGCCCACAGAGGTCGTCGCCAAGATACTCGCCTACTCTAGCGTCGAGGGGGACCTGGTGCTCGACCCGTTCCTCGGTTCGGGCCAGGTCGCCGTCGTTTCCAAGCGCATGGGCAGGCGCTACATGGGGTTCGAGGTGTCCAAAAAGTACTACGAGTTTGCAGGGCGCAGGCTGGAGGAAGAAGGGGGCGCCGGGGCGGCCGGCGGCGCGCGGGGGCCTGGCGGGGGCCGGCAGCAGCGGCTCTAGTCAGGCCGCGCCGCCCTGGCTCGAGCCAGAGCCCGCCGGGGGCGCGGACCCCCCTGCCGTGCCGGCCCCCATGCGCTCGGCAACAAGGCTGCGCAGCTCGTCGTCCGTCCTGCCGGCATGCCCTATGCCGAGCGAGTCGCATATGGCCTCTAGCTTTTCCCTCTCGGTCCCGACGGGGCCGGCGACCCTGACGGTGCCCGGGCCGCCGCCCTTGCCGCTGCCGGCCGTCCCGCCAGCCATGCTCTGGACCTGGTCCCTGACGCCCTCCTTTGCGCGGTTGTACTCGTTTACGGCGCGGCCGAACTTTTTGGCCGCCTCGGGCAGCTTGTTGGTGCCGAGTATGAGCACAAGTACGGCGAACACGATGATGATCCACTCGGTTCCTGCCACGTTGAGGGCGTGCCCGTACGGCATGCCGCGCAACGGGCGGCTCGGCGTATTAATCCCACCGGCGCGGCGCCCGCACGCCCAGGCCGCGGCTCCGCAAGCCGGTCCTCCTGCGAGGCCGGCCCTGAAGGGCCGCCCCCGTGCCGGCGCCCGCGCCCGCGGGCGGCCCCGACTCCTGGGCGGCCGGATCCTCACGCGGCCGGCGTCCCCCAAGCATCCGCGACCCGCCGCCGCGCCGCAGCCCTGCACGGGCTCGGGCAGGCAGGCAGCCCCTTGGCCGCATGCCGGCGCGCAGCGGGCCATGGCGCGCAGCGGCCCGGCCGGCGCGGCCCGGCGGCGGCCGCCAATGCGGCATCTGCACCGTCGCCGCTGTTGCTGGAAGCGCGCCCGGCGTTCCTGCGCCGAACAGGGCCCTGCCTGCCTCCCTCCGGGGCGCCGCTTGCAAAGGGCGTGTCCCTTTGGCCACCTTGCCGGCACCGGGAGGAATCGCAGGGCAGCGGCCAGACTGCCGGGCCGGGCGGCGGCCCGGATCGCGCGCCCCAATCAAGCGTTATATACGGCCCGGCGGCGCGCGCCCCCGTTGGGAACGGCCGTAAAGATACTCGTCGGGGTCGCAATCGGCATCGCGGTGGTAATAGCGCTGGCACTCGCGTTCCTCATGGCGGCCCTCGACTTCACCATCGAGTTCGGCGGCGACGCGGCGCAGGTCGAAACGAGCAGCGACGAGGTGGCCGAAAGGCTCGGCGCGTACCCAGAGTCAGTCGAGTTCAAGAGGCTGTACCCGGACTACATGGAGGACACGATCAGCATCCTGCCCCCCCACTACCAGTACGAGCTTCGCGCCATAGACGAGGACGGCAGCGTCTTCGAGACCGACAGCCTCATCATCGAGTACAACGCCGACACCGGCGATGCTACGAGCGCCTACCTGTGCACCGAGCCGGACGGCGACCGCGTCAAGTACGACCGCGACGACCTGGCCGAGGTCATGGCCGGCGTCTGCTGACGCATCCCGCGCGGCGCCTCACTTGTACGCGGCGACCATTATTGCGCCGCCCATCAGGTCAGTCTCGAACTCTACGCGGGAGAACCGCTCCAAGAGCAGCCCCTCGAGCCGCGCGTTGGCCGGCCACCGCCTGAACGTGCCGTACAGCGCGCCGAACTTGAGGCCCAGCCGGCCGCCGGCGGCAAGGGCCACGACGGGGAGAAGGAGGCGCAGGTACGCCGCCACGCCTGCCCTGACGAGCCGGTTGTCCGGCTTGCCGAGGTCGACTACGACGAGCCGGCCGCCGTCCTTGAGGACGCGGTGGAGCTCGGCGATCGCGGCGCGCAAGCGGATCGCATCGCGCAGCGAGTAGCCGCACAGGACGGCATCAAACTGCCCGCTGCGGAAGGGCATGTGCTCAAACACGCCGCACGAGCGGCGCGGTGTAGGGGCGGCGGCATCCGCGGCGCCCTGCCCTCCTGCCAGGCAGCCGGCGCGCTCGAGCATCGGCACGAGCGGATCGCACATCGTAACCTCGATGCGGCCGCCGCACAGTGCCGACGCCGCGGCCGACATGTTGCCAAACCCCGACCCCGCGTCGAGCACGCGGTCGCCGGCCGAGACGCGCCCCGATATGCCGCGCCGCCGGTGCTCGGCGTCGCGTCCGAGCGAGATGTATGAGTTTACGCGGTCGTACACGGGTATGATCTGGCTGAGGACGTCGATCACGCCTGCCCACTGATCCCCCAGCCCCATGCGCGCCGCGCCGGCGCGCGGGCCGTATTTGCCTTGCCTTGCCCTGCCTTGCCCTGCGCCGCCGCACGCAATGCGCCGCCAAGGGCGCGGGCCGCGCTGCCGCTAGTCGCGCCCGTACTTTTCAAGCGCCGCCTTTGCGTACCCCTCTAGGCCGCCGTCGGCGATGAACTCGAGGTCGTCGCCGCCAGGCCGCACCCGCGCCATCCTAATGTTGGACGAGGCCTGCGCCGCCGCATCTTCGCTAGAGCCGTGCCCCGCCGCCCCCGTCCTCTTCGCCTTGAGGGCGATGGCGGCGACTGCGAGCACCGAGGCGTCCTCGATGCCCATGCCCGGGTCGTACCTGGCCTCCAGGAACGAGTTGGCCTCGTCCGAGCCGGCTCCTATCGCGACGGCCGAGTACGGGACGAACGTGCCGCTCGGGTCGGTCACGAACAGGCGCTCGCCCTTTGCGTCGACCCCGGCCACGATGAGGGACACGCCGTACGGGCGCACCCCCGAGTACTGCGTGAACTGGTGGCACTGGTCGGCAAGGTGCTTTGCGACCGTCTCGACCTCTACGGGCTCGTCGTACGTCATGCGCGTCCCCTGCGAAAAGTACCGCGCGTTGTCGACCTGCACGCGCGCATCGGGCGTGTACCCCGCCGCCGCTATGCCGATGTGCCTGTCGACCTGGAATATCTTTTGCGTCGTCTTTGACGTCTGCAGGCGCAGGGGCTTTTCCTCGACTGCCACGACGACGCCCTCCTTCGACCTAGCCCCGACTGCCAGGGTGCCCCGCTTGACGGTCTCGATCGCATACTCGACCTGGTATATCCGGCCGTCGGGCGAGTACATGGTCGGGGTCATGTCGTACCCCCGCGACGCCATCATGCGGCGGCCCGCGCCGGCGGGCAGATTTAAGGGTAGCAGGGGCATGCTCTGAGGGGGCCGGCCCCGGAGACATGGGCAAATGCTTATAAGGAACCGTGCCGTCCTACACGGCGTTGATCTCGCCGGCTAGGCTCGACTCTGGGCAGCTCGTAGAGTTCAGGGACAGGATAGGCCGCATGGGCGACCCCATGGAGGGGCGGACGGACAGGCACGTCCGGCGCCTGCTCATGCACCTGTTCGCCGGCACCGCAGGCGGGTTTACGAGGTTGCGCATCGTCATGATCCTCCTCGATGCGCCGCGCAACACGCACCAGCTCGCAGGCTCGATGGGCATGGACTACAAGTCGGTGCAGCGCCACCTGCAGGTCATGCGGAAGAACAGCCTCGTGGCCAGGGCCGGCGACGGGTACGGGGCCGTCTTTCGCGTCTCGGACATGCTAGAGCACAACATCCGCGCGCTAGACCAAGTCATCGAAAAGCTCCAGGCCCGGTCAAGGGTGCGCCGGGTCTACTACTAGCGAGGCAGGCTCCGCCCTCTGCCCATCCCACGCTCCCGCGCCCCCCCCCCATCCTGCCCCTGCCGTGACGGGCGCCCGCGGCGGCGGCGCCTCGTTCCCCGCACCCCCCCCCCCGCGCGGGCGGATCCCCCCATAGGATCACTTATAACCGCCATGTTAGGCGCGCCGGCATATGGCAGGGAACGACCCGTTTGACAACGCGACAAAGCAGGTCAACGACGCGTGCGACATACTCGGCATCCAGGACCAGGGGACGCGCGACTATCTTGCCCTGCCCAACCGCATCCTGCGCGTAAAGATACCCGTCAGGATGGACGACGGGACGTTGCGCATGTTCATCGGGTTCCGCAGCCAGCACAACAACGACCGCGGCCCCTACAAGGGCGGCATACGGTACTTTGACCCAGAGGGCGGCCCCGCCTACATGGAACGCGAGGTCATGGCCCTGTCGTCGTGGATGACGTGGAAGTGCGCCGTAGTCGACGTCCCGCTCGGCGGCGGCAAGGGCGGCGTGTACGTCAACCCCAAGAAGGAGAACCTGAGCGCCGGCGAGAAGGAGCGGATCACTAGGCGGTTTGCGTTCGAGATCGCCGAGATCATCGGCCCCGAAAAGGACATTCCGGCCCCCGACGTGTACACGACGGGCACCGAGATGGTGCAGATCATGGACGTGTACAACAAGCTCAACGGCAAGAGGCAGATGCCCGGCGTGATCACGGGCAAGCTCATCGACATGGGCGGCTCGCTTGCGAGGAACGTCGCGACGGGCCTCGGCACCGCGTACTGCGTAAGGGAGGCGGCAAGGGTCCGCGGCATCGGCCTGAGCGGCGCAAAGGTGGCCCTGCAGGGGTTCGGCAACGCGTCCATATACGCCGGCAAGTACCTCGAGAAGGAGGGCGCGACGGTCGTCGCCGCGAGCGACTCGAAGGGGTCGATATCGATCCCCGGCGGCGCCAGGGTCGACGACATTCTAGAGCACAAGAAGAGGACGGGGACGGTCGTCGGGTACGGGTCCAGCTCGCAGATCAGCACCGAAGAGCTCCTCACGTACGACTGCGACGTGCTCGTGCCGGGCGCGCTAGAGAACCAGATCGACGCAAAGATCGCCGAGAACCTCAGGTGCAAGATCGTCGCCGAGGCGGCCAACGGGCCCGTCCTGCCAGAGGCCGACCCGATCATCTACGAAAAGGGCATTATCGACATACCCGACATACTTGCAAACTCGGGCGGCGTGTGCATATCGTACCTAGAGTGGGTGCAGAACAACATGCGCTACTACTGGGGGTTCGACGAGGTGGCAAAAAAGATGGAGGAGCATATTACCGGCGGCTTCCACGGGGTCCACAAGGTGTGCGAGGGCAAGAAGATCGACATGAGGCGCGCCGCGATGGTCGTCGCCGTCGAGAGCGTCGTAGAGGCGCACAGGCACAAGGGAGTCTGGCCGTAGGGAGTTACGCGGCGGCGCCCGCCGACGCTGCTACTGCCGGCGCATGCGGGCGCTTTTATCTGCCAGGCGGCGGGCACTGGCGTGCATCCCCGCAGGGCCGTCGTGCTGCAAAACTCGGCCGCCGAGGGCCCCGGCCGCCTGACCGCCCTGCTCGGCGCCGACGGGTACAGCATCGATGTCGTGCGCGCATGGGAGAATGACGGGAGGCTTGCGGGCCTGGCGGCGGCGGCAGCAACAGCAGCGGCCGGCGGGGGCGCCGGAGACCTGGGCTGGGGCGACGTCCTCGTCGTGCTCGGCGCGCCGGAGAGCGCAAACGATCCGCTGCCCGCCCTGCGCGCCGAGGAGGAAATGATCAGGGGGTGCGTGCGGGCCGGCATTCCCGTGCTCGGCGTGTGCCTGGGCGCGCAGCTGATCGCAAGGGCGTTCGGGGGCGCCGTGCGCAGGGGGCGCGTGCGGGAGGCAGGATACTACGGCGACCTCCGCCCCGTCGGCCTCGAGGGCAGGCGCATGTTCGCCGGCATGGGCGATCCGTTCCGCGCCCTGCACCTGCACGGCGAGACGTTCGACCTGCCGGACGGCGCGGTGCGGCTGGCCCGGTCCGAATCGTACGCAAACCAGGCGCTGCGCGTTGGCAGCGCAGTCGGGGTGCAGTTCCACCTAGAGGCAGACGGCCCGACGGCGCGCGGATGGCTTGCCGCCGAGGGGGGCCGAGGCGGGGCCGGCGAGGCGGCGGCCGAGGCGGACATCGGGCGGAACATGGAGATGTTCTACGCCAACTGGCGCGCCGAGCTCGGCATCGGCGCGGCGCCCCGGGCGCCTGGCAGGTGACGCCGGCGGGCGGCGCGGTTTGGGGGCCTGGGCCCGCCCGGGGTGCGCTATACAAATTAACCACCGCGCACTGGCGGGGCCATGGTGGGAGGCGCGCACACAGGCCGGCGGATCCCGCTCGCGGCGGTCCTTGCCGCAGGCTGCGCCGCGGCGGCACTGGCCGGCGCGTGGGCGCCGGCGGCGTGGGAGGCGCCCGCGCCGGGCGCCGGCACGGGGGACGGCTTTGCGGCCGGCGGGCCCGGCGCAATCGCCGGCGCCTGGGCGCAGGCCGCCGACACGCTGCCTACCCTCGGCGTCCGCCTTGCGGACACGCCGCCGCACCACTACAAGGACAGCGAGGGCCGGACATCCGTCGTCGGGCAGGTCGTCAACACCAACTCGTTTGCCGTCTCGGGCGTAAAGGTCAGGGTCGGCTTTTACGGCGCATCCGGCGACGAGCCGGTCGAGACGGCGATCGGCACGACCCTGGCAGGCGTCGTGCCCGCCGGCGGGACCGCTCCCTTTGCGATATCCTCGGAGAGTCCGAGCGCGGCCATTACCGACGCCACAGTGACGATCCTCGGCTTCAACTATGCCGACGAAAAGCCGCGCACGCTGGCAGTCGGTGGAACTGCGGCCGTCGCGGCGCAGGGCGGCGGGGACGAAGAGGGCCCGCGCGCCGACAGGCTCGCCGTGGCAGGGACGATCTCGAACGCAGCGCCCCCCGGCTCGCCCGCCGAGGGCCACGTCACAATCCACATGCTCCAGTACGACGCGTTCGACCCGCCGCGGCTGCTCCGCCACGCATCGGCCGCCCTGGAGGGCCCCCTGGAGGCCGGCGCATCGGCCGAGTTCTCCATCGACGATGCGCTGCTCGTGCGCGCCGACGGCGTGCACCTGTTCGCCGAGTCGCCCGGCGCCAGCTCGAACACCGCCGACGTGCCCATTGCGCAGGCCGACCCCGTGTCGCGCCGCGTCACAATCGGCGGCGCCCACCTGTCCGACGCCGACGGCAACCGCGTGCAGGGCGGCAGGGAGGGATCGCCGCTCGTCGTCGCCGGCGACCTGTCCCTCGAGTCCCTGCCGTCGGCGCAGGAGGGCGCGCAGGAGTACACCTTTTACGTCCAGGTAAAGAGGTCGGGCGACTCGCCGTCCGTCGAGTTCCTCGGGTCCAGCGGCGGCAGGTTCGACGGGCCGGGGACGGCGTCGCCGTCCGTCGAGTGGACTCCGGACGAGGAGGGCCTGTACTTTGTCGAGACGTTCGTGTGGGACAGCGACAACTCGCCGCTCGCATCGAGGGGACCCGTCGTGCTCGTCCTCGTCTCGGGCGGCTGACGGCGCCCGTGGGCCCCAGCTGGGAGGAGACGACGGATGGGGGCCGCGCCGCGGTTCGACACTGCCGCAACCGGCGGCACATTCGACGTCATACACAGGGGCCACACGGCCCTGCTCGACCGCGCCTTCGGGGTCGCCGGGCGCGTCATAGTCGGGGTGGCCGGCGACGGGCTCGCCTCCAGGCGGGGCAAGTCGCCGGCCCTGACGTACGCCGAGAGGAGCGCCGCCGTCGGGGCCCTCGCGTCCTCTAGGTACCCCGGCAGGCGGTGCGAGATCAGCCGGCTCGACGACGTGTTCGGGCCGGCCGTCCTCGAGCGGCGCGTCGGCGCGCTCGTCGTGAGCGCCGAGACCGAGCCGCAGGGGGCCGTCCTCAACGGGCTGCGCGCCGAGGCCGGCCTGCCGCCCGTCGAGGTCGTCGTCGTCCCGATGGTAAGGGCGCGCGACGGCGCGCGCATCTCGACCACCCGCATACGCGCCGGCGAGATCGACCGCGAGGGCAGAATACTTGACAAGCAGGGCAGCCGGATCTGACAAGGCGCGTAGTGGCGCGGAGCGCGCATGCCAGTCGTGGACTGGGACCTGTCAGCGCGCATGCTCAGGAGGCTCGACGGGGAGGTCGGCGCCCTCAAGGAGGGCCTTGATCCGGACAACATCGCGTCATGGTACGACACGGTCGTCGCCGACGCCGTCGAGATGGCCCCGCCGTGGCTGCAGGACAAGATATCGGTCAGGCGCGACCCGATAATGACGCTGCAGTTCCACCTGAGGGTGTCCAAGAGGGCCGTCAGGTACCTGATGGTCGCCATCGACAACCGCATGGACCAGATGCCCTACTCGACGCGCCTGTACTTTTTGAAGGTGCAGGAGTCTGTCGAGTCCGAGGTCGACAGGGGCCTCGTCTAGCCGGCGGGGGCGCCGCGCAGGCGCCGGCCCTTCCCGGCCTGCCGCGCCTACGCCCCGCCGCCGCCCGCGGGCGCGGGGCCGGCTCCCGGCTGGGCCGACTTTGCAAGCGAGACGGACGCGCCGGCCGCCTCGGCGCCGGCGATCGCGTGCTCGCCGTCCGAGACCGACTGCATAAAGTCGGCGAGCATCTCGACCTGCCCGGCGTCGGCGAGCATTACGCTGTGCGCCGACCCGTCGCGCAGCGACAGCACGATCTCCTCGCCGTACGCCGAGACGACCTCTGTGGCAAACGCGCCGCCCTCCCGCGCGCGCCCGTCGTGCGGGTACGCAAGGCTCGCTAGCTTGAGGGCCTCGTACGCGTCGCGGCACCGTACCCTGACCGCGATGCCGGCGGCGGCCGCATCCGCAGCATCGCCGTCCCCGTTCACGGCCACCACTCCTTTGATCCCTCTTCGGGCATGTACTCGCCGAGGCGGTCCCGCGCCGCCTCGCGCCGCTCGGCGTGCGCCTCGGCAAACCGGTTTATCCGGTCGATCAGCTCGGCCTTTAGCTCGCCCGTCGTGAGCGCCCCCGACACGTACCCGTCCCTGATCTTTTCGAGGCGCGCGTCCGACGGCTCGAAGAACATGCGCAGGTACTGGTACGACACGTCCACGTCGGGGTTGCCTCCGAGCCGGCGGTGCGCCTCGATGTCCGGCTGCCCGCCGGAGAACGCATGCTTGTTGATCTTCTTTCTGACCGCCGCCGGCGCGTCCGTCGTGTACACGGCCCCGTTCTCGTCGGACGCGGACATCTTGCCGCCTGGCCCCTGCAGGGCCGGCATCATCATATTGTGGACGAGGGCCGGCTTGGGCCTGCCGATCCTCGGCGCCACGTCCCGCGTGAGCCTAAAGTGGGGATCCTGGTCGACGCCGAGCGGTATGAGGACCGGCGCGTCCTCGACAAAGCACGGCGCAGACTGCAGCGACGTGTAGAATATCATGCCGACGTTGGTCTCGCCCGTAAACCCGAACACGGCCCTTGTGTTCGAGTAGTTGATGCGCTTTGCGACCTGCGCCGCAATGGGGTACAGGCGGGCGATGTCGCGCGTGTCCACTATGATGCGCGTGCGGGCGGGATCGAACCCGAGGGCGGCAAAGTCGAGCGCGTTCTCGTAGGCGAGAGAGGTCGTCTGCTCGAGCGACAGGCCCGGCTTTGAGAAGAACTTTTCGTCGTCGGTCAGCTGAAAGTACATGCGCACGCCGAACCTGTCCTGCAGCCACTTTGCAAACACCCACGGCAGGAGGTGGCCCACGTGCGTGCGCCCCGACGGGCCGCGCCCCGTGTACAGGAAGAACCGGCCGCCGGACTCGTGCACGTCGAGGATGCGCCCGAGGTCGCGGTGCGAGAAGAAGACGCCGCGGCGCAGCATGAAGTGGTCCTCGCCGGCGGCGCGGCGCACGCGGCCCCTCAGCCCGTCCGTCATGCGCTCCGTCCCGAACCGCTCGATCAGGCGGTCGTAGTCGATCTCGCCGCTCACGCCCCACGGGGTGACCGTAAAGTCGCCGCCGCTGGCGCCACTCGATGCGCCTCCGTCCACGCATGCGCTCGCGGCGCGGGCCGCTTTAAACCGTGGAGGCGGGGGCGCGATCCGGGGGAGTGCGAGGCGGGCATTCTCACGGGCCAGAGCCGTGCAGGGCGGCGGATCCTACGCCCCGTACCGCCTGCCGGTGCACATCGGCTCTTTTGCCAGCTCGCACCTCATGCGCCCCACCGTCCCGCCCGGGATGTCCAGTGCGGACGAGACGGCATCGTCGATGCCGCGCCGGACGGGGTCGTCCGGCTCGGCAAACCGTCCGATCGGCCTGCTAGCATGCCTCTTGTACGCTCCCGCCAGCGCCCCGGCCTGCCCGTCCGAGAGGAGCGGCACCCGCATGCCCTTTGCGCCGGCGCTCGAAAACCTCGGCCTAGACAGGACCGTCGGTATGCGCATGCCCAGGACCGCGACGATGCCGGGCGTCGAGTTGAGGAACACGGCCATGGCCTTTGACCACCGCAGGCGCTCGGCGGCGCCTCCCGCCCGCGGCCGCACGTTGTACCACGAGGTTCCCACAGTCTCGTCCGGCGAGCACACCGCCGTCACGTGGGACAGGTTGAGGCGAAGCTTTTCCGGAAAGAGCAGGTGCGACGCCCCGGACCAGACCCTGTCCGCGCTGGCCTCCATGCCCTTCTTGGGAATCAGGTAGGAGTACGGCCTGTTCTCGATGCTCACGACCCTTGACGTGTCGTGGCCGTACATCGAGGCGCGCGCGCCCTTGTCGGGGCTCTGGCGGGAGTCAAAGCACCCCCGCACGCCCCTGCCGCACCCGATGTCGGCCAAGTCTCCGAGCCTGGCCATCTCGAAGAGGCGCCCCGCCTCCATGTCCTCGCTCACGCGGTGCAGGAGCGGTGATACGAACAGCACTCTTCCCCAGTCGCCTGCGGCGGCAGGCTCGGCAGACACGGTGTCGATCGCCGCGAGCGGGCTCGGCCGGCCGGCGGCGATGTCGGCCGCTAGGGCGGCCGCCCCGCCGGCCGTGGACGGATTTTCAAGCAGGTTGATGACGACGGTCGGCTTGCGGGCGCGGGCACCCCCCGCCGCCGCCGCGCCTCCGCCGCCGCGCCTCCGCCGCCGCCCCTGCGCCCCTTCCGCCTCATTACCAGGAGCAGCTCGGCAATGGTCGTATTCTCCGAAAAGTACTCCCTGTCGGGATCGTGCGATGCGACCAGGTACTCTATGTCAAAGCGCTCGGCCAGGAACGCGCGGACGCCTCGCGCCGACGGCGCCGTCGCCGACGAGAGGGGGAAGACGCAGGCCAGCGTCCCCGTCCTGCTGCAGAGGTACTCGCCGAGCACTAGGAACATCAGCCCCTGGTCCTGTCCAGCCGGACAGGCGACATGGCCAGTATCTCCGACTCCCTCTTCTTGACGCGCGCCTCGACGTCCTCGCCTAGCTGGTCGTGCCTCTTGTCGTTGCGGGTGTACGGAGGGTTCATGATGACGAGGTCCGCCGAGTACGCGTACCGGTGCTCGATCGTCCCCGCATCCGCGTCGATCCGGCCCGGCGGCCTCGCATTGGGCCATTCGATGAACGGAAGCAGGCCCCCGTGCGCGTACAGCTCGAGCGATCCGGTGGCCACCTTGGATGTCCCCTCTACCACGCCGAGGGGCATCTGGTACAGGTTCATGTCGTCGAACTTGGCCGTAGCCAACAGCATCCCAAGCGTCGTGGTCGCAATTTTCAGGGCTGTCGTGTTGATGTCCAGTCCCTCCAGTGCATTCACGATCAGGCGCATGCGGCCGTCATCACCGCCGGACGCGCCGCGGAGCCTTTCGGCCGCGGCCATGAGCAGCGTCCCCGTGCCGCATGCGGGATCCAGGACGCGAAGCGACTTGAGATCCTTTCGGGCCGGCGCGCTGGGGATGGCAAGGCCGGCCAGCAGCGTTGCAGCGGGAACGGAGGTGTAGAACGAGCCGTCGAACTGCGCATCGTCCAGCAGTGCGCCGAATACGCGGCCGAGAATGTCGTGGCGCCTCTCGACGGCCTGGCCGGCCGCATACCGGGACCAGTTCACGACGATTCTCACGGCACGCTCAAACGACTCGCCGTAAAGCGACGCAAGCGCCGCCAAGCCCATCTCGAATATCGGCTTGTAGTCGATGGCCAGGATCAGCGACCACGCTTCGGACAGGCTCTCCCGTGCGTCGCCGGAGCGGTAGCATTCGTCGAGGCTTTCGGGGTTCCACGGGCCCCTGAACCTTCTGCCCGTGCGCGCGTCGGTCGTGGGCCTCATGTCCTGGAGGCGCGGGTCGAGCCAGGCATGCAGTAGCGAGGCCGACGCGATTGCGAGCAGGGCCCGGCGCGCGGCCGGCCGCCAGTCGTCCTTGCGCGGCTTGAACCCGGCGCCCGAGCCAAGACCCCAGCACTCGTCGTCCGAGAGCAGGCCGGCGGCATCGTCGACCGCGTCGCGGAGCCTGCCGGCGATCGTGTCCGGATCTCCCATGTCGTTGTGCACGTCGCGTATGCGGTCGGCCAGCTCTGCCACGGTGCATTTGGACCACCGGACCCGCGCAGGGGCGCCGCCCTGCTCCCCGGGACCTCCTGCTCCGGGTGCGGGGCAGTCCTGCCAGGCCCCTGCCACGTAGTCGTCCACAACGCTGGCCCCCAGCACCGTGTCGTGGAACAGCGTCTTTTCGGAGCACTTTGGCGGGAAGATGACGGCAAACGCCGCGTCGGCGCGCCTCACAGGCGCGAGTATTCTGGCCGCATCCCCGACGGCCTGCCTCTTCTTGCCAGGCCCGTCCATCTCGCACTCTATGGCAATCTTCCTGCGATCATGGGTGACGAGCAGGCCTGCGCGCCCCGGGCCCTCCCCCGCCTGCAAGTCGGCATCAAGTCCCCTTGAGCGCAGCAAATCGCGCAGCCTGCGCGCGACGCCGTCCTCAAGTACCGCCAATTGCGCCACCGCCCCGCGCAGTGCGGCGCGGCTCGCCGGAGCGGCGCCGCGGCGCGGCTCGCCGCACCGCCTACCCCCCCTGCCCGTCGAGTATCTTGAGGCTCCGGCACACCGAGTACAGGCTGCGCCTGAGGTCCTTGTCGAGCAGCGTGTCGCTCTTTTGCTTGAGGGTGCGCCTTGCCGCCTCGCGTTCGGGCCCCGGCGGCAGCGACAGCACGCGGTTGATCATCTCGGGCAGCTCCTCGCGCACCCAGCCGTCGAGGACGGCGTACGCCTTTGGGGAGATCATCTCGACGCGCGACTTTGACGCGTCGACGACCTCTGTAAAGTCGTCCTGCTCGACGCGGTAGATGAGCGCGAATATGCAGTTGTCGGCCGTCGGGTGCGCGAGTATCTCGCCAGACCTGGGGCCCGCCTTGCCCTGCTCGACCTTGTTGCGCAGCCCGACGGGGCTTACGGCGACGCCGTTGATCCCGAGGCGGTCGCCGTCGACCCCGGTGACCATCCCGAACACAAAGTCGCTGTAGTCCCCGTTGGGCCTCGTAGTGAACACGTGGACGCCCTCGCGCCACCCCGACGGCTTGCGGCCAAACACGGCGTTGCGGGACGGCCGCGGTATTTATTGATAGGGGGCGCCTTACATGGACTGCCGGCCCGGCGGCGTCCCAGGAATGGTGGATGCGGCGCGACGCGGCACATCCGGAGGGAGTTCGGAGATGCGCGGCGGGGGCATCCTAGCCCGCGTGCGGAGCGGTAGCAAGCGCGCGCATGTCCGCGCATGGCGAGCCGCGAGGTGCAACCGCGACGGGGGGGGCGACCAGCCGTGCATCCGCATCGGCAGACGGGGGTGCCGGCGCGGACGAGGCAGGCGGGGGCACGCAACCCGTGAACCCAGGTGCGATGGACTGTACAATAGACCGCATATTACCTGCTATGAAGGTACATTAGACTGCACTTTTCATTAGAAATGGCGACGATGGGCAATCGGTAGCCCAGCGTGTTCAGAGCACGCCGGCACTTGACACACCAAGTGCTATGCGGGTTCGACTCCCGCCGTCGCCGACCTGCCCACCCGCAGGGGGGTTATAAAACCTGCGAGGCGACATCTTGGCCGCGCGGCGCGCCGATTCGAGCAGCGAGTGCCATGCAGGATGCGCCCCTGCCGGACGCGGACAGATGCGCGGCGCGGGAGCCGCCCGGGACGCGCAGGCGGCGGCCAGGCGCGCAGGCTGGGCCACATCCTTGCAGGGCCAAGGCGCCCCGGCATGCCGCATGCGTCAAACGGCCACGGCCGATGGCGCCATGGCATCCAACGGCCCGATCGGCGGCAGATGCGCGGGTGCAGGAGCGGCGCCCGGAGCCTAATGCGCGGCTCGGCGCAGGCGCGGATGCGGCCAGGCGGGCCCGGCGTAGGCGGCGGCGCGCTCCCACTGCAGTCCCGCCGCAAGGACAGCGGTAGAGGCAGAGGCCGCCGCGCCTGCATCGCGCCTACACCGTCGGGCCGCCCAGCCCCGGCCCCGACGCGTGGGCCGGCAGGTTCTCGCCTCCCTCGTACAGGATCAGGACCGTGACGCGCGACGAGTCCTTGTGCGCGTGCGAGGACACGCGCACGTCGAGGACGCGGACGTCCTTTACAAAGCGGTTCACCGACTTTTCGACGATATAGTCGACCCCGCTGAATATCTTTACCGGCAACGCTGCGGGCCGGCCGCCGCGCCGGCCCAATATCAAGATTCAGGGCAGCGCGCCGCGCGGCGGCCCCGCAACGGGGCCGCGCCGGCGGTTATCTTTTAACCCCCGGCCCGGGGCGGCGGCGGCGTGGAAAAGTCCGAGCTGCTCGCCGAGTTCTCGTCAGAGCCGGACAGGTACTACAGGGTGGGCCTGTTCGGGGACGAGGGGTTTGCGCGCGCCGCCTGCGCCAGGTGCGGTCGGTTCTTCTGGTCCGCCACGCCGAGGGACCTGTGCCCCGACCACGACCGCGCCTCGGCGTACTCGTTCATCGGCGACCCGCCGACGGCAAGGCGCCTCGACTACGCCGCCGCGTGGTCCGAGATCGAGTCGTTCTTCTCGTCAAACGGCCACACGCCAGTCCAGCGCTACCCCGTCGTGTGCAGGTGGCGCGAGGACCTGCACTTTACGATCGCTAGCATCGTCGACTTTCAGCGCGTGATGGGATCAAGGGTCGTCTTCGAGTTCCCCGCAAACCCGCTCGTCGTCCCGCAGACGTGCCTGCGCTTCAAGGACCTAGAGAACGTTGGGGTCACGGGAAGGCACTTTTCGTCGTTCTGCATGGTCGGCCAGCACGCCGTCCCGGACGAGCCGGGCGGGTACTGGAAGGACGAGTGCGTCCGCCTCGACCACGCGATGCTGACCGGCCCGTTCGGCATACCCCGCGACGAGATCGTGTACGTAGAGGACGTGTGGGAGGGCGGCGGCTCGTTCGGCCCGTCCCTAGAGTACTTTGTGAGGGGCCTAGAGCTCGGCAACGCCGTATTCACCGAGTTCCAGGGCCGCCTCGGCGAGCACGAGCAGCTCGACCGCAGGGTCATCGACATGGGCGCCGGCCTGGAGCGCCTCTCGTGGATAACGATGGGCACGCCGACGGCGTACGACTGCTGCTTTGGTCCGGTCGCGGCGCGCGCCGCCGAGGCCCTAGGCGCCGACGCCGGATCGGAGGCGGCCCGCGCGTACTTTGCCGCCGTCGCCCGGGCGGCCGACGAGCACGGAGGCGACCTGCAAAAGGCAAGGCTTGCGGCGGCCCGGGCCGCCGGCCTGTCCGAGGCCGACGTGCGCAGGAGCATCGCGCCGCTAGAGGCCGCATACATGATCGCCGACCATATCCGGACGCTCGTCTTTGCCATCGCCGACGGCGCCCTGCCGAGCAACGTCGGCGGCGGGTACAACCTGCGCATGATGCTGCGCCGCATCGTCGACACGGCCGGCAGGCTCGGGGGGCGGGGCGGTACGGGCGGCGCGCTCGACATCGACGAGATGGTCGACCTGCACGTCGGCTACCTGTCGCGCACGTACCCCGAGCTGGCCGAGGCCGGCGGCGACGTAAAGCGCATACTCGGCATAGAGGTGGGGCGGTACGGGCAGTCGCGGCGGCGCATCGAGAAGATTGCGGCCAAGATGTCCGGCGGGAATGGGGCGGAAGGGGTCAAGGCTAGGCAGCCGTCCGTGTCCGAGCTGATCACCCTGTACGAGTCCGACGGCGTCACGCCCGACTACCTGCTGGAGGCCGGCGTCATAGCCGAGGTGCCGCCCGCGTTCTACACGAGGCTCGCCGAGCTGCGGGGGCCCGGCCGGCGCGGCGCGCAGGGGGCCGGCGGCGGGAAAGAGGCGCCGTACGGCGTGCCCGTCGCCTCGCTGCCCGATACAGAGCTGCTCTTCTACGGCGACGACCCCATGGAGTTTGACGCGCAGGTGCTGTGGGCAGGCGGATCCAGCGTCGTGCTCGACAGGACGTCGTTCTACGCAAGGGGCGGCGGGCAGGAGCCCGACCGCGGCGCGATCGGGGGCCTCCGCGTGACGGACGTGTCAAGGCACGGCGGCATCGTCGTGCATACCGTCGAGGGGAACGCCGGGGCGCTGGCCGACGAGGACGCGAGGCCGTGCGGCACGGCCAGGTTCCTGCCAGGCTACGAGGATATCAAGGGGTGGGGAAGGGGCGGGACCGTCCGCTGTACGGTCGACGTCGAAAGGCGGGCCGCCATAACGCGCAACCACACCGGCACGCACATACTCAACGCGTCGGCCCGCTCCATCCTCGGCTCCTGGGTGTGGCAGCACTCGGCGTTCAAGGACGAGGACCACGCCAGGCTCGACGTGACGCACCACTCGCCGCTGACGCCCGAAGAGGTCGGGCGCATCCAGGACGCGGCAAACTCGATCATACGGGCCGACTACGCCGTCGCAATACGCAGCCTGGACAGGGGCGCGGCCGAGCGCGAGTACGGCTTTCGCATATACCAGGGAGGCGTCGTCCCCGTCAGCTCGGTGCGGATCGTCTCGATAGGCGACATAGACTCTGAG
This sequence comes from Cenarchaeum sp., assembly GCA_965242695.1. GTDB lineage: Archaea > Thermoproteota > Nitrososphaeria > Nitrososphaerales > Nitrosopumilaceae > Cenarchaeum. The sequence goes on along the minus strand of CBDESU010000002.1, from coordinate 1,300,076 downwards.
GCGTGCGGCGGCACCCATGTCGGGCGGACCGGCCAGGTCGAGGCCCTGAGGATCACGAGGGCCAAGCGCATACAGGACGGGGTCGTCCGACTCGAGTTCGTGACAGGCCCCGGGGCAGGGGGCGGAGAAGAGGAAGAGACGGAGGCCGCAAGGGCCGAGGAGGCAAAGGCCGAGGAGGCAAAGGCCGAGCGCGACAGGGCCAGGGCCGAGGCCCGGCAGGCCGACAAGCGGCGCGTGCCCGGCATGCTGGAGGAGGCGATGGCCGTCCCCGAGGGGGAGTCGTCGAGGCTGGACGGGATCGAGGTGCGGGTGCGGGACGGGCGCAGGGCATGCGTGGCCGGGGGGGACGGCCTGGGCGAGACGTTCCATGTAGAGTTCGGGAGGCGCCTCGTAGAGGCCGACCCAGGCGCGTCGTACTGCGGCGTGTTCGGCGAGGGCCGCACGGTCAGGATCGTCGCGTACGCGGGGCCCGAGTCGGGCAGGGACGCGTCCGGGATCGTGCGGGACGTGGCAGGGGCCGCCGGCGGGTCAGGGGGCGGCGGCGCGCGGTTCGCGCAGGGCGGCTGCAAGGACGCCTCTAGGAAAAAAGAGGCCGTCGATGCAGCAAGGGAGGCGGTGCTGCGTTGAGGTTTCCATGGCAGAGGGGCGGGGATGCCGCCGAGTCACGCGGGCCGACGCACGAAGAGATACAGGCGGCGGCCGAAAAGTGGGACAGCGATACAAGGTCGGCAAACCTGGCCGACAGGCGGCGCGCGGGGCGGAGGCTGGTGGAGGGGGACGGCGGCAGGCCGTCCTTCTGGGACAGGGAAAGGACCGTCTCGACGGGCGAGGGGGGGCAGGGCGTGGCGGAAACGATCACCGGGCGCCGCATCCTCAGGAGGGTCATGACCGCGCCGGACGGGTGCGTGGTCGGATTCAGCGGGTTTGCCGTCAAGACGCTCGACGGGCGCCGCATGTGCATCGGCAGCGACGATCTCGACAGGACGTTCCACGACAGGTTCGGCAGGAAGCTTGTCGCAAGGGATCCCGCCGCGCTGTACTGCGGCACATTCACGGGCGGCCTGGCGCTCGGGGCCGTCGCGTACGCGGGCCCATGGTCCGGCGAGGACGCATACCAGTTCATGCGCAAGGTGGCCAAGGCCGGCGGCGGCCGGCCCGACAAGGGCGGCGGCGCATCGTTTGCGCAGGCCAGCGGCCTGGACGAGTCGAGGGCGGAAAAGGTCAGAACTGCGGCGCTGGAGGTGCTGACGAAGTGAGCCGGGCGCACGATCCCGGCGCGGGAGGCTCGGAGGGCGGCGCGGGGGGCGCCCGCATAGACTGGGCCCCGATCGAGGCCAAGTGGAGGAAGAGGTGGGAGGAGTCCAAGGCCCACGAGGCCGACGCCGACCCGTCCAGGCCCAAGAGGTTCGTCACGGTCGCGTACCCCTACCCGAACTCGCCGCAGCACGTGGGGCACGGCCGCACGTATACAATAGCCGACGCGCATGCGAGGTACCTGCGCATGCGGGGGCACAACGTGCTGTTCCCGATGGGGTTCCACTACACGGGCACCCCCATACTCGGCATGGCAAGGCGCGTGCAGGACGGGGATGCCGAGCTGCTTGCCGGGCTGAAGGGACTGTACGGGGTGCCCGACGAGGCGGTCCGGGAGTTTTCGGACCCCGTGAGGATCGCCGACTACTTCCACGAGGAGATCAAGGCCGGCATGATCGAGATGGGCTACTCGATAGACTGGCGGCGCGAGTTTACGACGATCGATCCCGCGTACAAGAGGTTCGTCGAGTGGCAGATAGGGACGCTGCGCGGAATGGGGCTCGTCGTGCAGGGCTCGCACCCCGTCGGGTGGTGCCCAAAGGACCAAAACCCCGTCTCGCAGCACGACACGCTCGGCGACGTAGAGCCGGGCTTTACCGAGTACACGCTAGTCAAGTTCAGGCTGGACGGGGGCGGCGATGCCGGCGGGTCCGTGATCCCGGCGGCGACGCTGCGCCCCGAGACGCTGTTCGGCGTGACAAACCTGTGGGTAGACCCGAATGCAGAGTACGTCAGGGCCTCCGTGTCTGGCGGTCCACGCCGCCCGGGGGCAGGGGCCGGGGAGGACGGCGGCGAGGAGGCCGAGGAGTGGATCGTCTCGGCCGAGTGCGCGCGCAAGCTAGAGTTCCTCGGCAGGAGGGTCGAGCGGACGGGGACGGTGCGCGGCGCCGACCTTGTCGGGCGCACGGCGGCCGCGCCCGGCACCGGCGCGGCGGGCCTGCCGATCCTGCCGGCAAAGTTTGTCAAGCAGGGGACGGGCACCGGAATGGTCATGTCGGTACCGGCGCACGCGCCGTACGACTGGCGCGCCCTAGAGGACCTCAGGGAGGCCGGCGATGCGGCGGCCCTCGGCGCGCCCCGCCCCGTCAGGATCATCGAGTCCAAGGAGTACGGAGAAGCCGAGTGCCCGGCGGCCGAGGCGTGCGGACGGCTCGGCATCAGGGGCCAGGAAGAGACCGATCTCCTGGACAAGGCGACCGACGAAGTGTACGGCAAGGAGTTCTACGGCGGGGCGATGATCGGCGCGGGCGGGGGCGCCGCATCCCCCGTGCCGGCCAGGTTCGCGGGCATGAAGGTGCCCGACGCCAGGGATGCGGTGGGCAAGTGGCTGTCCGACGGGCTGCCGGCCGGCCAGGACGCCTCGGAGCCGTTCCTCGAGATCAGCGGGGGGCCCGTCAGGTGCAGGTGCGGCGCAGAGTGCGTCGTCAGGATGCTCTCCGACCAGTGGTTCCTCGACTACGGCAACGCGGCGTGGAAGGCCAACGCCCACGAGTGCCTCTCGCGCATGCGCATCCTCCCTGCCGACCTGCGCGGCGAGTTCGACAACGTCGTCGACTGGCTGCGCGAGAGGGCGTGCGCCAGGCAGCACGGGCTGGGAACGAACCTGCCGTGGGACGACGGGTGGATAGTCGAGAGCCTGTCCGACTCGGTCGTGTACATGGCGTTCTATACGATAGCGGGGCTGGTCGGGTCGGGGGCGCTGCGCGCCGAGCACCTCACCCCGGCGTTCTTCGACTACGTGTTCCTGGGAATAGGGGCAGGCGGAGGGGGAGGGGGCGACCCGGCCGAGAGGATTGCGCGCGAGACCGGGGCCGACGCCGGCGCCGTGCGCCGTGCGAGGGCCGAGTTTGCCTACTTTTACCCCGTCGACGCGAGGCACTCTGGCAGGGACCTCGTCCCGAACCACCTGACGTTCTTCGTCATGAACCACACGGCGATATTCGGGCGCGACAGCTGGCCGCGCGGGATCGTCGTGAACGGGTCCGTCCTCATGGACGGCAAGAAGATGTCAAAGAGCATGGGAAACATCATACCCCTCCGCAGGGCCATCGCCGAGCACGGCGCCGACACTATACGCCTGGCCATACTAGTCTCGGCCGAGCTCCTGCAGGATGCCGACTTTGGGCAGGAGGCCGTGTCCGGCGTCGCCTCGAGGCTCGGCGCCATGATGGCCGAGTGCGGGAGGCTCGGCGGCAGGGGCGGGCCTGGCAGGGACGGCGCTCCGAGGACCGCCGAGGACCGCTGGCTGCTCTCTCGCGCGCGCGGCCTAGCCCTCGACGTGACGTCTTCGATCGAGAAGATGAGGCTTCGCGAGGCGCTCCACACGGCCCTGTTTTCCTTCGAATCAGACCTGCAGTGGCACCGCAAGAGGAGGGCGGCAAGGGAGGCGCACGGGGGAGGCGCAACAGGCGGCGATCAAGACGCCATCCTCCGCGAGGTGTACGCCGTGCGCGTGCTGCTGCTCTCGCCGTTCGCCCCGCATGCGGCCGACGAGATGTGGGAGAGGCTCGGCATGGAGGGGACGGCCTCGGCGGCGCGGTGGCCCGAGCCGCCAGCCGAATGGGACGACCCCGCGGCAGCGCAGGCCGAGGACCTTCTCGGCCGCGTCATCGACGACGTCGCGAGCATCAAGAGGGTCACGAAGATGAAGAGCGCCCCCAAGAGGATCACGGCGTACGTGGCAGGCGGCCTCAAGGCCAGGGCGTACAGGACCATACTCGGGATGATGGAAGGGGAAGGAGCGGCGGGGGGAAGCGGCGGGGGGAAGGCTCCGCAGGGAAGCAAGAAGGGCGCCGCCGGCGCCAGCATGGGCGCCGTCATGCAGGCGCTCATCGCCGACCCCGAGACGGCCGGCATAAAGTCCGACCCCGGCTTTGTGCAGCGCGCCATAAAGGACGCCCTGGCCGAGCCTGCGCGCACCAGGGAGGCCAGGCTGCGGGGCGGCGGCGGGCTAGACGAGCGGGCCGTCCTAGAGGCAGACCTGGGCGCGCTAGCGGCAGCCGAGTTCGGCGAGGGCGTCCAGGTCAGGGTCTTTTCCGAGGATGACGAGGGCATCGACGATCCGGCCGGCAGGTCGCGCCATGCCAGGCCGCTCAGGCCCGCCCTGTTTATCGAGTAAAGTTGAGCAGGGGCCAAGATTTGTTGAGCCAAGGCGTATTAGGGGGCGGCGGAGGCTGGGCGGCATGGGGCGCAGCGCTGGCAGGACGAGCAGGCAAGGCCGCAATACCGGCCTAGCCGTAGCCGTGGTGGTGGCGGCCGCCGCCCTGGCGCTGGCGCCGTACGCGGTGCAGGAGGCGGCGGCCGGCGAGCCGGGCAGCCCCACCAACCTCAAGGCAGTCGACGTCTCGCCGACGGGGATAGACCTGTCGTGGAGCGCCCCCGACGACGACGGGGGCGAGGATATCACGGGGTACAAGATCGAGAGGAAGGAGGCAACCGAGACAAGGTACTCGACCATAAAGGCAGACACGAGAAGCGCGTCTACGACATACGAGGACAGGAAGGGCATCGAGACGGGCACCACGTACGTGTACAGGGTCTCGGCGATCAACGACGACGGCGAGGGCAAGCCGTCCGCAGAGGATACGGCCAAGACGACCGACTCGTCAAAGGGGTACGAGCAGATAGTGCCCGATAAGCCAGGGTCGCTCACGGCCGACGACATATCCGACAGCGAGGTCCGCCTCGAGTGGGAAGCGCCGGACGGCAACGGCTCGCCTCCCGTCACTGGCTACAAGATCGAGTACAAGGAGGCCGGCAAGGGCGACGACGAGTACGAGGTAGCAAAGGCGGACACGAGGAGCACAGGGACGGAGTACACCGTCGACGACCTGGAAGAGGATACAGAGTACGTGTTCCGCGTCAGCGCGATAAACTCGGTCGGGACGGGGGATCCGTCGGGGGAGGCAAGGGCGACGCCGTCCGACGAATCGACCGCCGATACAAAGGCCACAAAGCCCGGCCCGCCGAGGCAAGTCAAAGCGGTGCCAGCGTCGGACACCCGCCTGCACGTAGGGTGGTCCGCGCCTGCAAGCAACCGAGGACCAGAGGTGTCTGCGTACCTGATCGAGTACAAGCAAAAGTCGGGCGAGTGGGAGATTGCGGCAGAGGTCGGCGGCGAGGTCGGCGCGTTCGTCCACGACGTGCCCAACCCGAAGACAAGCTACTCGTACAGGGTGACGGCGCGCAACGAGGTTGGCCTCGGCGCGCCGTCGGGAGCCAGCGACTTTGTAAAGCCGGAGCATACTGACAGGCCGACCCAGGTTACGATAACGGCGCTGTCGCCGACAACCGCGCGCCTAGAATGGCTGCCCCCATCCCAGACGTTTAGGCAGACAATAACGCAGTTCGAGATACTGAAGATCTTCAGCACCGGTGCGTTTGATAAGCATGACAGTGTTAGCGGCAGGGAGACATCGTACACTATCAAGGATCTGGACACCGACCGCGAGTACAGATTTGCCGTCAGGGCAAAGCTCGGCGCCACCCAGTCGCCTGAGTCTGAAACCGTCACGATAACGTTGACCGACGAGTCGGGCAAGGGCGGGGCGACAGGGGTTAAGGCCGTAGTGGCACAAAACCCGCCCGGCAAGCCGGGCAGCGTAAAGGCCTCGGCTGCGTCGCACGAGCGGATCGACCTGACTTGGAGCTACCCGGGCTCTAGCGGAGGGTCGCCCGTCACGGGGTACAGGATCGAGTTCAAGGTAGGCGACGCCGGGCGGTTCGAGACGGCCGAGTCCGACAGCGGAAGCCCCACAAGATCGTACTCGCATGTAGGTCTAGACCCGGAGACAAAATACACGTACAAGGTAAGCGCGATCAGTGGGCAGATTGTCGGGCCGCCGTCGGACGATGCGCCGGCTACCACCCTCGACAAGGAGGCAGGATCGGCAGCTGCCGCTTCGGCCGCGACCTCGGCCGGCCAGTCGGGGTCGTCGGGCCAGTCGGGGTCGTCGGGCCAGTCGGGGTCGGCCGCCGCCCAAGGCTCGACAAAGGGTCCCAAGCCGGCGCCGCCCCGCGACCTTTACGGGGACAGGGTCTCGGATCAGCGGATAGACCTGTCGTGGTCGGAGCCGCCCACCGGCGCCGACGGCATCCTGTCGTACAGGATGGAGTACAAGACGGACGACGGACCCTACGAGATACTCACAGAGCCAGAGTCCGGCGACACGTCGTACTCGCACACGGGCGTTGCCCCCGCCTCGTCATACACATACAAGCTGTACGCGGTGAACGAGAACGGGCAGAGCCGCGCATCGAATACGGCAAAGGTGGCGGCGACCGCGGGCGCGGCCGCAGACGACCGCGTGTCGAGCCCTCCGGATTCCGAGACGGGTGCAGAGGCGTCCACCGAGTATGACAGTGCCGACGTTGCTGTCGAGCCTGGCAGCCAAGCGGGATCCGGGGAATTTTTGTTCCCCGATCCCAGCGTCAGCCCCAGCATTTACGTCGACCTGTACGAGACCGACGCGGGCTTTAGGGGGTGGTTTGACGAGACGTACCCGGGGTCCACGGTGGCCGAGGTGGTCGGCGCATCCGCCGGGCAGGGAGCCGGCGTCGACCCGCGCGACCGCGTGCCGGGCTTTCCCGATCCCGCGACAAGCGCGCGCGAGTACGTCGACCGGTACGAGGCAGACGCCGAGTTCAGGGAGTGGTTCGATGAGGTCTTCCCCGAGTACGACATCGTCGACGTAGTGGGCGAGCCCGAGGCGCCACCCCCGCCCGAGGCGCCCGACCGCCTACAGTACTACAAGGACAGGTACGACAGCGAGGCGCCGTACCGAGCATGGTTCGACTCGTACTTTTTCGGCAGGACGCTAGCAGAGATCGTCGGCACCATCGACAGGCCGTACGGCGAGTGCGGCTCCGGAACAGTCCTCAAAGACGGCATATGCCAAGTCGACCCCGACGCGGGGCAGTAGGCGCCCTACAGGAGCTCCCGCATCAAGGGGGCGCTTCGGCGCCTATAGATCCAAAAAGTCATACCGGCCAGTGAGCCAGTCGGAAAATACGCCGTCGACTATTGCATATTTGCCCCTCTCATACTTTTCGACAACATCCGTGCTGACCAGCCTAGCCAAGGCGCGCGACATTGACGTTGGCTGCACTTTGATGTAGTCCGCCATGCCTGTCACGGTGTTGTGCGAGCGCGAAATGGCGTGCAGCGCCTCCTTTTCGTGGTCGCTCAGCGAGTCGAACTGCGCCATAAACACGGGGTCAAGGTGTGCCAGCATGTCAGAGTACGACGACTCTACATTATCCAGCGTGATGGCTCGTCCGCCGCGTACGGAGCATGCCGTATAGGAAAGCATCCCAAGCCTCTGCAGGTAGTCCGGGATTCCTCGGCTCAGGCGGCATATTTTTTCCGCCGCCCCCGCTTCGACCGAAACCCCCGCAGATCGAAAGCGGCGGTGCAAGAACGGCAGCAAAACGCCGTCTTGGAGGGGATCAACCCTTACTTCGTGCAGCTGTCTGTAGAACGGAGAATTGGCGTCGTCTGTGATTCCCTTCATCAGGGACGGCGAGGAGCCAGCGAGAATGTAGCCAACATGTGACTGCTCCTGCACTATTCTGCGAAAAAGGTGTAGGAATGGGGCGCCCCATTTTAGAAGGCTTTGAAATTCGTCCATTACAACAATAAATGCTATGCCTTTTTCTGCGCCAAGCCTTTCAGGGTAGTTTAGTGCATGCTCGAGTAGATCGTCCTGGTCCGGCGTCCTGTTGTTTATTTTTAGACCAAACTTCACACACTCAAGAATTGACAAGTCTACCTCTGATACTCTCCCTCGCACATCTCTCAATTCGGATGACAGGGCGCGGGCAATTCGTGCCCTCCGAGCCCCTCCCTGTGCGCGCTCCTCATAGGCTGCAAGGACCGCCTTCATGTACGCATCGGCAAAGCGGAGCTTTGTCGACATGCCCTCTGCGTTCACCATAACGGTCGCTATCCGCGGGTTACGATCCTGCCGCTTCTTGACGTTGAGGAGTATGGAGGTCTTTCCTATCCTCCGCGGGCCGAGTAGCATGACGTTGTTGATGGCGCCGTCGGCCGTTCCGGCCATGATCGTGTCGATTGTCCGGAGAATTCGGTCGCGGCCTACAAAGTAGTGGCCGCTCACGGGCTTGCCGGCAAGGAACGGGACTGCCGCCATTGGTGGATCGGGGCCGGGGCATTATTTATACATTAAAGAATAATGCAGATCTGCATAATGCAGATCTGCATAATGGTAGACTAAGCGATAGACGCCAACCAGCCGGCTGCCCGCGTAGCAAGCCACGCGCGATCTGGATACGGTGCTGGCAGGCCGGCGGCGAGGCAGGTGCAAAGCCGGCTCGAACATGGGCGCGGCGACAGGATCCACTCTACATAAGGCATATCTTAATATAATGCCCAAATCGCCGTAGGCTGTGCAAGTAGCGAAGTTTGATGTCAGGTGCCCGCAGTGGGCCTTGCCTAGGGAGGAGGTGCCCATACAGATTAAAATCGAAAAGACGGTTACAGACGACGTTGATCAGATCGTGCTCAGCATCCCCCCTGGCATGTGCTTAGTCGACACGATCAACGTCGCAGAGTACTCGGTCACAGATGGTCGCATTGTTGTCAAGGACATAAACAAAGCGAGGCTTAGCGAGTATGACTATTTTGGAGTCGTTGTTGCTGCAAGCGAGGTATTTGACAACCTCAAGACGGAACTTCCGGTCAGAGCGGCATTTTGCATGAAAAATGGGTCCGTAGACTCACTAGTCACCCCTGTCAGAATATTTCGGCCGCGGTTGGAGTTTGTGAGCGCTCCTGAACATATCGTGCTGACAGATAGCAAGCCTAGTGACCAAGCTATTCCCATATGCCTAAAATTTTCGGGCTTTGGAGACGTCACATTAAGCTGCAAGTGTACGATCGGTGGTCACATAGTGTCACATGGATCATCACTCATTAACGATGTCCTAGAGATGCTCGTTCGTGACAAAATGCTGTATCATGAAAATGGCCACAACGTCGAAGATGGCGCAGAGGTCGATCCAGGAAAAGTTCGGCTTGTTGCAGAGGAATTTAAGAAAAGGATCTTGTCGGATGTATCCATAAGGAGCATGCTTAACGCTGGCAAGATAGATCAGGACACAGCGGAGACACTGCGCAGGCTTGCGGATTCGGACAAGGAGCTGCTTATGAGCTATATACATAGGACTATGTCAACCATGATCGTGGGCATCCTTTCGGACATACAAGCCAGGACGGTGGGCGAAAACGTGCAGTTGGATTCAAAAACGGCAGTAGTGATGCCGGTCGAAATACCCATCGATGAACTTGTAGTAGAATTTCGGTATTCCGATGTCCTCGGGAACGAATACGCTCCGATTAGCAAAACCATTAAGATCGTGGATCAACGTAGCAGTAAAACCGACATAAACTTTGGCATGCCCCTCTCCATAGATGTTGACGAGTCTGGTGCATATAGAGGATCGGAGGTTATGGACATTGGATCCCACAATAAATGACAGTATAAATGCTGCAAATACGCTAATCGACGTTTGCGCCCGGCTCAAGCAATTTTTTTCGGATTTCAGGCCAGAGACTCAAAGTCTCAATAAATTTTGCCAAGCACACCTGCGAGATATCATTTAAGATTAGTATTCCCGATGGCTGGAGAAAAAGGCAAAGGAAAATAGTCGTGCCAGCACATGAAAACTTTGTAGTCACCAAGATGTTCGATAGCGCATTCAACCAGCACAGGCATGAGTGGAAACGAATCGGATCAGAGTATGTTCTTGATGCTAACAAATTGCCATTTTCTGAAACATATCTTGTGACCATGGAAGGGAAAGTCAGCAAGGGTGCGTTGGACCAGCTTGTATATATAAAACCTGCGGCGAACCCTGTTAGAAATGAAGATGTCGAGAATTACTGGCTTGAGTCGGGGCTTCGAAACCTAAAAATGTTAGAAAGCATCTACACCGACTTGGAGATTGACGAAGTAAATTTTGGAGTAGATGTGAGCATTGATAAAATATTCGGGTTGACAATACCTCCCGAAATCAAAGCGCAAGCAGAGTCTATAGGAAAAATTATCCGTGCCGCATCACACATGGACAGACAAGAGTGGTTTCGCTCAATGCGTGACTATAGGGCCCAAAGCCGCATTTTACCAAACTATGATGCCAACGCCTTTATCAGACTTGTCAATTGGCTTACGTCGAAAGAGGTGATAGAAAGATATGTAACCGTAGATCGTCCCTACGGACTCGGCACAGTGCAACCGCCAGAGCGATACCACGGTGTCGTCCCCCAAAGCATAGAGATAAACGCAGTGACCGAATTGACGCTCCGAAGTCCAACCTCAAAAGGATATCTCAAGTTCAACAAGAAAGATTACATCAAAAAACTCCGCTCAGAGTTTAAGATTGGCTAATTACATATCATGTGTACGAATGTGCCGCCAAAACCCAGCGCGCCGCGTGTGCAGGATCGGGCAGGTACAACACGTCGGGGGCCGAGGTACAACACGTCTTTTCTCCGCCGCGCACTATAATGCTAAAAGAGACAGACGTGTACATCCGTGGGGCAAAGGTAGATCGCCGGCGACCGAGACGGGTACAAGTCCTACGGGTACGACTGCGCTACCCGCGCCGCGCCCCCCTCAGGTAGTCGCGCACGACGAGGCGCCCCATGTTCGGGCCGGAAACGTGGTACGCAATGCCGCCGAGCCGCCGTTCTAGCGAGTCGGCATACTCGATGAGCTCGGACTCGTCGCTGACCACGATCGTGTCGATCCGGGCACCGCGCTTGGCGCACCTGACGGCCTCGCGCACGGTGCACTCGTCGATTACGGGGTCGATGCGCTTGTGCCTGTAGCACAGGTAGACCATGGCGCCGCCGCCAGGACGCCCCGACGGATGCCGCGCTGCGCCTGCAAGCCCCGCAAAGTCCATGGCCCTCTCGCGGCCGATGCGCCCGACAGCCTCGGCGCCCGGCACGTACAGGTTTGCGTACGGCTTTGCCGACAGCACCCTGCCCCTCTGGTACTCGGTCTCCACAAGGCACGCGCTCGGCTGGCCGTCCGTTACGAGGACTATACGCCGGTTCCTGCCGGCCGCCTCCCTGTCGAGTATGCGCGAGGCCAGGCGCAGGGCGGCCTGGTAGTTCGTGTAGTGCAGGTTCTCGTCGCCGGCCTCGAACGTGCGCAGGTGCGGTATGTCCTCGGGCGCGACGCGCGCGGCAAGCGAGGCGAACGCGACAATCGAGACCGAATCGGCCGGAAAGCTCCGGCGTGCGAGCGCGCACAGGGCCCATAGGGCCCTCTTGGCTGCCTCGATCCGGCTTGGCCCCCCAGGCCCGCCGAGGCGGTACTTCATCGTAGAGCTCAGGTCGATACAGTACACGACGGCCGCACCGGCGTCGCGGGCCGGCACTGCCTCTTCGACGTCCGAGGGAGTGATGTCGATCGGAAAGGGATCGTCGCCGCGGTGCCGGGCGCCGGCCGCCCTAGACACGGCGTTGAGCACAGTTCGGACCGCGTCTATCCGGCCTACGTCTGCAGGCTCGCCCGGCTCGAGTCGGCGCGTCTGGTCGGGAATCACGGACGAGCCCGGCCCGCGGCGCGCCGTCTCGTGCGGGCCGAACCCGAGGGGATCCATGCCGCGCATGACGTCGCGCAGGATATGGTCGCCGACGGCGGCAAAGCCGCGGCGCGTCAGCCAGCGCGGGCCGGCGCCCCCGGGCGGCCCGTCCCTCAGGTACCCCGTTCCGCGCAGCATGTCGACGAACGGCTGCGACGGGCCGGCGGCATCCCCGCCGGTTGCACGCTGCGAGGGCGGCGGGCCGGCGGCATCTCCCTTGGGCGCGCCTTGTCCAGCTCCGGCACCCCCCTTGGTCGTGCCGGCGCCTCCCCCCGAGAGCGCATCCCCGACAAGCCGCTCAAGGTCGGCAAGATCGGGCGGCCTTTCGCGGACGGCCAGGCCGGCGAGCACGCCCGCAATCGCAGAGAGATCGGCGGCCGAGGCCCGCCGGGCGGCGGCCGCAGCGGCGGATGTCTCGCCGTCCCCGCCGCCGCGGGCCGCCGCATTCTCCCCGTCCCCGTCCTTGTACCTCCCGCCGTCCTCCGGCCGCGGTTCGGCATCCGGCCGGCGCGCGCCGTCCGCGCCCTCCCGTTCGGCCTGCCCGCCGTCCCGGCCGGCGCTTGCATAGTACTCGGCATCCATGCCGTCAAGCAGCGACATACCGGCCGTCCCGCCTGTCCAGCACCTTGGGCTTGGACCACCGCAGCGCCTCCAGCAGCATCTCTGCCACCATGCAGCGCAGGTCGCCGGCCGCCTCGCCGGCCGGCCCCGCCGCGACGCGGCCCTCGGGCGGCAGGCCGGCCGCGGCGCATAGCCGCACGTGGCGAGCCACCGCCGCTGCCGCGGCCGCATCGACCATCCGGGCCAGGACTGGAAGCCGGGCCAGCTGCCCCGAGTACGACGGGACGTCCCCCTCTCCCCCGCTGCCGGCGCCTCCCTCTCCCCAGCGCGCGCGCTGCGAGACGCGGAACACGGGCGGGGCGGCACCAGTGCCGGCAGAGGCGCCGCCGCCCCCCTCGAACTCGGCGCGCACCGCCTCGAGTGCGCCCTCGGCCGATGCTCCGGCGCCCGCGTCCCCCAGGGCCTCGGCGGCGGCCGCGCGCACCGCCCCGTCGACTATACCCGCAAACACCTCGCGCCTGTTCCCGTCCGTCCCGTCCAGTTCGGCAAGGTCGAACTTTGCCGCCTGCCAGAGCGCATGCAGATCGGACAGGCGCGGCGAGGCGGCCTCCGCTGCCGCCGCGCCCCCGCTGCCGCCGCCCGGCGTGGCCAGGCCCCGCACGCGCTCGGCCTCGGCGACGAGCGCCTCTAGGCCGTGTATTCCAATCCTCGTGCTCACGCCCCGCGCCTGGTCGATGTGGGGGCTGGACCGCATGCCGGCCAGCACGGCGGCTACTGTCCGCACTGCGGGCTCGGACGGCAGGGCGCGCGCGTCGGGCTCGGCGCGTCCGCACGCCTCGGCCAGCACGATGGCCATCTCGTCGCCGGCCGTCCGCGGATAGTGCGTGCGGATGTGGCTGCGCAGGCGGTCCGAGAGCGGCTCGACTATCCGCCCCGAGTGGGTATAGTCGACAGGGTTTGCCGTGGCGACGAGCACTGCGCGCGGCTCGAACGCCACCGGAAAGGCGCCCGTCGTGAACATCCCCTCCTGCAGTACGGAGAGGAGTGCCACCTGCTTCTTCGGGTCCATGACGGGCAGCTCGTCGACGCACAGCAGCCCGTGCTTGGCCTGCATGAGCTGCCCCGGCGAGTACGACTCGACGCGGTACGTCGCGGTTCCGCGCCGGGCCACCCTAGCCACGTCGACGTGCCCGACCAGGTCCTTTACCGACAGGTCCGGCGTGGCCAGCACGTAGCGGAACCTGTCCGCGCCGGGCCTCCACTCTATCCGGGTCTCGAGGCCGCCGTCCCTGATCGCCTCGAGGCTGTCGGGGCTGACGTGGAATGAGGGCCTGTCCGATGCGGGCTCGCGCCCCTCCAGCGCGGCGGCAAGCTCGGCCGGCGGCAGGTCCAGCGGGCAGTCGCTCGTGGCGCTGCCGCGCACGACCGGCATCTCCGAGAGCAGCGTCTCGGCGATCGCCCGCGCAAGCATCGTCTTTGCCTGGCCGACCTGGCCGACTAGCAGCATGTCGTGGCCGGCCAGCAGGGCCCTGTCGACGGCCGGCTCGACCGTCCCGCCGAACCCGACTATGCCGGGGTACGGGGGGAGTCCGGCCGCGCGGCGGGCCGCAAGGTTGCGGCGGATCTGGGCGCGCGCGGGCACCACCCGGTAGCGCGCCTCGAGCAGGTCGCCGACGCGCGTCATCGACCGGCGGCCGGCGGGCGCGCCCGCATGCTCCTCCTCGTACTCGGGCGGCGATGCAAAGCAGCGCTCGACGGCGGCGGCGGCCTCGGACGCGGCGGGCATGCCCGAGGCGCCCGGCGCGGGGGTTATGAAGATAGGGACGGGGCGGGCATTCTGCCCGTCTGAGGGGCCTAGCGCCCGATGCGGCAGGCGCGCGGAGGCGGGCCGCGCGAGGCGGGAGCCTCGTCGTCATCCGCAGGCCGCGGTGTACGTCACGCGCTGCTCGACGGGGACGTCGGGGGCATCTTGGACGGACGTCATGTTCAGCACGAACTGGAGCCGCGCCGAGTTGCCCGGCGCCAGGCCCGCGAGCATGCCGCCTACCTCCGAGACCGGCGAGAACTCGCCCGGCGGCACGGCTGTGGGCGGCGCGCCCGGCGGGAGCCGGCCGGCGGCCACCTCGGTGAGGCCCGCGGGGAGGAGGACAGGGGCGGCGCTGCCCGACTCGGCCGCGGCCGCCGTCCATCCCGTCGCCTCAATTTCGACCGCCTCGAGCGGGGCCGTGCCCGCGTTTGCAACGCGCTGCGGGACGGGGTCCGATGCCCCACCGGGCCGCACGCCGCCGAAGTCGAGCCGCCCGTCGGAAAGCGCGATTCCGCACAGGGGCGGCGGGCTGGCCACAGTGCCGGCGCGGACGGGCGGCCCCGACGGCGCCGACGCCCAGAGCGCGTACGGGGAGGGGTGCGCCAGCGAGCCGCCCGCATCGAATGCGGCGCCGCGGACGATTCCGCCGCGCAGGTCCGCCGGGGCCGATGCGGCCTGCCGGATCGCCGCGCCGTAGTCGGGCGCCGCCGGATCGGCCGCCTCGGCTGCCGGCACGGCCATGGCCAGCGCAAGGACTGCATCGTACGCAAGGTATGCGTACGCGGTGGCGGGCGTCTCGCCGGATCCTCCGCCCGCCGGGGCAGGATGATCCGCCGATGCCGACGCGGCCTGCCTTAGGCGGATCTCGCCTAGGACGGACTCGGCGGCCGCCCCGGCTGCCGTGTCGATGCCGATGCCGCGGGCGGGCTCTAGCGCGAACGCGACTAGCGCCGTACGGCGCGAGAGGGCCTCGGCCGACGTGGCGTTGCCCGGGCCGGCCGCGCCCGGGGCGTACCACGGCGACGAGCGGCCGACGCCGCCCTGCCCTTCCCCCGCCTGCGACATCTGTGCGATCGCATCGCCCACATACCACTGCGCGCCCGCAAGGGCGGGGCGGGCAAGGGCCTGCCCGGCGAGCGCCTCGAAGGGGCCGCCGCCGCCGACGTACAAGACGGCGACCTCGTACGGGTCCAGGCCGCGCCGGGCCAGGCCGGCCGCGGCCTCTTCCATGCCGTCTGCCGCGGACGACCAGAACTCGGCCGACTCCTCGGACGGCGCGAACGAGACGGAGTGGAGGACCGTGCCGCCGCCGTCGTTGCCTTCCGACCTGTCCGCGTACTCGGCAAGGGCGGCGGCGGCGAACCGGAGCGAGTAGTCGTCGGCCTGGACCACCGGTATGACGGCGGCCACGCGCTCCTCGGACATTACCTGCCCGGCCACGGGCGCCGCCGCATTGTCCGAGGTGGGGGCCATGCTGAACACCGCCGGCCCGGCGGCGGCGACGATGCTGCCATCGACCGCGCCCGGCGAGACGATCGGCGTGCCGGCCGGCAGTGCCGCCGCCGCGGCGGCCAAGCCGGCCGACGAGACGGGGCCCACGTATGCGCGCGGCGGCGCGCCCGCATCGTACGAGGCGCCGAGGAGGGTTCCGCCCGAGGCGGCCATCAGCAGGGTGCGCACTATGCGACCGTCGGGCAACGCATGGCCGAGCCAGGCCGTTCCGGCGGCGGTACCGCCGCCCGCGGCGCTCGCATTGCCGAGCCGGCCGACTGTGGCGGCGAACGCGGCCGGGTTGGCCGCGGCGGCTGGCAGGGGCCGGCCCGGTTCCATGCGCGCAGCGCTAGCGCCCGCATCCGAGGCGGCAAGGACCGTACCCGACGCGTCGGCCGCGAACAGCACATGGCCCCTGTAGGGGACCGCGGCGATCCTGGCGAGCGCATCGCCCGGCGATGCGGCATGCCACGACGCGGCGTCGGCGATGCTCCCGAGAAGGACGGGCTCGTAGCGCGCGTCGTATGCGGCGCCGGATGCAAGGGCCTCGGCGGCGGCGGGCATGTCGCTGGCGGCGCCGCGCGCCTCGTGCAGCTCGACGGGCGTGAGGCCTGCATGCCCGGCGGTGCGCCGGTTGGCCTCGTCTGCCGCTGCCCGCGCCGCCTCTAGCGCGGGCCCGTCGACGTGCGGGAGGTGCGCGGCATCGAGCAGGACCCCTATGCGCAGGGGCCCTCCCGGGGGCGCCGCGGCGGGCTCGGACAGGGCGTATTCCGCCGCCGAGCCGGCCAGGCGTGGGTACGAGCCGGGCTCTAGTCCCGGATAGTAGTTGCTGCGCGCGTCGACCGGCACGCCGGCCGCCGAGATGGATACCGACGGGGCCAGGCCCCCGTGGGCGTGCAGCGCGTTGAAGTTGAAGCGGACCGGAGGCGGGGAAGAGGCGGCGCCCGATCCGTTCCGCGGCCCGGCCCCACCCTCGACGCTCAGTGCGACGTCCGTCCCGTAGACGGCGTTGAGGGTGGCGGCCACGCCGTCCGAGAAGATGCCTGCCGTGCCGGCAGCCTCATCAGCCGGCCGCGCATCGCGCACAAGGACGGCCGGGCCGGCGAGCCCGGCGAGCGTGTTTCCCGCAATGCGCACGGCCGACGACGACGAGACGGCTATCCCGCCGCCCGACGCATCCTCTATGCGGTTTTCCGATACGACCGCGCCCGAAGCGTTGTGCACGGACACGGCGTGCCCGGCCGCGCCGATCACGCGGTTCGACTCGACCGATGCGGCGCCGGCGAGCCCCGATACCGCGATGGCCGCGCCGTAGTACCCGGCGCCGGCGGACTCGATCGTGTTTGAGCGGACGGCAAGGCCCGTGGCGGCCGTCGCGTTCGAGGCGACCGCGGCGCCGCACGTGCCCGCAAACGAGTTGGACAGTATCGCTACGCTGCCGCCCAGCTGCGGCGGCTGCCGTTCGGCGGCCCACGCCCCGTCCGAGACGCGTATGGCGGCAGACTCTGGATCGGAAGGATCCGAGCCCGCGGGGCACCGCGTGCCGTCAAACGCAATGCCCTCCACCGCGACGATGCCGGACGGCGGCACCAGAATGGCGATGCGCGAGCCGGGCCCGAGCACGGCAGACCCCGGCGGGTCGGCCGCCAGCCTGACCGGCCTGTCCAGGACGAGCGAGACGTTGTCGTACCTGCCCGGCGCGGCGAGTGCCGTGCCGCCGTCGGGCGTGGCCGCCACGAGGGACTCGAGCGCGGACGGGCGGAGGCCGGGGGGAGCCGCGGCATCCCCGACTGCGACGGCCGTACCGTTGCGGCCCACGGCGTACAGGGTGCCGCCGGCCGCGGCGTCCATGTCGACGATGCCGCCTATCGCGGCCGAGCCGATCAGCATGTCGGCGCGCATGTCGTACGCCCTTATGCCTGCCGAGCCGGCCGCGTACAGTATGCCGCCGCTACCGTCCGAGGAGGGCGCGTAGGAGGCCAGGGCGGACGGGCCGCCGATCTCGTCAAGGACGTACAGCTGGCGCAGGAGCGGGGTCGGCGAGGCCTGGCCGCGGACAGAGCCCGCATCGTACGCGGACAGCGTCCCGTTCCCGTACAGCACGTACAGCTTTTCGCCGGCGGCGTCGAGCACGGCGCCGATCGCAGGCAGGCCGGGAACCTCTGCGCCGTGGATGGTTGACGGCGGCCACGCGATCTCTAGTTCCGCCCGCAGCGTATAGTTGGGCGTGAATGCCGGCGGATCGCCGCCGCCTGCAAACGAGACGGCCTGTATGCCGTACGACTCTGTTCCCTGCGGCGCGCCGACATCGGGGGATCCGCCCGCGGGCAGCCTGGCGCCGACGGCGTACGCAAGTGCAGGATCGCCGCCGGCCACGGCAAGGGCCGTCGGCCGCCATGCCTCGGCAGGGTAGTAGTACGAGCCGGCGGCGGCCGCCGCCGCCCGCGTGTCGTACGGGCCTGCGTACTGGCGCAGGAGCCTGTCCGGATCGGCCGCCGTGTCGACTGCAAGTATCGGGCCGTCGCCTCCCAGGCCGCCGCGGGCGCTCGCGTTCGCCAGTACGGCCACGTATGCCCGGCCCGCCGCCGCGTCGATGTGCAGCGCCGGTATCCTGTCGGATGCCCCAACGCGCGCGGCGAGCCCGCGGGCGTCGACGTACTCTAAGGGGACGGCGCCCGGCCCGGCCGCGCCGCTTGCATTGATGCGCGCGAGCACGGCAGGAGGCGCCGGCGGCGCCCCCTCGCCGCCGCCGGGAGCCGAGGCCGGCGGGGTGGCAACGACAGCATACGCGGCGGCGGCAGGCCGGCCGCCGCCTCCCGCCTCCCCGCCGGCGGCCGCCTCCAGCGCAAGGACTTTACGCCCGGCTCCAAGGCTCGACGAGGCGGCAGGCGACAAGCCGGCGCCCGCATCGTACACGAGTATGGACGGCCCTTCGCCGGCGGCGCTGTCTCCGACGCGGCCGGCAGGGCTCGAGGCGGCGACAAAGACCGTCGCGTGTGGGCCGGGTGCGGCGGACACGGCCACCGCCGCGGCATCAAGCCCGCCGGTGTCGAGGACTGCCGCGTATGGAGGCGCGCATTCGGCAGGGCCGGCGGCTCCCTCGCCGCCGGCGGCCCCTGCGGCGCCCCCGCACACGGCGGCGACTGTTGGATCGGCCACGCCGGCCTCTGCGCGCGCCGCGACGCCGACCGTAGTGAGGACGAAGGATACGACGATCTTGTCGCCGGCCAGGTCGGCCGCGCACGAGCCCGACCCGTTCAGGTGCGCCTCTGCCGCGGCGCGCAGTTCTACGGGCCGCACGGCCGAGCCGGCCGCCTCGCCGCACGAGCCGTGCACCGCCGCCGGCGCGCCGCCCGGCTCCTGCAGGAACGCGATGCCGCCGCCGGCGCCCGGTACGACTATTGCCGCCGGCGCATCAAATTGCACCGGCGCGCCGCCGGCTCCCCCCGTGTCGGCCATGGCCAGGATGCGGCCGCCGCCGATCGATGCGCGCGGGCCGGCCTCCGCCTGCGACCCCGACACGCGCACGATGCCGTCGGCCGGCATTCCCCCGACGACGGACGCGCCCGGCGGCAGTATGACGGCGGCATCAAACGCGTCCAGGGTCAGGGGATCATCTGCCGGCAGCGGCAGCCCGCCGAGCGGCGAGAGGTCGAGCGATACGCCAAGGGCTTTTTCGGCCACTATCGCCCTTGCATACATGCCGGGCGTGGCCGGCACGGGCGCCCGGCCGTCCGTCGTGGCAGTCAGGCGCCCCGGTATCACATATACCGGCTCGCCCGTGCCGGCGCCCGGGTTTCCCGCAAGGTCCTCGAACGATCCCGGCGCCATGGCAAGCGAGCCGTGCGCGTTGCGCGGCACGGGAGGCGAGGCGTCGGCCACATGGAGGAGGCGGTACGATCCAGACCCCGACACGCGCGCGACCTCGAACACGGGAGGGTCGGCCTGCGCGCCGACCGTGAGCGCCCCAAAGTCGGCCGCCTCGACGCCCGACACGGGCTCGTCGAAAAACACGGCGACGGACGCGTTGTCGACTACGACTGCCGACCGGACGGACGGGCGCTGCGCGTCGGACACGGGGGCCGCTTCCGCTCCGTCGAACGCAGAGCGCGATCCCAGGTCGGGCAGGCGCCGGACCTCGAGCGAGCCGGATGCGTCGGGCGGCAGCCGGGCGCCGGCGCGGTCGATCTCGAGTATGTGCACCGCGCTGCCGGCGCCGCGCACGGCCTCTACTGCCCGGCGGCCGCCCTGCTCGAGCGACAGGCCCGCGTACAGGCCGGCCGTTGCGTTGACCGGCACGTCGTACTCTACGCGCACCTCGTACGGCGAGACGGCGGCTGCCAGGACAAGGGACGCGTTGGCAGGGGCCGCTGATACGCGCACCGCAACCGACGAGGCGGCGGCGAGCGGCGCGCCGACCACTCCCTGCACCGCGCCCTCGGACAGGTTGGCGAGCAGCGGCCCGTCCCAGGCGTGCGCGGCCGCGGCGGCGCGCCTCTGCCCCTCGGTCAGGAGGATTGCCGGCGCGGTCGTGTACCCCGACGACAGGACGGACGCGCCGGCGAGCCGCACCGGCTCGGACGACCCGCCGCCGGACCCCCACAGGACCATGCCCGAGGGGTCGATCGATGCGGCATCGGCCCTCCTGTCGAGCGGGAGCGTCAGAATGCCGGCGCGCAGGTCGGCCGACGGCGGGCCGTCCAGCGATAGCGGGGCCGCTCCGGGGCCCACGATGTACGCGGCCGCGCCCGGCGGCGCGTCCGGCCCGCCCGGCATGCCGCCCAGGACGTGCACGGTCCCGTCAGAGGCAGATGCCGCCAGGGCCGAGACTGGATATGGAACAGGCACCTCGGCGGCCAGGGCGGGCCCGCCTGCGGCGCGCAGGTCGTACACCAATACGGACGAGAGATCGGTCGGCGCGGCGTACAGCAGGCCGCGTCCTGCGTCGATCGATATCCCCGGGCGCGGGACGGCAAGTCCGTGCGCCACTGCGATGCCCGGCGCGGGCACCGCGTATCCGGCCGCCGGGCCGCCCGGCGCGCCCGGCGCGAGCGCGTGCGCCGCCAGGGTGCCGTTGGCGTACAGGGCGTACAGGGCGCCGCCGGGGTTGCCGTCAAGGGCCAGCGATACCACTGCGAGCGAGGCCGCATCGGGGTGCGGGGACGCGTGTGGTGCGGCCAGGGACAGCGAGTGGACGGACGTGTAGTTTGGCGAGAACGCCGACGAGCTTCCGAATACGACCGTGTGGATTCCGTACGAGTTCGGATATGCCAGTCCCGATGCGGCGGCCGCGGCGTCGAGTGCCGCTCCGGCCACGTACGCGACAGCCGGCGCATTCCCGGCCGCGGCAAACGAGGTCTCGTTTACGGCCGCGGCCGCAGGCTGCCAGGCGTGGTACGGATGGTAGTACCCCGACGAGTTGTCCGGGGCGGCCGCTGCGTACATCGCATGGGCCCGCAGCTCGTCCACGTCGGCAGACAGGACGGCCCCGCGGGTGCGGTACGGCGAGGCCGCACTAGCGGGCGCATCCGAGACGGCGGCAAGCACGAGGCGGCGCGGCGCATCGGCTGCGACAGAGGCGGGCGCATCGCCGGGCGCGGCGGTCCCGTTGTGCGAGACGTACGAGAGCGGAATGCGCTGCACCTCTGCAAGTGTTGCAGGGTGCAGGGGGGCCAGGTAGGACGAGGCGCGCCCCGCCCCGCCGCCTCCGCCGCCGTACGGCGCCTCCCGCACCGCCGCTAGCGGCGCGCCCGCGGCCCCGTCTAGCGCGATTGCATGCACCGACGACGAGACGCCGGATGCCGGCGGCTCGAACTCGGCGGATGCGAGCACGGGGCGGACGCCGGCCCCGGTCTGCGCGAGTCCGACGGCATCGATGCGCGCCGCGCGCGAGCCGGGCGGCGGGCCGTACGCGGCGTACGAGCGGCTGCCGTCGTCCGAGACCGCAATCGCCTGTCCGCTCCACGCGGCCGCCTCGCCGTACGACCCGAGTATGCCGTACCGGCACGGGCCGTCCCCCCCGCCGGCGGCCATGCACGCGTGCCGCGCAGGGGCCGCGTGGGCCGCCGCAGCGGGGGCTGCGGCGGCGGGGGCCGACGGGTTTCCAGCCATGTCGCGCACGGAGCCGTTTGCCAGCGAGACCGTCCAGTTCTGGGCCCCCGCGCGCATGCCGCCCTCGCCGGCGGCCGCCGCGGCCAGGGCCCTGAGCGACCCCGCCTGCCCCTCCGTCAGGGCGATCACCAGCACGTCAGAGTCGGCGTGCGAGGCTACATGCGCGCCTCCCAGGCCCACCGTCGTGGCGCCGAGTCCGGATTCCGGATGCCCCGCATGCGTGACGTTGATCAGCCCGGGGCGCGCCGACGTTCGGTTGACCGCCTCGTCAAAGTACAGCGCAAGCGAGCCGGCGCGCAGGTTCAGCAGAGGGCGGATCGGAGGCGGCAGCAGGGACGGCCCCGACGCATCGTCTATGACGGCGGGCCGGGCAGATCCGAACAGCGTGCCCAACCAGTGGTTCCCGGCAAAGTCTGGTATCGCGGTGTGCGTCACGGTCACGGTCACCGCGTCGGCGGCCGAGCCGGCGCCGGTCTGGCGCAGGCCGACAAGGCGTAGGCGCTGTTCGGCGGATAGCGATATGACGAGCTCGCCGGACTCGCCCTGCATGGCCGACGCGCCGCCCATGCCCGTCGCGGCGATCTCGCCGGGCGCCGTCTGCACGAGGACTGTCACGCCGCGCAGGTCGGCAGCGGCCGCGTCGATCGGCTCGTCAAAGTGCATGCGGAGCGTCCCGTCCGTGAGGTTCAGTACAAAGGCCGAGCCGGCGGCCGAGGGGGCCGTCGTGTCGGGCACCACGTCTAGGCCGGCCTCGGACCGGCCGCCAAACGCGTTGCCCGACGCGTCGTAGACCGCGCCGTAGCGCACCGTGAGGGTGAGCGGAGCGGCGACGCGGTGCGCCGCCGAGGCGGCCGCATGCTGCGACGCCGTGAGGTTTGCGACCAGCGTCGACTGGGACCCGGCTGCGTGGGCGGCGGAGGCACCGGCCAGCCCGACTACAGGGCGGCCGGACACGCCGACGATCTCGACGAGCGACATGTTCGCGCCCGGTACGGCGCCCAAGGGGGCGGCAAGGACGTCCTCGTCGAACGATATAGTCAGCGTCGGCGGCACGGCGTTCAGGTTGAGCGCCTGCGTGGCGCCCTGGAGGGACGGCGGCGTGGTGTCGGGCGACTGGGCCGCGGCGTGGAACGGCGAGTCGGGGATGCCCGACGCCACTATGGCGGCGGCCGCTATCGCTACCGCCGCGGCGCCGACCGCCGCGGGGCGCCGGGCACGGCCGCCGCCCCGGCGCGCCGCGGTGGTTGTCTCCGACACGCGGCGCGGCCGCGGCCGCGGATATTAAGTTTGAATCCGTGGCAGGCGGCAACGCGGCTACAGTGGATGGCACTGCCCCCTCCCCCGGGGGCAGTGTGGCGCGGCCCCGGCATGGCCGCAATCGGTTTTATTACGTGCATGCAGGGGCGCGCGGCGTGGCGGACGGGGACGCGACCGGGCCGGCCGAGGGCCGGACCGGCGTGACGACCGAAAAGGACGACGTAAAGGCGGGGCCCGGCGAGAGCCGGTCGGCCTCCCCCGGCGAGGGCCCCGACGGCGAGGGCCCGCCGCGCATCAACACGGGCCTGTTCAACCTGCCCGACACCATCCGCACCCTCAGCGCGATGGGCGTCTCAAAGTCAAAGGTAAACCCCGCGCAGGGCATACTGCTCGGCTGGCAGGCGACCGCATACCTGGCGTTCGGCGCGTTCCTGGCGTGGGCCGTCATGTTCGCCGTCACGGACGACCTGTCGGGGGGCCTAGGCAAGTTCCTCGGCTTTATGATGTTCGGCGTGTCGGCGCTGGTCCTCGTCATACTGTACGGCTCGAACCTCGTGACGGGCGACTACCTGACTGCGAGCGTGTCGCTGATGACGCGGCAGGCGCGGTGGAGGGAGGTGCTCTGGGAGTGGTCGATCACCCACTCGGGCCACTGGGTAGGCGGGTTCGTCGTAGGGTGGCTCATCATCGTGGGGGCCTCGCAGGCCGGCTCGTTCGGCGCGCCGCTCATGGAAGTCATGGCCGGCATCGGCGAGAAAAAGGTAAGCGGCCACACGTGGGACGAGCTCTTCTACAGGGCCATACTGGCCAACTGGCTGATCGCAATGGGCGTGTGGGGCGCGTACCGCACCAAGGATATAGTCGGCAAGGTGCTGCTCATCGGGATACCGGCCTCGATATTCTTTGCGATCGGGTTCGAGCACAGCATCGTAAACCACTTTGCGCTCTCGGCCGGCCTGTGGGCGGGCGGCGAGTACACCTGGGGCGAGGCGTGGTTCAAGAAC
This sequence comes from Cenarchaeum sp., assembly GCA_965242695.1. Taxonomy (GTDB): domain Archaea; phylum Thermoproteota; class Nitrososphaeria; order Nitrososphaerales; family Nitrosopumilaceae; genus Cenarchaeum. The sequence continues at coordinate 1,275,917 of CBDESU010000002.1, read as the reverse complement.
CTGGTGCCCGTCACGCTCGGCAACATCATTGGCGCCATGTTCCTGCAGGGGATGGTCCACTGGTACGCGAGCGGCATGCAGGTGTGGGTCGGCCCCGGCAGGTGGAAGAGGCCGCACGGCTCGTACAGGGACCTGGCAAGGGCGTTCAGGGACTCTGTCACGCTCATGCTGTTCTTTGTCGCCATGGCCCCGCTCATGGTCGGCGCGCTGTTCCTGTTCGTCGTAGAGCCCGCGCTCGGCATAACGGCCGGCGAGTCGGGCCGCAACTGGATCGAGCCGATCGGCATATTCGTGTACCTTGCCGGCACGGCCCTGCTCGTCAAGCGGTTCTTCCAGCCGCGCAAGTGGTACAAGGTGCCAGACGAGTAGCGGCCGCGGGCGGCGGCCCGGCGAGGGGCGGATCCGGTCGGCGCCTCGGCACCCGTCCGCATGCTTCGCGGCGGGCGCTCGGCGCGGGGGCAGGCCACTGCACGGCTGCACAGCGGGCATCTTGCGTAATGTCCTAGTACCTTATACAACGGTTAAATAGAACTGCTCAGATTGACGCGGCTATGGCGAACACGGCAGCCGTATGGTCGGCTCCCGAAGGCGGGTGGGGCGCAGCGCAGCGCGAGGGGCCGGGGCGCAGAGGCTTCGGCGGCGCCGCCAGCGCGACTAGGATAGCGCCGGGCCACTCGATCGACATCTGCGGCGTGCGCAAAAAGATTGCCACGTTTGACTCGCTTTCCATGCAGGGAGTACTGTCGGCAGCAGAAGATGTAGGGCAGACCGTTCAGAAATACGAGGGCGTAGTCGACGAAAAATACTTTGGGAGCAGCGAAGTGTTCGGGAGATACGAGGCTGCCCAGATGCGAAAAAGACAGGGCCGAGTCCGACCGGCTGTTTCTAGATGCGCTCGTGGAGGATCGAGCGGGATACCGCAGGATCATAGACTCGGAGGAGACGATGTGCGCGTTCAGTGCCTGGCTCTGCGGGACGGCCCTCGGCTCGGATCACGCATACCGGTGGATCGACCCGCCTGAGCTCGAGAGCTACACGAGTGGGACGTTCGAGAGCAGGATCGAGGAGGACGGGACGCGGTGCGGCTTCAAGGCACTCACAGTCAATCCCGAATTGTGGTTCGGGGGGCGCAAAATCAAGATTCAAGTGCCCATAGGCAACATTATCCACACCAGCATACGCTGCGTATGGTATACCACCTTGCCCCGGCGCATGCGGGAAAGCGATGAAAGAATCGACGATCCGAAGGAGGCAGTGCATGCCGCCGAGTCGGAGATAAGGGTGCCCGACGGTACGTCGATCCCGCCAGGGACGGAATTTGTTGTGATGCAGGACGCCGGTATCGATCGTGTTGTGACCAAGGAATTGAGGAGGAGGTACAAGGTCACCGGGCCAGGCGCATAGCGAGGCCGGCTACAGCCCCCGCCGCCATCCCGGGCTCCGGGTATTTCTCGCGGTATTCCGTCCAGAAATCCCTCCAGAATGCGTCCACGAACGCGGTCGCGTACGCTCGCATGGCGCTGCCGTCGTTGTCCGATGCAAGAATCACCTCGTGTATGTCGTCTGACTTGTAGGTACGGATTGCTGTTATGCGCAGGATCAAGTCGACGGCCTCCACCAGCGAGTCGGGCGTAAAGCCCGCGTAGTGCCCCATGTTGCTCCAGACAAGGTTCATGCCAGCCGTCTTGCCGACCTCTTTTTTCCACGCCCCGAAGAACCGGCTTGGCTTCCATTCCGCGGGCATTGCGGCCGCGTCGGCGGCGGCTATGCCAACCACGGCCGACTCGACCACGGTGGGATACGCGCGCCGCCTCTTCTTCTCCCCCTCTTTCCTGCTGAGAACCGCCTGCCTGGCCGCCATCGCCGAGAAGGTCGGCAGGGCGGTATTAAAGGCGGCGCTCGGGGCAAATCCTGCCGGCTAAATGCATCCCGGTTGCTGCACTGTAGGGCGCGCGGGGGCAGAGGGAGACGTCACTGCGTCGAGCCAAGATGAGGCGGTAGCATTCCACTTCTTACGGGCGGCCGGAGTAAGAGGAGGGGCACATGCTGGCACGTGATTACATGCGGGCGTGCCCATGAAAAAGCTGGCACGGGCAGGCGCGCCTCTAACCATGCCTGGCGCACAGGGGCGGCGGCAGTGAGGCACTACGCCCGCCGTCGCCGTCGCCGTCGCCGTCGCCCAGCCGTGCGGAGCCTACCACGCCCGCCTAGTCGTCCCGTAGGTCCAAACGCCCGCCGGTCGCAGGTTAAACATTATAAGATGCGGCGTGCGGGCAGATGCGGTGGCGAAGCAGGACGTGTGCGGTACATCATGGATGGAGGGTGAGTCCGAGTGAGCGGATTGAGCGTGATCTCCACTAGGCTCTACCGCGCCTCGGAGCTGCTCACGCCGTATGTCCTAGTGCTCGAGTCGCTCAGGACACGCGAAGGACGAAGGGAGCCGCAGCCAGACGAGACCAAGAGCATCCTAGACATCCTTGCCCCGCTCTGCCTGTACTTCAAGGGCATAAACCACTACAATTTGGGGATCAACGGCGAGAAGATGTCAAAATTCCTGCATGCCCGCCACCACGACAACTGGCCGCGCGTCAGGGAAGACTTGCTGTCGGTCACTGCAAGGCTAGAAAAGGGCGACGGCGTGTTCCTCTCAGATGAAGACATGGCGGCGCTCAACGACGTATCCGACGCCCTCGACTACGTGTGTGGCTGCCTGTACAGGGAGATTCGCAGGAAATGATCGTACCATACCTAAAGCGGCTGATCTCTGAGCAAGCAAACCGTGCACAATCGCTGGCATGCATGATACCGGACACTCAAGTGCATCCCAACCTTGAGAATCTGGCATCCGAGTGCAGGAGCCGCCTAGCCCAGCAGAGACAACTGCTCGCCGCTACGTCCACCACGCTTGATAGCGTTGGCGAGGGCGGCGCCACTCTGGCTCTCAAGATCATCAAAATTTGCGACAGAAACATAGGCGCGGTCGAGGGGTACGGCATGCCGCCACTGCACTGCCAAAGCGAAGAATCTGGGCTTTTAAACCATGTTCTTTTCTTGATGCATCGCGAGATAGGTCTGGAGTTTCCGTGCCCCGCGGTATCATGCACGTCGAATGAGCACTACTTTACCTATATGCAAATGAATACCATATTTGTTCCTCTGTCCGAAACAGGGTTCCTGCTACACATGCCGGATTTTTATCATGAGCTAGGCCACCATTTATACGACCACGCCATGGCCGCAAGCTTACCTCCAATCATGGCAGGAATAAACAGGGCTACGAGGGCCATCGACGACTACTACAGGGGGCTGGAGATCACCAAGCGCCGGCATACCACGCCCCCGCCGGTGCGAACCGACATAGAGTGGATGATGCTTAAGTGGAAGGGAGAGTGGTTGGAAGAGGCCTTTTGCGACCTCTTTGCTTTGTTCGCGGCTGGGCCTGCGTATGCATGGGCCAACTTGCACCTAGTGTCCAAATCCTCGCCAGAAATTTACAGGCTTGACATGCCCGGTAATCAGACGCACCCGTCCGACGACGCCAGGATGCGCATGCTTGATGCGGGGTTAGTTATGCTAGGGAATGCGCGCGATGCGGCCAGGATCAGGGAGTTGTGGGACGCAATGCCGCCCGTGTACAGCGCGCCTACGCCCGCGTACGAGTATGCTTTTCCGGCCCACATCCTCAATGAAATCACCGCTGCCATCATGGGTGCGCTGCGGCAGACGGGCCTCCGCGGCTACGTCGATGCCACAGTAGAGGAAAAAGGTGCAGGTGCCACAAGCATCTCCGCCATACTGAACAGCGCATGGGAGGGCTTTTGGAAAAAGGGGCAAGATGGCTTTCGAGAGGCGGAAAGGGAAGTGATATCCCAGCTTGCGGCAGCCAGCGTCGGCTACGCTACTCAGCCCTAGGCCGCGCAGGGAATATGCAAGGCATGCGGGTTTGTACATGCGACGGATCAATGTCAGTACAGACCCTCAAACGATCCGCATCTTGTGCCTCATGATCGCACGAAGTTGTTCGGTTATGGTACGGCTCCGATGCGGCGCAAAGAGATTCTCGGCTCGGGGTACTTCTTGCGGTACTCGGTCCAAAAGTCCCTCCAAAACGCGTCCACAAATGCGGTAGCATACGCCCGCATGGCGCCGCCGTCGTTGTCCGATGCGAGAATTACCTCGTGAATGTCGTCCGACTTGTAGGCACGCATTACGGTTGTGCGCAGGATCGATTCAACGGCCTCCACCAGCGAGTCGGGCGTAAACCCAGCGTAGTGCCCCATGTTGCTCCAGACAAGGTCCATCCCCGCCGTCTCGGCTACCTCCTTTTTCCACGCCCCGAAGAACCGGCTAGGCTTCCATCCCGCGGGCATTGCGGCCGCGTCGGCGGCGGCTATGCCAACCACGGCCGACTCGGCCACGGTCGGATCGGCGCGGTGCGCCTTATTCCCCGCCTTTTTCCTGCCTAGAACCTCCTGCCTGGCCGCCATCGCCGAGAAGGTTGGCGGGGCGGTATTAAGGGCGCCGCTCGGGACAAATCCTGCCGGCTGAGCGAATACCTGCGGCAAGCAGTGCCCCGAGCAGGGCAGGGGTGCGGCTACCGCACGGGAGGACGGCAGTGCGAACCGACCCGGCGCCGGCCGCCAACCATTATTAACCAGGATGCGCCGCCATGGCCGTGGCGCCGAGCTTGGCAGTCGACGTGTGCGGGTCGTTCAGGATGGCCGCCCCCGCGATGCTCGCATCCGGCATACTCGGAATCTCGACCGACGTGTTCAGGCGGCTGGCCGCCGAGGGCGCCGGCGCCGTCGTGACAAAGTCCGTCAGTACCGAGCCGTGGGACGGCTACGCCAATCCCACCGTCGTCGGGGCCGGCATCGACGGGGGCTGGCTCAACGCGGTAGGCCTGTCCAACCCCGGCGCCGCCGGCATGGCAGACATGATCGCCGCGTGCGGGGGCGGCGAGTCGAAGGCCGGCGATAGCGCGGGCAGCAGGACGGGGGAGCCGATCGGCGCTCCCGTCGTCGCGAGCCTCGTCGGCTCGGCAGAGTCGGACTTTGTGCGGATGATCGGCGCGTTCGAGGACAGGTGCGGGCGCGGCGGAGGCGGCATCGCCGCGTACGAGCTAAACCTCTCGTGCCCCCACGTCGCAAGGGTCGGGCTGGAGGTCGGCGACGACCTGGGCCTCGTAAGGAAGATAGTCGCCGCGGCGGCAGGCGCCACGGACGCGCCCGTTATGGCAAAGGTCGGGCTGGGCACGACCCACTTCATACGGACGGCCGAGGCGGCCGCCGATGCCGGCGCCTCGGCCATAACCGCGATAAACACAGTGAGGGCCATGAGGATCGACGTGCATGCGAAGAGGCCCGTCCTGAGCAACCGCATCGGGGGCCTGTCGGGGGCGCCCATACGCCCCGTCGCCGTAAGGTGCGTCTACGAGCTTGCCGGCGCCGTCAGCATCCCCGTGGTCGGCTGCGGGGGCGTGGGCTCGTGGGAGGATGCGGCCGAGTTCATACTCGCCGGCGCCCGCGCCGTGCAGGTCGGCAGCGCCGCGGCTGGCCCCGGCGGGACGGGTGTATTCTCGCGCATCAACGCGGGGCTGGCATCGTACATGGAGGACGACGGGTTTGGAAGGATATCGGAGATGGTAGGGCATGCGCAGCGCAGGTGACGGGGAAGGCGCAGCGGGCAGCCCGTGCGCCATGCCGGGCCCCGCGGGGCTAGTCCCCGCCATCCGCACCGTAGAGGAGGTGATCGACGAGACGCCGACCGTGCGCACCCTCGTCCTGTCCGACGGCGCGATGCATGCGGCGCGGCCGGGCCAGTTCGCCATGGTGTGGGTTCCCGGCAAGGGCGAGCTCCCCATGAGCGTAATGATCGCGCCGGGCGACGCAGCAGGCAGGGCCGCGTTTACGGTCCGCAGGCACGGCCCGTCGTCGACGGGCCTCTACGAGACGCCGGCCGGCGGGACGGTGGGGGTGCGCGGGCCGTTTGGCAACTCGTTCTCGCCGTGCCCCGGCAGGGCCCTGCTGGTCGGCGGGGGGACGGGGATGGTCCCCCTAGTGCGCCTGCTCGCGCGGGCAAGGCCGCCGGGCGGGGCGACCGTCGTGATTGGGGCGCGCACCGCCGGCGAGGTGTTCTTTGACCGCCTTGCCGAGGGCCTGCTGCGCGGCGCAGACCACGAGGTCGTAGTGGCCACCGAGGACGGCACCGCCGGAAGGAGGGGGTTTGCGACCGACGTCATGGAGGAGGTGGTCGCCGGGCGCGGGGCCGGCTCGTTTGGCATGGCGTACACGTGCGGCCCCGAGATCATGATGGCAAAGGCCGTGCATATTGCCAACTCGCACGGCCTGCCCGTCGAGGCGAGCGTCGAGCGCGTCATGAAGTGCGCCGTCGGCATGTGCGGCAGCTGCTGCATGGGCGAGGACCTGGTCTGCACCGACGGGACGGTCTTTGGGGGGAGGCGCCTGGCCGGGAACGCCGACTTTGGCAGTTCGTACCGGTCAAAGTGCGGGGCGGCCGAGTCGTACGGGGACAGGGCCGCCTAGCGGCCGTGTGAGGCCGGAGTGGGCCTACCTGCGCCTTCTGCGCTGCCCGGGCTTGTTCTGGCCCGGATAGCGGCCCGGGTTGAGGACGAACCTCTTCCTGTAGTTGCTCTTGTTGCGCAGCTTTGAGTTGGTGCCGGGCCTCTTGCGGCCCTCCACCTTGGGAGTCTGGCTGCGGACCTTGCCGGCCTTTGTGAGCGATCCGTGGGTTGCCATGCGTGCGCGCGCGCATGCGGGGCGGCTTTATAGGTTTGGGACAGGCGCCGCGGCGGCCCCCTACAGGGGGTAGCGTGACGCGGCGCCGGCCGCCGCTTTGGAGCGCCAAAGGAGGCAAAGGAGGCAAAGGAGACAGAAGCATGGGGTAGCGTGACGCGGCGCCGGCCGCCGCTTTGGAGCGCAAGGCAAAGGAGGCAAAGGAGGCAAAGGAGACAGAAGCATGGGGCAGCGTGACGCGGCGCCGGCCGCCGCTTTGGAGCGCAAGGCAAAGGAGGCAAAGGAGACAGAAGCATGGGGCAGCGTGACGCGGCGCCGGCCGCCGCTTTGGAGCGCAAGGCAAAGGAGGCAAAGGAGACAGAAGCATGGGGCAGCGTGACGCGGCGCCGGCCGCCGCTTTGGAGCGCAAGGCAAAGGAGGCAAAGGAGACAGAAGCATGGGGCAGCGTGACGCGGCGCCGGCCGCCGCTTTGGAGCGCAAGGCAAAGGAGGCAAAGGAGACAGAAGCATGGGGCAGCGTGACGCGGCGCCGGCCGCCGCCCCCTCCTACCAGTACCTCGCCTTTATCTTCTCGATGACGCGCTCGTGCTCGGTGCCCTTGCGCCTCGCGTACCGCTCCATCGCGCCGAGCGGGACGCCGCCGAGCGAGCGGGCGATGAGGTTGAAGAACGTCCTGCGCACGCTGTTGCCGCTGCCCGTCTTTGTCATGAACTTTTGTATCCCGTACTTGAAGTTGTGCTGCCACGTCTTGTACATGACGCCGAGCTGCGCGGGGTCCATCTCGTTGCCGATGTTGAAGAACTCGGACTTTTCGAGCAGGCCTATCGGGACGAACGTGAGCGGCGTCGTCGTGAACATGGACTCTGGCTGCTCCCTCTCCAGGTCGCTGATTATCTGTATGGTCTCCCAGGAGTCCTCGGGCGTCTCGTCGTTGTCCAGCCCCATGATCAGCGTAAAGGCCGGCACCCAGTAGTTCTCGTTGAGCGTCTTGACGCCCTCCTTGACGACCCAGTGCCACTCCTCGGGCGCGTACGGGGCGAGCTTGCGGTCGGCGTACTTTTCGATCAGGCGCAGGCTGCCCGTCTCGAACCCGCACTGTATGCCCGTCAGGTTGTCTGGGCCGGCCTTGATTATCCCAGATATGTTCGGTATGAGCCGCTCGTCGGCTATCGCGCCGGCGAGCGTGCCGTGCGTCGGGTTCGTGTGCCCGACCCCCGTCGACATTATCGCCGTGAATAGCTCCTCGAGCGCCTCGCGGTTCGGCTCCATCCCCTTGCTCGTGCGCGGGTCCATCCCGTACACGAAGATGTCGTCGCTGTGCACCCACGCCGACTTTGCGCCGCCCCTCTTGAGGTTGACCTCGATCTCGCGCTTTACCTTCTCGGGCGGATAGTACCGCAGGGCCCTGAGCGTGACGTCGCAGAACTTGCACCCCCTGCCGCAGCCGCGCATGACCTCGATCATGCCGTGCATGCTCGGCTCGACGATCTCGGGTATCTCCTCCAGGTCGGGGCGGTCCCAAAAGTTGACGAAGCGGCCGTGCAGCTTCTCGCCGCCCCTCTCGAACTCCTTTATGTTGACCTTGAAGTCGCTGCGCTTGCGGAACGGGTCCATGTTCTCAAAGTCGCCGTTGATCAGGTAGTTGAAGAACCGGCCGGCGTGGCCGTCGATCTCGGGGGCTATGCCGCCGAGCTCGCCCTCGAGTATGGCGTACAGCCCGTACTCGGATATCTTTTCGGGCGCGTAGTTGTACTGCCACGTGCCCGACGCGCCGGCGATGACCTTTGCGGCGCTGCCGTTCTTCTCCTTTGCCGCGTTGATCCTCTCGTGCAGCTCGCGGCAGTAGAACTCGTCGTACGACATCTGCTTGCGGCCGTACGTGAACGTCATCGTGACGGGCCCCATCCCGAGGGGGTCCATCTCGTACGTGCCGACCACCTCGGTCTCCGGCCCGATGAACCTCTCGATGTGGTCGGGGTGGGCCACGACCACGTCCCGGCGATCAAAGCCGTCCCGCAGGAGGCCGGCCTCGACCTTGCGCAGGCCGTACGGCGCGTAGTCTGCCACCCCGTTGGTGTGGGGTATGTAGTTGCAGATGAAGTCGAAGAGTATCTTTGGGGTGACCTGCTTGCCGAGCAGCTTGTGCCAGATGCTCTTTGGGTCGCGGTGGGGGTCGATCGCCGGCGCGCACCCAAAGAACGTCGCGAGCGAGAGGTTGCGGTACGGCGACATGAGCGTGCGGTCGGCCGTCAGCACTATCTTGGGGTGGCCCATCCTCGATCGGCCGCCCCTATACGGTTCGACTTTAAACCTTGCCTGCGGGCCGGCGGCGCACGGCGCCGGATGCGCGGGCGCGGGCGCCTGCCGTCACGCGCCGACCAGCCTAAAGCCGGACGCCTCCATCGACCTCTTGACCGTGGCGGCCACCTCTTCCTCGGCCTCGGCCATGTACGTCATGTTGGCCATCACGCGATCGCCCTCGCGGACGGTCGCCGACCACCCCGCATCCGACGGCCGCAGTTCCACGCTGCGGACGGTCCCGCCGCGCTCGAACGTCATGCGCGCCACGCGCACGGCCCGGGCGGCCCGTATAAAACCAAAGCGCGGAGGCGTCCCGGCTGTACCGGGGCCGGCTAGCGGCCCCCTCCGCCTCCGGGCGGCCGAGGGCCGCCGCGGCCGCGGCTGGCCTCGTAGTACTCGACGGGGTGGTCGAACTGGCGGTTGTAGTCCACCTCGTCCCAGAACCTGTCCTCGTCTATGCGGCGGCCCTCGGCGGCCCAGGCGTCGAGCACCTTTTGCATGAACATGCGGGTCGTGTCGTCGATGGGCGGCCTTGAGCCCGTCTCCGCCTCGATCCGGTCGCGCTCCTCCTTGAACGTCCGGAGGAGGCCCTTTAGGTGGCCGGCGTTGATCTTGGCGGCCCTCTCCCTCTTGGCGGAGGCCCACTGCGAGCGCAGCGAGGACAGGAATCCCACGCCGGGAGACGCGGGCCGCCCGTAAAAAAGCCGTGCGGCGGCGCGGGCCGGGATCGGGACGGGCCGAGGCCTATACCCCTCCCAGCCCCACGACACGGGCGGCCCGGTGGGCAGGGGTGCGGGCGGATCTTGTGCCCGGCGCGCTCCCAAACAGAGGCATGGTCGTCGTCCCGGCGGCGGCGGGCGGCGGCAGATGGAGCGGCGGCGGGCATGTTCCAGCCGACGCGTCGGCCGGAGGAGGACGTGCGGCGGCAGAGGCGCGCCGTCAAGCGCCCCCCGGCGGCTGCGGAGCAGGCGGCGGCGCGCCGCCGCTTCCGCCCTCGCCGCCGCCGCGTCCCCCGCCCCTGCCGAACGCGACCGTCGACAGCTTGTAGTAGATCACCTCGCCCCGGCGCTCTATCACGGCCACTATCGGCTCCTTGCCCATCTGCTCGATCTCGCTTGCCTTTTTGTGCAGGGCGCCGGCCTTTTCCGGCGCGCCCTCGGCGAGCGCGAACACGACGTAAGAGGCGCCCTTGTCGCCGAACCTCCCCCTCTCGTACACGCGAAAGTCGGCGCCGAACCCGAACCCCCCCTTTGCCGCGTAGCCGCGCGATCGCAGGTCGCGGTACACCAGAAAGCGCGTAAGGACGTCCTCGTCGTACCTGCGCAGCGCCGAGACGAGCGAGTCGAACGTGGCCGCCCTCTTGCGGCCGTCGAGCGCGAGCCGCCCCGTGTGCATCAGGTAGAGCGACTCGTACGGCATGAGGCAGAACTTGCCGCGTCTCACCTCGCCGTACCCCTTCGACTCGAGCTCGGCGCGCACCGATTCGTCCTCTACGTGCACCAGGTCCCTGACCAGCCTGCCGCGCACCGCAGGGTCCTCGCCCTGCCCGCCGGGCGCGCCTTCGCCCTCGCCGGCGCTCTTTTCCCGTAGCACGGCGCGCCGGGCGGCGCCCGTCCTATTAAGGCGTGCAGGGAGGCGCGGCATCGTGCGCCTTCGGCGCGGCGCAGGAGGGTGGAAGGGAGTCTAGGCCGACCCCCGGAGGGCCCCCGTGCGGTGCGCGCCCGGCATACGACCCGTCGGCGGCACGGCGCCTGCACCGGCGAGTGCGGCCGAGGACCGAGCATGCATGCATGCACACGGCCATAGTTTTATTAGGAGTGCGGGCCCCGTGCGGGCATGGATGCGGCCGAAGGGATGCGCTTGACGAGCGATCCGCTGCGCAGGCTCGTCGTCCTGCTCGCCGCCTCCAACGGATGCGAGCCGATCAGGGGCAGGACAAAGCTGCAAAAGATAGTGTTCATGCTGACCGAGAATAAGGGCTGGGAGTGCGGCCCGTGCGGGTACGTTGCCGGCAGCCATGGCCCGCACAGCGACATTGTCGAGGAGGAAGCCGCGCGCCTAGAGGATGCGGGGATTCTGCGCACCGACGGCGAGGATGTCTCCATCACGCAGCTAGGCGGCGAGGTCGCCGGCAGGATCGCCGGCGGCGAAGACCGCCGCACGCTTGCCAGGATCGATGAGTACAAGGATGTGTTCAACAGCATGACGGCCGACGAGCTCTTGGCGTACGTGTACTCTACATACCCCGACATGGCAACAAGGTCGCCGACGTACGACCGGATAATGTCCAGCAAGGAGCGGCACGCCGTGTCGATGCTAGTGAAGGGAAATATTTCGCTCGGGCGCGCTGCCGAGATCCTAGATCGCCCCGTCGAGGATGTCTGGGAGATGGCCGGCAGGATGCGCGTACAGGTGGCACGGTGACCGCGCCTGAAGATAATGGACACGTCGGCGCTGATCGGCATCATATCCGAGCTTGGCCGCCCCGATCTGATCGACAGCATCCTCAAACTGGGGCACACTCTGGCCATCGCGGGGCACGTCCTGGGCGAGCTGCGCGGAAAGGAGGTCAGGGAAGAGGTAGAAGGCATGGTGCGCCAGGGCAAGATCCGCGTTTTCGCGGCCAGTCCTGCTGCAGATATAGAGGCGTTGAAGAAAGACTCCCCTGCCCTCGGCCCCGGCGAATCCGACACGCTCGCGCTGTACGAAAGGGTGCGCCCGCAGGGCAAGTCGTACTGCATACTTGACGATCGGCGAGCCCGATCGACGGCCAAGAGGCGGGGCATACCTTTCACTGGGCTGCTCGGCCTGATCGTACTCCTCAGAGATAGGGGGATCATAGACAGGAGCGAGGCCAGCGAGATCGTCAAAGATCTCAGGCGCGCCGGTTTTTGGATGCCCGTGGACTTTTCCATATGACCCACCGCGCGGGCCCCGCGGCTGCCCAGTGGCCGGCCGCGTCCCCTGATCCGAGCTTGCGGCCGGGATCACCCTGCACGCGGTCAAGCGCATGCCGCATGTCCACCCATACGGTGCGCCATGGCGTCCCCGTCCACCGGCGCGGCGCCGAGACAGGCAAGTCGAGTGCGGCCTCTCCCCCTGCCGCCAAGCGCCGGCCGTCCACCGCCATCGGGCGCGGCGCCGGCGCGGCGCAAGACAGGGCCGGCGCGCGCCCGGGGCCGCCGCCCTCCTTCGGCTCGCCCTCGCCCCGCCCGAGCGTGCCGGGTTGGCGGCAGTCCGTGGTGCCCTCGGTGCCGCCCCCATCCCCCGCGGCGCGCCTGCCCGACGGCGCCCCGCCAGTGCGCTAGGGCGGCGCAGGTCGTCGGCCCCGGCCACCGTTAAAATATGCCGGCTGGGGTGCCGCGCCGCATTGCACGGGGCAAACTACCGCAGGGGAAGGGGCCAGCCGTACGCGCGCCGCAAGTACATCAAGGGCAAGCCCCAGGTAAAGATTGCAAAGTTCCAGTCGGGGCGCCCCGGCCAGTACGACTACTGCGTGCAGCTGCTCATCAACGAAAAGGTCCAGATACGCCACATGGCCATCGAGTCGACGCGCCTTGCGGCCAACAAGACGATCGAAAAGACGACCGGCGAGGCAGGCTACTTTGCCAGGCTCCGCATCTACCCGCACGTGCTGCTCAGGGAGAACAAGATGATTGCGGCCGCCGGCGCCGACCGCCTCCAGGAGGGCATGAGGCGCGCCTTTGGCAAGGCCGTCAGCCTCGGCGCCCGCGTGGGCCAGGGGCAGGTCGTCTACGAGGCGTACGTCCGAAAGGAGCACCTAGAGCAGACCAAGAAGGCCGTCCGGCATGCATGCGTAAAGCTGCCCGGCACTCCGACCGTGCGCGTGATCGACCTTGCAGACCCCAGCGCGGCCGCGTACGCGAGGGTCTCGTCGGCCGGAGCGGCAAAGGCCGCCGCAAGGGCAGCCGCGCTCGAGGCGGCAGCCGCCGAAAAGGAGGCGGCCGAAGGGGGCGGCGATGCCCCGGCCAAGGACGCGGACGGGGCCGAAAAGCCGGCGCAGGCCGCGTAGGGGCGGCCGAGGCGCCGCGCGCCTACTCGGGGGACAGCCCGTCCACCCTGCCGCGCACCTACTCGGGGGACAGCCCGTCCACCCTGCCGCGCACCATGTCGACGAACTCGTCAAACTCTTCGTCCGTGGGATCCCTCTTGAGCAGCCTCCTGCACTGGTAGTGGAACGAGTTGTACAGGCGGCCTGCCGCGGCGCCGCGCGCGAACGCGCCGGCATCGCACCCGTCCCTGCCTAGGCGGCGCGCCAGCTCGCCCATCCGGCCGCCGGCGGTGGCGACCTCGCCCATCTTGCGCTCGATCGCGTCTCGCAGGGCCGCATCCATGCCCCGCCGCGCGGCGAGGCCACTAAAAAATCCGGCGGCCGCCCCGCCACCCTTTATTAGGCGGGGCCGGCAACGGCGCGCAGGCAGTCGTAGTATAGTTTGGTTATTATTCCAGCTTGCCAAGTTGGTGACCCGGGTTCGAATCCCGGCGACTGCACCACCATCAGCCATCAGTCCGCGCCGGGCCCCGCCCCCCGCCGCCGCTGCCACCGGCGGCCAGCCCGCGCCGTATGATGCCGAGCGACTCGGCGGCCCGCTCGGGCCGCGGCAGCTGCACAAGGATCACGTCGCCCGCGCCGGCCGGCCCGCCTGCCGCCTCGGCCCCGCCCTCGGGCGAGACGGCCAGCATGGACGTCTCGGCGAGCAGGTCGAAGAACTCGTACGACTCGGACGCGTCGACAAGGAAGCGCTCCCGTATGCCCGTCTGCCCGAACCCGAGCGACACGTACACGAACACGTGGCCCAGCCCGTCCTGGAGTATGTCCAGGTCTGTGTCGATCGTGAACGGCCGGCCGGCGACCGACCTCATGATCCGCGCGAACAGCTCGGGGGCCACCTCGATGCTCGGCACAGTGCGCGGGGCCGAGCCTGCCGGCCCGGGCCCTGGGCACTCGATCGTCCCGATCCCGCGGTGGACGCGCGCCCGCAGGTCGGCCAGCTCGCCGCCGTCCCCGCCATCCCCGCCGCCGGCCATGGCGCAGCCCTCACGCGCCGGCCGGCCCGGGAGGGCCCGCCCCGGCCGCCGCGCCCGGCCGCGCACGGCCCCCCTCCTCCCCGCCCTCGGCGGCCGGCGGCCCCGGCCGGCGCAGCGCGAGCCTGTCGCCTGCCCGTATGAGGAACGGCGAGATGAACGTCGTAATGAGAGAGATCAGCCCGATCATCGGGAACACGAACGCGCTGACGGCGCCGAGGTCGACGCCGACCTTTACGATGACGATCGAAAACTCGCCGCGCGGCGCCCCGAGGGTGAATGCGGCCCGGGTCGGCACGGCGCCGCGCCGCCGCACGGCGAGGCTGCCGAGCAGGCTGCTGCCGAGCTTTGCCGCCGTGGCGACGGCGATCAGGGCGAGCGCAAGGAAGACAAAGCTCTCTATCTGGCGTATGTCCATGAGGGCCCCGACGGACACGAAGAATACGGCGACGAACATGTCCTTGATTGGGCTCGACAGGAGCTTTGAGACCTCGGCCGACTTTGACTCGGCGACGAGCACCCCTGCCAAGAACGCGCCGATTGCGACGGACAGCCCGACGATGTTTGCGAGCAGCGCGTACCCGAAGCACACGCCGAGGACGCCGAGCAGGAGGATCTCCTTGTTCTCGACGGCGGCGACCCTGTCTATGAGCGGCGGTATGACGCGTATGCCGACCGTGAGCGTCCCTATGATGAGGGCCCCGGCGACGATGAGGACGACGATGACGCTCTCGATCGAGACCGACCCGAGCAGGGCTATGGACTGGAGCGACGATATGAGGATCACCGCTATGATATCCTCGATGATCAGTATGCCGAGGACCATGATCGACGACTCCTTCTTGATCCTGCCAGAGTCGGTCAGTATCTTTACGATCACGGCGGTGCTGCTGATCGACAGGGCCGCCGCTATGAACAGCGAGTCCATGAAGTTCACGCCGAGCGCGCTCGCCGTGAAGAACACGACGCCCATCGTCAGGAACAGGCCGATCGTCCCCGTCCCGACGGCGACCTTGCCGATGGACCGTATCTTGGCGACGGGGAACTCTATGCCGATCACGAACAGGAGCAGCACGACGCCCATCTCGGCGAACAGGTGCATCGTCGGTATGTCGTACAGGACGTTGAGCTCCTCTATGTTCGACTCGACCGACAGGCCGAACACGGGGAACAGCCACGACCACAGCGGGGAGAGGGGGCCGAGCAGCATGCCGGCGAACAGGTACCCTATGATCAGCGGCTGCCGTATCTTGAAGAACGCGAGCGTGACGACGGCGCCGATGATCATGATGACGGCAAAGTCGATCATGAACGACGTGTGTGGAAACTCGGGCGTGAGCTGCTCCAGAATCCGCATGACGCTAGAGCTTAGCGAGTCCTGTATGCCCGCCTCCGCCTGCAGGGCCAGCTCCCTCACGCCGCCGGGCAGGCGGGGCTACGATAAAGCGTTAGCGATCGCCCTGTACGGGCGGCGGCGCAGGGCGCGGGGGGCGGCAACCTCTTAACGGGCTGAGGGGGCGCCGCGGGGCGCGGCCGGATGAAGAGCAGGTGCCGGAGATGGTGACGAGACACGCCTGGGGTATCTGACGGCGGCGCAACCCCTGCGGCCGCACCTCAGGGCGGCCGCGCCTTATATACTAAAGATATGCTTATATCCTACCGTAATCGCACCGGAAAACATGATCAGTTGCAGGTACTGTACGAAGGGCTTTGCGGACAGCCTTGACGGCCTGGCCGTCAAAACGCTCCACGAGATTCTCCACGACGGCCCGCAGGGCTAGCAGGGCGGGGCCGATCGGCCCGCCTGTGTTTTTTGCCGGCGCGAGGGGAGCTCCCGCGCCGCCGCAGGGCGGAGAGGGGGCGGCCCGGCCGCGCGTTCCGGCGCGCGGGGCAGCGCCCGGCCGCCTGCGAGCCGAGAGCCGCGGCGGCGCCGTCCTGGGAGCAGCCTCTGCCGGCACCGGCCGGCGGCGGCAGGCGCGCCTCGCTCGATGCGCAAGCGCCCGGCTACAGGGCGGCCGCCGCAGGGGCCTGCTCGTCGGGGACAGGCGGCAGGGCAGGCGGCATGATGGCCCTAGCCGCGCGGTACGACTCGTTGCCTCGAGCCGTCCCGGCCCCCTGCACAGGTTGCAAGTCCAGCGCATCCGCTGCCACGCAGCGCCCCGGCGGCCAGCGAACTTTTTTTAATCCAAGCATCAAGGCCGCCCCATGGCAGTGGCAAGGGCAAGCGGTGCGGGAAAGGTGCTGAGAGGCGCAAGGGTCGCCAAGCCGAGGACGCGAGGAGAGAAGGTCGAGGAGGTGCCCAAGCCAGTTGCCAACATGCAGAGAAAGGCCGAGGTGAAGGCGGCATCGGGCAAGGCGGCTGCCAAGCCGGCCGGCAGGGCAAGGGCGCCCGAAGACAAGGCGGCAAAAGATGCCGGCAGGTCAAGGGCCGGCAGGCAGAGAAAGGCCGAGGTGAAGGCGGCATCGGGCAAGGCGGCTGCCAAGCCGGCCGGCAGGGCAAGGGCGCCCGAAGACAAGGCGGCAAAAGATGCCGGCAGGTCAAGGGCCGGCAGGCAGAGAAAGGCCGAGGTGAAGGCGGCATCGGGCAAGGCGGCTGCCAAGCCGGCCGGCAGGGCAAGGGCGCCCGAAGACAAGGCGGCAAAGGATGCCGGCAGGTCAAGGGCCGGCAGGCAGAGAAAGGCCGAGGTGAAGGCGGCATCGGGCAAGGCGGCTGCCAAGCCGGCCGGCAGGGCAAGGGCGCCTAGAGTCAAGAAGGGCGCAGAAATGCCGGCCAAGCAGGCCGGCAGGGCAAGAACCGCCCCCAAGGGCGGCGCCGGCAGGGCCGTGTCTCCGGGGCCGGCTCCCAAGAAGGGCGGCTCCGCGGCCGAGTCGGCTAGGCTTCTCGCGTCAGAGGTGAGGGCCGTGTCGGGCGCGCTTGCCGAGAACCAAGAGGCCCTCGCATCGATGAAGGCGGCGGTCGATGGCCTTGCAGGGGCCGCCGAGTCCCTCAGGAGCAGCGAGCGCAGGGCAAGGGCGATCGAGGGCAACACGAAAAAGATCTACGAGGGGCTGGAAGAGCTGAGGGCCCGCGCTGGCTCCATCGCTGGGCCCGCCGGCAGCACGGGAGCAGCAGGGAGCCGCGCAGGGGAGCCTGCCGGCATCGAGGAGATGTCGAAAGGTATCTCAGAGGTCGCCGGCCTGGCACGGGGCAACTCTACCACGATGGCCAAGATCGGCGAGAGGATCGACGGGGCCCTGAGGGAGGCGTCCGCCAAGGCGGATGCCGTCCTGGCGGCAGGGAGGCAGATCGAGGAAATCGGCGCAGACCTGCGGTCGCTGGACGAAAAGGTGAAGATGGTC
Source organism: Cenarchaeum sp. (assembly GCA_965242695.1). Taxonomy (GTDB): domain Archaea; phylum Thermoproteota; class Nitrososphaeria; order Nitrososphaerales; family Nitrosopumilaceae; genus Cenarchaeum. Next base: position 1,258,477 of record CBDESU010000002.1, on the reverse strand, counting down.
GCCGGCGGCTCTGGCGGAACCATGCCCGAGGACATGGCAGGCGTCAAAGAGGCCATCGAGTCCATGCGTGCGGACATGGCAGGCGTCAAAGAGGCCATCGGGCGGCTGTCCGGCAGGACAGGGGCAGGGGAAGAGGCGGCAGGGGAAGGCCCAGGGTCCCCGGCGGCGGCAATGGAATCCGGCGGCGTCCCCGATGCATCGGCGGTCGCAACCGAGGTGGCCGCCATGCGCGAGCAGGTCGAGGGCCGCAAGGGGGCCGGCGCACCGCTGTCGGCAGGGGCCGGCGGCCTCGATGCATCGGCGGTCGCAACAGAGGTGGCCGCCATGCGCGAGCAGGTCGAGCGCGCGGCCTCGAGGGCCGACGCCGCGGCCACGGCGGTCGCAACCGAGGTGGCCGCCATGCGCGAGCAGGTCGAGCGCGCGGCCTCGAGGGCCGACGCCGCGGCATCCGCCGCCGGCGAGGCGGCCGCCGAGATCAAGGCGCGCGCTGCCACGGCGGGTGCGCGCCCGGGCGCGGATCCCGCCCTTGCCGTCCGCATCGGGTCGATCGAGTCAAAGCTGGATGCGCTCGCCAAGATTGCCGAGCGCGGCGATGCGCAGGCGCCGGCGGCCGAGCCCTCAGGGGCCGCCGAGGCGGACATTGCACGGCTTGGGGACGACCTGGCATCCCGGACGGACTCGATCGAGCGCCGCATCGACTCGCTCGCAGATGCATTGTCCCGCTCCGAGGCGTCCGCGTCCGAGTTCCGCGCAAGCGCCGGCGCGGCCCTCGGCCGGCTGCGCGGGCCCCGCGAGGCGGAGGGCGGCGCACCGGGCGGCCCGTCCGCCGACGCGACGGCAATCCTCAGGCTCTCCGAGTACCGGTCCGGCATCGGAATGCGCGCCGAGTCAAAGTACGGCGGGGCCGACGATCTCGACGCGATGGCGTCACGGACCGCGGACATTGCGGGCATTCTCGGCCGCGCCCAGGGCGGCGGTGCGGGGATCCGGCCGGCAGAGGTGCGGCGGTGGGCCGTCTCCAGGATACTAGAGTGCGCCGACCGCTGGGACGTGCGCTTTTCGGACGCGCTCGCCCTCCTCGTCGCCCGGCTGGGCAGGGATGCGGTCGGGGAGGCCGTCAGGGAGCGGCAGGTGAGGGACGTGTACGGGGCCCGCGCGGTCGCCGAGCTGCGCGCCGAGCTCGGCATGGACGTCGAGGACCGGCGGCCGTAGCGCCCCGCTACACGTCCTGCGAGGCGTCGTACTCTACGAGGCGCTCGCGGCGCCGCTTGAGGACGGCGAATATCCCGATTATGGCGGCGACCCACAGGCAGCTGACCAGCATCGTCATCGGGTTGACGTACATGTACGGGGTCGCCGCCGATATGCTCACGCGTATCTCGTCGGCGGCGGCCTTTATGTTGGACATGCCCGTGTGGTACGCCGAGCTGTCGACGGGCGAGCGCGATATGGCAAGGGCCGTCGCCGACATGCCGTCGAGCTGCGCCTGCATGATGCCCCAGTCCGTGTCCGACGTCGCAAATATCCACACGGGGTTGCCGCCCTCGGGGAGCAGCGCCTTTGTGTCGGCCACGAGGGCCGTGACGGCGACCGGATCGGTCGAGCGGACGACCTCGGCCAGGTGGCCGCGCGCAAGGTCGAGCGGGTACACGCCGGCGGCGTACCCGTCGATCGCGACGTACACGCCGGCGGCGATGATCGCCAGTATGCCTCCCACCGCAACCTTGTACACCGCGTCGGCCATGCGCTCCTCCCGGCTCGGCGCGGGGCGCCTTGGCGATTTATGCCTTTTGAACCGCGAGTGCGACAGGCTCAGGTACGAGATGTAGACGTAGCCGGCCGCCTGCATGCCTATGATCGGCGCGAACAGGGCGTTGTTCGAGAGGATGGCGATGAAGACGCCGAGTATGCCGTACACGGCGAAGAATATCTCTAGGAGCGTCGTCTTTGTGAATGGCAGGTTGTACGCCTTGCCGCGCCAGTCGTCGCCCTTGCTGACGATGCCGAACTTTGGCGTGCGCAAAAACTCGTTCTTCTTGCCGAAGACTGCATCGAAGACGGCCACCGTGTTGTTCACCGACATGCCGAACCCGTACAGCATCAGGGCCGGCAGGACCCTGATCTTGGCGCGCCACGAGCTGCGGTACATCTGCCGCATGATGACGGCGTACGCGCCCGGCCCCATCGCAAGGTACGCCCCTATCGTGAGGGCCGGCAGGAACGACACCAGGTACAGGCTGACGCCCGAGGCGAGCAGGACCGGCAGCGTGAGGAACTGCACGAGCATGAGCGGGAAGACGATGTGCCGCGTGAGCTGGACGAACGCCTGCACCTTCGCCTCGGCGGCGACCTTGCGCTCGACGATTATGTCCGAGAGGAGCTTTAGGGCGCACTGTATGGACCCCTTTGCCCAGCGGAACTGCTGGCGCTTTGCCGCGTTCATCTGCACGGGCAGCTCGGCGTCGACGACCATGTCCGAGACGAAGAGGCACTTCCACCCGCGCATCTGGGCCCTGTAGCTGAGGTCGAGGTCCTCGACGAGCGTGGCCGTGTGCCACCCGCCGGCGTCCTCGATGCACTCGCGCCGCCACACGCCGGCGGTCCCGTTGAAGTTCATGAACAGGTGCGAGTTGCTCTTGGCCCTCTGCTCTATGAGGAAGTGGAAGTCGAGGCTGAGCGCCTGCGCCTGCGTTATCGCAGAATAGTTCTCGTTGACGTGGCCCCACCTGCACTGCACCAGGCCGATGCCGGGGCTCGCAAAGTGCGGTATTGCCCGGCGCAGGAACCACTCGGGCGGCATAAAGTCGGCGTCGAATATGGCCACAAAGTCGGTGTCGGTCGTCTTCATGGCGTGCTTGAGGGCGCCGGCCTTGTAGCCGCTTCGCGTGCCGCGCCGCACGTGCTCTATGTCGTACCCCCTGCGGCGGTAGTCCTCTACCATTCCCCCGACCATCTCGACGGTGCCGTCGTTCGAGTCGTCGAGGACCATGATCCGCATGCGCTCCTTGGGATAGTCCATGGCGCAGACCGAGTCGATGAGGCGGGCGGCGACGTACCGCTCGTTGTAGATGGGCAGCTGCACCGTCACGGTCGGGCACGCCCCCCCGCCGTCGGCCGTCTCGTGCGCCTCGCGGCGGCGCGACGAGAGGAACGCAAGGTAGTAAAAGTTGCACGTGTACAGCGTGATGATCACCGCCGACGCCAGGAACGCCGCAAAGACCATGGCCATGAACGGGTTGAGGACTAGCAATGCGGCGGCGGGGCAGGCGGCGGCACTTATAACTTACAGGCGGCGCTAGGGCGGAGGCCTCGGACTCTGCCGCCGCCGCCTGCGGCGCCGTTCGGCACTCCAGGGCGGATCTCCCCCGTCTGCTCGGCCCGCTCCCCGGCCACCTCGATGCCGCGCCCCATTCGGGGGTCGGGCCCTCCCTCAGATGCCCCACGGCCGCGGCCCGCCCGAGGTCGCTGAGCGGCTTGGCGCCCCCCATCATCGGGAAGCGGCAAGTGCGGGGCATGCATACGCCCATGCAGGCAGGCGTCCAAGACACGGGCATTGGGACGGAGCCGCTGCGGCGCGCCACGTCGCTCGCGCATTCGATCCGGCGCGATCGACTCCATCTGCGCCAAGCCGCCATGGCTCCGGCGGCGTCGGGAGGCGGCGGCAAGGCTGGCCGCAAGGCACCTCTTCGCCCGCCCGCTCCCCATACGCCGGCGCCGGCCTGGCGGCGCAGATCAACCGAGGCTCCGGAGCAAACAGGGCGCGAAGACGGGCGCGTCATGGCGCGGCGCATCGGCCGGCCGGCGCGCGGCCCGGGCAGCTGTGCAGGGCGGCGGGCGCCCGCGGAAGCGGCCGGACTCCGCCTGCCCCATGCCCATGACGGGCGCCCGCACCCCTCCTGTGAGCTCGGCAGGGGGAGGTGACCGCACCCGCCGCGCCGCCATCGCGCGCGAAGGGCGCCTCCTGTGAACGCTGCGGCGGGGCGAGAGAGGCGCATCCGCACTTGGCAGTCCGATCGCAAGGTGGTTTAAATATCGATTCAAAGCTGCGCACATATGGACGAAACGGGCCCGCGGCGAGTGCGACAGGGACAGTCGATTCAGGACATAAGGCCGGCATTCGCGCACCCTGCCCGTGACGCTAGGAGGGAGGTCCGATGAGGGACAACCGCCTCTTTTCTCCCCTGACCGTCAAGGGCATGTGCGCCAGCGCAAGGCCGAATCGGCGGCAGCGCGACGCGGCAGGGCAATGGCTGGCATTACTTGGGGCAGGCGAGCTTGCAGGAGAGCAGAGAAACTACCCGAAGTTTGCAAAAATCGTGCTCTCCGACATGCTCGGCTATCCGATCGACGATTTGGTGTTTGAGGACAGGGTCGAATTCCAGTACCGCGGCAACGGCGGAGGCGGAGGCGGAGGGGCAGGCGTGTGTTTCGAGGTAAAGGGGACGGCAACAAAGGACCTGTTTGCCCCGCAGCACCGTGCCAAGATGGAGCACTACACTCCGGTAAAGCAGCTGTGGGACTACATGGGGAGCACGGGGGCCAGCTACGGGATATGCACCAACTACCGGCGCTTTGTCCTGCTCTCAAGGGAGACCGGGACGCAAAAGCACCACGAGTTTGACTTTGAGGAGGTCAGGCAGGATCCCGGAAGGCTGGCAGAGTTTATCGCGGTCTTCTCGAGAGAGTCAATAGACGGGGGCGTTGCGGAGCGCGCCCGGGGCGAAACCGCTGACGAGGAGAGGGAACTGACGGGCGAGTTCTACGCGCTCTATGGCCAAACCCGCCTCATGCTGGTCAGGGAGTTCGAGGAGTGCGGGGCCACAAGGGACGAGGCGGTCTCGGCTGCGCAGTCGTTCCTCAACCGCCTTATATTCATATTCTTCGTGGAGGACGGCGAGCTCGTCGGCGAAAAGGACCTATTTGTCGACGGCGTGATCAAGCAGCTGTACTCCGATCCCAGGCGCAGCTCCAAGCGCGTCTGGCTGTTCATCTGCGGCGAGCTGTTCGGCTGGTTCAACGAAGGATCGGACGATCCAAACGTCGCGGCGTTCAACGGCGGACTGTTCGGCACGGAGATCGATGCGCGCCTGCACTTTCGGGACAGGCGAGAGAGTGGATTCTTCGGAGACATAGAGCAGAAGGCGGGACGCCGGTCGTGGGAGTTCAAGGAAAAAATCGAGGGGGCGGTACGCCGACACGCCGACGTCAACCCCGTCATCAAGAACCTGCTGGCCCTCTCATCGTACGACTATGCCAGCCAAGTGCGCGTGAGCATACTCGGGCACATATTCGAGCACTCGCTCGGCGACCTCGAAGAGCTGTCAGGGAAGAAGACTTACAGGAGGAAGCGCGAGGGCGTCTACTATACCCCAGAGTACATAACCAGGTACGTCTGCCGCAGGACGATCATACCGCACCTCTCAAGGTCCGGGGCGGCCGAGGATCCTGCGTCCCTTGTCGCCGAGTACGCCGACGACCTGAGTGCCCTGGACGATCGTTTGGCCCGGATCAAGATACTCGATCCCGCATGCGGGTCGGGCGCATTCCTGACAGAGGCCGTCGCCACCCTTCTCGACATACACCGGACGATGAGGGGGTACAGGGAGACGAACGGCGACATTGACCACGGAACGCTCAATCCCGCCATAGACGACGCCAGGATAAGATCCATAGTGCGCGACAACATATACGGCGTGGACATAAACGTGCAGTCGGTCGAGATAACGCGCCTATCCCTGTTCCTGCTGACTGCTTCGCGCGGCGAGAGCCTCCCCGATCTCTCGCGCAACATAGTGGCCGGCGACAGCGTCTCAAACGGCGGGCTCGACTGGGAGGAGGCGTTTCCCGGAGTGTTCGGCCGCGACAAGCCGGGGTTTTCCGTGATCGTCGGCAACCCGCCGTTCGTTAGGCACGAGGACGTGGCCGGCGCGACGAAGGGGGCCAGGCCGCCTCGGCATGCGCAGGCGCCGCCGCTCGACCTCGGGGACGGCTTCGAGGTGCCCAGGACGAGCGACCTCGGGTGCTACTTTTACTACCACTCCCTGGCGAACCTGGCCGAGGGCGGCCGCCTCGGCTTCATATCGAGCGACGGCTGGCTGCACTCGGACTACGGGCTGGCGCTCCAGAGGGCGATCCTGGACAACGCCGAGATCACGTCTATTGTCGTCCCCGAGTTCAAGGTGTTCGAGGACGCCGACGTGAACACGGCCGTGGTTCTGCTCAGGCGGGTGCGCCCGTCCGGGGAAAGCGTCGTGGAGCTGGCAAGCGCCCGTTCCGCGCACGACTTTGACCTGATGCGCCCCAGTGCCGTGCTGCGCAAGGGGCAGGGCGCGATCAGGCCCGGCAACTGGAACTCGCTGTTCCACAAAGCCGTCGCCGAGCCGACCGCCCCGATGCAGAGAATGGACGAGGGCGGCGCTGTGCGGCGCGGGGTCGTGACTGGAAACGCCGAGTTTTTTGTGCTAAACAAGGACGACATGGCGAAGAATGGAATAGGCCTGGAATACGCGGCCCCGCACGTGACCGGCGGCGACAGCCCCGTGCTGGCGGATGGAAACGCCGAGTCCTACCTGCTCAGCGTAGACGACGGGAAGGGAGCCCTGGCAGGCAGGCGCAGAGGGGCCGCGGTACTTCGATACATAGAGAGGGGTGAGGCCACGGAAGCGCCGACCAAAAAGGAGGGCCGGCGGACAACTGCCCTGCTGCCGGACTTGCCGACCATGTCATCACGCAGGTTCTGGTACTCGCTCGGCCTGGACAGGCGTCCGCCCCCGCCGATCTTCCTGAGCCGCATAATAGGCGACAGGATCAAGGTGTACGAGAACGCGGGAACATACCGTGCGACGAACACGTTCGTGTCGTACACCCCAGAGGCCGCGTCCTACGCGCGGGCGTATATGGCGTACTTTGCATCATCGTGGTTTGGCCTGCACTTGGAGAGGTGCGGAAATCCGATGGGTGGCGGCGCCCTGAGCGTGGAGGTGAAAAACTTCAACCCCGTCCCGATCCCCCGCCTCAAGGACATGCCGAAGAAGGCGGCGTCAGATCTCGGCAAGGCGTGGGAATCATACTGCGAGACGCTTGATCGGGATGCGCTCGACGACGCGGTGCTAGGCACGCTGGGATTTGGCGGTGCGGAAAAGGCCGCCATCAGGGACGAGCTCGCCAGGCTTGTCGCACTGAGGCTGGCGCGCAGGCTTGGAAGCTCGGGCGACGGCGGCGGCGGCGAACGGGCAGACTGACGAAAAACGGCAGCCCGGAGGGGCGCGGCGCGCGGGGCCAGCCGGGGCCGCGCCCCGTCCCATAGCGGCGGGCCCTGTTGTGTACAGGTCGCCCTCTTCCCAGGCGCCCGGTCGGGCGCATAGCAGGGGCGCACGGCGGTTGCGCGCCGCTTTTAGCAATCGAAGTCGACCTGCGTCCACCTGCGGTGTCTGAAGCCGCATAGGGCCGCAATAAAGCCGAGGCTGTGGCAGAATCTCATGGCATCGGGATGCTGACGGGGTTGAGCATGACGATGCGGCAGCCAATCCCCTCCGACAGGCGCATTGCCTCTTCGATCGACCAGAGTAAAAGGTCAGTGGCCACCCCCTGCCGCTCGTGATCCTTGTCGGTGGTAGGGTAGCCGACGAGCAGTGCAGGGATGTTGCCGTAGCCCGTCCCCTGCAGGGCAGGGTCGCGGCCGGGCCGCAGGTGCGCCGCCGCGACCGAGATGTAGGCAAACGTGCCCCCCTTGTCGTCAATATACTGCCACGTTAGGTTCAGGCCCTCTTCCATGTCACTGTAGGAAGTGACTCTGTAGTAGTCGTTGAACTCGGGGTTTCGGCAATCGAAGTTTGGGTCGGGATCAGTGCCGGCGTGCACCAAGGTAATCTCAGGACTCTTTCGCTGCTCGCCTTCGGCGCCTTTCGACCTCTTCATAGCTGATCTCCTTTATGTGTTTGGCCCGCTCCATGGCCATCTCAATCCCACTCCTCATCTCGGGAGTAGGACCCTCCCTCAGTTGCTCTATGACCATGGCCCACTGGCGGTCGCTGAGCGGCTTGACCTCCCTCATCATCGGGAAGTGGCGCATGCAGGTTAAGCTATATACCCTTCGCGTAGGCGTGAGAAAAATCGCCCGGTGCCGCGCAGGGCGGCGGCCAAGGCGCCGGTCACTGCCTATACCGCCCTACTCCCCGTGCCTACCGTTGACGATGTAGTCGACCGAGCCGCTCATGAACACGGCGTGGTCGGCCATCCGCTCCAGGTACAGCAGGACGAGCGCCTCGGACAGGGCGCACGGCGTGCTCGCAGACCGGACGAGCTCGGGTATGCGGCCGCGGTACACCCTGTCGACAAAGTCCTCGCGCGCCCGTATCTTCGCGGCCCTGCCCGTGTCGAGCTCGGCGAACGACAGGACTGCATCGGCCGTCATCCCCTTGACCTCGTTTGCCACCTCTAGCAGCCACCTCTTGTCGCACCCCGACAGGTCGCCGAACTTTGCGCGCACGAGGGCTATGTCGAAGGCGTACCTGCCGAGGCGCGAGAATGCGTACGCGATCTCGGTCGACGACCGTATGAACCGGAACTCCTCGGCCGCCGGCTGGTACCGCATGAGGGTGCCGAACGTGAGGTCCTCGACCTCGTGGTACCGGCGCCGTATGTCGTCGGACATGGCCTTTACCCGGAGGACCGAGTCGCCGCCCTCCAGGTACGAGTCGATCGCAAGGGCGGTGCAGTCGACGGCCTTGCGGCCCATCTCGGACATGAGGTCGGCCACGGCGCGCAGCGGCGGGCTTATGAGCCGATCCACCGCTCCCGTCCCCCCTCTTCCCGCCCGCGATCCCGGCCTCGGCACCTCGCCCCGCCCGGCCTAGCCGAACTGGCCCTGGACGTACCGCGACGTCAGCTCGTTGCGCGGCTGCGTGAATATCTGGCCCGTCTCCCCGAACTCGATCAGCTCGCCGAGGTACATGAAGCCCGTATAGTCCGAGCAGCGCAGGGCCTGCTGCATGTTGTGCGTTACGATGATGATGCAGTAGTCCCTCTTGAGCTCGGTGATCGTCTCCTCGATCTTCTGCGTCGCTATCGGGTCGAGCGCCGAGGCGGGCTCGTCCATGAGGAGCACCTCGGGCTGTATGGCAAGGGCGCGCGCTATGCACAGGCGCTGCTGCTGCCCGCCGGACAGCTCGACGGCCGGCTTGCGCAGGTCGCCCCTGACCTCGTCCCACAGGTACGCCATGCGGAGCGTGTCCTCTACGATCTCGTCGAGTATGCGGCGGTCGCGCACCCCGTTGAGCCGGACGCCGGCGACCACGTTGTCGTATATGGACATGGTCGGGAACGGGTTGGGCTTTTGGAAGACCATGCCGACCTTGCGCCGGTGGTATATCGGGTCGACGCTGCGGTCGTACAGGTCGGCCTCGTCTATCCTTACCCTGCCGGACACGCGCGCGCTGCTCGTCATGTCGTGCATGCGGTTGAGGCATCTAAGAAAGGTCGTCTTGCCGCACCCCGACGGCCCTATGAGGGCCGTCACCGACCTCTCGGGAAAGCCCATCGAGACGTCCTTGACGGCCTCTACCTTGCCGTAGTGCACGCTGACGTGCTCGGTGACCATCTTGAGCCGCCTGGCGGGCTCACCGCCGGCGCCGGCCTCGCGCGCCTCGGACTCGGCGGCGCGGCCGGGCTGCGGCGCGACGATCGGCTCGGCCAGGGCTGCGGCGGGCATTGCCTACATCCTCCCGTGGCCGAGGCGGGCCATTAAACCCTTGCCCCGCCCCTTTTGGAGAAACCAGTAGCGGACGCCGACATGTATGGCCAGTATGAGCAGGACAAGCACGAGGGCCGCGCCCCACCCCGCAAGGCGCGCCTCGTCGTACGGCTGCAGCGAGAGCCGCCATATGCGCAGCGGCAGGGCGTCCATCGGGTTGTCCAGGCCCGCAAAGAACTGGCTGCTCCCCAGTATGGTCATTATGAGGGGGGCCGTCTCGCCGCCGACGCGCGAGACGGAGAGCAGCACGCCCGTGATGATGCCCTTCTTGGCGGCCGGCAGGACGACGCGGAGTATGACGACCCAGTTGCGCAGGCCCAGGGCCGCGCCGGCCTCGCGCAGCGACCACGGCACCATCTTCATGGCCTCCTCGGTCGAGCGCGCCACGATGGGGAACATTATCAGCGAGAGGGCGAACGCGCCGGCCCACAGGGAGAAGTGGCCGAGCAGGAGGACGACGGCCAGGAACGCGAATATGCCGAGGACGATCGACGGGAACTCCATGAAGACGTCCATGAAGAACCGTATCTGCTTTGCAAACCACCCGCGCCCGAACTCGGCCAGGTAGATGCCGCCGAGGATGCCGACTGGCAGGCCGAGCAGCGCCGACAGGCCGATTATGATGACCGTCCCCTGCACGGCCGGCCCTATCGCCAGGGGCACGCCCGAGCCGACCGCCCCGGGCTCGCCCGTGAGGAACTCCCACGTGAGCGCCTCGGCGCCGCCGACGAACAGCGTCGCGAGTATCCACATGAGCGGCGCAATGGCCACGAGGGCGCACGCCATGACGACGCCGAGCATGACCCTGTCGACTAGGAGGCGCCGGCCGACGTTGGCCTTGAACATGGCCCTGTACCGGGCGCGCCTCTCGTCGCGCGATGCCGGGAGGCCGCCTGCCGCGCCCTGCGGCGCCTGCGCTGCCGTCAATTGTTGATCGCCCCCTCGCGTATCTTGAGCATGCGCACTACCAGAAAGTGCGCGACCACGTTGATGGCCATTGCGATGAGCAGCAGGACCAGCCCGACCGCAATCAGGGCCGGGACGTGCAGCACCAGGTCGGCCTCGATGAACTCGTTGGCAATGATGCTCGCCATGGACTGGCTCGAGTCGAACAGCGACTCGGGTATGGCGCGCAGGCCCGTCGCGTTGCCGATGAGCATCGTGACGGCCATGGTCTCGCCGACGGCCCTGCCCAGGCCCAGGATGGACGCGCCGATCAGCCCCGCCTTCGAGTACGGGAAGACGGCCAGGCGGAACATCTCCCACGTCGTCGAGCCGAGCATGTACGCGGCCTCGCGCTGCTGCTGCGGGACCGCCGTCATGACCTCGCGCGAGACGGCCGATATGGTCGGGATGATCATGATTGCCAGTATGATGCTCGCCGAGAGCACGTCGAGCCCGAACGGGGCGCCCGAGAACAGGAATATCGAGTCGCCGAACGCGTCGTGCAGCGGCACCTCGACCCAGTCGCGCAGGTAGACCCTGAACACGAACAGTCCCCACAGCCCGAATACGACGCTCGGCACGGCCTCTATGAGCTCTACGAGGTAGCCGAGCGGGGCGCCGATGCGCCTCGGCGCGATCATGACGAACATTGCGATCCCGATGCTCAGCGGCACGCCGATCGACATGGCGATGGCCGCCGTCACGAGCGTGCCGACTACGTAGGGCAGGGCCCCGAACGAGTCGCGGCCCTCGACGGGGTTCCAGTCCGTCCCCCAGAGGAACCCGATCCCCTCCTTCTCCCATATCGGGGCCGACTCGAGCCCGAGCTGTAGGACTATGATGAGTATGACGGCCAGGACGTACGCGCCGGCGATCGTCGCGCCCCACCGAAACAGCTTGTCCGCTATCGGGCGGCCCGGCGAGCCGGCCGCCTTGTGCCGCAGCACGCGGGCGCGCGGCGGCGAGGCGTTATGTGCAGTTGCACCATACTTTACGGGCGGGTATTTGGCCTATATAGCGGCCGGGGCAAGGGTTTAATCGCGCCCGATCGGCCCCGCCCTAGGAATGGACACGCAGGTCCGCAAGCTCCAGCTCAGCGGAGGCTCGACGTACGTCGTGTCGCTTCCGAGGGCGTGGGTAGAGGGCCTCGGGCTGAGGGCCGGCGACGGCATCGCCGTCTCGAGGAACGCCAACGCGTCGCTGACGCTGCACGCCAGCGCGGCGGCGCGCGGCGGCGGAGGCCCCGGCGGCGGGGCGCCGCCCGGCAGGAGGGCCGTCGTCATGGCCGGCCGCGCCGACACGGGCGAGACGCTCAGCCGGCGCCTGATCGCCGCGTACCTGGCCGGCTACGACTCGATCGTCGTGAGGGCAAGGGGCGGCAGGCTCGGCGATGGCCACGAGCGCGCCGCGCGCGGGATCGCCCGCACGTCCCTCATCGGCACGGAGATAGTGGAGAGCACGGCAGGCGCCGTCACAATGCAGGTGCTCACGCGCCTGCCCGAGCTGTCGTTCGAGGCGGCGGTGAGGCGGATGCACCGCATGGCCTCTAGCATGCACTCCGAGGCCGTCGAGGCCCTGGCCGCCGCCGACGCGCCGCATGCAGAGGAGGTCGTCGGGATGGACGACGAGGTCGACAGGTTCAGCCTGTACACGAGGCGCAACCTCATGCTTGCGGCCAACGACGCCGGCGTCCTGGCCGAGATGGGGCTGGCAAGCCCGTCGGAGTGCATCGGGTACAGGGCCGTCATCGAGCGCATCGAGCGCATCGCCGACCATGCGGCCATGATCGCAAAGAGGGTAAAGTTCCTGTCCGGCGGCGGGATCGAGTCGGGGCTGATGGGGCGGATCGGCGGCGTCTCGGCCGAGTCGCTGCGCGCGTTCGACGGGGCCGTCGAGTCCGTCCTGGGAAGGGACTGCGCGCGCGCAGAGGGGACCGCGCCCCTCGTGCGCGGCGTCGTCGAGTCGGAAAAGGCCATCATGTCGGGGATTGCAGAGGGCGACCCCAACTCTACCGTGGCGCGGTTCGTGCTGGAGGGCATACGCAGGACGGCAGAGTACTCGGCCGACATCATAGAGGTCGCCATCGACGAGAACATACGCAGCGTGATATCCGAGGAGTAGACGGCGGGGAGGCGGCTACCCCGACTCGCGCGCCGCCTCTGGGCCGCGATGTGCACTGCGGGCGCTCCCTTTGACGCTCCCGCCTGGCGCCCGTCCCGCAACGCCGCAGGCCGAAGCGGGCTCCAGCGGCCCCGCGCGATGCGCCGGCCCGTCCGCACCGCGCCCCCACGCGTCCGCGCTGCTGTGATCGGGCAGGCTCCAACCGCTTGCGAGGAGCCGGCGATGCCGGCGATCAGGCGCCGGGAAGTATGGGCCGCTCGCGGGCCCCGGCGGCAGACGACAGCCCGCGCCGACGGCTGCGCCCCCGTCCGCCAAGGCGGCCGGTGCGGCGTCGGCCGCATGCAGCGGCACAGAACCGCCCGCTCGTAACGGAGCTCGCAACGCATCCGGCCGCATCCGCTCGCGCCCCTCCCCAAGCCGTCGGCAGTCGGCCAAAAACCGGCAAGGCGGTTTGAGCAGCGGCGTCACGGCATGGCCACTTTGCTTGCATCTTCCGCGCAGGCGTGCATTGGATTATACAAAAATGTATAGCTATACAAAAATGTATATAAATTCAAATGCGCGCCAACGGCAGGAGCGAGGATGGCCAGCAAGACGGGCCCAAAGCCGGTGCCGTTTGTCAGCGGCGTGCCGGTCAGCGGCGATCACTTTGTCGGGCGCGAAAAGATCCTCAACGAGATCGGCATGCTGGTAGGCGGAGCGCGCGACGGGGCGATCAACCACATGTTGCTCCTTGGCCTGAGGCGCATGGGCAAGTCCTCGATACTGCTAAGCGTAAAGGAGCGACTAGGCCGAGACAAAAGAATCGTTCCCGTAGCCGTCAACGCCTCGGCCATGCCGACCAGGCGGGTGTTCGCCAGGGCGTACATGCGGGCGGTTTTAGACGGATACCTGTCAAAGTCAGGCGACGGGGCACTGCTGAAAAAGATCAAGGCGGGAGTCAAGGAGGGGCGGAGTACGGGCGACTGGCCAGATCAAGGCAACGCATCCGTTGTCGAGTATGTTAAATTCAGCATCATGCTGTCCAGGGAAGAGTGCGACGAGGAGGAGCTCGTTGAGCAGGCGCTCGGGTATCCCGAGGCGCTCGGATCAGACATGGGCACCCTGTTCGTCGTCATGATAGACGAGTTTCAGGACATGCTGAGGCTCGGATCGCGGTTCCTCAGCACTGTGCGAAGGGTTATCCAGGCGCAAAAGTCAGTCACGTACATACTGGCCGGGTCGGCCCCGTTCGCACTGCGCGACATGGCGTACAACCAGGGCGCCCCCTTCTACCGCCAGCTCTACGAGATCCCCGTCCCGCCCCTGCCTGCGGACGAAGTCCTCAAGTTCCTGGCCGAGCGGTTCGGCGTGGCGAGAATAGGTGCGGGGCAGGAGGCGCTAGAAGCCATCTGGGAGCAAAGCCAGGGCTTTCCCGACTATGTCCAAAGGCTGGCCCTGGAAACGCTTGCGCGCTGCAGGGAGGGCGGCAGGCGGTCCATATCGGCATCCGACGTGAAGGTGGCGTATGCGAACATGATCGGCAGGCTGGGGCCCGACTTTGAGTCGCAGCTGCGCACCCACTCGGATCGGGAGCGAGAGGCGCTCATAGCGATGGCAAACTCGAACAACGGGGTGACGTCGATAGCTAGGCACATCAATGCGGCCCCCACCTCCATACCAATGACGCTTCGCAGGCTGATCTCCAAGGACGTGGTAAGAAAGCACGGGGAGCACAGGTACATGATCATAGATCACGTCTTTGCGGACTGGCTGCGCTCCAGATTCGGTAGCGAACTCCCGTAGCGTGACAGGCCAGAACCACAGTCTTGCCAGTTGAGGCGCCCCGACCAAGGGCGGCGGCACTGCAATGGCGACGCACGGGCCGGGAGGGGCAGGCCAGATTGCGCACGGGGCCGCCGCTCCCTCCCCGGCCGCATCCTCCGCAGGCGCTACTGCTCGCAGTTGGTCGCCAGGCCGCCCGAGCCGCCGCCCGCCTCGCAGGCGTCGCGGCCGTCGCCGCCGTCGATCACGTCATCGCCCGACTGGCCGCGTATGACGTCGTCGCCCGACTGGCCGCGTATGACGTCGTCGCCGTCGCCGGCGAGGATGCAGTCGTCGCCGTCGCCGGCGAGGATGACGTCGTCGCCGGCTAGCGCAAATATCAGGTCGGGCCCCGGCGTGCCGGCCAGTATGTCGTCGTCTGCCGTGCCAGATACGACGTTGAAGCCGGAGGCCGGCCTGCCGCATGCGAGGATCGAGACCGAGTGGGAGACTGTGGCCGCGTTGCCTGCCGCGTCCGTTGCGGTCCAGGTCACTGTCGTGGAGCCGAGCGGGAACAAGGAGGGCGCATCGCTTGCGACGGATGCGACGCCGACGGCATCGGTGGCGTTGGGCGCGCCGATCTCGACGGGCGTGCCGTCCGGCGAGGAGGCCTCGGCCGTGGCGTCGGGCGGCGCCTCGAGTAGCGGCGGAATCGTGTCCCGGACGGTGATCTCCTGCTCGGCCGTGGCCGCGTTGCCTGCCGCATCCGTTGCGGTCCATGTCAGCGTCGTCGGGCCGAGCGGCAGGACGGGAGGAGCGTCGCTCTCGAGTGTAGTCGATCCGGCCAGGTCGGTCGCGGCGGGAAGCTCGAACAGGCTGCCCGGGCCGACGGGGTAGCCGGTAGGATCGGTCGCCTCCAGCACGATCGGGTCGGGGACGGAGATGGCAGGCGGCGTCGTGTCCTGGACGGTGATGCGCTGCGATGCGGTTGCGGTATTGTTGGCATCGTCGACTGCCGTCCAGTTTACGATCGTCGTGCCGAGCGGGAACAGGGAGGGCGCATCGCTTGCAACGGACGCAATGCCGACGGCATCGGATGCCACGGGGGAGCCGATGTCGACGGGCGTGCCGTCCGGCGAGGAGGCCTCGGCCGTGGCGTCGGGCGGCGGGGCGAGCGACGGGGGCGCCGTGTCGGCCACGTCGGCGACCTGCTCGGCTGTGGCCGAGTTTCCCGCATCGTCGGTCGTAGTCCAGGTTATGACAGTGCGCCCGATCGGGAGCGTGGCGGGGGCGTCGCCGGTGACGGCAACCGGGCCGGCCGCATCCGAGGCGGCCGGCGGGGCCAGTCCCTGGCCGGGCGCGGCCGCGTCGTAGCCGGCCGCGGAGCCGGCCTCGAGCGACAGCGGTATGGGGCGTTCGATCGCCGGCGGCGTCGTATCTTGGACTGTAATGCGCTGCTCGGCCGTGGCCTCGTTGCCTGCCGCGTCCGTCGCCGTCCAAGTTACGGTCGTGGAGCCGAGCGGGAACAGGGCCGGCGCGTCGCTTGCAATGGACGCGACGCCGACGGCATCGGTGGCGTTGGGCGCGCCGATCTCGACGGGCGTGCCGTCCGGCGAGGAGGCCTCGGCCGTGGCGTCGGGCGGCGGGGCGAGTGCGGGCGGGATTGTGTCGCGGACGGTGATCTCCTGCTCGGCCGTGGCCGCGTTGCCTGCCGCATCCGTTGCGGTCCATGTCAGCGTCGTCGGGCCGAGCGGCAGGACGGGGGGCGCGTCGCTCTCGAGTGTGGTCGATCCGGCCAGGTCTGTCGCAGTTGGAAGATCGAACAGGCTGCCGGGGCCGACGGGGTAGCCTGCCGGATCGGTCGCCTCCAGCACGATCGGGTCGGGGACGGAGATGGCAGGCGGCGTCGTGTCCTGGACGGTGATGCGCTGCGATGCGGTTGCGGTATTGTTGACATCGTCGACTGCCGTCCAGTTTACGATCGTCGTGCCGAGCGGGAACAGGGCCGGGGCGTCGCTTGCGACGGAGGCGACGCCGACGGCGTCCGAGACCTCTGGCGCGCCGATCTCGACGGGCGTGCCGTCCGGCGAGGAGGCCTCGGCCGTGGCGTCGGGCGGCGGGGCGAGCGACGGGGGCGCCGTGTCGGCCACGTCGGCGACCTGCTCGGCCGTGGCCGAGTTTCCCGCATCGTCGATCGCAGTCCAGGTTATGACAGTGCGCCCGATCGGGAGCGTGGCGGGGGCGTCGCCGGTGACGGCAACCGGGCCGGCCGCATCCGAGGCGGCCGGCGGGGCCAGTCCCTGGCCGGGCGCGGCCGCGTCGTAGCCGGCCGCGGAGCCGGCCTCGAGCGACAGCTGTACGGGATGCTCGATCGCAGGCGGCGTCGTGTCCTGGACTGTAATGCGCTGCTCGGCCGTTGCCTCGTTGCCGGCCGCGTCCGTCGCCGTCCAGGTAACGGCCGTCGTTCCGAGCGGGAACAGGGCCGGCGCGTCGCTCGAGACGGACGCGACGCCGACTGTATCGGTGGCGTTGGGCGCGACGATCTCGATGGGCGTGCCGTCCGGCGAGGAGGCCTCGGCCGTGGCGTCGGGCGGCGCCTCGAGTAGCGGCGGAATCGTGTCGCGGACGGTGATCTCCTGCTCGGCCGTGGCAGTATTGCCGGAGGCATCGGTGGCGGTCCAGGTCAGCGCCGTCCGGCCGAGCGGCAGCACGGGGGGCGCGTCGCTCTCAAGCGAGGCGGGGCCTGCCAGGTCGGTCGCGGCGGGAAGCTCGAACAGGCTGCCCGGGTCGACGGGGTAGCCGGCAGGATCGGTCGCCTCCAGCACGATCGGGGCAGGGACGGAGATGGCAGGCGGCGTCGTGTCGCGGACGTCTACCTGCTGCCGAGCGGTCGCCTCGTTGCCGGCCGCGTCCGTCGCCGTCCAGGTAACGGCCGTCGTTCCGAGCGGGAACAGGGCCGGCGCGTCGCTTGCGACGGAGGCGACGCCGACGGCGTCGGATGCCTCGGGGGATCCCATGTCGACGGGCGTGCCGTCCGGCGAGGACGCCTCCACAGACACGTTGGCAGGGGCCGCCAGAGTCGGCGGCGTTGTGTCGGCGACCGTGACCTCCTGCGTCGCGGTCTGCCTGTTGCCGGCCGCGTCGGCGGCCGTCCAAGTCACTACGGTCGTGCCGAGTCCGAACAGGGGCGGCGCGTCGCTTGCAATGGACACGACGCCGACTGCGTCGGATGCAGTGGCCGAGCCGTGGTCGACCTCGGTCCCCGCCGGGCCGGCCGCCTCGGCCAAGACCGACTCTGGTGCGTACACGGACGGAGGCGTCGTGTCGACGACCGAGACGACATGCGAGTCGGACGCCGCATTGCCGGCCGCGTCGGATGCCGTCCACGTGACGACAGTGTTGCCGACGGCAAACGCGGCAGGGGCGTCGCTTGCGACCGATGCGATGCCGACCACATCAGATGCCTCTGGCTCGCCGATGTCGACTGCGTTGGCGTCGGCCGCGGCGGCCTCGAATTGGACGTCGGCGGGCGCCGCTATCGACGGCGGCGTCGTATCCTCTATTGTGACGGTCTGTCGCGCCTGCGCGGCGTTGCCGGCCGCGTCGGCCGCGGTCCACGTGACGATCGTCTCGCCCACCGGATAGGCCGCGGGGGAGTCGCTGCCGAGCAGCACGACGCCGACGGCGTCGGATGCCGTGGCCTCGCCGATGCCGGCCAGTGGGGTGCTCGGCCCCGCCGCCTCTGCCCGAACGGCCGGCGGGGCCACGAGCGTCGGGGGGGTCGTGTCCAGGACCGCAACCTGCTGCGTTGCAGTCGCCTCGTTGCCTGCCGCGTCCGTTGCGGTCCAGGTGACGGTCGTCGTGCCGAGCGGGAACAGCGCCGGCGCGTCGCTTGATATGGACGCAACGCCGACTGCATCCGAGGCCTCTGGCTCGCCAAGGTCGACGGCCGGCGTGCCGTCCTCGGATGCGGCCTCGGCCGTCGCGTCGGCAGGCGCAGTGATCGCCGGCGGCGTCGTGTCGAGTACGGCGACCTCCTGCGTTGCGGTCGCCTCGTTGCCTGCCGCGTCCGTTGCGGTCCAGGTGACGGTCGTCGTGCCGAGCGGGAACAGCGCCGGCGCGTCGCTTGATATGGACGCAACGCCGACTGCATCCGAGGACTCTGGCTCGCCGATCTCGACGGGCGTGCCGTCCGGCGAGGACGCCTCGGCCGTCGCGTCGGCAGGCGCAGTGATCGACGGCGGCGTCGTGTCGACCAC
Source organism: Cenarchaeum sp. (assembly GCA_965242695.1). GTDB lineage: Archaea > Thermoproteota > Nitrososphaeria > Nitrososphaerales > Nitrosopumilaceae > Cenarchaeum. The sequence continues at coordinate 1,239,658 of CBDESU010000002.1, read as the reverse complement.
ATTGACCTCCTGCGCCGCGGTTGCCGTGTTGCCCGCCTCGTCGGACACCGTCCACGTTACGACGGTCCTGCCGAGGGCAAGCATCGGCGGCGCGTCGTTTGCGACAGAGGCCACGGGCGTTGCGTCGGGTGCGGCCCCGTCGCCGGCGGCCTCGCCCACCACAATCCGGCCTAGCGCGGCCGCTGCCCCGTCGGGCGACTCGGCCTCGACGGTCATGGCAGGCGGCACCCGCACCGACGGCGGCGTCGTGTCGACCACATCGACGTGCTGCACCGCGGTCGCGCTGTTGCCTGACGCGTCGGTCGCGTTCCACGCGACCGCATGCGACCCGAGCGGGAACGCGGCGGGGGCGTCGCTAGTTACCGCGACCTCTTGCACGTCGTCGACGACGGGTGCGCCAAGGTCCACCTCGTTGAGCGCCGGCGAGGTCGCCTCGAATACGACATCCGGCGGCGGCTCGATCGACGGGGGCGTCGTGTCGAGTACGGCGACCTCCTGCGTCGCGGTCGCCTCGTTGCCGGCCGCGTCCGTCGCGGTCCAGGTGACGGTCGTCGTGCCGAGCGGGAACGCGGCAGGGGCGTCGCCGGCGACCGATGCGATCCCCGATCCGCCGTCCGAGGCGGCCGGCTCGCCGAGCGGAACCTCGTTGGAGGCGGTCGAGACTGCCTCGAATGCGACGTCCGGCGGCGCCCGCACCGACGGCCGGACGGTATCTTCTACGACCACATTTTGCAGCGCGGTCGCCTCGTTGCCGGCCACGTCGCGCGCCGTCCAAGTTACGACGGTCGCGCCGAGCGGGAACGCGGCGGGGGCGTCGCTTGAGACCGACATCACTCCGACCGCATCGGCGACCTGCGGCTCGGCCAGCTCGACGGGCGTCCCCGTCGCGCCGGCCGCCTCGGCCACTATGTCAGGAACCGCCCCGATCGCCGGCGGAATCGTGTCGCGGACCGTGACCTTTTGCGTGGCGACGGCCATGTTGCCGGCCCCGTCGATTGCCGTCCAGATGACCGTGCTTATGCCGAGGGTGAACCGCTCGGGCGCGTTGCTCTCGAGCGACTCGATGCCGCTCGCGTCGGTGGCCACCGCCTGCCCGACGCTGACCGGCGTGAGGGGGCCGGTCGCCTCGACCGTCATGTCGGCCGGCGGCACGATGGACGGCTTTGACAGGTCGGCCCCGGCAGGGGCGGCCGGGGCGGCGGGGGAGGCCGAGATGGGCGCCTCGCGCGGCCGCTGCTGCGGCTGTTCGGCGGGCGCTTCGTCCTGCGGCGGCAGCGAGAACGCCTGCACGCGGTGGCCGTTCGAGTCGACCACGTACAGCACGCCTGCACTGGCCGAGACGGCCACGTCCTCGGGCAGCTTGAACTGGCCCGGCAGTATGCCCTCGCTACCCCACGACGATACGGCCGCGCCCGACGCGTCGAGCAGTACGACGCGGTTGTTGATCGGGTCCGCCGCGTACAGGCCGCCGCCCGGCGCGAGGTCCACCCCGTGCGCCCGCAGGTCCAACCCGCCGACGCTCGCGTCGTACGCGGCAAGCGGCTGCCCGTCGGGGCCGAACCTCTTGATGCTCGCGGCCGCAGGATCCGACACGTATACGGTGCCCTCCGCGCCGACCGCGATCCCGCTCGGCGAGGCCAGGGCGTCGCCCTCTGGCACGCCGAGCCGCCCCATCTCCGAGACGTACGTGCCGTTGGCAGCGAACACCTGCACGCGCCGGTTGCCCGTGTCGGCCACGTACACGCTGCCGTCGGGGCCGGCGGCGATTCCCGAGGGGAGTATGAACTGCCCGGGGCCCTGGCCGCGCCCGCCCCACTGCCCGACGTACATGCCGTCGGGACCGAACGCCTGCACCCTGTGCAGCTGAGCGTCGACGACGTACACGGTCGAGTTGATCCCGACCGCTATGCCGGCCGGCGCCGTGAACTGGCCGGCCCCCTGGCCCGTGTCGCCCCACGAGAGGAGGTACACGCCGTCGGGATTGAACTTTTGGACGCGGGCGTTGCCGAGGTCGGTCACGTACACGTTGCCCTCGCCGTCGACTGCGGCCGACTGCGGGTTGCCAAAGTGGCCCGGATCGAGGCCCGACTGGCCCCACGATGCCACATGCGGATGGCTCGGGCCGGCGGCGGCCGCGTCGGGGGCGGCGCCCTGCAGGGCGAAGAGTGCGGCAAGAGAGGCGGCCGCAAGCGCGAGGGCGGCCGGCGCGCCCCGCCCGCGGGCGCCGCCTCTCCCCGTCCGAGCCGTGCAGGACTTCAACGCGCCCTGTAGGGGCATCGGAAATACTGGGGGCTTGTCAGTATTTGTAGACGTTCTTGTCAACTTTATCGCACACGCGGCCGGGCTGGCGGGCGCGGGCGGGGCGGCGCCGGCGCCGCTCCCCCCGCCCATGCGGCCGGGCGGGCGCCCGCGGGCGGGAGGCAGCCGGCAAGAGATTTAACGACGCGGGCGCGGCGCGGGGCCATGAAGGGTCTTTGTCATTCGTGCAACTCGTCCAACTTGGTAGTCTCGGTCGTCGACGGCGTCGCAGTGTGCGGCGCGTGCGCCACGGCCAAGGGCGGCCGCTGATCGGGCTGCCGCGGGCGCCAGCCCCCCCCCCCCCTCCCCCGCCCCCGCGGGCGCCGCCGCCTAGCCGCCCCGGAGGCGGCGCCCGCCCGCAGGCGGGGCGGCGGACGACCGTCGCCCCTGCGCCACTTCTTCCTCCCCTCGTCCCCGCGCGGCGCGGCGCGGCGGGCAGGCGCGGGAAAAAACAGGGGGCGGAGGGACATCTAGGGCAGCGCCTTGAACTCGTCCCTCTTCATCTTGAGGATGATCTTGTCGCCGATCCCCGATATCTCGCTGACCGAGACGATCTTGGTCCTGAGCAGGCCGCACGAGATCGTGATCGACTCTAGCTCGTTCGTCGTCGGGTTGCGGTTGAGCTTCTTGACCCGTCCGATCGCGTGCCCGTCGATGTCGATGACGCCCACGGCGCGGCGCACGGGCTGCGTGCTGAGCAGCAGCGTCTCGTCGGTGAACTTTTCGATGAACGTCTCGGGCAGGAAGTAGTCCTTGCGGAACCCCTGGTGGATGGTCACGCCCGAGACGGCCAGCGTGTCGGGGTTGATGTGTATGTGCTTGACCCGCCCAAAGTTGATCCCCTCGCGATCCACGGCCTTCTTGCCGGTAAAGTCGTCGGCCGTCGTCATCTTGCGGCTCATGCCCTCTAGCTTTGTAGACATGGCCCCTCCGCCCGCCGGCGCCCCATGATGCCCCAGCTCTACAAAACTTGGCAAGAGGGTTGAAATAATTGACCCCGCGCGGGGGCGGCATGGCGCAGGAGGGGCAGGGCGCGGCGTGGGACGGCGGCGCGGGCGGGCCGCGGGCGGGGGGAGGCGGCGGCGCGGGCGGCCGGGCCGCCCCCGACGGCCCGTTCAGGGCCGTGCTGACGACGACGGGCAGGTCGACGGGCGCCGAGCACTCGGTCGAGCTGCTCGCCGTGGCCCACGCCGGCCGCATCTACTTTTCAAGGCACCGGCCCGACAGCGACTGGTTCAGGAATGCGGCGCGCAGCCCGAGGGTCGGCGTCGCGTTCGGCGGCGCCTCGCACGCGGGCACGGCGCGCGTCGTCGACGACGAGCGCCTGGCCGCCACCGTCTCGGCCCTAAAGTACCCCGGCCAGGCCAGGGCGTCCGAGAAGAGGGTCGCCCTCGAGGTCACCCTAGATGGACGATCGTAGAGGCGCCCCGCCGGTCCGTCACCGCGCCGCCCTCGCCGCCGCCGACCTCCTCGACGGTCACGGTGAACGATACGACGTCGCCTGCCGAGCAGCCCGAGGCGTCCAGGCGCAGCCGCGCATCCATCGGGCTGAACTCGGCGAGCGGCAGGCCCTCCTCGACCAGGCGCGCGGGCCCCGTCGACTCCAGCCGGAACCGGTCGTCCTTGAAGTGGAAGCCGAGGCGGACGGCGCGGCCCTCGCGCCCGGCGGCCCTCACGGCGACGTCGACCATGCCGGGCCGGGCCGCCGTGTACCCCGACATGCCGTTGACGTACACGCCGATCTCGAACGGCCAGCCGGCCGTGGCCTCGGCCATCTTTTGTATGCCGTCGTTCATGACGACATCGACGGCCTTGATCGTCGTCGGCACGCGCGCGATCCACTCGCTCGTCCGGCGGATGGTCGCGTCGATCTCCGCCCGGCGGCGGGCATCCTCGGCGGCGGGCAGCTTGTAGTAGTCGACCCATGCGAGGTAGTCGGCCGATATGTCCTTGACGAACTCGGCGCACGTCGCCTTGTAGCTGCCCACGTCGTCGGTCCTCTCGGACTCGTCGGGCACGCCCGTCTCCATCGGCATCGCCATGGGAAAGCCATATTTGGCGCCCCTCTAAAAGCCCTCGCGTGGGATTTGCGGCCATGCTGTCCGACCTGCAGGCGGCCCTGCGCTCGGACATGGCCAGGATCATGCTGCTCGTGCGGCGCGACCCCGGCGCGGGGTACCGGCGGATAACCGAGGTCGGCGCAGAGGTCGGCGCCAGGCACGGCGTGAAGCTCGTCGTCAACTTTCCAAAGGAGGGGCGGATACAGGAGTTTGGCATGTACGGCAGGCGCGACCTGAGCATCATAATGGACATGCAGCGCAAGAGGTTCCCCGTCGACAGGGGCGAGGTAAAGGCCAAGGCGGAAGGGCTGCTCGCAGGCTGCCGCACCGAGGACGCCTACATGTACGAGGACAAGGAGGGCGTCAAGGTGCACCTAGAGGGCGGGGGCGGGCGCATAGACATACTGCCGCACTCGCTGCACGTGTGGTGCGAGATCACGGGGCCGGTCGCCGAGCTGTGCGAGTGGCTGTTCGAGCGGGTGTACGAGATGGGCGGCGAGCCCTGTCGGGGCTAGGCGGCCGGGCCGGCGGATCCTTCGCCGTCCCCTTCCGCCCTCTGCTCCGCGAGCGCCTCGTCGACCTCGTCCAGGTCGCGTAGCATGTCGCGCGAGGCCATGTGGTCGGGGTCCACGTCCAGCGCGCGCTCGCAGCACGCCCGCGCCTCGGGCGCCTCGCCGCGCGAGTAGTGCAGGGACGCCTTGAGCGCGAGCGTCTCGACGTCCGAGCCGTTGATCGCCAGGGCGCGCTCAAAGTAGTGCAGGGCGTTGTCGCCGTTCTCGAGTATGTAGTAGATGCTGCCCATGATGAAGAGGTAGTCGGGGTCGGCCGAGAACTCTGCCTCTATCGTCTCGCCGAACTCTAGCGCCTCCCGATAGTCGCCGTTCTTTACCATCTTGCGCAGCTTCCGCTTTGGGTATCTGAAGAGGCCCGTCGTCCCGTCACCGGCGGGAGGGCGGGCGGGCGCGAATATAACCCATGCAGGGGGGAGGGGATCGTGGATGGGCGGGGCGGCAGCCTGCTCGGCAGGGCGCATACCCGCTGGCCCAGAACCCATCCCGGCGGTCGCCAGCGGCGGCCAGGACCCGGGCGGCCAATCGGCACAATAGCCGGGCGCAGATCTGCAAGCCCAAGCCTCCTCCCTTGCGGCGCCGGCATCGGACACCGTCCCGGCGCACGCACGCGACAGGCGCAGGCTATGGCAGCGGAGAGTAGGCCACGGCGTAGGGGTTGTAGAACGACCCGTCGGCGGTGCGGCCCTCCCGTCCGAACTTGGACGCAAAGTCGCCGGTTTCGGCATCGAGTATCTGGATGCGGTGGTTGCGGGTGTCCGTCACGGCGATGCTCGCGCCGTCGGGCGAGTAGGCCGCGGTGTACGTAAAGCGGAACGATCCGTCGGCGGTGCGGCCCTTCTGCCCAGACTTGAACAGGTAGTCGCCGGTGGCGGCATCGAAGACCTGGATGCGGTGGTTGAACGTGTCGCCGACGGCGATTCTGTCGCCGTCGGGCGAGTAGGACACGGAGGACGGGTACGAGAACGATCCGTTGGCGGGGTAGCCCCGCTGGCCGAACTTGAACAGGTAGTCGCCGGTGGCGGCATCGAATACCTGGATGCGGTGGTTGTGGGTGTCGGCGACGGCGAGCCGGGCGCCGTCGGGCGAGTAGGCGATGCCGTACGGACTGGAGAATGATCCGTTGGCGGCGCTTCTTTCCCGCCCGAACGTGAACAGGTGGCCGCCGGTCGAGGCATCAAAGACCTGGATGCGGTTGTTGAACGTGTCGGCGACGGCGATCCGGGCGCCGTCGTCTGGCGACCAGGCCACGGAGGCCGGGCCGTAGAACGTCCCGTTGTCGATGCTGCCAAACCTGCCAAACTTGAGCAGGTAGTTGCCGGTCGAGGCATCAAAGACCTGGATGCGATTGTTGCTCCAGTCGGCGACGGCGATCCGGGCGCCGTCGGGCGAGTAGGACATGCCGTACGGGTGGTAGAACGATCCGTTGCCGGTGCGGCCCTCCTGCCCGAACGTAAACAGGTGATCGCCGGTCGAGGCATCGAAGACCTGGATGCGGTGGTTGTCGGTGTCGGCGACTGCGATATGGACGGTCGGGGGCGGCGTGACAAAGGCCACGGATGCGGGCCTGTCGAACTGGCCCGGGAGCAGGCCGTCCGGTCCGAGCACGCCAGAGGCGGCGCCGGTCGCCGCGTCGAGCACCTGCACGCGGTTGTTGAGCAGGTCGGCGACGGCGAGCAGGGCGCCGCCGGGCGAGTAGGCGGCGCCGGTCGGGTTGTCGAACTGGCCCGGGGCAGAGCCCACTGATCCAAACGTGGCTACGAGGGCGCCGGTCGCCGCGTTGATCACCCTGATGCGGTCGTTGTCGCGGTCGACTACGGCGAGCAGGGCGCCGCCTTCGGGCGACCAGGCCGCGTGCTTGGGGCTTTGGAACTGTCCGGTGCCGCTACCGAAATTCTCGCGGCTGCCGTACGTGGCGATGTTGGCGCCGGTCGCCGCGTCGAGCACCTGCACGCGGTGGTTGAACGCATCGGCGACGGCGATCCTAGTGCCGTCGGGCGAGTACTCGGCGGAGCGGGGGGTGTCGAACGAGCTGGTGAACGTGTCGACAAGAGCGCCGTCCGCCGCGTCGAGCACCTGCACGCGGTCGTTGTTGGAGTCGGCGACTGCGATCCGGGCGCCGTCAGGCGAGTACGCGACGCTGGCCGGGTAGTGGAACTGTTGGTCGCCGTTTCCGGGGGACAGCCCGCCCACCTTGAAGGCAAAGTCGCCGTCGGGGGCAAAGACCTGCACGCGGTGGTTGTGCATGTCGGCGACGGCGATCGCAGTGCCGTCGGGGGCAAAGGCGGCCGAGACGGGCTGGTTGAACGATCCGTCGGCGTCGCCCTCTTGTCCGAACGCGAAGTTGAAGGTGCCGTTGGGATGGAACACCTGGACCTGGTGCGCGCCGCGCTCGGCCACGGCGATCGCGCCCGGCGGCAGCGGGGGCGGGGGCGGGGCAAAGGCCACGCCCCGGGGCTTGAACTGCCCGTCGCCCGGCGCGCCGATCGCGCCGGCAAAGGTGCCGTTGGCATAAAAGACCTGGATGCGGTAGTTTCGGGGGTCTGCGACGGCGATCCACTCGCCGTCCGTCGAGTATGCGATGGACTGGGGGCTCTTGAACTGCCCGGCCGCGTCGCCGTACGCCCCGAACTCGAGGGCGGGCGTGGCGGCGCCGCCGCCGTCGTCGTCAAGGTCGATGCTGAACACCTGGATGCGGTTGTTGTTCTTGTCGGCGACCGCAATCCTGGCGCCGTCGGGCGAGTAGGCCACCGCCCAGGGCTGGTTGAACTGCCCGGCCGCGTCGCCGTACGCCCCGAACTCGAATGCGAAGGCAGGGGTGCCGTCGTCGGCGTTGATGCCGAACACCTGGATGCGGTGGTTGTCTGTGTCGGCGACGGCGAGCCGGGCGCCGTCGGGCGAGTAGGCCACCGCCCAGGGCTGGTTGAACTGCCCGGCCGCGTCGCCGTACGCCCCGAACTCGAGCGCATAGGCGGCAGAGGCGGCGTCGACGCTGAACACCTGCACGCGGTGGTTGCGGGCGTCGGCGACTGCAATCCGGTCGCCGTCGGGCGAGTAGGCGGCGCTGCGCGGGCTCTTGAACTGCCCGGCCGCATCGCCGCGCGATCCGAACTTGAAGGCAAAGGTCGGGGCGGCGCCGTCGTCGTCGTCTGCGGCATCAAGGACCTGAATGCGGTTGTTGTGCGCGTCGGCGACGGCGATCTGGCTGCCATTGGGCGAGTAGGACACTGCCCAGGGATGCTTGAACAGCCCCGCTCCGCTGCCCCGTTCGCCAAGCGAAAAGGCCTCGGTTCCGTTGGCGGCGAACACCCGGATGCGGTCGCTGGCGGAGTCGGCGACGGCGAGCATGCCCTGCAGCGCAGGCTGCGGCGGCAACGGCAGCGGCTCCGGCATCGGGGCGGCCGGCGGCGGCGCAAACGAGACGGACTTTGGGACGGCGAATCCGGCGGCGCCCTCGGGGTCAATCGCGCCCACAAAGGTGCCGTCGGAGCGGAACACCTGCACCCGGCCGTTGTCGCGGTCGGCGACTGCGATGCGGGCGCCGTCGGGCGAGTATGCGACGCCGCGGGGGTTGTCGAGCTGGCCGCTGCCGCTGCCGGGCGAGCCGAACGCGAACAGGAAGGCGCCGCTGGCTGCGTCAAAGACCTGGATGCGGTCGTTGCCTGCGTCGGCGACGGCGATGCGGCTGCTTCCGGCCGGTGAGTATGCGACGCCGCGGGGGCTGTCGAGCTGGCCGCTGCCGCTGCCGGGCAAGCCGAACTCGAGCACAGTGTCGCCGCTCGTGGCGTTGAACACCCGGACGAGGTCGCCGCGGCGGTCGGACACGGCGATCAGCGAGCCGTCGGGCGAGTAGGCGGCGTGGCCGGCCGTCCCGAGCTCGAGCACATAGGCGCCGCTTGTCGCATCAAGCACCTGGGTACGGTTGTTGCCCGAGTCGAACACTGCGATGCGGGAGCCGTCGGGCGACCAGACGATGTGGCCCGGGTATGCGAGCTGTCCGCTGCCGTTGCCTGGCGAGCCGATCGCGTAGGCAAGGCCGCCGGTCGTGGCGTTGAACAGCTTGATGCGGTGGCTGTCGGTGTCGGACGCGGCGATCAGGCCGCCTGCCGGGGAATAGGCGGCAGCCTGCGGGCGGGAAAGGTTCCCGCCGGCTTCGCCGCCTCCAGCCCCAAGGTCGAAGGCATGGGTGGCGTTGGCGTAAAAGACCCCGACGTGGTTGGCCGGCGGGTCGGCAACGGCAAGCATGCCGGGCAGGAGGAGGCGGGGCTCCGGATCCCCCGACGGCGGCAGCGTGGCAAACGCGACAGAGGCCGCGTTTCCAAACCGGCCGCTGTCGATGCCCTGTATCGAGTCGACCATCAGGACAAAGTCGCCGGTGTCCGCATCGAATATCTGGACGCGCTTGTTGAACTGCTCGGACACGGCGAGGCGGGAGCCGTCGGGCGACCATGCGACGGAGTGGGGGCGGATGAACTCGCCCGTGCCGCTGCCCCGCTCGCCGAACTTGGAGACGAACGTGCCGTCGGCGTTGAACACCTGCACGCGGTGGTTGTAGCGCTCGGCCACGGCCATCCGGTCGCCGGACGGCGAGTAGGCGACGGACTGCGGGCGGTGGAGCTGCTCTATGCCGCCCCCCAGCCCGCCGAACTTGAAGAGAAAGTCGCCGTCGGCGTTGAACACCTGGATGCGGTGGTTGAACTGGTCGGCCACGGCGATCCGGTCGCCGGACGGCGAGTAGGCGACCGAGCGGACGACGTCGAACTCGCCGTCGGCGGTGCCGTTCGTGCCGAACTTTAGGGCGAGCGAGCCGTTGGCGGCGTAGAACACCTGCACGCGGTGGTTGCCGGCGTCGGCGGCGGCGATCAAGGCGCCGTCGGGCGACCATGCGACGTGTATGATACCGCGGAACTCGCCGTCGGCGGTGCCGTTCGTGCCGAACTTTGACACAAAGGTGCCGTTGGCGTAGAACAGCTGCACGCGGTCGCCGCCGCCGGCGTCGGCGACGGCGATCAGGGAGCCGTCGGGGGAGTAGGCGACTGACCTGGGGGCCATGAACTCGCCTGCGCCGTCGCCGTGCGTTCCGAACATGCCGGAGAGTGAGCCGTCGGCGCGGAAGACCAGGATGCGGTCATTGGCGGCGTCGGCTACAACAAACGTGCCGGGCCGCACCGCGGCTGAAGGCAAGGGCGGCGGGGGAGGGGGCGAGAATGCGACGGATCCGGGGCTGTCGAACTGCCCGTTGCCAAGCCCCTCCGAGCCTACCTTGAATGCAAAGGTGCCGTTTGCGGCGTGGAACACCTGGATGCGGCCGCTTTGATCGGACACTGCGATCCGGTCGCCGGACGAAAAGGCCGCCGCCGTCGGGGACACAAACTCCCCGTCTCCGGTGCCGCGCGAACCGAACTGGAGGGCGGGCGTGCCGTTTGTGGCGTGGAACACCTGCACGCGGTCGTTGCCGGCGTCGGCGACGGCGATCCGGTCGCCGGACGGTGAATATGCGACGGATACGGGATCATCAAACTGCCCGGGGGCGGAGCCGTGGGATCCAAACACCAAGACAGGCGTGCCGTCGTCGGCATCGAATGCCTGCACGCGGTCGTTGCCGCTGTCGGCGACGGCGATGCGGTAGCCGGACGGAGAGTATGCGACGGACCGCGGGTTGTCAAACTGTCCTGTGGCGTCGCCGTGGGATCCGAACTGGGCGGAGAAGGTGCCGTCCGGCAGAAGCACCTGCACGCGGTCGTTGCCGGTGTCTGCGACTGCGATGCGGTCGCCCAGCGGGGAGTAGGCCGCGGAGCTGGGGCCGTCGAACTGCCCGTAGCCGCTGCCGTGGGATCCGAACTTGCGGTCCAGCGTGCCGTTTGCGTACAGTACCTGCACACGGTCGTTGCCGGCGTCGGCGACTGCGAGCCGGGCGCCGTCGGGGGAGTATGCGGCGGATCGGGGGGCGTCGAACTGCCCGTCGCCGTTACCGTGGGATCCGAACTTGCCTGCGAACGTGCCGTCGGGCAGAAGCACCTGCACGCGGTCGTTGCCGGTGTCTGCGACGGCGATCATGCCGGACGGCGGCGCATCCGGCGGCAGTGGCGGCGCGAACGCAATGGACAGCGGCTCGTTGAACTGCCCAGGCCGCATACCCGACACCCCAAACTCGCCTGCAGTGGTACCGTCAGCATGAAAAATAGCAATGCGCTTATTGCCCGAGTCGGTCACAGCGATCCACTTGCCGGATGGGTCATATGCCGCTTGGGTAGGGTCATTGAGGCTCAACGCACCGCCGTCCTCTGCTCCAAACTTGTCGATAAATGCACCATAGGCGCTGACGACCTTGACGCTGTGATTGAAGTCTGCCATGGCTATCTCGGTGCCGTCCGGAGAATACTCCACTGAACGCGGCTTATTGTACTCGCTGTCGTCATCGTAACCCCACGATCCAAGGGTGCCGGCGAATTCTCCGTTGGGGTAAAAGATCTGGGATCCTTGTTCGCCATCGTGTGCCACGATTATCCTGTCGCCGGAGGGGGAGTACGATGCATAGCGCGGGAATTTAAACTGTCCGTCGCCACTTCCATACGATCCGAACTTGCCGGCGAAGTCTCCGTTGGGGTAAAACAGTTGGACGCGGTGGTTGCCGCGATCGGCCACTACAATCCAGTCGCCGGAGGGCGACCAAGCTACCGACGCGAGGTGCTGAAATTTGCCGTCCTCACCGCTCGCCCCTCCGAACCCTCCGATATAGGCGCCACTGTGCGCGTCGTGTAACCAGACATAGTTACTCCCACCCGTGGCCACGGCGAGCTTGTCACCTGACGGCGAGTATGCAACCGATGTGGGGCGGAGGTGCCCCAACACGATACTAGACACAATGGAACCACTGGCGTTGAATATGTGGACTTGTTTGTTGCCAGGGTCGGCCACGGCGAACTTGTCAAGTAGGCCTACGCTAGCAGGCAGGGTGGCGTGCGGCCCCTCGCCGCCCACGGCGCCGCCCACGGCGCCGCCCACGGCGCCGCCATGCTCAACATGGAACGCATGCGACGGCGGGGGCGCAGGCGTTGCAAACGAGGGAAACTTCATGTAGGCAATCTGCCCGCTTGCGGCGCCCAGTCCACCAAACTCGCCAATAAACCCACCTGCGAAGCCGTCTAGTAACTGGACACGCTTATTGCCAGTGTCGGCGACGATGATCTGCTCGCCTGCCGTGTCTAAAGCAACCGCCGCGGGGCTTGCAAACTGCCCGTTCCCGACACCAAACGATCCCACGGTGAATAAAAATTCAACACTCTGATCGCGCTCCCCGCGCCCGACATAGTCGAATACCTGAATGCGGTGGTTGCCGGTGTCGGCTACGACGATCCGATCACCAGCCCTGCTCAAGTCGACCGAATGCGGGGCAGCAAAGTGCCCATTGGTACTGCCGCGGGATCCAAACTCGAATACGGGCGTGCCGTCGGGTTCCAGCACTTGGATGCGGTCGTTGCCGGTGTCGGCTACGACGATCAGGCGGTCGCGCGTGATTGCCACGCCCTTCGGCGTCGAAAACTCGCCGGCGGCGATGCCCTGCGATCCGAACACAAAGGCGGGGGTGCCGTCGACATGGAAAATGTAGACACGGTGGTTTCCCGTGTCGGCGACGGCGATCAGATCTCCCTGCGGCGAGAATGCACGGCCGCGGGGCTCACAAACTGTCCAACGGCGGTGCCGTACGATCCGAAGGCGTGGGCGAAAGTGCCGTTCGGATGGAATACCTGGATGCGGTGGTTGCCGGTGTCTGCGACGGCGATCAGGCCGCCAGCGCTTATCGTCACGCCCTCTGGCGCCGTGAACTCGCCTGCACTGGTGCCGCGTGAGCCCAAGTCAAAGGCATGGGCACCACCCGGGTGGAATACGCGAACGCGATCGTCGGCGGTATCGGCAACTACGACGGTGCCCGGCTTCGGGGCATCAGTTGCAGAGCCGATCTCGGCATGCGCCACATTCCAGTTGGCCCCTGTCAACACGGCTGGGAACGTGGCCAAAGCCATGGCTACAATGGCCAGTAGCAACAACATTTGACCCGCCATGCCCGTGCCGCTCAAGCATGGGTATTAATACCTTCCGGCCCAGCCATGTGGTCGTGCCGCGAGTTTAGGTGATTCCTCCCCCCCTCCCCAAGGGTGCACGGACTGTAGGTGTAGATGCGGGTCATGTGGGCAGGTAATGGCTTGGCATGCCGCCCTTCTATAGCCCCTGCAAGCATCAGCCTTGCGGTGCAGCAGGGCACAGCATGGAGCGATCGGCATCGGTGCAGGGTACGCGGCGGAGTTGCTCTGCATCCATCTACGGTGCACACTGTCCCGCGGGCGCCAGGTAGACAGGGGAGGGGGTTTGGCAACATCTATTGGTCTCTGTGGCCCTCCTGAAGAGGCGGGCCAGGGCCGTCAGATGTCACGACGGGAGAGGGCAGGCGGTAGTGAGACATCCCTGTCTTCTCTCAACTCCGCCCCGCCCCGCCCCAATTTTTTCATAGGTGCGCTTCGTTAGCCACGCATTCACGGTGACATTTTTACGACTAGGCCAAAGCCGCCGCGGATGTAAAGAGCGGACGCCGGTGACGTGTGGGTTGGAAAATTGGAAGTGTCTAAACCCCACGGCCAGCACGAGAATTAAGGGCGCTCAGGCAGCAGGGCGCATTCAGCAACATAGATAATATGTTGGACTAGCATCTTGCCGACATCTTGTCCGTGACCGGTATCCAAGTTGATCCTGAACCACAGGCTGTGCCCGCCGTCGGGCAGCAGGCCGGCGGCCAGCGGCAGCGACGCCGTCCCGTTCGCGGGAAGGGGCGTAAATGTGCCCAGAGCGGGATCCGCAGAGCTCATCTCGGTGATGGTGGGCGGCAGCGACGCAGCATCCGCGGCGTACGGGGGATCGCCCGCGGGGTCGAAAAACCACCTCGTCGCATCGATCTCGACGCTCTTGACGACCAGCGAGCCCGTGTTGGTTATGTTCTGCCTGACAGGCTGCGAGGCCTTGCCCGGGGCGGCGCTCACTGCAAGCGACGCGTCGGCGAGACTTATCGAGCAGCGGTCCGCGGCGTTTGTCGGCGGCGTAGGCGGGGGCGGCGCCCCAACGGCGAAGAATGCGCTCAGGCGGTACGTGTAGATTGTATAGTGACTTGCGCCTGCGCCGCCGCCCGATGCTACATGGCAGAACGGCGTCAAGGCCCTGTTGCCCCCAAGCCAGTCCGCGGGATACTCGGGGCTGCCGCACTCGGGTATCTTCGTTATGCGGCCGGCGCTGTCCATGTGGTAGAGCACGGCACCCGGCGGCTGGTTCCGTAGCTGTATAGTTGCAATGCCGTCTAGCACTATGTCCGCGTCGGGGCTGCCGATCTCCACGACGGTGCCGACCCTTCCGGACGCGCCGGCATTACCGAGCAATGCAAGCGCAACCACGGCGGCCTCCAGCCTTTCATCGCTGGCCACCGTAACGTTAAGAGGTTCAGCATACACCTCCCCGGTGTCGGCGCGGGTAAAGTTGGTGCGCGGGACAAATGTAACCATTGCCGCCTCCCTTAAGATCCCAGTCTGGTTGGGCGGAAGCATGCCATTCAGGTCAGGGACGATGTGAGAGAGTCCGGCGGGTGGAGCATGGGGGACGGCGGGCAGCCCCGTCGGCGTGCCGCCGTTGCCGTTGCCGTTGCCGTTGCCCGTCGGCGTGCCGCCGTTGCCGTTGCCGTTGCCGTTGCCGTTGCCGTTGCCGTTGCCGTTGCCGTTGCCGTTGCCGTTGCCGTTGCCGTTGCCCGTCGGCGTGCCGCCGTTGCCGTTGCCGTTGCCGTTGCCCGTCGGCGTGCCGCCGTCCACGGTGACAGTGCCCGCCAACCCGAGCATAAAATTCAGCGTGGTGTCTCTATGGAACACCTGGATTCGGTGGTTGCCGGTGTCGGCGACGGCATACCCCCTATACGACCCGACGGCGCCCATCGGCGACGAGAACTCGCCGGGGCCGGTGCCGTGCGACCCAAGGCTAAAATCAAACCGGTCAACGCCGAATACGTCGAAGATTGGGACGCGGTGGTTGCCGGTGTCTGCCACAATGGCAGAGGGGGCGCTGCTCGCTAGCGACCGGACTCCGTCAAACTCCACGCCGCCGGTGCCGTTCAATACCGGCGTGAGCGGATCCCTTGCAAGGTGGTGGGGCGCATCGTCGCCTCCCAGCTTGTAAAAATAGAAGGTCTGGATGCGGTTGTTGCCGGTGTCGGCGACGCTGAATCCGACATCACTGGGGAGTCGCCCCATCCGCTGGGCAGATGTGGGCCCGTTGAACTTCACAGTGCCGATGGCTGACGGCTCAATGTCGCACGACAGGGGGTCAGTGCAGACTATGGGGGGCGGGGGAGGGGGCACCATATCGGTGCCGTGCGTTCCGAACTGGAAGGCGAAGGTGCCGTTAAGACGGAATGTCTGGATGCGGTGGTTGCCGGTGTCGGCGACGACGAACTCGCGTAACACGGGGTCGTACGTGACGCCCTCCGGCGACGAGAACTCGCCGGGGCCGGTGCCGTGCGTTCCGAACTGGAAGGCGAAGGTGCCGTTGGGGTGGAACACTTGGATGCGGTGGTTGCCGGTGTCGGCGACGAGTATCTCGCGGTCTTTTCCCAGGCCGATGCCTACCGGCGACGAGAACTCGCTAGGGTCATCGCCTGGATCCGGCCCTCCGATCTTGAAGGCGAAGGTGCCGTTGGGGTGGAACACTTGGATGCGGTGGTTGCCGGTGTCGGCGATATATATCGTGCCGTCGAAAAGATGCATGGTGATCCCTTCCGGCGACCTGAATTGCCCGTCGCCGTCGCCGGCGGTATAGTTGCCGGCTGGCGGCGGCTCTCGAGTGCCAACGGGTATGCCCGTCGGCGTGCCGCCGTTGCCGTTGCCGTTGCCCGTCGGCGTGCCGCCGTCCACGGTGACAGTGCCCGCCAACCCGAGCATAAAATTCAGCGTGGTGTCTCTATGGAACACCTGGATTCGGTGGTTGCCGGTGTCGGCGACGGCATACCCCCTATACGACCCGACGGCGCCCATCGGCGACGAGAACTCGCCGGGGCCGGTGCCGTGCGACCCAAGGCTAAAATCAAACCGGTCAACGCCGAATACGTCGAAGATTGGGACGCGGTGGTTGCCGGTGTCTGCCACAATGGCAGAGGGGGCGCTGCTCGCTAGCGACCGGACTCCGTCAAACTCCACGCCGCCGGTGCCGTTCAATACCGGCGTGAGCGGATCCCTTGCAAGGTGGTGGGGCGCATCGTCGCCTCCCAGCTTGTAAAAATAGAAGGTCTGGATGCGGTTGTTGCCGGTGTCGGCGACGCTGAATCCGACATCACTGGGGAGTCGCCCCATCCGCTGGGCAGATGTGGGCCCGTTGAACTTCACAGTGCCGATGGCTGACGGCTCAATGTCGCACGACAGGGGGTCAGTGCAGACTATGGGGGGCGGGGGAGGGGGCACCATATCGGTGCCGTGCGTTCCGAACTGGAAGGCGAAGGTGCCGTTAAGACGGAATGTCTGGATGCGGTGGTTGCCGGTGTCGGCGACGACGAACTCGCGTAACACGGGGTCGTACGTGACGCCCTCCGGCGACGAGAACTCGCCGGGGCCGGTGCCGTGCGTTCCGAACTGGAAGGCGAAGGTGCCGTTGGGGTGGAACACTTGGATGCGGTGGTTGCCGGTGTCGGCGACGAGTATCTCGCGGTCTTTTCCCAGGCCGATGCCTACCGGCGACGAGAACTCGCTAGGGTCATCGCCTGGATCCGGCCCTCCGATCTTGAAGGCGAAGGTGCCGTTGGGGTGGAACACTTGGATGCGGTGGTTGCCGGTGTCGGCGACATATATCGTGCCGTCGAAAAGATGCATGGTGATCCCTTCCGGCGACCTGAATTGCCCGTCGCCGTCGCCGGCGGTATAGTTGCCGGCTGGCGGCTGCATGGACTGGGCATGGGCTGCAGCCGGCGCTAGCACTGCCACCAGCAGGAACGCCGCCAGTGCAACGGAGGCGGCGGCAAGTGGCAGGGCCTGCCGGTAGCGACGGACGCTAGACACGCCGGCGGCGGCCGCGCACCTGCCTATAACTTCGTCGGGCGGCCGCCAACGGCGGCTAGGCGCAACCGGCGCCGGGCGGCAACGCCTGCGCCCCCAATCGCTGCGCGCACGTCCGGCGGCAGGCCCTCCGCTACGGCGGCGCACCCGACACGGGCCCCGCGGCCTAGTCGGCCGGCCCGCAAGCGGCATGCGCGACGGGGCGCGCATGTCGAACGGCGGGGCGCAACCGTCGGCCGTGCGCAGGGCCGTGTGTGGGACCCGAGGGCAGTTCGGGCCGCGCATCGGGTTGCCGCTACACCGCATGCGTGGACCGGCAGCGGCCAGATATCGGGCAATGTGCGAGCGGTTGACCGTCCGGCCCATGATGCAGGCGTGCAAGCCCCCGTCATGCGCCCCAGCTCCAGACCGCCCGCAGGCTGGCAGATATCGGCGGCGGTGGCTCCACATCCGCCAACACGGACACTGCGCCCGCGCCCGCCCTCCCCAAAAGGGAGCGGATCACTCCACCACGACAATGATGCCGGCGCGCATGAGGAACTGCACGGCCCCGACGAACTCGGCGTCGGACGTAAACCCGCCCGTCCAGTAGCCCGTCGTCGTCTTTATCCACTCGGGGATCGCCCCGCCGCCCCGGCCGGCATCGCCGCCGCCCTCGGCCGGCGGCACCTCTAGGATGCCCCTCGATATGAGGAACCCGAGCGCGGCGGCAAACTCGGCGTCCGTGGTGGCCCCCGCGACCCAGTGCCCCGCGGCCGTCTTTATCCAGCCGGGCACGGCAGGCGCCGCGGCCGGCTCGTCCGCGGCCTCTGGCGCCTCGGACACCTCGACGCCGAACGTCAGGTAGTCCAGGTTCGACGCAAGTATGTGGTCGGGCGACGTGCCGTAGACGATGAGCGTGTAGCCGGCCGTCCCCGCGTCGACCGGCATGAACCGGCGCACCTGCCCGGACGCCGAGAACAGCCGGTCCCTGCCCTCGTCCTCGGCGAGCCCCCGCACCACCTTTCCGTCCCCGTCGACGGCCACGATGTCGTACTGCACCTGGTGGAGGAACTCGGTCTCGTCGAACTTGTTGTGGAAGTTGATGATCCACTCGATGTCGCAACCTGCGAGCGGGTACTCGGGGCCGTACTTTAGGTCGATCAGGTACTCGAAGTTGCGCGTCGTCTTGCGCACCTTTGCAAAGTCGTAGTTCTCGATGCAGCCGGCAGCCGACTTTTCCTCCCCCGTGTCGACGACCCCCGCGAACGGGCTCTCGGAGACGCCCTCCTCGTACTCGATCAGCTCGAACCTGTACTCCTGCGGCGGCACGCCCTCGGAGACGTGCGTCCAGGTGCTCGCCCTTACGGGGAACGGAAAGCCGTCGACGACCCATATCCGGCTGACCTGCCCGCCGGTCTTCCACGTCACAAGCACGGACTCGAAGTCGCCGGCCCTGGTGCTGACGGTCTCGATCGACGTCGGCTTGACCTGCTCGCCGCCGATGTTGGCGATCTTTCCCCAGGACGGGGCGCGAAAGTCCTTTGGGCCGTCCTTCGAGTCCGGATGCGCCGTCGCAAACGACGAGAGCCAGACGATCGAGGTCTTGAACGCGTCGCGGTAGGGGCCCAGGGCGGGCGTGCCGCCGGACGGCTCGGGCGCGATCTTGCCGAGCTCCATGTTTCCCTTGACCGTCCGGGATCCGTCGCGGGCGACGGCCTGCACGAGCCACTTTGTCTCGGTGCCCACCTGCACGTCGCCCTCCACCCACAGGTCCATGCGGAACTCGGTGCAGTCCTTGTAGTTGACATGGCACATCGAGTAGGAAAAGTAGTCGCCCTGCTTGAGGCCCTCGCCGGCGTACCACGACCCGTCCATGTCGACCCCCCCGCCAAAGTCCTGCGCCCAGGCCTGCTGCGGCGCGGCCGCAAGGGCCGCGGCAGAGGCGGCAGCGGCCAGGGCCGCGGCCAGCGCCGCAGTGCAGCAGGCTGCCGCGATCCCCATGCCCAGCGGGGGACTGGCCGCGCTAGTTAAAGCTTTTTTGAGGGCACCGCGCGCGGAAGGAACGGAGGCGGCCACCTCCCGCCGCACTCGGGCTGCCGCGCGGCCCAAGTATTATAGGTAGCCGGCCGCGGTGCGCGCGCGTGTGCGACTGCCCAAAGGTCCACCTGTACGAAGTAGAGTTCAAGCTCGAGGGAATGATCGTCGTGCCGACCCACAAGAACTGCGGCGCCAGCCTCAACGACAAGCAGGCCGACAAGTTCCAAAAGGAGCTCGTAAAGTCGTGGGGCTTTGAGGACGACGACGAGGAAGAGGACTAGGGCGCGCCGCTGGCCGCGGCGTGGCGGCCCCCTCGCCGCGGCGTGCCGCGCAATGCGCCAAGCGAAGAATGCCGGCCGGGGCGGGGGAGGCAGCAGTATCAAGGCGTTCGTGCCGCCCGCTACCGTGTCAGGGCGCGCACGGTTCAGAGCGCTCCGGCGGCCGCGTTGCCAGGCGGCAGGGCCGCAGCCGGCGGTGCCGCGGCGGCCGCGCCGCCTCGAAATGAAAAAGGGTGGCCTAGCGGCCTAGTGTGCGGTGCTCGTGCACACGTCGAGCTTGCAATCGCAAGTCGCATCGCAGTAGCATTCGCTCTGCATCGTGCAGTCGCACTCGGTATTGTTCTCGGCCTGGGCGGCACAGCCGCATGCTGCATCCGACATGCCGGGCCGTTGCAAGGATATGTTTTAAGGCTTTAGATCACGGGCGTTGTTAATACGGAATGCCGGCCGCGTTAACAATACTCTACCGCTCGGACAGCATTCGCTCGGCGGCCGCTCGGACGGCCAAGGCGTGCCGCTCGGCAGCCTGTCCCCCGGCCTCGGCGTCAAGGGCGGTGCGCAGTATGCGCTGCAGGTCGGGCCGCCTAGACACGATATCGGCGTGCCGCGCGAGTATGCCGCGGCAGGCATGGCACAGGTAAAAGTAGCAGTCGGCGTGCATCGACTCGCCGGCAAGGTAGGCCGCCTTTGCCCGGATTATCGCCGAGCGGCCGTTGCCCTCTGCCAAGTCGGAGAGCCCGGCGGCCGCCTCGGCCATGCGGCCGAGCAGGACGGGCGATGCCCTCTCGGCCCCGGCGCACTCGAGCACGACCCCGAACCGGGCCGCCCCCGGCCCGTCCAACGAGCGCACGTCGCGCAGCAGGTGCGCCGGGCGCGGCCGCCTTCCGCCGGCCAGCAGGATCGCATCGGCGAGGTACAGGGCGGCGCACTTTGCCCAGCAGTCGGCCAGGCCGTCCGGGGCGGCCGCGGGTCCGGCCGCCCGCGAGACGCAGAACAGCGCATCGGCGAGGCAGTTGCGGGAGTAGTCGGCCAGTATCCCGGCGCGCCGCTCGCGCAGGTGGGCAAGCGCCGTGCGCAGCTCCCAGCCGGCGTCGTTTACGACGTCCAGGCCGTCGATGTGGGCAAGGACGTTCGAGCGCGTCTCGTTGAGCGAGCAGTGGTGTATGCACACGGCCGGCCCGTCCCCTCCCTCCGCCTGCGCCACCGTGTCCGGCTCGCTCCGGTCGTCAAAGACCGACACGTTGTACTCGCAGCACGGGTGGGGATCCCCGCCGCCGGACGGGCTGCGGCACCCGCCCAGCCCCGACGGAAAGTCGTCTAGCGAGTACCGCCGCAGCGCCTCGCGAACGTCGTCCATTCGCCGCGCCCTGCCGCGGTTTTGGTATAAGTTGATCGCGCGGCGGGCCGCGCCCGGCGGGGCGGACGCTAGGGTAATATCACGCCGCCGGCGGCCCATGGGCATGGCAGGGGCCAGGGCGCCAAGGCCGCTAGTCGGCATAGCAATGGGATCGGCCTCGGATGCGCGCATAATGCGCGGCGCCGGCGCGGTCCTCGACGAGCTCGGCGTGCCGCACGAGGACCAAATCGTGTCGGCCCACAGGACGCCCGGCCGCCTCGCCGGGTACGCAGCGCATGCAGAGAGGTCCGGGCTGAGGGCAATCATAGCCGGAGCCGGCGGGGCGGCCCACCTGCCCGGCATGATCGCCTCGTTCACCGTCCTGCCGGTAGTCGGCGTGCCCATCATGGTGTACAACGACAGGCGCGGCGGCGGCGGAGATCCCGGCGCCTCGTCGTTCGGCGGCCTGGACGCGCTGCTGTCGATTACGGAGATGCCCACGGGAACTCCGGTCGCCTCGGTCGGCGTCAACAAGGCGGCCAACGCCGGCCTGCTGGCGGCGAGGATCCTCGCCGCCTCGCCCGGCTCGCCCCTGCGCGCAAGGCTGCGCGCCCGCAAGCGCCGCCTGCACGACGCCGTGGTCGCCGACTCCGACGAGATGGCCAGGATCGGGATCGCCGGGTTCGTCGACAAGAGGGAGGCGGCCGGCGGCGCCGCGGCCCCCGCTCGCGGCCAGGGCGGCGCGTCCGGCGTCCGGCGGGGCCCGGAACGCGGGCCGGTGGGCTAGGCTTAAATTGCGGCGGGCCGGCGCCGTGCCGGCTCCTGTGGTGTAGTCCGGCTAAGCATACTGCCCTCTCAAGGCAGTGATCCTGGGTTCAAATCCCAGCGGGAGCACTACCACTACAATTCCGCCGCGGCGGCCCCGCCTAGCCGCGGTCCTCGGCGATCAAGAACGAGACCTGCGCCTGCACCGTGACGGTCGCCTCGGATGCGAACACCGGCGTCGGCGCCGCCGACGCGAGATCGAGGCCGGCCGATTCCCTGACAAGGCCCGCCGACATCCACGGATCCCGCGGCACATCCACGAGCGAGACGGACTTTACGCCGACTATCCGCTGGCCGAGCGGCTCGATCGCCGCCTCGGCCTTTTCGCGCGCGTCGAGGACCGCCCTCTCGATGAGCGCATCGCTTATGGCCCGGCGCGCCTCGGCCGAGAGGTCGAACGAGACCCTCTCGACCCTGTTGGCGCCGGCATCCACGCCTCCGTCGATGATCTCGGTGGCTGAGCCGAGCATGCCCGTCTCCACCCGCACGGTGTTCGACACACTGTACCCCCTTATCAGCGGCTCGTCTGACTCGCCGTACGAGTACTCGGGGTAGACGCGCAGGTTCGACGTGCTGATCTCGCCGTCCTCGACCCCCGCGCTGCGCAACGAGTCGATCACGGCGCCCATCATCTCCGAGTTCGTCGACAGGGCCTCGCGGGCCGTGTCGGCGACGACCTCGACGCCAAAGACGACGACGAGGCGGTCCGGCGGCACGGACGAGGATGCCGCGCCGGTCACCGTCGCGGTCCTGTCCGGCTTTTGTACCCCGATCTGCGCAGATGCCGGCTCGCCCGTCGAGGCGACGCTTGCCGACACGACGAGCGCCAGTATGACGCCGATCGAGGCGGCCATGCCCGCCGTCAGCCTGTCCATGCCCCGCCGGCCCCCCGGCGGTATAAAAGGCGTCCCCGGTCCAGCGCCGCGCCGAAAGCGTTATCACGCGGGGCGCCCGGCGCGGCGCGTGTCACTGCGCGAGATATCGTTCAAGGAGGAGTACAGGGCCGACCGCGACGACATCATAGGCGAGTTCATCGCGCCGTGCCTAGACGCCTGCGTCCGGTACGACCGGTGCTCCGAGTACATCTCGCTGCGCAGCCTCGGCGCCCTGTCGCGCGAGCGGAGGGGCTTTGCATCCAACAAGGCGTCGCTGAGGATAGTGTGCGGCCACCGGTTTACCGCGTCCGACCTGAGCTTTGCCTCAAAGCTGGAGGCGATGCGGCGCTCGGGAGGCGGCGGCAGGGGGCGCGACGCCGAGCTCGACGCGCTAGCCGGCGCGCACCGCGTCCGGATCAAGGTGGCCGTGCCCAACTCGGACCTCGTCGACGGCGCCTTTACCGAAAAGGTCGGCATATTCACCGACGGGGCCGGCGACGCCGTCGCGTTCACGGGCGGATCCCACCACACGTTCGACGCGCAGGTCAGGAACTTCGAGTCCATCGACGTGTTTACGTCGTGGGACGACGCGAGCCGCGTCGAGAAAAAGGTCGCCGACTTTGAGGAGCTGTGGGCCGACAAGACGCGTCACATCGACGTGTACGACTTTGAGCACGCCGAGAAGAACAACATGATAAAGTTCTCGCCCGAGTGGGCCCTGGAGGAAGAGTAGTAGAGGGGGCCCGCGCGTGCCGTCAGCACACGCTAGCCGCGCCGAACCCCTCGCGCGCGGTACGGACCGACGCCATGTTGTAGTCGTATATCTTGGCGGCGTACTCGGCGAGCTCGCCTCGCATCTCGGCGATGTCGCGTCCCAGGTAGAACCCAGGGCAGTCGCCGGTGATCTGGTACGAGGCGTGCACGCGGGCGGCGCCCCCCTCGTTGACGAGCCACGTCGTGAACGGGTACAGGTGGCACACGCCCGGCCTGCCGGGGTGCAGCGTGCAGGCGCCCTCCCCGTCGAGGAAGCGGCAGGGCACGCGCGTGCCGTCGTCGCCCTCGGTGTCGCCCTCGCGCCGCTTGAGCGTGACCGCCGTCATTACGGTGCGCTGCCCGGCCGCGCCGGACTGCCCGTCGTCCCACGTGGCCACGACCGTCTCGCGCCCGACGAACTCGGAAGTCTTCGAGTACTTCATGCCCGAGCCGATCGTGATCAGGTCGTCGGACGTGAGCGGCAGGCGGCCCTGCCTCTCGCAGCAGTTGTGGCAGTCCGGCCAGAGGCACCTCCAGAGCACGTACGAGCCGTGCTCGTCAAGGCGCGGTATGTGGAACGTGACGCGCCCGACCCGGACGGCATGGTCCGAGACGGCGCGTATCCGGCCTAGCGCAAAGTCGCGCAGGACGGGGTCGACGTCCCAGTCGCGCGAGAGCATCCTGAGCGACTCCTCGATCTCGCCGGCGGCCGAAGACAAATCCAGTTATACGGCCGCCAAGAGGCCTATTTAGGTTGGCCGAGAAGGGCAGGCATGCGTCGGGCACCGACATACGGCGGTACGTGTGGTCCGAGCTCGTCTGGCCGCTCGTGCTAGAGGTCGGCGATGCCGTGTTCACAAAGGAGCAGTACCACGACAAGCGCGACAGGGTGGTCGCCGCCGGCGGCCCCAACGCCACCGTCCAGAGGCTCTCGCGCGGCCTGGCCTCGCTGCTCCAAAAGGGCATCATCTACAGGGACAACGGCCTGTACTGCATCCACTACAGGCTCATACCGTACATGCGGCTAGGGGCCGTGTGCGACTACGGCACGGCCGTGCACGAGGTCAAGCTCAGGAAGCGGTGAGGGCGGTCGGGCGGTCGGACTCCCACCCCCACTCCCCGGCGCGCCTGGAGGCGGCGGGCGCCGGGGCTGGAGGCCCGGATCCGCCCCGCCCCAAACGATTATAACCGCCCCCTGCGATACCCCTGCCGTAGCCCGATAGTCTAGCGGTCAATTGGACACAGGCCAAGGATTTCGCGCTCTGGATCTCAGGAGAGGATACGCGAAGGCGGCAGTTCGAGTCTGCCTCGGGCTACCATCATCACCATCAGCAGGCGCCGCCGCCGCCGCCAAGCCAGGCGGCGACACAGAGTACGGAGGCCGTTCCCCCGGTTCACGGCAGGCCGCCGAGGGCCCGGCGCGCGCGGCGGCGCCCAGGGACGATCATGTTGTGCCGGAAGTAACCGGGCGAGGCCGGGCGTGCCCCGCCGCGCCCGGCGGCCGCGGCAGGCGCCGCCTAGCGCGACGCCTGCGCGATCCGCTCTAGCTCGTGCTTCTTCTTGACCGACGGGGCGTTCTGGTCGTTGGCAGCCGCGAGCATGAGGTGGTCGGCCAGGCACTCTTCCACGGCGCGCGGGCGCGAGAATGCGGCCTCCTTTACGCCGTCGGCGATGAACCGGAGCGCAAGGTCGACGCGGCGCAGCGGCGAGACGTCGACCGAGACGTGGTATACGGCCCCGCCGTACACGATCCTCGTAGTGTCCTCGTTGGGCGCCGAGTGCTCTACGGCCCTGACGAGCACCTCGACGGGGTTGCGCCCCGTCTGGAGGTGTATGATCTCGAATGCGGCCTCGACGGTGCGCAGGACGCTAGTCTTCTTGCCGGCCATGCGGCCGGTGTTCTTTGCGTACCTCTTGCCAAAGTGCATCATCTTGTTGGCCAGCCGCTCTACAATGTTCGCGTCGGCCTTGTTGAACTTCTTGAGCGCCGAGCGGCCGTACGTGTACGGCAGGATCATGCGGCGCAGCGATATGGCGCTGACCAGTCCCGGGTCGCGAACCTCGATCCCGTCCAGGTCCCACCTGCGGAACAAGAGCAGGTTCGGCAGCTGCGGGCCGGGCGGCTCCTCCTCTTCCTCCTGCTGCTCGGCATCCTCGCCGCCTTCCCCCTCGGCGCCGTCGCCGCCGGCTGCTGGGGCTGCGGGCCCTTCGTCCCCTCCCTCCACGCCGCCGGCGGCGGGGGCATCGGCAGGGGCGTCCCGGGCGGCCGGCTTTTCGGCCTCACTACCTGCCTCCCCCGGCGCGCCCTGGGACTCGACCGGATCGGGGCGCGCCGCGGAGCCGCCCCCTGCGGCCTCTGGTGCGGACGAGGCCTGCGCAGGGGCCGGCGTGTCGGCGGCGGCCGCGGTCCCCGCCGCCTCTGCCGCTGCTGCCGCCTCCGCATCCTCCGGCATTGCCATCATCTCCTCGGCTTCTCCTTCTTGCCGATTACGAGCTCGTGCAGCGACGTGCCGTTGACCTTGAACACCTTGAAGCGCACGCCCGGAATGTCCCCCATGGCGCCGCCCTGCGTCGCCCCCATGCCCTCTACGTGCACCTCGTCGTGCTCGTCGATAAAGTTCATCGCGCCGTCGCGCGGAAGGAACGCAGTGACCGACTTGCCGTTCTTTATGAGCTGGACGCGCACGCACTTGCGGACGGCCGAGTTCGGCTGCTTTGCCTCGACGCCGACCTTTTCAAGGACTATGCCGCGCGCCTGCGGGGCGCCGGCGAGCGGGTTGGACTTCTTGTCCAGCCCGAGCCGCCGGCGCTTGTACGTCGAGATGGACCAGCGCTGGCGCTTCTTCTTGGCCTTTAGGACGCGGCCTGCGAACAGGCCGAGGGGGGACTTTGCCATGGCCCTCGCCTACCACCGGCCGCCCCCGAGGTCGTCCTCGGCGCTGTTTATCGAGACGCGCGAGATGTCAAAGTACCGCTTTGCGAGCATGCGGGCCTTTTCGGCGTTGCGCCCCTCGCGCCCCACCACCAGGCCCTTCTTTTGCGGATCCACCATCACCACAGCCTGCCGCGAGCCGTCATCGCGGGTATTTAGTTTTACCTCGCTGACAAACTTGGGGTTGAGGATGCCGCGCAGGAAGGCCGCGGGATCCTCGTTGTACTCGGCGATCTCGACGTTGCGCCTGACCCTGCGCTGGAGGCCCTGTATGTTGGCGCCGCGCCTGCCGATCGCCTTGCCCATCTCGCCCGTGTTGACGACGAATATGATGCGGTCGAGCTTGTCGTCCTCTACGCAGTCGCGCGCCGTGACCCTCGTCTCGGACTGGAACAGCGACATGAGCCGCATCTGGTCCATCGACAGCTTTACTGACTGCGTCATGCCGGATCGGTCGTGTCCCGGGGCGGTGCCCCAACTAGTGTGACGGCGCGCGCCTGCGCGCAACGGGATATGCCTGGTGCCTCTCTGTCGGTCATTCGTTTTCAGTCTCGCTTACTATCGACTTTACGGTCGCATCGGCCGCCGACGTCAGGGCCGCCGCCGAGACGCGAAACTGCACCCCGCACAGCCTCCCGAGCGCGACCGACGAGCCTGCAAACCTCACCGTCGGGACGCCGGCCTCCTCGGCCCCGGCCGCAATGGCCGCCGAGCGGCCCTCCTGCACCGACCTGGATACCACTATGAGCTTTGCACCTGCGACGGAACCCTGCACGCTCCTTGCTCCTAGCGCGCACTGGCCGGCCTTTACGGCGTCTTTGAGAGCCTTTTCGAGTAACTTGCCCATTGGACTTACCTGCGAGCGGCGTGCATGCCGGGGCTTTATAGCCTTATCGTGTAGCGCGCCCGCGCGCAGGCGTGGGCGCGGCTGGAGGGGGCTGGAGACGGGCGCCCGTCATGCCGACCACCGGACGGCACCGGCGACGAGGGGGAGAGCGCGCCGGAGGGGGCTGGAGACGGGCGCCCGTCACGGGGCGACGACGAACTCGGCGCGCGCGGGGGCGGCTAGCGGGACGGGCGAGGACAACGAGCTCCATGCAAGCGCCTGCACCGCGTACCGTCCGCCCGCCCCGGCGGCGTCCGGCCCGGCGCCCCCGCCCGGCGCCGGATGGTCCCACGACTGCGAGACGTCGACGGCCTGCATCGGCGCAAGGCTCCCCCTCACCCACGAGAGGGCCACGACTGGGCCGCCGCCGACATGGCCGCCCCTTCCAAGCTCCTCGACCTGGAACACGACGACAAAGTCCTGGGTATGCTGCGCCAGGCTGGCGATGCGCGCCGTGATCGCCGCCCCCGTGCCGGCCGCGGCCGGGGCTGGGGCGGGGGAGCCGGCGGCATCGGCATCGGCGGCATCGGCATCGGCGGGCGCCGTCGAGATGCCCTCGCCGGACACGGACAGGCCCGACAGCTCCGCCCGGAGCATGGCCGGCTCGCCCGGCACCACGCCGGCGACCGCCACTATATCCTCGCCGTCCGAGGCCGATGCCGGCGGCGGCAGCGTCCTGTCCGTATAGGTCGCAGTCAGCACGTCGCCGGGCGCGGCGCGCAGCAGGCCGGCTCCCCCGGACGCGGCCCCGGACGAGACGAACAGCGAGCCCTCGAACATGCCCGTGTCCTCGCCCGTCTCGATCAGGTCGAGGACGGTGCCGGCCGCATCAGAGTCCGAGGCGACGCGGACCTGCAGGCGGTCGACCGCCTCTGGGTTGATGTCCATGTCGGGCTCGACTGCCACGACCGTGGCCGGCCCGTCCCCGCCGGCCGGATACGCCGCCGCATCGAACCACACGGCGGCCCTCGTCCACCCGACGGGCGCCGACTCTACGAGGACCAGGTTTCTGCGGAACTCGAACGACACCGTGACGGCGTCGTCGCGGCCTGCCTGCAGGTGCCCGCCGGTCGGCCCCGAGCCCAGGGTGCGGGGAACAGTGTCCGGCGAGCCGTCGCCGTCGGCGTCGTGCTCGAATCCCGTCAGGATCACCTCGCCGGCGAACACGCCGCTGCCCGGATCCGTCTCGACAAGGCGGTACGGGGACAGCTCGTGGCCGCGCGTCCTCACGGTTACTGCGTGCGTGTCGATCCCGCCTATCGTGTCGATTCCGTCCGCGTTTGCGTTCCAGCTTGGCGCCACTATCGTAATGCGCACCTTGTCGGTCCACGTGTACGACGGCTTGTCGAAGTATATCGGCGCGTACGGGCTGTCGGGGTCGGGGCGCGGCTCGTCGGCGAAGGCGGCCTGGGCAGGGGCCGCCGCGCCGCCGGCAGCGATCGCCAGCGCCAGCGCCAGCGCCAGCGCCAGCGAGGCGGCGGGGACGACCCTTGCGGACATTGCGTTGTGGCGGGGAGGAGGCCGGTTAAAAGAGGTGCGCGCGGGAGGGGCGCAGGGTGCGCTTGAGATCCACTAGGCGGGATGCGGCCGCCTAGCATTCTGACCACATGGCGGGCCCGGTGGGAGGGCACAGCAGAGGGCGCAGTCTGGAGGCGGCGGGCCGCACTTCGGCGCCCGCCGCCGCTTGGCAGGGGCGCGGCAGGGGCGCCGGATCGGTGCGCCCCAGCAACCGGCGATCAAATATGACGCGAGGCGGACCCTGCGCGCCGCAGCTGGTTCGCCGACGATCTCCCCACGCGACCCCGTATGCGCGGCAGGTGAAGGGGCCCGCCGCGGGTGGAGAGCACAGCGCGGTTGCCAGTTGCGGCGCCAGCCGACCAAGCAGCCGGCCAGCGCGCGTCAGCGGGCGGAGGGCACAGCGTGGTTGCCAGTTGCAGCCAAGGACGGCGGCTGCTGACGGGCAGCAGGGGCGCGGCGGGCGGAGGGCACAGCGCGGTTGCCAGTTGCAGCCAAGGACGGCGGCTGCTGACGGGCAGCAGGGGCGCGGCGGGCGGAGGGCACAGCGCGGTTGCCAGTTGCAGCAGGGCCGCCGATCGAGACCCAGCCGTCAAAGTCCGCTGCGGCGAGGCCCTGCCATTTTTGGGCGTGTGCCCCCCGGTGAGCCAAGTAGGCAGGCAATGTCCTGCTCGGAAGCAAGTGTATTTATTCTGCGGTCGGCGGCGCCAAGCATGGTGGATGGCGGGAACGAGGGGCCGGTCGGCGATGCCCCTGGGGGGCAGGGAGCTGGGCAGGGGCACCGTCCCCACACCCGTGCGCGCGGCTTGGCAATCCGGCGCCAGTCAGTGCTGTACACTTTCCTGCTGGGGTTGGGATCCGTCCTGATCCACCTGAGCGGCCTGAGGGACCTACCGCTTGTGACCGAGGGAGTAGCCTTTATAGCGATAGGCGCCGTGGGCCTGATCATGTCGTGGACAACGCAGGACATAGGCCAGAGCATAAAGGAAGCCGTCCACGAGGACGGCGAGCTGACGCGCGAGGGCCTGCGCGAGGTGACGAAGGCGGTCCACGAGGACGGCGAGCTGACGCGCGAGGGCCTGCGCGAGGTGACGAAGGCGGTCCACGAGGACGGCGAGCTGACGCGCGAGGGCCTGCGCGAGGTGACGAAGGCGGTCCACGAGGACGGCGAGCTGACGCGCGAGGGCCTGCGCGAGGTGACGAAGGCGGTCCACGAGGACGGCGAGCTGACGCGCGAGGGCCTGCGCGAGGTGACGGAAGCTGTCAAGGAGGTCGGCGCCAGCATGGGGGCCATGGCCAAGGACAACAAGGAATTTTTCAGGATGATGCTCGAAACGCAGAACGGCATACAAGAGAGGCAGAACGACCTCCTAGAGAAGCAGAACGAGATCTTGTCCAAGATGTCCTAGTGCGGCATGCGACAGGCCGGCGTCGTACGGACGCAAGGCAGGCGCCAGGCGAAGACGCGTCCGGATGCCGGCATCGGCGGCCCGCACGCCCCGTTGCTGCGGCGCTAGCCCCGTGCACGGCACGGCATGGCCAGAGCGATCATGGGCGGTCAGGCATGCGGCCGGCGCCTCTGCATCGCCCCCCCCCCCCCCGGCCCCGCCGCCAGGCTGCGGCGATCCCAGCCTCGGCCGGCGAATCGAACCGTGCGCGATGCGTGCGCGCCCTCCGTTGGCACATGGCCACAGGGCGCAAGAGGCCGAACGGAGGGGCGGCGTTTGAGATCCCATATGACGGCGGATCGAAGTGCGCCGCATCGTCAGACTTTCTAGGCACGAAAGGGCAGACATGCCCTAGCACTCAGTTGTCGGCAGGCGGCAGCCACGGGCGGCGGCGCCGCGCATCCGGCGGGCTGCGGGCTGCGGGCTGGCTCGAAATGCTAGTCGCCATGGAACATGCCCATCATCATCCGGCTGACGTGGGCTGGAAAGTGCTCGTCGTACCCGCGCCACTCGGCGTACTCTACGAGGTCCAGCGTGTGGGGCAGGGTGTCCATCAGGCCCACGATCGCAAAAAAGTCGCCGTCCGCGACCGGCCCGGACAGCTCGGCGCGCACGGCATCATACAGGGCGCTGACCATGGCGGCGGACTCGCGCAGATACTCGGGATCGGTCTCGGCCGAGTGCGAGTTGACGGCGTGCACCATCGGCCACTCCGCTATCGTGTCAAGGACTATGCGCTTGCCTGGGTAGCTTACGTCGCCCAGCCACCTGCCGTCGGTGAAGCCGCGCGGCTCGTACAGGTCAGCCGTGTAGAGTATCAGGTCGTCGGGGAGGTAGACGACCGTCGTAGCCTCGCCGTCGGCCGGCCCAAAGCTGTGCAGCTCGACCATCTTGCCGCCCACCTCCAGGCCCAGGAACTCGTCGAACGTGACGTCGACCTCGTCGGGGACCCTGTCGAACGGGTCGAGGGCAAAGGTTGCGGCGCAGTTGGCCTGGCAGACGACGTCGGCATCGGCAAAGAGGGACGTGCCCCCCGCGTGGTCGTAGTGCTCGTGCGTCAGGACGATCATGGTGACCGGGCTGCCGGTGATCTTTGCGACCTCGTCCCGGACGGCGGCGGCGCGCATGTCGTTGGCGGGGTCGGTGATCAGGACATCCTCGCCCGATGCAACGACGAGCGTGACGTAACCCAGATAGTCGATCATGTGCACGCCGTCGGCCAGCTGCCGCGTGGACGGCTCCGGCATGCCGAGCGCCGCTGCGTAGCTGTCATCGGCGGCATCGGCGGCATCGGCGGCATCGGCGGCATCGGCGGCATCGGCGGCATCGCTGGCAACAACATCAGGGGTCGCCGGTGGCGCCGATGCCGCGGCCTGCGACCACTCGCGCATCCATGCGTGGTATCCGCCCGGCACCTCGCTGCACAGGCGGTCGCCGCAGACGACGGGATAGGACTGGGCATGCGCGGTTCCGGCCGCGGCGGCTGCGGTCGCTGCCAGCGCAACCACTGCCAGCGCTGCCAGTGCGCCTGTCACCGCGGTCCCGATCGCCATGGCTGGAAGGCTGGCGCGCTTGTTATAAGCATTTGACCGGATGTCCAACGCCCTGGTGCACATGGACAAGGGCCCGGCGCCGCGCTCGAAGAGCTCGATCGCGGCGGAGTGCATGTGCAGTGATGCTACGCCGCATCGGCGCGCGGCGCGGGCGCGGGGCGGCCACATCAGGGGCGAGCGAGGGGCCTGCCTCGGCCGGAGGCTTGCCGGCCGCGGCGGCCGCCGAGATCCCGCCCCCGCCTCAGTACTGGTCCGAGGGGTGCAGGTTGTCGTCGCCCAGGCTTGACGGGCCGGAAAAACTCAATCGAGAGGCCGAGTGACCCTAGATTTTTAGGGCAACTTCCCGCACCCCGCCGTCAACCCTTGGTGTCCATATCTGGGCCTGGGTTCGGCCATGGATACATTGCATTGCCCTCGAGCCCTCGGGACTGCGCACGTTGAACCCCAGTATCCTCGGCGTCCTGCCCACATCTTTGGCATTGTAACGGTCGGGCATCACATCATGGATCATCGAGCACCAGCTCTTTTGTGGGCAGGGATTGGAGCATGTAGTCGGCCTGGTCGGGGTATAGGCGTATGTACGTCCGTATTGCATCCACAAGGTTCTCGCCCGCCTCGTCCTTCGTCTTGCCATATGCCGCCGCAAAGCTGTTAGTGACGCAACGCGCAATGTACCCCTCGGTGAGCTCGGTCAGCGTGTAGGTGATCGGCACAGTCTTCATTACACAGGAGCCGCACTAGGGGCATATTAAAAGCATGCGGCCCCTTCCGCGCTTAGGCGTCCCCGGTCGCGCCGCCGGGGGGGGGGCGGCTAGGCGGCCCCGGCGGCCTTTGCGGCCGCCGCCGCGGCCACGGCCGGCCTCTTGTTGGCCGCATGCATGTACAGGTCGACGATGCCGCTGCCGATCGGGATGTTGCTGCCGACGATGACATTCTCCGTAATGCCCTTGAGCCGCTCGACCTCGCCCCCGAGGGCCGCGCGGGCAATCGTCGGGACGGTAATCTCGAATGCGGCGCGCGCGAGCACGCTGTCCTTTGTGCCGGCCACGCCGTGCCTGCCGATCTGCTGCATGTGTCCGCGCGAGCACATGAGGTCGGCGACGAGCATAATGTACCTCATGTCGACCTCTAGGCCCTGGTCGGCAAGCGTCGAGTGCACCTCGTCGATGAGCGCGTTGCGCGCCGCCTCGATGCCGAGCGTCTCGGCGATCTCGTAGACGTTGTTTGTAGTCACGCTCTTCTTGGCGATCCCCTCGACGGCGAGCACCTTTGCAAGGTTAGAGCCGGTCGTCTGCACGACCCACTTGCCGCCCTCCTGGACTAGCGTGACGCGGGCAATGTCGGGCACGCCCTTGACCGTCGTGTTGAGTATCTTGTTGCGCAGCGCAATGACCTCGGACATCTCGTACGGGGCCGGCGGATCCCCAGACTTTGCCGGCTTCTTGACGAGTGCGAGCACGAGGTCGCTGCCGTCGATCTCCACCTTTACCTTCTTGTTCGACGAGAGCGCATCGACGACCTCGTCGACGGTGCAGCCCCTGTCGTCTAGCTGCTTGTCGTCTAGCATCAGCACTATGCGGGTCGCGTAGTCTGTCTCGGTGTCGGCCACGAGCGAGCCGACCTTTGTCTGGAGGATGCGGCGCGCCACCCCGATGGCCTTTTCGCGCGACTCGCAGATGTCGTCCTCTAGGTGGATGTCCATGGTCGGCGTCTTTGCGTTCTTGCGCGCGTCGACTAGCTCGATCAGGCGCGGCAGGCCGAGCGTGACGTTGCGCTCCCTGATCCCGGCAAAGTGGAACGTGCGGAGCGTCATCTGCGTGCCGGGCTCGCCAATCGACTGCGCCGTCAGTATGCCGACTGCCTGGCCCGGCTCGACCCTCGCCTTGTTGTACAGGTCGAGGCCCTTGCGGCCGACCTTTTCGACTCCGTCCCTGCTCAGGCCGCACTCCTTGAGGGCGTCTGTTACGGTGTCGCGCAGGCGTGGGTTGAACGTGGCCGTGTAGCGGGCGGCGATCTCGGCCACGTCGTGAGCGGACGCGCGCCGCCCAGAGTCGACTATGCGCTGCGACTCGATCAGGCGGTGGACGTTGAACGCCTCGCCGTGGTCGCTCTTGGCCACGTCGATGCCGTCCTCGCCGTACAGGAACTGTATGATGTGCCCGTGCGGGTCGCGGACGGTGTTGTCGTGCTCTAGCCGTATGTGCTCGAGCGCGTTGATCAGGCGGCGCTGCATGTAGCCGCTCTGCTGCGTGCGCACCGCAGTGTCGACGAGGCCCTCGCGGCCTGCCATCGCGTGGAAGAAGAACTCGAGCACGGACAGGCCGTCGCGGTAGTTGGACTTTACGAACCCGTGCGCGTCGGGGCTCTCGTCGTCCTCGCGGTAGTGCGGGAGCGCCCTGTTGCTGTACCCCTTGAGCAGGCGCTTGCCGCGCCGCGACTGCTGGCCGAGCGAGCCTGCCATCTGGCCGATGTTCAGGGCGGACCCGCGCGCGCCCGTAGACGCCATGATCTTGCCGGCGTTCGTGTGGTCGAACGACCCGTCGGCTATGCCGCCTGCCTTGTCCCTGGCGTTGGACAGCTCGTTGACGATGTACGCCTCTAGCGCCTCCTCGGGCGACAGGCCGCGCGTGAGCTTTAGCGTTCCCTTCTTGAAGTCGGATATGAAGTCCGAGACGTTTGCGTAGCTGCTCTGTATGCCCTCGTCGATCTCGCGGCGCGCCGTGTCGGGCAGCTCTAGGTCGGCGTACCCGTAGCTGAACCCATAGTGCGTGATGAACTGCTTTGCGATGATCAGGACAGAGTTGAGGAACCTCTTGGCCGGCGCGTTGCCGTAGTCCTTTGCGATGCGGTGCAGGACGCTCTCGGGCTCCTCGGCGCCTATCGACGACTTGTCTATGACGCCGCTGACGAGCTGGCCGTTCTTGATGACGACGTCCTTTTCGCTGCCGCGCGTCCCCTTTGACCACTTTGACGTAATGACGTAGTTGAAGTCGTCGGGGAGGAACAGCGAGAACAGCTGCTTGCCGGTGTACATGCGGCGCGGCCGGCCACCGCCTCCGCCGCCGGGCGGCGCGGCCGGCCCCGCGGGGTCGGGCAGCTGGCCGGCATACCCGCCGAGCATCGCCAGGTTTGCAAAGTCCTCGCGCGGCAGCAGCGTCTCGTCCCTCGTGAGCAGGTACGACCCAGTGATGAAGTCGCGCAGCCCGCCGATGATGGGGCCGCCGTACCGCGGCGATATGAGCTGGTCCTGCACGCGCATGAGCAGGATGGCCTCGGCCCGCGCCTCTTCGCTCTGGGGCACGTGCAGGTTCATCTCGTCGCCGTCAAAGTCGGCGTTGTACGGGGGGCACACGGACGGGTGGAGGCGGAACGTCTTGCCGGGCAGCACGTGCACGTGGTGCGCCATTATGGACATCTGGTGGAGCGACGGCTGGCGGTTGAACATTACGATGTCGCCGTCGAGGAGGTGCCGCTCGATGAGGTACCCCATCTCGAGCGTGTCCGCTATCGTCTGGCGGTTCTCGACGTAGTCTAGGCGGATCTTTACGCCGTCGGGGCGCACGATGTAGTTTACGCCGGGGTACACGTCGGGGCCGTTGACGACGAGCCTCTTGAGGCGCTCGACGTTCCACTCGGTGACGATCTCGGGTATGGTCAGCTTCATGGCGACCGACTCGGGGACGCCGACCTCGGAGAGGTCGAGGTCGGGGTCGGGAGAGATGACGGTGCGGCTTGAAAAGTCGACCCTCTTGCCGGACAGGGACCCGCGGAAGCGGCCCTCCTTGCCCTTTAGCCTCTGCGTAATGGTCTTGAGGGCCCTGCCCGAGCGGTGGTGCGCCTGCGGTATGCCAGACACCTCGTTGTCAAAGTAGGTCGTCGTGTGGTACTGGAGCAGGTCGACAAGGTCCTGGACGATGAGCGGCGGCGTGCCGGCCTCCTTGCTCTCCTTGAGGCGCTGGTTGACGCGTATGATGTCGACCATCTTGTGCGTGAGGTCGTCCTCGGACCGTATGCCGGTGTCGAGTATGATGGACGGGCGCACTGCCACGGGCGGGACGGGAAGGGCCTGCAGGACGAACCACTCGGGGCGGGCCGTCGCGGGGTCGTAGCCGAGGAGCTCTAGGTCCTCGTCGCGCATGTGCGAGAACCGCTCGCGTATGATGATGGGCAGGAGGCGGTTCTCTACGCGGTCGTCGCCGGTGGCCGCGGCCCCGGATGCCGGCGGCGGCGCGTCGGGCGACTCGTCGCGCGGTATCTTTTCGATGAATATGGTCGGCTTTGTGAAGACGAGCTCGTACTTTTCCTTGCCGCAGTGGGGGCACTCGCGCGCCTTCTTTGCCTTTTCGAGTATCTGCTCGGGGATGCGCTTCTGCGAGACTATTGTGTAGGCGGCCTCGCGGTTGCGCACGCGCGAGAGCTCCTCTAGGTCCTGCTGCTCGACGAGCAGGCGGTGGCACTTGCTGCACGTGCACAGCAGCAGCTTGTGTATGTTGTCGATGAAGGCGATGTGCAGGACCGGCTCGGCCAGCTCTATGTGGCCAAAGTGGCCCGGGCAGCGGGCCATCATGTTGCCGCACGTGAGGCACTTTTGGCCGGGCTCGAGCGTGCCGAGGCGCCCGTCCATCAGGCCGCCCTGGACGGGCAGGCCGTCCTCGTCGTACGTCTCGGGGGCGGTGATCTCGGCGACCGAGTACTTGCGCGTCTCGGCAGGCGACCATACGGAGAAGCGGATCGCGTCGATCGACTTTATGGTCTCGACCGACATGCCGCTACACCCTCTCCCTTATGAGCAGGCGCGGGGCCACGTTGAGGCTCTGCATCTCCTGCAGCAGCAGCTTGAACGCGTACGCGACCGAGACAGACGAGACCTTTGCCTTGTCGCCGCACACGCGGCAGACGTACTTGCGCTGCTTGAGGTCGTGGTACGCGATGAGGCCGCACCTCTCGCACACGTAGATGTCCGACCTGTCCGACTCGTCGAGCAGCCTGTCCTTTAGGATCATGGATGCGCCGTACGCGATGAGGCAGTCACGCTCCATCTCGCCGAACCGCAGGCCGCCGCCGCGCGCGCGCCCCTCGGTCGGCTGCTTTGTGAGCATCTGCACCTGCCCGCGCGCCCTTGCGTGTATCTTGTCGGACACCATGTGGTGGAGCTTTTGGTAGTAGACGACGCCGATGAACACCTCGACCGGGAATGGGCGCCCCGTGCGGCCGTCGTACATGACCTCCTTGCCCGAGTACTTGAAGCCGGCCGCGTCCATGGCCTCGCGCACCTCGTCCATCTTTTCGCCGACGAACGCCGAGCCGTCAAACTGCGAGCCGCGCAGGGCCGCGGCCTTGCCCGTTATCGACTCCATGAACATCCCGACGGTCATGCGGGACGGGAACGCGTGCGGGTTGATCAGTATGTCTGGCGTGACGCCGTCCTCCGTATACGGGAGGTCCTCGTTCTTTGCGAGTATGCCGAGGACGCCCTTTTGCCCGTGCCGCGCGGCGAACTTGTCGCCGATCTCGGGCACGCGCATGTCGCGGACGCGTATCTTGTACATCTTGCCGCCCTCGCTCGACTGC
Organism: Cenarchaeum sp.; assembly: GCA_965242695.1. Lineage (GTDB taxonomy): Archaea > Thermoproteota > Nitrososphaeria > Nitrososphaerales > Nitrosopumilaceae > Cenarchaeum. The sequence goes on along the minus strand of CBDESU010000002.1, from coordinate 1,202,669 downwards.
GTCATTACCACCGTGTCGACCAGCCCCGTCTCGGACGGGCGCACCGACGTCGACGTGTCGCGCCGGTACGGCCCCGCCTGGTCGTACTCGCGGAACTCTTCGAGGAACCGCGGTGGGCTCGTCTTGCCGATGAGCACGTCGCCGCCGGCGACCGACGCCTCGGCCGATATGACGCCGTCCTCCTCGAGCAGGCGGTACGACCGCTCGCTCTTGTACCCGCGTATGTTGTCGTCGGGGTCGGGGATCTCGAACTTGTCGGCCGTCCCGCCGGGGTACTGCTTGGCCTCGGCGTCGTATATGCGGTAAAAGAACGTGCGCGCGAGCCCCCTGTCGACCGAGGCCTTGCTCAGGACTATCGCATCCTCGATGTTGTACCCGTCGAACGGCAGGACTGCGACGACGCAATTCTGTCCCGCCGGCCTGTCCTCTAGCCCGAGCAGGTTCATCGCCTTTGTGTTGACGATCGGCGTCTGCGGGTACAGCATGAAGTGCTGCCGCACGTACGTGCTAGTGTTCATCATCGGCGTCGAGAATCCGAGGCTCTGCTTGGCCATGGCCGACTCGTACGTGTTGCGCGGCGACTGGTTGTGCTCGGGGTACGGTATGATCGACGCGCCGGCGCCGAGTATGGCCGGCGGGAATATCTCCAAGTGCGTGTGGCGCTTGGTGTGCCTGTCGTCGAGGGTAATGACGCAGTTTTCCTCCTCGTTGGCGTCGACTAGCTCTACGATGCCGGCGCGCACGAGGTCGGTCCACGACGAGAGGCGCCTTGCGATCTTGTCAAGGTGCTCGCGCGCGAGCAGCGCCCTGCCCTCGCGTATGATGATCAGGGGGCGCAGGACGCGGCCGGCGTGGCAGTTGACGTACAGGCGCGCCGTGGCCCCCTCGTGCGCAGGCTTGTGCAGGGCCACGCCGACGTGGGCGTGTATGTGCGACGAGCGGCGCATCTCGCGCAGCTGCTCCGACAGGTCCAGGCCGTCGGGGTGGTACCCGATGAACTTGCCGTCGACGAACACGCGCGTGCCCGAGCGCCGCAGCCCCTCGTCGGCCTCGCCCGACGGCCGCGTCTTGAGCTCGTACAGCCTCTCGATGATCTCGGCGGCGTTCACCCTCACGGAGATGATGGCCGACAGGGCCAGGTTCTTTACCAGGCCGCAGTTGGAGCCCTCTGGCGTCTCGCTCGGGCAGATGCGGCCAAAGTGCGTCGCGTGCAGGTCGCGCGCCTCAAAGTTCGGCTGCGTCCGGCTCAGGGGCGACTGAATGCGGCGCAGGTGGCTTATCGTCGACAGGTAGTTGGTCCGGTCGAGCAGCTGCGTGACGCCGACGCGCCCGCGCCCCCAGTTGCCCGTGGCTATGGCGTTGTTGAGCTTGTCCGTGACGATCCCCGGCCGCATGGCCGCCGCGACGGCGTTGATGCCGCGCTTCTGGCCCGACTTTGTCAGCTGGTACTTCATGTCCCGCTCTAGGTTGCGGAACGCCAGGCGGAACAGCTCGGCGAGCATCTGGCCGGCGAACTTTATGACCTTGTTGCCGTAGTGGTCCTTGTCGTCGGGGTCGATCCAGCCGAGCTTGAGCTCTAGCAGCTTGGAGGCGGCCTCGCCGAGGAACTGCGCCTTCTCGCGGCGGTTCTCGTGGAGGCGGCCGAGGTGGGGCAGGAGGCTCCAGTCTAGCAGCGTCTCGGCGCGCTTGATCTGGAACTCTTCGAGCATGCCCGGCGCGATGCGCTTGCTGATGTAGACGATGGCGTCCTTTGACGTAGGCGACTCGCCCGCCTTTTCGAACGAGCTCTCTAGCTGGTCCTGGACGTCCTCGTTGAGCGAGACCGACGAGGCGATGTCCTTGTCGGACTCGATGCCGAGGGCCCTCATGAGCGTCACCACGGGTATGTCGACGGGCGAGCTCGGTATCTTTGCGACGATCAGGCCGTCGTTCTTCATGACGAGCTCTAGCTTTGCGCGGTACCCCACCGTCGCCGAGTAGACCTTTGCCTTGTACACGAGGTTGCCGGTGACAATCTCCTTGTCGACGATGATCTTGTTGTACGACAGGTCCTCCAGCCCGACAATGACGCGCTCCGACCCGTTGATGATAAAGTAGCCGCCCGGGTCGTGCGAGTCCTCGCTGTGCTCGACTAGGCCCGCCGGCTTTAGGTTGTTGAGCTTGCACGCGCTCGACTTTACCATTACCGGTATGTCGCCTATGTGGATGAACCGCGTCTCGAGCAGCTTGCCGTCCTCGATGACGCTCGTCTCGACCTTTACGGGAGCGGCGTACGAGACGTTGCGCAGGCGAGCCTCGGCGGGGGTGATGTGCGTAATGGACCCGTCGAGCTCCATCATGCGCGGCTCGAACACCCGTATCTTGCCGAACTTTACCTTGTACGGGTAGTCGGGGTTCTCGATGTCCGACTGGCCGACCTCGTCGACGACCTCCTGCATGCCGCGCTCCAGGAACTCGTTGAACGAGTTGAGGTGCTGCCTGGCGATCCCCTCCTTGCGCAGTATGTCCTCTATGATCGGCCAGCGCCGGTTGGCAGGGTCCGCCATCAGACTTCCACCACGTACCTGTAGTAGATGCTCTCGCCGGCCGTGCTGCTGCTGCGCGTGATCCTGATCAGGTCGCCCGGCTTGACGCCGAGCTTTACGATCGCCGGGTCGGTGACGTAGATCAGCGGCATCTCGGTCGGCTTGCAGTGGTACCGCTCCATGACCTCCTCGGCCTCGGCCTTTGTCATGATCTCGTGCTTTGGCACCAGGACGTGGTCTGGCACCAGTATCTGCTGCTTCTTGACGGCCACGTCACGCCACCCCTAGGCCGGGCGGCGCGCAACCGCCCAAGCCGCCGCAATACCGCTGCCCAGACAACCGGCGGCGCGCCCTGCACGGTTAATATATACCTAGCAGGCTTTGGCCAAGCTAGATCCGGTTGACCCCTAGGTCTAGAATAGTTTTTCAAGCCTTAAATACGCACGGGGGCGGCACGGGGGCAATGAACACTTGCCTTTCAGTTCTAGCCGTGTCCGCGGTTCTCGTCGCGGGCGTGGCTCTGACGCCAATCTACGCTCAGGGGGCGCTAGAGGTCATGACCGACAAGACCTCGTACACCGACGGAGAGACCGTGCAGGTGACGGGCCAGGTGGGCCAGATCCTGCGGGGCTTCCCCGTCGCGCTCCAAGTCTTGGCGCCGCCGCCGCACAACAACATCGTCCAGGTCGAGCAGCTCACGGTTGCCGGCGACGGCACGTTTGCGGCGGACATCGTCGCAGGCAAGCAGTGGAGGACGGCCGGCGACTATACCGTAATGGTCTACTATGGAGAGGGCGGAGGCCAGCAGACCGCCATGACGACGATCTCGTTCGGCGGCTCGTCCGGCATCGTCACTCCCACGCCGCCAGCGCCACAGCCCGATCCGGCTCCTGGCCCGACGCCCGGCAGCCTCCTGCCGCCCGGCTCGCCGACGTACGCCATCGACGGCTCGGACGTCAGCGTAGGATACTCGATCACCGGCGGCAGCCTCACCAGCATCATGCCCGACGAGGCGAGCAACTCGATCGTCATCGGCATCGATGCGGACGGCGACGGCACCCTCATCATCGACTTCCCGAGGGAGGTCCTTGACGCAAGGGCCGACGGATGCAGCGGCAATGACGACGCGTTCATCGTCCTCGTCGACGGCGAGGAGAGAGACTTTGCGGAGAGCATTGCAGACGCCTCAAGGAGCCTGTCGATCACCTTCGAGGCTGGCGCATCGCAGATAGAGATCATCGGAACGTGCGTGATACCCGAGTTCGGCACAATCGCAGTCATGATCCTAGCCGTAGCCGTGGTCGCCATAGTGGCCATGACTGCAAGGTCTAGGCTCAGCATCCTGTCCAGGTACTGACAAAACGCACGTGCGAGTTTTTTCTTCTTTTCAAGGCACCGCGGGGCGCGCGGCCCCGCGCGGGCCGCCGCCGCACGCGGCAGGGCGCGCGGGGCGGCCCGAAGGGGACGCAGAGGCTTCGCGGCCGCTCCACCCCCCAGACAGGCCGCGGGGCGCGCGATGCGGGTTGCGGTCGGTCGGCCGTCAGCCGCGTGCGCGCCGCCATAGCGGAGGCCCACAGGACAGAACCGCGTAGCCCGGGACCGTTCGGCGGGCAGGGTGGATCTGCCCGTGCCCGGATCTTTGCGCGACGTCCCCATGCCGCCGTGCGCGCCTACCACGGCAGGAACCAAGGGCGTGCAGGACGGCAGGCGACCTGACGGCCGCCAGTGCCGCCGACCTGTCGTCGCCACGGCAGGAACCAAGGGCGTGCAGGACGGCAGCCCCCATGCCCGCGGATCCGCCGCCGCGTCCTGCACGCTGGCTCGCTTGTTCCAAGCGGCGGCCCCAGCATGGGCCTGGGCCCGCCCTGCCGCCATCCGTACATGCCTCCTGTGGAGTGGGCAGACCGGTAGGGGCCGGGGCCCGTCAGGCCCGCGTGAGAACTTGGATCAGAAGGCACGGGCGGAGGAAGCGGGCCCGGTAGGGGCCGGGGCCCGGCCCGGCCGCATCCGTGTATGCTGCCGTGCGAGGACAGGCCCTGTAGGGGCCGGGGCCCGGCCCGGCCGCCACATGGCGGAAGGAGTGCGCCAGAGCGCCTCCGGGGTGCGTCCTGCGGAGGGCAGACACGCCTCGGCAAGCGGGGAAGCGGGCCTGCACGCCAAGGCCGGCCCACCAGCAGGCGCGCGGCCGGGCGGCTCACTACGCCAAGGCGCGCGGCCGGCGCAGCTTCCCCTGCCGGGCTAAATATATACATAAATACCTACACTGCGGGCCGCCGCCCAAGATGAATGCGCACACGTCGTACATGCTAATGGCGTTGCTGGCAGTGGCCAGCACGGTTACCCTCACTCCCGCACTTGCAGATGACCACAAGGGGACGATAGAGTCGTACCCGTGCCCAGACTGCGTAGGAGACGGCAGGGGCCAGGCTATGATGGACGCCCTGCAGGCGGTTCCGATCACGGTCAGCACCGACATGGCTACATACGACCACGATTCAATGATAGAAGTAAGCGGCCAGGTGGCCACGATCAGGGCAGGCGTGCCGGTCACGATGACGGTCACGAGCAGCACGGGCAACCTGGTTGGCATAAGCCAGCTAGACGTCGACGACGACGGCTCGTTCTATACCGAGTTCAACACGGCCAGCGAGCAGTGGAAATACGACGGCACCTACACCATCCGCGTCCAGTACGGCGGGTCCAGTATCAACAACAAGGTCATGGTAGAACTGACCGACGGGCTGGCGCCGAGGATGCCCTCGATGCCTGCCGAGCCGGTCGAGTGCGGCGACGACGAGCTGTCGGTTGCCGACACCTGCGTACCGTACGAGATCACTGGCGGCATGGTGTCCGGCGTATCGACGAGCACTAGCGACGACATGTCCGTGCTGAAGATCGACGTCAGCGCCGACGACGACGGAATGCTGTCTGTCAGCCCGCTCGTGAGCGGGTGCGACCAGCGCGGCGATCCGCTAGTCCTTGTCGACGGCGAGCAGAGCGACGACTACACCTTTGACGGCATGGCCGTCGAGGTCATGTTCCCGGCCGGCGCCGAGAGCATAGAGGTCGTAGGCGCCTGCGTCGTCCCCGAGTTCGGCACGGTGGCAGTCCTTGTGCTGATCGTCGCAATCGTCTCGATAGTGGCCATTACGGCCCGCTCGAGGCTCAGCGCCGTTCCACGCTTCTAGCTTTCATCATTTTTTTATTTTTTGCGCGCCCGGATGCTGGGCCCGCAAGGGAAATATACCGAGCCCCTGCCGGCGCGGCCATGGCCCCCACAGGCCGGACGGCCCGCGCTGGCGCGCCGGCATGCATGCTCGCAGTGGCGCTGGCAGTCGTTGCGGCCGCCTCTGCGGCGGCGGCCACCGACGGCGGCTGGGCGGCGGACGGAGGCAGCGGCTGGCAGCACGCGTGGGCCCAGGCGGCCGAGCCGATCCTCACCGTCGACACGGCAGCCGCCGTGTACGACCACGGCGACACCATCGTCATACACGGCAATGTGCGCGTCGTGGTAGACGACACCCCCGTCCTGGTCACCGTGTTCCACACCAACAGCGAGGGGGACCCGGTCAAGCGGATACACATAGCGCAGGTGGACGTAGCGCAGGACGGCAGCTATACGGACATCATCTACACGTCGAGCGAGGCGTGGCCGGCCGGCGAGTACAGGGCCGAGGCCCACTACAGCGTCCACGGCTCGGTCGAGACCTCGTTTTCAATCACCGCGCCCGGGACGGTAGAGTCGACGTCGTTCTACGAGGTCGACGCGGGCAGCTCGGGCACGTTCGACGTGCCGTACACTATAGCCGGCGGCAAGCTCGGCGGCATGAGGATCAACCCCGACTCGCTCGGCATGAGCGTGTTCATCGAGGAGGCGGGGAGGGGCGGGGGGTCACTCACGCTCGAGCTGCCGCGCAGGTACATCGATGCGAGGACGGCCGGCTGCGAGGGCGGCGACGAGCTGTTCATCATACTTGTCGACGGCGCGCAGACCCCGTATGAAAAGATCAGCGACATGTCCGACAAGAGGGTCGTCAAGGTGCCGTTCAAGGAGGGCGACGGGCACGTAGAGGTGATAGGGACGTGCGTCGTGCCCGAGTTCGGGCTGGCGGCCGCCGCCGCCCTGGCCGCCGCCGTCGGGGCGGCGGCCGCGCTGTCGCGGCGCGGCGCGGGTCTCGGCATCGGCGCCGGCCTGCCTCGAGCATGACGGGCGCGAAGGAAGCGCCGGCTCAGAGCCCGTACTTTGCGCGGTGCGGCGAGACGCGCCGCAGGTCGGCGACTATCCGAGTGAGTGCGGAGACGGTGTGGTCGATCTCTTCCTCGGTGTTTGACGCGCCGATGCTCAGGCGCAGCGAGCCGGACACCTGCTCGTGGGTAAAGCCCATGGCCTCTAGGACGTGCGATGCCTTTTGCGTCTTGACGGTGCAAGCAGAGCCGGTCGATGCGGCAATGCCCTCCTCGTCGAGCTTTAGGAGCAGGTCCTCGCCGCTCACGCCCAGGAACGTAAAGTGGGCCGTGCCCGGCAGGACGGACGGCTGACCGGCCCCCTGGCAGCCCACCGGATCGGGGGCGGGCCCGTTGCACGCCGAGTGCGATATGGATGCGGCCACGCCGGCGACGAGCCTGTCGCGGAGGCGGCGCGCACGGGCCGCCGCCTCGCCGAGGTCTCGGGCGGCCAGCTCGCATGCCCTGCCAAAGCCGGCCGCGGCCGGCACGTTCTCCGTGCCCGACCGCATGCCGCCCTCCTGCCCGCCGCCCAGTATGAGCGGGTCAACCGTGGTGCCGCGCCGCACGTACAGCGCCCCGGCCCCCTTTGGCCCGTTGATCTTGTGCGCCGACACGGAGAGGAGGTCGACGCCGAGCGCCTGCACATCTACGTGGATCTTACCTACAGCCTGCACCGCGTCCGTATGGAACACGGCACCCGAGCCGCGGCACAGGCGGGCCGCCTCGGCGACAGGCTGCACCGCCCCGACCTCGTTGTTGGCGAGCATCATCGAGACGAGGCAGGCGCCGCTGCCGTCCGAGACGGCGTCGGATACGGCCCCCGCGTCGACGCGGCCCGTCCTGTCCGGCGGCACGCATACCACTTCGAACCCCGATGCGGCAAGGCGCCTGCACGGCTCCAGCACGGCCTCGTGCTCGATTGCGGTCGTGACGATGCGCCGCGGCGCGCCGCGGCGCTCGGCCGCCGCGGCCGCGCCGAGCACGGCCAGGTTGTCGGACTCTGTCCCCCCCGACGTGAGCAGTATCTCGGACGGAGAGGCGGCGTTGACGAGCGAGGCGACCTGCCGGCGGGCCGCGGCCAGGGCCCGCTCGGCGGCCCTGCCGTACGAGTGCAGGGAGGAGGGGTTGCCGTGCTGCTGGCCCAGGTACGGCAGCATCGCGTCGAGCACCTCTTGCCGCACCGGCGTCGACGCCGCGTTGTCCAAGTAGATCACGGCGCAGCGCCCCCCTTCGGCTGCGATGCCGCCGCGCCCGCAGGACCGCCTCCCGCGTTGGCCCTGCCTGGCGCGTACCCCTCTGGGTCGACGCGGGCAGAGTCGAACCCGATCGCGCGCAGCCTCTCCGAGAGGGGACCGAGTACGGCCGGATCCGAGACAAGCCCAATGCCGGCGCGCTCGACCTCGATGCTAGCCGCCCCGCCCAGGTCGCGCACGCGCACGGCGCCGGCGACCCCGGATATGGACCTCACCATCGACTCGGCGACCTCTACCCGCGCGAGCCTCTCGGCCGTCACGCGCCGCCCCCACGGGATGCGCGAGGCCAGGCACGAGTTCGCCGGCCGGTCGTGTGCCGACAGGCCGGCCGATGCGGCCTCGCGCCGCACGTCGGCCTTTGCAAAGCCGGCCTCGACGAGCGGGCTGCTCACGCCGCCGTCGCGCATCGCCCGTATGCCCGGCCGGTAGTCGCCCAGGTCGTCAAGGTGCGTGCCGTCGGCCACCGTACGGGCGCCGCGGTCCGCCGCCAGCGAGGCCAGGCGCGATGCGAGCTCGGTCCGGCAGTAGAAGCAGCGATCCCGGTCGTTGCGGGCGAACCGCTCGTCGGCAAGCTCGTCGTACCTTACGACTTCCTGCCGTATGCCGATCTCGGCGCACGTGCGGCCGGCCGACTCTAGGTCGTCGCGCGGCATCGTAGAATAGTCGGCCGTGACGGCCGAGGCCGCATCGCCGAGGCTGCGGCGCGCCGCTAGGGCCACAAGGGCGCTGTCGACCCCGCCCGAGACGGCGACGAGTGCGGGGCCGCGGCCGTCGAACCAGTCGACGAGGTCGTCCAGGCTAGGCCGCATCGCCGCCGTCTCCTCCCCTGCCATCGCCGCTGCCGGCATCGCCGCGGCCATCATCGCCTCCGTGCCCCCGCCCCGCCTCCCCCGTCGCCGCCGCCGCGGCAACGGCCGCGGAGGCAGCCCGCGAGGCCTCGATGTACGGCACCCCGGCCGCCGCCGCGGCGGCCGCCACGTCGTCCGACTCTGGCTTTTCCCTGCCCGTCGCGGCGCTGCGCTTTGCCCGCACCGCATGGTCCGAGCCGCGCAGCCGTACCCGAACGGTGCGCTCCGAGCGGCCCGCCTCGATGCGGGCAGACCTGCGAGCGCGCACGCCGAGCGTGCCCGTCTCGGCCATGAGCATGCGCGCAAGGCGCGCCTCGGCGCCGGCCTCGCATACGACCGTAACCTCGTGCGCCGGCCTGCCCTTCCTTCCCAGTGCGGGCGAGGCCCACGCGTCGAGCGCGCCGTCCGCCGCGGAGACGGCCTCTAGGGCCCTGCCGATCTCCTCGCCGGTCGCATCGTCGAGCATGGTCTCCAGGACGCCGACCGTGCCGGCGCCGACGCCGGCATCGGCAAAAGAGTCGCCGCGCACAAGGCGCAGCACGTTTGCAAAGCCGTCAAAGTCGGCAGAGCCGGCGCCGTGCCCGACGGCCTCGACGGCCATCTCTGGGTATGCGGGGGCGCACTCGGGGCACATCGCGCGCAGCAGGGACACCCCCGTCGGCGTGGCAAGCTCGGCGCGCGGCGGCGCACCCGGCGCGCCGCCGGGGCACGTCAGAATGCCAGACCCGCGCAGCGCCTCTACCACGGCCGGCGCGGGGCACGGAGTAGTCCCGTGCGAGAATGTGACGGTCCCGCAGCCGACGGCCACGGGGGTGCAGGCCGCATGCCCGCCGGCGATCCCCAGGTCGTCTGCCGCCGCGGCGGCGCCGACCATATCCGCGACCGTGTCCAGGCCGGCGGCCTCGTGCAGGTGCGCCGAGTCTGCACCCGAGCCGTGCACCGCCGCCTCGGACCCTACCAGTATGCCGAGCGCATCCGATGCAAGCGACGATGCGGCATCGGAGAGCCCGGCCGCCGCGCACCCTTCGGACACGCACCTGCGCAGGTCGGGCACCGCATACCTGCCGGCGAGCCCGCCGTCCGCAGAGAGCGACAGCCCGGTCGCCGCGATCCCGCGCTTTGCGACCCGCTCAAACGCGGCCTCGAGCACGGGCCCCCCCGGCAGCTTTGACGCGGCGCCGCGGACCGCGTCGCGCACGCGCGAGGCCGACGCGCCCATGTCGACCATGGCAGAGACGAGCATGTCGCCGGATATGCCGGCCACCTGCGCGTCGACGACCAGTGCCATGCGCATGCGGCAGGACAGGCGCCGTATAACTGTCTGCCGCGCGCGTCCTAGACGCGGCGGCGCGCCTTTGACCGCTTGATCTTTTCCTGCAGGAGCATGCACCCCTGTATGAGCGTCTCGGGGCGGGGCGGGCAGCCCGGAACGTACACGTCGACGGGCAGCACGCCGTCGATCCCGGGCAGGACGTTGTACGAGTCGAAGTAGAGGCCGCCCGTAATGGCGCACGCGCCCATCGCAATTACGTACTTTGGCTCGGGCATCTGGTCGTATACGAGGCGCAGTCGCGGCGCCATCTTGCGCGTTATCGTCCCCTGCACGACGATCAGGTCGCACTGGCGCAGCGAGCCGAACGCCTCGATGATGCCGAACCGCTCGACGTCGTACCGGGGGCCCGACGCGGCGCCAAACTCCACGCTGCAGCAGGCCGTCTCGATGTGGACGGGCCACAGCGACCAGATGCGGCCCCAGTTGATCGCGTAGCCGAGCGGCTTGTCGACGGCCCTCTCTAGCAGGTCGCCGAGCTTGCCGACGAACACGTTGGCCGTGTGCGGCGTGACGAGCTGCTTCAGCAAGGCCGGCGCCCCCCGCTCGGCGAGACTACCAAATGTCCCGCCTCCTCGACTGGTACAGCGCGAACGCCATCGCGGCGAACATGATGCCCAGGAACGCAATGATCGGCAGCGTGGCCTCCCGCGGCAGGTTCAGCAGCGTGCCGCCCCAGGCGTACAGGAAGATGGCCATGACGTCGAACACGACGAACATGAGGATGTACGCATAGTACTGCATCATAAAGTGCGTGCGGCCCTCGCCCTTTGGGACCTGCCCGCACTCCATGGGCAGGAACTTTACGGGGTTGTTGCCGCGCCGAGGCGAGATCATGCGCGAGACGAGCAGCGCAGGCGCCGTCGCCACCACGGCAAAGCCGAACATCATGAGGACGGTGCTGTAGCCGGCCACGACCTCGCCTACCAACGGGCGCCAAAATCGGCGGTTCGTATAAAAAGCATGGGCAGGAGTGCGAAGCTGCGCAGGCGCGCGGCCGGGCCGTCAGGTAAGGCATGCGGCTGCCCGCGCCGCCGGCCATGGGATATCCCAACCGGCATCCGTGTGTCCTCGCCGCCACCGTGTGCCGATCCCGAGCGCCGCATGCCGCCGGCCGGCACCCCGTCGGCCGGCGGCCGTGCCGCGAGCGCCTCCCCTCCCACCGCAGCACGCGCAGCTACCGCCGAGCTCCGTCCACGCCCTTGGGATCATTGCCCGTACGCACATGTAGCGGCACATTCGACCCTAGCATGCGGCCAGGATCGTGACCATCAAGTCCGCTAGGACAGAGTGCGCATGGGCCGAGGCGCTACGCTCTCCCCCCAATGAAGTACGGCAGGGGCGGTAGCCCAGGTGAGGGGGCATCAGGCCAGAATGTGCGCCCCCAAGACCCCTGTTGCAGGCAATGCCCGTATTGCACCCATGCGCGCCACCGGCCAACCTCGCATGCGAGCCCCTAGGGCCGACGGTTGTCAGCGAATGGCCTAGGACTGATGCGAACACGAAGCTCTGCCAAGCTGCCCCGTGCTAGAGTCGACCGCCGGCACGAACTAAGGGCAGGGCGCCCTCCGTTTTCCGGCCTGATCATCCTTCGCCCCAAATTGCATCTGCCGGCCTGCCTCCACATGCCGGCCTCCGCCTTGCGCGCTTTGTGCACGCGTGCCATGCAGATCTGCGGCAGGCCGCAGGCGCATGCGCAGGCGCATGCGGCGTCCACGCGCGGAATATAGGCGGCCAATGGGGCGGCGCATTCGACGGCATGAGAAGGCAAAAGGGCGGGAAAGCGTACGACAGCGGGCGGCCGGGAACGGCAATGAAAAAGGCGCCGAGCCATGGCAGCGCCGGCTCGGCGGCAGACACGCTCCTGCGCCTGGACAGGGCAAGTAGCGAGGCGGCGGTGCGGGACGGCATTGCAGGGTGGCTCGGCGAAAGCGGCATAAAGTGCAGCCTTCGATACCCCACCCCGGCCGGAACGGCGGACATACACCTCGAGCACCGCCATGTAATGATCGAGGTGAAGAGGCAGACCCGGCTCGACGACGGGCCCATGAGCAGGGGCAGCGGATCCGGCCGGGACGGCAGGGAAGAGTCGGCGTACGACAGGCTTGGGCGCTACGTCGACGCGTCGAGAAGGCAGGAGCGGCTGGCAGGGGAAAAGCTCCGGTGGAGGGGGGTCGTCACCGACGGCAGGCGGTGGTGGGTCTGGGAATGGCCGTCCTCGGGGCGAGGGGGCAAGCCGCGCATCTACGGCAACTGGAACGGGCGGAGCCTGACGAGAGAGAACGTGCGCGAGCTGGCATCGGCCCTGCGGCGCGACTACGGGGGCAAGGAGTGGTCTCCGCCCGACCCGAGCGCCGAGTTCGAGGAGATCAGGAGGCAGCTGGAGGAGGCGTACGCGCAGAACAAGATCCTGCCCGACACGAAAATGCAGAGGCACCTGTGGCTAGAGCAGCTAAAGGCGGGCGGAAACCACCCGTCCGCTGGCGGCGAGGACGGCCTGTTTGTAGCGCACACGCTGCTCACGCTGATCTCTAGGTTTGTGGCCGGCATGCCGATGCCCGAGCGCGGCAGGGAGCGGGCCAGCCGCATCCTGCACGGCTTTGCGGCCTGGGCCGGCGGCGGAGGCGCGGCCGGCACGCTGGCAGCCCTGAAGGGCGCCGTCGACAGGTACGACTGGAGCTCGGGCAAGGGGGACGTCCTGAGGGCCCTGTACATGCACTACGTGGACCCGGGGCAGCGCCGCTCGTACGGCGAGTACTATACGCCCGACTGGCTGGCCGAAAAGATGTGCTCCGACGTCATAGACGACGCGTACATCGGGGCGCAGCTAGAAAGGTTCCTTGACGGCAAGAGCATCAGCGGCATACTAGACCCCGCGTGCGGGTCGGGGACGTTCCTGTACCACGCCGCAAAGCGGCTCGTCGAGTCCGAGCCGCTGGCAGGGCAGCACCTCAACCGCGCCCGGACCGTGGAATTCGTGTGCCGGATGATCCACGGCATGGACATACACCCGGTCGCCGTCGAGATGTCGATCGCCAACATGTGCCGCATACTCGGCCCCATCGACCTGGCAAGGCTGCGCGTGTGGCAGGGCGACTCGCTGCTGCTCGGGAGGCCGGGATCGTCGGTCCACGGCGCGGCGACCGGCAACCTTGTCCTGTACTCGCCCGGCGGCACCGTCCTCGAGCTGCCGCGCGCGTTCCTGTCCGATACGGCAGACATCGACAGGTTCGTCGGCGCGGCGCAGGCGCAGAGGCCCATGCCGCACGGGATCGGCGCGCGGCTCGGCAAGGACGAGAGGGATGCGCTGCGCGCGGCGTACTCTTCGATGCGCAGGATAGTCACGGCCGAGGGAAACGGCGTCTGGGCGTGGTACATACGCAACCAGGCCGCGCCGATGCTCCTAAGCGACGGCCCCAGGATGGGGAGGATAGTGTCCAACCCGCCGTGGGTCACCCTCAACAGGATGTCCGACAAGGGGCGCGCCGGGCAGGTCGCAGCACTCGGCCGCGAGCTCGGGGCGTACGCGGGCGGAAAGAGGGCGACGGGATTTGACATTGCGTCGGCCTTTGTCCTGCGGTGCACGAGCCTCTACCTTGACGGGAGGGGCGGAGGCGGCAGGGCCGGCTGGGTGCTGCCGAGGACCGCGATGCACGGCGGCGGGCAGTGGAGGAGCATGAGGGACGCGCTCGCCGAGCGCGGCGTGTCGTTCTGGGACCTCGGGAGGGAGCCGTTCCCGAAGCAGACCACGTCGTCGGCGATGATCGTCGGGATGCGCAGAGGGCGCGGCGACATGGAAATCTACAGGAAGGGCGCCGAGGAGACCGAGCAGCACGACTCGTGGGCGGACTCGGCGGACAGAAAGGTCGGCCTTCGGCGCATCGAAAGAACGGGGTATGCGGAGGAGCCGTCGGCCTGGCTCGGCCGGAACGGGAGGCCACTTGCAAGGAACGGCGCGACGCTCTTTCCGGCATCGCTCGTCAGGATGCGCCCCGAGAGCCTGCGGACGGCCGGCGGCTCGGCCTCGTTTGCCACGCAGGATGCAAGGCACGGGGCGTGGAGGGGCTTTGGCGGGCGGGAGGGGACGGTGCCGGCAGGGTGGGTCAGGCGGTGCCTGTTCGGAAAGGACCTGTACCCGTACTGCGTCCCCACGGCCACCCCCTGCATCATACCCATGACGGAGGGCGGGAGGTGGAGCCCGCAGCGGGGCAGGGTAAAGTTCTGGAGCGACGCATCGGCGATATACGCCGAGCACAGGGGGAGGGGGAAGACGACGCCGCGCACGCTCGAGGACAACCTGGACTTTCAGGGCAAGCTCACGTCGCAGTTTGCAGCGCGCCCGCCGCTTGTCGTGTACAACAAGGTCGGAAGCAGGGCGTACGCGGCGGCCGTGTCCGAGTGGGCGATCGTCGAGAACGGCCTGTACCGCGTGCCGTGCGGAAGCGAGGACGAGGCGCACTTTTTGTCGGGGCTGCTCAACGCCGATGCGCTCCAGGGCGCCCTCTCGCGGACAAAGGAGAACGACAACAACTACGACACCTACCTGTGGAAGAAGGTTCCCATACCAAGGTACGACCGCGCGGACGGGCGGCACGTGCGGCTGGCCGCGCTGGCCCGGAAGGCGCAGGAGACGGCCCTCGGCGCGTGCGGCGCGGATGCGGGCGCGCGGCGGCCCGACGTGCTCCGCCTGCTGCGCGATGCCGGCATCTCGGCGGACATCGACGCAGCCGCGCGGGCCCTCCTGCCCCGGCATGCCGCGGGCGGGAGAGGCGGAAGGAGGGAGGATGCAGGCGGCGGAGGGAGAGGCAGGAAGGGCCTCGAGCTGTATGCCTGAGCGCCCGGCGGAGGGGCGGCGCGACAGCTTTTTTTGGGCGCACGGCGCACCGACGGCGGGCACGATGCGGGGCGGACTGGCACAGGCGGCGGCTCTTGCCGTCGCCGCCACAATGGCGGTTGCGGCGGCGGCTCCGCAGGAGGCGCACGCCGAGCCGTACATGAGCGTCTCGGCCGACGACGAGGCGTTTGGCCGCACGTTCGCCGGCTCGATGGTAGTAGAGGTTGTAGTGAGCGACCCCGACATACGCGGCACGGGCGAGGCCGCCGGCGAGCCGTCCGTTGCGGTCGACGGCGAGCCGCTCCGCATGGTCCAGGCAAGCGACGGGTCGTGGCACGCCTACTTTGCAGACATCGAGGCCGCCATGGCGGCCGACGCGGCGGCCGTCGAGGCCGGGCAGGGCACGGACTTTGGGGTGTTCTGCGCCCCGTCGGCGGCGGAGCGGGTGCTCGGCGCATCGTTTGCGGATGCGGATGCAGTTGCAGTGGCGCGCGCCGTCGACGGCGGGACGGACGGGGGAGATGGGCCGCCCGGCGAGTGCGAGGGGACGGCCGGCGGCGAGCTGCTCAACAACGTGGTAAGGCGGGCCCCGCGCGTTTCCGGCGCCGGCGGGGAGCGGCCGGGCCAGATAGGGGTCGACCCCGCCGCGTGGCCGGTCGTCCAGCTCTACTCGCTCGGCGGATCGGTCGTCGTGGAGTACAAGAGGGCGGGCGGAACGGAGCGCGCCGAGCTAGAGTACGACGAGATCCCAAATGTGGCCATGTCGCTCGACAGGACGAGGTACCCGGCGGGGGCCGAGGTGTACGTGACGATCAGCGACGCGCAGCTCAACCAGGATCCGACCGACAGGGATGCGTGGGTATTCTCCACCGATCCGGAATCGCCGGCCGTGTTCTACATGGGCGGATGGGACGGCGGGGGAGGCATGCCGGCAGCGGCGGCCGACCTGTACCCGCGCCTGCGCTCCATTGGATTCGAGGACAACGGCGCGCTCACGATAGATGCGGGCCGCACCGTCGCGTTCAAGCCCAACGGCCTGCAGCCCGGCGCGGCGATCAGGGCGCTGGGCGAGGGAGGCCAGGAGCATTCGAGCCTGGTAACGGTGAGGGAGACGCGGGCGTCCTCGTCCGAGTTTGTCAGCCACGACGGGAACGGCGAGTCGACCGTATGGGTGCCGCGCGATGCGCCGCGCGGCACGGCCGCCGTATTCGAGTACAACGACGAGAGGGTGTCGGCGCTGACGGGGCCGGCGACGGCGACGGTCGGCATAGGGGCTGGGGCGGCCGGCGGCGGTGCAGGCGACCGGCCGGCGCCGGGCACCAGAAGCACGGTGACCATAAGCGATGCTGACCGCAACGCGAATCCGGCCCGGAGGGACGTGCTGTCGGCCAGCGGGCCTGGGCCCGTGCCGTCCGTGCGCATAGGCTCGCCGCTGACGCTTGCGGGATCGGGGGGCGCATGGTGGCTTGCCGATGGAGAGGATGATCCCGCGCCGGCGGCCCACTCGTCAATCGACTCGGACAGGATGGCCGTGGCCCGGCCCGGCGCAGGGGGCGCGGCGACCCTGATCGTCGATGCGGGGTACGGGGCAGACGCCATACGCGGGCTGCAGGGAGGCCCGTCCGCCAGGTCGACGGTCTGGCTCAACTACGACGTGCGGTCGCTTGCCGGCCCCGGCGGGCAGCCCGGCGCGACGATCGGACTGGCGTTCGGCGGCAGGGCCGAGGATGCCGGCGCCGGCATGCCGGCAGAGGTGTGGGACGCGTCGGCCGGGCGCGGGACGGTGCGCATCATAGGCGACCATGGCGACGGGCGGGGAGTGGCCGCCTTTGCCGTGCATCTGCCTGCCGGCGCGGCGGCGGCTGCCGCGGCGGGAGACGATGCCGCCCCCGTGCACATCGACCTGTTCTCGTTTGGCGTGCGCGGCGGCGGCGACGGCATAGTCAACAATGCCGTGTACCGGCTCGAGTTGGAGGAGACCGGCGCCGCATCGGGCGTCTTTGAGGGGACGGTCGAGTACGTCGTCATGGACGAGCGCAGCGGGGCAGACCCCGCCCTTGCCGCCTCGCTCGTCGCGTACGGCGACGACGTCAGGATCGCCACGGGCGGCGACATGACAGGCGACGATGCAGTGACCGTTTCGTACAGGGACGTCGGCGGGGCCGGCACGCCGGAGCAGGTCGCCGCCGATGCCGACGCGCCGTCGCACGCCGGCAGCGTGCACCTGGGGGCCGCCTCGTACGGGTTTGGGAGGCCCGTGACCATAACCCTGGTCGACGCGGACCTGAACACGGACCACGCCAGGGTCGAGACGTACCGCGTAGACGACGATCCGGCCTCGCCGCACGCCGATGCTGTCGCCGACGGAGGGGCCCTGCTGCTCGAGGTGACGATAAAGGGCGAGAGGTACAAGAGGTGCGTCGTCGACGGGGCCGAGCACGGCGGGCTGGCGGCAAGCGGGTTCGCCCTGGTCGAGACGGGCGCCGCCACGGGCGTCTTCGAGGGGACCTTCAAGATGCCGTCGTGGATATGCAATTCGGACGGCTCGGGCCTGGTGTCCCCGGCCGGCGGCAGGATCGACGCCAGGTACTACGACTATGCGGACGGGCGAGGGGGCTCGAGTATAGTCGATGCATCGCCGAGGGCCGCGGCTCCGGCAAAGGCGGACCCCGGCGCAGGGGCGGCGGAGGATGTCGGAGAGTCGGGGCAGGGCGCAGAGTCCGAGGGGCAGGAACGGCAGGCGGCAGAGGAGCCCCGGCGCGCGCAGGTGCCCTCCGACGCAAGGCAGATTGCAATGCTCAGGGGCGGGCAGATGTCGGATGCTGACCTGTTCCGCGTGATGCGCAGCGTGATCGAGGCGGATACCGTCGGCGGGCCGGTTCCGGCTGCACAGGACGGCGCAGGACAGGCCGCGGCTCCGGCATGGTTCAAGACCGTGGCGGGGTGGTGGGGCGACGGAAGAATAAGCGACCACGAGTTTGCCGCCGCGGCCCGGTACGTCCTAGATGCCGGCATAGTGCGGCCTCCCGGATGACCAGCTTGCGCTCGGAAAGCAGGGCGGCGGCATCGCAGCGCACCGGCGCATCATGACGGACACGCGATGCCGGTGCCGAACCGGATGCAGGGCACTAGGCCCGGACATCGCCAAGAGGGCGATCGCTGGCGGGGCGCAGGGCGCGCACGGCGATGGCCTTGGCGGTCCGGACGTCGCCAAGAGGGCGATCGCTGGCGGGGCGCAGGGCGCGCACGGCGATGGCCTTGGCGGTCCGGACGTCGCCAAGAGGGCGATCGCTGGCGGGGCGCAGGGCGGGCGTCGGCGTGCGATCGCCCTGGCAGGGGAGGACGCGGCGCGATCGCTTGGCACTGCCCAGTATATAAGCAAGAAGCGGCAGCTGGCCGCGCAGGGGCCCTAGGCGCCAATTGACGCCTAGCGCGTACGCATTCGGCGAGGTATGCATATATACTAGGACTTGCTTGTACCCAATCAAGTGGTAAAATGCCAAAGCCAGGATTCAGATCCATAACCATCGCGGAAGACGTCTACGATCGGTTCCATGAGGAGTTCGAGAAGACCAAGCCCGACATGCGCCGCAAGGGTGTCAACAGCTTTGCCGGCTTCGTGACGTACATGCTCGAGGAGCGCATGCTTGACGACAAGATATTCGCCAAGCACGCGCCCATGCTCGAGGAGGTCGCCACGTACGACGACAGGGTCGTCATCAAGGACAACAAGACCGACAAGATCGCCGACGTAGTCATCCGCGACAGCGAGCTCTACTGCCAGCTGTGCGAGTCCAGCAACTGCACCCACGTTGGGTTTGTCTTTGCACTGCCCAAGGTGTACGACGCGCTGGCCAAGCACGGCGTCAAGCCGCCAAAATAGGGCGTCCTCTGGAGGGAGGCGGGGCAGCCCGCCGGCCCGCCAAGAGGCGACAACCCCTATTTTTTATGATTTCAGGCATCGCGCCGGGGGCGGCCGCGCCGCCCCCCTCTCCTCCGCCCCCGGACGGGGCCGCCCGGCGCCCTGCCGCACTGGGCGGGCCCCTGGCGCCGGCGCCCCGCGGGATCGCCCCGCCTGGCGGCCGCAAGGTATCTAAACGGGGCAAGGGCCGGCCGCCCAACATGCCTCAGCCAGAAGTGGGGGACAGGGCGCCGGCGTTCGAGCTTGTCGACACCGACCTCAAGTTCCGCACCCTAGAAGAGTTCAAGGGCAAGAAGGTCATACTGTCGTTCTTCGTGGCAGCCAGCTCGCCGGTGTGCGAGACCGAGCTGTGCACGTTCCGCGACTCGCAGTCCGCCCTGAACGACCTCAACGCGCAGGTCGTCGCCATCAGCAACGACGGGCCGTTCGCCAACAAGGCCTTTGCCGAGAAGAACGGCCTGGACTTTCCCGTCCTGGGCGACTACACGAGCAAGGCGATCCGCGAGTACGGCGTCCTCATGCCGGACCTGCTCCATGTCAAGGACTACAACGCTGCAAAGCGCTCGATCTTTGTCGTCATGGAGGACGGCACGATCGGCTACAAGTGGGTCTCCGACGACCCGCTCAAGGAGCCCGACTACGGCGAGATCAAGGCGTTCGTCTCAAGGGGCGGCGGCGCGCAGTAGCGGCGGCCATCCCGATCCCCTTTTTTCAGCGCCGCGCGGGGGAGAGTGCGCGCGCGGCGGACCCGCCGCGCGCAGGCACGTGCGCACGCGGGAAATGCAGGCGCCCAAAAGCTTGATGGCGAGGGGGCCGCCCCGCTAGCCCTGCTCGATCTCGGCTATCGCGTCGTTCTTTGCCACGCTTCCGCCCTGCTTTACCCGCAGCGACTTTACCGTGCCGTCGCGGTGCGCCTTTACGGCCACCTGCATCTTCATCGACTCGAGGACGACGACGGGGTCGCCCTTGCGCACCTCCGCGCCCTCCTCGGCAGAGAACGAGACGACCTTGCCCGGTATGGGGCTACGCAGCGTGGCATCAGAGGCTCCGGCCCCGGCGGCCCCCGCGCCGCCCGAGTTCTTGTAGACGATCTCGTCGAGGTCCGAGTGCATCGAGAGCTCTACGGGCGCGCCGTCGACTACCATCTCCATGCGGGCAGTCGAGGCCCTCACGTAGCGGACAGAGTGATACCTGCCGGCGAGCACAAACTCGGCGCCGCGCGGCCCCATCGAGAGTATGCGCAGGTCCCGCTCCTCGCCGTCGATGCGGACGGCATAGTCGCCGCCCGGGGCGTCGCCGCCCGTCGCCCGCGCGGGGCGCCGGACGAGCTCGGCCGCGACCGGCTCGGCATCCTCTACCCCGTCGAGCCTGTAATCCACGCCTCCATCGCCTCCCTACGGGGCCATGCCCCCCTTCCAGCCGGCGCCGCCCGCGCC
Source organism: Cenarchaeum sp. (assembly GCA_965242695.1). Lineage (GTDB taxonomy): Archaea > Thermoproteota > Nitrososphaeria > Nitrososphaerales > Nitrosopumilaceae > Cenarchaeum. Next base: position 1,182,294 of record CBDESU010000002.1, on the reverse strand, counting down.
TCCGCTGCCGGCGGCCAGGCCTCGCATGAACTCGGAGTGGATCGCCGCGGCAGCGGCCGCGGCCTCGCGGCGCGACTTCTTTGCCGCCTTGATGTCGGCGGCCAGGCGCTCGATCATGCCGTGCCGCGCAAGAAAGTCCGTCGTCAGCTCGCCCCTCTTGTACTCGTCGGACTCTAGTATGGTCTTGTAGAGCGGGATGGACGTCTCGACCCCGCCGACGTAAAAGTCCTCTAGCGCGCCGAGCATGCGCCGCCGCGACTCGTCGAACGTCGGCCCCCACGAGCACAGCTTTGCCATGAGCGAGTCGTAGAACGGCGAGACCGTGCAGCCCGGGTACAGGTACGTGTCGCACCGTATGCCGGGGCCCGCCGGCAGGGTCACGTCGGGGACGGGCCCCGTCGACGGGGCAAAGTCCAGGAACGTGTCCTCTGCGTTGATGCGGCACTCGATGGCGTAGCCGTTCATCTTGAGGTCCTCCTGCCTGAACGGCAGCGGCTCGCCGTTGGCGATGTCGAGCTGGAGCTTTACGAGGTCGAGCCCCGAGACGAGCTCGGTTATGGGGTGCTCGACCTGCAGGCGGGCGTTTATCTCTATAAAGTAGAACTCGCCGTTGTCGGCGCGCAAAAACTCGGCCGTGCCGAGGTTCTCGTACCCGACGGCCTCGGACGCCCTCACGACGAGCTTGCCGACTCGCTCTCGCGTCTCGGCGTCGACGACCGGCGATGGCGTCTGCTCTATGAGCTTCTGGTTGCGCCGCTGTATGGAGCACTCGCGCTCGAACAGGTGGACGGCGTTGCCGTGCTTGTCGCGGGCCATCTGGTACTCTATGTGGCGCGTCTTTTCGAGGAACTTTTCGACGAGTATGGCAGACTTGCCGACGGCCGATATCGACTCGGCCGTGACCGTCTCGAACGCCTCGCGCAGCTCGTCGTCGTTGCGCACGAGCCGTATGCCGCGCCCCCCGCCGCCGTACACGGACTTTAGCAGGACGGGGTACCCGATCTCGCCGGCGATCTGCAGCGCCTCGCCAGAGTCGTTGACAAGGCCCGGGCTGCCCGGGACGGTCGGCACCTCGGCCTTTAGCATGGCCGCCTTGCACTCCATCTTGTCGCCGCACAGCTTCATCGAGGCGGCCGGCGGGCCGATGAACGTCACGCCGTTCTTCTCGCACAGGGCCGCAAACTCGTCGTTCTCGGAGAGGAACCCGTACCCCGGGTGGACCGCGTCGGCGCCCGACGAGAGGGCTACGTTCAGTATGCGCTCCTGGTTGAGGTACGACTTTGCCGGCGCGGCCTCGCCGATGTGGTACGACTCGGACGCCTTCTTGACGTGCAGCGCGTTGCGGTCCTCGTCCGAGTAGACGGCCACCGTGCCGATGCCCATGGCGCGGCACGTGCGGATGACGCGCAGCGCTATCTCGCCCCTGTTCGCAATCAGTACCTTTTCGATCATATGCCATCACAGGTTTATGTTGCCGTGCTTGCGCGGCAGGCGCCTCTCGCGCTTGTCCGAGAGCATCTCGAGGGCCCTTATGAGCATCGGGCGCGTCTGGGCGGGGTCGATCACGGCGTCGACCGTGCCGTGCGAGGCGGCCACGTACGGGTTGTCGAACTTTGTGGCAAAGTCGTCCATGAGGTCTCGCTTGAGCCTCTCGGGGTCGCCTGCGGCCGCAAGGTCCTTGCGGTTCATGATCTTGACGGCCGCCTCGGCTCCGAGCACGGCGCACCGCGCCGTGGGCCACGCGTAGTTGACGTCGGTGCGCAGGTTCTTGCTGCCCATCGCGATGTACGCGCCGCCGTACGCCTTGCCGACGACGAGCGTAATCTTCGGGACGGTCGCCTCGCAGTACGAGAAGAGCAGCTTGCTGCCGTGCCTGATGATCCCGTTGTGCTCCTGGTTGGATCCCGGCATGTACCCCGGCGTGTCGACTAGCGTGACGATCGGGATGTTGAACGAGTCGCAGAACCGTATGAACCGCGCCGCCTTGTTCGACGAGTCGATGTCGAGCGCGCCGGCAAGGTTGAGCGGCTGGTTGGCCACGATCCCGACGACGCGGCCGTCGAGCCTGCCGTACCCGACGATGATGTTCGGCGCGAACAGTTCGTGCACCTCGAAAAAGTCACGGTCGTCGACGACCGACGTGATTATCTCCTTCATGTCGTACGGCTGCAGGGGGTTTTCGGGCATGACGTTGAGCAGGTTGTGGTCGGTGCGGTTCGGATCGTCCCCGGTGGCCGTCCGCGGCGGCTCCTCGGCGTTGTTCTGCGGCAGGAACGAGAGGAGGCGCCGTATGTAGTCCATGCACTCGTACTCGTTCTTGGCTACAAAGTGCGCCACGCCGCTCTTTGTGCCGTGCGACATGGCGCCGCCAAGATCCTCGAACGAAATCTCCTCGCCCAGCACGGTCTTGACCACGTCGGGGCCGGTCACGAACATGGTCGCCGACTTTTCGACCATGATGACAAAGTCCGTCATGGACGGCGAGTAGACCGAGCCGCCGGCCGACGGGCCGATGCTGGCGGTTATCTGCGGCACGACGCCCGACGCGCACTGGTTGTGGTAGAAGATGTCGGCAAAGCCGTCCAGGCTCATGATGCCCTCCTGTATGCGCGCCCCGCCCGAGTCCATGACGCCGATGACGGGGCAGCCCGTGCGCGTCGCATGGTCCATCAGCTTTGTGATCTTGCGCGCGCCCATCTGGCTGAGCGTGCCGCCGAGGATCGTAAAGTCGTACGCGAAGACGAACACCCTGCGGCCGTTGATCGTCCCGTACCCGCCGATGACGCCGTCGCCGTGGAACTTGCGCTTCTGCATGTCAAACTCGTGGTAGTGGTGCGTGACGAGCGCGTCGATCTCGGTGAACGTGCCCTCGTCGAGCATCAGGTCGATCCGCTCGCGCGCAGTCAGCTTGCCCTTGCCATGCTGTGCCGTGATGCGGTCCTGGCCGCCGCCGAGCAGCGACGTGCGCAACAGCTCGGAGTGCTCGTCCATTTTTTGGGAATGCAACCGGCCGGCCCGTCGCCGGTGGGTATATTATTTTGTCGAATTCTGGCGGAGATTGTGCCGCTCGGCCGGGGCCGCGGGCGGCCCGCGGCGTACGCAGCGCGGGCGGCTGCCGCAGAGGGGGGCCGCGGGCGCCCCTGCCTAGCGGCATGTACCGGCGCCCGTCGCGCGCAACTATGCCAAGGTCATCCGGCCGGAGGGCGGCCCTGCCGGGCCGCGAGAGGCCCGCGGCGTGCGCAGCGCGGGCGGCTGCCGCAGAGGGAGGGGAGCGGGCGCCCCTGCCTGGCCGCACGTACGGCAGGAGGCCGTGGCGCCCGACGGCGTGCGCCGCGGCGATGACAGGGCGGGGCGCCTCGGCGTGGGCGGGGGGGGAGCGGCCCTGCGAGGGCGCTCTTTTTGCACAGGCCGGCCCCGCTCCCGACGCCGGGTAGGGGGCGCTCGGAGGAGGGGGTGGGGGCGCATGCCGCCAGCCGTCGTTGGGCAGGCGGGCAGCGGGGGCGCGGGCGGCCCAAAAAGCATTTATTCGGACAGGGGGGAGCGGCCCCGTGGTTTCTGAGCAAAAGGCCACCGTCACGTACGTCGAGCTGCTCAGGGAGGACCTCGTCATACTGCGGATCGTCCCAGAAGACGGCGTCATCCCCGAGTACGAGACGGGGCAGTTCCTTACGATAGGCGTCAACGTCATGGCCGAGGGCCACAAGATGGTCAGGCGGGCCTACTCGCTTGCGTCGCACCCGGGCAACCGAAAGTACTACGAGTTCATCATACGGTGGGCGCGCAAGCCGCTGCCCGGCAGGGTGACGACCGAGCTGTTCTACATAAGCGAGGGCGACACGGTGACGCTCGGCACGCCGACGGGGAACGCGCTGACGATCGACGACCGCCTGCCGAGCGGCGAGCCGGACAGGCGCCGCATCGTCTGCGTCGGCGGCGGCACCGGCATCGCCCCGTTTGTCGCCTTTGCCGACCACCTGCACGACACCGGCGACAAGAGGGAGGTCGTCATACTCCACGGCGCCAGCTACGTCGACGAGCTGAGCTACAAGGACCACTTTACGGCCCTCGAGTACGAGAGCGACGAGAGAGGGGCCGACGACTGGAACTTCAAGTACAGGGCCGCCATCAGCAGGCCCAAGGAAAAGTTCAACCGCACCTGGACGGGGCAGACCGGAAGGGTCGAGACGTTCTTCAAGCCCGGCAAGGGCGGCGTGTCCCCGATTGAAGAGCTCGTGGGCGAGGCGATCACGCCCGAGAACACGATGATCTACATATGCGGCTACCAGGGCACGATCGACGGCGTCATAGAGCACGTCGCCAAGAAGGGCTTTGTGACGCTGCACGACAAAAAGCCCGACGGCAGCTATGCCATCAAGTACGAGTCGTACGGGTAGCGGCCGCGCAGGCGCCGCCCGCAGCGCCCCAACCGATGCCCCGCATCCGTCAGGTGCGAGTAGCGCTGGCAGCGGCCGCGCAGTCGCCGCGCGCTCCAGAGCGCCCCCCGCCGCCTCCGTCCAGGCCGAGCCGCGGCGCCGCGCCGGCCCTAGCCCTTTTGCCTCACAATGAACTGCATCAGTGACTCTTTGGAGTACGCGATGCCGTGCTCTTCCTCGCAGTGCGAGCCGAACATGACCAGCACGGCCTCGACCTCTCCCTCCGCCACAAAGTCGCACTCGAATCCATAGTCCGAGCACCTCAGCTTAGCCATCGGCGGCGCCACCCGCGCGGCTGATAAATAGATTAAGCCGGCCTAACTGGAGCGGCCGCGGGCGCCTCACGAGGCCCCCGCCGGCGGGGACGCCTCGACCATCGCGGACAGCACGGCAGACTCTGCCTTGATCATCTTCTCGACGGCCGGTATCTTCCCCATCCGCTCCTGGAGGCTGCGCTCCTCCTGCTCGGCAATCTGGTCGCGGAACATCAGCTTTATGCCCGGCACGGCAGATATGTCCTCGTTGACGGCCCTCGGCTCGGACACGTCGAGGATCATCGTGCCGGTCTTCTTGTCCTCCATGACGCGCCGGATGCTCGCGTCCGTCAGTATGTGGTAGTCGGCCGTCGTCGCGACGAACACGACGTCGTACTTGTCGAACGAGGCGAGCACGTCCTCAAAGGGCACCGGGGTGCCGCCGAGTATCTTCGAGAACCCCTCGGCCCTGTCGGCCGTCTTGCTTGCCACCTCGAACCTGTGGCCCCCCGCGTTGAGGACCTTGGCGACCTGCGCGGCGTAGTCGCCCGTCCCGACTAGCAGCACCTTCTTCTTGGCGTCGATTCCGACGTTGTCGTCGGCCATCCTGACGGCCACGTCGCCTATGGTCAGTATGTTGTCGCCGATTCCGGTCTCGCCGCGTATCTTGGAGCCGACGTGAAGGGCCGCGTCAAAGAGCGCGCCGAGCACGCCCCCCGCCGACCCCGACGCGCGGGCGTGCGCGATCGATGCCTTGACCTCCTCGTATATCTCGGACTTGCCGATCACGACCGAGTCGAGGCCCGTCACGAGGCGCAGCAGGCTCTCGTGCGCCCCGCGGCCGCGGTACACCTCCATGATCTGGTCGAAGTGGTCCAGGTCGTACTGGTCTGGGTCGGTAAGCTCCACCCACGCCCTCTCGATCTGCTTGATGGTCAGCCCCGCGCCCTGCGGGCTGCGCCCGTCGGGGGCGTCGGACTCGCGGCTGATGGCCGTGAATATCTCGACGCGGCTGGCCGTCTGGATGATCACGATCTCCGAGACGCCCGGTATCCGCCGGAACGCATCGTACGCGGCGGCGCGGTCCTTGAACGCGAACCGCTCGAGCTTGTACAGCGGCAGGTTCCGGTGCGTGAGGCGCGCGTTGATGATCTCAAACCCCGCGTTGGCCAACCGCGACACCTACTTTTTCGCCCTGTCCCGCCCGCCCTTGGCGGTCCGGAACACGTTCATGCCGAGGTGGTAGTTCTGGTACAGGTAGCCGAGCTTTTCGACCTCGGCCTCGGCGCGCCTGACCTCATCGTCGCCGGCTCCGGCCCTGCGTAGGGCCTCAAGGCCCTCCTGCGCCTCGCCTAGGATCGCCGTGATTCCGACCTCGTAGCTGGACATGCCCCCGTACTCCTTGCTCAGTATGTACTGGGGGTCGTACACGGGAACCTGGTCGGTCGGCGTCTCGACGCGCCTCGAGATCGCGCGCGCCTCCTCGTCGCTGAGCATCAGGCGGGCCGGCGCGCGCTCCCTCTTGTCGAGCCAGAACTCGGGCTCGCCGAGCTCCCTGCGGAATATGATGTCGACCGTGCGGTAATCGGTGAACGAGTCGCGCGGCTTTTCCTGCTTGAGCGCCTCGGCCACCTTGCGGTACTCTTCCTCGAGCGTCGCCTCGGCCGCCGCCTCTGCCGCCCGAAGGCGCTCGGCCGATGCCTCGGCCTCGGCCTTTGCGGCCTCTAGGCCCTCGGGCGTGGCGTCGTCTAGGGCCAAGTGGTCGCCAGGCGCGCCGTTGGCATCGGCCGACCGGCCTGAGGTTCCGGCCTCGTCCGGGATCGGCCCAGCATCCCTGCCGGCGCTCCCTCCGTCATCGGGCAATGCGCCGACCCTTGAGCGGGTGGATTTTAAGGTTAAACCGCACGGCGCGGGAAGTCGCAGGCCGGCGGCGGCCTGGCTTGACACTGAACACTATACTTAGTATCAATGATATGATACTATTGCTAATATCATTCCGCGCCAATCCCTATGCATTGGCTGAAGGCAAGACGGGCAAGCCAGCCCAGGACAAGCCAGCCGCGCCCGCAGGGGCAAAAGGCGGCGCAGGAATAAAGACTGCCGGGCAGGCCGCCCCGAGCCGCGCCGACAGGGCAAGGGAGCAGCTAGCCAGGATTGTGGAGCTTTTTTCGAGCACCGAGCTTCCCGACATGCTGGCAAAGTCGTACCTAGAGCCGGCTGGAAGCCCGAGCGACAAGTGGAGCCTGGGCAACCGCCTCATTATGACGATGGAGGGAACGTACGATGCGCGCGGGTACAGGCAGTGGCAGCAGGTCGGGAGGCACGTCGTGCGCGGCCGCAAGGCCATCTACATAATCGGGCCCACCATGCGCAGGCGCGTCGACGTCGACAAGGAGACCGGCGAAGAGACCGTCACGAGCTACGTCGTCGGGTTCCACGCAATCCCCGTGTTCCGGTACGAGGACACGGACGGGGAGAAGATCAAGACCGTCAAGCGCGAGCCAAAGCGCCTCCCGCCGCTGGCGGACGTCGCGGCGCGGTGGGGGATCGACACGAGGTACGACGCGACGAGGCACGGCGAGTACGGGTCGTACTCCAAGTCCGACGCCGAGATACGCCTGTGCACGGACGACATCAGCACGTTCTTCCACGAGCTGGCGCACGCCGCGCACAGCAGGATCGAGGAGCTCAAGCCGGGCCAGGACCCCCAGCAGGAGGCCACGGCGCAGCTGGTCGCGTGCGTCCTGGGCAGGACGTACGGGTACGACGTGGACGGGTACACGTACAACTACATCGCCCACTATGCGGGGAGCGCCGAGCCGGCAGAGGTCGGGCGCATGTGCTACCGCGTCCTCGGAAAGGTCGAGAAGATACTCGACATGATCCTCGGCGGGGAAGAGGCCCCCGCAGGGGCCAAGGCCGCCCAGTCGGGGCGGCGGGCCGGCGGGCCCCTCCGGGCGCGGGGCCGCAGGGAGGAGGGGACGGTAGGCTGCCGCCTGCAGAGGGGGACGCCGGCGCGCTGCGCCGGCAGGCCTGCCGGTCCAGGCCCGCTCCGGGCGGGCGCGTGCGGCGGTACGAACAGGGCTCAGTAGGGCGGGTCTGATGGGATTCGAACCCACGACAACCGGATTAAAAGTCCGATGCGCTGCCTGGCTGCGCCACAGACCCCGGACGGCCTTGCGCCGCCCCGCAATTTAGCCCTATCCACCTGCCGCAAGGCGGCTCCAAAGCTTTTTAACCGACCCGTGGGCGGGCCTTGTCGGGCCCTTGTAGTATAGCCCGGTCTAGAATTCGGCCCTGTCACGGCTGAGACGCGGGTTCAAATCCCGCCGAGGGCGCCATTTTGTCTGTACGGAGGGGGATGCTCCCCGCAGGGCAGGCCGCGCTAGGGCAGTGCGGCCGCCAGGCGGGGCGCGGACGGGCAGGCGAGGCCCCTCCGAGGCCCCGGTGTGCGGCCCTGCCGGACCGAGGCTGCCGCCAGGCGGGGCGTGGACGGGCAGGCGAGGCCCCCTACGGCTGGCGGGGACGGGCAGACTTGAGGGCCTCGAACGCGCCGTTGATCCTCGCCATGATCAGGTTCGACTTTTCCCTCTCGGGGGCCGACTTGTGGATGATCCCGCGCGCGGCATCGTACCTTTTCACCAGGCTCCTGTAGCGGGATCGGGCCTGCTCGGCCGTTGCGCCGCGCGGGATGCCAAGGATGCCGTGCGGGTCGGCGGAGCCCAGTATGCGCTCGGCCTCGCGCGCGTCCCCGGCAGGTCGCCCGGCCTCGGCCGTTCCGCCCGCATGTTGCCGCAGGTGCCGTGCCGCCTCGTCGAGGATTTCGTCGGGGGACGTCGATGAGCTGGAGGGCCGCGGGCCGCGGGCCGCGCCGCCGGGGCCCGAGGCGTGGCCGGCGCCGGGGCCCGAGGCCGCGCCCGGATCGCTGCCGCCGCCGGTTCCAAGGCCCGAGGCCGCGCCCGGATCGCTGCCGCCGCCGGTTCCAAGGCCCGAGGCCGCGCCCGGATCGCTGCCGCCGCCCGTGTGGGGCCCCGCGGCATCCCCCGCACTGCGGCCGGCGCCCCCGGCGGCACAGGGCGCGGGCCCGTCCATCGGCCCGTGCGAGTTGTGCGGCATTCCCAGCCTGGTGAGGGCGCAGCGCGGATCGTTGCACGGTTCGACCACCTCGTCGCGCTCGATCTCGCCGTGCGGCCGGTGCGGCACGCCGCGCCGGTTGAGGGGGCACCTCGGGTCGTTGCACACGGCATCCATGCGGCAGGTGCGCCGCGCGCCGCCTAAAGGCGCGGGGTGAATTTATTTTGGCCAAATGCGACGGGACGGGGCCCAATCCGCGCGCGGCAGCGCTCGGCCGCTCACGCCGGCCGCCCCATCTCTGCGAGCGCCTCGTCGAGGACCTGCCTGGAAGAGGCGGCGATGAACGACAGGCGCGTCGCATAGTCCAGGTCCGAGTCCAGGTCAGCGAGCGACTCGTCGACGACGAGGCCGCCGGCCTCGCGGACGATCAGGCACCCGGCGGCCGCGTCCTGCACCCTGATCTTGCCGCGCAGGTCGATGAACACGTCCATGAGGCCGGCGGCGAGCATCGACATCTCTAGGGCGTTTGCCCCAAAGTGCCGCACGTGGCCGTACGCCGAGAACAGCGGGCGCAGCCTCTCGACGAGGGCCGGCGAGGCGCCCGACGTGTTGGCCCCGAGGATGCGGTACACCGGCGGCCGCGACTGGACGCGCACGGGCCGGCCGTCGAGGGCGGCGCCGCGGCCCTTTGCAGCAGAGTAGGCCCTGCCCGTCGAGAGGTCCGCCACGACCGCATCCGTGACGGAGCCGAGCGAATAGTCCTGCGCGTACGCGAGCGAGCAGCAGAAGAACGGCACGCCGCGCACGGCGTTGGCCGACCCGTCGACGGCGTCCATTATGACGTACCCCGCGGGATCGCCCCCGCCTACCTCTACCCGGCCGCACTCCTCGCCGAGGACGGTGCAGCTTACGCCCGACTCGCCGAGGTACTCGAGGACGGCCCGCTCTGCCGTCACGTCGATGTTGCGCGACACGTCGCCGCCTGCGCCGATCCCGTGGTCGCCCTCGACGGCCGCCGGCGTGCCCGCCATGCCCCCGACGCGCTCGTAGACGCGCGCCGCGGCGCCGCGCAGGACGTCGACCATTCCCATGACGCGGCGCTCCCTTGAAGGCATAAATAACTACGGGCAATGCGATGCGCGTGAGCGGAAAGGATCCGTCCGTCACAAGCCGGGACGCGCTGCTCAGCACAAGGCCCGGCAAGCAGATCGCAAGGCAGGGCCTGTTCAAGTCCAAGGGGTACCGCATGTTCGCAAGGTACAGGGACGAGTACGAGGCCAGGTTTCCGGCGTTTGCCGACTCGCTCGCGGCCGAGCTGCGCGGCATGGTCACCTGCGACGACGACCCGGCGGCGACGCAGCGCCGGTTCGCCGACGAGGTCGGCGAGGAGTCGATGGCGCTAGACCCCGGCATGATCGATGCGGTGCGGGACAGGCTCTCCGACCCCGCCGTCGTGCGCGACCGCGTCGGGCGCATACTCGACTCGAACTTTGTAAAGATGACGTTCCCCGTCTTCAGCGCCCTCTACGACGCGGCGGCGGGGGAGGATGCCGGCGGCGAGCGCGCCGCCCTCAAGGAGGACGTCGTCGAGGGGCACGTCATTGCCATCGACCTGAGCGAGCCGATGGACCGCATAGTCGACCGCGACGAGGACCTAGAGTACCTAGACGACTACCGCCTCTTGAACCCGCACATCCTCGCGCTCGCCCGCCAAAAGATCGGCAGGGGCGGCAGCGCCGTGCTGGAGGCGTTCGAGGAGGGGTTTAGCGCGGCAAGGGAGGGGCAGGCCATAGACGTGGCCCTAAAGTCCGACCCCCTCTCGGCCACGGCCGAGCTCCTAGAGAGGTCGTACGCCAAGTACAGGGCCGTCATGGGCACGGCCGGCCGCAACATGGCCCTGGCCGAGAGGCCGCTAGGCGAGGTGTTCGCGCTCGGGATGGCAAGGGCCGCCGAGTGCGCCGGCTGCGGCAACGAGATAGAGGACGCCCTCAAGGGCGGGCGCGTAAAGGTGCCGTCGTGGCCCATGTACTACTCGCTGCTCGCCGGCGGCGACGTCCGCAGGGGGTTCGATGCGACCATGGAAAAGGGCAGGCTGTACCTGCGCGAGGCGCGCACGGCCCTGGACATGCTGCCCGACGGCTTTACGCACAGGGAGTTTCTAGAGTTTTTGTTCCTCACGCTAGACCACTACAACGAGTTCTGGTACGCTCGCCTCTCAAAGGCCGGCATGTGGGACAGGCTCGGGGCGACGCTGCCGCGCGCGGGAAGAGGGGGAGCCTAGGCCCATGATGTGGTCGGAGCGCCACAGGCCGGCCGAGATCGGCGCGATGGTCGGGAACGAGGAGGCGCGCGCCGAGATCACAAAGTGGTTCTCGTCGTGGGCGCCGGGAGCGCGCCCGCTGCTCCTCGTCGGGCCGCCCGGCACGGGCAAGACGACGGCGGCGACGCTCGCCTGCAGGGCGTTCGGGCTGGACATGATCGGCATGAACGCAAGCGATGCGCGGAGCCGCTCGCGCATAACAAAGCTGCTCGGGCCCGTCATGGGCAACGCCAACGTGGCGGGGCGCCCCATGGTGTTCATCGACGAGGTCGACGGCATACACGGCCGCGCCGACTTTGGCGGCGCCGAGGCGCTCATAAAGCTGATCAAGGAGCCGACCGTGCCGATCGTCATGGCGGCCAACTCTGACGCCGCCTCCAAGATGAAGAGCCTCTCAAAGGCGGTCCGCACGGTGAGGTTCAGGCAGCTGCCTCCGCGCCTGCTGCGCGTGTACCTGCGCAGGGTGCTGCGCGAAGAGGGCGCGTCGCTCTCGCCCGGCGCCGAGATCAAGGTCATCTCCGAGTCGCGCGGCGACATACGGTCGATGCTCAACATCGCGCAGGCGCTTGCCACGGGGTACGATGCGCACGCCGAAAAGCTGCCGTCCGAGCTAGACGCCGAGACGGCCGTCAACGCGTTCTTTGCGGCGCCGGACGCGGCCGGGGCCGAGGCGGCCCTGCGCGCCATGAAGGCCGACCCGCGCGAAAAGATCAACGCGTTCTACTCCAGCATAATCACGGCCAAGGGCCTGGCGGCGGCCGAGTCGGCCCGCATGCTCGAGGTCATGTCGCGCGCCGACGTGCTGTACGGCCGGATAATGAGGTCCCAGAGGTGGAGGCTCCTGAGGTACCTGGACGCGATCCTGTCGGGCCTGTACGCCAAGGGCTCGCCCGTCCGGTACGCGCAGTACAACGTGCCGTGGCCCCTGCTCACCCGCATACGGTTCGACGGCAGGGCGATGCGGGCGATGTTCGCATCCATGGGGAGGGCGGCGCACGTCTCGGGCAGCGCGTTCGGCACGCTGTACTTTCCGCATATGGTGGCGCGCGCCAGGGACGGCATCGGGCAGGATCCCGCCCTTGCGGAGGCGGCCGGCGAGGAGCTCGCCGGCGTCCTCGGCAAGGAGGCCGAGAGGCTCGGCAAGAGGGGAGGGCGGGCGCGTTGAACTGGATACCGATGAAGATGAGGTTTCCGGGCAAGTGCATCGAGTGCGGCGAGACGGTCAACGCCGGCGAGGCCGGCCTGTGGATGAAGGGGACGGGGGTAAAGCACGAGCGGTGCGGGGCCGCCGCCGAGAGCGGCGATGTCAGGGCCGGCGGCGGTCAGCAGGGCGCCGAGCTGCGGTGCCTTGTGTGCGGCAAGCCGGCCGGGTGCCCCGCCTGCGAGTTCAGCGACGCGTGCGACACGGCGGCCGTCTCGCAGCTGTGCATGTGCTACGACTGCATGGACGACAAGGACACGTACGCGCTGTACAGGGCCGCCGCCTCCAGGAAGTTTCCCGGTCTCGAGCCCGAGGAGGCAGGGCGGACGCCGGGTGGGCAGTGGGGCGACGAACCGGATGCAAAGCCGCGGGGCGCCGGGGCGGCCGGCGGCAGGAAGGAAGCCGCGCCAGGGTTGGGGCAGGACGGGAATAATGCCGGCGGGGCCCGCAGCAGGCCGGCGGGTCGGCAGGACAGGCTGGTGCAGGGGCAGCTCATGGAGGTCGACATCGCAGGCAGCGGCGGGCAAGAGGGCGGCGGCCCTGGAAAGAAGAGGCGCGGCTCCGCATCGGGGCAGCAGCGCCTCTAGCGATCCCGGTGGCCTGCAGGGATCGCGCCGGTGGCGTTACCACGGCGGCCGGCACGCCGTGCGAGGCGGCCGTCCACGCTAGACGTAAATAGCCGCGCGTGGGAATTGGGGCGGCGCAACGCGCCGAGTGGGCCGGTCGTCTAGTCCGGTAGGATACGCCCTTGGCATGGGTGAGATCGAGGGTTCAATTCCCTCCCGGTCCACCACCATCTTACCATCATCGATGCGGCGACAGCCAGGCCGCCATCGCATCAGCCGCAGCACAGGGCAAGCAGGCGGTCGATCTCCTCATCGGCCGCGGCGGCCAGGCCGTCCCTCTCGGCGGCGGCCAGATCCATGCCGAGGTGGACGGCGGCCTGCAGGGCGCTGCGCCGGACCTCGATGCTGCCGTCCCCGAGGCACGACCGGACGGCCTCGGCTGCGGCGGCAGCGTCAGGCAGGGGCCTCGGCGCTGCGCGCACCGCCATGTGGCCGAGCGCGCCCATGGCCGCCGAGCGGACGGTGGCGCTCCCGTCGCGCGCCAGGCGCGCCACCTCGCCGGCGCGCGACACGTCGCCCCTGTTGGCCAGCACGAGTGCGCCGTGCGCCCTGGCCACCTTGCTCGGCGAGGCAAGAAGCGGGGCGATGCGCTCTCCGATGTCGGCCCCGCTTGCGACGAGGAGGTAGAACGCCTCGCCCCTCACCTCGATATCCTCGTCGCCGAGGGCCGATGCCACCGTGTCCACAAGCCGCCCGTCGGCGCCGTGCGGGATGGACCCGACCGCGTGGATATCGCGCCTCCTTGCATCCGCGTCGGGGGCGTCTGCGGCCGCCGGCCCCGCCCCGCTCCCGCCGCCGCCCATGCGCCGGCGGCGCCCGCCGCAGGTTTAAATTATCACAATGCCGCCCGCGCGGCAATGTCAACTGAAGCCAGGGACACCATCTACATAGGCAAGAAGCCGCTGATGGCGTACGTCACTTCGGCGTGCATCCAGCTCACCAACTTGCCTGTCGTCAACATCAAGGCCAGGGGCCTGAGCATAGGCCGGGCCGTCGACGTCGCGCAGATCATCCTGCGCAAGACCGAGAATGTCGGGTTCTCTATCGGCGACGTCCGCATAGGGTCCGAGACGCTCGAGTCCAACGACGGCAAGACGCGGAACGTTTCGACGATCGAGATCGAGGTCAAACGCAACGAGACCGCGGCATAGGATGCCAGCGGTGCTTCTATTTTATTGGCGGCGGGAGTGGGCGGGCCGTGCCCCGCCAGCTAGGGCGTTCGCCGGCCGTACCTGGCTTCGCGGTCGTACAGCGCAGGCAGCCCGACGAGGTCGTTGAACCCGTCAAAGTCGATCATCCCGGCGGCCGCCTCGCGCGTCGACCCCGTGCGGTGCAGCTCCTCCATCGCGCGCGAGGCCGCCGCCGTGGCGGCGTACAGGATCGACAGCGGGTACAGCACGAGCTTGAACCCCATGCGGTGCAGCTCGTCGGCCGGCACGATCGGCGTGCGCCCGCCCTCGATCATGTTGGCGACGAGCGGCGCGTCTATCGAGCGCCCTATCTCGCGCATCTCGTCGACCGAGGCCGGCGCCTCGACGAAGACGACGTCGGCGCCGTTCTCGACGTTGCGCCGCCCCCTCTCGATGGCCTCGCCGAGCCCGCCGGTCGCCCTCGCATCCGTGCGCGCCACGATGACGAACGCGTCGCGGCTGCTGCGCGCGTCCGCCGCGGCCCTGAGCTTTTCGGCGTACTCTTCGTACTCTACGACCTCCTTGCCGCGCATGTGCCCGCACCGCTTCGGCCACTTCTGGTCCTCGAGGAACATGCCGGTGGCGCCGGCCGCCTCTAGGCCCTGCACGAGCCGCCACACGCTCACCGCGTTGCCGTATCCGGTGTCCGAGTCTACGAGGACGGGCACGCCGGCGACGGCCGAGCATATGCGGCGCGCGTTGTCGAGCGTCTCGGCGGCGCCGACAAACCCCATGTCAGGCATGCCGAACAGAGATGCGGACGTGCCGTACCCCGTCTGGAACATGGCCTCAAATCCGGCAGACGCCGCAATCTTGGCCCCGAGCGCGTCGTACACGCCGGGCACGACAAGCGGCCTGTCCGCTGCCAGCAGGGTCCGGAGGGAGGCGGGCGCCATCGGCGCGCCGCGCGCCCTGCGGTTAATCTGTGTTTCAGGGCACAGGGCATCCGCCCCGGTGCCAGACTCGCGCCGCAAGGCGCGCCGTGGCCCAGCCGCGCCGCATGCACGAGTGGCGAGGCCTGCGCCCATCCCGCATACAAAGTTCATATACGGGGCGCAGTGCGGCGGTACGTGGAAGCGATAGCGAGGCAGGTTACCAAGCATGGTGGCCACACGGGGATACAGGCAAGAACTGCTCGGCATCGAGATCCCCCGGGCGCAGCCCGGCCGCGCCCAGGCCGCGCGGAAGAGTCCCTGCCGCCCCTGCCTCAGCAGGGTGACATGTTCACCGAGGATCAGATGCGCGAGAGGTTCGGCGTCCCCAAGGGAGGCGGCATACGCACTAGCTCGACTTCGTCCGACATCATACTGGTCCGCAATGTGCACAGCGACTACGACGATGCCGAGGAGGGCGGGCGCATCATATACTACGGCAGGTACTACAAGGGGCGGTCCGATCAGATGATCCTAGGCAACCTAAAGCTTGCAAGGTCGCGGGAAAGCGGCAGCCGCGTCCTGTACTTCGTCAAGGATGGCGGAAGCCTAGTGTTCAGCGGCCTTGTCGAATGCGTTGCACGCCGCTACAAGGACACGCCCACGCGCCCCGGAGCGCTGGCCTTCGAGCTGGAGAGGATCGGCGCCGCTGGCGCCGCCGCAGGGCAGCAGGGTGTGCTTGGCAGCCTGCGCAGCGGAGCGCCAAGCCCCCGCGAGCATTCTGCGCCTGATCTAGACATGATCATGGAGGTGGAACGCCAAATCTCCGATCGCGGCAGCATTGCCGGCAGGCCCGAGCTGATGGCGGCTCTGCCCGCGGACATAGACCCGGTAAAGCTTGACCGCATACTGGAGTACCTAGAGCGCTCGGCAAAGATATCCACGGACGGTGTCGGCATCCGCTGGGTATTCGGCGGTGTCGGCATCCAAGGTTCAAACACAAGCAAGGACGGGCATCCATCTGCCACCGCGGCCGTAGCCGAGGAGCCTGTCCATATTCTGAGCAGGGAGGAGCGCAGGTCTGCAGATCTCGACAACGATCTTCCATACAGCGAAGAGATCGAGCAGATGATCGCAGACTGCGAAGCCGGTCGCCCCATCGGAAAAACCTACACGGCTGAAGAATATATGCGGCATCTCGAGGAGCTTGGCATTGGTACCGTGGACCATACAGGAAAGTAGGTCGATCGTCAAAAGCCTTCAATACTACAAGGCCGACAAAGCGGTCTCCAACAACTATCATCGCCTTGTCGATGAACTGCCACATTTAGACAACCCTGCAAACATGGGCATTCCGAAAAAGGGCAGGTATAGCGGCTGTATTGGCGCGCATATTACAAAGTCTGTCGTCGTTGTTTATCGCATAGACCATGCGGCACACAGGATCGATTTGCTGAAGATGGGCGATCACAAGATGGTGTATGGAAGCGACGGCTGAGGTGGTTCAGCACCGGCCACAGGCATGCTGATGAACAGCTCGCGCACGGGACCGCCAACGTGCACAGACACCAACCCCGTGAAGGTACAAATACCAGCAAGAGTGCGGCGGCCCGTTGACCGGTAGCGATGCATCCGAAGATCCCGTCCACATTCTGAGCATGGAAGAGCGCCTGTCGCCTGATCTGGACAACGATCTCCCATACAGCAAAGAGATTGAACAGATGATCGCAGACTGCGAAGCTGGCCGCCCCATAGGAAAGACCTACACCATCAAAGAATATCTCCAGCATCTGGATCAAGAGTTTGGCGATGATGCGGTAGATCGTCCGGCCTAGCAAGCAATCCAGGGACACCCTTCTACAGCATAGATCAGACAAGGCGGCCTTCAAGAACTGCCGCCGGCTCATCAAAAGTTTAGAGAGCTCGGTCAATCCGGCGGCCATCGGCATTCCAAAAAAAGGCAGGTACGACGACTGCCTTGGAGCACACATCACAAAATCCGTCGTTGCTGTGTATCGAGTCAATTATCCACACTAAAGTGTAGGTGTCTGCCTAGGATGCTACGAACGGGCGCTCAAACAGGTCTCTTGGCGCCCAGAATGTCTGCCCACCTGCCCTAGATGCGCCACACTTGACTTTACTGATCCAGTGCGCCAGATCGATCTGCCGGAAATGCGAGGCCGCAAGGCGGCGTACGGCCGCGGCGCCTGAGGCGGGGATCTTGCACTTGGCCGCACGGTGCGGCGAGCAAAGCCGCCAGCGCCTGCGGTGGCCTAGCCGTCCAAGCGTCGACGTTCAACATGCGACATGTGCAAGCGGGCCGCCGCGCCAGCGGCGCAATCTGCCGCCAAGATCTGAAAATCCCCAGGGCGCAGGTGCCCACGCCCAAGACAGCAAGGCGCGGCATTCGGCAGTCTATCCACAGGATGCCATCAGGCCTGGCCGTCCGGGCCAGCCGCCGCCCCTGCGGCCGATCCGCCCCTCGATGCGGCCCATTTTTCGTACTGGTCTATGAGCGAGTCGATGTCGGCCCCGTCCTCCGAGTAGGCCACGAAGACACCGAACTTGCCGTTCCTGTCGTGGCCGCGCGCAAAGTATCCCCAGAACGAGTCAGGGAGGCCCCTAAAGTTGGCGGCATCCTTGGACACGCCGAGCAGGTTACCGGCCAGCGCCTCGGCCACGGACGCCGCATCCTTGCCGGTGATCACGGCGGGCTTGCGGGCGATGCGCAATAAAACCCGTTGCCCGTCGCCCTGCGGCGGCGGCAGAACGCGCCGTCAGGCCGCATCCCGGCGGCCACTGCCGCCGTCCGCCACGCCGCCCGGAGGCCCGACCGGAACCTCCGACCCGCGCCTGGCGGCCATCTCGGCGTCGACCCGCGACATCTCCGACTCCAAAAACGCCCTATAGCTGCGCGCCTCCTCGTCGGTCATCCGCGACAGGTCGGTGCACACGGGGGAGAGGGCGTACGCGATGCGGTCGAACGCATCGGCCGCAAGAAACCTGCCCGCCCCGGCAAGCCGCAGGATCACCTCGACCTGCCTGCGCACGGCGTCGGCGATCTTGCGCGCATCGTCTGCCGTAGCCCGGCCGCTGTCGGTGACCGAGTAGCGGCCCCCCTGCCCGCCGTCCGCCCCTCCGTCCCTCGAGACGAGCCCGTCGTCAAGGAGGCGGCCGAGCAGCGGGTACACGAGGCCCGGCGAGGGGCGCCAGATGCCGCCGCTGCTCTCGGCGGCGCGGTCGATGATCTGCTTGCCCGTCAACGGCCCCTCGGACGAGAGCAGGCTCAGCACAAAGTACCTAGAGAACCCCCTCGGCACCGAGCATCCAATCCCCGGCGAGGCCCCGTTGCCGCCCCCGTCTTCCACGACGGCGTGTCGCTAGCGATAGTTATATGGCTTTCCAGGGCCGCGCGCGGCCAGTGGGCGCCTAGGCCGCATCGCCATGCGGCGCCTGCCGGCGGCCGGCCGCCCCACCGCCCGATCGCGCCCAGCCGCGCCCCCCCCCCCTACCCCGCGCAGCCCCCGCGTCGGGCCGGCCCGGCCCCTGCCTGCCACACTATATTTAACGGCCGGCCGGCGCCGCGACAGGAATGGTCGAGACCATACACTACGACCTGATCATCTGCGGCTCCGGGCTCGCGGGCCTGCGGGCGGCCATCGCCGCCGCGCAAAGGAGCCGACGCGTCAAGATAGCCGTAGTCTCAAAGGTGCAGGTCATGCGGTCGCACTCGGTCTCGGCCGAGGGCGGCACGGCGGCGGCCATCGCCACGGACGAGGGCGACACTGTCGAGTCGCACGTGTACGACACCGTAAAGGGCAGCGACTTTTTGGCCGACCAGGACGTCGCCGAGCGCCTGTGCAACGAGATGCCCAGGGAGATATACCAGCTCGACAGGTGGGGGATGCCGTGGTCGCGCCGCAAGGACGGCAGGATAGACCAGAGGGCGTTCGGGGGGTACAGCTTTCCTCGCGCCACGTACGCGTCCGACAAGGTCGGGTTCTACGAGATGCAGACGCTCTACGACACGTGCCAGAGGCACGACAACATAGAGTACCTCAACGAGTGGTTCGCCACGTCGCTCGTGCACGACGGGCGGCGGTTCATGGGCATCACGGCCATCGAGCTCTCGTCTGGGGCGTTCCACGTCATCAGGGCAAAGGCGCTCATACTCGCGACCGGCGGCGCGGGGAGGCTGTACAGCTTTTCGACGTACGCCCACTCTTCGACGCCCGACGGCCTCGACATGGCGTACAGGGCGGGCCTGGCCCTAAAGGACATGGAGTTTGTCCAGTTCCACCCGACGGGCATCATGCCGTCGGGCATACTCATAACCGAGGGGGCGAGGGGCGAGGGCGGCCACCTGCTCAACAGCCTCGGCGAGCGCTTCATGTCAAAGTACGCGCCGACAAAGATGGAGCTTGCGCCGCGCGACATCGTCTCGCGCTCGATAATGACCGAGATCAACGAGGGGCGCGGCTTCAAGCACGAGACCGGCGTCGACTGCATGAAGCTCGACCTGCGGCACGTCGGCGACGACATGATAAAGGAAAAGCTCGGCGGCATCCGCGAGATATCGATAAAGTTCTCGGGGATAGACCCCGCCAAGGAGATGCTCGACATACGGCCCGTGTGCCACTACATGATGGGCGGCGTGCACAGCAACATCGACGGGGCGACCGAGCTGCTCGGCGTGTGGGCCGCCGGCGAGGCCGCGTGCAACAGCACGCACGGCTCGAACCGGCTCGGCGCCAACTCTACGTCAGAGTGCATCGTGTGGGGGAGGATCACCGGCGAGGAGGCCGTCAGGTACATCGAGGCCGGCGTGCCCGACGCGCCGTTCCCGCACCACCTCGTCGCGCACGAGGAAAAGCGCATATACGACGGCATTTTCAGGGGCGGCGGCGGCGCCAACCCCTACGAGGTTAGGCAGGAGCTGACAGACACCATGAACGAGAAGGCGTACGTGTTCCGCGACGGCGACGGGCTTGCCGACGGCCTGCGCACGCTCAGGCGCCTCAGGGGCGAGACCTGGAGGCACGTCGACGACCAGGCAAAGGAGTACAACACCAACTTTTGCAACGTCATGGAGATCGACTCGATGATGCGCGTGGCCGAGACCGTCCTGGTCGGCGCGATCAACCGCAAAGAGTCGCGCGGCTCGCACGCCAGGACCGACTTTCCCAAGCGCGACGACGACGGGTTCCTGCACCACACGCTCGCCTACTACGGCCAGGAGGCGCCCATCATGAAGACGCACCCCGTCACGATAACCCGGTACAAGCCGGTGGAGAGGAAGTACTGATGGCCGCCAGGGAGGAGGCGGCGTCCGGAGGCGTATCGGACAACCGCGGCGGCATACGCGGCATGGCCAACCCCCGCAGGTACGGCATAGAGCGCGTCGCGTACTGGCTCATGAGGCTCAGCGGGCTCGGCCTGCTCGCGTACTTTGTCGGCCACATCTACGAGACGAGCAGCATCATACAGGGCAAGGACGCGTGGGACGAGATGCTCGCGCTCACGCAGACGACCGAGGGCCACGTGCTGCTCGCAATCGTCATCGGCATGTGCGTGTTCCACACGGGCAACGGCATACGGCTCATACTCGGGCACGGCGGCATCTGGGTCGGCCGGCCTACAAGGCCCGACTACCCGTACGCGCCGATGTCGCAGAACGCCCGGCACAAGATCGGCATATACCTGTCGATCGTCCTTGCCGCGGCCGCGATGCTGTTCGGGCTGTCGGTCATGTTCGGGGAGGTGTGACGGATATGAGGGAAAGCACGATAATGAAGATACACTACGGCACGGCCATCGGCGCCGTCGCCCTCGTCGTCGTCCACGTGCTGTTCAGGTTCACGGTCGGCTTCCACGACTCGCTAGAGTACGAGAACGTCCTTGCCAACTACCAGTTCGTCCCGTACGCGGGCATGCTGGAGATCATCCTGATCCTGCTGTCCATACACGGCTTCAACGGGCTGCGGGTGGTCCTGCTCGAGCTCAGGCAGGGGCGCAGGTACGAGAAGGCCGTCTCGTACGGGTGCGTCGCGGGCATGATCGCGCTCATCGCGTACGGGTCGAGGACCATACTCGTGGCCACCATGACGGGGGGCGGCGCGGCATGACGGCGGCGGCTGCGGGCGGCGGCATAGCCTACGAGGCGGCGCAGACCGCAGTCTCGCCGGCGCGCACGATAACGCTGCGCATCGCGCGCGAGAACCCCGCCGACGGCAAGAAGAGGGAGTTTGCGACGTACACGGTGCCCGTCGAAAAGTGGACGACCGTCCTTGACGCCATACTCGACATCAAGAAGCACATGGACCACTCGGTCGGCGTGAGGTACTCTTGCAGGCAGGCCACGTGCGGGTCGTGCGGCATGATGGTCAACGGGAGGCCCCGCCTGGCGTGCTTTACAAAGATCGACGAGCTCGGCTCGGACACCGTAACGGTCGAGCCGCTCAGGAACTTTCCGGTCGTGCGCGACCTTGCCGTCGGGTTCGAGCGCATGTTCGAGGACCACCGCAGGATAAAGCCGTTCATAGTCAGCGACGAGACGGACGTGCCCGAGGGGGAGAGAAAAGAGCTGGTCCAGACGCCCGAGGACCTCGAGCGGTTCGTCCAGTTCTCGGGGTGCATCAAATGCGGGCTGTGCAACGCGGCGTGCCCCACGATGGCCACCGACACGTCCTTTGTCGGGCCGCAGGCGCTAGCGCAGGCGTACAGGTACATGGCCGACAACAGGGACAGGGGGCGCGAGGGGCGCCTTCGGATCATCGACGACTCGCACGGCATCTGGCGGTGCCACTTTGCCGGATCGTGCAGCCAGGTGTGCCCAAAGGGCGTCGATCCCGCGATGGGCATACAGCTGCTGCGCGGGTACCTGCTCGGGTTCAGGAAGTAGGCGGCGGCGCAGGTGCGCGCGCCGGTTGCGCGAAATCGGAAGGCTGGATGGCTCTGCCGAGGCCGAGGCGGCCGCATCGAAGAGTGCCGCCTAGGAGCCTGCGGACGGGGCGCCTTGCTGCCCGCCAGGCTGGCCCGCGCCGCCGGGGGCCGGGGGCGGGGCAGGGGGCGCATCGCCTCCGGGGGCCGTGGGCGGGGAAGAGTCCTGCGGCGTCTGCGTCTGCGGCTCGGCAGGCGCAGGGCCCTGCCCTGAGCCGGCCTCGGACGGGGGCGGCCCGGAAGAGCCGGTTGCCGCCGCCTTGGGGTTGGGGCTGCTGTTGACCTGGTTGTTGATCATCTCGGCTGCGATGTGGTTCGAGACGTTGACCTTTACGTCCCTGACCCCGTCGATCTGCAGCAGGTTGTCGTGTATGTCCTGGCATATCTTGAAGCCGAACACGGTCGGGCAGAACGGGCTGGTCAGGTGGAGGTCGACCTTTACGTTGTCGGCCTGTATGTCGACCTCGTCGATGAGCTCTAGGTCAGTGATGGACGTGTTGATCTCGGGATCGACGATCTTTGAGAGCTCGTCGAATATGCGCACGCGCAGCTGGCGGACGTCCTGCTCTGCCGACACGAGCCGGCCCGCCGCGGCGCTATATATAACGATTAGCGCCACCCGGCCCGTGTACAGGGCCAGGCTAGGCGGCGGCCTTGACGGCGCGGCCGCCGGGTTCGCCTCGTCCGTCGGCGAGGACGCCGAGATCGCCGCCTACGACATACTCGGCAGCCAGGCGCACGTCGTCATGCTGCACGACTGCGGCATCGTGGCAAGGGCCGATGCGGCCAAGATACTCGCCGCGCTAGGCCGCATAGGGCGGCTCGACTACAGGGCCCTGGCCGGCAAGGGGGGCGGCGAGTCCGAGGACATCCACGAGCTCGTCGAGTCGCTCGTCGTGGCCGAGGCAGGCGGCGCAGCGGGGGGGCGCATGCACACGGCCCGCTCGCGCAACGACCAGGTGGCAACCGACATGAGGATGAAGGTGCGCGACGATGCGATGGGCATAATGGACCTCATCGTAGAGGCCGCCGGGGCCCTCGTAAAGCGCGCCGCGGCCCACACGAGGACCGCGATGCCGCTGTACACGCACCTGCAGCAGGCGCAGGCCGGCACGCTCTCGCACTACCTGCTGGCCCACGCGGACGCGCTCGTGCGGGACCACGCGCGGTTCGCCGGCGCGTTTGCCAGGGCGAACCTCTGCCCGCTCGGCGCCGGCCCCGTCGGCGGCACGCGCCTTCCCATAGACAGGGAAAAGACGGCCGGCCTGCTCGGCTTTGACGGGCTGGTCGAGAACTCGATAGACGCGACCAGCTCGCGCGACTTTGCGGCCGAGTTCGCCTCGGCGGCGGCCGTAATGATGACCAACGCGAGCAGGCTCGCCGAGGACCTTGTCATGTGGTCTAGCGCCGAGTTTGGGTTCATAGAGCTGTCCGACCGGTTCGCCTCGCCCTCTAGCGTAATGCCGCAGAAGAAGAACCCCGACGTGCTAGAGCTGGTGCGCGGCAAGGCGGCCAGCACGATCGGAGGGCTGGTGGCCGTGCTCGGCGCGGTAAAGGGCCTCCCGACGGGGTACGGGAGGGATCTCCAAGAGGTAAAGCCGCACGTGTGGGCCGCATCCAGGGCCGCCGCGGGCACCCTCTCGGTGCTGGCAGGCGCGGTGGGCACCGCGTCGGTCAACAGGGCCGCGATGAGGAGGGCCGCCGGCGGATCCCGCGGATACCTCACGGCGCTAGACGTGGCCGACAGGCTCGTCGAGGAGGGCATCGCGTTCAGGGCCGCGCACGGCATAGCGGGGCGCCTCGTGCAGGCAGCCGATGCGGCGGGCGTGCCGCTGGCCCGGCTCGGCCCCGCCGACATCAAGAGGGCCGCCGGGACGGGGGCGAAGGCCGGCGCCGTCGGGCGGATCGTCAGGGAGTGCACCGTGTCCGAGTCGCTCAAGTCAAGGACCTCGCGCGGGTCGGCGGGGCGCGCCGAGCAGGACAGGATGGTGCGGGACCGGACAGAGGCGCTGAGGGGCCTGGCCGCCGCCAACGCCGAGCGGCGAAGGGCCGTCGATGCGGCGATCGCCACGCTCCGGGGCAGGGTTGACGAGATATGCGGGGCGCGGGGCGCGCCTAGCAGGGGGCGCGGAAAGGGCGGATCGGGCGCGCCTAGCAGGGGGCGCGGAAAGGGCGGATCGGGCGCGCCTAGCAGGGGGCGCGGAAAGGGCGGATCGGGCGCGCCTAGACCAACCTGATATGGCGACCACAATGCATTTAAGGGCGGCCCGGAAAGGCGCGCAATGGTCGAGGACAAGAGGGCCAGGGTGACGTACGTCCAGCTCCTCAAGGAGGACCTGATGGTCATGAGGGTCGTCCCCGAAGAGGGCGTCCCCGACTACAAGGCAGGCCAGTTCATCACGATCGGGCTGCCCGTCAAGAGCGAGGACGGCAAGGTCGTCAGGCGGGCCTACTCGATAGCCTCGCACCCGGGGAACAAGCGGTACGTCGAGCTGTTCATACGGTGGGTCCGTAAGCCGGTGCCCGGCCGCCTCACGACGGAGCTCTTCAACGTCAAGGAGGGCGACGAGATAGGCTGGCTAAAGCCGACGGGCAGGGCCCTGCTCGTGAACGAGACTATGCCCGACGGCAGCCCCGACACTCGCCGCATAGTCTGCATGGGTGGCGGGACGGGGATAGCCCCGTTCGTGAGCATTGCGCAGCAGCTGCATGCGGCAGGCGACAAGAGGGAGATCGTCGTCCTCCACGGCGCCAGCTACGTCGACGAGCTTGCCTACAAGAGCCTGTTCACGAGGCTAGAGTACGAGAGCATCGACAAGGGCAGGGACGAGTGGAACTTCCGGTACAGGGCCACCATCAGCAGGCCGCAAGAGTGGTTCAACCGCTCGTGGGGCGGGCAGACGGGCAGGGTCGAGACGTTCCTGCGCCCAAAGGAGGACGACATGTCGCCGCTTGAAAAGCTCGTAGGCGAGAGGATCACAAGGGAGAATACGATATTCTACGTCTGCGGCTGGCAGGGCACGATCGACGGCGTGATGGACTTTCTCAAGCCCAAGGGGTTCGTCACGGAGCGCGACAAGCGGCCGGACGGATCGTTCGAGGTAAAGGACGAGTCGTACGGCTAGACGGCGCAGCGATCGCAAAGAGATAAAACACGTGCGGCGGGGCGGCGGCCGGGGACGTAGGTTAGCTTGGTATACTGCCAGCTTCGGGTGCTGGAGGTCGTGGGTTCAAATCCCATCGTCCCCACCACTATTTGCGCGGCGCAGGCGGAGGGGTGCACCCGACCCGCCATCGCGCCGCAGGCGGCCGCGAATTCTCGCCCGCCTCCGCCGCGGGGCCAACCTTGATTAGACCGCGGCCGAAGCCCGGCCCGTGAACCGGCGGCGGCCAGGCAGGATCGAGCCGGAAGCCGGGGCATCGGGGCCCGATAGAAGGCCCGAGATGCCGGGCAGATCGGCGGCCCCCGCGAGGCTCGATCTGGAGCTTCGGATACGCGATTTTGGGCCGATCAGAGTTGCGCGCATGCGGCTTCGCCCCCTTACCGTCTTCATAGGGCTCAACAACTCGGGCAAGTCGTACGCGGCCCTGTTGGCGCACTCGGCCGTCTCGCTCCTAGGAGGCGGGCCGCGCGGCGCGCTTGCCGCATCCAGCCGGAGCGCCCGCGCGGGCGCCAGGCGCGGTCGCCCTGGGCAGGCGCGGCCGCCGCTCAAGGCGGGCGGCCGGGCAAACAAGTTTTTGGTGACGAAGGGGGCCCTCGGCGCGCTGTCAAGGGATGCAGGCGAGGCGATTGCGGTCACGTTCTCGGGACAAATCGGAAAAAACTTCGGCGTCGACCCCTCCCTGCTGGTGCGGTTCGGAAGGGCCCGCGCAGCCATCGAGATTCCAGGAATTGTGGAAATCTCGATACCGCGCAGCGCGAGAGGGCGCCCCGCCCCGCTAGGGCGCCCCATGAACGAGGCAGGGGCCCGGGAGGCGCTGGCGGCCGAGGCGGCCGACGGCATAGTGGCCAGGGCCAAGGGCGAAGGCGTGCTGGCCTGCACCTTCCCTGCCGATGCGGGCGCCGCGCCCGATGCGCACTCTGCGTACGACAGGCTGCTGTCGCGAGTCCTAGCAGCGGCGCTCGCCAGCCAGAACCAAGCCGTTCCCGCCGCGGCGATCTACCTGCCCGCGGCGCGCGCCTCCATCATGGGGGCGCGCATGGCCGTGCAGGCCTCTGCGCACAGCGGCGCGCACGAGGTCCCGCAAGCTGGCCCCGACACGAGGGCCGTCGACCACGAGTTTCTTGCCGCAACGCTGGAGGGAGGCAGGAGGGGGCAGTTTTCCGGGATTGCAGGAAAGCTCGAGCGCGATGCGCTGCAAGGAAGGGTGGTGCTTCGTCGTTCGGCCGGCGGGCCCGCACCGGACGTCTACTACAAGGAGGGGCGCGAGATGCCCATACACCAGGCCTCGTCGGCCGTGTCGTATCTAGCCCCCCTTGTGTTGCTGCTGAGGCACGCAGCAAGGAAGGGCGACCTGCTCGTCATCGAGGAGCCCGAGTCTCACATGCACCCGGAAGGCCAGGTGGCGCTAGCAAGGTGCATCGTGAGGCTCGTAAGGGAGGGGCTCAACGTGATCGTCACGACCCACAGCGTCTACATCATGGAGCGGTTCAGCTCGTACCTGAGGGCCGGGAGGATGACCGCCGCGCAGCGATCGAGAGTAGGCATCGACAGGGGGATCTACCTCGAGGCGGGCGACATGGCGCCCTACCTCTTCGAGCCAGGCAGGGGCGGTACGGCGGTCAGGCCCATAGACCACTCGCCCCGCGAGGGCATATCGCAGGAAGAATTCATGAGGGTCAACGAGGCGCTTCATGAGGAAAACATAAGGGCCGACAAGATTGTCGGGTAGCGGCGGGCGGCGGATCGCGCATGCCGCAGCCAGCGGGCGGCGCGGGCCAGGCCACATCCTGTGCACGGGACAGGCATGCGATCCGAGGTGCATCGCGCAGGCTGCGCCGTACCTGGACCGCCGGATCGCAGCCGGTCCCGACGAAGGACAAATCCAAGGGGCCCGCGGTCCTGCGGCGGCGGCCAGGGCTCCGGTCACTCGCCCCCCATGTAGTCGAGTATGTTCCCGCTCCCCTTTCCCCTCTTCGGGTTTGCCGGCATGCTGTAGCCGAAAGGGACGAGGTGGCGCGCAAACCTCCTCGGCATGTTGCGCAGCCCGAACAGCGACGGCAGCACCGCATCTAGCGCCGCGCGCGCCGTGCCCGGCGGCATCCTAAAGACAAAGTCCACAAAGTCGTCGTCGGGCTTTCTCACCAGTACCAGGGCCATAAGGAACACCTCGTACGGCGGGAACCTGCGGGCGGTGCCCCTCTTGCCCCCGCCGCGGCCGCCGCGGCGCCTCTTCCTCTCCCGGTCGGCCTGCGCCTCGGCCGCCGATGCGGCCTCCCGATAGAGGTCGTGCGCCTCGTCGACGTCCAGCGATGTCATGGCCCGGAACATGTCGGAGTCGCCCTCCAAGGTGGCGACCTGCCGCAGGAACTCGGCGCGGGCATCCTCGGCGTCCCCGCCCCATCCGCCGGCGCCGCTTCGATCCGCATTCTCGCGCACGTGGTGCGGCCGGGGCGGGGCGATATAACCGCCCCGCGCCGGCCGCGCCCGCGCTACCGCTTTGCGTCACATGCGGCCCTGCGCCCGCCGCCTCCCTGTTAAATAGCGCGTACGAATTGGCTTGCCATGTCCACCGCCCTGTACCTTGCGCACCTCAACCCCGTCACCAACGCGCACGTCGAGATCATACGGGAGCTCGTATCGTCGGCCGACGCCGTGCACGTCCTGCCCGTCGTGTTCGCCGGCCGGGACGGCGCCGAGATCAACAGCCGCAGCTTTCCGTTCGGGTACGCCGCGCGGCGCGCCATGCTAGAGGCCGTCTTTGGCGAAGAGATCGCCGTGTCCGACCGGTACAGGTTCGACGCCCCCTTCTCGAGGTACCTCCCGCCCCTGCTCTCGCCTAGGTCCTGGCGGCTGAGGCGCAGCATACTAGAGGGCGTCGACGGCGACTACTTTACGTACACGGGCGACAGGGCCGAGGGGTACATGCTGCGCATGTACCGGCTCAGGCCGCGCGTCGGCTCGAGAAGAGCCCTGTCTGCGTCGTCCGTCAAGGAGCGCATGTACGGGGCGGCCGTGGCGGGCGGTGCAGAAGTCGGCGGGCAGGACGAGGGCAGGCCGTGGCGCGACGACGTCCCGCCCGAGGTGGCATCCGTCATCGACGACAACTGGGAGACCGTGCGCAGGTTCGCAGGCGCCGAGGATGCGACCGTAAAGGTAGCCGGCATGAAGTTTCCAAGGGAGGGGTACAGGTAGGACGGCGGTGGAGGCGGCCCCGCATCAAGGGGCGCGGCTCGCTAGGTTATTACGGCCTGGCATGGGAGGGGCGGCATGGCGGCAGTACGAAGGAGTGCGAGGCGGGCCAAGAGGGCGGCGGCCGCATCCAAGGGTCCCGAAAGGGCCCCGTACCCCTACGTGTGGCTCGACGGGAGGTTCGTCTCGCGCCGCAGCGCGGCGGTGCCCATAACGACGCATGCCCTCCACTACGGCACGTCCGTCTTCGAGGGGGTGCGGGCGTACTGGAGCGGCAGGCAGCTGTACGTATTCAGGCTCGGCGACCACGTGAGGCGGCTGCGCAGGTCCGGCGCCTACTACCGCATGTCCCTTCCCTATGCGGACGAGGAGATCGAGGCGGCCATCACCGGCCTGTGCCGCCGCAACGGGGCGCGCGAGTCGTGCTACATCAGGCCGTTCTACTTTGTCGGCGACCACGGGATAAACCTCCACGTGACCGAGGCGGCTCCCGTGCGGGTAGCCGCCATGCTCCTGCCGGTCGGCGACCTGTTCGACAAGCGCGGCATATCGGCCGGCATCGTTGAATGCCGCAAGTTCTCGGACGCCTCGACGCCGACGCAGGCAAAGATGGGCGGCAACTACCTCAACGCCATACTTGCTACGCAGCAGGCAAGGGAGGCGTCGCACGACGAGGCGATCATGCTAGGCATGGACGGCGGCGTGAGCGAGGCGCCGGGCGAAAACGTATTCGTCGTGAGGAACGGCAGGCTGGCCACGCCGCCGGCCTCGTCGTCGGCGCTGATGGGGATCACGCGCGCGTCCGTCCTAGAGTTCGCCGCCGGCATGGGCATAGGCGCCTCGGAGCGCGCCGTCTCGCGCAGGCAGCTGCTTGCCGCCGACGAGGTGTTCCTTACGGGCACGGCCGCCGAGATAACCCCCGTCACGGCGGTCGACGGCAGGACCGTCGGCTCCGGCCGGGCCGGCCCCGTCACGCGGCGGATCATGAGGAGGTACGAGAGGATCGCGACCGGCGGCGATCCGGCCTACACCCACTGGCTGACGGCCGTGTACCCGTAGGCGGGCCGCGCGCGGGGGGACGGGGCGGCAAGAGCCGGCGGTGGCATCAGGGCCGCCTCCACCCGGCCGACACCTCGAACTCGACGAGTTCCTTCTTCGAGTTTCGCCTGCGTATGGGCCGCACGCTCACGCCCTCAAAGCCGTGCCGCCTCATCAACGGCGCGTACGCCCGCTCCGTCGCTACGAGCGTCCCGTAAAAGCTAGAGTTGCCCACGATGTAGTGCACGCTCGCGTTGCGCTTCAGCGCCCCACGCAGGCTGGCAAGGTGCGTTGAGACGTCGCCAAAGTACCTCTCTATGTACGCGGCAAGGACCGCGCCGCTCTTTCCGTTGGCGCCCCGCACCGACTCGATTGCGCGCAGCAGGTCGCGCGGCAGCCAGACCCGCGCCGCAGGCCGCCACTGCGAGAGCCTGATGGTGGCAACCCCCCACGTCCCCCCTATCGCATCCCAGTCCAGCTCGCCCGCGTCGCGGCCGTCCGTCAGGTAGTCGAGCCAGTACATGTACGGCCGCATCTCGCGTATGTACGACATGCGGTTGGCGTGCGGCGGGGACGTGACCACCACGTCAAACCCCGGCGATGCGCACGGCCCCATGTCCCGCGAGTCGCCGCAGATGACGCGCGCGCTTCCAGGAATGTCCTCCCCAGAGCTTCCTATGACCGCGTCGAGGTCCCCCAGGAACGCCCTTTCCATGGCGGGCAGGGTCGGGGACTCGTTGCCGCCTTTGAACGACATGGACTGGTGGCCAACGCTTGCTCGACAGCCCGATGAGCGTCCTGCAAAAGGCGACGCTGAGCAGGTCGGCCGCCCGCGCCGACCCCACCGGCGTGTCCCGTATGGCCGGCTTTAGGCGCCGCAGGAAGAGCCGCGCCCTGTCGGGCCACCACCGCCCGATGTTGCGCATCGGCGGGTCGGCGGCCTCTGGCGGCCCTCCCAGGCGGGCGGCCCGCGCCGCGCGGCGGTCCTCCCTGGCCGCCTCGCCTAGCACGCCTGCGGCGTAGCGCGCCGTCTTGGCGCGCGCCAGCCACGCCAGAAGCGGGTTGATGTCGATGGTCGTCGCGTCGTGGCCGCGCTGCACCGCGGCCAGGGCGGTAGTTCCCGAGCCGCAGAACGGGTCGAGCACGCGCCTGTCGGCCGGGTAGCCGGAAAGTATCTCGTCGACGATCTTGAGCGAGTACGACGGCGTCAGGCGCAGCCAGCCGTGGCGTCCCGCCGCGGCGTTGGACCGCTGGGTGTAGTCGGCGCGCCGCCGCAGGCGCTGCGCGGGCCTCAGGAAGAGCCGCCCCCGCAGGGCATCGCGCCGGCAGCGCCGCCGGCATCGAGCCGCATCCGCATCCCATGTTTCCGGCCGTACGTTGCGCCCAGGCCCGAGGGGGCGCCCTTGCCGAAGGACAACGCGGCACCCATGGCGGCGGCGGGCGGGCCGCTACCTGCCGCGGGGGCCGCCGCTGCCGCCGGACGCCCGCGACTTTATCTTGGCCGCCAGCGCGGGGCCTATCCCGTCGACGGCGGCGATCCTCCGCGTAGAGGCCGACGAGAGCCCCGCCTTGTCGGCAATGCCCGCCCTGTGCAGGCGCCTTGCGCGCACGCGGCCGACGTCCCTGACCGACACGAGCCCGAGCAGCTCTTCCTTCACGCCGTACCTGATGCGCGTGCGCAGTGCGCCAATCTCCCGGGCCAGTCCGGGCTGGCCGAGGTCCCTGGCAAGCTGCCCCATGCATCGCGCCAGCCACTCGGCGGACTCGACGATGCGGTGCAGGTCGCCGGCCTCGACCTCTAGCCTTCTAGCAATCTCCGCCTCTGAGGCCTCGCCGATCCAGCTGTCGAGCGCGAGCAGGCTGCGGTTGAGGTCCGAGTGGGAGGAAGAGCCGATCATCTCGTCCTCTCTGGCGCGAAGCAGGCCCCACATTGCGTCGTCGTCGCTGTACCGCATGTACATCTTTGGAAAGAACTCGCTGCAGGTCGTTATCGCGTAGAGCAGCCCCAGGGTGTGGCCGGCGTTGGCCTTGCGGCGGGCTCGGCGCGCGGGCCGAGGCTCCGGCAAGGGCCTGCTCGACGACGGGGACGACAACGGGCGGCCGCGGCGCGCGGGCCGAGGCTCCTCGTCGCCATCGTCGTCGCCGTCGATCGCGTCGCCCTCCGCGGCCCCCTCGATCGCGTCGCGAAACGACGCGGCCGTGGCGGGATCCAGGTACAGGTGCGATGCGGCCTGGCCGAGCCGCGTCGGCGACAGCCCTGCGCCCTCCCTAGACACCATCCCGAAGCCGACCAGGGAGCCGAGCGCGGCGGCCACCCCTGCGCGGACGGTCTTTTTCGCGGTCTGCCGGCCGGCGAGCGTGCGCGAAAAGAACGCCGTGACGCCGGCCGCCGTGATGCCCGGCCTGGACACCACGAGGCTGAGCGCATGCGCGCGGGCCGCCTTTTGGCCCATAATCTGGGACTTGACCGGCTGCGGCCGGCCCCGCACGTAGAGGCGCATGACCTTGTCCTTTGGGTACGACTTTGGCGAGACCACGATGGCCTCGCCGTACTCGTCGTACTGCGGCCGGCCGGCCCTGCCGCACAGCTGCTTGTACTCTAGCACGCTGATCCGCGTCTTGTAGCCGAGCGACGGGTCGTACCGGAGTATGCTCGACACGACGACGCGGCGCGCCGGCAGGTTGACGCCGGCGGCGAGCGTCGGCGTCGATGCGAGCAGCCTTACGCGCCTGGCGCGGAACGCCGCCTCGACCTCGAAGCGCGCAGCCTGCGCGAGCCCCGCGTGGTGGAACGCGGCGCCCTTGCGCACCAGCCCGGCAAGCTTCCCGGCCAGCCTTGTGCCCCCGCCGGACGCGAGTATGCGGTCGGCGAACCCCGCCAGCGCCGCCGCATCGCCCCTGCCGAGCAGCCTGGAGACGGCCGGCGCGGCCTTTTCGGCAAGCGACACCGAGCGGGCCCTGCTCTCGGCGAACAGCAGCGACTGCCCGCCGCCGGCGACCGCCTCGATGCCGATGTCGACGGCCGCGCCCAGGCTGGACGGGCGCAGGGGGCGGGTCTCGCCGTCGCTCATTGTAATCGACGTGCGGTGGTGGACGCCCTCCCTTAGGCCGACTGGCCTCCAGTCGCTGTCGACGAGCCTTGCCCCGAGCCACCTTGCAACCTCGGCTGCGTTTGTCATGGTCGCGCTCAGGCCGACGATCTGCGGCTTTGCCGGCCCGGCGCGCATGCGGGCGAGCACCATCTCCAAGGCGGGGCCGCGGACGGGATCGCCGATGAGGTGTATCTCGTCGACTACAAGCAGCCCGACTCCCGAGGCCCACTCTGGGTCCTGCCGCATGAGGGCGTCCATGCGCTCGTTCGTCATTACCGCAATGTCGGCGTCGGCAAGACGCGCGCCCGAGCCGGCCTCGCCGGTCGATATCCGAACGCGGGCCCTCTTCCGCCCCAGCGGCGCCCCACCGATCTTTTTGAACTCGGCGAACTTTTCGGACGCAAGTGCCCTGAGGGGGCTGAGGTACACGATCCTGCCGCGCCGCCTGGCCGACAGGTGCGCCATCATCGACAGCGTGGCGACGAGCGTCTTGCCGCTCGCCGTCGGCGCCGAGACCAGGACGCTCCTGCCGCCGAGCAGGCCCGCCTTGACGGCGGCCGCCTGCGGCGGGTACAGCTCCTCGTAGCCGCCGGCCGCAAGGAGGCGCAGGGCCGCCGCGGGCAGCTCGAGGCCGGATACCTTCACGGGCCGGCGCCGCACACGGGCGATAAAAACGCGCCGTGGGTGCACTTATCAACCGCACCGGCGGCCGGCGCGCCGAACATGCAGCGCTCCATGCTGGACATACTCGCGTGCCCCATCGACAAGCACTACCCGCTCGACCTGTTCGTCGTCTCGGAGGGCTCCGAGGTCGACGAGGGGGCGCTGCGCTGCGGCTCGTGCTCTAGGTTCTACCCCATCATAGACAGCATACCCATACTGCTGCCCGACGAGCTGCGCGACAGGGGGCAGGACATCGAGTTCCTCGAGAGGAACGCCAAGTCGCTGCCCGACGACATAACCCGGCGGGCCCTGCCGTGGCACCTCTAGGGACCCTCGCGGCCGGCTCACTTGCCGCGCCGGCCGAGCAGCTGCGCCTTTATGCTCTTGGCGACGGCCCGTCCGATCTTGTCGACGGCGGCGAGCTTTTCTATCGGCATTGCAGACAGTGCCGCCCTGTCGCGCACCCCGCTGCCGTACAGGGCGCGGGCCCGCACGCGCCCTATTCCCCGCACCGAGACTAGGTCGATCAGGTCCTCGGACACCCCGTACCGCACGCGCGTGCGCAGCGTGGCCACCTCGGACGCCAGGTCGGCCCTGCCCAGGTCCATGGCAAGCTCGCCCATGCACCGCAGCAGCCACTCGGCAGCCTCGGCCATGCGGTGCATGTCGCCGGCCTCGACCTTTAGGCGGTCGGCCAGCGCCGCATCGGTCGCCTCGGATATCCAGGCGTCGAGCGCGAGCAGGCCGCGGTTGCACTCGTACGAGTACGCGGGCCGAAGCAGCTCTGCCCCCCTGGCGTCGAACAGGTCGGCGGCCGCATCCTCGTCCTCCCTGCGCATGGACATCTTTGGAAAGAACTCCGTACAGTCGGTCACCTCGTAGAGCAGGCCGAGCGTGTGGCGAGGCGGCCGCGCTGCCGCCTTGGGCCTGCGGCCCGAGGTCCCCGCAGGCTCGGCTGCGGCCGGCCTCGGCGCCTCCTCGATCACCCTCCTGAACGAGACGGCCGTGGCGGGATCCAGGTACAGCCGGGACGTCTTCTTGCCAAAGTCGGTCGCCGCCAGCCTGCCGCCCTTCTCGACGACCATCTCCGACTCGGACAAGAACTCGGCGGCCGAGTCGACTGCGGCCTCGATGTCCGCCGCGCCGGCCTGCAGGCCGCCGAGCGTGCCCGCAAAGAACTCCGACACGTCCGACGACCTGATGCCCGGCGTCGTCACCACGAGGCTCAGTACATGCGTGCGCATGGCCTTTTCGCCGGTCATCTTCGACTCGATCGGCTCGATCTCGCCGCGCACGTAGTAGTCTAGCACCTCGTCGGCATTGTACGACGACGGCGCGACGACGACGGCCTCGCCGTGGTCGTCGTACTGCGGCCGGCCGGCCCTGCCGCACAGCTGTTTGTACTCCATGACGCTGATCGGCTCGTTGCGCCCCGAGGCGGAGTTGTACCGCAGTATGCTCGCCACGACGACGCGGCGCGCCGGCAGGTTGACCCCTGCCGCCAGCGTCGGCGTCGATGCGAGCAGCTTTATACGCCTGGCGCGGAACGCCTCCTCGACCTCGGTCCGGCACGGCTGCGCGAGCCCCGCGTGGTGGAACGCGACGCCCTTGCGCACGAGCTCGGCGAGCCTCTTTACGAGCTTTGTATTCTCGGTCGATGCGAGTATGCGGTCTGCCGACCCCGCCAGCGCGGCCGCATCGCCCTTGCCGAGCATGCCCGAGACGGCATCGGCGGCCTTTGTCGCAAGCGATGCGGCCCTCACGCGCGTCTCGGCGAACAGCAGCGCCTGGCCGCCCTCCTTTACCGTGTCGAGCCCGATGTCGACGGCCGGGCCGCGCATGGACGATGTGACGTCGAGCGTCCCGCCGTCGCCCATTGTAATCGAGCCGTCCCCGAACACGCCCTCGCGCAGGTCCACGGGCCTCCAGCCGCTGTCGACCAGATCGGCGCCGAGCCACTCTGCAATCTCTGGCGCATTCGACATGGTCGCGCTCAGCCCGACGACCTGCGGCCTAGAGGCGAGCCGGCCGGCCCTGGTCAGGACCATCTCGAGCGTCGGGCCGCGCGACTGGTCGGATATCAGGTGCACCTCGTCGGCGACGACCAGTCCTATCTTGGAGACCCACTCGTGGCCCTGCCGCATGAGGGCGTCCATGCGCTCGTTCGTCAGGACGATGACGTCGCCGTCGCCGAGGCGCGAGCCGCCGCCCGTCTCGCCCGTCGACACCTTGACCTGCGCCCTCCTGCCGCCGAGGCGTATGCCCGACAGCTTCTTGAACTCGGCAAACTTTTCTGACGCAAGGGCCCTGAGGGGGCTGAGGTAGACGATCTTGCCTGGGCGCCCCGCAGACAGGTGGGCCATCATCGAGAGGAACGCGACGAGCGTCTTGCCGCTCGCCGTAGGCGCCGAGACGAGCAGGCTCTTGCCGCCGAGCAGCCCCGCCTCGACGGCGGCCGCCTGCGGCGGGTACAGCGACTCGTAGCCCTCGGCGGCAAGCAGGTCCCGGGCAGGCTCCGGGAGGTCCAGGCCCGAGACTAGCACGGCAGGCGGCGGGAGGGCTGGCCATAAAAGGAGTCGTATGCGGGCCGCAGGCAGAGGCCTCTGTGGCCGCTGTCGGGCGCCGCGGAGGGGATCTCCCGACTTGTACGCGCCTCTGCCGCCGCCCCTCTCCCTCCCCGATGCACCCGGCGGAAACGGGATGCGGCACTGCCGGTCCCGGCCTTGCAGTGCGTTAATACCCACCCTGCCGAAGCGCCGCACGTGAACGCGGCAGACGAGATGCTTGGGCGCATGGTTCGGGAGCTTCAGGAGGCAGGCCACGGCGACGCAGGACGCCTTGCGCATGTGGCCGACACAGTTGCGCGCGGCAGGCCCGTCTACCGCAGCGATCGCCAGTACGTCGAGCTCAAGCATGCCGAGCTTGGCAGGAGGGCGGCGCGCCTCGATCCCGCCCGCGCCGGGCGCCCGGTCGGCCCCGGCCGCGCCGATGCAGCCGGCAGGGTCGGCCCCGAAACTCCGGTCGAGGATGCACGCGCGCGCATCCTGGACGAGGGGGCGGCCCGGCAGGCCGGCCGCGGCTACGGAGGCGGCGAGGACATGCGTGCGTATCGGGCGGACGATGGTCCGGGCCCGCAGTCTCGCGCGGGGTCAAGTCCGCCATACGCGGCGCCGCAGGGTCGGGGTGCAGGGGCTCACGATCGAGGCCAAGAGCATGCGGCGCGGGCAGGCGCGGGCTCTGGCCCGACCGTCCAGCCTCGCGCTAGCGCGGCGTGGTACCTGCTGCCGATATTCATGTCGATTGTGGGTGGGATAATATCGTACGCGGCACTCAGGCACAGGGATCCCTCGCGCGCCCGCAGGTCGCTTGTGATCGGGGCCGTGCTGTTCGCATTGCCGGTCGCCGCCTTTGTCGCCTTTGCCGTGTACGGCCCGGACGCGATGATGTACGGCACGGACAGGGAGTCGACGGCCTATGGAGGCATGGAGGACGGCGAGATCAAGGCGGCGGCGATTGAGGTGCCGTACGCATCGCTCGAGAGCAACCCCGACGCATACGCCGGCACGATCATACGGTACGAGGGGCACGTCATACAGGCTGAAAAGGATCCCTTTTGGGACTCGTACGTGCTTCGCATAGGGACCAGCACCGACGGGATGGGGCTGCCCGAGGAGGACATCTGGTCAGAGTACAGGCCGCGCAGCGGCGCCGAGGAGCGGTGGCTCGACGGCCTGGACCGCGAGGGGCTGATCGCCCAGGGCGAGGACAGCGGCGTCGCGGCGTGGGGCGAGGTCGTCGGATCCCAAGAGTACGACACGCTGTTCGGGGGCAAGCGCTCCATACCTGCCGTCGACGTGCTGATCCTGGAGAGGGCCGGCTGACAGGGCAGCGGTGCGAGCACGCAATGCGGCTAGGGCAAACAGGGCCCGCCGGCCCAGATCGGCGCGTAGACCTTGAACGACATGACAAAGACGTATCGATGCCGCCTCTTCACTCCGCCCATGGCCCCTGCCCAGCAGTCGATGTCGCGGCAGATTTCACGGCATACGCATAGAACGCAGGCAGCTCGGCGCACGATCCTGGATCGCGTGGACTTGCGCAACTTCGACGGGCATGCAGACCTGAGCATCGACGTGAGAAAAATCACGGTGCTTATTGGCCCCACCGCCTCGGGCATGTCTGCCGTCCTGCGAGGCCTGGCCCTGCTCAAGTCCGTCCTAGAAGGCCGCGGGCCGGAGCATCCAAGCGGCTCCGGCCCCGACGCCGGGCAGCCCGCGGGAGGGGACGCGGATCGCAATGCCAGCATCCGGGTGGGCGGGCACAGCATGATCGCAGCCGGCGGGAGCGGCGAGATCGGCACCCGCTTCTCGTACCGCATGGCGCTTGACAAGTCCCTGTCTCCGACCGGCATGGATGCCTCCGTCGATGTCTGCTTCGGCTCGTCGGCGGCGGGCCAGGGCGCCGTGCGCCTGGAGCATTCGCTCAGCCAAGGCGTCGGCAAGGCGCTCGTATTCGGCGCAGAGGGGAGTGGCGGCGCTCCCGTGCCGGCCCGCTCGGACGGCCTGTTCGCACCCTGCATACGGGCCGATCTTGCGGGTGGCGATGCGGCAAAGGCGTTTGACTGCATGTTTGGCGGGGCTGGTACTTTGCCCCCCTCCTTGGCGGGCTGCGGTGCGTTCCCCTGCCATGGGCCGCGCCTCCCCGTTACCGCGGCGGCGACAGCCCGCCCCCGGAAAAGGTGTCGAGCCTGCTCGAAGAAGTGGGCCTAGGGCAAATCGCAGGCAGCATCGCCGCCGCGGGGGTCGAGGGCGGCGGGGCGGGGCGGGGGCAGGACATGCGGCGGGTGCCCGGCACTGTCACGGGAACGGGGCCAGGCACAAGCCGGCCGCGGACCGTGCTGGCCGCACTCGCACACTCCTCCCGAGGATCGATCGTGGCCATTGAAGAGCCGGAGATGCACCTTGATCCCGCAGCCCAGGTCGCCCTCTCGAAGATCACGGTGCGGCAGGCGGTGGAAGAGGACAGGCAGGTTATATTCACCACCCACAGCGACCACCTGCTGTACCCGCTGCTTGCATACGTCGAGAAAAAAGGCCATCCGCTGGGGCCCGACGATGTCGCCATACACTGCTTTGGAGCGGATGGGCGGGGAGAGGCCGCAGGTGCCGAGCGCCTCCGCATAAACGAGTACGGCCAAGTCAGGGGCGGCCTCGGGGGGTTCTGGGACGTAGACATGAGGGCCATGGACGAGATTGTTCGCGAGGGTGCAAATCCCAAGGCCAAAGCCTCAGGCAGTTGCGCGTAGGTCCCCGCCCCAAGTTGTTGTCCGCGCGGCGGTGGCACCGCGCCCGCCGGGCCGTTTGCCTCGATCGTCCGCGCGTCCGCGCTGGCGCCGGCCCTCCGCTTCCTACACTCTGTTGAAGTGGTTCGGCTTGGACTCGTATATGGCAGACTCCTTTGACATCTTGCGGATGTAGTTGCGCGCCTCCTCCTCGGAGAACTTGCCCGACTTTGTAAGCTCGCCGATGAACGCCTTTTCCTCGACGGGCGACTTGTTCTCGCCCTCGAGCGAGCGCAGTATGTCCATGAACAGCTGCATCTTGGAGACCTCGCTGCGCGGCCTGCCCTGCAGCACCCCGAGGTCGACCTGGCCCGTGTTGACGTCGACGCCGGCGTCCTGCAGCATGCTCTGCATGAGGTCGATGGCCCTCTGCGCGTCGTCCTCGTCGACCTGCGGCTTCATGAGGAGCCGGGCCCTGGCCGTCGCTAGCCGCACGAGCCCCTCTAGCTGGCGCGGCGTCACCGTGACCATCTCCTCGGACTCTACGGTGCGCATCTTTAGGTAGTAGTCTATGATCTTCTCCTCGGCCGCCTTTGTCAGGCTCGGGTTGAACCGCTTTGCGTACGCCAGGTACTTTGTGAGTATCTCGGCGTCTATGAGGGAGCGGTTCTCGGTGCCGACCGGCGTGTGCAGGTCGATGATGTGCTTTGCGATGTTGCGGTCCTTTTCGGCCGCCGGTATGTCGCGCAGGACGAAGATCAGGTCGAACCGCGTGAGCAGCGGTATCGGGAGGTTCACATTCTCGGTGATGTTCTTGAACGGGTCGTACTTGCCGTACATGGGGTTTGCCGCCGCGAGTATTGACGTGCGGGCGTTGAGGGTCGCCACGATCCCGCCCTTTGCGATGCTCGCAGACTGCTGCTCCATCACCTCGTGCAGGGCGCTGCGGTCCTCGGGCTTCATCTTGTCGAACTCGTCGATGCACACTAGGCCCTGGTCTCCGAGCACGACGGCGCCGGCCTCCAGCATCATTATCCCCGACTTGTCGCGCACGACGGCGGCAGTCAGGCCGGCGGCCGTCGAGCCGCGGCCCGACGTGTACAGGCCCCTCGGCGCTATCCGGGCGCAGAACTTTAGCATCTCGCTCTTTGCCGTGCCGGGGTCGCCGACGAGGAACACGTTGATGTCGCCGCGTATCTTGCTGCCGTCCTGCAGCAGGCGCTGCGTCGAGCCGACGATGAGCAGCAGTATGGACTCCTTTATGGTCTCCTGGCCGCGTATGTGCGGGGCGAACGAGTTTATCAGCTTTTGGTAGATGTCGTCCGAGTTGGACAGGGCCTTTATGATCTTTTCCTCCTCGGGCGATATCTCCTCGCGCTCGGTGCGGCGCGACGTCTTCGAGCCGCGCCCGCCAAGGTACTCTACGTTGTTGCCGTCGATCTTCTGCTGGAAGAGGGCGCTGTTGGCGCGGCTCACGCCCGTCACGGCCTCCTGCTCGATGCGCACTATGCCCGTCAGTATGATCCTGTCGCCCGGGCGGGCGTTGTCGACGAGGTCCTGCTTGATTGCCACGTCGATGTAGTGGGGCAGCTGGCCGGGCGGGAGGTCCTCGGGCAGCTCCTGCAGGCGCAGTATCTGGAAGTCGATGAACTTGCTCAGCTCGAGCTGCGGATCGAGGTCGCGCATGCCGCACTTTGGCTCGGCGCACTTTGACGGCGCCGAGACGCTCATGCCCTTGAACTGGACTGCCTTTGTGTAGTGGCCGGCGGGGCACAGGTAGACCAGCTCCTTGGCGAGCGGCTTTACCTCGGAGGCGCGCACGACCATCCCCGACACGCTCGTCATCTTGTTGATTATCTCGGCGTTGATCCTGCGCAGGTTGCGCTGGACGGGGTAGTTTACGACGCGCGCGCGTATCTTGTCGGCGATCTTGTCGGCGTACTTTGGGAACCGCTCGCGCAGTATCTCGCCGATCGCGCTAGAGAACGCGCGCAGCACGCCGTCGGGCTCGTCGGTAAACTCGGCATCGAGGCGCGGAAACGAGACGAGGTCGTTGTAGTCGACCGCGATGTACGTGGATCCCTTTGGCATCATCTCGTCGATCTGCTCGACGTACTTGTAGCGGCCCTCCTTGTCCTTGTGCCTCGAGAGGAATATCTTTGATAGGTCGGACAGCGCCGAGTCGGTCATGTCCCCGCGCTGGCCGCCGCCGTCCCCGGGATCGGCCCCGGGGCCGCTCCCCGCACCGCCGTCGCCGCCGCCGGAAGCGGCCTGATCCTGGCGCTGGCGCTGGCGCTCCCACTGTTGCTCCTGCTGTGCAGAGCTCATCGGGCCTTGCCCCCCCTGGTCCCGTCGCCCATTATCTGGCGGGTGAACTGCTCGCTGATCTCGTGGAGGGCGTTGTAGAACTCGCGCTCCTCGACCGTCATCTTGGCCGACAGCTCGGCCGTCAGCCTAGAGGCGTCGGCCAGGTGGACGAGCTTGCCGTGCCGCTTGCGCACGAGCGAGTTGAGCATGCTCTCGACCTTGTCGTAGTCTGACTCGGGCAGCTTCTTCATGTACGCCTTGAGGCGTATGTAGAAGTGGTCGTCTAGCGAGGCGAGCTCGAACTCGCCCTGGACGTTCTCCTTGACGGTGGCCTGCTTGAGCTCGACGACCATGTCGACGTCCTGTATCTGGCCGTGGCCCCCCTCCTCGAGCACGTTGGCGACGTAGCGCGGCAGGTTCATGATCTCGCCGGCCTTTGCGCTTATGTCGATGCCGGCGACGCCGATCTTCACGTCGCGCGTGAACGAGAACTTTACCTCTTCGAGCTCAAAGCCGGTGGCATGCACCTGCGCGAGGCGCTCGGCGGCGCTCATGCTACCCCACCGTCCCCGCGGCATGTCCCCGCCTGGGCACCTCTGGCCGAATGTGACATGCCACACTTCGCATGCGATCTTGGAGGTGGGAGATGGTCAAGTTTGATCTGCATTCTAGACAAAATGTTTTCACACCGCTGGCGCGGTACCGTACGATACTATAAGAGTTTAGGCGTCGCTAGGGGCGTCTGCGCCCCTGCCTAGCCGGAGCGGCGCGCCCACAGGCCCGGCCCGGCCGGAGCGGCGCGCCCACAGGCCCGGCCCGGCCGGAGCGGCGCGCCCACAGGCCCGGCCCGGCCGGAGCGGCGCGCCCACAGGCCCGGCCCGGCCGGAGCGGCGCGCCCACAGGCCCGGCCCGGCCGGAGCGGCGCGCCCACAGGCCCGGCCCGGCCGGAGCGGCGCGCCCACAGGCCCGGCCCGGCCGGAGCGGCGCGCCCACAGGCCCGGCCCGGCCGGAGCGGCGCGCCCACAGGCCCGGCCCGGCCGGAGCGGCGCGCCCACAGGCCCGGCCCGGCCGGAGCGGCGCGCCCACAGGCCCGGCCCGGCCGGAGCGGCGCGCCCACAGGCCCGGCCCGGCCGGGCCGGGCCAATGCCCAGCGCATCACAATCATATGCCAAGACTCTCAGGGTTGCTCGAACCAAGGCAGGCTAGCGGTTTAAAATACATATATACTACCGCGCCTGCCCTCCTGCCATGAACATGAAGGGAATCGCGCTCGCGATTGCAGATCTGGTCAGAAGTAGCGGCTACGCGTACAAGCACTGGACGATCGGCGTCACTGACGATCCCGACCGTCGGCGCGGCGAGCACAAGGCCATAGGGAGAACTGTCGCATGGTGGCATCACTGGGACGCCGACGACGAGCGGATTGCAAAGGTCGTCGAACGACACTTTCGGGCAATGGGGATGAAGTCCGATGTGGGTGTACACGGTAGCCCAGGCTACGTCTATGTCTACTAGCGGAACGGCTGTAACAAGACTTGTTTTTCCACGGGCATAATGCTGAGAGGTGGTGCCGTCCAGTTCCATGCCGGCATGATGCTTGAGCACTGTGGTGTCGGGGATTCCTATCACTGCCCCACCTCCAGTCACAAAAAGTCTTTGCAGTGCGGCCCGAGATGACCACAAGGTGTCACGGGTGCCCCAGAGTCAGGCGCCACACATCCGACAAAGTAGCCTTTTCGCCTATCCGGCGGGCGGATCTTTCTTATCATGTACGTTCGCGTACTGGCGTATGTGCGCAGATGTCTCTACAGGCTCTGCGAACGCGGACGTGACGCGCACCGTGACCGTGTCGTTCGATCCACACGCCAGCCTTCCTCTGTTCGGACCCGCACCGCCTGTCTCTCCACATCGTATCCCTTTAGGCGATCCGTCGCCCTCCATGGAGGCAAGCCCCGTGAGCGATACCGCACCCGTGAATATGCCGCTTTCAGGCCCGCTTTCGATCAGCCTATATCCTTCGATCGACGCCTTGGCGGAGGAAATCGACACCCAGCAGTCTTGTCTGCTGTCCCCTATAACCGGCGGCGCTTCTTCCTCTCCTGCAATGTGGGGTGCAATCACACATATGTCCACCCTGTCAAAGCACGCATATTGTTTTTTGTCTAGCTCTATGACGGGATTAACCCCCATGCCAAATACCGTCGTCGCCACACTTCCGATTTCGTTCGTGTACCGGATATGGATAGCTTGGCCTGGACCGCAAACTATGGCGCCATCCTCGTTTCCCTTGCCCTGCGTCTTGTCGATGTTTGCCCCGTCGATTTCTGTGCCCCTGATCGAGCCATCGTTACGGACGCCAATGATCCGCACTAATCCTTGGAATACACCCGTTGAATTGCCAGTCTCCACAAGCTTGTAGCCGTCGATCTGGCCGTGCGGGGAATCAATGACAAGTCGCGATTGGTCCGATGCGCCCGCAATGTCCCTCTTTGTTCCGTCCTTGTTGGCGGCAGGGTCTATGACGGTCACGATCATGTCCCCTCCCATCAGGAATTCGGATTTGTCGGTCTGCACTTCTGGAGGCGTCGACACGACATCGAAGGTGGTCTCGGAGATCAAGCCTCCGCACGCAGCGCGTACGATGTACTGTCCACCCTCCGACGCACCCTTCGGCCTCATGTCCACCACAGTAGCGGCGACTCTGCACCCGCCTCCCTGGCTCGCGGGATCGTCTTGGGATCCCCGCGGTCCGAGCCGGGCCCGGAGCAGAGCGATCGGCGACCTTGAATGTCCCGGTGCAACTACCGTTTTCCGGGCCACGGCATTGAGGTCCATATCTAGTATGGTGACAATGATCTTCCGGCCAGGTAGTCGCCCTGCCGCCGTCAGCGTTATGTGGATCGCCGCGCCTGGGGGATACGTGTCACGATCAAGGGCAATCGTAAGTCGATCGGACTGGCTTATGAATTCGGCAGGCCTGAACATCGACAAGGGTACGTCCATGCCTAGCCCTTGGCGACGCCCCAGTCGGGGTAGTACTTGGTTTAGCATATCCAGCATCGTCTGGTACTGTAGGACATTGACGGTTTTATTGTCGTCGTCGATGCGAATCTTTTCGTCCCACATGTCGACCGCATTGCGTATTTTGTCGTATATTACATCGTCAAGATGGTCAGAAGATTCCAAGTTTCGTCCGAGGCTGTCCAAGCGATCCTCTATCTGGCCGTGCATGGCAATAACGTCTGACTTGAACGACTCCCACTCTGTCGCGGCTATGCCGGACTGCCCGCCCGCCATATTGACCAGCTTGGAGCATATGTCTGCCATGGCGTGCATGTTGGAATACAGCGCACGGTTTGCACGAATCTTGCGCACTTGCTTTGCCCTTTCGTTGCGTTTCATCAGCAACCCCACCTCGTCTACGTGTCTGTCGATGAGTCGATCGCTGTGCCGCGAGTACTGGAAGACAAACAGGCCTATGCCTACTGCCAGTGCGACTTCGACGAGAAATATGACGCGCTCGTCAATCATTGGCAGGTGGTCCACCTGAGATATGCCAAGTGCGGTGCACGCTGCGATTGCGGCCAGCGCGATGCTAGTCCAGCGCTCAAGCATCATGTCGGACCCTCCCGTAAGGCGCAAGCGCGTTGTGGGCCACCCCACTGGCCGTCGCGCGGCTGTCCGGAACGAACCCTCGCCTGACGGCTCCGCAG
The DNA here is from genome assembly GCA_965242695.1 of Cenarchaeum sp. Taxonomy (GTDB): domain Archaea; phylum Thermoproteota; class Nitrososphaeria; order Nitrososphaerales; family Nitrosopumilaceae; genus Cenarchaeum. Next base: position 1,137,938 of record CBDESU010000002.1, on the reverse strand, counting down.
GGCCGCGGCCGCATCCTCTCAACGGGAACGCCGCGGGCGTATTCGACCCGCCAACTGCCAGCAGGTTCCACAAGGCCGTGGCCGCAGCCCTGGCCCTGCCTGCCCGCATGCCCCGGCACTGCGAACAGCCGATCAGCACATCGCACGGGGCGCGCTTTTTGCGCTGCGGCTCGGTTCGAAGTATTGGATAGCCTCGAACAGGCGGCCTGACATCGCGCCGCGCTCCAACGCGCCCCTGTAGAAATGGCAGACGCCCCGGCGATGTCTAGCAAAGGCCGAGAAGCGGCAACTACCCCCTCGGGCGTCCCCAAATTGCCCATGTCCCCGATCGCCGTGCGCCGCCTAAAAAAAGCAGCGGTTGAACCACCGTTGAGCTGAGGTCAATGCCGAGCACACCCGGTGTTGCACCGTACCAGGCGCCCCGGTCCCGAATCCTCGCAAACCCTCTGGCAGTGACGATCGACGATCCCGTCCTGTAGACAGCGGCGGCAACCCGCCGCCGCCGCCTCCCTTCGCCTCCACGGCCGCACCCAACGCGCCCTCGCTAGGCGATCGCATCCTCTCCTCCCACGGCCAGCATTGATCCCACGGCGCCGCCGGCCGCGGCCGGTCCGCAGGGGATGGAGAGCCTCCCCGGCCGGGGCCCGATGCGCATGATGCGCACGCAAAGATGATCGGCCCGCCACGACATCGCACTGCGAACCCTGACCCTGCACTTCCTTGCAGTACATGCCCACCCACCCACCCACCCCCCCCCCCCAATGAACAGCATGTGCAGTGCGTCCTTGCCGCACTGAGCGCAAGCCCTCTTCCTCTTGTCGTAGAGACGGGCCGCCACGACATACCTGCCGGCGTCCTTGCCGCACTGAGCGCAGGCCCTCTTCATCCCCAGGCCGACCGCCCGTTCGAGGAGGCGATGCCATCGAGCCGGCGCCCGACGCCCGGCGCTGGACGCGTGGCAGCGCGCCCCTGTACGCACCGAGCCCCGCAAGGGGCCTACACAAGCGGGTCTCCGCCTGCCGGAAGACGCCCCGCGCCGCCGGTCAGGGGGCAGCCGCGCGGCGGGGGCGCAGGCCGCGCGCGCCCCCCGAGCCCGTATGTGGTTCAACGCGACCGCAAAGGAGCATAGCAAGACGCATGGCGCAGGCCGCGCGCGCCCCCCGAGCCCGTATGTGGTATCTTAATAGCGGGCCGCCGGCGACGGCCGGGCATGGCGCCCGGAGGGACGATGTGGGTCGAAAAGTACAGGCCCCAGAAGCTCGCCGACGTGGCCGGCCAGTCCGACGCCGTCGGCAGCCTAGAGGCGCTGCTCAAGAACCCCGCCGACATGCCGCACCTCATGTTCTCGGGCTCGGCCGGCGTGGGCAAGACGACCACGGCGCTGTGCATCGCGCGCCAGGTCCTCGGCGCCCACCTTGGCGACAACCTGCTCGAGCTGAACGCGTCCGACGAGCGCGGGATCAACATGGTCCGCGAAAAGGTCAAGCGGTTCTCGAACTTTGCCGCCTTTGACGACATACCCTTCAAGATCATCATACTAGACGAGGCCGACGAGATGACGTCCGATGCGCAGACGGCCCTCAGGCGCATCATCGAGGACGCCTCGCGCATATGCAGGTTCATACTCGTGGCCAACAACATATCGAGGATCATCGACCCCATACAGAGCAGGTGCGCCGTCTTCAAGTTCAAGGCCCTCTCGGACGACGACATCGCGGCCAGCCTCAAGAGGATTGCAAAGGCCGAGAAGGTAAAGGCCGATGCAAAGGGGATCAAGGCCGTGTGCGACTACGCAGGCGGAGACATGCGCAACGCCATAAACATACTCCAGGCCGCGGCCGGGACCGGCTCCGTGACCGAGGACGGCGTGAGGGCCGCCGCCGGCCTGTCGAGGGCCGGCGACGTAGACGGGGTGGTGCGCTCGGCGCTCGAGGGCAGGCTCGCCGAGGCGCGCGAGAAGATGATCGAGCTGACAAGGGTGTACGGCATGTCCGACTCGGACTTTCTAAAGTACGCGTGCAGCGCAGCCTACAGGGAGGCCGGCGAGAGCCTGCCCGAGGTCCTGCAGATCATGGCAAAGTACGACTACCGCATACTCGCCGGCTCGAACCCCGAGATCCAGCTGTCGGCGATGCTGGCCGAGCTCGGCGCGGCCAAAAGGTAGCGGCCGCGCCGTTGTAGCGCAGAGAGAGGGATTCGAACCCTCGCGCGACAAGTCGCACAGACTCTCAAGGCCCGCGCCCCACCAGGCTAGGCGACCTCTGCGGCGAACGGCCGGCGGGCGCACTAAAATCTGTTTGGGGCGGGCGCGCGGCCCCTGCCGCGGCGGGCGCGGCCGGCGCACCGGTCGAAAAAATGAAAAAGCCCTAGTCGTGGGCGTGTGGGTTGACGGATCCCGTGTCCATCTTGACGTACGTGCCGGCGGCCTTTTCGTGGTACGACTGGTAAGAGGGCTCGATGAGTATGGCCCTCTCGGGGCATGCCTCCTGGCATGCCATGCACTGCGTGCAGTCGTGCTCGCGGATCGGCTGCGACTTGTCCGTGTAGTCTAGGCGTTCGTCCTGCTCGGTGTTGCCGGTCCCCTCAAAGGTCTCCCCGTTGCACTGGGCAGCCGGAATGTCCTTCTCGGTCCTGTACCACTGGAAGGTCTGCACGGGGCACACGCTCATGCACGAGCCCTGCGCGGTGCACTCGTCCCAGTCGACGGCGACCGTCGTGCCGTGGATGCCGAGGGGCACCTGCTCCTCGCCCTTTTCCTCGTACGCGGCCTTTACCTGGTCGTTGCTGAAGGCGGCGCCGTCGCTGCGGCCCGCCCCCCAGATGAAGTGCTTGTTCTCCCCGTCAGAGTGGTCGGTCTGCCCGCTGATCTCTAGGTTCTCGACGAACTTTTCGTCTATAGCCATTGGCGGCGGCGGCCGGCACTTTGTATTTATAGCTAAACAAAGTTAGTTTGGACTAAACCCCTAGAGCGAGGCGGCCGCCCTGTCGTGGTGCTCTACGTTGGCCTGGTCGACCTTTATGGCCTGCGGCGGGCAGACCGAAACGCAGGCCATGCACCAGATGCAGTCGTGCTCCCTGATCGGGTCGGCCTTGTCCGTATAGTCGGCCCGCTCGTCCTTTGCCGTCTGGCCGCTGCCCTCGAACGTCTCGCCGACGGCCTTTGAGGCAGGGATGTCCTTTTCCGTCCGGTACCACTGGAAGACCTGCACGGGGCACGCCTCGATGCACGCCCCGTCGGCGACGCAAGAGTCCCAGTCGACGGCGACCATCGTGCCGCTCACGCCGAGCGGCTCGTGCGCCTCGCCGCGCTCCTTGAGCGCCGCCTGCACCTCGTCGCTCGTAGAGGACTCGCCGTCGGCCCGGCCCGGCCCCCATACGATGTGGAAGTGCTCGCCGTCGGCGATCGATATCTTGCCGACCGGCTTTAGGCCCTCTGGAAAGTTCTCCGCTATTGGCATGGGGGCACGCCGGCGCGGGCGTATTTATAGCTAGGCGCCCTCGCGCGCGCATGGCGGGGGCCGGGGCGAGGGGCCCGCGCGCGCGCCGGGGCGCCCCGGCGGTGGCCGCCGTCGCCGCGGCTGCCGTGCTGGCGCTGGCGGCGGCATCCTCCTCCGGCAGTGGCGGCGGCCCGGCGGCGGCCCACGCCCACTCGCTGTTCAACTCGGCCGAGGAGTTCGTCGGGGGGTTCAGGGTGCAGATAGCGACCCTCCCCGAGTTTCCCCAGATCGGCGAGGAGTCGCAGGTCCTCATCAGGGTGACCGACGCCGACTTTGAAGAGGTCGAGAGGTTCACGATGGGCATGAGGTTTACGTTCGCCGGCGAGCAGGTGCACGCCGTTCCCCCCGCCGCCATAGAGGGGAGCCACTGGGAGGGCGCGTTCGTCTTTGACAGCCCCGGCAACCACATCGTGTACGTCGACCTGTACGACATGGCCGGCGACGGCAGGACGGTGACGTACACGTTCAACCTCAGCACGCAGAGCCCGTTCGGGTACATATTCATCGTCTCCATCACGGTCGGCGCGTCGGTGTTCGGCGTCCTGATGGCGTACATCTACCTGCCGAGGGTGTCGGGCAGGGTGCCGTGGGGACAGGGACGGCGCGGGCGGGGCTGAAGGGGCGGGCGCGCAATGCCCCGATCCGTCCGGCCGGCGGCTCCCCGCCCGCCCCGCCTTCGCTGCGGGCGCCGCCTCCGCCGCCGCCGCGAAGCGTGCTGTCCTACTGCTCTCCTGCCCCCTTCCCGGCGGAGGCAATGGCCTCGTCTGCGTCCGCAATGGTCTTGTCGGTTTCCTCGTCCGAAAAGGCGGCATCCCTGAATGCGGCCATCTCTTCCTCTTGCATGCCGCCGACTATGTTGGCGAACATTGGCTGCAGGCCGTCGATGCTGGGCTGCGAGCCGGACCGCCTCAGTGCCCTGGCCCTTGCAAGGCTGTCCCGCCCCCTTGCCGCCATGCCGGCCCTGCCGTAGCACAGGGCCTTGGCGGCCCACAAGAAGGGGTTGCCCGGGTCGGCATCGGTGGCCGCCTCGTACGATGCCGCCGCCTCCGAGTGGCGCCCCAGCGCGGACAGCGCGTCGCCGCGCGACATGTGGGCCAGGGACATGCCGGGCTCCATCTCGACGGCCCTGTCGAACTCGGACAGCGCATCCTTGAACAGCCCGGCCTTTGCTAGGCATTCGCCGGCGCACATGACGGCGTGGACAGGCGCGCTGTCGGCATCGGCGGCCCGCCTGTAGCAGGCGGCGGCCTCCTTGTAGCGCCCCATGGCGTCCAGCACATGGCCCAAGCCCTCGTCCACCCCGGCGAGGCCCGGGTTGAGGCGGGCCGCGGCGCGGAGCAGGCGCAGCGCCCTAGCAGGCCGGCCCATGAGCATCATCGACCTGCCGTACAGCATGTGGGCGTAGGCCGAGCCAGGATCCAGCCGGATGGCCCTCCTGCACGACCTTGCGGCCCTTGCATGGCGGCCCGCGCACATGTAGGCATGGGCCATGGCCACATGCGCGGGCAGCATTCCGGGTGCGATGCGCAGCGCCTCGCGCAGCAGCGACACGGCCCTGCCCGGGCGGTTCGCCGCCACCTGCATTACGGCTGCCTCGCAGTACGCTCCCGGATCGCCGGGGCCGCGGCGCGCCCTCCTTTCCAGCAGGGCGGCATACCTGCGCGCGCCGCCGTGCTCCTCGATCTCCCTCCTAAGCCCCCCTGCCGTGAGGCCGGACGTTGCACCCGCCACCGGGTCGTCCGGAGGAGGCCGGGTATTATGCGTTGGAGCATCCGGCCGAGCGCCCAAGCTGCGGCCGGCAGGGGAGTGCCGATCGCCGCCCCGCCCCCGCCGGGGGCTGCCGCCCCGCTACTGCCCGGGCTCGGCCGAGGCCGCAGGGGACGTGACGCGCCTGCCCCCGCCGCCGCGGTCTATGCGGAACGCGAACAGCGTGGTAAGCAGCGACATTGCAAACAAGAGTATCCCCAACCCGAGGTGGACGGCCACGAGCACCGAGTGGAGCAGCGTGTCTATCACGATCGCGCCGAGCGTGATCTGGACCACGACAAGAGCCGCCGCAATAACGCTCGTCGCCCTTATCTTCGAGTCGGCCGCCTTGTTGAGCCACACGGCGACCGCCGTGGCGGCTATCAGGACGCCGGCGGCCGCCGCGATGAGGCGGTGCAGCCACTCGACAAAGTAGTCCTCGCCCGGCATTATGCCGTCGGGGCACAGCGGCCAGTCGGGGCACGACAGGCCCAGCCCGGCGGCCGAGACGTAGCCGCCCAGGAACATGAGCGAGTACAGGACCGCCAGGGCCGACAGCGCAAGGTACCTTAGGGCCAATTCCGTCCTACTCTACAACCACCGTGCCGACCATCCACGGGTGGACGATGCACCAGTACGGGTACTCGCCAGGGTCGTCGAACGTGACCTCGAACGTAGTGTCGGGCATGAACAGGCTGCTGTCGAACGACATCGGCGAGTCGGGCGAGCTCGTCACCGTGTGGGCCGCCGTGTCGTCGTTGGACCACACCACGGTCGTTCCCGCCGGGACCACGACCGACGACGGGATGTAGCACTCGTCCGTCCTCTCGCACCCTGCGATCGAAGAGCCGGCCGGGAGCGATATGGGGCCGTCGAGCTCGACCGGGGCGCCCGCGCCGCTGCTGGCGGCCTCGTCCCCTTCGGATGAGGCGGGGGACTTTACCGCGGTGGCCGAGTCGCTGACTTCCGTGCCGTCGGCCATGGCGTCGTCGGCCATGGCGTCGTCGGCCATGGCGTCGTCGGCCATGGCGTCGTCGGCCATGGCGTCGTCGGCCATGGCGTCGTCGGCCATGGCGTCGTCGGCCATGGCGTCGTCGGCCATGGCGTCGTCGGCCATGGCGTCGTCGGCCATGGCGTCGTCGGCCATGGCGTCGTCGGCCATGGCGTCGTCGGCCATGGCGTCGTCGGCCATGGCGTCGCCAGAGTCCGCCGCCATGGCTGCCGCATCCCCGACGAGGACCGTCCCCGTCATCCACGGGTGGACGATGCACCAGTACGGGTACTCGCCGGGGTCATCGAACGTGACCTCAAACGTGTCGCCTGCCATGAACAGGCCGCTGTCGAACGACATCGGCGAGTCGGGCGAGCTCGTCACCGTGTGGGCCGCCGTGTCGTCGTTGGACCACACCACGGTCGTCCCCGGCTCTACGGACACGCCTGCCGGGATGTAGCACTCGTCGGTCGCCTCGCATCCGGCGACGGACGAGCCCTCGGGGATCGATATCGCGCCGTCAAGGCCCTCGACAAAGACCCTGTCGACGGCCGGAACATCCTCGGCAGCCGCTGGCGCCTCGGCGGCGGCCGCCTCGGCCGCCTCCACCTCGGACGCGTCCACGTCGCCGACCACGATCATGCCCTCCATGCCCTGGAGCCGGTGGCCCGGAACGGTGCAGATGTAGTAGTAGATGCCGTCCTCGGGCGCGACAAACTCGGACGTGCCGCTCTGCCCGCCTGTCAGGGGGTTGTTCGGGGATGCGACCTCTGAGCCCGGATAGATGCCGCCCGTGCCCTCTATGTCGGCCGTCACGCCGAACGAGTGGAAGGATATCCCGTCGTTGACCACGTCGAACAGTATCTTGTCGCCCACGTCGGCCTCGATGGTCGGGTTGCGGCCCGGCTCGCCCGGCTGCGCGTTGAACGAGAGCACTATGAGGTTGTCGGACTCTACGAACGACAGCGACACGGGCAGCTCGACGCCCGTAAGCTCGACCTCGACGGCCTCGGGCGCCGTGCTGCCTGCCATGACCTCGACGACCGGCGGCGTCTGCGATATCCAATAGTCCCACATGCCGAAGAATATGCCTCCCCCCGCCACGCAGATGCCGAGCATGATCGCCATCATCCTCACCGTGCGCGCCGGCGTCGTCCTGTAGATGGCGCTTCCGGCCGGCCCCTCGCTCTGTTGTGACACTCTACCATCTCCTCCTTGCCCATCAATCTCCTAGTGCTGCGGGTTCTTGTTCTGGTACGGGTAGTAGTACTTGCCGCCGAGCCCCCACGGATCGTCCATGTTCGCCGGCCTCCCCTTTGCCGACGAGTGTATGATGTTGCCGAGGAACAGCGCCATGCTGATGCCGATGAGCATCGCCCCGATCGTCGCGATCTGGTTCATCGCAATCCACTCGGGTATGGGCGGATAGTCGTAGATGCGGCGCGGCATGCCGTACAGCCCGAGCACGTGCTGCGTGAAGAACACGAGGACGGCGCCGACGAACGACATGACAAAGTGGACCTTGCCGAGGGCCTCGTTGTACATGCGGCCCGTCACGTACGGGAACATGTAGTAGAGGTAGCCTATCGAGCCGAACGCGATCGTCCCCATGACGAACAGGTGGAAGTGCCCGACGACCCAGTACGTGTCGTGGGTCGTAAAGTCCAGCGGCATCGCCGCGTTGACGACCCCGCCGGCCCCTGCCGAGAAGAACAGCGCGATGCCGCCGACCGACCACATCATCGGCGATGCGAACTTTATGCGCCCGTTCCACATCGTCGCGATGAAGTTGAAGACGTGCATGGCCGACGCCGGCACGGCCGCGAGTGTGCCGACCATGAAGACCGTCTTTTCCGTGAACGACATGCCCGTCGCGTACATGTGGTGCGCCCACGACGCGAACCCGACTATCGAGAGCAGGACGAACGCGAAGATGCCAGAGTTGTAGCTGAATATCGGCTTGCGCGAGAAGCGCGGTATGATCTCGTACATCATGCCGATTGCGGGTATGACCAGAACGTACACCTCTGGGTGGAACGTAAACCAGAACAGGTGCGCGTACGCTATCGGGTCGCCTCCCATGACGGGGTTGAAGAAGCCCGTCACGCCGAGGCGGTCGGTGAGCAGCATGAGCAGGGCGGCGGCGAACGTCGGCAGGGCCACGAGTATGATCAGCGACGACGAGAGGAACGACCACGCGAGCAGCGGTATCTGGCCTATCGACATGTCCGGGTGCTTGCACTTTAGTATCGTCACGACAAAGTTGATCGAGCCGAGTATGGACGAGACGCCGAGTATCTTTAGCCCGAATATCCACATGTCGGCCGCCGGCCCCGGCGCGCTGATGATAGAGTAGGGCGGCGTCGCGTACCACGTAAAGTCGGCAAAGCCGAGCCAGATGAGGGCCCCCGACGGCGGGATCATCCAGAACGCGATCGCGTTGAGCTTTGGGTACGCCATGTCCTTGTAGCGGACCATTATGGGGACAAAGTAGTTGCCGACGGCAGACGCGAACGGTAGTATGAACAGGAATATCAGGGTCGTCCCGTGCACCGTGAATATGCGGTTGAACGTCATCGAGTCGGCGATGAACTGCGCGCCGGGCAGGAACAGCTCGAGGCGTATGGCCAGGGCCAGGGCGCCGCCCATGAACAGGAACGCAAGCGACGTGATCAGGTAGAGCAGCCCGACGTCGGTGTGGTGCGTCGAGAACATGATCTGCCATATCGGCCGCGGCCGGCCCATCTCGAGAACCATCAGGAATCGCGCCTCCCTTGCACGTCCCCGCCGCGGGGGGCCGCTCCGCGGGTCATGCCGGATCCTCCACGTAGAGCTTTGCCCTCATGTTGTAGTGGATGAGGCCGCAGTACTCCCTGCACTGTATGTCGTGCTCGCCGGCCTCGGTCGGGGCGAACCAGACCGTGTTGACCCTGCCCGGAACCGCATCCATGAGGACCACATAGTCGTGTATGTTGAACGAGTGTATGACGTCCGTAGAGGTCACCTCGAACTTGTAGGCCTTGCCCGTCTCCAGGTGCAGCTCGCCGATCTCGGTCGTGCCGTCCTCGTGCTCGAACGACCAGAACCACTGCTGGCCGGTCACCTTGATGACCTTGGCGTCCTCGGGGACGTGCTCGATGAGGCGCTCGACGTTCCACGCCTCGGCTCCTACCCATACGAGCAGGGCGACAATGACGCCGATGTATATCCACTCCGGCCAGTTCGAGTGCCCCCCCATCACCACTCACCCTTCTCCTCGTAGGGGGTCGGCTTTGCGTTCGGGTTCGACTCCCTGAACCGCCACACCTGCCAGATGATGGTCCCCGAGACGATCGCCCCGATGGTGAACGCGACGACCATGAGGCGGAAGAACAGGTTCCAAATCTCGGTGCGCCTGTCTAGGTACTCGCCCGGCTCGTCGCCGCCGGCAGCCCAGGCGGCGGGCAAGGCCGCGGCAGGCGTCGATGCGAGCGCGGCCAGTGCCAGCAAGATGACGGTTCGTTGGGGCCTCATGCTGATTGTGCGCGCGCCGCTCAAATTCAATTTAAGCGTTGGGCGGGGCGCGGCGGGGCGGGGCGCCTAGGCGGGGCGCAGGAGGCCTGGGAGGGCGCCGACGGGCGCCCGACCCCAAGGCGCGCCTAGGGGTCGCAAGGGCCGGCGTGGCGGCGGCGGAGCGGCAAGGTGCAGAGGGCGCGGCGGAGCGGGGCGGAGCGGGGCGGCAAGGTGCAGAGGGCGCGGCGGAGCGGGGCGGAGCCCCCTACCACTGCTCGGCGTACCGGCGCGGCTCGAGGACGTTGAGGGCCTTGAGCCACAGGCGGCCCTCGTGCCGTACAAAGACCGTAAGGGAGGCGTTGGCCACGACCAGGTTGAGCAACAGGTCCGAGTCCAGGCCGGCCGCGGCGGACAGAACGGCCTTGATGGGGTCCATGTGGGTGACCAGCAGCACGTTGCCCCCGCCCCCGCCGGCGCCTGCGGCGCCTGCCGGATCAGCCGCCCCCTGGCCGGACGCGCCCCCGCCGAGCTCGTCGACGAGCCCCATGACGCGCTTCTTGACCATGTCGAACGTCTCGACGCCCCTGTGGGCAAGCTCTAGGTCGCCCGAGTAGAACTTTTCAAAGACGTTGCCGTGCTTGGACAGTATCTCGTCGTACGCCATGCCCGTGAACTTGCCCATGTCCAGCTCGATCAGCCTCTCGTCGGGCTCGGGCTCGACCCCGATGCGGCCAGAGACGATCCCGGCCGTGCTGGCGGCCCTCTCGACGGGGCTCGTCAGCACCCTCGATATGCGCATGTCCGAGAGCAGCTCGGCCGCCGCCGAGGCCTGGCGCCGCCCCTCGTCGGTGAGCGGAAACCCCGGCGAGCGGCCCGCAAGGACCCGCTTTACATTGTTCGAGGCCTGGCCGTGCCTCATAAGGACCACCAGGGTCAACTGGGCGCGCCGGCCCATAGAGATAATAATAACATTGGCGGGGCGTGGGCGTGGGAGACGGCGGCGCCGAGGGGGACGCGGGCGGGCAGCCGGCCAGGCGGCGCATAGGGATAATCGGCGGCACCGGCGGCATGGGCAGGGGCTTTGCGCTGCGCTGGTGCAGGCACAACGACATACTGGTCGGCTCGCGCGACGCCGGCAGGGCGTCGGCCGCGGCGTCAGAGTACGCGGCGGCCGCGGCCGAGGCGTACGGCGCGATCGGCGGCTCGATCAAGGGGGCGTCCAACGAGGATGCGGCCCGCGGCAGCGACGTCCTGGTCCTGTCCATACCCTACGGGAACATAGACTCGACGTGCCCCGCCGTCTTGGCCGCCGCGCCCGACGGGTGCGTGGTCGTCTCGCCGATCGTCCCCATGGAAAAGACCGCCGTCGGGTTCGAGTTCCTGCCGGTCCGGGACGGCAAGCCGACCTCGCACGAGCTCGTGTCGGGCCACGCCCGCGAGTCGACCCCCGTCGTGTCCGCCTTTCACGTCATATCCGAAAAGAAGCTGGCAAACACGGCGCTTGCGCTGGACTACGACGTGTTCGTGTGCGGCGACTCTGACGGGGCCGTCGCCGCCGTCAGCGACCTGGTGCGCCAGATAGAGGGCCTCCGGCCCATCTTCCTCGGCCCCGGCCCGCTCGCCTACATGGCCGAGATCGCCACGCCCATCCTGCTCAACGCCATGATCCGCAACGGCATCAAGAACCCCGGGATCAAGGTGGTATAGGTAAAGGGGTTGGCGCATGTGCCCAGAGTACGCGAGGCGAGGCAGGAATTGGCACACCGCGATGGGCCTGCTGTTCATCGTGTCCGCCGCCGTCGTCCTGGTAAGGCAGGTCATAATATGGACGCCGGACTTTGTTCTCGACTTTCTCGTCGGCCCCGACATCACCAACGAAAAGGTCTCGGTGGCGATGATCGCCTTCGGGTGCGCGCTCGTCGCGTGGGGCATGCGCAGGCCGACGGGGCCAGTCGAGGAGCCTCGGGACCGGCCCGGCGGGCTGCAGCCGTGACCTCTTGGGGGGATGTGCGGTGAAAAAGCTCAACCGTGCCGCGTTCCTGCGCTCGGAAAAGGTGCTCCGCCTGGCCACGGCCGACTCTTCCGGCGACATGCACGTGACGCCCGTCTGGTACCGCTACTCGGGCGGCCGCATCCGTATCGGCACGATGTCAAGGTCCAAGAAGGCGCGCAACGTTGCCGCATCCGGCCGCGCCGCGTTCTGCGTCGACGTCGGCGTCAACTCGCCAGACATCGCCGGCGTGTACGGGCGCGGCGCGGCCCGCGTGCTCACCGAGCCGCGCGCCGTGCGCCGCATCGCAAGGTCCATACTGTCGCGGTACTTTGAGTCGCTCGACGCGCCGGCGGCCGTAGAGCTGCTCAACGAGACCGACTGCATCATAGAGATAGAGCCCGACGAGGGCGCGTACGCCACGTGGACATACTGACCTGCCGCGCGCGGTCATCGCCCCGCCACGAACTCTTCGATCCCCGCAAGCGCCCTGTCTAGCACGTCCTCGCCTGGCAGGTACACTATGCGAAAGTGGCCCGACCCGTACTGCGAGCCAAACCCCGATCCGTGCACGGCAAGGACGCCCTTTTTCTCGAGCAGGCCCATGACGAAGCGCTCGTCCGAGCCGAACCTGGCCTTGCAGTCGTCTATGCGGGGAAACGCGTAGAACGCACCGCCGGGCTCGGGGCACGACAGGCCCTCGATCGAGTTGAGGCGCCCGACTGCCAGGTCCCGCCTTCGGCGCACCTCGGAGACGAACCTGCCGATGTAGTCGTGCGGCCCGCGCAGCGACGCCAGGGCGGCGTGCTGCACCGGCAGGTTCGTCGATATGCGCACGCGCGCGAGCTTTGGGAGGTTCTCGCGGAGGGGCCCGAGCGCGGCGCACGCGTCGTTGAACGCGACGTACCCTACGCGCCAACCCGACATGAGCCGCACCTTTGAGAAGCCGTTGAGCAGGACGACGGGCGCGTCCGAGGCGACCCTGCCTATCCCGGCGAACCTCCCGCCGAAGACGATCTCGTCGTATATCTCGTCGCACACGACGTACAGGCCGTGCTCGGCGGCAAGGTCGACGAGCCGGCCGAGCGCCCGCTCTCCGAACACGGCCCCCGTCGGGTTGTTCGGGCTGATCAGGCAGATGGCCACCGTATGCTCCGTGATCTTTGAGCGCATGTCGTCGATGTCGGGCGAGGCGCTCTCTGCGTCGACGGCAAACTCTACGGGAACGCCGCCGTGCAGCCGGACGTACGACGCGTACGGCGGGTAGTAGGGGCCTGGCAGCAGCACCTCGTCGCCGTCCTCTACGATCGACGAGACGACCATGTCGAGGGCCTCGGAGACGCCGTTGGTCACGACCACGCCGTCGGGGGAGGCATCGAGGCCCTTTGAGCGCTCGCGGGAGGCGATCTCGGCGCGCAGCTCGGGCAGGCCCTCCGAGTCCGAGTAGTAGTTGAGGCCGGCGCGTATGGCCCCCACGTACGCCTCGCGGACGTGCTCGGGCGGCTGGAAGCCGTACTGGACAGGGTCGCCGATGTTCAGGTAGTCGATGCTGCGGCCGGCCGCCTCTAGCCGCCGCGCGGCGGCGACGATGTCGCGTATGGCGTACTCTACGCCTGCCACCCTCCCGGACACCTTCACGGCCCGACATGTATTTTATGCCGTTAAATTCCTACCGGGCGGGCTCGTAGCACAGTCTGGACAGTGCGGGCGGCTTCGGACCGCCAGGCCGGGGGATCGAAGCCCTCCGGGCCCTTCCATCCATCAAGGTGCAGGCGCTATGAAACCCTCAGGGGCGCGCCGGCCAAGTCGGCGTCCTGCGTCAAGCGCGCTACCGGTGCGCTCGACGGGATCAAAGCCTCCTGTTACTTGCCATCCATCAAGAGCTGGCTCCCGCGCTCCCTCCAGTGCACCGCTCCACCACCGCCGACGTGGCACACAGGCGCCTGCGACCGCGATGCTGCCTGCTACAGCCACCGGTCGTATATCTCGGCGACGCCGTCGCCATAGCTTCCCTCGAGAACCACCGTAGCGGCCTTTTTTGCGCGACTCGATGCGTTGTGCACCGCAAAGCTCCAGTTGGACTTCTCGAACATGGGCACGTCCAAGTCGCTGTCGCCTACACCGACGGCAATGTCGTACTTGCCAAACTTGAGGCGTGCTTTTAGCTCCTCAAGCGCGGATCCCTTGTTGACGCCTCGCTTTGCCACGTGGTAAGAAGTTTTGCTGGACAGGACGTCGACGTTCGCCTTGGACTTTTTGACGTACTCTCTGAACTTGGTCTCCGATACGCCCCTAAGGAATATCCTCTCGGTTATCCGCATTGCTTGGGAAACATCCTCCCTTACCTTGGGGCAGTGGATTATCATGTAGTGCAGTACTTCGTCAGGCTCGGATCGATCTCCAAGTGTGATCCTTTCAGAGGGCGAAGGGAGGGTTATGAGTCCCCCGTTCTCTGCTATTCCCAGCGGCTCTATCCCAAGGCTTTTGGCATCCGGCCGGAGCTGATCTGCGTGGCGGCCCGACACGAGGTAGATTCTGTGCCCGTCCCGGACCATCTTCTTAAAAGTCTTGCGCACCTTGTTCAATATGAGGCAATTGCCCTCTGTCAGCGTGCTGTCTACATCAAAGAAAAAATGCAGTGTGTTGCCGAATCTCGTAGCAGCAAACTTGTCCGGCGTTCCGATCACCGTGGCATCCGCCACGCAACCAAGATCCATGTACGCGCTGGTTATCTTGGCGATGCCAGCGGCGGAAGGCGCATACCCATGCCTGTACGTGACTATCACGTATGACTTGCCGCTCCCGAGCGCCCGGCACCGCACGATTTCCTGCACGTTGGGGAAGCGGCTACGGTTGTCGACGATGGCCGACACAAGCTTGTTCAAAGATCCCGACCTTGCGGCCAGTCGTATCTGGAGAGACACAGACATTCCCCCATGCATTCACTCACGTACTGACCAGCACGTCAAGCTCGGCGACGCCAACCGGCTCCGGGTCGTCCGTGACGACGTTCTTGAGGGCGCGCTCAAAGTCGGCAAGGTTCTCCTTCAGGACCAGCGCCTTGCCCGTGACGCAGAACCTGTTGAAGTTTGGGGCGACGCGGCAGTTGCGCGCAGACATGATGCTCGGGTAGCTGTTGAACACCGCGTTGCGCATCGACGAACAGTCGTCGTGCTCATCCCTCTCGCACCGCACCATAAAGTAGACGTTCTTGAGTCTGTACCCCTTTGTGCTCGGACGGACGATGCTGGCTTGCCGGCTCACGGCCGGCAAGCCAGGTCAGTTGTATTTATGCGTTAAATGACGAGCCAATGCGCCTCGCGCAAGCGACCGCAGGCATCGCGGCCGCCACCCAACGACGAGGCAGGGCCATTGCATCCCGCACGGGCGGCACGGTTATATTCGCAGCCGGCAGGGCGGCGGGCATGAGCCCCGGCATCGGCCTCATGAAGAGGCGGATAGAGACCGAGGAGTCGGCCGTCTCGCTAGCGGTCTCGGCCGCGTCCAAGAGGCACCCCGACGCCGGCGGGCGGTTCGAGACACTCGAGACCCTGTACCATGAGGACTCGGGCGACTGGTACGTGGCCCTCGGCTGGGGGAGCGGCGGCGCCAAAAAGGCCGTCGTCAGAATGGACTCGGTTCTCGGCACGGTCATAGACATCAGCGAGGCCTAGCGGTCGAGGCAGTCGCGGGCGGCCGCCGCGCCCGGTGGAATGCGAGTGCAGGCCCGGTGGAATCCCCACGCCCAAGCCGAGTCAGGGGACGGCGGCAGTCCTCATGCCGGCGGCCAGGCCGGCAGGTCGCTGATCTTTGCGCCGGCGCCCTTCCTGCACGCTGATGGCGGCGGTTGAGGGGGTGGGTCGGCGGCCAGGCCTGGCGGGAGCATCTCGCCCTGTTCCAAAAGATACTCTAGTACAGCGATATGGCCTCTGCCAGGTTTTCCTAGGCCAGTGCAATCGTCTCTCCCGGGGATATGCAGACCGGCAGGGTGGGCGCGGTCGCGACGTACCCGCCATCCTCGTCCCTTGCAATGTTCACGACGGTGGCGTGCCTGTTCACGGCCGGCCCCCCGGCGGCGCGCACATCAACATTATCTCGGCCCTGCGCGCGATGCTGGGGGCATGATACAGATTTAACGGCCTCGCCCGGCGCCCGCCCGACGAGCATGGCTGATGCGATAGTCATAGGGGGGTCAAAGGGGATCGGCAGGGCCGTAGCCGACGCGCTGCGCGCAGACGGGTGCAACGTGCTGGCCACATCTAGGGCCGACATCGACACATCTAGCAGGGCGAGCGTCAGGGGCTTTGTCGAGCGGCACGGCCAGAACGGGACGGACGTGCTAGTCCTCAACACGGGCGGCCCGCCGCCTAAGGAATTCGGCGAAGTCTCCGAGGATGAATGGGACAAATACCACGACCAGCTTTTCACGGGGTTCTGCTCGCTGCTGCGCGGCATACGGGTCAGGAAGGACGGCTACATCTTCGCCATAACGTCGAGCGTGGTCAGGGAGCCGAGCCCACGGCTAGTCGTGTCCGGCGCGTACAGGGCTGCGTTCAGCAGCGTCTTCAAGGTGCTCAGCGCGTCGTACGCTCGAGACGGCATCAGCTGCGTGAACATAGCTCCGGGGCCAACCAACACCGACCGCATGCGCGAGCTCGTCGACGACATCGACAAGTTCGCAGAAGGGCTGCCCATGGGCCGGCTCGGCGAGCCGCGCGAGATCGGGGCGCTGGTCGCATCCGTCGTCCGCAACAGGATAAAGTACCTGTCTGGCGGCATCATCAACGTCGACGGGGCGGCGGCAAGTGCCGCGTTTTGAACAAGAGCGTGCATGCTAGATGGGGGGCAAGGTGGACACACGGCACCCGCCCGCAGCCCGCTACGTCTATGAGACACCCGCACGGCGCTGTGTACAAGGCCGAAAATGCCGCAACGGCACCATCCAGCAGGCCACGGGCAGACAGGTGGACGTATGCTTATATACCACCGCGCCACCTCTCAGGCACCCTGTATCCGAACCCTCAGGGTCGGCGATCGTCGGTGATCGTCGGCGACTTACCTGGGGCTGATGTGGGTACAGGGCCTACACATTCATTGCTTATTGCCCCCGATGGGTCGTTGAGCCAGCGGTTGCAGGCATGCCATGATCCCCTTCAGGTTACAGCCGGGGAGCGTGACGGGCGGTTTGTGCCAGCGTCGTCCAGCATGCCTCCAGCCATGCGCCCGGCTCATCCGAGCAGATGGGTGTAACCAAGCAGCGGCTCAGATCGGAATGGCGCTGTGCCGCCCCGCGGCAGGCTCGTACAGCAGCCCCTTCTTGTGCAGCGAGTCGATCAGACGGCTGGCCTCGTCCGGCGCAAGCTGCACGGCGTCCGACACGTCGGACACCGAGCTCCCGGGATGCTCGTCAAGGTAGACAAAGACCCTCCTCTCGTCGTACTTTATGGGCGCCCGCGCCGAGAACTTGTCGTACGCTCCGTCGTGTATCACGTCAAAGACCTCCTTGAGGTTGTCGATGTACATGGCCCCCGCCCTCTCGATGTCGCCTGCCGACACGCCGCCTGCCGCCCGCGAGCGAGCCAGCGAGGCGGCAACGCTGTAGACCGACAGCGGCCTGCCGCCAAACCCCATGTCTAGAAACTGCCCGCTCCCCGCCGCGGCCGAGAGGTACTCGTGGCCGCCGATGAACCGTTCGATCATCGCCCGGTACCCCTTGACGGAGGAGTCGAGTACGGCGGCGCTCACCGCCGGCCGGTGCATCCTTGCGGCAAGCAGGAACTTGAACACCTCGGGGCTTGCGTCGTACGAGTGCGAGCGGCGCTCGACGTGCTCTTCGAGGACGGCCGGATAGTCGGACATGCGCACTCCCCGGTGGCCGAGCGGGAGCGGGCCGCCGGCCTTCTTGAGCAGCGTGATGGAGTGCTCGGCCGCGGCCGACCCGCCCCCGCCAAGAGTCCTGTCCAGCCTTGCGTCCACCGCGGCCGGTATGCTCTCAAGCTGCGCCGTGCTACTGCCCCACTCTAGGGGCGGTAGCCTGGCGGCGGCCACCGAACCGGCCGAGCCCATCTCAGGCAGGCTGACGGACAGGCGCCTGCCCGCCCTGACCTCGGCCGGCACGAAGCGGCGCAGGTCGGCGGCAAGCGTGCTGAGAATCGCGCTCTTCGAGAGGGCGTCGATCGTGACGGTAAAGCCGCCCGTGCGCCTCCCCGGCAGGTCGGGCGAGCTGGTCAGGGTGTGCGCGACAAGCTGTTGCGTCGTCTCGGCCACGTTGCGCCACTTTTCAAACAGCAGTCCGACAAACTCCTTGTGCGATATCTCCGGCGCGATCTCCCCAAACCCCGGCCTTGCCCCTTCGATCCTCTCGGCCTGCATGACATGGCCCGTGCGGCCGCCGGGCAGCAGGGCCGGCCCGATCTTGCCCTTCACGGTAGAGAATGCGTTCATGTCCGGGTACGGCACCTCGTCGGCGGCGCGGCACACCACGTAGATGCTCGACGTGGTGGGCGTCGGAAGCAGGACAAAGTACGGGGGGCGCATCCACGCCACGTAGCCGTCGAGCTCGGCATCGCCGCGCACCTTCTTGGCCGCGGCAAAGCGCAGCATCTGGTCCATCTCGAACCGGAGAAACTCGGTGCCGTGCTGTCGCTCGAAAAACCTCGCCCTAGAGTACTGGTAGCGCCGCTTCTCCACAAACATGCCTGCTCGCCTCACATGTATACTTCGCCGTCTTCTACGACAGGGTCATCCTTGATAATCTCCTCGCCCTCTGGCGATCTTTGTGTGTCAGTAAGCTCGTCAATGCGAGCGCTCATCGCCTGTGCGATTCGAATCAGCGATTTCTTGGAGAGTGACCAGGGATCGTGGCGACGGGCCTCGTATTCCTCGATCCACCGCCTGTCTTCGTCGTCCACGACTGGGCCACGCCGCATGCGGGTATATCACGGTTGCGGGGCCACGGGGCGCCGGACGCTCCATGGCCGATGTTCATCGTGGGAGCAGATGCATCTGCGGGCGCCGGTACTCCAGCAACCGTTGCGGCACACGGTGCATCGGACTCTCACCGCCAGATGAACCAAGCGCGTGTCGCACTCGGCGTAGCCGCCAGATCCCTCCAATCACCGGCTGATGCCACTCTAGGCCTCACCACCAGAGGACGTGACGGGTGGAAAGGCATCCTCCGGTCCCGGTGGCGCCCCACCATCCTTTTGCCGGCCAATGATCGGCATGTGGACCGCAGGGCAGGTGTAGCGAAGTAGCGGCCCCGACATGCCGCGCAACGTACGAAATAGGGCAGGCGGCAGGCTCTACAGGCGGCGCAGGCGCAATGGCGACGGCCACGGGGCGCCTGAAGGCGGCATATTCTTAAATACTATTGTGGTGGCCCACAGCCACCCTGTATCCGAACCCTTAGGGCTGACGGTTGTCGGCGATTTACCTGGGCTGATGTGGTGCAGGGCCCATCACTTGAGCCACTTCGCCATATTTGCATCAAAAAGCTTAATCCACATCTTTACACACGAGGAATGTATGAAGTAATAAAAATCTAAGCATGGGCGCATTTCGAAGTACGCGATCACGGAAAGCCTCAACACCTCAACCACATACACACTCATCATAGGGTGAAAAAATTAAAAAAGGACGCCCCATACAAAGGTTATCTAGGAACATGCATGCTGTGTCACATGCCTGGTGTCGCGCAGTGCATGCGGCATGATCAACTTC
Source organism: Cenarchaeum sp. (assembly GCA_965242695.1). GTDB lineage: Archaea > Thermoproteota > Nitrososphaeria > Nitrososphaerales > Nitrosopumilaceae > Cenarchaeum. The sequence goes on along the minus strand of CBDESU010000002.1, from coordinate 1,118,500 downwards.
AATTGTACCGAGAGACAATCTTTCGAATAGAGAACAACACGCCGTTGATCAGGTTTGAGAGGTGTCGAAATATTGGTCGACGTCATGGCTTGCTCCGCGTAAGGGTTGGAACCTTTGCCTGCGCGCCTCCCCACCATCTACCACGCATGCGGAGGCAATAGAAGGTAGTCATAAACCCCCCCCCCCCCCGTTGGGCAGAACCTCGGACTTGACGAAATTCGACGGAGCGCAGTGAGAAAATACGGCGCCGATCTTGAAAGGTTCATGTGTTGCGGAAGTGCAAGGGATTCAAGTCGGCTGCCTTTGCCATCTCTTCCGTTCCTGAAAGGCACTGCCGCCGATCTTTAGCTGGCGATAAATCCGCCGTGCTCCACGAGCCGCCTTGAGTCGGCTGCCACTCTGTCGATCGCCCCTTCGTCCGCCTCCAGGTCCCGCCGATGCCTGCGCTGCCGCCCGGACTCGGGCTTCTTCGGGTGGCCGGATCCCTCCCGCACGCCGCCCGCCATGAGGTGCAGGTTCACCACGCCGCAGACCACATTGTGCTCGTCGCTGTACTCGCTGTATGTCCCGGCATACGGATCGCGCATCCGGGCGTAGCGGCTGATGCGCCCAAAGAACCACTCCGAGGGCAGCCTTCTTCTCGCGATGTCCCGGTTCCTGGCCTTGCCCTCGTCGTCGAGCTTCTGGTACGCCTTGTACCCGACCGTCCTTCCGTAGACGACGCCGGGCTCCTCCGTCTCGATGCCGGCGAACCCCGTGTCCTCGATGCGGCGAACGCGGTCCTTCGGCGCCGCGTGCGGATCGTGCAGGTATTGCGTGGCTATGCCCAGGTTCAGGCGGTACTTCCTCGCCATGGTGACGTCGTTGAGCGTGCCCCTGTCGGTCGGGCTCGCCGAGACCATCTCGCCGCGGGCGTTGAACCTGCCCAGCGTGTTGCCCATGCAGGCCTTTCTGCGCCCGCTGTACGACCTGTCGCGCGGGCCCCTCTGCCCCGGCCGCTGCATCCTGTTGAGCCTGCCGTCCTCGATGCACGTGCCGCGGCCCGGCCCCGGCAGGTACTTTTTCATCTCGCGCATGGCGGTCTGCCTCTGGATGTGCTCGTCGTACTTGCGCGGCGTCGGGAGCGTCCGGGACAGCACATCCTTGGCGATCGCTATGTAGCGGCTCGCAGTCTTCTGCCCGATCCCCATCTGGATGGCAATGCTGTCCTGGGAGGCGTTCGTCTTGGCGTACCAGAGGTACAGCAGGATTATGTGCCTGGGCAGGAGCCTTGCGCGGCGGCCCGGATCGCGGCTCCGCCCCTCGTCGTCCTCGAACAGGAGGATCCCCCGCTCTCGCTCGAATATCTCCTCCACCATGGCCACTGCGTAGAAGAAGAGGACGGGATCCATGAGCGTGAGCTTCCTCAGCTGCGCGTCGTCGGCAATCATGCGGTCGAGCAGGGTGCGGCACAGCTCGGAAGTGGTGCACCTGTTCACGGCCATTCCGTCCGGCAGCCCCTCCATCATTTCGTCGTGGGCCGCCTGCCGCCACTCGCCGATACTCCGGACCTTGCGCTTGTCGTGGCCCTTTTCGAAAAAGCCCTCGGCCACCTCTACTAGCTCTTGCTTGGTTCCCAACGTCACCCTGTCTGCCGCCGGAATACAGCACCCCGGTTGTCAATTTTCGCACGCGGATGGCCTAATATTGTTGACCTACGCGGGGGCCCGTCACGCCTGAGGGGGGTTTATGACTACCTTCTAATATGAACAGACTTCCAGATCTTTGTGCCCGTAACGGGCTTTACGTCTTAGGTTCATAGGTTAAGTAGTTAGGAAGTCCATTGGTAACTTATCAATATGACGCTCGGTCATAATGCCCACATGTAGTAGTCGTCTTATATGAGTCATCAAACTATCATTCGTTATATTTTCAAAAATAGGATTAGATAGTCCAGATTTTTTATACGGTCTTTGATATTCTCTACATCGATCAACGAACCACCCTAGCGGTGTTCGGCCATTAAGTGTATAAGTAACTTTAGGTAAATTATCATAGACAACATCGCCATTTATTAGTAATGTGGATTCAGCGTGGATGCGATCATCAGCAAATTTAATATTTTTAATAGGTTTCTTTATATTTGTGATCGGGTTTACAATGACTTCTGGTAAGATAGTTTTCAGATTGTCAAAATTTAGATGCAAATGAGACAACTGTCTACCAACTTCTGAAATCAATGAAAATGATTTGTAATCAGATGCAAATGGTATATGCGGCAAATATTTTTTTAAGCTATTTCTAAATGTAGCTTGATACTGTCGGTGGTGTAAAATTCCATATACATAATAAAAAATATCATCACTACTAATCGTTTTATCAGAATAATAATCTTGAAAATCAACTAGTGCAGAGTTATCAATATTATTAATTTTTGTGTTATTTTGATAATAGTACAACGGAAAGCACTTGTTTGTGCCAAGAACGTGCAGATCAGGAGTAAGGTTTGTCATTAGTACAGAAAGATCTAGATCGGCCCCCCATGAAACCAGGATGATCTTGTTTTCAGTGCTGGAGCGAGGCAAAATTTCATTTACGTTCCAGCTAGCGTTGAATATCCAGTCAAAATAAAGATATTGAGTGAAAAAGGGCCTATATAGTGCTGGCCTAATTTTTTTTGTTTGAAAAGTTTGCATACCATGATTACGTAATCTACTAATTGTATCGCGTGTCCATTTACCGCGTTTAGGATTATGATCGTCTTTGAAATTAGGTGTATAGATGTTTTCATTCATATATTCGATATAATTCTTCATGTTTTTAATTAAATTTGTTTTAGAAATATTATAGACCCACTCATCTTGACTAGTGACAACACCGTTTTTACTATGTATAAAAATCCCACGTCGTTCCTTTGAAGTATCAATCGGCATGTAGGATAAAAATTGTGTGTCATCGCTTTTGTCTAACCAATCATTGTTATCATTGGGTATGACCTCTACCCAATCAGTTATCGATTTAAGCGACTTTGTTTTCTTTAGAAATTCACGTTTGGCCTGTCCAGAATTATATTTGTCATCTAACTGATAATACCAAATGTGTTTTTTAGAATTGTGTATGCCAGGTTTTTTTATTAAAAACAATAATCCAACACCCGATGTGGTCCCACCAGTGCCTACACCCGGATATTCAAATATGTTACGCCCGTCACCATTTCTACCTTTTTTTCCACGGAGATCAATGTATAGTATTTCATCGAATTCTTGATGCAAGAAAAAACGAACACCGGCAAAAGAGGGCGCAGTGACAAGGCTGCCGTTTATTACAAATCCAATTATACCACATTTCCCAATTCGGTCTGATGCCCACCGCAGAGCACGGATGTACCATTCATGAAGTTTCTTTGCACCAACAGTAGTCTTCGTTCTATACGTCTCATTTATGCGAGCTTGAACATCGTATGGCATTCGTGCACGGGTGGGAGCATTTTGTCTTTTTTTGTCTTTAGGGGCAACACCCCAGGGAGGGTTCCCAATGATAACCTCTACGCACTGGAGGTTTTGACGTTGTATTTTATTAAGGAGGTTTTGAACATAATCATCATCCATGTATTGTGTTAATGCAACCGATCCAACAAGATGTTCACGAGGATTCTGTTTTAATGTATCTGTGTAGTTAATATTGGGAAATGGTGAGTATTTAACTTTTTGGCCAAGCTTTTTCATACGCCGTGCATAGACGGTTTCCATGTTGACTGCCGCAATGTAATATGCAAGTAGTACAATTTCATTTGCATGCATGCTAGTAAAGTATTTTTGAGGCAACGACCTGTCTAATAGTCCCAAGTCAATTGATCTTGTTAAGAATGTACCGGTGCCTGCAAATGGCTCAAGTATTTGTACATCATACTGGCCAAGTGTTTTTTTAATTCTTGTTTTTAATAAGTGTTGAACACTATTAATAATAAAATCTGCTATTTCGACAGGTGTATAGACAATGCCTTTTTCTATGGATGTTTTTTTATCAGAACTAGTTATGAAGCTTTCATATATACGCCTCATGAATTCTTGCCGTCGCACATGCTTTTCATCTTCATCAGGTGAATTATTAATTACTTCCGTTTCACGCCGCACATCTTCATAAAAGTCTCCAAGGCCGGCAAGGACATTTCCAAGATTTAAAGATTTTAGTACAGAGTCAAGTTTTTTAGACACGGGGTTTTCACTAGCAAAATCATCATAAAATAGTGCATCGAAAACATGTTTTAATATGACATGTTGTGATATCATTTTAATTGAGTCATTAATTGTCACGCTAGAATTTATCAGTAATTTCATATCATGATGAAATTTATCCATTGTTTTCATCGTGTTCGAATTTTTACTGTACTGAACATCGATATAATCTTTGATTTTTTTGGCATAGGCACCTAATTTGGCCCCATACTTTTGAACATAGTCGATAGTTCCAACTTTTTTGACGAGCTTTGAGCGCATCGCCAAAGTAAGGTCGGCGTATAGTTGTGCTTCCTTTTGTGGATCAATGCCCAAAAAATCTACTTGGATGCGAGGAGTGCCGGTTCCGTTGCGTGAAGAGGGATCGCGTACCAATCCAGCAGAGCTAAGTTCGGCAATTAATCTAGGATCATGAGAACGGAGTGCGTTTAACACTTCCCACACATGCGCGAAGCTGCTATTTTTGAGTATTTCGTCAGCTGAAGAACCACCAGGTACAACGACAGGCAATATTACATAACCAAAATCTTTATCTGGTGCAGTACGCATGACCCGGCCCACAGATTGAACAACGTCAACTGTCGATCGTTTGGGCTCCATAAAAATTACCCCATCAAGGCTCGGCACGTCAACTCCCTCTGATAGACACTTTGCATTGGAAATGATGCGAGTTTCGTTCGGGTGATCACTGCTTTGATCTAGCCAATCTAAACCAAGGCGACGTTGGTATGATAACATTGTGCCGTCAATGTGTTTTATAGAGGACAATTGTGGAATCCTATAGTGTGCATTATACTCACTTGCGATTGCAGTGAAACTTCCATGTTCTTTTTTTTCAATGGCACCTGCAAACACCTTTGATTTTTCAATAGTGTTGGTAAAGACGATAACTTTTTGAAGTGGCTTGTTCATTAGCGGATCATCGCCAGGTTTTAGTATACCATGCCACGCGGCCGCACATTTTGCCTTATGTTCTAACAATTTCGCTTTAAGTTTTGTATTTTCAGGAGTGTTCGGATCACGCAGGCTCTCAACAATTCCCAAGTATTGAGGAAGTCGATCTTCGGGCAAAATAGCTATCTTAACCTTAAAGTCAGACAGTATACGTTCTTTGCCATGAACGGCATCATAAAATGATATGATGCTGAACGTGGGGCCAAACACTTCTTCGTCGTTCATTGAATATACGTCTTTATTATTGCTTTCGTAAATTTTTGGGGTGGCAGTCATGTAAAGGCGCCTTTTGCCTGCAATGAATTCATCATCATGGATTTTACCATAGTAGCCAACATACTTTGTCGTATTGTTTGCGCTGGAATGTATCTTGGTGGCAGTCTTGTGTGCTTCATCACAAAGTATTAGATCAATTTGTGTCTTTTCGCCAGCCGCGCCCCCCCCCCCCCGAGTTTGTCAAGGCCAGAAGCCACGATATCAATTGACTGGTACGTAGAAAAAATGACGCACATGTCATACAAATCACGTCTTGAGAGTTGCTCAATGAAACTGGCTGCGTTGGTGGATGGAGGGCGTTCAAGCTCATAGATTTGTCCTCCCTCATCACGTCCAGCAGAATCGTCAGAACAAACAGCGATGTATTGATACTTGCCAAGAGAATTATCCGACCACTCTCTCATTGTCTGCTGTATGAGTGATATGGACGGTACCAAGTACAACACCGTCTTGCACTCTAATTTTTCAGCAATTCTGAGCGAGGTAATAGTTTTACCCGTACCGCATGCCATCAAGAGCTTTCCACGAGAGTGACTTTTGAAACCATTTATGACATCACTGCAGACCTTTTCTTGATCACGCCTAAGCGCTTTGGGTTCCGTGACGATTATCTTGTCAAAGTGTGAGCTCCAGTTTTTGATTGAACATTTACGAAAGCTAGATTTGTTTAACAGGGCAATCTTGTTTTCGCGTATCGTCCGTTCGGATTCAGGTGTGATTTTATCACTTGTGCATGCATAAATATATTTAGATATACCATAGCTCTTGCATGCTGTAAGAAATTTTGTCACTCCGGCATAATCTAACGGCGTGTTATCGTCATAGCATTTACATTGTATTCCTACATATTCTCCTGTATCAGCAATTTGACCGACAATGTCAATACCCGTGTCACGGCGATTTCGCTCAGGCCAGTCTTTAAACCACCACACTGTCGAGAAATAGTTTTTATAAGTAGTGTCTTTTTTAAAAAAGTTTACCACCAACTCTTCAAATTTAGTGCCTCTTTTTGACTTGTTAGGTTCACTACGGATTGTGGCAAGTAGTTTATCAAATGTTAACCCTGCATCGCTAGCGGTAGACATCGTGAGTCACCACTCTACTTACGTTTAAACTCAACGTTTGGGGTATTGGGCGGATACGAACCAGCAACTGCGTCTACGGGTTCACTCCCTGCACTCGGTATCACAAGCAGCCCGCCGTCGCGCAGCTGGTTGACCAGCTGCAGCACCTCCTTTTCGACCTGTCCGCGCTGCATGCCCGTCTGCTGCGCAAACATGCCGACGAGCTCGGTGATCTTGCGCTGCCCGTTGCACGACCTCCAAAAGTCGACGATCGCCTGGTTCACCATGAACCCCTGGTCGTGCTCGTTGGCGAGAACCATCGAGCCGTCCTCCTGCTTTACGATCTTGCCGACGCCCTGCGGCGTGGCCGTCTCGTAGTCTATGGGCGCCGGCGTGTTGAGCGGGCCGGCCATCGCCGAGCGCATCTTGTCGAGCGTCCGGCGTGCCTCGTCCGAGAGCTTGTCCATGGTCCACGGCGGGTCCCACACGATGTCGACCCTTACGCCGTTCACGCCCGGCACCTTCTTTGCGTAGCGCGTCACGTCCGAGACGAGCGTGTCGTGGAGGGGGCACCCCCGCGTCGTCATGGTCATTCTAATGTTCACGTCGTCGTTGTCGGCCACGTCGACGCCGTACACGAGGCCCATGTCGACGATGTTGATCGGCACCTCTGGATCCATGCAGGAGCGCAGCGAGTCCATTACCGCCTCCGCCTTGACGGTTCCCATCGGGCCGGCGGCCCCGGGCAGTCGTTAAATACCTTCTAAAGATTAGCTTTGAATAACCCCGGTATGCTCGCATCGTACGGCGGCTCGGCCACGCCGGCCTCGGTTATGATGGCCGAGACGAGCTCGGGCGGCGTCTCGTCGAATGCTGGGTTGATGACGCCGATGCCGTCGGGCGCCGTGCGGCGCCCGGCCGTCCCCGTGACCTCGTCCGCGGGGCGCTGCTCGATGACGACGTCGGCCGGCGAGCTGTCCATGTCGAACGTCGAGAGCGGGGCTGCCACGTAGAACGGCACGCCGTGCCGCCGCGCCATGGCGGCGACCTGGTACGTGCCGATCTTGTTGTACACGTGGCCCGTGCGCAGGACGCGGTCGGCGCCGACGACGACGCGGTCGACCATCCCCCGCGACATCGCGTACCCGACGGCCGTGTCGGGTATGAGGCTGATGTCTATGCCGTCGTGCCGGAGCTCGAACGCCGTGAGCCTAGAGCCCTGCTGGACGGGGCGCGTCTCGGTGGCAATGACGCGCACGCCCTTGCCGCCGTCGCGGGCGGCCCGGATGACGCCGAGCGCCGTCCCGTACGCGACAGTCGCGAGCGCGCCGGCGTTGCAGTGCGTCATTACGGTCTCGCCGTCGCCGAGCAGCGCGGCCCCGTTGGCGCCGAGGGTACGGTTGGTGCGCACGTCCTCGTCGGCCATTGCGCGCGCCTCGGACACGGCGGCATCCCGCACCGAACCGGGCGCGGCGGACGGGCCCGATGCCGCGGACCTGGCCGCCCGCATGACGCGGTCTAGCGCCCACTTTAGGTTGACGGCCGTCGGCCGCGTGGCGACGAGCACGGCAGCGGCCCTTTCCAGGTCCTCGACCATGCGCCCTGCCGTTTCCGCATTGCTCCTGCAGGCGGCAAGCGCCAGACCGAACGCTCCGGACACGCCGATCGCCGGCGCTCCGCGCACCACGAGGCGCCGTATCGCGTCGGCCACCTGCTCGTGCGTGTCGTACGTGACCAGCACGAGCTCGCCTGGCAGGCGCGTCTGGTCTACCATTACGACGCGGCCGCCATCGTCCTCCCACCGCACCGTCAGCAGGCCGGCGCGGGGCGTCGCGGAGCCGCCGGGTTCGGACTCGCCCATGGAACGCCGGCCAGGCGGCGCTATTTAATCGGGCGGGCAGAGGCGCGATCAGCGCTTCCGAGAAGATGCCGGCCGCGCGCGTCCGCGGGCGGCGCGAGGCCCGCCCGCCCGGGATCCGCCGCCTGAACGCGCAGCCGCCGCGCTCGTCCTTGCACTCGCCCTCTTGACGTACGGCGCAAGCGCCTTGAGGTGCGCCCGCTTGCTCGGGTTCCTTGCCACTATGTCGGCGGCGATGCGGGCCGCCGCCTCCCTGCCGCCCTCGATGCCGGACATGTGCTTGAGGTGCTGCGCTACGCGCGAATAGTCCCAGCTTGAGCGGGCGCTGTCCGCAAGCCCCGCGACGCATCTCCCGTACGCGGCAAGGTACGCGCGGGGGCGGCCGGCGGCAACGGCCTCGGCGTACTCTGCGAACAGCGCCGCATCGTCGCCCTCTGCAATCTCGCGCAGCGCCCTGCCGTGCATGCCCTCGCTGACGAGCATCCTGACGAGCATTTCGTACCTATCCTCGTCGCTAGACAGCCACTCGAGGACGGCGGCGCGCTCGCGCCGCCATCCCGGCAGCCCGCGGAGCTTGTCGTAGTACGACCAGTCGAGCGTGCGCATGAACAGCCCCGACAGGACGGGCACGCGGCCGGCCTCGCGCCCGCCGTACACGGCCTCGGCGGCTGCCATGATCCGCTCGTCGTTGCCGAACAGGTCGAGTCCCTTGTCGGCGGCGCGCACCGCCCCCGCCTTGTCGCCGGACCCGGCCAGGCGCCCCACCCGCATCGCGCATGCGGCCGGGTCCGCCCTTCCGTGCTCCTTCAAGAGCCGGTCGATGTCCCTCTTGCGGCCGAGCCTCTCTAGGGCCCCGACCTGGATGCGCAGCATGCGGATGCGCTCGGGGGACTCTTGCTCGATGAGATCGCGGCGGCGCCTGCGGAGGGGCCCCGTGACCCTCTTGACGCGGCGCGAGCCGGCCCCCTCGCTCCCGTCGGCCGGGATGGGATCCGGCATGTGCGGCGCGACCAGGTCGAGCAGGTGGACAAGGTCGCCGTCGGACCTGCACAGCGACCACAAGGCCGACTCGTAGGCGGCCGAGAAGCGGGCGTCGCCGCGGTAGCCGGAAAGCGCGTCGGATACGCACTCGCGGCGCTCGTCGTCCGTGGGGCCGCTCTTGTCCATGCACGTAGCCCACCTTGCAATTGCGGTTCGGGCCGCGCGGAGGTGGGGGCCATGGCTGCCGATCACCTCGTCTATGTAGTCGGACACGGCCGAGGCGATCTGGCCGTACGCCCTTGACGCGCCGGCCATGTCGCCCGACCTTGCAAGGGCGGCGGCCTCTCCCATCGGGCCCTTGAGGTCGATGTGGCCGTAGTCGTCGCATCCCGTGGCGCCGGCCCTTCGCCAGGCGGCCGTCTCGGCGCGGTACATGGACGAGACCCTGTCGAAGTAGTCCACGGCGGCGCCCTCTGATGGCCCTTTACCACCCCCCGCTTCGTCCGCCTCTTCTTCCTCTTCATCTTCCTCGGAAGGATCGGCAGGGCCGGCGGCGGCCGGCAGTGGGGCGCCTGCGCCCCTTGCAAACCTCTCGGCAAGGGCCGGATCGCCGGCCATCTCGACGGCAAGGAACTCGCGCAGGCGCCCCTCGCCGGCCCCGTCGAGCAGCCTCTTGGCCGCCAACAATGCACTCTTGGCCTCGCGGATCATTTCGGCAGAGTGGTCCCTGACATGGAGCAGGACCGCGACCACATGCTTGCACTCTCCCTCGTACGAGTAGGGGCAGTCGCAGTAGTACTTGCCATCCCCGCCATTCCAGGCAAGCTCGACATTGTACACGTCGGTGCCCTCGACGATGGCCCTGACCGCACCGTCGGCCAGCCGCACGGACGTGATGCGGCCAGAGTTGTAGTAGCTGGCGCCGCGCTCGTACGACTGCGCCGTGCACACCCGCCTGATCCTATCGACCGTCAGGTCAGGCAGTCCCATGCGGCGCGGCCGGATGCGGGCGATAAATCCCCAGCGGGGCGCGCCCGGCGCCGGCCGCTGCTCCGCGCATGCGGCTGCCGGACAGCACGGCAAGGCCTGACGGCCCGCCCGGGGACGCCAGACGCGCGGCGGGATCGCGGGGCATGGCGGAGCATGTGGGGACATGGCGGTTCATCCAGAATGTCGGCGTCCAGATCGGTGCCGGTGCCCCTGTCGAAGCGTGCATCGGGCGGCGGTCGGCATGCCGCCCCTGCGCATGCTAGGATCAAAGGACATGGAGGCTCCCGTGCAGGTGCGGTGCGCGCCCTCAGGATCTCTTCGCCGGCCTGGCGCGCCTGCGCACTGCCCGCTTCCGCCAGTCGTCGTACCTCTTGCGCGGTATCGGCACGACGGACATGTCCTCGGGCATGCCGTACTCGAGCAGCTCGACGACCTGCGCCATGGAGCAGTGGACCATGACTGTCATGAAGACGGGATCCGCGTGCTCTACGCCCAGTATCGGCGGGTGGCCCCGCGGCATCCTCTTGCGGCGCTCGATCCCGCCCCGCACGGCAATGTCGAACCGGTCTGCGTTCTTGGCCACCGTCGTGGCGGCGGATGCCACCTCGCGCACGACAAAGCTGGCGAATACGATCAGGATGTCCTGCGGCATCTGCCTCCATTCGGAATGGATGCGAACCTCGTTGCGCTCGCGCACTTCTGCAAGGGATAGCGCCTGCTTCACGGCTTCGGGGCGTCCATACTAGCATAAAAGCATGACAGCCAGGCGGCCCGGCGGGGCGGAGGGGCGGAAGAGGGCCATGAGAGGCGTAGGTGCAACCGCCCGTGCCAAGAGGCGGCGGAGGTCGGCGCATCGCAACACGTGCCCACGCCACGGAGGGGCGCGCGCCACGCCCGGCCCCGGCACCCGAGGCGGCAGGCATTCCGATCACTGCCGCGGCAGAAGGCCGGCATCCGGGCGGCTCAGGGGCGGGCACGCAATTTCGCCGCTGCCGGCGCCGCCGGCGCGCGTACATTTATTCGGCCATGCGCCGCCGCCGCCGCATGCTCGACGCCGGCGCGCTTGCCAGGTGCGACTCGTCCGGGATCTGCGCCGTGTACGACAAGTGGCCCGAGGCGGCCGCGAGGGAGGGCGGCCCCGAGGGGCCCGAGCCGGTCGACCTGCAGACCTGCGGGCAGACGCGGCACTTTGTGTTCGCCGGGATGGGCGGGTCGGGGACGGTCGGCGACGCGATGGCCGCCGTCCTGTCCAAGGCCGGCGTGCACGTCGACGTCGCAAAGGGGTACGTGCTGCCCAGGGTCGCCTCGCGCGACACCGTGGTCGTCGCCACGAGCGTGTCCGGCAACACGGAAGAGGCGCTCGCCGTCCTCGACGAGGCCGGCAGGAGGGGGTGCCTGGCAGTCGGCTTCTCGGGCGGCGGCCGGATGGAGCGGCTCTGCGCCGACAGGGGCATGCCGCACCGCAGGATCGAGGCGCGCCACTCGCCGCGCGCGTCGTTCGCGCCGTTCCTGTACGGGATGATCAGGGCCCTCGGGCCCGTCCTGCCCGAGGGCGCGGCAAAGTGCGTCCCCGACTCGATATCGCACATGTCCGCCCTGAGGGACCGCATAGGGTCGCAAAGCCTGGACGAGGAGGCAAACCCCGCCCTGTCCCTGGCCGGGTGGCTGTCCGGAGTGCCCATAGTGTACTATCCGGCAGGCCTGCGCGCGGCGGCGATCCGGTTCAAGAACTCGCTGCAGGAGAATGCAAAGATGCACGCCATGGCCGAGGATGTCATAGAGGCGTGCCACAACGGGGTCGTCCCGTGGTGGGGCGGAAAGGGATCGGCCGGCAGGCCCGTCATGGTTCGCGGCCGCGACGACCACGCAAAGACGCGCCAGAGGTGGGGCATACTCGAGTCGATGTTCCGCGACAGGGGGATAGAGTTCCGCACGGTCGACTCGGTCGGCGGCGACATACTCTCAAAGGTCGCCAACCTCGTGTACCTGCTCGACTACGCGACGATCTACAGGGCCGTCCTGTCGGGCGTCGATCCGACCCCGATTGCGGCCATCGACTACGTCAAGGGGAGGCTCTGAAGGAAGGGGCGGGAAGCGGCCCCTAGCGCAGGAACGGCGCGAGGGCGGCGGCGAGCTTGCGCTTGCCAGGATACTTCCTGGTCAGGGCTACCGCAATGCTGGCTGCCGCATCCCTGCCGCCGTCGCGCACCCGAGAGATGTTTTTCAGGTGCTTTGACACGCTGGCGTACTGCTTGGCCGTGGCGGCGCGCTCGCCGAGGGTCTTGACGTACCGGCCGTACGCGGCCAGGTACGCCCGCGGCTCCGCGGCCGAGAGCTTGGCGCGGTACGCCTCGAACAGGTCCACCTGGCCCGACGCGGCGATCTCGCCTATTGCCCTCTTGTGCATGCCCTCCCGGACGAGGATGTCGACGAGGAAGAACCTCCTGAACCTTGCATTCCCGGAAACCGCGCGTATGAAGGACGGCCGCTCCCGCTTCCACCCCGGCATCCCGCGGAGCCTTTCGTAGTAGGACTCGTCGGCCGTGCGCATGAACAGGTCGGTGAGAATGGCGCAGCGGGCGCGCGAGGAACCGCCCCTGCCGTATATGGACATGGCGGCCTCTGCGATCTCGGGATCGTTCCCGAACCGGTCGAGCCCCGCCGCCGCGGCGCCGGCCGCCTCTTGCTTGGAGCCGGCGCCGGCTAGCCTCTTGACGAGCAGCGCGCATGCCCCCGGATGGAGGCGCGCATGCCCGGCGATCAGCCTGTTGGCGTCCGTGGCCCTGCCGAGCCGGTCGAGTATCTCGACTACGGCGGACACCATCCGCCCGATGCCCACCCCTTCGCCCTCCTCTCGAGGGCCGCCGCTCTCGAGGCCGCCGATCCTGCCGACCAACGACTCGAACAAGAGGGAGGCAGGCCCCGCCTTGGCGCGGCCGCGCTTCCCCGCGCTGCGGGGGACGCGGGGCGGCTGCGCGTGGGGCCTCGCCAGGCCGAGCAGGTGCCTGAGATCGGCGTCCGTGTCGCACAGCGCCATCATGGCATGTCCGTACGCATCGCAGAGCACGCCGCCCCTCTTGAACATCCCGAACGCCCGGCCTATGGCCGCCCGCCTCTTGGCCGGCTCCGGAGAGCTCCAGTCGAGGCATTCGGCCCACTTCCCGACGGCCACCGGCCCAGCTTCAAGGTGGTTGCCTTTCAGGTACGAAAGGTCCTCGTTGCCGACGATCGCCCCGGCGATCTGGCCGTATATCCTAGAGGCCTCGACAAGATCGCCCGACCTCTCAAACTCGCCGGCCGACTTCATCACGCCTTCCAGGTCTACGTACGCAACGCGCTCCCGCTCCATGGAGACGTCCGCCACGGCCTCGCGGAATGCCTCGTCCACCCTCTTTCCGTAGTCCAGGCCCGCCGGCAGCGGGGACCCCATGCCCTTCGCGAACTGCTCGGCAAGGGCCGCATCGCCCAAGAGCACGCCAGCAAGGAACCTCCTCGCGTATTCCTCGCCGGCCGGCTCTACAAGATTCCTAGCCGACTCGGGCCTCGGCGCGGCATCCGGCGGCGGCTGGACCCCGCTTTTGGCAGGCCGGCGCGCTGGGCCGGACGTAGGCCGCCTCGGCGCCTTGCGGCTGTTGCCGCGCGCCGCCGCGCCCCCCGTCCCTGCCCGGGAGACTCCCTTCGGCCGGCGGCCCGATGCGCGCATTCGCCCCTACCTGCCCCCGCCCCTGCCGGCAGACGCCCTGCGCAGGACGCGCAACACCTCGGCGACCTCGCCGTCGCCCGGAAACACGGCCGCGCCGGCCTCGGCGGCCGCAAGGGCCCCCCTAGAGCCGCTCTTGTGGAGGCGCCTTACGTGCATCGTGCACAGGTACGAGTCGTCGTGGCAGTGCTTGCGGAGGAAGCGGTCCAGGCCCGGCTCGTCGCCGATCTCCTTGAGAATGCCCGCCTTCATGCGGAGCAGCTGCGCGGCATGGCTGCCGGCGCTGCCGCCGCGCCTGCTCGTCTCGGCGGCGCCGCGCACGAGGGGGGCGAGCTTGCGCATCCAGTGGCCCAGGTACTCGCGGTCGGCGCCGCACACCTCCCACAGGGCAGAGATGTACTCGTCGGCGAGGTACTCGGGCTCGTTCGAGATGTAGCGCTCTAGCATGTGCGTGATCTGCCTCTTTCGGGCGTCGGGGTCGAGCTTTTTCGTCGACTCTGCCATGCCGTCTACCGCGTCGGCAAAGCACGTGGAGTGGTACGAGTCGTCGTCGTCCACAAGGTCGATGCTGTGCGATATCCCCTCGCACAGCTCGCGGTATATGCGCACGGCCTCGGCGGGGTTGCCGTCGTCGTCGGCGGCCCTCGCGTCGTCGATGACGGCGCGCAGGTCCAGGACGAGCTCGGGGCTCTCGCCTGCCGCCTTTGCGATCTCGGCCCTGTACATCGCATCGACGAGGGCCACGTAGTCGGTGCCGCCCTCGGCCGCCTCGCGCTTGCGCTTGTGCCTCGGTCGGTGGTGGCGGCGCTTTGCCCGCGCCGCATCCGCTATCGCCTCGTCTATCCCCTTGACGATCGTCTCGTCGTCCATGGCGGCCGACGGCGGTGCCGGCTTGGCGGCGCCGGCCTTGCCTCCGTCGTCCCCGCCCCTTGGACTCCCCACGAAAAGATCCAAGCCGCGCCGCATAAAAAATGTTGCTCGCCCCGCCGATCGGCGGAATGGGCCCGCGGGGAGTCGAACCCCGGGCCTTCGCCGTGTAAAGGCGACGTCATAACCGAGCTAGACCACAGGCCCGCGGGGGCGCACGGCGGCGCTGATTTAAGCATTGGCGGAGGGTCGGGGGCATGCGGCGCGCATGGCCCCGGGCCGCTCGCGGCGCGCATCCCCGCCCGGGGCCGCTTGGGCGCAGTTCGGGCGGCGGCGCCCGGAGCCGCGGCCGCGCACGAGGGGCGGATGCCGCTCCGCGGGAGGAAGGGGGGAGTCGGGGGCAGATGTGCCGTTCGACTGCTCTGCGGAACGGCTCGGGGGAGGAGCCGCGGCCGGCCGGGCAGCGCCGCTTCTGGCTGGACGGGCGGCGCGGCGGATCGGCCCGCGGCCGGCCGGGCCGCCGGGGACCGCCGCTGGAGGGGAGGTCGGGCCCGCCTTCCCGCGAGGGAGGATGCAACGGTCTTCCTCCTGCGCTGCGGGGCGGGCCGCATGCTCTGGCTGGCATCATGCAAGCCCGGCCCGGCTACGGCTGCACGCACTGGGCGTTGTAAGTGACGCTCTGGGAGAACGCGCCGCCCTGCACCTCGTTGCCGTACGGGGTCAGGTTCAGCCGGAACCACAGCGGCTTGACATCCCCGCCGCCGAGCCCGCCTGCCACGGCCGTCTCCTCGCCGACCGCGGCGTAGTCGTCTGCCCTGCCGGACTCGCTCACCTCCGAGGCGGCCGCCGGCAGCGTCGCATAGATGCGCGCGACAAGGGCGCTCGACGCACGGCCCTCGCCCGTCCCTGACGCGGGGGCCGGCAGGGAAGGGTATCCGCCGGAACCGGGGCCGCCGTCGGAGGGGCCGGTTCGCCATGGGGACGCCTCGATCCCGACGCTTGCAAACGGCGCCGAGCCAGAGTTGATCAGCACTTGTTCGGCGGGATCAGAGTAGCCGCCGAGCGCCGCATCGCCGATCGGCAGGCTCCGCTTTTCAAGGCTCACCGAGCACGTGTGGTACACGGGCGGCGGGGCGCCGCTCTCGGACAACACGGTGCCAAACCGCGTCAGGTGGTACGTGTAGATGACCATGTCGTCGCCAGAGTCGATTCGGCACTCGCCCGTGCCGTCAAGGTGGCGGTGGACCCTGACCACATCGTCTGCCCCGCAGGCGTCGTCGATCGGCCTCAGCTGACCGCTCGCGCCGTCGATGTAGAACGCGCGGCCGCCTGCCTGGCCCTCGAGGGATATGCGGACGGGCATGCTGAACGTGACGGTGCTGCCCTCGTCGCCGATCTCTACGATCCTTCGCAGGACCACGGCCGAGCCGTCGTATGCGAGATCCTGAATGGTCGAGTCGGGCGGCGGGGAGTCGGCCGCGGCGACTACATGCAGGACGAGCAGGCCGCCGGACGGCACGGACATTGCGGCCACCATGGGCGGGAACGACACGGATGCGAACGATGTGGTCACGACGGCGCCGGTAGACGGGAACTGTACGGTTGCGCCAGCGGTGCCGGCGCCGGCCAGGGCGGTCACGTTGATCGTGACGCGGACCTCGTTGCCCCTGTCGGTGAGGTTTGTCTGGCCTACGACCTCGTCCGGCCGGAATACGACGGTCGCGGTGTTGCCGGTGCCGTTGCCGTCGCCCATGCCGCCGTTGCCGTCGCCCATGCCGCCGTTGCCGCCGGGGGAGGGGCCTGCGCTCCTGCCGTCTATTGCGATACCAGAGGCGTGCAGCGAGTCCGCCGAGCCCGTGGGCGGGAGCTCTGGGCCCGCGTTGCGGCCGGCCGCGTCCCGTATGGTTCCGCCGCTGAGGGTAAGCGCGCCGGTGCCCGCATAGTCGAGGCGGTCCGCAGAGTCGCCGGGCTGCACCTCGTAGAGGAACGCCAGCTTAGAGTCGCCGTCGCTGCCCTCGACGTACGCCGCGCTCCTGGCCGGCTCGGTCGAGAGCGCCAGCATCGGCGCCCCCGTCACGTTCACGGCACTGCTAAAGGCCACGGTAATGTTGATGTCCGAGCCGGTGTCGTACGTGCCGCCCGAGTCCGTCGAGAATACCTTCAGGACGCTTGGAGGATCCGCCGACAGCGCCGTCGTGTCTATTTCGATGTCCTTCGAGTGGCCCAGCGATCCGGCCCCGCCGGGCTCGGGCAGCATCCGGTCGGCATTGTTGCCGGCCGCATCCCGTATGGTCCCTCCGTTGAGGGTCAGCGCGTCGGTGCCCGTGTAGTCTAGGTCGTCCGCCGCATCGTCCGGCAGCACCCTGTACTCGAACACGAGCGTCTGCGATCCGCTGCCAGAGTCGTATGCGGCCATGCCGGCGTCCGAGCCTGTGTCGAGCTCGATCCGAGGCGATCCCGTGACGTATACGGCCTCGCCAAACGTGACCGTAACGTTGATCCGCGAGCCGATGCCGTACGCTCGATCCGCGTTCGGCGACGAGACGGACTCTACGACCGGGGCCGATGTGTCGATGCGAATGCCCGCGGCCGCAAGCGAGCGCCCCTCTTCGGCGTCGGGCAGTTTTAGGACGGCGTTGTTGCCGATTGAGTTCGTCATAGTTCCGCTGTCAAGAGACAGGGCATCCACGCCGTCATAGTCCAGGGGATCCGCGCTGTCGTCTGCCTGCACGGTATAGTTGAAGACAAGCGTCCGCCCGTCGCCCGACTGCCGCTCGTACACGGCGGTAGAGGTCGCATCTCCGTCAAGTGCGAGCCGCAACGACGGGACCGCCCGGTCGGAGAGCACGATCGCCTCGCCAAAGCCGATGGCGATCCTGACCGTCTCGCCCTCCCTGTACGGCGCGCCCTTGGGATTGGCCTCCGCGGCCCCGATCACGCGCGGCCCCTCGGTGTCGATGCGGATGGATCCAGAGTTGCCGAGCAGGCCGTCCATGCCCGGTTCGGGCAGCGTCCGG
The DNA here is from genome assembly GCA_965242695.1 of Cenarchaeum sp. GTDB lineage: Archaea > Thermoproteota > Nitrososphaeria > Nitrososphaerales > Nitrosopumilaceae > Cenarchaeum. The sequence continues at coordinate 1,100,579 of CBDESU010000002.1, read as the reverse complement.
TTGGCGGGGTTGCCGACCTCATCCGTAATGGTTCCGCCGTCGGACAGGGCCGTAGCGTTCGCATAGTCGAGGTCGGCCGCAGTGTCGCCCTCTTCCACGGTGTACACAAACGTCAGATTCCTGCCTGCGCTGCCGCCCGCGTCGTACGTGGCGAACCGGTCGCCTTCCGCCTCGTCAAGCCGCAGCGCGATCGACGGCGCATCGGCGCCGTCTCCGATGTCGACGTCCACATCCCCGTCAAACGAGACAGTAATGTTGATCTTCGAGCCTGTGCCGTAGGTGCCGTTCGCGTTCGGCGACGAGACAGACTCGACGATCGGGCCCGCAGTGTCTGGCACGATGCTCCTTGCGCTGCTGAGCGAGCCTGATGTGCCGGGCACGGGAAGCTCGAGGTCGACTGCGTTGCCCAGCAGGTCGGTTATGGTGCCGCGCGACACCAGGGCCCCGGCGTGCGCGTATTCTAGGCCGGCGGCAGCGGCGGGAACGGCATCGCCGGGCATCACCGTATAGTTGAAGACAAGTGTTTCCGTGCCGTTGCCGGACAGGTACGGCGCCGTCCTGTTCACCCCTTCTAGGGACAGCAGGAGAGAGGGCGGGTTCGACGGATCCTGCAGCATGACGCGCTCGTCGAATGCGACCGTTATGCTGATCATCGTTCCGGCGGAGTACGAGCCGTTCCCCACGGGGGAGGACACGCCGGCGACGGACGCCGGCCAGAGCCTGACAAGCTGGACGGCGTTGTCGTTTTGCGCGGCGATTAGCGAGTACGTGCGGCCGCCTGCCTTGAACACGGCGAGGCCGTCGGCGCCCCAGAGGGCGTCGAATCCGCCCGGATCCCCGTCCTTGGCCGATCCCTCGGCTACGGGCGTCCCGCCAGGGTTGATGCGCATCAGCTGGATGCCGTCATCGGCATCCGACGGCGCAAGGGCGTACGTCCAGCCGCCCATCTCGAACACAGCGGCGTTTGTCGAGCCCCCAATCGAGTCGAACCCGCCGGTTCCATTGACGGCCGAGCCCGCATTGGAAAGGGTGCCGTTGGGGTGGATGCGGACGATCTGGATGGCGTTGTCGCCGGATGCTGTCACTGCGGCGTAGGTGAGGCCGTCCACCTCGAACACGGTGGCACCGGCGGCATTCTCGAGCGTCTCGAATTCAGGGGTGTCGTCCTTCGCCGTGGCGTTGACCGAGAGGGTGCCGTTGGGGTGGACGCTGACGAGCTGGATGATGTCGTCGTCGGTTGATGCCACGAGGGCCCTGGGCGGGCCGTTGGCGGCCGCGGCGGCGTCGCCCGACTTGATCACATTGACGGCGTTTACCCCGGTCAGGTTGAACATGTCGACTCCGTCCGATGCCGAGCCGTTGCGCGACAGGGTACCGTTCGGGAGGATGTGGACCAGCTGGAGGCCATTGCTTCTGCTGGCGGCAGCGAGGGCATAGGTGTGGTCGTACGCCTCGAAAACAGACACGCCGACGGAACCCTCCAGCTTGTCAAACGCGCCTCCCGGGGATACTGCGCCGTTGGACGCCGTGCTGTTGAGAGAGATGGCGCCGCCGGATCCGATATCGTACAGAGAGATGCTGTTGCCGGCCGATACAATGGCGCGGGGCAGGCCGCCCATCTCGAACGCGGTGACGTCGGTTGGGCTGTGCAACCTGAAGACAGTGGAGGGTCCTTGCCTGTCAGTGCCGCCGGGCGAGAGTGTGCCGTCAGGGTGGATGCGGATCGCCTGGACGCCGCCAGGGTAATCAGAGCCGGCCTTTTCATTGCGCGCCGCCACCACGGCGTACGCGCCGCCGTCGTCCGCCTCGATCACGTCGACTTCGATGGCTCCACCTAGGGCGGCATAGCCACCGGTCTCATCAACGGCCGAGCCGTTTGCCTTCAGGACAGGAATGGGCCCGCCGAGTACGCCGATCGAGTTGGAGGCGGAGAGCGATCCCTCCTCGCCCGGTTCCGGCAGCAGCAGCATATTCCCGGTGACGTTGTCGACCACGTTGGCGATCGACCCGCCCTCCATGGAGAGGGATCCGGTGCCCGCATAATCCAAGAGTGGCGCCTCGTCGCCGGGCCTCACCGTGTACAGAAACGACAGGTTCGCCGTCCCGTTGCCGCCCGCATAGGAGGCGTTCCGCGGCGGCTCGGTGTTGAGCATCAGGCGAGGCTCGGTGCTGATCACGGCCGGCTTTTCAAGGGACACCGTAATGTTGACGATGCGGCCCGTGCCGTACGTTCCGTTGGGCGATGATACCGACTGCACGGACGGCGGCCCGGCGTCGACGACCACGTCGGACTCGCCCCGGAGCGATCCCGGTCCTCCCGGCGTGGGCAGGAAGCAGGCTACCGCGTCCTCGCCGGCGCCCGATCGCAGGTTGGGTGTATGCAGGCCGTTTGTGCGGGCGTACCCAAGATCCGCAGACCTGTCGCCGGGCTGAACGGTGTAGCGGTAGTACAGCACATCGGTGCCTGTTATGTTGAGAAACTCGGCAGACCTGCCCGGTATGTTTAACTCAAGGTAGGTGTGGTTGAACGGGCCGAGAAATTGGGGCTGCGTTTGAGCGTGGACGGTTCGGTGGAACAGGTTCACCGCCCCGCCGTCGGGCCGGAAAAAGTGTATGCGGATGTCTATATCATCGCCCAGCCCGTACGTGCCGTCGGGCACCGCAAACGTTATATTCTCGATCTGAGGATAGGCGCGGTTGAGGCTTTGGTAGTTGGGAATGTGAGAGCCATAAAGTGCGACCCCGCATACGGTGAGGTGGTCCGCATATGCCTCCTGCAGCACGGGCGGGTGCCACGCCTGCATCCAAGGGAACGGCTCCACGGCATGTCCAAGGTCGGCCGCAAGCGGCAACGGCCCCGCATCTTCGTACGGCGTCGCCTGCGCCAGTCCAACCGCCAGCACGATCGCAATCGACACGGCGGCCGCAAGCGGCGCCAAGTGGCGGCCCCTGCCGGCTGGGTGCGATTCCCTGTCGTCCATGCGCGTCATTGTGGATCCGCCTCCCCCCCCCCCCGCAGCCTTTTGCGCCGCCGGGGGTGTGTGCGACAGATACCCTGCACGCCGCTGATGCCCGTGTGATCACGGCCCGGCGACAGTCCGCTTGATAATAAAGGTGACCCTCGCCGCCTTTGCGGGCATAGGCGCCGCCCCGCCCGCGCCTGCATCCTCCGAACCTCACAGTGTGTGTGCGCGCCCCACCCGTCCCGAGCCGGTATTATGTGGCGCCCCGGCGGGGCCGCCGTGGCCGGCGGCATCCTGTTCTTTTCCAGCCCCATAGGGCTAGGCCACGCCACGCGCGATGCGGCGATCGGCAGCGCCCTGCTCGACGGAGAGGGCGGCGGCCGGACAAGCGTCCGGTTCGCCTCTGGCGGCGCCGCCGCCTCCCTGCTCGCCGCCCACGGCTTCGACGCTGACGACGCGTACAGCCCGCCCCGCTTCGACGTGAGGGGCGGCGCCCTCGTCAGGGCCGGCGCATGGCTCGCCTCGTACTACCTGTACTACAGGAGGTGCGTGCGCGCGGCGCGCCGGCCGATCCTCCGGTACCGCCCCCATACGGTCGTCTCCGACGAGGACTTTGCCTCGCTGTCGGTCGCCCAGCGGGCCGGCATCCCCACCGTCCTAGTCACGGACGTGTTCGAGACCAGGTTCTGCAGGGGCTGGCCCGGTTCGCTCGTCGAGACCAGGATGAACGCCGCGATGCGGCGCATCGTATCCCGGTGCGATGCAGTCGTCGCGCCGCTCGACCCCGGGCCAAAAGAGGCTGCAGCATGGGGCGCCGCGTGCCCCCATGCCATACTGGCCGGCCCTGCTGTCAGGCGCCCTAGCGCGCCGCGTGCCGTCCTGCGCGAGCGGTTCGGCATGGACAAGCCCACCGTCCTCGTCTGCGCCGGCGGGACGGGGGCGGGGCGGTTCCTGCTGGAGGCGGCCGGGCGCGCCGCGCCCGAGCTTGGCGGGGCCAGTATGATCGTCGCGTCCGGCCCGTCCCTGCCCGCCGTGGAAGGCCCGAACGGGGACGGCGCAAGGCGCATCGGCGCCGTGCCGAACCTGCACGAGTACGTGCACGCCGCCGACGCGGTCGTCTCTCTTGCCGGCCGCTCGACCATGGACGAGTGCGGCCAGTACGGAACGCCCGGCGTCTTCATCCCCGTGCGGGGCCACTTTGAGCAGGAGGACAACGCGGCTGCCGCCGGCTTTGCGCACTCGGACGTGCGCCGGCTCGGCCCCCTCGTGAGAGAGGCGCTCGCCGGCGGGAGGCGCAAAGAGGCCGCGTGGGTCGGCGCGGGAGGGCACAGCCCCGGCGCGGCCGGCGCGGCCAGGGCCGTTGCATCGGTGGCGGCAAGGGCGGCCGGCGCGGCCGGCTCCCACGATTTATAGAAGCGCAGAACAGCGGCTCGGCATGTCGGGCCGGGACGCATCCGTGGGAGGCAAGCTCGTCGTCGCAAAGTTCGGCGGCAGCGCGCTCGGCGTCGACGGGCAAGCGGCGCCGGCAATCGTAAAGCGGATAGGCGAGATCGGAGCCGATGCAAAGGTGCTGTGCGTCTTCTCGGCGCCGCTTGCCGCCGGCGAGGACGGGAGCGCGCGGTCGATAACCGACATTGTGATCGGCCTCGGCGAGGCGGCCGAGTCCGGCCGCGAGGCCGACCTCTCCGCGGTCAGGGCCGCGTACGAGAGGATGGCGGGACCGGCGGGGCCCGGCCTTGCCGGCGAGTGCTCCGAGGCCATCGACTCGCACCTTGCAAGGGCCGAGCGGGCCCTCGAGAGCGCAAGGCAGGACGGGTCGTTCGCCGACGAGGTCCGCGCCGAGGCGCTCGCGTTCGCCGGCGAGATACTCTCGGCGCGCGTAATGGACTGCATCCTGAGGGGGAGCGGGGTGCGGTCGGCCGCCGTCCCGTTCGAGTCGTGGCCCATAATAACGGATGCGAACATCGAGACGGCCAACTTTCTGCACGCAGAGTCGGCCAGGAACACCGGCGCCCTCGAGTCGCTCCTCGAGGCCAGCGACGTCGTCTCCATGGGCGGGTTCGTCGGCCGCACGGCAGACGGCGTGACCACCACCTACGAGAGGGGCGGGTCTGACAGGACGGCGGCAGACCTCGGCATACTGCTGCACAAAAAGTACGACGCGCGCATCGACCTAGAGAAGGACAGCGCCGTCGTCTCGGCCGACCCCCGGGTCGTCCGCGACGGGCTCAGCGACGTGCCGAGCATGTCGTACAACGAGGCCAGGCTGGCGGGCATGTTCGGCATGAAGATACTAGACCCCGTCGCCATCAAGGAGATGCTCGACAACGGCGTCGACATGACCGTCGCCATCACCAACATGGGGGACCCGTCAAAGACGACGACGGTAAGCCGCGGGGGAGGAGGGCGGGCGCCCGGGTCGCACCCGATCAAGATCGTAACGGGAAAGAAGAACTGCGCCATATTCAGGTCCGACTCGGACGCGGCCGGCAGGCTCGCCGTGTCCCTCAGGAAGGACCGCAGGTACAGCGAGTACGTGACGCTCTCGCCGTTCATCAGGGACGGCGTAGAGTTCACGCGCATGCTGTTCCTGGACGCAGACTACGTGCGGCGCAACGAAAAGTACTTTCTCGGCTTCGACCCGCTTGCGACCATCACGTACGGCCGCGGCGTCGTCACGCTCATCGGCGACGAGATGTGGCGCGTCCAGCACGTGGCGGCAAGGACTAGCGCGAGCCTCGGGAGGGCCGGCCTGAACATACTCAACATGGACGCGCAGGAGGAGACGTCGAGGATCATCGTCATCATAGAGGACTCGGGGGACAACGTCGGCGACGCCCTCAGGGCCGTCCACGCCGAGCGCGCCGGGATAGGGTTCGAGTAGCGGGCGCGGGAGGGGGCCCCGCCCCCGCATCCAGGCGCTCTGCAGGCGGAGTGCCGGCGGCCAGGTCGGAGGGCGGGCGCCGGCCCCGCAGAGGATGATACACGGCGGAGTGCCGCCGTGTTGTTGTATGTTGGACCGCCGGCTCTGGGCCGGTCCTCCAACGCTGGGTTTCTTCTCGGGCCCCATCTAGAATCGGCCCCGGCGTTACCCAAAACACGCGTTGGACTACAGGCGCGGGCCTGGTATATATGCCTGATCAATATAGATGCCGTGCGGGAGGGGTGCCGGGACGCCTAGGACGGCCCCGGCGGGGCTTCTCTAGGGCCGGCGCGCCGCCCTGGGAGCCCTAGAGGCCCTGCGGCGCATCGCGCGCCGGATGGCCGTCCTGACGGCGAACATGACGGCGAACGAGATGATTACGGACACGATGATCGTCACTAGGTAGCTGGCGGTGAGCAGGCCTGCGAGGTGGCCGAGGATGCCGCTGTCGGGGTCGGGGGGCGGGTCCGCGGCTGCGGGGGCGGGCCGAGTCGCCGGCACGAAGGGGCGGACGGGGGCAGCATCGGGGGGGAGGGGCGCATCGGGGGCGTCCGCTACTGGCGTAGGGGGAGCGGCGTCCGGAGAAGGGGCAGAGGCCGCATCGTCGGGCCCGGGCAGCTCGGGCAGCTCGGGCAGCTCGGGCAGCTCGGGCAGCTCGGGCAGCTCGGGCGGCACGTCGAGCCGCGACATTCCGGCCGGCGCACCCTGCAGCATCTCGGCCACCTCTGCGGGAACCGCATCGGCGATCGGCTCGAGCGCCGCAGGGGGCCCGTCGGGCTGCCGCTGCGGCGGAGGCGGGGGAGCGGCATCATCCGCCCCCGCCGGCCCGGCAGACACTGCAAACGCCGCCCGCGGCGACCGCAGGCCAGACTCCGTCACCACCCCGATCGAGTAGCCGCCCGGCGGGTAGTCCTCGGGCCTCAGCACGGCGCCGACCTGGGCGACCCACTCGCCGTCCGAGCCGGTCCTCGTAAAGATCTTGGACTTTGAGACGACGCGGCCGGACGGCTCGGCCCTGATCTCTTGGAACAGGTGGCCCTCGCGCGGGTCGTAGTTGTGCACGGCGACGTCTCCGCGCAGGTGGACGCCGCCGTCGCCCATCACCAGGACGTCGTCGGCGAGCGTCACCGCAATGGACATTCGCGCCGAATGCTGCGCCGCGGCGCACTGCGGGGCGGCGATGCCGCCGCACTGCGGCCTCGGATCCAGGCAGGCTAGATCGGCCGGCGCCCATGCGGCAGCGGCAGCCGCGACGGCAAGGGCGGTCGCAGTGGCCGCAGCCGCGGGCAGCCCCTCCGTTGCGCCCCGCATCCCGCGCATGTATGGCCGCCCGCCCCCGCGCTAAATAAGCGGCCGCGGGCCCACGGCGGCCCCCGGCGCGCGCCCGCGCCGGCCACATCCGCCCCGCCCGCGCCGGCCACATCCGCCCCGCCCGCGCCGGCCACATCCGCCCCGCCCGCGCCGGCCGCGGGGCCCCGGCAGGGGGCGCCGCGCCAACGTACGTGGTCAGATCCCCCTTACCGCAGGACAGAAGGATGTTGACACGGCGACCCTAGCGGCAACACGGGATCGTGCGGCATGTGCGACAGGGAGGACGAGCTCCGGCGATCCATAGCGAGCGATCGGATGGCCAGTAGGATGCTGGCCGCCATGGCGGCAGAGAAGATGGCCAAGGTCGGGCTCTTTGAGGAGGGCATCAAGGAGCAGATGCGCCTGCGCGAGCAGCTGCTCGGCGACAGGGCCTGGTACATGGAAGAGATAGCCCGCGTCAGGGCCGAGACGGCGCGGATCAAGGCCGAGACGGCGCGGATCAAGGCAGAGCTCGGCCCCGCGGCCGCGGCCGCAGTCGCTGCAAGCTGGCGGGGCGGCGGGGGGAGCGGGAAGGGCGGCGGGAAGAAGAAGGAGAAGAGGAGGCCGGACGGCGGAAGGGCCGGCCGGTCCGCCGCCCCGGCTACATGATCCGGGCGACCTCTGCCATTATCGACTTGCCCTGGGCCCGCCAGCTCATCACGCACGTGGCAAAGTGGCCCCACCGCTCCATGGATATCCGGCCGCCCTTGATCTGTCCGAATATCTTGCGCAGCAGGACGATGTAGCGGAGGGCCCTCTCGGCCCTGTTGTTGGTCGGCTCGACCCCCTCGTGCTCTAGGAATGTAAACAGGGACCGCTTGTCCCGGTCCAGCATGGCCACCATCCTCTCCGCATCCTCCTCCCCGCACCCGCGGTACCTGTCGAGCACGTCGTCCAGGCGCTTCTCGTGCATGGCCCGCAGCTCCCCCGTGCGGGGAATGCCGGCGTCGGCGGCCGCATCCCTGGCGGCCCTGAACACGCCCAGCACGTCCCGGTACAGGCGCCTGACGGCCAGCGACGATCCCGGCCGTATCGCGGCCTCGGCTATGTCGCGAAGCTCGTGGGCCCAGCACAGCTGGAGCCTGCCGTCGGCCTCGAACCTGCTCCGGTACACCGGGAACCGGTCGGAGACGAGGATTCCCTTGAATCCCGCCATGTACTTGTCGTGCATGTCGCCCGCGCGGGTCAGCCCAAACCGGTAGGCGACGAGGCCGCTGGCGGCCGCAAATACCCATACCCATCCCGAGCCGTCGGCCGAGCCGTCCCGGAGGCACGCCTCCGCCGCGGCCCCGACCAGGTCCTCGTCCGGCCCGATGCCGGCGGCCGTGCGGGCCGCCGCGTCGATCAGCGAGGCGGCCGAGATGCCTGCGGCCGCGGCCGCGGCCGCATCCCCGAGGCTCGGCCACCGGGCCGCGGCCGCGGCCGCAGGCCGCCCGGGCATGCCGTCTGCCGCCGCCGCCAGTGCAGCCGCCAGCAGGCCCGCCGCTCCATTGGGGTGCGAGGAGGCCTGGCAGCGGGGGCGGGCGGCGGCGGGGGCGGCAACGCGGCCGTTCCACTCTCCTTCCAGCGCCGATGCCGGCGGGCCGGGCCCCGCCGCGCTGGGCGGCGGGATGCCGAGGGCGCCAGCGCCGCCGCCGCCGCCGCCGCCGCGACCCTCTTCCAGCCCCGATGCGGCAGCCGAGGGCGCCGAGGGCGCCGATGCCGGCGGGCCGGGCCCCGCCGCGCTGGGCGGCGGGATGCCGAGGGCGCAGTCATAGTCTTCCAGCCCAAGGGCCGCATTGGCGTCCAGGGCAGCCGAGACTGGCCACGACGAGGCCGAGGGATCGACCGCAAGCACGGCCGGCAGTCCGCTTGGCGGGACGGATGCGATCAGGGCCGCGCTGATCGACCCCGCAACGGCAAGCTTCTCGGCCCGCTCGGCCGTGTGCCTGGGCGGCACCGCAAGCGACGTCGTCTCGTCCTCGTAGACCACCGCCTCGTCGTTGATCTTCGAGAGTATGGCCTCCGAGTGGGGCCTTGACGCATCGCAGATCCTTCCGAGCGAGTCGACCACGTTCGACTTTGTCACCTTGATCCCCGGAGGGGCCATGTCGGTGAGCACATCTGAGATGTCGCCGTTGCTCATCTTGTGGGCCCGAAGCGACGCGCCAAAGCCGCACAGGGGGCGGCTCCAGCTGCCCTTTGCAGGCAGCCCGTCGACGGCCGGGCGCATCGCGCCGCAGCCGGTGCACTTGGCCATCTCCCGGACGGACTTTATGCACTCGAGGATGTAGCGCAGATCCAGGATGATCCGCCCCTCGTTGTTGACAAGCTCCCAGTGGCCCCCGCCGCACCTGCACGGCTGCAGGGCCAGCGTCCCGTCGGGGTTTCGCGGGAGGTTGTTGCGTACCGTCCTTGTCGGCTTGTAGGAGCGTCCGTGGCCCTGGTGGCCCGGCCTGCCGCCGGGCCTTCCCGGCACGGTGCGCCTCCTCCTCACGCCGCCGCCGCCTCTCCCTCCTCCTGCCGAGCCCCCCTGCCGGCCGTCGGCCGCCGCCGCCTGCTCCACTGCCGCCTTTTTGCGCGCCGACGACGGCGTGTTGGGCCCGTTCCTGTACACCGTCCTGCCCGTGCGCGGATCGACGCGGAGATGGCTGATCAGCGTCCGGCAGTGATCCTCCGCATTGAGCCGGGCATCCGTCTCGGCGGCCAGCTGCCCCCGGAGGGACTGGGCCTCGGCCGCCGCGCCGCGGTACATGTCGCGCTCCTCCTCGGCCTCTGCCCGCCCCGCCTCCTCGCCCCGCAGCCTCGTCCGCATGGATGCAATGGCCGCCCACAGGCCCTCGTTGTCGCGGCGCACGGTACAGTACATCGGCTCGATAAATTCCAGGCGGTCCTGGACGAACTGGCATGCGGCAAGCGCCTTCTCCTTGTCCTCGCGCTCCCGCCTCGCAACGCCCTCCATCTCGTCAACTCTCGCTTCGAGCTCGGCGATCCTGACATGGCACCCATGCTCACAATGCACGACACGCCTTGTGGCGCGACCATAAGACGGGGGGAGTCACAACATCTTGACTCCCAGCGTAGGGGGATCTGACCTCGTACGCGCCAACTCTTTAAGGCGGCGCCGCGGCCGGCGCCCCGTGAAAGAGACCGGCAAGATCTGGATGAACGGCAGGCTGGTCCCGTTCAAGAGCGCAAGGGTGCACGTCCTGACGCATGCGCTGCACTACTCGACGGCCGTCTTCGAGGGGCTGCGCTGCTACGACACCGCCAGCGGCCCCGCCGTGTTCAGGCTGCCCGAGCACGTCGACAGGCTGTTCAGGTCGGCGCGCATGTACTCTATGAAGATGCGGTACACCAAGGGGCAGGTCTCGGATGCGATACTAAAGACGGTGAGGGCCAGCGGCCTGCGCGAGTGCTACATACGGCCGCTCGCGTACTACGGGTACGGCGAGATGGGCCTGACGCCGACCAAGAACAGGGTCGACCTGTCCGTGTCGTGCTGGGAGTGGAAGATGGGCGAGTCCAGGGCCGGCAAGTTCGCCGGCGCCAGGTGCATGGTGTCTAGCTGGGTCCGCATAGACTCTAGGTCGCAGCCGATGAAGGCAAAGGCGGCCTCGAACTACGCCAACGCCGCGCTTGCCAGGGTCGAGGCGCTCGAGAACGGCTACGACGAGGCCATCATGCTCAACTCGGCCGGCAAGGTCGCAGAGGGCAGCGCCGAGAACATATTCGCCGTCAGGGACGGGACGGTCACGACGCCGCCGCTCACGTCGGGCATACTGGAGGGGATTACGCGCGACAGCGTCATCCGCATCATGCGGTCCGACGGCGGCGACGTCGTCGAGGCCGACCTGGACAGGGAGGACCTGTACACGGCCGACGAGGTGTTCATGGTCGGCACGGCCGCCGAGGTAAAGTCGGTCGCCGTCGTCGACAGGGCCCGCATATCGGACGGCAGGATAGGCCCCGTCACGAAAAGGCTGCAGAGGTCGTTTGCCGACGCGGCAATGGGCAGGGACGACAGGTTCGCCTCGTGGCTCACGCCGGTGCGGTGAGCCGCGCGCGGGGTGGACGGGATGGGACTCGCGGAGGGCGGGGCAGAGGCCGTGGCGGCGCCCGCATGCTGGTTCTGCACCAAGGGGCGCCACTCGGAGTGCATGCGCGAGATTCCCGTTTCGGGCAGGTCGGACGGGCCGCACGACTGCTCGTTCGACACGGCAGTCGTGCCCTGCGGGTGCGGCGAGTGCGGCGGCGGCGGAACGGCGCCAGGGCCGGAGTAGCGGAGGGAGGGGGCGGGCACGGACGACGCGTACTGGGAGCGCATGGCCGCCGAGGCCGACTCGAACGCCAACGCGGAGTTTGGCAGGTTCATCCGCGACCTGACGGTGCAGCTGCGATGCACGAGCGTCCTCGAGATTGGGTGCAACGCCGGCAACGACCTCTTGCAGTTTCCCGATACGGTCGCCGTGCACGGACTGGACTCGAACCCGCGCATAGCCGAGGCGGCGAGGCGCCGCCTGCCGGCCGGCGCCGACGTTCGGGTCGGCAGCGTGGCCACGATGCCATTTGCCGACGCGTCCGTCGACATGGTGTTCACGCACGGCTTCTTCAACCACCTCGAGGACGGCCGCATGGTCGACGCAGGCGTGTCCGAGGCGTTCCGCGTCTGCGCCAGGTACGTCGCGTGCTGCGAGGCGGTCGGCGGCGGCGAGGGCGAGCCGATCGAGGGCGCGCCGACGCCGTGCTGGGGCCGCAACATGTACAAGAGGTGGCTCGACCAGAGGGTCAAGATCATCAGCAACGTGCGGATGCACGAGGATATCGACGCGGCGCAGCCGCAGTTCGTGCTGATCAAGAAGGCCTGAAGGTCACGAACCAGGCCGGCGGGGACTCGGGGCGGACGGGGCGCCGCGGGCGGGCCGGCGGGGCAGCATCCAACGTGCTGCGGCTAACTGAGGCTGGATCGGGCCGCGAATGGGAGCACAGGCCCCCGCCGTCCGCCCCTGCGCAGGGAGCCCCACTCAGTTCAGAGTGCATCTCTCGTGCCCGTCTTCTCCCAGCCAAAGCGGGCCCGTACTGAACAATGTATGGGCATCCTTTTATGCGCCGGATGGCACACCGTCCTGTGCATGTGCCGCGAAGAGTGCGTGATATATACTTGGCAACGTCGCTTTGCGTCGCAGCGGTTGCGGCAGCCACTGCGGCGGTCGGGCCCGCGGGCGGAGGCATTGCATGGGCCGCCGGCGATCCCGCGCAGTACGAGGAAGTCGTCCGACGGGAAATCGCAGGTCTCGACAGGAGCATAGCGGGGATCAGGGAGGAGATCGAGGGGCTGGGTACGGGACCCGCGGGCCGGCCCGAGGTGGAGGATCGCGGCGCGGCGGAGAGGCGCGGCCAAGAGCGGTTCGATTCAACGACAATCGGAATCAGATTCCTAGAGTCCGAGATCGAGGAGATTGAGGGGCTCAAGGCAGATCTTAGAAGCCTTTACCTAGCCATTGCGCTTGCGCCGGGCACCGCAGACTCTGTGCCCAGCACAGAGGGGACGCACTTCAAGGTGATCGTCGTGCCAGATGTGGTCGCGGGGTTCAGGTACAGGGTAGCGGGCGGAATTAGCATCGACCTCGTGCCGGGCGAGGGAAGGCAGACGATCCACCTGGGAATCCCCGCGGGGCTTCCGCACCGAGGGGGCTGGCTGGATCCCGCCCAGGGCCACCTGCTGGTGCCCATAGCGCCCTTTTCCGCGATGAGGGATGTCGGCTATGCGCTAGGCGAGTGCTACACGTTCATTTCTGTGACCGTCAGCAGCGGTTCGACTATATACTACAACTTCAGGCATGCCGACGGCCATTCCTCCGACCCTCCACTCCACGAACACCCTGGCCCCGACACGCCCGATCCAAGGTCGGAGCTTCACGGCAAGTGGCTCGACTCGCTGAGGCGGCCGGCTCCGGTGCCGCAACCTCCCGTCGTCAGCCCCGCTGTTCCGGACGGATGCGGCGGCGTGGCGCTTGAGCCGCCCTTCGACCCCCCGCTCAAGCAGGTGCACCGGGACGGCATACTCGCGGACGCTGTGGCCTGCAACAGCGGGCTGGTGCCGCATGTCAGGGGCGAGGGATCCCTGTGCCTGAGGCCAGAGACGCTCGAGAGGCTCGTTGCGTCGGGCGTCCTCGAGCCAGAGTATGAGGAGACGCTAGAGCTGGCGCGGCGCCTGTTGTAGGGCGGGGCGCCGATGCGCGCCGCGCCGGGCGTGCCTTATATTCGGGCGCGCCGCGCCGGCGGCATGGAAGAGGGCGAGAAGCGGCTCAGGCAGGAGGACTGCAGCGAGGACAGGCTCGGCGTCGGCATACTGACGCTCACGAACAGGAGGCTCGCGTTCGACAAGACAAAGGGGCGCATCATGGACTTTAGGAAGGAGTTTGGCGAGACCGTCGTCGACATGCCCCTCGGCAGCGTCTCGCGCGCGTGGAAGGAGGGCCTGCTCATGAAGAAGGTCTGCGTCAAGGGCGCGGCCAGGGGCGGCGACGGTTCCGAGGAGACGTTCAAGTTCGGCGTGCTCGGCAGCGGCGGCTGGCTCGAGTCCATACAGGACGCGATGGCCGATGCAAAGGCGGCCGGCAGCGGCAGCCCCCCCGCCGGCGACGCAGGCAAGCCCTAGGCCCGGCCCGCGCCGCGGCGGCTTTGGCGGCGGCTCCCGCCGCGGTACTCTACGTCGACCCCGTCGAGCCTCCACGACTGCCTGACGAACGCGTCGCGCAGGGCGACGCCGGCGCCCTTGGCCGAGCCCGCCCGACCGGGGCGGCCGCGGCGGCCACGGCCCGCGGGGCGCGGCGCTGGCGGCGCGGACGCCACATGCAGGCCCGTGCACGCAATCTGCGAGCCGCAGTCGCCGGCGTACCTTAGCGGCGCCGCGTACAGCCTGCACCCCTGCCTCCTGCACGCGCTGCGCAGCATTCCCGAGAGGCGCGCGTTGGCTGCCACGCCGCCTACGACGAGCAGCTCGGTGCGGCCCGTAAACGACAGGGCCCTCTCGACGGCCTCGCATACCATGGCGAATGCAGTCTCCTGCAGCGAGTACGATGCCGCCTCGGGGCCGTGCTCCTCGGCGGCCCGCTTTGCCGCCGAGAGCAGCCCCGACAGGGACACGTCGTTGCCCTTTACCGTGTACGGGAGCGGGACGTACGGGGACTCGGCGCCCCCTTCCCCGGCGCCGTCTGCCCGCGATGCCGCCGCCCCCGCAAGCGACTCTATCTGCCTCCCGCACGGAGACGGATACCCGAGGGAGCGGCCGAACTGGTCGAACATCTGCCCGAGGGTAATGTCGAGCGTCTCGCCGAACACGCGCCACCTGTTCCCGACGAACGCGAGCAGCATCGTGTGGCCGCCCGAGACGAGCAGGACGAGCGGGTCGGACGCTCCTGTGAGCATCATGCCGAGGTCGATGTGCCCGACGGCGTGGTTTACGGGGTGTATCGGGACGGAATAGTACGCCGAGATCGACCTTGCGACGACGGCGCCGACGCGCAGGCACGGGCCCAGGCCGGGCCCCGCCGCGTAGGCGACGGCGTCTAGCGAGGCGGCCGACTCGACTCCGGCGCCTGCGAGGCACTCGGACAGGACGCGCGGGGCGTTGTCCACGTGGTGGCGAGAGGCCTCGCGCGGGTGGATGCCCTCGCCGCTCGGCGGCCTGTACACGGCCCGCACGTCCGACAGGATGCGCATCCGGCCCGTATGTCCCCGCTCGAGGACGGCGCACGAGAACGTGTGGGCCGTGCTCTCGACGCCAAGGCACAGCACGGCGCGGTCACCCCCGGGCCGCCGCCGAGACGACCTTTACGACGTCGCCGTCGGCGAGCTGGTGGTCGGCGCCGATGCGCTGCCTCTTGCGGCAGTCTATCGCGTGCAGGAGCGAGCCGGCAAGATCGGCGTGGACGGCGCCGGCAAGATCCCTTGCCGTCGAGCCGGGCGGGAGCAGCAGCGCCTCGGGCAGGACCGTTCCGTCGCGCCTGCAGTACCTGCCCTCGTCCTCTACGGGGTACGCCACGATCATGCCGAGCAGCCCGAACACGGCCGCCTCTAGGGCCTCCTGCACGCCGGTCGTTCCGAGCCGCGAGAGGACCGTATCCGAGACGAGCTTGAGAGCCCTCTCTTGGTCGGCCGTCAGTTCCCCCGGCTCGAAGGATGCCGAGCCGGGCGAGTACTTGATCGCGCCGGCCTTGGCGGCGCGGCGCAGCAGCAGGTCGGCCTCTGCGCTGCACAAGACGACGCGGCGGGCCTCGCTGCCGTCCCCGCCACCGCCGGCCCCGGCCAGCCGCCGCGCAACGCCCTCTGCATCGCCGCACAGGTCGGCCTTGTTGGCCGCAATGACGACCGGCTTTGTGCGCCGCCGCAGGGCCGACGCAAACCCCGACTTGTCTGCATCGGACCACTCGGCGGGCCTCTTTCCGGCCAGCCCCTCGGATGCGAGCACCTCCCGGACGTGCGCCTCGCCTATTCCCAGGCCGCTGAGCCGGCGCGCAATGGCCTCGGCCGCGCCTGCCGCCTTCTGGTCGGTCTCGCGCGTGAGCTTGGGCCACTCGCGCGCGAGCAGCCCCGCGATCCACATGTCGAACTCGGCCTCGACAAACTCTACGTCCTCGGCGGGGTCGTGCGTGCCGGCAGGGACCGGCTGCCCCTGCAGGTCGGTCGTGCCGGCTGCATCGACTACGTGCACCAGGGCGGCCGCCTGCCTGGCGTCGTCGAGGAACTGGTTGCCGAGCCCCCTGCCCTCGTGGGCGCCCGGCACGAGCCCCGCCACGTCCGTGAGCTGCACGGGAACGAGCCTAGTGCCGGCCGAGCATGCGGGGTGGTCGTGGTCCTCAATCCCGAGGTCCCTGCACGGGCAGGGGGCGCGCACGTGGGCGACGCCGACGTTTGGCTTTACGGTCGTGAACGGAAAGTTGCCCGTCGGGACGTCCGTCTCGGTGGCCGCCGAGAAGAGCGTCGACTTGCCGACGTTGGCCTTGCCGAGTATCCCTATCTGCACGGTGCGGCCGCGGGCGGCGCCCATATTAGGATTGGGCGGGGGCGCCGGCAGGGGGCGCGGCTGAGAGCAGCGAGCGGGTGCGGGTGCGCGCCATGTCGGCGTAGCGACGGTCCCGCTCGATGCCGACCCACCGGCGGCCCTCCATGGCCGCCACGGCCGTCGTCGTCCCGGTTCCTGCGAACGGGTCCAGGACGGTGCCGCCGGGCGGCGAGAACAGCCGTATGACGCGCCTTGCAAGCTCTTCGGGGAACTCGGCCTCGTGGCGGGCGTTGCGCGCGACCGACCGTATGTTCCACACGCCGCGCGATCCCCACTCGCCCCACTCGGGCGCCGTCAGGCGATCCCTGTCGTACTCGGTAATGCCCGGGTTCCAGAACACCAGCACGTACTCGTACTCGTCGACGGCCCGGTACGACCCCGTGTGCCACCTGCTGCTCATCCATGCTGGATCCTTGTGCCATATGCGCTTGTCGTACAGGTAGAGGCCGGCATCCGCGGCCCACTCGACGACCATCGCGCTCGTAAGGAGCACGCGCGTGCCGGGTATCGACTTGCCGCCGCGGACGTTGTTGTGCTCTAGCCGCCGCTGCACTGTCTGCTCGCTGCACCCGAGGATGGCGGCAATCTCGTCCCGGTTCGCACCCGGATGGTCGCGCAGGGTCCTCTGCACGTCCTCCCTCGTGATCGGCACCTTTTTGCGCGAGAGCGAGTTGGCCTGTATGCGCGGCATGTCCGGATCCACAAAGCACAGTATGTCGGCGATGTTGACGACCATGAACCCGCCGGGCCTTACGACGCGCCTGTGCTGCCCGACCACGTCGGCGACCATCGAGCGCCATCCGTCAAAGTCCAGGTCTTGCTCGTACGACTTGCCGACAAAGTAGGGCGGCGACCAGAAGCTCAGGTCGACGCTCTCGCCCGGCATGCAACGCATGACTTCGCGAGCATCCCCGCATATGATGCGGCAGGGGCGCCAGTCGCCGTCGCTGCCGCCGCTGTCCGCCACGGGCGGCCGGCTGGGAGGACGGTTAAAACGATTGGCGGCGGCATGCCGGATGCGCGCTCAAGTCCCGCCTAGTCCCGTTGCCCATTGCTTCGGCGGCTGGCAGTCCTGGCGCCCATCCCCCCTGCACGCAGGCGATCGCCCCTGCTCGACACAGCGGCGCACGACGCCACGGCGAGCATGCCAAGCCCCGGGGCCGTGCCGCGCCTGTTGTCTGCTGACCAAGGCATCACGGCCATGGCGGGCCCTCAACATGGACCTGCCACGGCACGGCGGCACTGCCCCCCGCCTGTCACTGCAAGGCGGCCTCATCCGCCTGCGGACTCACGCCTAGACCGGCAACTAGGCGCGCGCCTACACAGCGGGGCTTTAGGGCAATAAAGTTATATTGGAGGGGGATTCGGCGGGGCTTAATGAGTGGCAAAAACAAAGAGCCAAAAGTGAGGATCGGCGAGGCCATCTATGCCTCAGAGCCTGTCCCAACCAAAGGAAAGCCAATAATACCGATTGAAGACGACTGACCCTCCAACGCCGCATGTGACATGCGTTTTGACGCGGCCATCTCTCTTAGTAGGTCCACCAAGCACATTTTTGCCCAAAAGTCAAGCAAACTTGCGCCGGGCGCGGGTTTTGACGAGAGTCGTCACGCTCGGGCCACGTATCCTATGGTTGCCGAGATGCATCCGCTACAACCACATTATCCATCACATCCGCATCCAATTCACGCCCCAGCTGGTAGCGCTGCAACATCCCTACAGCGTTTGTTGAGCCCGCACACCAAGGCCTAGCACAGGCTCAAGGCGTGCTGGAACGGCTACCCTGTTTGGCTTCTCTCTTGCGGTACTTGGCCATGTGCTCGTTATAGTCCACCTCTTTTATGTACTTGACGTGCTCTTTGGCATACTCTACCGTCCGGATCATCTCCGGCGTGGGTCCCTTCTTCAGCTGATCCACGACCATCTTCCACTGGCGGTCGCTTAGCGGCTTGACACACCTCATCGTGGCAGTGGGGCCAAATCGATGGCATATAAAATTAGGCGGGGCTGCACGGGCATCGGGCAGTGCGCTACAAGGCGGGGTTTATATAGGGTGCGGGGGCGGCGCCCTGCAATGGGCACCTCGCGTGGAAAATGGAAGAGTGAGACCGGCCACTCGCTCTCCGCATCCGAACCGGTTCCAACCAAGGGAAAGCCGATAATACCGATCGAAGATGACTGACCTAACCCCCACCGCCTTTTTGTTTTTTGCGCTGCCTGGGTTTTACACGCTTTTCCTCATACGGTACATTGCATCGTACAAGGAGGTGCAGTCGCAGGTACAGTTTGTCTTTTACAGCTTGGCATTGACCATACCAAGCTATCTCACAGCCGCCGCCGTCGTTGGCGTAGGCAACATTCCCGTGCTCATCGCCGTCCAATCGGGCATCGCCTTGGCATACGGTGCGGTGGCGGGTTATGTGCTAAAGAGGGTATGGAGATCGCGGATGAGCCGGCACACTCCATGGTTCAGCTTCATGCTGGACAACATAGGCAAGTACGTAGTAGTCTATACCACATCGTCGAAGCGCTACTATGGCTGGATCAAGAATTCGTCAGGCGATGACGAACCGCGGAGGGAGATAGTCTTGGGGGATCCAAGGCGCCTCAAGAACGACGGGTCGAGGATCCGCGTGGGAGATACGGCATTGTTCTGCGAGGAT
This sequence comes from Cenarchaeum sp., assembly GCA_965242695.1. GTDB lineage: Archaea > Thermoproteota > Nitrososphaeria > Nitrososphaerales > Nitrosopumilaceae > Cenarchaeum. The sequence goes on along the minus strand of CBDESU010000002.1, from coordinate 1,081,634 downwards.
GAAATAGCTCGAGTTGTGCTGGTGCAGTTTGACCCAGACGATGAGCCGTTCGCCGACTAGCGTGCATCTGGCCGAGCGACACTCTCACCGGACCGCTAGCAGGGGCGCCGCCGTAGTAACCGCCGCGGTGCGCGCAGCCTCAAGATATGCCCAGATTGTGGCCGGGCAACCCTGATGCTAGCGCCGCACCGCCGGAAGGGAGGGCGGCAATCCGTATAACAGGCCTGCTGCGAGGCGGCCGCATGCGCATCCCCGTCCTCACCGGAAGCCCCGGCACCGGCAAGCATACGGCGGCCGCGGCTGCAGCCGCGTGGCTCGGCCTGCGGCTGGTGGACCTCAACGCGCTTGCCGCCGAATATGGGCTGTGCGAGTACGACGCGGCCTCGCGCACGTCGGACGTCGATCCCGACCGGCTCGCCGAGCGCCTGCGTTCCCACGGCGCCCTTGACGAAAAGTGCCTCGTCGTCGGGCACCTTGCCCCGTACGTTCTCTCCGCCAGCCGGGTCGGCGCCGCGGTCGTGCTCAGGCGCAGCCCGTACGAGCTAGAACGGGTGTACGCGGAGAGAAAGTACGGGTGGGACAAGGCAGCCGGCAACCTCGGCGCCGAGATACTCGGCGTCGTCGCCCACGATGCGGCGCAGCTTGCCGGCCCCGGGAGAACAATCCAGATCGACACGACCTGCAGGAGCTCCGCCGAGACTGCCCGCGCCGCGGCCGCGGCGCTCGGCTGGGACGGCAGGGAACCGGCCCCGCGCGGCGACCAGGTCGACTGGCTCTCCCTTGTCGCCGAGCGCGGCGACCTGGGAAGGTTCTTTCCGCCCGGCCCGTAGCGCACTCGAATAATATGGCGCGCCGCGGCCGGTGCGGCATGTTCGAGGTTGTGCGTTGCGACCTAGGCGGCCGCATCGGGCTGCTGCACACGGCGCACGGCGCCGTGCGCACGCCCGCGTTCGTTCCCGTCATACACCCCGTCAAGCAGAGCATACCGGCGGCCGAGGTGGCCGCCGTCGGGTTCGACATGGTCATCACCAACGCCTACATAGCGATGAAGAGGCACGGCGACGAGGCGGCCAGGCGCGGCATACACGGCATAATCGGGTACGACGGTCCCGTAATGACCGACTCGGGCGGCTACCAGGTGCTAGAGTACGGCGACGTGGGCGTGGACCCAGAGGCCATGGCGGCGTACGAAGAGGCCATCGGCACGGACGTGGCGGTCCCCCTCGACAGGCCGACCGGCATGGGCCTGCCGCGCAAAGAGGCCAAGAGGTCGGTCGACCACACGCTGAGGATATCCAGGCGGACGATATCGCGCGGCGACAGAAGGTCGGGCAGGCGCATATGGGCAGGCCCCGTGCAGGGCGGCGAGCACCTGGACCTTGTTGCGGGCTCGGCAAGGGCCCTGTCGCGGTGCGGGTACAGGCTGCTCGCGCTCGGCAGCCCCGTAGAGTTCATGGAGGCGTACAGGTTCGCCGACCTGGCTCGCATGATACTCGCGGCCAGGTCGGCCATGCCGGCCGGCGCGCCGCTGCACCTGTTCGGGGCAGGCCACCCGCTGACCATACCGCTCGCCGTCGCGCTAGGCTGCGACACGTTCGATTCCGCATCGTACATGCTGTACGCCCGGCAGGACAGGTACATCTCGGGCGACGCGACGCGGCACCTCTCCGAGATCGCCGAGTTCTCTTGCTGCTGCCCCGTGTGCGCATCCCACACGCCGGCCGAGCTGCTCGCCGTGCCCGACGGGGCCGAGAGGGCCCGCAGGATCGCCGTGCACAACCTGCACGCCATCAAGTCCGAGGTGTCCCGCACGAGGCAGGCCATACACGAGGGCCGCCTGTGGGAGTATGCAATGCGAAAGGCCAGGGCGCACCCGCGGCTCGCCGACGCGGCCGCCGTCCTGGCCAGGGAGGGGGGCCCCGCAATGGTCGGCACGACGCCGGCCTTCAAGCCAAAGGCCGTGTTCCTCTTTGATGCGCTAGACCAGTACAGGCCCGAGGTCGCCGCATACCACCGGGCCGTCAGGGCCTTTTCGGCCAGGGGCAAGGCGGCCGTGTGCGTGACTGCCCGGGCCGGCAGGCCGGCGTACGGCTCGGCCGCCCTTGCCGCCCTCGAGCGGGCGTTCGACTCCGACAGGTCGGGCGTCGACGGCGGCTCGGCCGCCGTCCAGTTCTGCCAGTACAGCCCGTTCCTTGGCCTCGTGCCGGCCGAGCTGTCCGACCTGTACCCCGCCGCCCACTGCGTAGAGAGCGGCGCGCCCCGCGACCCGGCCGCCTTTCCCGAGTTCGCCGCCACATGGGAGGCGTTCATGGCCGGCAACCGGTTCGAGGCGCTGTACTACCACCCGTCGGACAGGTTCCTGGCCCACTTTGCCAGGCGGACCGAGGGGGTGCGCAGGATCCCCCTCTCCAAGATTGGAATAAAAAAGGACAGGGCGCGCCCCTAGAGGGCCGCGTCCTCGGCCCAGCCCTTCACGAAGACTCCGTTCTTGTGGAGGGGCACAGGCTGTCCTGCGGTGTAGGTCATGGGCCTCATCCAGAAGATGGACTTGGTCGGGCACACGCCGATGCATGCGCCGTCCGAGATGCACCTTTCGGGATAGAACACGAACGCCTTGCCGCGCTTCCAGCCCTCTACGGGCTTTACGCGGAGTACGTCGGGGCCAAGGGACGTGCAGATCTCGACGCACAGTGCGCAGCCGATGCACCTCTGCTCGTCGATGTCTGGCAGTATTGCGATTGGCATTGTACCCCGCATGGCCCCCAGATGGTATTTAAACCATGATTGGATCTCATAACAGGGTTATGTCAGGCGTGGGGGCTAGGCGTGGATAGCGGGGGCAGGGGGCGTCAAGGCCGACCCTAGGGCGCGGGGGCGATCGCCCGCGCTGGGGCGGGTGCCCAGGCCCCTGGGCGATCGCCCCTTCGATCCTAGTCCTAGGCCGCCCTGCCGCCCTATCGGGGCGCTTGGGGAGCCGGAGCGATCGCCCCTTCACGGCCCTCCTCCTGCCCCGGCCGGGCCTGGCGGGGCGGTGCGATCGCATCCTGCCCGGCGTCCCGGCCGGGCCTGGCGGGGCGGTGCGATCGCATCCTGCCCGCCTCCTCCCCCCAACTTCCCGGCGCACGTCTGGCGGCGCTGGCGCCTCCAGGGTATGGAAGGGGTCCCCATGCCCGGCGGCCGGCGCGGTCGCAATGCGAATTAGGGGCATGTATGCGGCACGGGGCATGGACCTGGGCAGCCTGGCGGTGGAGGACGTCAGGCAGATCTGCAACCAGAGGTCGTACGGGCGGGGCAGGACGTACTACAGGACCGGGCGCGTCTCGTCTGTGAGCCTGGACGGGAACAGGGTGAGCGCCGAGGTCAGGGGCACGCGCACCTACCAGGTGTGGGCGGAGGAGCGCAAGGGCGGCCGCCTCCCGTACCACTGCACGTGCCCGTACGACTGGGGCGGCGCATGCAAGCATGTCGTGGCGGTCCTCCTGTACATGGTGGATCACGGCGCCGAGATGCGCCGCAGTGCAGAGGAGGCGCGGGCCGAGATCAAGTCCATGCTCGACGAGTCGTCCCCAGAGTACATGAGACGCTTTCTTGCCGGCGAGATGGAGGGCGACCGCTCGGTTGCCGAGAGGTTCGGCAGCGGAATGATGTGGGATGCGGAGGCCGGGACGGACCACCGAAAAAAGATCGCCGCGCTGTTCTCCAGGGCAAGGTCCAGCGCGCGGAAGGGGCGGAGAGGAGGCGACGAACCAAGAGTCGACCTCGGCCCGTTCGCCGCCGTGGCAAGGCGGTTTGAAAGGGCAGGCGACTACGCCGAGGCGGCCCGCGTGCACTGGCAGATTGCCGATGCGGCGGCGGCCGGCGCGGGGAAGGACGGCGCGTACGACGATGCCATCCGCGAGTCGATCGCCGGCGCTGGTCTGTGCACGGCCAGGATCAAGAAAAGCACGGCCAGGGATGCGAGGGCCCGCATCAGGGACATGCTCGGCCGCTACAGGGCGGCCGACGCGCGCTTCAGGGGCGACCACATGGCGGCCCTGTGGGCCGCATGCGCGCCCGGCGATGGCCTGCGACACCTCTTGTCCGCCGTCGAGCCCCATGTGCCAAAGGGCGGGCGCGCCGGCGGCGCGGGGAAAAGGGGCCTCGTAAAGCTAAAGGGCGGGAACCTGAGCAGGGCCAAGAGGCTCGAGCTGGAGATGGGGCGGCTGATGCTTGCCGTCAAGGTCGCCGCCATGGACGGGCTCGGCGATGCCGGCGCGGCCGAAAAGATGCTTGCGGGTCACGGGGCGGCGGGGCCCGAGACGTACGCGGCGTACGCCGGCCACCTCTTGCGGGAGGGGCAGGGCGGCCGGGCCCTAAAGGTGGCCACGGACGGAATCGGCAGGTTCGGCGACAACGACGACCTGGCCGATGCGGCCCTTGCGGCGATCGGGCGGGAGGACACGGCGGCGCGGTGCGCCCTGCTCGAGCGGCTGTACCTCGGGTCGCACGGACAGGCCCGCCTCGACCTGCTCAAGAAAGAGTCGGACGACTGGCCGGCGGCGCGCGGCAGGCTGATCGCCGAGATGGAAAAGGACAAGAGGCATCCCGAGCACCTGCTAGACCTGCTCGTGGGCGAGGGCATGCACAAGAGGGCCCTCAAGGCGCTCGCTGGGCTCGGCGATGCCGAGCTTCTCGACCGCTACCGCGAGGCCCTCGGCGGCAGGTTCCCAAAGTCGTACCTCTTGGCGTACCAGTACAGCATCGAAAAGGCGGCGGCGGCTGCGCGCAGTGGCCTGGCCTGCAGGAGGATCGCGCTGCACCTGCAGTGCATGGCCGAGGTTCCGGCCGGCGGGGCCGGCGAAAGGGCGCAGGGGCTTGCCGAGATGCTGTGCAAGAGGCACTCGGACAAGGCCGAGCTCGCCGACCGGATCAATGAGATCGTGTGGTGACGGGGATGGCGGGGCGGGCGGGGGGCGCGCGGAGGGCCGCGGCACGGGGCTGGCGGGGGCCGCCCCGCCTCGCCCGCTAGCGCGTCCCCCATGCCCCCTGCTGTCCGCTGCGGCGGAAGGGGGGCGGGCGGGCGGGGGCTGCCCCGCCTCGCCCTGCCCCTGCCGCCAGCCCCTGGAGGCAGGCCGCGCGCCCTATCCTAGCCATGCTCGCGCCGCGCCTGCCGGGGCCGGCAGCCCCCGTACGAGGCCGCCTGCTGGCCCTCTGGCGTCCTGGGAGGGGCGCGTACGGCGCCCTGCCCGCCCCGCCTGCGCTCGGACGGCAACGCAGGGCCCCCCGCGCCTGGAAAAAACAAAGAAAGAGGAGCAGCCGTGTGCTACTTCCTCATCGCGTCGATCTGCCCCGACGTGACCCAGTCAAGGAGCTCGGCGGAGGTGGGGTTCAGGTCGGCCTTCTTGGCCATGAGGTTGGCGACCCATATCCAGTTAATCTGGTTCAGGAGCGGCTTGTTGGCCTCGTCGCCGGCCCGCACCTTGGATACCAAGGACTGATCCTGCGCGTTGAGCCACTCTTGATAGCTTCTGCCCATGTCCGGCGGCGGGCCTGTATTGATAATTAAAGGTTGTGCCGTTTTTCCACACCGAGGAATGGGCCGGCGCGCCAATGGCTTTTAAAGGGGGCCAAGGCCGGCGGCCCGTGAACGTAAAGGTGCTCGGCGCGGCCCACGAGGTGGGCCGGTCAGGGTTCCTGGTCAACTGCAACGGCACCAACCTGCTCCTAGACTACGGCGTCATGCTCAAGAGGAGGGGCGAGCCGCCGGGCTACCCCGGCCACGTAAAGCCAAAGGACGTCGATGCGATCGTCATCACCCACGCGCACCTGGACCACTCTGGGGCCGTCCCGTCGCTGTTCGTGAGCGGCAACACGGACGTGTACGCCACGGCGCCTACGATGGACCTGAGCAAGCTGCTCATCGACGACATGCTAAAGCTGGAGAGGGGCGGCCACCCGTTCGGCGCGCCCGAGGTCGGCAACATGATGCGCAACGCCCGCAGGGTCGGGTACAGGGAAAAGGTGGCCCGCAACGGGGCGAGCTTTGAGCTGAGGGAGTCGGGCCACGTGCTCGGCGGCAGCACCATCCTCGTCGAGTCCGGCGGCAAGAAGCTGTTCTACACGGGCGACATACACGTGAGGGGGTCGAGGATGCTGCGCGAGGCCGACCTGGACATCGGCGAGATCGACATGCTGGTCACGGAGAGCACGTACTCGCAGACCGAGCAGACGCCGCGGGTAGAGTCCGAGAGGGCCCTCGTCGACTACGCCAACGAGGTCATGGACAGGAAGGGGACGCTGTTCGTCCCGTCGTTCTCGGTCGAAAGATCGCAGGAGATCGCGTGCGTCCTGCGCAACGCCAACTTCAAGCACAGGGTCATCATGGACGGCATGGCGCTAAAGGTCAACGACATTATGATGAAGCACCCCGAGTACCTCAGGGATCCCCAGGTGTTCGCCGACGCGATACACCACGCGGTCGCCGTCCGCGGCGACGGCGAGAGGAGGAGGGCCCTCGAGGAGCAGTGCGTCGTCATATCGCCGGCCGGCATGCTCGTCGGCGGCAACGCCGTGTACTATTTGCAGCAGCTCGCGTTCGAGCCGAAGAACGGAATAGCGCTCGTGTCGTACCAGGGGGAGGGCACGCCGGGGCGCAAGCTCCTCGACACCGGCAAGGTCTCGACTCGCGGCAAGGACCTAAAGGTCGCCGCCGAGGTGAGGCAGTTCCAGTTCTCGGGCCACTCGGACAGGACCGAGCTGTTCGACATGATCGGGCGCATAAAGGGCGACCCAAAGGTGCTCACCGTGCACGGCGACAGGGACTCGTGCGTGAGGTTCGCCGAGGAGATTCACGAGAGGTTTGGGTTTGATGCCCACGCGCCGCAGGCCGGCGAGATAGCCGCCGTGTGAAGATGGCGGCCGGGGTGGCGCGCCGCTCCGGCGCGCCGGGCATCGGCGTTGCCCCGATCAGCGTCGACGACACCGTCAACAGCGGCCAGGTGTTCCTGTGGGAGCGCGAAGAGGGCGCGCGGCCGGGGGAGGCGTGCAGGTGGACGGGCATCGACGGGCAGGCCGTCGTGCGCCTGCGGTGCGGCGCGGGAGGCCGTGCGGCATCGGCATCGTCGTCGGTGCGCGGGCGGGCGGCGAGCCTGCTGCGCTCCGGCGACGACATGCGGCGCATACTCGGCAGCATCTGCGAGGACGGCACGGTGCGCGCCGCCGTCGGGCGGTACCCCGGCCTGAGGCTGCTCAGGCAGGATCCCTTCCAGTGCCTGATCTCGTTCGTCGCCTCGTCAAACTCGTCGATAGCCAACATACGGTCTAGCCTGCGCAAGATGTGCGCGCGGTACGGGCGCGATGTCCGGTTCGGCGGGGCCGCATGCCGGCTGTTCCCGACGCCCGAGGCGCTCGCCGGCGCCGGCGATGCGGGCCTGGCCGCATGCTCGCTCGGGTACAGGGCGGGGTACGTCAGGGCGGCCGCCGAGGCCGTCGCGTCCGGGCGGCTCGACCTGGGCAGGCTCAGGAGGCGCGCGGGATACGGCGAGGCCATGGATGCGCTGCTCGCGCTGCCCGGCGTGGGCCGCAAGGTCGCCGACTGCGTCCTGCTGTTCTCGCTCGACAAGCTAGAGGCGTTCCCCATAGACAGGTGGACGACGAGGGCGCTTGAGCGGCGCTACCCCGGCGCGTTCTCGGCCGGCGGCGCGTCGCTCACGCCGCGCAGGTACGAGCGGCTGCACGGCGAGATCGTCGGGCACTTTGGGCCGTACGCGGGCTACGCGCAGCAGTTCCTCTTCAAGGCCGAGCGGGACGGGGCCGGCGGGAGGTGGCTGAGCGGCGGTAGCGGCGGCAGCGGCGGCAGGGAAGGTTAATTTTCGCGCGCCGCCGCGCCGCGCCGTGCCCAACCTGTTCGTCGACATCGAGACGGCGCCGCGCATGGCGGCAAAGGAGTACCTCGAGGCGCGCGCAAGGATAGACGCGGGCGAGTTGAACAGGGACTCGCCGGACAGGGGCCTGTACTGGGCCGTCGAGCGCGGCGCCCTCTCGCCGTTCGAGGGCAAGGTCATCGTCATAACGTACAGGGTCAACGACGGCCACGTGTTCAGGCTGACCGAGTGGGACAGCGGCGAGGCCGGCATGCTGCGGCGCTTCTACAACCTGGTCGGCGACCTGCAGCGCGGCGCGCAGTCGGACAGGCTCAGGATCATAGGCCACAACATACTCCGGTTCGACCTGTTCTTCCTGTACGCCCGCATGTCCGCGCACCGTATAGACGCCGACAAGTGGCTGCACCGCAGGCTGCTCGACGGCCCCGATGTGGTCGACTTTCTGCAGATGCACCTTGCGCTCAACGGGCTGTCCATGAAGGGCCTCCGCCACGACGTGCTCGCGCGCGCGTACGGGCTCGACGTCAAGGGCGCATCCGGCGCCGACGTGGTGCGCGACTACTTTGCAGAGGAGTACGAGCGCATCCTGGCCTACTCGGAGGCCGAGTTCGTCTATCCCGAGCTGTACGAAAGGATAACCGAGCGCGGGCTGGTCTCGAGGGAGGAGCTAGAGGCGGCCATGGAGGCGGACGAGGCGGTATCGGCGGCGGGGGAATAGTGGCGCGGCGCGGCGGGCGGCCCGCTGGCGAGCCGGTCACCGCATGCGCGCCTCGACCGCCATCTCCTTGGCCAGCGCGCCGTCGATGATCTCGATCCGCTCGTCAAGCCACGCGCGCACGTTCGGATCGGGCTCGGACGAGGCGATCTCCCTGCACTCTTTCCTCGCCCTCGCAAAGTAGTCGATGCCCGAGCCCATCCATGCGGCATCCCTAAAGTTACGGTGCAGCGCATCCCTTACCCGCTTGTGGGCGCCGTACCGGACGAGCAGCCTGCGTGCAATGCACCCCTGGCCAGAGATCGTCCGGGGCAGAAACTCCGCAATGCAGCTGGCCCTCGGCACGCGGTCCCTCTCGACCCACGCCCAGACGGACTCTGGCCTGACCCTTTCTAGGAGAGGGGCGGCGCGGGCCGCCGCGCCCGGCCTGGGCGGCGCTCCAGGCCAGGTCTGTTCCCCCGGCATGCGCCCGCTGGCCCACTCGAGTATCCTGTACGACCTCTGGTCGGGCGGGGCCGCCAGGCAGTCTGCGGCGCACTCCCACACCTGCTCGGGCATCCTCTCGGCCATCGCGTCGAGCGCACCAAACGCCCTGCCGCGGGGTCCGGAGAACACGCCGCCGTCCGAGCCCATGGACCGAAACGCCGCGCCGGCCATGCGCGGGACAAGGCTGGGCTCGTCGCGGGCCAGCCTCTCGGCCACCGTGGCCCAGTGTATGTCTACGATGCTAGCCCTGCTGCCTTCCCGGGGGCCGGCCATGAAGACGTCGTCTAGCAGCACCCTGCACGCGGCCTCGGCGGGGACTTCTCGCTCTGGATCCCTGCACACGCAGCGTCCCGACAGCAGCGCAAGCGCGGCCCTTGTGTCGCCGGCCGACGGCGCCTCTAGCATGATCCCGACTGCCTCGCAGAACGCCTCGTAGGACAGCTCGCAGGCGCGTCCGCCGTGGGCAAACATGGCAATCGCATCCTTCTTGGCCGCCCCGCTGCGGTACATGCGCACTAGGCGGCCCCACGATCCGTCGGTGATCCTCGACCACCATACGACGGCCGGCACGAGCGGGGCAAGGCGCCCGCTGCGCTCCATTGCATCCACTGTCGACTCCCAGAGGACGGGGTCGCCGCGCGAGACCTCCCCCAGGTACCCGCCGATCAGCAGCCCCGACAGATCCCCGCCCGGCTTGGACATGGCATCGATCAGGTCCGGCAGCAGGGCATGGCCGGAATCCTGCGCGGCAAGCTCCCTGCCGAACATTTGGGCGCGTCCGACGCCGGGGCCGAACAGCCAGTCGGACTGGCCCAGGAGCTCATCCCTGTCGCGAAGCGACTCGGCGGCAAGATCCCGCACGGCCGTTTCGATCTTGGCGGCCCCAGGCCCGTCCGGCAGGCTGGACGCGCCGGACGGAATAACATTGCCCACGTAGCGCCTCATCCTAGAGCCGTAGTCGCCGCCCGCAAGCTCTGCGGCAAGCCGCCTGCATGCGGCTGCCGCCTCCCCGTCCATGCGCTCCTCGTTCGCCCTGAGCACGAGCTCGGCCGTCTTGGCCACCTCGAGGCGATCCGCTGCGCCTTTTTCGAGCACCCTGCGCAGCGCGTCGACGACCGAGCCGGAAACTGCCTGGAGCCGAGTCAGCTCCGGCGCCCTCCCTATGATAATGGCCGCGGCGGTACGCCCCTCGCCGGGGTCGGCGGAATCGAGCATCCCGCACAGCATGGAGATGACGCGCCGGTACGCGGCGGCCTCTTCCCCGGCCGGAACCCACCCCCTCGGGCTCCAGTGAATGCGGTCCCGCTCGTAGTCTAGCCTCGAGGCGTGGATCGACTCTAGGGCCGAGTCGCATGCCTTGAGCGCCAGCGCGCGGCGGCGCTTGTCCTTGTGCCCGAGCATCTTGGCGAGCAGTGCGAGGCGATCCTCTACGCTAGCCGGCGTGCCGGCCAGCGCGGCCGGCGCCATGACGAACAGGCGGGCGAGTATGCCCGTGGCGTTGTTGGCGATGCCGATCTCGTTTTCGCTGGCTGCCAGGCGCGACAGCACGTGCGCGGCGGCCTCCAAGTCCTCCGATTTTTCGGCCATCCTCTCAATGGCCCCCACGACCTGCCGGCGGCCGGCGACAAACCCGCCAAGGCGCCGGTCGTCCCACTTGCATACTGTTCTCTCAAGCAGGCGCAGCGCCGAGTCCGGATCGGCCCCGGCCAGCGCGGCAAATGTCCTTGCGCTCTCGGTATCCTCAAGCGCATCGCCGCCCCCCTCGTCGAACGGACCGCCGTCGCCCAGCAGGACGGCCGCGGCGGCGGCGATCTTGGGGTCGGAGTTGTTGTTGTCAATCATCTCGCGAAACGCCATCTTCAGCGCGTCCGGCATGCCGCCATCGCCCGGCGACAAGAACGTCCCCGGGGCAGGGCTGTGCCCGTGTATACTCCACCACTCGTTCCACAGCCAGAGGTGCAGCATGTGTGGGGCGATGTACAGCTCCTTGTATCCCTGCAGGATCTTTAGCCCGCGCAACTCATGGACTATTGTGTTGAATTCGTCTGGCGTGATCCCGGCCTCCTGCTCGCACACTTTCCGTATGAACTCGTACTCGCCAGAGCGAGAACCTTCATAGCCGACCCTGGCAAAGAGGGAAAACCGCAGGAGTACAGTCTTTCTTCTCCTGGCCCGATCGCCGTCGTTGGGGCCCAGCCCCGCCCCGATATAGTGCTCGTGGACCGCGTCCTTGCCAAGCGAGAGGTCGGGAAGGCCGCCCGAATCCGATGCCAGTATCTTGGCCATGTGGTGTGCGTACCGGGGCGACGGCTCGCACCTGCGAGCAAGCTCGTCGACTGCGTCGTCCGGGGCCTCTGTTCCGTACCCCTTGATGATCGCCCTGATCTCGGCCAGGCCGAGATCGTCGAGCTCGTAGCACTCGGGATCGTCCTTTTTGTTGTGTATGGTCACCAGCCCGACTCGTCCGCCCGCGCCTGCGAGTCGATTCCGGAAATAGTGCCAGTTTTCCGTGTCGCACTCGTCGACAACCAGTATTGCCCTGGCGCCGTCGTTGGCGATCAGGTCGCCCAGAAAGTTGTCGAGGAGTGCATATGAGGGGTTTCAAAGTAGAGCACAAGCGCCTCCAGGTCGCCTGGCCGGGTAATCTCGTGCGCGATGCGGGTCTTGCCGCTGCCCGGCCTGCCCGTTATGCGCACATCTGCGCCGCCCGCGCTCCTCAGCGCATCGCGGGCCCTGGCAACAAGTTTTTCCTGCGGCGGGCCAGACACGAACCGCCGTGCCATGTCCTCGGTCGATGCCCACTGAGGATGGGAGAGGAACGGGATGTTGGACGTGCCCTTTACTCGCCTCTGCAGGGCGGGGTGCCTCTTGAGGTGCTCGAGTAGCAGGCTCTGGTACCAGACCTCCACCCTCGCATCCCTGTAGGACGGATCGACCCCCGCAAGATCCTCCCGGATGAGGCGTGCCGTGTCCTGCTCGTGACCGGGGGCATCGGTGCCGAATAGCACCACCACAAACGCCTCGCCTGCGTCAAGGCAGTGTTTGATGCGAGGGCGCAGCCCGCTGCCCCCCGGCCTGAACAGGAGTTGCCTCCGGGCATCCTTGGCGGCGGGATTGAACCCCCTTCCCGACTTTATCTGGTATCTTGTGACGCCCGGCCCTATGACGCCCGGCCCCGCTGTGTCGACAGGCGCCCTGACAGTCGCATCGATTCCCCCGTCCCGGGCATCGGTGTTGCGCGGCACTTCAATCTCGGCTCGTATCCCGCGGGCAAAAGAGTCCGCCCAGAGTAGGCTCGCAAAGAGCTCTACGGCCTCTGTATCGGAGAGGCGGTCGAGATCGTCGCGGGTTGCATCAAGGATGGATTTCATGTCTAGGCAGCTAATCCCCTTTCCATATAAATGACATGTGCGGCATGCCCCGCCTGCCTGCGCACGGCCTAGGGGGCGCGCCATCGCGTGCCCCGCCCTTGATTCAGTACATGGGGCGGATCAGCGGTGCAGGACAACCACTTGGCGGCGCAATGCCGCACGGCGGCATCTCCGCGCAGCGGACGAGCGGGCGGATGGGCAGGCGCAACGCCGCAGTAGGATCGGCGCGGCGGCGGCAGAGAAGCGTCCAACAATGGACGCCGGCACAGGGGTGTGCGCGTACGTCACGCGGCGAAGCGGCGGTAGCGGCGCATGCAGCCGGCCGAACAGGGCCTGTGCGGCGTCGGACGCCGCCGCAGTGGCCGAAAGGCGTTTTATCGGGGGGCGGGGCCGCGCAGGCATGGACGACCGCATGGACGCCGTCCTGCGCGAGCTGGAGGCGCAGGAGAGGCGCGAGCTTGACGACCCCGGCTCCGTGCCGGGCCGCCAAAAGATGATGGCCATAACGCGCGACATCGGAAAGATGTACAACATCATGCTGCGCGCCGCCGGCGCAGGGCGCGTACTGGAGATCGGCACGTCCGTCGGGTACTCGACCATATGGTTCGCCGAGGCCGTCGTAGCGGCCGGCGCCGCCGCGGGAAGAGGGGGCGGCAGGGTGACGACGATCGAGGCGGAGGCGGCAAAGGTCAAGCGGGCCAGGGCCAACCTCGAGAGGGCGGGGGTCGCCGGCGCCGTCGACATCATGCACGGGGACGCGCTCGATGCGCTCGGCCGCATCGCAAAGGGGCCCGGCTCGGCCGGCAGGTTCGACTTTGCGTTCATCGACGCCGACAAGGAGAGGTCGATAGAGTACTTTGATGCCGTATTGCCGCTGGTCAGGAGGGGAGGCATCATCGGAGTCGACAACGTGACTAGGCCGGAGAGGTTTGCCGAGCACATGAGGCCGCTCGTAAGGCACGCCATGGAATGCGCATCGGTGCGGGCCGTCGTCGTGCCCCTCGACAACGGCGAGCTTGTCTGCGTCAGGCTCTGACGCGGCGGGTGGCCGAAAGCGGGGCTGATGCAGTTGGAGGCCGGGCGTGGCCCAGGGGGCGGCGGGACGGCGCCGTTCAGGATGCGGCGCGGCGCCGTGCTGCTCCTTGCAGCCCCGGCCGCGGCGATGCTGGCGGTTGCCGCCATGGCGTCGGCGCACGACGCGTCGACCGAGCCGGACATTCCACCCTGCAGCTTCGGCTACGTGCCGCCGCACCAGGGCTACAGGGAGGAGATACGCGCGCTCGTGTCAAGGGAGGGCTGGCCTGTGTGGCGGGATGTGTACGCGCACCCCGACGAGTGGCTGTACGGGTACGTGGAAAACAACTCGCGGGCCAAGTCGCGGCTGGGCGTCATCTACGCCATGTCCGGGCCGGGCGAGAGGACGGGCGAAGGAATGAGGGCCGCGGTGACAGTGGTGGTCGAAAACCAGTTTGCCGCGCCCCCCGGCGGGTGCGTGTGGGAGCACGAGTACATAGCATGGGGCGGAAACCTGTCGGAATTGGAGTACGACCGGGGCCGCAAGTGCTACCTGGCGGACGGCCGCTTCGGGTCGCCCGCCCCCTACGAGCTTGCCGACGAGCAGACCCGGCTGCTAGTCGAGAGGGCCGGGCCGGCGCCGCCCGACGAGGCCGGCGCGCTAGAGTACGTCAGGCAGAACACGCGCGTGGACATGGCCATCAAAAACCACATGACGGTGATAGAGAGGGAGATGGACAGGACGGGATGGAACGCGTACAGGGCGATAAAGGTGCTCAATGTCAACTACCATCCACAGGCCACGGGCTGCCTCATGGAGCAGGCCTGGATCAACTCGGGCAGGAGCCTGTCCGGCCTAGACTACTCGGAGGAGGCAAGGTGCTACGTGGCGCCAGCGTGGGACATGGACGACGGGGTAGTGATCGGGGTGTGCAACGGGGCGCGGCTTGGCGACTGGCGGCTCCTGGCCCCCCACTACGACATGGAAGACCTGCAGGGGGCGGAAGGCGGGGGCGGATGACCCGCGGCGGGAGCGGGGCGGCCCGGCTCGCGGCGCCAAACCGCTCAAATACGGACCGGGCGCGGCCCGCCCATGGATGCGTTCGAGCCTAGCCCCGAGCAGATAGAGCGGCTGGCCGCCGAGTTCAAGGGGAGGTTCGGGCCCGGCCACACGCTGCATGTGGTCCACAACGAGGGCCACAACTACACGATGCAAAGCTCGGCAAGCGGAGGCCTGTCGACGACCATGCTCAACACGATCGAGCCGCCCATGACCGAGGCCATATTCAGGCACGGCGCGGCCGTCGCGGCGCAGGAGCATGCCATGGTGACCGACCCGATGAAGCTCAGCGCCGTCAAGATCACGTCGGCGCACGTCCGCATGCGAGGCATGATAACGGCCGGCCCCGTCGACTACAACGGGACGTTCTCAAACCAGCTCTATACGACGATCCTCCACACAAGCGCAATGACCATGCACGAGCATGCCGCAGAGTACGTTAGGTTCGAGCATGCAACGTACTCGCACCTGCAGGACAAGAACGAGCATTGCGTGCTGCGCGGCGTCTCGCTCCTGAGCAGGGCGCACATCGAGGCGGCCGCGGCCAGGCACGGCGTCGACGTCGACGTCGACAAGGTTAGCAAGGGCATCACACTTGGCCGCACGGACAAGAGGATAGTCGGCGCGGCCAAGAAGGTGCTCGACGAGGTGCACCGGCAGAGGGTGCTCGGCCCCGACGTCGATATCCTCGACGCCACGCGAGAGCTCGACGAGGCGTTCAGCAAGCTCAGGAAGGCGTTCTGCTACGAATAGCGCGCGCGGAGCAGGGCGTGCGTCATGCCGGCACGGTCCGGCCAAGGCGGTCGCCCCGTGGTGCCAACAGGGGCCGCCTGCGCCGAAGCTGACGCGCGCGCCGGACGGCCAGGGGCGCACCGTACGCGTTCGGCAACTGGACAGGAGCGCATGCCGCATCCTGCCGCGCGACACGGCCGCATCGCAGAATGTGTTTAAATCGGGGCGGGGCGTGCGGGGGGCATGGAAGGCGGCGCGGGGGGCATCCCCGGCGTGGACGGGCGCGAAAAGTACGTCAGCCTCGAGACGTACGGCGCGGGCGGGCGGGCCGTCAGGACGCCCGTGTGCTTTGTGGTCTCCGGCGGCGGCGTGCCGTACTTTGTCACGCGCGACAAGACGGGCAAGGCTAGGCGCCTGGCGGCGGACCCGACCGTCGCGGCCGCCGCGTGCACAATCCGCGGCAGGGTCACGGGGCAGTGGGCGCGAGGGACCGCCGCCCTCGTGTCCGGCGGCGAGGCCGACGAGGCCCTGAGGCTGCGACGCAAAAAGTACGGCCTGTTCGAGGCGCTCGCCAGGCTGGCGACGAGGTCAAAGGGCGGCATCGCCGTGTACCGGCTCAACTTTGGGCAGAACGGCGGGAGCGGCGCAGGCGCCCGGCAGGACTAGGTGCGCAGGCATGCCGGGCTACTCCGCCGTAAGCGGTCCCGTCCGCTCCCGCATCCGCCGCAATTCGCACAGGATCAGGGATCATCCACGGCAACCGGCATGACGGGGCGGGGGCGGAATGCGGGATGGGGGCAGACGAGAACGTCCGCAGGGCGGCGGCCCCGACAGGCGGAGGCAGCCGCACCATCGCGCTTGCGCTCGCATCCGCCCCCGTCGCCGTTCTGCTCGCGGTCGCCGTCATGGCGACCATGCACAACCCGGCATACGACATACCGCCGGGCAGGCTCCTGTCGTGCTACCACAACTGGCCGCCGCCGTACCCCGGCCACGAGGACGAGGTCCGCGCGATCGAGGCAAGGGGCGGCGAGCCCGGGCCCGGGCCGCTGCGCCACGAAGGCGACGAGTACGTCGAGTACTTCATAGCCAACTCGCGGCAGGGGCCCAACCTGATTCCGAGAACCATACAGTCCGCCGCAGGCAGCGTCCCCGGATACACGGGGGACGGGGAGTCGCTGATGAAGACGGTCACTGTGCTAAACTGGTACAATGCGCCGGCCGGCCCGTGCGTGTGGGAGCACGAGTACGTCGCGGGGGGCGGAAGCCTGCTCGACCTAGAGTACGACGAGAGCAGGGAGTGCTACCTTGCGGGGAACGGAACGGAGCCGGCATCCTGCGGACTTCCCGACTGGGTGACGGCCGGCGCCTATACGATCTCGTGCTTTGCAAAGGAGCCGGCGCCCTACGAGCTCGCAGACGAGGAGACGCGGGTGCTCATACAAAGGGCGGGGCCGGCGCTGAACGGAAGCGTGCTAGAGTACGCGGTGCACCTGTCCCCGGAGCGCTTCTCAATGACGGGCCCCGCGCCGAACGGAAGCGTGCTAGAGTACGTCGCGCAGAACACGAGGGTGGACCTTGCGGGGCCGGGATCGCCCAACTTCGCCATCGCCCTCGCCCTGAACCACACCGGCGGGGACGCGTACAGGGCCGTGAAGATGATCAACAGGGGATGGCTACCCACGGGCGAGGGCTGCGTCATGGAGTCCTTCTGGGTCGGATGGGGCAACAGGCTGACCGACCTGAGGTACTCGGACGAGCACAGGTGCTACCTGGCCCCGCCCGAGGTGCGGGCCAAGCCGCTCGACACGCCCTGCTTCCCGTAGCAGGACGGCGGGGGGAGCCGGGCGCCCGCTCGGGCGCTTCGGCGAGGACGGAGCCGGGCAGTCTAGCAGGCCCGCTTGGTGTGGCTACAACGCCACCCCAAGGCGCCGGCAGGCAACCCGTCGGGACGCACGCATCCGTGGGCCGACAGCGGCGGCGGCGGCGTGACGTGCTTTGTCACGCGCGGCAAGGCGGGCAAGGCAAGGCGCTTGGCAAGACCCCGCCGTCGAGGCCGCCGCGTGCACAATCCGCGGCAGGGTCACGGGGCAGTGGCGCGCTGGACTGCCGCCCGCGCGTCCGGCGGCGAGGCCGACGAGGCCCTGAGGCTGCGACGCAAAAGGTACGGCCTGTCCGAGGCGCTCGCCAGGCTGGCGCTAGGTCAAGGGCGGCATGCCGTGCACCGGCTCAGCCTTGGGCGGGCGCGCGGGCCGCTGGAATCCTGCGAGTGGCGATCAAGCGCGCGCCCCAGGGGCAGGCATGCCTTTTATACCAGATAGGGGTGGCGCGGGCAATGACAAAGGGAAACACAAGAACGGTCATGCTTTTGCTACTGGCAGGCGCCGCAGTATCCCTTCTCGGGGCTCCGCAAGCAGCGGCTACCGACATGGGGAAAGAGACTAACGCCACGCTGACGCAGATGTTTGACCCAAAAGCACAGTACGACAAGATCCCCGACGACATCTTGTTGGACAGGAACGACGCAGAGTGGACCTCGCAGAAAGAGGACGATGTAGAGTTCGAGAACAAGCAGGAAGCGATAAAGGCATTTGTATCCTACGACACGGAAAAAAACGGGTGGAACGAAGCAATGAAAAAGACGGTGCTAGTCACCCACAACTTCGACGTCATGTCCGGTGAAGCTGGGAATGGTTTTGAACTGGTCGCTCTATCCAAAGCACTAGATAGGCTACAAGGCGTCTACACGGCCAGTGATCCGGAAAAGCGCTTCCACGACTGGGCAATGGCCAAGTACGACATACCTGACAGTGCCGGTGACATTGACGCCAGAATAGACGAGATAAAAAGCGAACTTGGTCCTGATCTTGTATCACAAGCCATAGCTGCCTTTGACGAACAGGCACGACACGGCAACGTGCCGCGCGATCTCATGGCCAACGACACGGCCTTTTGGGCTGTTACGGCAGCCATTGCGCTGTGCGAACACGATCTCGACTGCGACCCCGCGTTCATGAAGAAGGTTAGAGACGAAAAAATATACGAAGAGGAGTTGCCCTACACGGCACCCGTAACAGAAACAGCACACCCGATTACAGAGTACTTTCTTCCCATGGCGCACGCTGCCACGGTGTCCGTCGAACACGTCACGTCCATGCTTGTAAGAGTCATAGATTGCAATTATGGGAGCTGTTCGCTGGCCAAACATGGGACCACTACAGGGGCGTACATCATTAATTTTCAGCCGCCCATGATCAGAACTCCGGTGGGTGAAGAATTAGGCCACGCAGAAGGTGGTACCGTACCGGCGATCTTGGTCAGCTCTTGCGGAACCAGCGGGGATCCAAACATCAACAACTACCTACGGGCGCAATTTAGTACTGCGTCGGTACATTGGGCTGATCACGATGCTAGACGAGGGTGCGCGTATCTCAGCGCGCACAATGTCCATATAAGCCACAACGATGACGCCCACTGGACATGGACCCTGTCCGGAGCATCCTACGCGTCACTACGAACCCGGTAGCACGGCCCATCTACCATATCCCTTTTTTCTTTCTATAATCATGAACAGCCTCGCATTTGCCGCCGCGGCGGTTCTGCCCATCCTAGTCTTGGTTGCGCTAAACTTTGAGGGCATGCACGGGTACTACGCGTACCACCTGCCGGTAGCCGGCTCCACCATAGACGGGTACCGCATCTCCTATACAACCATAGAGGAAAAGGACCACAGGTACTCTATAGTTACCGCCCATCCTGTCAACCTTACGCTGGTGTCCGACTATTTGGAACTTGACGGCCCGGTGCACGAGCCGCTGATCGAGCGGATAGAGCCGCTGGACGAGCAGACAATCAGGGTGTATTTCTCGGACAAGAACTACACCCTGTGGAGGCAGGACGGGACGTCGTACCAGCCGATACCAGTGTTTTCACATGTCGAGACGATCAAGGTCAACCAGACGTTCGTCACCATGTGCCGGAATCGCGCCTCCCAGGGTTCGGATGGAGCCGCCGGCACCGGGCTCACGGTCTTCCAGTACAGGGGAACAGACACGGTAGAGATCACGAAGGCAACCCAGATTATGCCCGTCACGGAGGGCGTCACAGACGACTGGACAGGCAGGATGTGGAACGAAATCACCACGTACGCAACGCGCGACGTTCACTTAGACCCGCCCGAGAAGGTGCCCGTGCACAAGTTCCTGCTCGCGCATGCATACACAGACACCATGATGCGGTGCGACTATCCAGAGGTAATCAAGCATGCGATCGACGCGAGGCGGATCGATCCGGCAGACATCAGGGCGGCAGGCGATGCGCTGTACGACATGTACAGGTAGGCAGGGCCAGGCGGCGACCGGACGGCGGTCATGACACGCGCCGCGCCGGCGCCGCGCCGACCGCACGGCAGGGCGGGCGCCACCCATGCCGCGGCTCTTGCTCGATCATGCGCCCCGGCATGCAGGCCACGGCATCCTCGGACTCGCAGGCCGTCCATGCCCGTACGCGAGGCGCGCGCGGGCTATGCCAGAAAGCGGGGCCAACATCCAGCAGCGCGATCTTGCCGTCCGCCACCGTTGGATCATCCAATCTCGCAGCCGCCATTCGTGGCTGCTGCGGCAGATCGTGGCGGACAGGGCCGCAACGGGCGCCGCCCGCGCGTCAGTACCCGTACGCCGGGTCCCTGTCCCTCTGCAGCTCGACGACCCGGGCCAGGGCCGCAGTCTCGCCGTCGTCTAGCCTGCCGGCGAACCTGCCGAGCAGCGACTTTGCCTCGGCCGACGTAGGCAGCGTGTAGAAGACGTCCTCCTCGCTCACCTGCCTGCCGACCGTGACGCCGTGCACCGAGCACGCCACCTCTGCGCCGCGCCGCGCCGCAGGGACCGTCTTCTTGTCCTCCTGCAGCTGGTGCACGCGCCCTATCCTTCGCCCCTCGTCGTTGATGAACTGCGCCTTTTGCACGAGCCTGCCCGCGTCGATGCGCACGCCGAACACCGCGGGATCGTTGTTGCGGAACACGAACCCCTTGAGGAACGTAAACTTTGCGACCGGCGTGATCTCGGAGAATACGGAATCCTCCTCGTGCAGCGCATCCTGCCTGGCCCATTCCGAGTACGAGTCGACCAGGCTGTAGATCACGCGGTCCGAGAACACGCGCACCGACGACTCGTCGGCCTCGGCGGCCGCGTCGGGCAGCACGCGCACGTTGAAGGCGAGGACGACCCCGAGGTGCCGGTCGTTCTCCTTTACGGCCCTGGCCCCTATCACGTCCCTCCTCGTGACCGGCCCGATGTCGGCCCTGGCGACGGCGATCTTCCTCTCCGAGAGCATCGACACGACGGCCTCTAGCGAGCCTATCGTGTCGCACCGCACCGTGACGCCGTCGGACTCGGTCTCGACGAACACGGACCGCATCTCGGCCTCTATCCTCTCGCGCAGCGGCGCGACCGCCGCGGTGCCGGAGCCGGCAGGCGCCACCAGGATGGTCGACCCCGGCAGCACGCCGGCCAGGTCGGGCGATGCTATCTTTACTCCGGCCGCCGCATCCACCGACTCGACGGGCATGAAGCGGTCGCGAGGGTCGCGCATCTCGTCAAGCGGCCTTGGCAGGAGTATGGCCTTTGGCCTTGCCGCCACGGTCCCGTCGCGCTTTGCGGCGACCACCGTGTCGCCCATGGACAGCGAGCCGTCGGCTAGTATGACGTTGGCCGACGGGCCGATGCCGACCTCGTCGTTGACCTCTAGGACAATCCCGCGCGGCTCGGCCTTTGCATCCTGGTCGAGGCGCGCGGCCAGGTACTGCTGCGTGAGGCCGACCAGGACGGCGAGCAGCTCGGGCATGCCCGTCCCGGCCCGCGCGCTCGTCGGCACAATGCACACCTCGCGGGCAAAGTCCCTCACCCGGTCGTACGACTCGGACTTGTAGCCGAGGATGGACAGCGAGGCTACCACGTCGTACAGCTTTTGGTCCAGGTCCTTGCGCACCGACTCGTCCTGCGACTTTACGGCGTCGGCGGCCAGGCGCACCCCGGCGTCGCCGTCGGCGTCGCCCCCGCCCTTGCCGCCCCTCCACCCCGATATCTGGTCTATCTTGTTGAGTGCGACGACGAACGGGACCTTTCTTGACCGCAGTATGCCGAGGCTCTCGGTCGTCTGCGGCTGGATGCCGCGCGCCGCGTCGACTACTAGTATGGCGATGTCGGCGGCCGAGCCGCCGCGCGCGCGCAGGTTGGTGAACACCTCGTGGCCTGGCGTGTCGATGACGAGCACGCCCGGCACCTGCGCGCCCGGCGAGGACGCGAGCCGCCCGTACAGCGGGCCGCACCTTGCGCGTATGGTCTCCTGCGGCAGAAAGCTCGCCCCTATGTGCTGCGTCATGCCGCCGGCCTCGCGGCCCTGCACTCCCGTCCCGCGTATGCTGTCAAGCAGCGACGTCTTGCCCGAGTCGACATGGCCGAGGACCGCCACGATCGGCTGCCGCATCCTCACTTTGCGTCACCCGCCGAACGCCACCGTATGCTCGTGCTCAAAGCTCGCCGCCGAGTCGGACGCGTGGATGATGTTGTCGGTAAACCCCAGCCCGAGGTCGCCGCGTATAGAGCCCGGCGCGGCCTCGAACGACTTTGTCGCGCCGACCATGATCCTCACGGTGGCCACGGCGTTGTTGCCCTCTAAGACGCCGGCGACGACGGGCCCCGACGTGATGAACCCGACCAGGTCCGAAAAGAACGGCCTCTCCTTGTGCACGGCGTAGAACGACTCGGCCTGCTCCCTCGTAAGGCGCATCATCCTCAGCGCGGCCAGGCGGAACCCCTTGGCCTCGAACCGCGAGACGATCTCGCCGACGAGCCCCCGCGAGACCGCATCCGGCTTGACGACGAACAGGGTCCTCTCCGCGCCGCCGCCTTCCGCCATCCCGCCCTACCTCCCGATGCCGCCCTTTACGTACTTGGCGGTCCACTTGAACTTGCGCGGGTCGCGGCCGAGCTCGGTCATGTTCTTCTTGCACTTTGACGAGCAGAACCACAGTATCGTTCCGTCGTTCTTGGCGAGCATGGTCCCTGACCCCTTGGCCACCGCCCTGTCGCAAAAGCTGCACTGCCTTACCGTCATGCTCATCGTAGTTGCACCCCACGCCCGCGCCCCGCGCCGGCTACTTTATCTTTTTGGCCTCCCGCTCGGTCTCGCGGAGCCTGAGTATGTCGCCCATGCGGACCGATCCCTTTACGTTGCGCGTCAGTATGCGGCCCCTGTCATCGCCCTCCATTATCTTTACCCTGATCTGTATGACCTCGCCGGCGATCCCCGTGCGCCCGACGATCTGGATGATCTCGGCCGACGTGACCTGCTCGCCCTCTCCCCCGCCGCCTCCGCCTCCCGTGGGAACGGACTGGGGCGCTGCCGCCTCTGGCGCGGCGCTCATGGGGCCGTCTGGCCGCCCCTGATCTTCGATATCAGCGCGAGCAGGTCGTCGAGCGTGCTGTTGTCGCCCGGCTCTAGTATCGAGGCCGCTGCGGCCGTAATGTCGATGCCGAGCGCCTTGCCGAGGTCCTGCTTGCTCGGCACGAACGCGTACGCGGCGCTCTGCTCGTCGCAGATGAGCGGGAGGTGCGCGACGACCTCGGGCGGCTCTACGTCCTCGGCGATGACGACGAGCCTGCTCGCGCCGCGCTCGACGGACTTTGTGACCTCGTTCGTGCCCTTCTTGACCTTGCCGGTCTCCTTGGCCACCCTGACGGCCTCTAGTATGGACGTGACGAGATCCTCGGGCGTCTCGAACTTGACATAGTACGGCTTTGCCACTCCGACCACCTGATAGCGCGCGGCGCGCCTGTTTGGTATTAAAAGTGTTGATCTTTTGGCGCCTGCGGGATCTCGGGCTCGGGAGGCGCGGGCGGGGGCGCCTCGACGCGGCTGCAGCCGGTGCGGGGCGCGATCGGCGCCGCGCCGCCAGCTGCACGCTGCGAGGCGGCACGGCCGCAGGGCGCGCGGGCATGCCGTCCTCCGGGCACCGCCGGCCGCCGTGGCGTCGGGCGGCCACGGCGATCGGCGGAGCTGCCATGGTCATGGGCGCGGCGGGTGGCGCGGTGCGGCAGCGCAGGTGCGAGCCGCGCGGGAGGCGGAGTCGTGCGCAGGCTGTGGGCTGCGCCGCGGCGTGCTCGCGATCAGCTCGGGCGCGAGTGCGGAGGCGGAGTCGCACGCAGGCTAGGCCAGCAGTGGCCGCGGATCGCAGCCCTCCCCTGCCCCCGTGCCAGCCGGTGGGAAGCTGCCGTCGCCGCGCCTCCTTGCAGGCTGTCGGCATCCAGCGCGCCCCTTGCTGCGCCGGAGCGGACTCGGCGGCTGCCATCTTGCCGGCGTCCAGAACATGCCCAGCCAGGCCGGGAGGGTGCGGGCCGCAGCTCTACTCGCGGCATGCAGTCTCCTTGCCCACAGCCATCAAGGGGCAGGTGAGATTCCGCTTAAAACACAATCAATAAATAGCGCCGCATGCGCGGCGCATCTGTGCAATACGAAAGGCTCCATTCACCAAGATGCCCCACAATGACGCACCCAATACAGAGAACTCGGACGCTGCCGCAAATGGCAGGAGATGCCTCATGACAGTGCACAGTACAGGCACAATCGCGCTAGCAGAAGGCCACACGATCGATAGTGTTGTTGTGCACAAAAAGCGCCGGCTATTAGATGATCTATCCATAAAAACCGTGCCAAGGCAGGCAAAAGTTGTGGCCAGCGTTGATGCGCTCACCGAACTGCTTGATGGAAGTCGCTTTGGGGGCATGGCCATTTCGGACGCCTGCCACGCAGCTACAGCCCGCAAAGACTGGATGGCGGTCGACCAACTGGTTCTTGACACGCTTGCTCGAAATCGCGCCGTCTACGCCATGGTGCTGGACGCCGAGGCATGGATGTATGCGTTTAACGGGAGGCTTTGCACAGAGGCGAAGACGGCGCGCGCCGCATTCCGCTGGATAGACCCGCCGGAGCTACAGATCTACCTGAGTGGTATATTTGAGAGCAGAATGGAGGATAATCGCACGCGGCGCGGCTTCAAGGCGCTGAGCATGAACCCTAGCCTCAAGTTCCTTGGGCGTAAAGTCAAGATGACGATACCGCTGAATCTCGACATGCGCAGATGCGTCAAGTGCGTCCGCTACACCACATTGCCACGACAAGTGAGGGTGGAGGACAAGCGGATCGCTGATGGGATGGCGGCGGCGAATGTAAATAAGGCAGAAATAAGGGTGCCCGATGGAACAGCCGTTCCTGCAGAGACAATCTTCACAGTACAACATGATGCGCTGGTGGACAAGCGCGTGGTTTCCATGCTGAAAGAAATGTGTACAGTCAGGTATTAGACGATTCTGGTGAGTTTTCAGCATCGGTGAGGTATTTTGCAAGGATTGGTTTCCAGTGATCATCCCAGAACTCGTCAAGGAAGCGCGTCGCGTACTCGCGCATCGCGTCCGCATCGTTGTCCATTGCGTCAAATGCCTCGTTGTCGTCGTCCGACACGTAGACGACCGGCATCGTGGTGCGCAGGATGTGGACAATAGCCTCCTTTCGGATGTCCGGCGGCATGCCCCTGCAGTAGTGCATGTACTGCATAATCAGCCCGCCGTTCGTCCTGACCACCCTTTCCTTCCACGGCTCAAAGAACCGGCTCGGCTTCCAGCCCGGTATCTGAACGGTGCCGACGCAGGCCTCTCCTTCCGCTGTCTCCTGCTGCCTGGCCATAGGCCGCCACCCAATCGAGGGTATTAAAAGATGCGGACAGGGCAACAGGCGTCCCGGGACCACTTCTAGGGGGCGGCTATTGCCGCTATAATGTCGGGCGCCTAGCACGAGCCCGTGCCGGTGGTATAGATCGCCACGCGGCCAATATACTACGCCATGATCTAGGCCGGCCGCGGCCGTCGGCGCTTACTGCAGACATGATGTAGTGACAACTGCGGTGAAGCTGGGCGTAAGAGCGGCATCTAGAGCCGAGTAATGCCAAAGGCCCAGATCCGGCGCCACATGCCTCATGCTATTGCGCCCTCCCTCCGGGACTTGCGGCGAGCGGCCGTGCTCCCGTGTACGCCGACGTGATGACGCGCTTCTCTGGGTCGGCGCCGACCTGCGCAAGGCCATGCGCTGTGCCGTTGGGCGTGGGGCAAAGGGCGCCGCGGACGGGGGCAACGGCGAGCGTGAGTGACGGGCCCTTCTTGTGAGGAGGGACCTGTGTGGCACGACAGGACATGCAGGCAGGCAAGCGCGCTATTGCCACGCTGAAGGAAATGTATACGGTCAGGCACTAGACGGCTGTGGCGAGCTTTCAGCACCGGTGGGGTATTTTGCGAGGATCGGCTTCCAGTAATCGTCCCAGAACTCGTCAAGGAAGCGCGCCGCGTACTCTCGTATAGCGGGCTCATCGTTGTACATCGCGTCGGTCGCCTCCTCGTCGTCGTCGGACACGTAGACGATCGGCAACGAGGTGCGCATGATGTGGTCGATGGCCTCCTTCCGGATGTCCGGCGGCATGCCCCTGCAGTAGTGCGCGTACTTCCCAATCAGCCTGCCGTTAGTCCTGACCACCCTTTCCTTCCACGGCTCAAAGAACCGGCTCGGCTTCCAACCGGGTTTCTGCACGGCGCCAGCACATGCCGCCCCATGCGCCGCCTCCTGCCGCCCGACCATATCTCGCGACCCCACCCAAGGGTGTTAAAAGGATGCGGACGGGGCAATGGGCGCCTTGTGACCACATCGGGGGCAGCTATTGCCGCTATAGTGCCGGACGCCTAGCGCTAGCCGGCTCCGTTGTCAGATCGCCATGCGGCCAATGCGCTGCGCCATAATCCAGACGGATCTGCGGCTGGCACTGGCGCATGCCGTGGACATGACACCGTGACAACCGCGGCATGGCGGGGCGCAAGAGCGGCGTCCAGGGCCGAAGAGTCCCAAGGGGCGGATCCGGCGCCGCGCGCCGCGCGCTACCGCCCCCCGCTCTTCCTGCGGGCCTTGCGGAGGGCGGCCGACGCCCTCGTGCGCGCCGCCGTGAGGGCGCGCTTCTCGGGGTCGGAAACGTACCTGCGCATGGCCTCGCGGGAGAGGCGGCGCCTGCCCTCGGCGCGGCACTCCTCCGAGCAGTACACCAGGGGCTTGCCCGGCTTTCTGACGGGCGTAAACTCCTTGCGGCACGTGCGGCACTTGGCCGCCTCGTCGCGCTCGGCCGGGCGGCGCCGCCTCGGCGCGTTGCGCTGGCGCGAGCGGGCAGCCTTGCGGCACTCGTCCGAGCAGTAGCGGACGGCGCGGCTCGGCGTGGCGAACGCCTTTCGGCACTCCCTGCAGCGCACGCGCAGCACCCTGTTGGCCTCCCTCTCGGCCCTGGCCCTGCACCGCTTGCAGTAGACCTGGCGGGTGCCGGCGAACGGAGCAAAGTTGCGGCCGCACAGCCTGCACACGTACCGCTTCTCCATCGCCGCGCGCCGCGGGCGACGGCATATAAGATTGACGAGCACGCGCCGCGGTGTCGCCGTTCCGCCCCCCGGCCGGCCCGCGGCGCATGCCGGGGGCGCAAGAGCCAGGGCAGGAACAACGGCGCGGATCGGGGGCAACAGGGCGCGCCATGGACCGCATGCGCGTGCTCTGTTCCCGGGACGGCGCGCGCCAGAGTGGGCGATGCGCCCCGCCATATCAAGGCGGGAGTCGACTCGGCCCGGATGGCTCTAGGCGCGAGTGCGCGCGGCCGCCGGCTGCCGCTTCTCCTCTCCGCTCCTCCGGGCCTTGTGGCGGGCGGCCACCACCCTCGTGCGCGCAGCCATCATGGCGCGCTTCCGGGGGTCGGCGACGTACCTGCGCATGGCCTCTCGGGCGAGGCGGCGCCTGCCCTCGGCGCGGCACTCCTCCGAGCAGTACACCAGGGGCTTGCCCGGCTTCCTGACTGGCGTGAACTTCTTGCCGCACGTGCGGCACTTGGCCGCCGCATTGCGCTCAGCCGGGCGGCGCCGCCTCGAGGCGCAGCTCTGGCGCATGTGGGCCGCCTTTCTGCACTCGTCCGAGCAGTAGCGGACGGCCCGGTTGGGCGTAGAGAACGCCTTGCCGCACTCCTTGCAGCGAACGCGCAGCACCCTGCTGATCTCCCTGTCGGCCCTCGCCCTGCACCGCTTGCAGTAGGACGTGATCCTGCTGCCGTACGGCGCAAAGCCGCGGCCGCATACCCGGCAGACGATCGACTCCCGCATTGCGCCGCGCGGCAGGCGGCCGCCTATAAGGTTGATGATCACCGCGCGGGGGACGGTGCTCGGGCCGGCCGGCCGGCGCGCATGCGGGGCCGACCCCGTCCCGCTGGACCAACCGCGGCGCGGCGGCATGCCCCGTCTGGCCGGCGAGTGATCCCCATGCCCGGCGAAGCGTGCGCGGTCAGGCACACTCGGACTGCGGCGGGCTTCCTGCGCCGGAGGCATACCTTGCAAGGATCGGCCTCCAGTAGTCGTCCCAGAACCCGTCAAGGAAGCGCGTCGCGTACTCGCGCATCGCATCCCCGTCGTTGTACATCGCGTCGGTCACCTCTTTGCCGTCGTGGTCGCCGTCCGGCGCGTAGACGACCGGCATCGTGCAACGCAGGATGTGGTCGATGGCCTCTAGGCGGATGTCCGGCGGCATGCCACGGCAGAAGTGCATGTACTGCATGACCAGCTCGCCCTTTATCTCGGCCACACTTTCCTTCCACTCGTCAAAGAACCGGCTCGGCTTCCAGTCGCGCCCCTGCGCGGCGCCGGGCGCGCCGCGCGCCGCATCTTGCTGCCCCGCCATGGGCCGCGGCCCGCTGCGCGGTATTAAGCGCGTGCGGTCAGGGCGGCATGCGCCCCGCGGCCCGCATCGGGGGGCATGCATTGCCGCAAGAACGAGGGCGCCGGCGCCGGCTGTCGGCGCATGGAAGCGGCTCAAACCCCGCTGCCGGCATCGGCCGCTACACGACCAGGGAGCGCACGCGGCCGACGTACTCGGCCATGATCGAGTCCAGGTCGGCCTGCGAGCTGCCCTCGGCGTACACGCGCAGGATCGGCTCGGTCCCGCTGGCCCTGACCATGACCCACCTGCCCTCGCCGAGGTCGACCTTTACGCCGTCCGTCGTGTCCGCCCCCGGGTGGCCCGAGGCCATGGCCGACATGGCGACGCGCATTGCATCGGCAGAGCCGCAGGGCACCTTGTCCTTTGCGGTGAACGACGGCGGCAGGGCGGCAACGGCCGCGGACAGGGGCGATGCCGCGCCGGACACGAGCAGGTCCAGGACGAGCGCGAGCGTCATGGCCCCGTCGCGCACCGCGTTGTGCCTGCCGTACATAAACCCCCCGTTCTCCTCGAACCCGACGAGCGCGCCCCGCTCGACCATCGCACGCGAGACCTCTACGCTGCCGACCCTTGTGCGCACCACCCTCGACCCTGATGCGGCCGCCGCCGACTCGATGGCAGACCCCGAGTTGAGGCACGTGACGACCGTCGATCCGGGCGCGGCAGAGAGCAGCCGCCCGGTCAGCAGGAGCGCCGAACGGTCGCCCGTCAGCACCGTCCCGCGCTCGTCGCAGAACAGGCTCCTGTCGCCGTCGCCGTCGAACGCGACGCCGACGTCGGCGCCGGACTGTTCCACGGCCCGGGACAGCGCGCCGAGGTTCTCGGGGGTCGGCTCGGGGCCGCGGCCTGGAAACCCGGCGTCGATCTCGCCGTTGACGACGACCGCGCGGCAGCCGAGGCGCCGGCACAGCTCGGGCGCCGTATTCGCCTGCGCGCCGTTGCCCGCGTCGATGGCGACGGTCGGGGCTCTGCGCCGTATCGCGGCCGCATCGACGAGCGATGCGATGCCGTCCAGGTACGTGTCGACGGCCTCGCCGCCGTCGCCGTCGCGGATGCGGCCGATAGTAGGGGATTCTTGCGATGCGGCCGCGGGGACGGCGGCGCCGTGCCCGCGCGGCGCCACCTCGATCTCAAAGTAGCGCCTTTCGATCTCCAGCTCGGCCCCGCGCGACGGCTCTACGCCGTCGGACTCGACGGGCTTTATCCCGCCGTACTCGGGCGGGTTGTGCGAGGCCGTAACCATGATGCCCCCCCTGTACCCGAGCCGCTTGACCGCGTACTGGAGGCATGGGGTAGGGACCAGCCCCGCATCGGTGCAGTCGATGCCGGCCATGGAGAGGGCCGCCCGCACGGCCCGCGATATGGGGACGCTGGAGGCCCGGCCGTCGCGGCCGACCAGGAGGGGCCCGCCGCCGAAGTGGCCTGCCAGCGCCAGGGACATGTCGTGGACGAACTGGAGCGTGAGGCGGCCGCGGCCGAGGATGCCGCGTATGCCGTTGGTCCCAAAGAGCCTCTCCGTCATCGCGGCCGCCCCCGGGCAACAGATAAATCGGCCGGCAGGGGCGGCGCGCCGCGGGAGTTGCCAAGCCTGGTCAAAGGCGCAGGGCTTAGGACCCTGTCTCTTAGGGGTTCGTGGGTTCGAATCCCGCCTCCCGCATAAAAGTAGACAGTGTGTTCGTGCCGCCTAGTATCAACATGTCGGGTGACAGCCATCAATGACGCTTGGCAACCACAAATCACTTTTACAGTACTATGGAGAACACGATTGTTGCCTATTCGTAATTCAGGCATGGCATCCTCCGTGTGATCGATCCTAGCTAAACTCACTTAAGCCACCTCCTTTTGGCTTCCAATCGCCACTAGGCTCGAACTCTGCCGGCAACGTCTTTATGATCCGCTCGGAGTCCATGCCTACATAAACGGCTCGTTCTATAACTGAGATAATGTCGGCGCCAGTACACGGGTCGTTTCTAATGCCACTAACTTTGTCTAGTGTGATCTTGAACTTGTCAACCACCCATTCTAACGGAGGGAAGGCGGCGCCGCCGCTCATGCGCCCTGCACCCCGTCCTGCGCGATGATGCGCGTGCCAAGCCCAAGGCACGGACGGCGGCACGCACGGGAGGCGGGTGGAGACCGCACGATTGGCGCAGGCCTCATGACGATGGCCGTCCCCGAGAGGGCAGTTGTGGCAGTGGCAGCGCCTGCATGCCGGCGGATGTGAGCGCTGTTGCCCCGGCGCATGGGGCGGCACTGCCTAGCGGCAATATATACCGGCAGGAGGGCCTCATAAGCAGGGTTGCAGCCAAGTTGGATGGCCAAACGCCTTAATGTGGCCCCAGCACCGCCCCGCCAATGGCAGACAACAGCCCAAGGATGTGCAGAGAGTTCTTGGAGTCGATGACCAGCGAGGAGGTCGAGCGGTACGCCGGCCAGTGGATAGCCGTTGCCAGCGGGGAGATCGTCGCGCATGGAAAGGACCCCAGACGAGTCCACGACGACGGGCGGAAGGCCGACAAGGGAGACCCATTCATGGAATACATCTATGCTGGCCCCGAAGAGGTGCCGTTCTACTACATCCCGCCATGACCAGCCATGTACGCGAGGCGAGATCGCCGCACGCCGGAACCGTAGCGCCTCTGTTGTCAGTCGGTGTCGAGGGGGCCACGCCGCCGCTCAAATACTTTAATAGGCCACCCGACGCAGCAGCTCAATGGTAGGCAACACCCCAAAGGATTGCTGGAAGTTCTTCAACTCGATGACCAGCGAGGACGTCGAGCGGTACGCCGGCCAGTGGATAGCCGTCGCCAGCGGGGAGATCGTCGCCCACGGGGAAGATCCCGGGCAGGTCCTTGACGAAGGGCGCAGGGCGGGCAAGGGGCATCCGTACATGCGATACATGTATGCGGGCCCCGAAGAGGTGCCGTTCTTCTACCGCCCGCCATGACCTACAATGCGCCCCCGGCCGAGCTGAAGCGCTTCAACTACGCAAATGTAGAGGTGCCGGGAGAGACAGGGCCGTCCCTTGTTCCCGTGCCAGCCCTCCTTATCCGCATGCGCCCGGCTGGCGTCGACCCGGCAGACGCAGGCGGCCGCATCGTCCAGGCCGTCGCGATGCTGGACACGGGCGCCAGTGCGTCCACCGTGCCCATGTGGTCGCGCGACGGGTTGGGCGCCGCAGTCGACGAAGGGACAAGACAGGCCGTGTTGGGACCATCCGGCAAGTTCTATGCGTATGAAGCAAAATTCGGAGGGGAAATAGAGCACGACGAAGGCTGGCTTGATGTTGGCGTCATAGATGCGCTTACGCCCGGCACGGAATGGTCCCGCGATCCCAAATTCGGCCTCCCGTTTCTGCTTGGGCGGCGTGGCCTTTTCAACAAGTTCGACATGTGCATCAGCGAGTCCCAAAAGGCTGTATGGCTCCGAAAAATCGGCGGATGGCCGCAGATCGGCTCGCAGGCGTGACACGCCGACTGCGCGGGCCTGCGTATTCCACATACGCAGGATGCCCAAATGCCATGGCGGTCCCCAGGCACCAGCCGGCGCCGGCGGGCCGTCTCGATGCCCAAATGCTTTAATGGGCAACCTGGCGCCGCAGTTCAATGACAGGCAACAGCCCAAGGGATTGCAGGAAGTTCTTCAACTCGATGACCAGCGAGGACGTCGAGCGGTACGCCGGCCAGTGGATAGCCGTTGCCAGCGGGGAGATCGTCGCACATGGAAAAGGCCCCGGTCGGGTCCACGAAGAGGGGTGCAAGGCGGGCAAGGGGAATCCGTACATGCGATACATGTACGCGGGCCCCGAAGAAGTGCCGTTTTTGTACCGTCCACCATGACCTACACCGGCCAGCCCGCCGCGCCGGTGCGGCGCAGCGGGGCCAAGGCAGCATCCCGCCCGGCCGGAGCCGCGCGCCGCGGCGGCCCACGACGGTTAATAAGAAAGCCGGGCCGCGCGCGCGCATGGCAAGGACCCCGGTCGGCATCGCCGCCGTCGGCCCCGACAGGGAGGGCGTCGTGGCCGCATTCACGGGCTTTGTGTTCAGGCACGGCGGCAACATAGAGTCGCTCAGCCAGAACGTCGTAAAGGGCGTGTTCGGCATGTACGTAGAGGCCACGTTCAGGGGCGGCATCGACGGGCTAGAGCCTGCGCTGCGCAGGGTCGGCAGGCGGTACGGCATGGACGTGAGCGTCCACGTCGGCGGCGCGAGGCGCAAGAGCGTCGCCGTGTTCGTCACAAAAGAGCCGCACTGCCTGCGCGCACTCCTGGCCGCAAGGGGCCGCATCGCCGGCGACATCTCGGTCATAGTCGGCACCGAGCGCGCGCTCGAGCCCATGGCCAAGAGGGCAGGCGTGCCGTTCGTCGCCGTAGAGGAGCGCGACCAGGCAAGGGCAGAGGAGAGGCTCATCGGGGTGTGCCGCGAGCACGACGTCGACCTGATCGTCCTGGCCCGCTACATGCGCATACTAAACCCCAACTTTGTCTGGAGGTATCCGAACCGCATCATCAACATACACCCGTCCCTTCTGCCGGCGTTCCCCGGCGCCATGGCGTACGCGCAGGCGTACGAGCGGGGAACAAAGATCGCCGGCGTCACGTCCCACTACGTCACTGAAAACCTGGACCAGGGCCCGATCATCCTGCAGGACTCTTTCGCCGTCGACCCAGACGATGCGCTCGAAGAGGTCAAGCGCCGGGGGCAGGGCCTAGAGGCCAGGACCCTGGTAAGGGCCGTCACGCTTCACCTCGAGGACAGGCTCGACGTGCGCTGGAGAAAGGTCCACGTGAGGCCCGCAAGGGGCGGAGGGGCCGCGCGGCGGGGCGGCAAAGGCGCCGGGGCCCGGTAGCATGCCGCCGCCAGACGCCGCGGCGGGGTACGACCCCGACGTGCGCAGGTGGATAAGCGGATCAAAGAGCGCGGCGGCCATACTCGCGGTCGGCTCGCTCGAGCAGCACGGGGACCACCTGGCAATGTCCACGGATACGGCAATATCGGCAGAGGTGGCAAGGCGCGTGGGCAGGGCCAACGGGTACCTCCTGCTGCCCCCCGTCCCGTACGGCGTCTCGTTCGAGCACGCCCCGATGTTCAACGCGAGCCTGAAGCGCGGCACGCTGGCGGCCGCGCTAGGCGACCTGGCCGACTCGCTCGGGGCCGGCGGCATCAAGGCCCTGTTCGTAGTCAACGGGCACCACGGCAACCTAGAGGCCCTCAGGGAGGCGTGCCGCCGGGACAGGGGGCCCGGCCGCGGCAGGCTCGGCAGGCCCGAGGGCAGGGGCGCGCGCGTGCTGGCCCTGTCCTACTGGCACTTTATGGACGGCCCGTTCGACCACGCGGGCATGGCCGAGACGTCGCTCATGCTCGCCGTGTCGGGCGGCCGCAGCGCCAGGATGGGCAGGGCCGCCAGGGGGTACGTCGAGGAGCCAGGCATGTCGGGCGCCGATCGGGCCGCCGTCGCCAGGAGGGCCTCGGCATCGTTCCCGTCGGTGGCTCCGAGCGGCGTGTGGGGCGACCCGAGGGGGGCAAGCGCCGCGCGCGGGCGCCGCCTGCTGGCCGGCATCGCGGCAAGGGCGGCGGGCAGGTGCCGCTCGGCCATGAGGGGGCCGCGCGCGCCAGGCGGCCCCCATGAAATCTTATATAGCGGCGGATCGGCGCGCCGGCGGGTGCAGTAGATGTCCGCAGACATGGCCGTAAAGGTGCTAGACGAGAGCATCAAAAAGGTCGTCCTGATCAAGCTAAAGGGCAACAAGACCATACGCGGCAGCCTCCGCGGGTTCGACCAGCACATGAACCTGCTGCTCGACGAGTCGGTCGAGAGGGCCGGCGAGGAGGAAAAGGAGCTCGGCACCATCGTGGTGAGGGGCGACAACGTCGTCATGATCTCGCCGCCTCCCAGCTAGGGACCGGACGGGTGTGATGCGCCGTGGTAAAGGGCACGACCTCGATGGGCGGCTTCACGAGGAAGCACGTCCACATACGGTGCCGCAGGTGCGGCCGCAACTCGTACCACAAGCGCCACCACAGGTGCGCGAGCTGCGGGTTCCCCGACGCCAAGATTAGAAAGTACTCTTGGGTCAAGTGGTACGCCTAATGCAAGAGATAGTCCTGCTCCTGACCGGCGTTGCCGGCGCCGCCTCGGCCGTGGCGTACAGGAGGCTGCCCGGCAGGGGCGCCCTGCGCCGCGGCGGGCGCGGCCGGCTGACAGGGGGGCAGGGGGGCGCCGACGCGGCAGGGCGCATACGCTCCAGGATAGGCGCGCTTGCCGCCGAGCGGGACATACTCGGAAAGGCCATATCCAGGGTGCACGAGGATGCCGGGTTGAACGAGAGGCAGAAGGACGCGCTGCTCGCAATGTACCAGCGCCAGCTCGCCGCCGTCTTGGCAAAGATCGACAGGCTCGAAGAGGCGAGCAGGTACCCCGACCTCGGGCCCGTAGGCGACGGCCTGGCCGAGCTGATGGACCAAAAGCTCTCGTCGCTAGACGAGAGGCTGCACGAGCTGTCCGCCAGGATCGCGGCGGCGGTTCCCGCTGCGGCCGCCGCCGGGGCCGAGGCGGAAGAGGCGGCGCAGGGGTCCCGGGCGCGCAGGCCCGGCAAAAAGGCGGGCATGCAGGAAAAGGCGGTTGCCGCCAGTCCCGGCGCGGATGCGGGAACGGCAGGCGGGGCGGCGGAAGCCATCGGTGCGCCGCGGCAGGAGGGCGCAGCGGCTGCCGCGCAGCAGTCGACGCTCGACATGCCACGGCAGGAACAGCCGGCAACCCTGCAGCAGGCGCAACAGCAGCAGCGGCAGCCGGAGGCGAAAGGCCCGCATACGAAGCCCGCATCGCCCGGGATGCGCCAGGGCGTAAAGCCCGTAGAGATCACCACCCTTACGACCATCGGCGGCGGCGCCAGCGGGCGAAAGTTCCCAGAGGTCGGGCGGCCGGCCGGAGCCGGGCCGGCGCGCGCCCAGTCCCCGCCTTCGCCTTCGCCTTCGCCCCCGTCCCAGTCCCCGCCTTCGCCTTCGCCCCCGTCCCAGTCCCCGCCTTCGCCCCAGCCCACGCGGCCATCGCCCCAGCCGCAGGCCGGGGCGGCGCAGCAGCCAAACCAGGCAACAAAGCCCGGTGCTGGGGCCGGGGCGGCAGCAGCTGCAGCTGCGCCGGCAGCCGCCACCGCGGCGGCGGCAGCACCAGTGGCGGCGGGAGCAGGGCCGCAGCATGCGGCATCCTCGTCCCTGCCCGAACGGCTGCCCAAGCCGAGGCCGTTCAGCGTCCCGGATGCCGAGGAGCAGGACCTGGCGGCCGACGATCCGGCCGACGACGACCTGGCGGCCATAGTGGCCGACATTAGGAGCACTCTTTCAAAGCTCGAGCAGGCAGAGGTGGAATGACAAGGTTCGACGCCGCCATCAGGGCGATGTCCGAGCATGCGCTGGGCATGGTCAGGGACGGGCAGGTGGTCGGCCTGGGCAGCGGCAGGGCTGCCACCGCACTGGCCAGGGCCCTTGCCGCCCGCGCCGGCGAGGGCGGCATCAGCGTGACCGGCGTCCCGACGTCGCTCCAGATCAAGCTCGTAGCCGAGGCAGGCCGCATACCGCTCGCCGAGGCCGACCGCATAGGGGCCGGCGGAATAGACGTCGTGTTCGACGGGGCCGACCAGATCGACGCCGGCAGGACCGTCGTAAAGGGGGGCGGGGGCGCCCTGCTCAGGGAGAACATAGTCGCGAGTGCGGCCAAAAAGTTTGTCGTCATGGCCGACGAGACAAAGTTCGCCCCCGTGCTCGACAGGGACATCCCCGTCGAGGTCCACCCGCTGGCCAGGTCGTACGCGGCCGACGCCGTGCGGAAGATGGGCGGCAGGCCGAGCCTGCGCCTGCTCGACAGGGGGTACCCGTTCGTCACCGAAAACGGCAACGTCGTGCTGGACTGCGCGTTCGGCCCCATCCAGAGGCCGGCGCCGCTCAGGCGCAGGCTCGCCGGCGTGGCCGGCGTCGCCGAGGTCGGCATATTCGCCCGCAAGCCCGACGTCATATACAGGGCGAGGGCCGGCGGCAGGTTCGACGTGATCTAGGATGCGGTACCGGACGGCGTGCTGCAGCGCAAGCGCAGAATGACGCGGGTGCGATGTTGGTACGCGCCGCGGGGCAAGCCTGGCGCGGCGGCAACGCGGCTCCTCCGTCGGACGGCCCAGCGCGCGATCAGCAGACCGGCGAAGCCTTGGGAGAGGGGCGGAGTGTGCGAGCGGTTTGGCGCAAATGCGCGGCCGCGGACATACCTCACTGGGGGGCGGCCAGCAGAGGCAGGTAGTGCCTTGACAATTCCGGATCCGACCTGACCGCGGCCGCGATGGCCTCCGATGCGGCCGCAGAATCGGCGAATTTGCCCGCCTGCTGCACCATAAACGGAAGGGATTGGACCATGTCCCACTTGGGCGCCCACCTCAACAGCGACAGAATGGCGGCCGCGGCCGCCTCTGGGCTCTTCCTGCCCAGCTCTGCAATGACAGCCCCCGCATGGGCGTCGAGGTACGCGCCCCGCTCGGCAAGATAGACGAGCATGCGCGTCGCCCTGTCGGGGCGGGATCCCGCCAGCCTTCTGAGCACCCTGTACGCGCTGTACACGACGCCCTGGTCCGAGATCGTCCTGTCGTCGATGCATATGTCCAGGCAGTCAAGGCACTCGTCGTCGCTGAGCGGAAAATCCAGCGAAATGCCCGTCGCCAGTATCGGCCTGCAGGCGTGGCAGCGCTCGGCCAGGTCCCGTATCATGGGGCCGATCCTCTCCCTGTCCGCGCCGCATATGTCGAGCAGCGTATCCATTGCCTCGCAGACGACGTCGTCGCCGTAGGTGCGCAGCGCATCGGCTACCATGTCCGCAATGCGGCCGGCATCCGGCGCGCCGTGCTCGGTGTATGCGCAGCGAACCGACAGCAGCGCCGCGGCTACGTTGGCAGGGCGATCAGACGACGCGAGCGACCCTATCAGGCCCTCGCACCTAGCCGTTGCCCCCGCATAGGCCCCCCCGATCAGGAATGCCGCATGCTCTGCATCGCCTATCCCTGCGAGGCGTTCTGCCACGAGGACGGCCTCGTCCGGGTTCGCCCTCCCCGTGTGGATTAGCGCCCTTTGGGCGGGGCCCTCTGACATGCCGCAGCGCGCCATCTTCGCTGCGACATCGACCACTTG
Organism: Cenarchaeum sp.; assembly: GCA_965242695.1. GTDB lineage: Archaea > Thermoproteota > Nitrososphaeria > Nitrososphaerales > Nitrosopumilaceae > Cenarchaeum. Next base: position 1,044,399 of record CBDESU010000002.1, on the reverse strand, counting down.
CGCAGGCCCGCCGCTGTGGGATGCCATGTCGCGCAGGCCCGCGGCGATCGCATCGACCTGCCCGTACGCCTCGTCCTCGATCAGGCGCTCGGTCAGGGCTCGCACGGTGCCCATGTCATGCGCCTCGCCCATTTCGGCCAGCATCTCGCCCAGTCCATGCGTGGAAAAATGGTCGATGTCCTTCGAATCGATCATGTCGGAGGCTCGGGCCACGAATGCATCGTTCATTGCCAACGGCCCCCGCGATCTGCAAGCGGCGCCGGTTCATCCAGACGGAGGCGCACGTCGATGCGGCCAAACTCTTCCGCGGTCCGCCCCGGGGCGCCCGCATGCCCGTCGGCGGCAGGCAGTCCAAGTTCAGGCCCGCAGTCCGCCGGCGGGCCCATGGAGCCCCGCCTCGCCATCCCGCGCGCAATGCATGCCGGCACGCGCGGCCTGCGGGCCGCCACGCTATAAGGCCTGCGATGCCAAGGTGCGCCCCAGTCCGAGCCTCTGGCCGAAGCCACCGCCTGCAGGGGCGCCCCGTGGCGCGCCGGCCCCGAACGCCCCCACGCCAGGCAGGTGCGCGCTGCCGCCCCGGGGCGCGCCGGCGCTGCCCGGACGCGGGCCCTCCAGCCCAGATCCCCAGCCCCCGCCCGACGGTTTATACGATATTGTCCCGGCCGGCCGCCCGGCATGCGCCAGGCTATGCTCGAAGAGGCGGCCGAGCCAGGGCAGCAGGCGCGCCGCCGCCTGGGGCAGTACTACACGACCAACTACAACCCGTTCAGGCTGCCCCCGTTCACCGAGTGGGCTGATCGGGCCGGCCGCTCCGAGGTGCTAGAGCCGTTTGCCGGCGCCAACCACATCGTAGGGATGCTGAGGGACGCCGGCTGGGGGCGCGTCAGGGCCACATCGTACGACATACGGCCCGGGATCGCGGGCGTCGAGCGCCGCGACACGATCGGGTCGTTCCCTCCTGGCCACCGCAACTGCATCAGCAACCCGCCCTGGCTCGGCCGCAGCTCGGCAGCCCGCCGGCGCCTGGAATACCCTGACACCCCGTACGACGACCTGTACAAGCACTGCCTCGATCTGGCGCTCGACCACTGCGAGAACGTGGCGTTTTTGATTCCCGCATCGTTCCTGCACAGCGGCCTGTTTCGCAGACGCCTCCGCTCAATCGCGTTCCTGCACCGGCTCGCCTTCGACGGCACGGAAAACCCGACGTGCCTGGCGATGTTCCACGCAGGCAAGGAGGAGCGCACGGACGTCTGGCACGACGACACGCGCATCGGGGAGCTCGGCGAGCTGGAAAAGGAGCTGCCGCCGCCGAGCGGGCCGGTTGGATCCCGCCTGCGCTTCAACGACCCGCGCGGCGATCTAGGCCTGCTCGGCGTCGACAACACGCGCGGCCCGTCGATCCGCTTTTGCCGAGGCGCCGAGCTGCCGCACGAGATACTCTACTCGTCGCGCTCGGTCACGAGGATAAGCGGGATCGGCGTGGACGACGGCACGATCGAGCGTCTCAACGGCGGGCTCGACGAGTTCCGCAGTAAGACCCACGACGTCTTCCTCACGCCGTTCAAGGGGCTTCGCAGGGACGGCGCGTACAGGCGGCGGCTCGACTACCGCCTCGCGCGGCGGCTGATCAGCGCGTTTGCCTGACGGCGGCAGGCGGCGGCCGCGTCGAGACGCGGACAAAAACATGCCGGCAGCGCCGGCCCGGCGGGCCGCCTAGGGGCCCGGCACGTGCAGGCGCGAGAACTGGCCGATCGGCGAGTGCAGGCCGGTCTGGGACTCGCGCACGTCCTCTACGGCGCTCCTGCCGATATCGGCGGCCGCGTCGACGGCCTCGTCGGCCAGGCCGGCCGCCACTACTGCGCCGTCTGCTGCGGCGTGCAGCGTGCCTGCCGCGAGCCGCTCGGCGACGCGGACGGCGCCGGCGACCTCGCAGGCCATGCCGTCGGCGTCCGAGCAGTCGGGGGCGGCGGCTCCGCCTGCGGGCGCAGCGGACGGCGCCGGGTCGCCGTCGTACGCGACCACGCCAAGGACGGCCAGGGCGCCGATGCCGAACGCCAAAGTCGAGATTGCAACCATGGCCGGGCGGCCCGGCCACTGTATATAACACTATTGTTCGGGATTATTGCGTCCGCAACCCGTCCTAGCCAGCACCCCTCGTACATACGCAGTCCTTCAGGCCGCTGACCGGACAAAGGGCGGCGGCGCGGGCGGCGCGCTGCCCCCGATCGGCGCTCTCGCGGGCGCGCATGGCGGCAGGGCGGGCGCGCATGGCGGCAGGGCGGCCCGAGGCGGCCCGAGGCGGCCCGAGGCGGCAGCGCATGACGGTTGATATTTGCCGGCCGGTCCAGGGCGTTGATGGCGGAGGAGCCAGGCGGCAGCGGAAGCCCAGGGGCCGTCCCCGAGGGGTTCCACACGGCCACCCCCGCCCTCGTCGTAGCCGATGCGAGGGAGGCCGTCAGGTTCTACGAGAGGGCGTTCGGGGCAGAGCGGATCAACGTGTTCGAGGCCCCCGGCGGGAGGGTCGCCCACGCGCAGATCAGGATAGGCGACTCGTTCGTGTTTCTCTCGGACGAGTTTGAGGAGATGAACATGCGCTCGCCTGCCTCGACGGGCGCCGTCTCGTCGTCGCTGTACCTGTACGTCGGCGACGCCGACGCCCTGTTCGCCAGGGCGCTGGCGGCGGGGGCCGCGCCGGTCGTGCCCATGAGCGACGCGTTCTGGGGCGACCGGCACGGGGTGGTGCTCGACCCGTTCGGCCACGCATGGTCCATCCTGACCCGCAAGAGGGACATGACGGACGGCGAGATCAGAGCGGCAGCGGCCGAGTTCTACGCATCGGGCGGGTGCGGCGGGGCGCGGCAGGGGGCGTGACCGCGGCCGGCGCGCGCCGTGTGTGAAAAAAGAAGATGCAGGGTTACGGTGCGACTACCTTGCCGATCATCCACGGGTGGACGATGCAGTAGTAGTCGTAGTCCCCTGCGGCCTCAAAGGTGAACGAGAAGGTTTGATCCGGCAGCATCAGGCTGCTGTCGAACCTGCCGTCTGGCCCGCCGTCGATTGTTCCGCTTGTTACCGTGTGGGCAGCAGTGTCGTCGTTGACCCACGTGACCGTGTCGCCAAGTTCGACCGTTATCTCGGACGGTATGTAGCATTCGTCGGTCTTTTCGCAGCCTAGGACGGACGTCCCGGCTGGCATGGAGACCTCGTATGTCTGCGATCCGCCTTCGTCGTCATCGGTCATCGCCATCATGTCGTCGTCCTCTTCCTCGGAGGCGGCGGCCATCATGTCGTCGTCCTCTTCCTCGGAGGCGGCGGCCATCATGTCGTCGTCCTCTTCCTCGGAGGCGGCGGCCATCATGTCGTCGTCCTCTTCCTCGGAGGCGGCGGCCATCATGTCGTCGTCGTCCTCGGTCATCGCCATCATGTCGTCGTCCTCTTCCTCGGAGGCGGCGGCCATCATGTCGTCGTCGTCCTCGGTCATCGCCATCATGTCGTCGTCCTCTTCCTCGGAGGCGGCGGCCATCATGTCGTCGTCCTCTTCCTCGGAGGCGGCGGCCATCATGTCGTCGTCCTCTTCGTCCTCGGTCATCGCCATCATGTCGTCGTCGTCCTCTTCCTCGGAGGCGGCGGCCATCATGTCGTCGTCCTCTTCGTCCTCGGTCATCGCCATCATGTCGTCGTCCTCTTCGTCCTCGGTCATCGCCATCATGTCGTCGTCCTCTTCGTCCTCGGTCATCGCCATCATGTCGTCGTCCTCTTCGTCCTCGGTCATCGCCATCATGTCGTCGTCCTCTTCGTCCTCGGTCATCGCCATCATGTCGTCGTCCCCTGACGGGACCGTCATCATGTCGTCGCGCACAGACGGCGCGTCCTCTGTCGGAGCAGGTGCGGGTGCGGGGGCAGGTGCGGGTGCGGGGGCAGGAACCGTAGCCGTCGGCGCCGGACTGCTGCTCTGCAGGCTGTCGCCCATCGCAGCAAGTCCCACCCCAGCGGCCACGATTGCAATGGTCCATGCCACTGCAACCTTGTCAATAGTTGCCATTGCCGGGCGGCTATTCCATAGAATTATAAATTGGTCGGTTGCCCCCGCCCGGCGCCGCGCGCCGGCCTAGGCACGAGCCTGCCGTGCCCCGCGCGCCCGACGACCTCAAAGTCCTCGGCGACCATCTCGCCCCTGACCATCGTCTTGACCGGCCAGCCCCTGAGCCGGAGGCCCTCGTACACCGTATAGTCCGAGTGCCCGCCGAACATCTCGGCCGAGACCTCCCTCTCCAGGCGCGGATCGACGACCGTAATGTCCGCGTCCGACCCCTCCGCAAGCGACCCCTTGGCGGGCCCCATCGAGAATATGCCAGCCGCGGCGCCGCTCGTGAGCGATGCGAGGCGCTCGAACGACACGCGCCCCCTGCCGACGCCCTCGCTCAGCAGGATGGGCAGGAGCGTCCCTATCCCCGGGAACCCGGCCAGCGCGCCCCAGACGTCGTCGCCGGCGAGCTTGTGGTCCAGCCGGTTGGCCACGTGGTCGGTCCCGACGGTGTCGATCTCGCCGGCCGCCAGGGCGGCCCACACGGCCTCGTTGTCGCGCCTCGTCCGGATCGGGGGCATGACCTTTGCGCGGTACCCGCCGCAGCCCTCGTGGGACAGGACCAGGTAGTGAGGGCACGTCTCGATGCGTATGCGTGTGCCGGCCCTGCGCTCGGCCCGCGCCTGCTCGAGGGCCCTCGCCGAGCCGACGTGAACAAGGTACAGCGTGCATCCGTACTGCCGCGCCAGCGCCGACACCTCGGCGATGGACTTTGCCTCGTACTCTGGCGAGCGGCTCTCCGACCATGCTCCGAGGCCGTCGAGCCTTTTTTCCCGCGCCTCGCGCATGCCGCACGAGCACGACTCGTAGTCCTCGGCGTGCACCAGTACGGGGAGCCCCAGCCTGGCGGCCGTCTGGACAACGGCGCGGACCGTCTCGGCGCCGACCTCGACGCGCGCCTCGGCAAGCTCGGACGAGTCCGGCGGCATGTCCATGTAGACGTGACCGATCTCGCCGCCCAGGTTCATGTAGAGCTTGAACGAGGCGGCGCCCCGGGATGCGCAAAACTCCATCTCCGAGGCCTGCCCGGCGTCGAATATCGACGCGTGCAGCGTATAGTCGATGTAGTGCGCGCGCGAGCTGGCCTCGAGGTGCGCATCGAGGCCCTTGCGGTACGATCCGCCGAGCCGCAGCATGCGCATCATTGTGGTGACGCCGCCGACGGCGGCCGCATGCGACTCGGTCCTTGCGGCCCTCTCGATCGGAGTGTACACCCCGTAGTGCACGTGAGGGTCGATTACGCCGGGGATCGACACCAGTCCGTCTGCCCGGATGCGGCGGTCGCAGGCCGGCTCGTCCGTCGTCAGCCCCGCGATCCGCCCGTCGTCGACTACGATGTTCCTGTCCACCATGCCGCCGGGCAGGACCACGTGCGAGCCGGTTACGACGGCGTCGACTGTCACGGCGCGGCGGCGGGGGGCGGGGTATTATGGTGTGGCGGCCGGGTGCGGCCCGCATCGCAGGGCACCTTGGCAGCGGGCTGCGCGGCCGGAACGCGCGGCGCGGCGGCCACAGTACTAGGCCTGGCGGGATGCAGGGCGGAGGAGTGAAAGGCATCGCAGAGTTAGCCGTCCCGCACACACTTCGGGCCGCGGCGTGGGCAAAAGCCGCGCCTCAGGCCCCGCAGATCCAAGCCCCGGGCGGGCCGGCTTCACAACCGCCTGCGACTTTGCGGGAGCCGTGCCGCGCATCGGGGCAGGCCTTGCAGCCAGTGGCGCGGCGGGAAACAGGAGCGGCGATCGCGCCTGCGGCAGGGGCGCGACGCGCTACTTGTACATGTCGTACAGGTCGCCGCTGAAGGAGGCTACGTCGGCTGGCCCGACCCGCTTCGAGTCCACAGTGTGCCGGATGACAGAGGGATAGTCGCACGACATCTCGCCGTACGTAAACGCCGATATCCACAGGAACTTGTGCACGGGTATCCTTTTGGGCGGGTCCAGATCCTTCCATTTTGCCGAGTAGAGCAGGTCGCCGTGCATTAGCAGGGCCGCCCCCTCCTGCACATCGTCCTCGCTGTCGACGGGCACTATCTGTTTTACCCTATCCACCTCGTGCACCTCACGCCCTCTGTACTGATAGATGACTAGCGGCGTGCCGTAGCTGTCGCCGTCATCCGCCCACGGCCGGGGAACGTCGTTGCACATGGCGACAAAGGTCTGATTCACCCTGATCGTCTCGGCGTGCGAGAAGACGGGCAGGGGCCTGTACGACAGGCCGCTTTCGGAGTTCGTTATGGCGTAGTTGTTGTCGGCAAAGTCGATCCTGATTGTTTCGGCTCCCGCCTGCGTTACGCTTTTGATTGTAAATTCGCCGGGCGTTCGATTCTCGGCCATCGGATACTCCCTCACGTATATTTCTCGCGGGGGAAAGAGCTGCACGTGATAATTGTAGTCGTCCTTTTCGGCTATTATATAGCTTATGAAGTAAAAGTCCACCGCCGATTCGGCGACCGGCACCGAGTATGCGTAGTGCCCGTGCACCGCGCCGAGGTTGAGCGCAAGGATGGCCAGGCACGGAAGGATGCTGGCGGCTGCCAGCGTTCGGCGGTTCATGGCTCGGGGGCGGCCGCCCACTCGGCGCCGCTCCCGCCGGGCGCCATGTCGTCGGGAGCCTCCTCATGCGTTTTTTTCGGATCAGGGGCGCCCGTCAAGACGGCATCCGAGCCGGCGCCGCCGCCCGCAGCTGCGCAGCGCGCTCCGGCGAGGGGCTGGGCGGCGGCTGCCCGCAGGGTCGTCGGGCACGCTCTTGCGCCTTTCGCCGTCATTGCCCTGCGCAGGCCTCGCGGCCATATAAGCCGCGGCCGCATTGGGAGAGAGGTGCCCCTAGCGAGGAGCCCCCCCCCCAGGATGCGGCGCGGGGCGCGCAACGGTTAAAATGCGGGCGGCTGCGCGGCGGTGCACGGGCCGGTGGTTTAGTGGTATAACGCTGCGTTCGCAACGCAGAAGTCGAGGGTTCAATTCCCTTCCGGTCCACCACAATTCTTCGCGTGCGGGCGGCGGGGCGCGCTCCGCCGCCCGGCGGCTCGATCCCTCACGGGATGCGGGCGCGCATCAAAATCAAAAGGTACTTATACATACGGTACGGCGGCACGCCGGAATGGCGCAAGGCATGGACGGAAGAGAGGGGAGGCGCAGCCCACGGCCGGCGGCCGCGGGGCGTTCGGGTTGCGCGCCGCCGCTCCCCGGAGGGGAGGAGTGAGCCGCATGGCGCTCTTCGGCCCCCGCTCGCTGCTCGCGCCGCGACGCGGCGAGAGGCGGCAGTTCGTGCTGTTCCTCGTGATGCTCGGCGTGCTCGCCTACCTGCCGGTGAGCGTCGCCGTGCAGGACAGCCCGTTCGGCGTCGGTTCCTTCGGCGTGGCCGTCGACGCGGTCAAGGTGACCATGTGGGCCGTCATGACGCCCCTGATCGTGCGCCAGTACATGCACGGCAACGGGCTAAAGCGCATCACGGCCACGATAGAGCACGTCGGCAGGCTGCGCAGGTCGATGCGGGACAGGACGGCCGTCGAGCGCCTTGCCATCCTCCAGGAGATGCGCAACTGCTACGCCGAGGCAGACAAGTACGTCGCAGGGGTGGCCGACAAGGAGATCGTGCAGGGAATAGCCGTCATCCGCATGCACATAGAGTCCATGTACGGCGAGTGGGCCGACGAGGTGGGGCACACCAAGGCCGATGCCGCCGAGTTTGCCAGGACTATGGAGCTGCTCGGCAGGGGCCGCGACGGCGGCAGGACGGAGCTAGGCCGCTGACGGCGCGGCGGCGGCAAACGTTATAGCATGCCGCCGTGCGGGCCCCGCCGATTGAAGGTCTTTGACGGAAGGAAGGCGGCCGAGGACTACATGGCGGCGCACACGCTGACGTTCTCGACGCCCGACCTGACCCTCAAGCGCTTTGCGTTCTGGCTCGGCGACATGGTGCCCGACAGGTCCGGCGGAGGCGATCCCATTCCCAGGCTGTACACGTACGTCGACGAGAGGGACGATGCGCCGGTGGCCGTGGTCGACGAGGAAAGCTACACGCCGACCGGCGCCGTGAGGGCGTCGGCCATGTACGGCAACCAAAAGGCCGACGCCGAGGCGGCGACCGTCGCCGACGGCGCTTCAAAGTTCTGCTCCGAGTGCGGCAAAAAGGTCTCGTCGTCTGCCAAGTTCTGCACCGAGTGCGGCACGACGCTCGACGGGTAGCGCATCAGGGGCCGGCGGCGTCCGCGCCTCACACCTTGCGGCCGCACTTTGTGCAGAACTTTGCGTTGGCCCGCAGCGGCGCGCCGCACGAGGCGCATGCGGATCCCCCGGCGGCAGGCTGTTGCGGCGGGGGCGCCGAAGACGGGGGCGCCTGCTGCATCAGGCTCGGGTCCGGCGACGGGAGGGTCCCGGGCTGGCCAAATCCCTGGCCGGCCGAGACGATCTGCGGCGGCGCGCCGACCGGCGATGCGGCGGTCCCCAGGCGGGGCGGCGGGGCCGCCATTCCGGCGCCCGGCATCCCGCCGCCGGCGGCCATGCCGGCGGGCCCCATGCCCGGCATGAGGCCCGGCGACTGCGTGCCTCCGGGCGCCTGGCCGCCGGCGACCTTGTCGAGCGACTTTTTGATCTCAAGGATGACCTTGATGGCCAGGAACTCTAGGGCAGAGTACGCCACCGTGTAGTCGCCGAGCTTTGCAAAGAACTCCTTGTCGGACATCTTGCCGGCCTTGTACAGGTTGTTCGTGTCCAGAAAGCTCTCATAGTACCCCTGCGACTCGTTGAACAGGTTCTCGAGCTTTTCGGTCAGGAGGTTGAGCGTGTCGACCTCTCCTAGCGACATGGGCGGCCCGTCATGGGCGCGCTATTAATGGGTTTGGCGCCGGCAGCCCTCGCCGCGCCGGCCGCTCGATGCGCAGGCGGGAGGAGACGAGGGCAGACAAAAAACGGGCAGAAGCATCGGCTCGGCGCCGGCCGCTAGGGCCCGGCCTAGCCGAGCGCCCTGTCGATCATGGCCGCGAAGTTGTCCTTCGAGGCTGCCCCGACCTGCTTTGCGACCTCTTCCCCCTTGTTGAAGAGGATCACCGTGGGGATGCTCATTACAGTGTACTTGGCGGCGAGATCCTGCGCCTTGTCCACGTTGACCTTGGCAAAGTTGACCCTGCCGTCGTAGTCGGACGCAAGCTCTTCGATGATCGGGCTGACCATCCTGCACGGGCCGCACCACTCGGCCCAAAAGTCGACAAGCACGGGAACCGGCGCGTTCATGACGTCCGTCTCCCACGCCTTCATGTCGCTAATGTCGGCAACGCTCATGGCAGGCGGCGCAGGGGCGGCCCTAAATACCTTCAGCGGGCGGCGGCAGGGGCCGGCCGGCGGCGGCCCGCTGCGGCTCGGCACCGAGCGCGACGCAGCACCCGGCGCGAGCGCGGCAGGGGCCGGCCGGCGGCGGCCCGCTGCGGCTCGGCACCGAGCGCGACGCAGCACCCGGCGCGAGCGCGGCAGGGGCCGGCCGGCGGCGGCCCGCTGCGGCCGTGCGGCGCAGGCGCGGGCCACGGGCGGCGCAGGCGCGACGGGCGCCCCGAGACGGTTTAAATGCGGGCCGGCGGGCCCACGCCCCGTGAGCTCTGACGAGAGGATCAAGAAGCTGCGGGGCTCGGGAGGCTACGTCATTGCCCGCGTCACCGACGAGGAGCAGGTCAAGGGCAACCTTGGCGGGCCCGACCTGTTCCTGTCGCCGATCGGAAGGCTGGACCCCGGCGTCATGTCAAAGTACTACTGCAACACGTGCGAGAAGGAGTTCGAGGGCGGCCCCCGCATAGACTACGAGAGCCCCAACGAGGAGGTCGCCGAGAACCTGATCCTGGCCGAAAAGGGCCAGTATGCGTGCAACAACTGCACCTCGACGATAGCAGAGTACAGGGTATTCAGAAAGGGCGACGAGAGCGCCGAGGTGGGCAGGGCAAAGACCGAGGCGGAGCTGACGCAGACGCAGGCCCCGGCGCAGCAGGCGGCCGAGGTCACCCCGCCGGCGCCACGGCCGGCCCCGGTGGCAGAGGCGCCCGTAGCGCAGCAGGCGGCCGAGGTCACCCCGCCGGCGCCACGGCCGGCCCCGGTGGCAGAGGCGCCCGTAGCGCAGCAGGCGGCCGAGGTCACCCCGCCGGCGCCACAGCCGGAAGGGCAGCCCGAGGCGGTGAGGCCAATAGCCGGCATGTCGGTCTTTGACGAGAACGGAAACGTCGTGGGGACGGCAAGGGAGGTCGGCGTCGCCAAGGACAGCGGCATAGTCCTGATCGTCCAGGCGCCCAACGGCGGCGACACGACGGTGCGGTGGGGCAGGATTGGAAAGATCGGCGAGGTCATACTGCTCAGGGCCTGCGACGACGCGTGCTGCGCAGAGGATCCCTCCGGCGGGCCGGCGGCCTCCTCCCCCGCATGCCCCGCCTGCGGGTTCGCCAACGGCTCCGGCGCAAAGTTCTGCGAGCAGTGCGGCCGCAAGGCCTAGCGCCGCCACGGTATTTATGCAGAGCCGGGGCCGGCGGGGCAGTTGCGGTCTCTACTTGCGCAGAGCGGCGTCCTGAGGGACGTCATCGTCATCGTGATCAGCCTGGTGGCAGTCTGGGTCGGACTCCAGGCGTACTTTGGCACCCAAAACCCGTTCTACGTCGTCTCCAGCGGCAGCATGGTCCCCGAGCTGGAGATGTACGATATCCTCGTCGTCAGCGGGAACAGCCCGTTCGGCGAGGTCGACATCGGCGACATCATAGTGTTCAACAGGCCGAGCGACCACGACAGGGTGATCGTGCACAGGGTCGTGTCCATTACAGACGAGGATCCCAGGACGCTGCGCACCAAGGGCGACGCAAACCCGTCGTCGATCCCCGGCACCGACTTTCCAATCACCGACGGCGACTACATCGGCAGCGTCGTCTACGTGATCCCCCAGGCCGGGTACATCACACGGGTGCTCAGCCCGCCCGTAAACTACATCATCATCGCAGTAATAGTCGGGATCATGGTCACAAAGCACCTGTACGGCAGGAAGGGCGGCGGGGACGCCGGCGAGGGGGGCGAGCAGGAGCAGGACGGACAGGCACCCGGCGGTAGCGACTCCGAGCCTCCAAGGGCGGATGCAGGCGGCGCGGAGGCGGCAGGCCAAGGCCAAGGCGGCGCGGAGGCGGCAGGCCAAGGCCAAGGCGGCGCGGAGGCGGCAGGCCAAGGCCAAGGCCAAGGCGGCGCGGAGGCGGCAGGCCAAGGCCAAGGCGGCGCGGGCGAGGCGCCCCGGGGACGCGACGGCAGGGACTCTGCCTGGCCAGAGCCGGAGAGGGGCGGCCCCGGCGCCTAGGTGCCGCCTGCCATCCTGAGCGCGCGCCCGAACAGGAGGCCGGATCGCCCGGCCCGCGCCTAGTTCTTGCCTGCCAGCTTGAAGACGCGCTTGAAGTAGCCCGACTGCTCGGCGTCGATCTCGTCGTCATCGCCGGTCACGCCTGCCAGGCTCTTTGCCAGGTTCTTCTTGTAGCCGAGCTGCATCTGGCGCTGTATCTGTATGCGCTGCGCCTGCGGCGAGCCGGCGCCGTGCATCGACTCGGTCAGGTAGCCGACGGCGTTGCGGCCCATCGTCATGTTCTCGATCAGGCGCAGTATGCGCATGCGGTTCTCGACGTCGACGCCCTTGCGGCCGGCCAGGTACTTGCGCAACAGCGGGCCGACGTCGGGGTGCCTCAGGTCCTTTTCCGACGGCAGCGTCACGACGAGGCCGCCGGCGATGTCCTGCGCGAGGCGGCCTATCTCGTACGGAAAGCGCGTCACGTTGTGCTTGCAGACCTGCGCGAGCATGTCGTCGTTGAGGTACGCGCCGGACTTTAGCTCCTGCGCCTGGTACGAGGATGCTATTCCGGCCGCGTAGATCGTCTCGTTGAGGTGCGTCATCTCGACGAGCTTGTCCTTTATGTGCGAGACCTTTGGGACGCCGTTGTAGTCGGCGATGGCGCCGGCGGCCCCGATCAGCACGTCGCCTAGGCCCGTCTTGCAGACGTAGCTGCGCCGGTGGTAGCACGTAAACCTCTCGACTAGCATCGATGCGAACTCGTACTCGCCTAGCATGAAGACGCGCTCCCACGGGATGAAGACGCGGTCGAGTATGATCATCGCCTCCTGCCCGCCGAACCTGGCGTTGCCCGCGTCAATGTCGCCATCCTCGGCGCTCCTCGTGTCGCACGACTGCCGGCCGTACACGTACGTCAGCCCGTCGGCGTCGGCCGGGAACGCGCCGACGACGGCCCAGTCGCGGTCGTTCTCGGTGAGGCGCATCGTCGGCATTATGATGATCCAGTGCGAGTTGATGCAGCCCGTCTGGTGCGCCTTTGCGCCGGACACGTAGATGCCCCTCTCGTCGCGCTCGACGACGCGCGTGAACAGGTCGGGGTCGGCCTGCTCTGACGGCCCCTTGCTGCGGTCCCCCTTGGGGTCGGTCATGGCCCCGCCTATGACCAGGTTCTCGTCCTGCACGGTGCGGATGAAGTCGAGCAGGCGCCGGTGGTAGTTGGTGCCGTGCTTTTCGTCGATCTCGAACGTCGTAGAATGCAGCGAGTTGAGCGCGTCCATGCCGACGCACCGCTGGAAGCACGTCCCCGTGTTCTGACCGAGCTTGCGCTGCATCTTGTTCTGCATGACCAGGTCCTCGGCGCTCTCTGCGATGTGCAGGAAGCGGTTGACGCGGCGGCCGCCGCCGGCGAGCGACGACTCGGCCGTCGCAAGCTCCTCGTCGCGCGCGGCCAGGTCGTACGTCTCGGCGACCGCGTTGATCGACGGCCGGATGATCGGGTGCTCGACGGGGTCGTCGACGAGCTCGCCGAACAGGTACACCTTGAGGCTCCTGCCGCGCAGGCTCTCGATGTACTCCTGCCCCGTCCGTATGGCCATGCGCCGTCGGGCGCGCGGGGCCGTATAAAAGTCCTAAATGGGCGCCCGCGTTGGCGGCGCCTAGGGGCGGGCTAGCCGGCGGCGGGGCTAGCCGCGGGCGCGGCCTTGCCGCCCTTGCCGCCCTTGCCTCCGCCGCCGCTGCCGGCTGCGGCATCAAGCCCGATCCGCACGTCGAGCACGCGGCACCCCCTGCCCTTCTCCAGGACAAGCACGGGGTTCATGTCGAGCTCGGATATCTCGGGAAAGCTCGTGACGAGCTGCGAGAGGCGCTGTATGCACTCGGTCAGCCTTGCCGTGTCGGACGGAGCCTGGCCGCGCACGCCCTCCAGCATGCGGCCCGTCCGTATGCCAGACACCATCGAGGCCGCCTCGGCGCCGGTGACCGGCGCGAGGCGGAACGTCACGTCCTTTAGGACCTCGACGTATATGCCGCCCATGCCGAACATGACGACGGGCCCCATGCCCGGCTCGCGCTTGGACCCCACAATGACCTCGGTCCCGCCGCTGACCATCTCTACCACCATCACGCCCCTGATCTCGGCCTTTGGGTCGTACCTTTTCGCGCTCGCCGTGATCTCGTCGAACGCGGCCTTTACCTCGGCGTCGCTGCCGAGGCCGACGCGCACCCCGCCGGCGTCGGACTTGTGTATGATCTGGGGCGAGGCTATCTTCATGACGACGGGGTACCCTATCGCCTTGGCGGCCCTCACGGCGGCGCCGCGGCTCTCGGCAAGGCGGCTCTCCGGCAGGGGCAGGCCGTACGCGGCGAGCACCCTCTGCCCCTCCTCCTCGAGCAGCGACGAGCGGCCCTCGGCACGCGCGGCCGCAATGACGTCGCGGGCGGCGGCGCGGTCGGCCCTGAACCGCGCCGTCCTTCCCGGCGCCGATTCGGCCCACTCGGAGAACGTCAGCATCGCCCGCAGCGCCCTTATCGCCCCCTCCGCGTACGTGTAGTACGGGACGCCGCCGGCGGCGAGTATGTCGCGGTTGGTAGTGCCCTCGTCGAGCCCCATCAGGCTGGCAAGGACGGTCTTCTTGGGGTGCTTTTTCGACGCCTCGACGATCACGCGCGCGAGCCCGTCGTAGTCGAGCGTGCCCGACGGGGTGCACATGCATATGACCGACCCCACGTTCGGGTGCCCCAGGACGTGCCCGAGCACGCCGCGGAACCGCTCGTAGTCGGCATCGCCGACTATATCGACGGGGTTGCGCGAGCTGCCCCACGGCGGTATGACGGCGTCTATCTTTTTTCGCACGCTCGTTATGTCGGCCATCTTGATCCCCATCCTCGAGCACGCGTCGGTCGATATTATGGCCGGCCCGCCGGCGTTGGACACTATGGCAAGGCCGCCGCGGCGGCCCGGCAGGGGCTGCTTTGAGAACGCCGTCGCGTAGTCGAACAGCTCCTCCATCGTGTCGACCCTGATCGCGCCCGACTGGCCGAGCAGCGCATCGTACGTCTCGTCGGACCCCATGAGGGCCCCCGTGTGCGACATGGCCGCCTTTGCGCCCTCGGGGCTGCGGCCGGACTTTAGGACGAGCACGGGCTTTTTCAGGTCGCGCGTGACGTGCCTGCATACGCGCAGAAACTCCTGCCCGTCGCCCATGTCCTCGAGGTACATGACGATGACGCGCGTCTGGCGGTGGCCGGCGAGCATCCTCAGCACGTCCGTCTCGCTCATGGCAGCCTTGTTGCCCATGCTCACGACGGCCGAGAAGCCTATCCCCTGGGCGCTCGCGTCCTCGCACAGGGCCGCGCAGATCGCGCCGCTCTGCGAGACGAGCGCGATGTGGCCCGACTTTGGGGTGATCTTGAGGAATGTGGAGTTCATCATCGTCTTGGGGTCGAGGTTCATCACGCCGAGGCAGTTTGGGCCGATCACGTCGATCTTATGCTCGGCGGCGATCTCCTTGATGCGCTCCTCGAGGGCCGCGCCCTCGCCGCCGACCTCCTTGAAGCCGGCCGTTATGATGATGGCCCCGCGCACGCCCTTTCTGCCGCACTCCTCTAGCGCGCCCGGCACGAGCGTGTTCTTGATGACAATGACGGCCAGCTCTACGCCGCCCGGCACGTCGAGTACCGACTTGAACGCCCTCTTGCCGAAGACCTTTGGCCGGGTCGGGCTGATCGGGTACACCCTGCCCTTGAAGCCCTTCATTATGTTGGAGGTGATCGTGCTGCCGACGCTGCCCTGCCTGTCAGACGCCCCGACGACTGCGATCGACTTGGGCGAGAGGAAGACGGACGAGGACACCTGCGCGGCGCCGGAGTTTTCCGTAATAAAGGTAGCCTAGGGCCGCCGCTAGCTGCCGAGCATCTTGCCGGCCAGGTTCTTTGCGCGCGGCACCCACTCTATCGTCAGGCCCGGCATGGACGCCATGAGGGGCCACGCCTCGCGCGCGAGCAGCCGGAGCGGCCCGCTGTTGATGGCGTACTCGTGCGTCAGCTGCATGACGGTGTTCTTCGAGTCGCTCCGTATCGTCAGGGACAGGCCCGAGCCGGCAAACTTGTTGAGCGCCGCAATGATGGCCAGGTACTCGGCCTGGTTGCTCGTTATGCCCTGCCTCTTCTCGTAGAACGTCTCGCCCGTCTCGGCGACATAGTAGCCGAACCCGGGATCGTCGCCGCCGCTGCCGTCCACGTACACGGTGGCCGAGCCGCCTCCGCTGCTGCCGTTGTCGCCGTCAGCCATGCGTCCCGCCGCCCTCCTTGCCGCCGGCGGTGGCACCGTCGGCGCCGCCGGCCTCCTGCCGTGCCGGGCCGCCGTACAGCCGCGTCAGCTTGACGCCTAGGTTGAGCACGACAAGATAGACGGCCGTCGCGGCTGCCTGCGACATGATCGAGGCCTCGTACGGCGCGGACCCGGCGGCCGCGAGCAGGTTGTAGTGTATCATCCAGCGCACCGCCGTGTACACGACTTCGGCGACGCCGAGCGACGAGACCATCTTGAGCAGGTCGGACCTGAGGGCCGCCGTGTCGGTGCCCCCGCCCGGCAGCGCGTACCGGCGCCGGTTGTCGAGGTACTGCATGGTTCCAAAGACCGAGAAATACACGAGATAGTCGACTGCCAGCACGTACGTGGCGTTGAGGTGGTCCTGCTCGGCGCCAAGGGCCTGCGCCGCGGCGGCAGAGACGGCCAGCGAGGCGCCGAGCGCGCACAGCACGTTCCTGTTGAGCCGTACGTACCCGGCGTACTTTGGGTTCATGCAAGGCCGGGCGGCGCGGGCGCACTCTTAAACCAACGGCGGGCGGAGCCGTGCCGGAGCTCAAAGGCCCGCATCCCCCCCACCCCCCATCGCAGCGTGGGCAGGGGCTGCGCTACTCGACCGATATCTTGAGGAATATCAGCAGGGCCGCAAGCTCGGCGATGCCGACGCCGAGCATGTAGGGGAACACCTCGTGGGCGAACAGCATCGCCATCGAAAAGTGCGCCATGGACGCTATCGCATTGTGCAGGAACAGCATGGCCGAGACCACGATCATCCCGAGCGGCAGCTGCGCGCGCGTCTTGCGGTACATCCTGGCAAAGCTTGCCATCAGGACCGCAAGGATGCCCATGTTGGCGATCGAGACGGCCGAGAGGAGCGCGGCTTCGGGGCCCATGCCGCCGTTTGGAGGGCTATCGGATATAGGTTTGCCCTACTGCAGAGGGGGCTACGACCGCAGGGTGGCCAGGCGCGACGTCGCAGGGGCAGCCTAGCCGTCCGCGGGCAGGGGCGTCAGCGTCTGCATCTCGTTGTCCTGCTTTTCCGCGTCCGGTATGGCCATGAACGCCCTCTCGATGATCTGGCCGAGCATGGGGTTGGCGGCGTTCGAGTAGGCCATGCGCATCTCGGCGGCAATGTCGAGCGAGCCGGCGTAGTTTAGATCGTCGGCCGAGCCGTACTCTTCGGCCTCTAGCAGCCCCGAGGTCCACGACTCGATGAACACATCTAGGTCGCCCGACTCTAGGGCGTCGAACGCGTTGGCGTGGCTGTCGTACTCCATAATCTTGACGTCCGGCATGGCCTCGGCGGCCTGCGCGAATATCGCATAGTCCTTGATGGCTCCCACCTTTAGGCCGGGCAGCTCTTCCACAGGGATATCCATGCGGCCGTCCGGGCCTAGCGTGAGCATGTCCCACGTCAGGCGGGTGTGCGGCTCTGTAAACGTCATGTACTCTCTGCGCTCCTTGGTGTCCAAGGCAATGAACATGACGTCGGCATCACCAGACTTCATGGCGTCCAGCGAGGCGGTCCACGTCTCGGCCGCGATCGGCTCGAACGCCAGGCCCGTCATGTCGGCCAGCCTGTCCGCGTACGTGCGCGCCAGCCCCTCTAGCTCGCCGTCCTCGTTGATGCTCTCAAACGGCGCCGCGTCTGGATCGTACGCGACGCGAACCGTCGGGTTCTCCGCGACCCACGCCGACTCTTCGTCGGTCAGCGCAAATTCCTCGGCGGCGGCCTCGTCGCCCCCTGTCGCCGGCCCCTGGCCCGGCCCCGGCATCATCGAGGCGAGCCGCTCCCGCTCCGAGAGCGGCACCTCGGCGAGCGCCTTTGCGAGTATGGTGCCAAGCGCGGCGTTGTTGTTCTTAGAGTACGCCACGGCCAGGTCTAGCGTCGCCTCGAGTGGGCCCGCGTTTGCAAGGTCCGTAATGCCGGCAATCTCGGCCGCGTACAGGGACGAGGCCCAGGTGTCGACGAACACGTCGATCTCGCCAGACCCCATGGCCGTAAACGCGGCCGCGTGGTCGTCAAACTCCGTTACCCTGACCTCGCCCATGTTCTCCTCGAGCCAGGCGACGACCGCATAGTCCTTTACGGCGCCGACCTTGAGGTCCTTTAGGCCGTCCGCAGTGACCGCATCCGCATCGCCGCGCGTGATCATGTCCCACGTCAGCTGGGTGTGCGGCTCGGTAAAGCCCATGAACTCTTCGCGCTCCTCGGTGACCGCGACCATGAACATCACGTCCGCATCGCCCGTCCTCATGGCCTCTAGCGACTCGCTCCATGTCGCCGCCTCGATCGGCTCGAACGAGACGCCCATAAGGTCGGCGAACCTGTCCATGTAGGCGCGCGAGGGGCCGCCGAGCTCGCCTGCCTCGTCGATGTACTCGAACGGCGCAAAGTCTGGATCGTACGCGACCTGGACGACGGGGTTGTTTGCAATCCACGTCTCCTCCGCCGGGGTGAGCGCAAGGGTGGGCTCGGGCGGGGGCGGCACGAGGTTGGCCTGCGCCTCGTCCTTTAGGTCGGACGGTATGGCCGCGACAGCCTTTTTCATGATAGAGCCGAGTATCATGTTGGTCTTAGAGTACCCCGCCGACAGGGCAAGCGACTCGTCGAGCATGCCGGCCTGGTGCACCTCCATGCCGGCCATGCCGGCGCGCATCGCCGCGACCGGCCAGACCTCGACGAACGCCTCGATCTCGTCGGACCGCAGGGCATCGAGCAGCTCGCCGTAGTCTGGGTACGAGGTGAACCGCACGTCGGGGCGGTTCTCCCCTAGCCACTCTTCGATCGAATAGTCCCTTATGGTGCCGACCTTTATCGTGCCGAGGTCCTCGGCCTCTATCGTGCGGGCCGATGCCGTGACGATGTACCACGGAAGAACAGTGTGGGGCTTGGTAAAGCCTAGAAACTCCTCCCTGTCCGCCGTGCGGGCCACTGCAAAGAGCACGTCCGCCTCGCCAGACCTGACGGCCGCCAAGGCCCCCGACCAGTCGTCCTTTGGCACGGACACGAACTCGGCTCCGGTCATTACCGCGGCGAGCTGCACGTACGCCGCCGAGAGGCCGGCGACCTCGCCGTCCATGTCAAACTCGATCGGCGGCCAGTCGGGATCGTACGCCACCCTGATCGTCGGGCTGCTCGCCAGCCACGCCGCCTCTGACGCCGAAAGATCCAGCGCCGGAATGTCCATCGGGGCCTCGTCGTCGGGGACGGCTATGGCCATGGAAGAGGCCGCAATCATATCGGGCGGCGGCCTTGCCATTATGGCCTCGTTGAGCATGCGGTCGCGGTCGACGTCGGTGATTGCGTCCATCGCCTTTTCGATGATCGCCCCCAAGGTTGGGTCGGTCAGCGCGTACGCAACGCTCACGTCCATCACGTGGCCCATCTCGCCCGCGTTGTACAGGCCGTCCACCGCGGCCATCCGGGCCTTGTAGTCGGCGATCTCCCAGAACCACAGCAGCACGTCGATATCGCCCGCCTGCAGGGCCGTAAACGCAAGGCCCTCGTCGAGCGGCGTATATTCTATGTCGGGACGGTTCTCGTCGAGCCACGCCTCGACCTCGTAGCCGCGTATTGTGCCGACTTCCATGCCGGCCAGGTCGTCGGGCGAGATGTTGACCTCGCCGAGCGTGATCATTGCCGTCGACAGCGTCATGTACGGCGGCGCGAATCCCAAGAACTCGCGCCGGTCAGGAGTGTCTCCGGTTACGAACAGCACGTCGACCTCGCCGGCGCGGACCGCGTCGAGGGCGCCGGGCCAGTCGGGGCTCTGCACGACCGCAAAGTCCGTCCCGATGAGCCTCTCGAACTCGGCCTTGTACGCGGCGGCCAGGCCGTCTAGCTCGCCGTCGGCGTTGTTGAACTCGAACGGGGGCCATGCGGGATCGTACGACATGCGGATCTGGTTGTCCGCAAGCCATGCGCGCTCTTCGTCCGTCAGGTCGATGGACGGCGCGCGCGGGACGTCAGGCGGCTCGGTCGCCCAGCCGCGCGCCAAGAGGGCCTGCTTTGCATCCATCCCGACGCACGCGGGCGAGCCGTCGGACGACTTTATGACAAGGTCCAGCCCGTCGTTGCACACGACGGCCTGCGCCAGGACGCGCTCGTGCTGCTTGAGCGGCGGGTCGTACGCGGCCTGCGCTAGCGCATCGCCTGCCAGGACCGGCGCGGCGGCGGCAACGGCGGCAACCGCAACGAGCAGTGCGGCCAAGGGGGCCGCGGACATGCGGGCGCCGCTGCGTGCCGACATCGAGCGGGCGCCGATTTCTTCATTATTTAACTTTGTATCGACCCCCGCAGGGGCGGCCGGAGGGGCCGATATCGCCGGAACCGGGCGGTCCCACGCGCAGGCCGCGCGGCCGGCGCCCCTCTCCCCGCTTGGGGCGACGCGCCGCCTGGCGGCCGTCCGGCGTCCCATGGTCCGCGGGCGCCCCCCCCCCCCGCTTGGGGCGACGCGCCGCCTGGCGGCCGTCCGGCGTCCCATGGTCCGCGGGCGCCCCCCCCCCGCTTGGGGCGACGCGCCGCCTGGCGGGGCGGGCAACGTCCATTCTGTGCGATTGCTCTCCGCGCCAAGGCGCGTAGCAGGGCCTGTACGCCTGCCCTTCCGCCAGGGGCGGCCGTGCCGCATCGGACGTTGCCCTTCTTGCGGCAGCGGGGACGGGGAAATAGGATGTAGCTCGACATGGAGCGCGGTTCAAGCCCGCGATGGGAGGCAGGCCAAGTTTAAATGGACGGGCAGGTGGTTGCGTGGCATGGCGCTGTATACCGTGCACCTTGACACATGGGCGATCATGGAGGTCCTCTTCGGGGGCAGGTATGCCAATCTCGTGACGGAGATACTGCGGCTGGGCAACCAGCATCCGTACTCGCTCGTCGCCTCGCAGACGGCGCTAGGCGAGGCGGCCGCCGTCATACTGCGGGACGGGCCCGATGCCTTGAGCATGCTCCTCGGCATGTTCAAGCTGGTGTACGACAGCAGGATCGATCCCGGCAGGTGCATGCCGCCCCTGAGCCCGAGGGTGCTCGCCACCGCGCAGGAGCTGGCCGTAGCGTCGCCCAACCTCGACACGACGGACACGGTCATGACCGCGCACGCCGTCGCCGACCCCAACTCCGCATATCTCATAACAAGGGACAGCAAGCTTGTCAAGAACCCCGCAATAGAACTATACGAAGAAACGGCAAGGGCGCAGGGATTGCGCAACACGGAGCTTAAGATCGTCAATCCAGCCGAAACATGGCCCGTCTTTGGAGCTCGTTGAACACGTCGTCGATGACGGCGGGGGCGCCCGGGGTGTACACTAATATTGACGCGGTCCTTCTCTTCACCATGTCCAAGTCCTCCCTGTAGTCTATGTTTATATCGAGCATCGTGGCCGCCGCGCACAGCCAGACCGGGCTTCTGCCCGAGACTAGGTCTAGGAACTCTTCCTCCCTGAACGGGCCCGGCATTGACGGCACCGACGCCTCGACCGCGTCGTACACGGCCTTGTCCTCCAGGGACAGCCTGTATACCCCGTCTGCCATCTCGTCCGAGACCGGCCCGTTGCTGTACGAGCCGAACTCGAAGCCCATGTCTAGGCCAAAGTACAGTGCAAGAAAGGCGCACTGCTGCACCCTGTCGACGACGACGAGGCCCTTTCTGCCGCTCGCAAGCGGCGGGCCGAACTCTACGAGCCCCTTTGACGCCAAGTACTTTACAAAGCGGGCGAGCGGAGGGAGCATCTCGGGGCGTGCCTTCATGGCGATCATGGCCAGGCGTTGCTCGCGCGGCATGGTCGGCCGGCGCTGAAGGCGGTAGGGCAGGGCCTGCACTAGTGCCATGGCGGGGGCGGCCGGCGGGGGCGCAATAAGGGTTTGCATCCGGCGCGCGGGCGGGGGCGCGAGATCGGCGCCGGCGGGGGCTACAACGCCCCGCCCCGCGCACCAGCCCGCCGCCTTCCTGCGCACGGCGCCCGCGCGGCGCGTCCGCAACTCCCTGTTTCTGCCCCGGCGCACGGCGCCCGCGCGGCGCGTCCGCAACTCCCTGTTTCTGCCCCGGCGCACTAGCCCACCGCCTCCCCGCGCACGGCGGCCTTGGGATCGCTCCCCGGCCCCTGCGTCTCGAGGCCCGCGCGATTCCTAGCGCGACAAGGCGCTCGCGGCGGCGCCCCTCCCCTCCTCCCCTCCGCCCTCGCCTCCCCAAGAGGCCCGCGCGGCCCCGGAGGGGTTAAAAGGCGCCGCCCCGGGCGGCGGGACATGTCGGAGGCCATGCTTTCCTACGACCACCCGCTGTACAGGCCGCCGTCCGAGGCGCGCTCTACCATATTTCAGGTCACGCTCGGCTGCTCGTTCAACGAGTGCTCGTTCTGCGACATGTACAGGTCAAAGGAGTACTCGGAGAGGCCGTGGGACGAGGTGAGGGCCGAGATCGACCTGGTCGCAAGGCACGCCCCCGGTACGAGGCGCGTCTTCCTTGCCGACGGCGATGCGCTCAACATCTCGACGGACCGCATGGTTCGCATCACGTCGTACATTCGGGAGCGCCTCCCGTCGGTCGAGAGGATATCGTGCTACGCGATGCCGATGAACATACTAAAGAAGACGCCGGCCGAGCTAGAGGCCATGCGCGCCGCCGGCCTGTCCATGCTGTACCTCGGCATAGAGAGCGGCTCGGATACCATACTCAAGAAGGTGACAAAGGGCGCCGTGGCGGCTACCATCGTAAAGTCGGTCAACAAGGGCAAGGCCGCCGGCTACACGATGTCGTGCATGGTCATACTCGGGCTCGGCGGCAGGGCGCACTCTGCCGACCACATCGCGGGGACGGCAAGGGTCATTAGCGCGTGCTCGCCGCACTATGTCGGCGCCCTGACGCTGTACCTGGAGAACGGCATACGGGGCGAGTTTCTCTCAAAGTTCGGCGAGTCGTTCGAGCCAGTCTCGGACGCCGAGGCGCTCGGCGAGCTCGAGGACCTCGTACGGCAGATAGACGTCGGCGACGACGTGGTGTTCAGGGCCAACCACGGGTCCAACGCGTTCATGGTAAAGGGGACGTTCCCGCGCGACAAGGCCTCTATGCTCGAGAGCATCGCGTGGATGAAGGCGCACCCCGAGACCGCAAGGCCCGAGGGCCTGCGCGGGTTCTAGCAGGGATGCATCGCCTAGACACTGCCCTATGCGTGGGCATGGTCAGAGAGGTAGACTACCTTGTACACGGCTACCGTGTAGTCGCCCGAGAAGAGCTGCGTGGCCGAGCCGTCGGGGCCGACGTTGCGCACCCTGAACTTGTACTCGTACGAGCCGTCGTCGGCGACGCCGACCTGGGCAAAGTGGACGGCCGATCCGTCGTCGGCGTACATCTGGATGATCACGGGGTGGCCCGGGACGGGGTTGTCCACCGTCCCCTCGACGAACCCCCACGGCAGGGTGTTGGAAGAGGGGGCGTGGAAGGCGAGCGCCGTCCGCTCTAGGCCGATTCCGGCCGACAGGGCCGTCGTCTCGGTGTGCGGCTCGTGCGCGGCGGCGGCGTCTGACGAGGCAGGCAGCACCTCGGCGGGGTGGGGGTGGGCGTACGCCTGCGGGAGGGAGGCATCCGCGGACACGGTTGCCACGGCCACTATCGCGGCGGCGATGCCGAGCGTTGCAGCGGCTCCTGCCAATGGGTTCATGGACGGGCGTCCGCCGAGTTGTATTAAAGAATTTGCCGGAGTCGGGCGGCTACGGCGCAGGCCGACAGGGGGTGCACATGGCGTACGGCGGGCATTAGACGGACAGGCGTAGACCAGCTGCGCGCCGCGGCCCGGCTACGGCTACTGCCTGCACTGAGCCATGTACGTCGTATGTGGTGCGGGGGTGCTGGCAGGACAAGGCCCGTTGAGCCCTGCCAAGGCGGGGTCCTAACGGTGAACGGCAGAGCGTGTGCCAACGGGCCAAAAGAGCGACCCCAGGTGGCCATCGGGGCAGAACGGACGGGGATGCCGAACAGTATGCAAGATGCACGTAGGCCACCTCACGGCTCGGCTTCCGCCGCCCGCCTATGCTCTGCCGTCGCCGGCGCCATCTGTTCGGCCGCCCGCTCGGCCGCCTCGGCCGCTGCAACCTGATCCGCCGCTTGCAACTCATAACCAATAGCATCCTCGGCCGCTCTCACCCCCACCCGTTCATGCCCATCCGTAAAAAAGCTAGCCGCCGTAGACCACTGGCTGGACGCAAAATCCTCGCTGACGGCTGCGGCTGTCCATTCACCAAGCGCCTCTATCCAACGCTGGGCCTCGCCGGACGACCGCATAGACTCGGCAACCCTTCCCGCAGTCCACGCGCCGGCCGCCTCGGCCGCCTGCCGGGCCGCATCCGCCCGCAACGTGTTCGCGGCGGCCCGCTCGGCGGCCTTTTCCGACAGAACATGCGCGGCGGCGGCACGCACATGCACATCCCCAACGGACCACGCGGCGGCCCGCTCGGCAGCTGCCGCCTTCGCTCGATACTGAGCGGCCGCCCGCTCGGCGGCCTCGGCCGCCCGCTCGGCCGTTTCCCGCTCGGCCGGCGGCGCAGATTCGGTTGCCGCGGCGACAATGGCAGCCACCCGTTCGGCGGCCTCTGCCCGTTCGGCGGCCTCCGTTGCCCGCTCTGCATCCGGCGCATCCTCCTGCACCGAGGCCACAGCGAGGGCAATCGCAACCAGGGCAACAGAGGCGCCCACAACGCAGGCGGCGGCAATCCACGCAACCTTTAGCGCATGCATCGTCCACTATTCCAAATGCGCGGTTATAAACGAGCGGCGGCGGGGTGCGGATCAAGCCCCAAGGGCCCGATCCAATGGACGGCGGCGCGGGCCCTATAGTCACGAGCGCATGTTCTTGACCCCCTTTTTGCTACATCGACGCCTAATCGATGCACGCAAAAGGGTCAGAAACTTATGCTCGGGTCTATAGCGGGGGCAAGCAAGGCCGTGACGGCCGGCGCGCAGGGGCAGACCCTAGCGGGCCTAGGCAACCAGCAGTGTCCCGGGCATTGCCGGCGCCGAACGGCCGTCAGTGGATTGGCTACAAAAACCCGTCCGGGTGATCCGGCGGGGGCGGTCCAACACGGCGGAGCAGTGCACGGGTGCGGGTCTGTCGGGGCGGGTCGTGGTCCCAAGGGATGCAGGATAGTTCCCTGCAACAATGCCCAAGCAGGCATCGCCAACGGAGCCCTAGCTGAGGCGGCCACCAAGGGAAAGTTGCCTAGTCCGCCCTAGACGGCGTCCAAGGGAATGCGAGGAGGCAGACGGGGCGGCCCGGCAGTCCGGCACAGCGGATGGTGCCGCGGCGTAGGGCCGAAAGGGTATTTTAGGGCCGGCCGGCGCCCCCCTGCGTGCTAGGCAGGAAGCAGCTTCCCTCCCCCGAGGATCCCGTGCTGGAAGAGCTAAAGGCCCAGACCGAGCTGCTTCGCATCATCGCCGAGCAGCAAAAGAACATCATTGGCGGCCTGCGCGCGCTAGCGCAGCGCCAAGATGCCATGCCCGAGGCGGCGCGCGACCTGCGAACCCTTGTCGCCTCGTCGTTCCTTGACGTCTCGGGGCGCCTAGACCTAGGCGGCGCCGGCGACGGCACGGCCGAGCACCACCGCGAGATGGAGGGGCTGGCAAGGACCGCCTTTCTGGAGGGCGTGCGCGGCGCAATGCAGAGGACGAGCGGGTAGGGAGGCCCGCCGCATCCGCCGCGCCAAGCGCATGCTCGATCCTGCCGTGCACTGCTGCGGGGTACACCAGGCACGCGTTGGACAGCTGCGTTGTCCTTCGGAGGCGCCGGTACGCCTCCGCATCGACTGCGCGGGTCTCGTCGCCTGTCAGGTCAAGGCCACACAGGGAATCCCGCATGTGAGCGAGCTGCCCCGCCATGCGGCGGCCCCCGTTCCCTCAAGCGCGCGCAGCAGATCCATGCCGCTGTCGATCTCCTGGCCGGTCATGTTCCAGCCAAAGTCCAGCGCCATTTTTCGCATCTCCGACTGCGATGACGCGCGCCCCGGCTCGTTCTTATGCATGAAGTGGATCTTGGCGGCGCACGACAGCGGCCGGGCATGGAGAGAGCAGTGCTCTTTGCATGTGGCCAAGACTGACACTACTGTGCTATGCTCCCGTGGGCTCTCCTCCACAATCTCGGCTGCCAGATCCGTGCCGTCCCCGGTCAGTTCGTACGTGTACTCCTCGATCGACGTCTTCCTCACCGTCTCCCTGATGAAGAGCGACGAGGCAAGAAGCTCTAGTCCGAGTGCCACCTCCCTGCTGAACGGCCCGTAGAAATAGTCCCTGTAGGTGATGCCATCAATGTCCAGTCGGAGATTTGCAAAGTACGCGATTTTTTGGACCACGGTTCTGTCCTTGATGACACCGCCGTTGGCGTGCAACATCGAGACTATTAGGTCGTACCTGTCCATCGCTCGGCGGCGTTCATCCCCCATTATAAAGCGTATCGAGGCGGCGACCCGTCTGCTGGGGATAGGGGCGCGTCTGCTGGTCTCGGCACAGTGGTCGCTTCCAGGGCCGACAGGAATGGCCCTGCCGCCAAGGACATGTCAGGACTGCGTCTCCGTTCTGGAATTGCGCCCGGAAGGCGGCGGGCGGCCAGTACGTGTCAGCGGCGCGCGGGCGGTGCGTAAATCGGGCCGGCGAGCCGCGGCAGCTGCACAGCAAGTGCGAACAATGTGCCATGTCCAGCGGTAGGGCACAATCGAGGCCATGCTCTGGCCGTGCGACAGGCGGGCGGGCTAAGGAATCCACCCCGCGAATAGTGGCGGCAGGTTCCGCTGCCCGGTGGGGGAACCGGGGCCCGCCGCCAACGGCCTCCTGCCCGCGCGGCCACAGTTAAAATACGGGCGGCCGCAGGCAGTGCCGTGAACGGCAAGGTCGGCGTGGTCGCGCAGGTGCTGTCGACGAGAAGGTACGCGGCCGTGGCGGCGGCCGGCGCCGCCGGAACGGGCATCGCATACTACTTTCTCACCATGTCCATGCTTGCATCGCACCTCGGGGCGGCCGCCGGCCTGGCCCCGGCGCACCTGGCCGCCTCGCTCGGCCTGACCGCCGCCGTCTCGGCCCTGGCCGGCATCAACTTTGCCCTCATCGCGTACAGGATCGGCGCGGCAAGGGCTGGGCGACGGCGGGCCAGCCAGTCGTCGTCGTCTGCGACGACCGTCCTCGGCGGGGCCGCCGCCGCGTTCACGCCCGGATGCCCCGCCTGCACGGCCCCCCTGGCCGTCATCCTCGGCGCCGTCGGCGGCCTCTCGGTGTTCCCGATGCAGGGGCTGGAGCTAAAGATCCTCTCGGCCGGCGTCCTCTTGTTTTCCGTGTACTGGGTGGCGCGCGGCATCGAGCGCGGGTCAGGGTCGTGCTGCTCTGCGCCGCCTGCGGGGAAAGGTTCTATGTCTGGCAAGGCGGAGTCCGAGGATGCCGCCCGGTACGTAGAGTCAGGCCGCGGGTGCGGGTGCGGAAAGCTGGACGCAGGCGCCGAAAAGGCAGAGTCGTCGCCGGCGCGGGCAGGCTAGGCGGCTGCCGCCACGGCCGCGGCCCTCACGGCGACGCCAGGCCGCCGCGAAATGTACAACGCGGACATGCGGTCGCGCCTGCCGCCCTGGTTGCAGCTCTTCGAGCGCGGGCTCGTGCCGTTCTCGTCGACCAGCTCCAGCTCGAACGGCGTATTGCACCCGCGGCCGAGCAGTTCGGCGATGCGCAATGCAGTCCCCCTGCTGCCGTCGCCTATGCGGACCGTCCGGCGCGCCGCCTCGAGGCCGGCAAATATCGCCGCAACCCTGGCTGCAACGCGCGCCGGCGACGCATGCAGCGAGCTCTCTATCTCGCACCCGCGGTACGACACAGACAGGCCGATGCGGCTGCCCGGGTCGATCCCCGCGAGCAGGCGCTCGCCGGCCTCCCCCGGAACGGCAGAGGGGCGGCAGCGCAGCAGGCGGCCGGCCAGCACGGCCGGCTCGAGCCCGCATGCATCCTCGAACAAGAGGGCGGCGCGCGCCGCCGGCAGGGGCGCCTCGGCCCGCGTCGTAAGGACGGCATCGCCGCGGTACGACGGGACGGCGCCGGGCAGGATGGAGTCGAAGCGCACGCCGATGCGCCGCAGCGCAGATGCGAACCGGTAGTACGGCCTGCCCCTTACCGTCGCGACCCCCACCCTAAGGCTGCACAGCGCGGGGCAGGGACTGTAGGGGCCGCCCGCCGTGCCGCGCGGCTGCGGCGCGGGCCCGCCAGTATCCGCCCCCGCTCCCGCCGCCAACATCCGTGCCGGCGCCATTGCAATCGTCCGGCCCGCCTAGGCCCTCAGGACGGACGAGACCACGTGCTCGACGGCCCGATCCATCCCAGAGTCGATGCTCGCGCGCAGCTCGCCCATGCGCGCCTCGCCGGCCTGGGCAATGCCGGCCGCCTCTGCCTCGGCATCCGCCCTGGCCTTTGAGATCATCCGCTCGGCCTCCTTCGACGCCGTCTCGCGCGTGCGCGCGAGCATCGCGTCGATCTCGGACTGGGCCCCAGCGGCAAGGCGGCGCCCCATCTCGTCCATGCCGCCGTCGAGCGAGTCTAGGTCGTCCTCTAGGGCCGACAGGGCCCCGACGATCCCGGCCACCCTCGACCCCGATCCCGCGGCCGCCGGGCCCTCGCTGCTCACGATCCGCGGCCGCCGGGCGAGCTAATTAAACCATTCAGCCCGAGCTGAGCCGCATTATCGCCTGCGCCATATCGCCGCCGGTCTCGCCGAGCACCTCGACGGCCCTGTCCCTGCCGACGCCGGTCTGCTGGCAGACGAGGTCTATATCCTCGTCGCGGAACGCGGGCGCCTCGATCTCGCGCTCCTCCACGTCCGCGCCGCTGACCGTAAACGACGTCCTGCCGCCGGCCTCCATTCTCATCACGGTCGGCTTTGGCAGGATCGTCTCGCTGCGCTCTGTCCGTATGACGACCTCTAGCACGTCGGGCACCGGCTCGGCGTTGGCGCCGGCGCCTGCCATCATGCGGCCCATTGCGCGCCGCATCTTGCGGTTTCCCATGCCGCCTCCGCCTCCGACTCCGCCGCCCCTAGCCATGCCGCGCACCTCACAAGCCGCCTTTTAAGTGATCGCGGATGCGCACGGCCACGCCCCTGTCCGCCGTGGACATGACGGCGGCCGGCACGGCGGCGCGGCCGACCGCGATCACGCGCCCGTCGAACACGACGGCCGCCTCCGACCCCGCCCTTATGCCGGGGCCGCACGAGACCACATGGCCGCAAAAGACCGACCTGCCGGCGGCCGCAAACGGGGCCGTCTCGGCGTCGACTACAACGCAGTGCCTGCGGAACGGCCTGCCGCGCGCAAGCTCGGACGCCAGCCTGACCGTCACGGCAAGCCCCCCGTCGGGGCGGGCCGTGCAGAGCAGCGCGCCGTCGGCCGCATCGCGCACCGACCTCACGCGGCCCGTCCTCCTCGACCTTTCTATGCCGAGGCGGCGCGGCAGCCTCGCCGACGCGCCGCGCCCGAACAGCGCATCTATCGTCCGGGCGACCTTTGCCGCATCGTCCACGCGCCGCGCCCCCGCCGCCGCCCTATAACCGGTCGGGCTCCCCGTCAACTATATAGGGCGCCGCACCGCGGAGGGCGCATGGACGGGGAGGAGGAGGCGCGCCGCATCATGGACAGCAGGGAGGAGACGCGCCGCATCCAGGAGACGGGCAAGTCGACGTTCATCGTCTCGCTGCCAAAGCCGTGGGTCAGGGACATGGGCCTCAGGAAAAAGGACGAGGTGATGGTCGTGCGGCGCGGCTCGTCCGGGCTGTACGTGTACCCCGCCAGGGCGCGCGGCGGGCCGGCGCGGCGCGGCGATGCGGTCGTCGAGATCGGCCCGGGCGAGGGCGCGGCGGCGACCGTCAGGCGGCTCATCTCGCTGTACTTTCTCGGCTTCAAGACGATCCGCATAAAGCCGAAGGGCGGCAGGCTCAGCGTCGGCCAGCGCTCGTCCATCCAAAAGGCGGCCAGGAGCATGCTCATGGGGGCAGAGGTCACGTCGGACTCTGCATCCGGCGTCACGATACAGATACTCGTCGGGCCGGAGAAGCTCACCGTAGACAGCGCGTTCAAGCGCATGCTGCACCTGGCAAAGGGCATGCTCGGCGATGCGGTCATGGCCCTTGCCGACGGCGACGAGGCGCTAGCCAAGAAGGTCGCCGGCGACGACGACGAGGTCGACCGGTTCGGGTTCTACATCATACGCCAGCTCAAGACGGCCATCGATAACGAGCACGTGCTCGCCGAGATGGGCTTCGAGCACGCGCGCAACTGCCTCGGGTACAGGCTCATAGCGAAGAACATCGAGCGGACGGGCGACCACGCAGCCCGCATAGCGCAGGACGTGATCGACGTGAGGAGGCCGATCGGGAGCAGCGCGGCGCGGCGCATCTCCGAGATGGCCGACTTTGCGGCCGGCGTGCTCGACGACGCGTGCCTTGCCCTGTTCAAGAAGGACTATGCGCTAGCCGAGGCGACGATCAAGAGGGCCGCCGGCATCGCCTCGCGCGAGGCGGCCGTCCTGGAGATGGCCGCCGGCAGGGGCGGCGGCGGCGACGAGGTGTACCGCATACGCAGGGCCGCCGAGGACGTGAGGCGCATCGCCGAGTACGCAAGCGACATCGCCGAGATCGTCCTGAACATGACCGTAGAGAGGTCCCTGAAGAAGAGATGACCGATGCGCACTGCAATCCTCGTATCGTACGACGACGACCGGTCCGCCGCCGAGGCGGCCGCGCTGTGCGACGCGGCAGGCTACGCGGTTCGGCACACCGTCCGGCAGGCCTACCTCAAGAGGCCAAGGTACGGCGTGAGCGAAGAGGTCGTCGGCAGGCTGGAGGGCGAGGCGGCGCGCCTGCGCCCCGACGTCGTCGTGTACGACGAGGTGCTAAAGCCGAGCCAGCACTACAACCTCGCATCCAGGCTGCGCCTCGACATACTAGACAGGGAGGCGCTCATACTCGAGATATTCGAGGGGAGGGCCTCGAGCGCCGAGTCGAAGCTGCAGGTGAGGCTCGCGCAGATGAGGTACGAGATGTCCAGGGCCCGCGAGAGGGTGCGCCTCGCCAAGATGGGCGAGCAGCCCGGGTTCATGGGGATCGGCAGGTTCGAGGTCGACGTGTACTACAACGACATACGCGGCCGCATGAACGCGGCGCGCGAAAAGCTCGCAAAGTCGCGCAGGCAGCGCGACCTGCACCGGCGCGGCAGGAGGAGGGCCGGCCTGAGGGCGATCTCGCTTGCGGGGTACACGTCGGCCGGCAAGACGACGCTGTTCAACAGGCTCACCGGCGAGAGCGGCGAGGAGGGCGCCGGCCTGTTCACGACCCTGTCGACGACGACGAGGCGCATGCCTGGCGGGAGGGGGGATCCCGCCTGCCTGCTCTCGGACACGGTCGGGTTCATCAGCAAGCTCCCCGCGTACATGATAGAGGCGTTCAAGTCGACGCTCGAGGAGCTGCTGTACGCCGACGCGATCGTCGTCGTCGTCGACGCGTCCGACGATCCGGCCGAGATGCGCAAGAAGGTGCGCAGCTGCATGTCGGCGCTCTCCGAGATAGGCGCCCCCGCGGACAGGGTCGTGTACGCGCTCAACAAGGCAGACCTGCCCGGCGCCGGCGGGGAGGAGGGGATTGCCGCCCGGGCCGCCGAGCTCGGCAGCGGCGCGGCAGGCAGGTGGGTCGCGGTCTCGGCCCTGACCGGAATGAACGCGGACAGGCTCGCGGCGCTGGCAAGGAGGGTCGCCGGGGAGGCGGGGCGGCCCGGGGCGGAGGGGGGCAGGGCGCCGGAGGGGAAGGCGTGGAAGTCCCCGGGGGCCGGCGGCCGGCCAGATGCGGGGGCGGCCGGGCCATGACGATCGAGGTCCTCCGCATCGGCGAGAGACTCGTGCGCGACGACCGCGTCACGACTCACGCGGCCCTTGTGGCCCGCGCGTTCGGGGCCAGGCGCATATTCATGGACGAGGCCGGCGCGGACATCAAGCGCACGGTGGAGGGGGTCGGGCGCGAGTGGGGCGGCGACTTTGAGGTAGAGCTGGTCGAGTCGTGGAGGCCCGTCCTGAGGAGCAGGAGGGGATCGTCCGCAATAGTGCACCTCACGATGTACGGCCTGCCCGTCGGCGAGGCGGCCGCCGAGATCGCCGCGTGCGGGCGAGACCTGCTCGTCGTCATCGGCGCCGGCAAGGTGCCGAGGGAGGTGTACGACATGGCAGACTACAACGTGGCTGTCGGGAGCCAGCCGCACTCCGAGGTCGCCGCGCTCGCCGTCCTCCTCGACAGGGTGCAGGAGGGGAGGCAGTTCGAAAGGCCGTATGGCGGGGCGCGGCTGGAGATCGTCCCATCGGGGCGCGGCAAGAGGGTCGTCGCGGCTGCTGACGCGGGCGGCGAGTAGCGGCCTGGGAGGGGCGCCGCCTTCGCATCCTACCGGCGGCCGGCGACGATCCCCCTGAGGCGGCCGGCGATCGTGGGGGCTGGGCGGCCGTCTGGAGAGGAGGCCTGCCGCGCAACCCGGGGCTCCGTTGACGGGGATCCGACCGCGGCCTCGGCGGCCCGCTCGCGCGCCTCTGCATGCCGCCTGCGGTCGCGGCGTTCCAGAATGGCGTCAAACGATGCATCGTCGATCAGGGTGTGGCGGGACTCATGGGCTTGGGCGAGAAGCGGAGTACCTGGCGCCGGGGCCGGCGCGGGTGATGCGGGGCTCTGCCCGCGTGCCGGGACGGTCCCGGCAGGGGCCGCGGCGGACGGGCTCTGCAGGGGCCTCCCAGGCTGCGAAGGCGGGGCCTGCGCAGCTTCATGCGCCGCCGCCTGCTCCGCTGCATGCGCCGCGCCGTCATCAATGACGGCCGGCTCTGCCGCCGGAGCCGCGGCCGGCCTGGGCCCGGCCCGCGCGGCCGGCTCTGCCGCCGGAGCCGCGGCCGGCCTGGGCCCGGCCCGCGCGGCCGCCCCCACTGCGCCCGGCCCCGCCCCGAGCACGCGGCGTATGCGGCGGTTCTCCTGGCGCAGTGCCGCCTCCTTGCCGGCCAGCCGCGAGGCCACCCTGTCAAGGTACGCCCTGTCCGAGTTGTACAGCGGCCGGCCGGCCTCGATCATGCCGCGTATGTGCAGCAGTCGCGACGGCTCGCATATCCCCGACTCGGCCATCTCGCGCACGTCGTCGGCGCTGTACTGGGGGGCCACGCGCGGCGCACGGGGCGGTTCGATATATTGCTACCGCGCCGCCCCGGGCGGCGCGCAGGCGGCGCCTCAGCGCCCGTACTTGCGGAGGTAGCCGAGCAGGATGTCGTCGGCAAGCTTGTCGACGCCGGTGTTGCGCCGCTTGGCGAGGCGGTCGAGCTTTGCCGCGTTGTTCCTTCCTAGCTCGATGACGATCCTCTTCTTGGGGCCGCCGATCTTGCGCACCCTGGCCAGCACCTCCCTGTGGCTGGCGGTCGGCTTTGACGCCAGGATGCGGATGTACGCCCTGCGGGCGCGCGGCTCTAGCCGCGAGATGTTGTCGACGACCTTTAGGGCCTTTGCGACGCCCGGCACGGCCTGGTACAGGCGCGTGGCCTCGTCGCGCGACAGCTTTGACGGGACCAGGTCCTTTATGCGCTGCGGCACCCCGGCGAATCCGTGGTACTTGCGGAACGTCGGCGCCGACATGCCGAGCTTGCGGGCGGCGGCCCCCTTGCCGACCTGATCTGCAAGAAAGACGCATGCGTTGGCCAGCTCGGACGTGTTCATCTGGTGGCGGTGGAGGTTCTCGACGACGGATGCGGCCTTTGCGTCCTCCAGGTCGTACGCCGTGTCCTTGGTCAGGACGAGGCACTTTGCGCTCTTGGCGCCGAGCGAGCGCAGGGCCGAGAGGCGGTGGTGGCCGGATATGAGCTTGTACTCGCCCCTGCCGCTCCTCTGGATCAGGGGCGGGTTCTGGAGGCCCTCGCTACGTATGGACTTTGCCAGGTCCCTGATCCGCGAGCGGTCCAGCCGGCGCGCCTGCGCCTCCTTCCAGACGACGATCTGCTTGAGGGGAACCTCCCGCAGCACCTGCTTTATCTTCGGCTTGTACCGCCTAGCCACGGCCGAGCCCGACATGGCTATGACTTAACTGTAGCGATCGGGCCACTGCCGTATCCCCGGGGGCGCCTGCGGCGCCTGCGGGATGGAGGCGGGGCCGGGGAGCGGGGGCCGCTCGTCCGTCCCGGCGCCAAGGCGGGGGCGCTCCCGGGCCCCTCGTCCGCCGCAGGGCGCAGGGCCGCCCGTCCGTCCCCGCGCCGAGGGGGGGCATCGAGGGGGGAGGAGGCAGACAGGATGGGCCGGGCGGAGGCGGGGCGGGCTGCCCCGTGGAGGCCGCGGGACCGCGGAGGCGCGGAGGCCGCCCCTGGCGCGGCGCGCAGGCGGCGCGGACCGGGGCAGGCGGCGCCCCTGCCCGCTCGGTTAATAACGGGCCGATGCCGGCGCCCGCGCATGGTCGATCGCTACGAGGACCCGTTCGTGCGCATAGCGGCCATGATCGGCGGCGAAGAGTACCTCAAGGTCGCCAGGTCGCTCCTCAAGGCCGAGGACTCTACGGACGAGGAGATCGCCAGCTCTACGGGCCTGCGCATCAACCGCGTCCGCAAGATACTCTACGACCTGTTCGGCAAGTCGCTCATATCGGGCATACGCGTCAAGGACGAGCGCAAGGGGTGGTTCGTGTACAGGTGGAGGTCCAGGGGCGACGAGGTCGAGAACTTTATCGAGATACAAAAGCACAAGATAGGCGAGCGCCTCAGGCAGCGCTACGAGTACGAGGCCGGCTCGGACTTTTACCACTGCGGCAACGGCGACTGCCAGCGCGTCACGTTCGAAAAGTCGCTAGAGGACGACTTTAGGTGCGGCACGTGCGGCAAGGTCCTCAACCTCAAGAAGAACGACAGGGCGCGCAACGCGTTCGCCCGAAAGATCGCCCAGATCGAAAAGGACATGCAGCAGTACGCCTAGGCCTGCCCCCTCCCTAGGCCTCCCACTCGACGGACGGGCCGGCGCGGCCCCCCTTGTCCGCCTCCCCTGCCATGCTCCGGGACAGCTCGCCGGCGATCCTCTCGTAGTGGGCCCTGCCGGCGCCGGCGCGGCCGAGCCGCTCCTCCTCTGTGGAGTCGAGGTCGGCGGCGACCCGGCCGGCCGACGGGGCGAGGCGCGCGTCGGCCATCATGAAGAGCCGGTTGTTCTCCTTCCAAATGTGCTCGGTAATGTGCGACGCGTACTCTTCCATGGCGGATGCGAGGTCCTCGCGGCCCGACCCGTTTCTCCCGTACGACTCGGCGGCAGCGGCCATCCGTCCGGCGATCTCGCGGGACTTTTCGTGCTCGGCGAGCATTACCGCGATTGGGCCCATGCGGGACGGCATGCCGGCGCGCTCGAGCGCCGGGAACAGCGCATCCTCCTCCTTGCCGTGGTGGCACGCGTCCGTAAAGTTGCTCGTAAAGTCGACGACCTGTTCGATGACGGGGGCCGGCACGTCGGCGCCGCGGCGCAGCAGCGAGGCGGCCGCCCCCATTGCGCGGACGACCTTTTCAATAAGGTCGTGGTCGCGGCGCAGCGATGCGGTCGGGGATGGGGAAGGAGAGGCGGCCGCGGACACGGCGCGGGCTGGGCGGGGGCGGTATATCACTGTGAGCGGGAAGAGGGCGGCGTGCCGGCGTTTTGCGGCCGGGCGCGGATAGTAGAATGGGCGCGGTTCGCGGGGACGAATAGATCGGGCCTGCCGGCGGCCGGGGCGGCGCAGGCCAAGGCATGCCGCCGTGCGCGCCGGGCGACGGACATGCCAAAGGAGGCAGAATCGGCAGGGCGCCCGCACGGGCGGCGTGCGCTGCCTTGGCCGTACCAGCGTGGGCATCAAAGCGGGAGCGGCTCGGTGCTGGGGCGCCCCTGCAAGGGCGGGCTGCGAGAGGAGCCGCAGGCGCCCTCCGCTTCACCTCCTGCGATCGCTGCATCGGCGGCAAGGGAGGCAACCACATACCGTGCACGCCGTCAGGCAACCCAGGCGCCCATGGCAAGGCAGGCAGGCGTCGCAGTTCGCCCATAAATGCAGGGGTTATTATGGTGTACCAAATCGGGCGTCCCATGGCAAGACAGACAAGCGTTGTGCGGCCCGGCACAAAGGACTACCCGCTCAAGAACGTGTACTTTGTAGTTCGGTGCACAAGGAAGGATCACACGGACTGCGGGCCGGTGCGCGACGCCGTGTTCAACGCCTACCCAGGTATCATGAGCGTGCGCAACTGCCTCGTCGATCCCGACCTCAACCCGTTCTGCGTCACCGGCAGGGCCTTGGTCATGGAAGAGAACCTTGACGACTTCGAGGAGGCCATCAAGAAGGTTCGCACAAGGGGCCCCAAGCCGGCCGGCGTAGCCAAGCTTGAGGTCATGATAAGCGAGTAGGCCCATCTCCGTCATTGGCCATATTGCGCGATGCATGTGCAGATCAACGGGGCGGAGGCCTTTGAGATCGTGCCGCCTAGCCGCGTACTGCAAGGATGTCGGAACAACGTCCGAACTAGGGGCCTGCTCGCCCCCACTGAAGGCCGGGGAAGATCCCGGGCCACGGTCACGCCGAAGTCTGCAATGCCAAGCCGGCGATGGCCGCAGAGGTGCACGATTAACCCCAGAATCGGACGTCGAACGCCCTGCACGCGGGGCATGCATTCCAAAAACTTTTCGGCGTGACTACGACGGGCAACGGAAGAGTCAAGCCTGTATGCCGGCTTGGCACGCACAGCCTCTTGACGCGCAACGGGTATATACAAGCGGCAACGCGCGGCCTGTGGTTGCCATGTCCGACCCCGCGCAGTACATAAAATCCGCGTACCTCAAACACGGAATAGACATGGTAAAGAGGGAGTGGAACGGCCTCGAGGTCGTAAGCGCTCCAGTTACCAACGCGTTCGGGCTGGCCCTAGGCTGCCGCACCGCAGTGGTCCCGATACGGCAGTTCAGCGAGGCCAAGTCCCTAGAGGAGGGCGAGAACAGCGCGGCATTCTGCTCGTTTGACGGGCTTTGCTTCACCGATACTGCCGGCGGTGGGGGCCGCGCAGAGCAGGTCACCTGCACAGTCAGGCGCGCGCCAGCCGGGCCGCGGAACCTTCCCGGCATTGTCGTAAGGGATGCGCCGAGGGACGACCCCGACCTCCGCGACAGCGTGGTCTATGCCTACCTACAGCGGTCGCTTGAGGACGAGACAGAGATGCTACTTCGCCTCGCCCGCGGCGGCAACGGTTCGGAAGGGGCCGGCGCCGCAGACGCCCGGCAAGCGCCGCCGCAAATCGACGGCGCTACCGGCTTGGAGGCAAAGGGTGCGCAGCACCCGCCGGCAGCCTCCGCCCTGACATGCAGGGGGCTCGATGCCGCCAAGGATAAAATTGCGGAATGCGGCATCTACGCCAATCGCCTCGTTTGCTGCACCACCGCGAAGGCGCTGCTGGACCTGTCGGCGGATCCAAAGTTCGCCGAGTGGAACCGAGCCGCGCGCGGGGCGACGGATGACTGCATGCGCGAATACGACGGAATCCTGCTCGTCTCGCGCCCGTCCCTTCCCCCGCGGGATCCCGACAGCGGAGCAGGGCAGCCCGCGCCGCCCCGCAGCGTCATGTTCGCCCCCGGCGCATCGTTTGGCTTGGTGCACGACGATCTTGTCGCTGTAAGCGAGGCGCGGCAAGGCAACGGTGACCTCCACTTTTCCGCAACGCACAGGGTAGGCGGCGTCCTAAAGGACGCAGAGTCGGTATGCTGCCTGCTGCACGCATGATCCGGCCAGAGGCAACATTGGGCCGCTCCGGCGACCGCATACGCCTCCGGCGCGGGAGCCTAGCGCCGTACATATGTCAGGACGACCTCTTCGCCGCCGGCAAGCCGGCGGGCCGATGCCAGGCGGAACCGGGCCGAGGCCGCCACAGTGGAAAAGCCGGCGCCGCCGACGAGCGGAACGGACCGGCCCGGGCCGCCGGCAGCGCCCCCGCCGATGACGACCGGCGCGACGGCCAGGCGGATCTCGTCGACCAGCCCGAGCCTGACGAACCGCCAGTTCGTCTCGCCTCCGCCCTCCAGCAGGACGGTCCTTGCGCCCAGGCCGCGCAGGTGGCCCAGCAGGGCGCGCAGGTCGACCGACCGGGCCCCCGATACAAAGACCTTGACGGATCTCTTCTCGAGCGCCTCCACTGCGCGGCGCGGCGCGGCCCTGCTGCACGCGACGAGCGTCGGCACGGCGGCTGCCGTGCTGACCAGCCGCGAGCCCGGCGGCACGGCGGCGCGCGCGCTGACGACGACGCGCAGCGGCTGCCGCGCCTTTCCCCCCCTCCTGCCGCCGGGCGCCCCCCGCAGGGGCCGCGCCGTGAGCATCGGGTCGTCGGCATCGACGGTCCGGCGGCCGACTATGATTGCATCGCACGCGGCGCGCAGGCGGTGGACGCGGCGCACATCCGCCGGCGACGACAGCCGCGAGTCGCGCGGCGAGGCGGCTATGCGCCCGTCGATGCTTGACGCCGCGCTGAGGATCACGCGCGGCCTAGATGCGGCCATGGACTATTCTCCCGCCCGAGACGACTGCCCGAACCGACGATGCGGACGCCCGGTGGACGACGGCGGCCCACGGGTCGTGCATCGGCTCTAGGTCGACCGAGTGCCTCTCGATGAGCATGCAGTCGGCGGCCATCCCGCGCGCGATCGCCCCGACCTTCCGGCGCAGGGCCGCGCCGCCGTCCACCGTGGCCATGCGGAGGATCGCCCTGGCATCTAGCGGCTGCGCCCCGGGCGGGGTGCCGCGGCCGCGCCTCCGGCCGCCGCCCCGCCCCACCTGCGCCGCCTCGGTGGCCCTGCCCAGGTAGTCCATCTCGCGGAACATGTCCGGCGCGTTGACCATTACGTTGTCGGTGCCGAGCGCGACGCGGCACCCGGCGGCGAGCATGCGCGGGACGTCCGGCAGGCCCGCGCCGAGGGCCGCGTTCGAGCGTGGGCACACAACGATGGACGCGCCTGCGCGGGCGGCCGCCCGCAAGTCGGTGTCCGTCGCGTGCGTCATGTGCACGAGGATGTGCGGGTGGAGCAGCAGGGCCCTTTCCGCCTCGGTGCGCCCCGTGCGCCGCCTCGATGCGGCCGAGCTCGCCGCCGTCTCGGCCGCGTGGATCGCCCTCAGGCGCGGGCGCCGCACGGCGCGGGCGTACGCCCCGAGCGCCGCATCCGAGTTTTCGTTGGGCCCGCTAAGCCCGATGCCGTCGCAGCGGGACAGCAGGCGCGCAATCCCGGCCGCGGTGACGCCGTGCGCCGGGCCGCGAACAGAATTCGCGGGCCCTGTCGGGCGCCGCCCCGTCCTCCGCCGTTCCGCGGCCGCGGCCGCCGCCACTCCCCCCGCATCCCCGTACGCCTCGAGACGGCCGAGTATGACTGCCCTCACCGGCAGGCCCGAGGCGGCCCGGGCCAGCATGGCGGCCCCCTCGACGCCCCCCTCCCTAAAGTCGGCAAAGGTCGTCGTCCCGCCGGCGAGCATCGACGCGCATGCCGCACGCATCATCGACTCTAGGTGGTCCGGCCTGCTCCGGGCCAGTATCCTCGGCTTTGCGCCGAGCACCGGATGCACCCTCTCGTCGACCGTCCGGCCCGGCGCCGCATCCTTTGCTATCGAGTCGCCCACGTGCGTGTGCGCGTTGACAAGGGCCGGCACCGCAAGCAGCCCCTCGCAGTCGTATACGGCCTCGCCGCGGCGCGGCCTCGGGCGCGCCCCCCGCAGCACGACGCGGTCGAACGCGCCTCCCGACTCGCCGATGTCTGCCCGCGGGGCAAGCGACAGGCGCGGCCCGACCAGGGCGCACGCGTTCCTCAGGAGCACGGCAGCTCGTACACCCTGGGCGGATCCCCGCCCGACTCCCTGATCCGCCGTATGCCGTCAAGGGACGCGGTCGCGCGCCGCGCCGCCTCGCGCCCCGTCCGGCCCGTGCCGACCCCGCAGTTGAGGACCGTCCCGGCGCCGCGCGCCGCGCCGACGAACTCGCGCGCCAGGGCCGCCGGATCCTTCCCGCCGGGGCCCGCCCCCGCCCCGCACACGACCATGAAGTTGTCGCCTCCCATGAAGAACGACAGGGCCCTGTTTGCGACGAAGAACTCTGCCATCCTGCCGTGCAGCGCGACGATCGACGCGGACACCTCGTACGGCGAGGCCGCCTCGGACGCGGCCGTCAGGTTCTCGACGTCCATGTGCAGTACGGTGACGGCCCCGGGCGCCCCGTCCCCATCCATGCCCTCGCCGTACACCAGCGGATCCCCGCAGAGCTTCCGCCCCCCCACCCGGGCCCTGTGGGCCGCCAGGTTGGCCCCGAACGGGTCCGCGTCCGACCCGACGGATGCGGCGAGCCGTACCTCGGGCGTGCGCTCCTCCAGCGCGCGGTGTATCCGGACGTGCCCGTCGAGGCCCATCCCGTTGGAGACGACAAAGAACTCGTCGGCCCTGTTGTGGAACGCAAGGCAGCCGTCCGCCGAGAAGCGCTCCTGCACGTCGCGGTACAGAGACGCCTGGAGCATCTGGAGGCGGTGCTCCCTGTCGCTGCCGAGCTCTAGCGTCCACGGCCCGTACCCCGATATCCTCAATATGGTAAGCTGCACGCGCGGCTGCGCCGCCGCGGAGGCGCCGCCCATCCCTCCGCTCACCCGATCCTCCCCAGCTCGGCCGACGTCGCCGCCGCGGCCTCGACGGCCCTCTCGGCCGCGGGCCGTATACGCGCGTACGCCTGCCGCTCGTGCATCCCCGGCCCCGTGATCCCGAGCGCGACCGGCTTGCCGCGCCTCACCGATATGTCGGCTAGGGCCGAAAAGGCCGCGTGCGCGATCGCCTCGTCGTGCCGCGTCTGCCCCCGTATGATGGCCCCGAGCGCGACTACCGCATCAACGTCGCCGCGGCCGAGCAGCGCGTCGACCACAACGGGCATGTCGTACGCGCCGGGGACGGTCCGCACCTGCGCTACCGACAGGCCCATGGCGGCGGCCTTTTCCCTGGCGACCGCTAGCATGCGCGACGTGATCTCGCCGTTGAACCGGGACACGACGAACGCGACGTTCATGGCCGGCGCACCCTCGAGGCCGCCGCGGCCCTGACGATCTCGGCGCCGTCGACTAGCGGGATGCCGTTGTGCCGGGCGTACTCGGCGGCCCTCTCGACGGACATTGCCGCGTACGTCTGCGCGTCCATCATCTCGCATATGGCCGCCGCCGGCGGCATGCCGGCGGCCTCTGCCAGGTACGCCGACATCTCCGTGTGGCCGCGCCTGCGCGCGAGCATCCCCTCGGACGCGAGCAGCAGCGGCACGTGGCCGGGCGCCTTGAAGGACGAGGCGAACCGGCGGCGGGGCTCGGGCAGCGCGTGCAGGGCGGCGAGCTCCCTCACCGTAAGGGCCCTGTCGCGGTCCGTCACGCCGGTAAACGTCTGGTAGTGGTTGACCGAGATCGAGAACGTCGGGTGGTCGCCGTACGGGGCCAGCCCCTGCACCATCGCCCTGGCCTCGCCGTCGAGCGACTCGGCGAGCATGTCGTGCATGTACCTCAGGCCGAGGCTCCGCCCGAACCGCGCGCCGACGGCCAGGCAGATCAGCCCGCCCGCATGCTGGCGCATCC
The DNA here is from genome assembly GCA_965242695.1 of Cenarchaeum sp. Lineage (GTDB taxonomy): Archaea > Thermoproteota > Nitrososphaeria > Nitrososphaerales > Nitrosopumilaceae > Cenarchaeum. Next base: position 1,003,105 of record CBDESU010000002.1, on the reverse strand, counting down.
GGGCGATGTGCTCGGGGGTCGCCGCGTCGGCTGCCACGACCATGTCGACCTCGTTCTCGCGGCCGGCCGAGTCGTGGACCAGGACGAACTCGCCGCGCCTGAGCGAGTCGACGGCCGCGCCGATCCCCTCCATGCCCGCCGCCTGCGGGGGCCCTAGTTATATAGCTTACCGGAAAACCGGTCGATACCAGCATCCTGGTACTAGCGGAGGGCGTACTTTGCGAGGATATCGGTCTCTATGTTGACGGCATCGCCTGCGCGCCTAGAGGCAAAGTTGGTCGTACGGACCGTGTGCGGTATGAGGCAGACCTCGGCCGTCGTTCCCCTCACGGCCGCTACCGTGAGGCTGACCCCGTCGACGGCGATCGATCCCTTTTTGACTACATGGCGGGCGAGGCGGCGCGGCAGGCGGACGGCGATGCGCACCTGGCCCGGCTCTTGGCGCACGCTGGCGATCCTGCCTACGCCGTCCACGTGTCCGAGGACAAAGTGGCCCTCTAGCCGGGCGTTTGCGCGCAGCGAGCGCTCTATGTTTACACGGTCGCCGCGCGCCAGGCCGCCTAGGGCAGTACGCTCCATCGTCTCGTCGATCATCTCAAAGTCGCATTTTGTGCCCGACCGCGCGACGACGGTAAGACACGCGCCGTCGACGGCGACGCTCTGGCCCTTTTTCAGGCCCGCCGTTCGGGCTTTGCTTCCCAGGTCGACCGTCATTCGCGTCGAGCTGCGCGACGAGCCGCCGGACGGGGCGATCCTCGCGACCCGGCCCGTCCCCTCGACTATCCCGGTGAACACGGGCGGCGGGGAGGGGCGGGGCGTTAAAAGTCGTCCGCGGCGCGCCGGGCGCGCGGCCGCGCCACGTGCGGCGACAGGTACAGCGACTCGTACGTGTCGTCTGCGCGCCCGAGCAGCGTGGACTGCGCCGAGCGCCCCGCCCGTATCACGATGCGGCGCAGGCCCAGCGACCCCGGCAGGGCCCTGCCGTACGCGCGGCGGCCCAGCCGGCCGTCGTACGACAGGATGAACGGGATCCGCCTGCGGTTGAGATCCTCCATCTCGCCGCAGAACTCGTCGTGCGAGAACCGCCCCCAGTACCTCCTGTCCCGCGCGTCCTGCGTGCCCTGGTACGGGGGATCCATGTAGACTATATCGTCCGGCGTGCACCCGCGCAGGACCCTCCCGTACCCCCACGACGTAAGCCTCGCCCGGCCGCCAAGCACGCCGCTGACGGCGAATATCCTCCGCCTCATCTCGGCCGGCCGCGCGCCGCGCCGCCTCTTGTCCGGGGAGTTGTTGAACATGCCGCCGGCGTTGTACCGGACGGCGGCCTTTACGCAGCGCGCTAGGACGTACAGAAAGTCAGCAGGGTCGTGCGTCTCGTTGAACCGGTCGCGCGCCGCATAGTAGTCGGCATCCCCCCGAACTGGGCTCGGCCGCCAGAGCCGCTCGTATCCGGCCGCAAGCCCGGACGGGTTCCGAATAATCTCTCCCCACAGCCACATGAGCGGCCTGTGCGCGTCGTTGAGCCACACCCTTTCCGCCCCCAGGTTGGCGACAGCATGCGCCGACACGGCGGCCGAGCCGGCAAACGGCTCGACCACGCGCCCAGTCCCGGCCGGAAAGTGGCGCAGTATCTCCCCGGCAATCCTCCGCTTGCTGCCCTGGTACGGCATGACCTGCGGAACGGCGGTGAACGGCCGGGCCGCCTCGTGCCGCTGCCCGCCGGGAGCCGTGCGCCGGCGCCGTGCGGCCCCGCCGCGGCGGCGAAGAGCCGCGCCGCCGCTGCCGACCATGCCGGCGGGGCCGGAACAGCCCGTATATTGGCGCGGCGGCCTCTGGGCGTTGGAGGCGGCGCGCCGGCGCCTCCCCGCAATGCGGAAATATCCGCGGCGGCGCGCCGGCGCCGTGCAGGAGGACTACGGGTCGTTCAAGGACGGCAGGGCGGCCCCCGTCCACAGGTGGTTCGAGTACCCCGCCGGCTACTCTTACCGGCTCGTCGAGTCGAAGATTCGCGACGCGGGGCTGGAGGCCGGCTCGCCCGCGGTGGTCGCCGACCCGTTCGTAGGATCCGGCACGACGAGCCTGGCCGCCAGGCAGTACGGGATCGACTCGGTCGGCACAGAGGCGCACCCGCTCGTGTGGTGGGTCGCAAGCACAAAGGTGTACGACGGGTACGACGAGTCGGACATACGGCGCGAGTACAACCGCGTAGTGGACGGCGCAAGGGGGGCGGCCGCCGGCCTGGACGTCGGCGGCGTCTGGCCCGAGCTGATCTACAAGTGCTACGGGCCGGCAAACCTGCGCCTGCTGTACCTGCTGCGCGAGCGCGTAGGCGCGGTCGGCGACGGCCACACGCGCGACTTCCTAAAGCTCGCACTCGTTGCGACCCTGCGCCGCGCCGCCAAGGCCGGCACGGGATGGCCGTACATAGCGCCCTCGAAGCGCGGATCAAAGGCGGCCGAGCGCGACGCGCTCGACGCGTTCGGGGCGCAGTGCAATATGATGCTCGGCGACCTGCGCGAGTTCGAGGCGTGGTGCGGCGCGGGAGGGGCGGCGGAGCCCGGCGCCCGCACGCTCGACGACCACGCCGGAGGGGCGCGGGCGGGCCGGCGCACCAGCCACAGGATCGTCAACGGCGACGCAAGGCAGTTTGCGCGGCACGCCGGCCCGGACCGCATAGACCTGGTCGTCACGTCGCCGCCGTACCTGAACAACTACGACTACGCGGACAGGACGCGCCTAGAGACGTTCTTTCTCGGCGTCTACTCGAGCTGGGGCGAGATCACCAGGGGGGTGCGCGACGCCCTCATGACGGCGGCGACCACGCAGGTGCGCGTGCGCGACTACGGGGAGAGGATCGCGATGCCGGCCGTCAGGGAGGTGTCGAATGCGGTGCACGCCGAGCTGTCCGGTATAGTCGGGAGGCTCGGCGCGATCCGCTCCGGCGGGTCGGGCAGGAAGATGTACGACCTGATGGTGGCGGGGTACTTTGAGGACATTGCCGCCGTGGTAGGGCAGGTGCGCGACACGCTAGACCGCGGCAGGAGGTTCGTCCTCGTACTCGGCGACTCGGCGCCGTACGGAGTGCACGTCAGGACTGACGAGCTGATCGGACGCCTGGCCGTCGACCTCGGCTTTTCCTCGTACGAGATCGAGGTGCTGCGCGCCCGCGGCGACAAGTGGAAGAGCAACCCGCAGAGGCACCACATGCCGCTGCGCGAGAGCGTCGTGACGGTGACGAGGTAGCATGGACGGCGCACCTCAGCGGCCGTCCGCCCCGCCCAGGCCGTCCCCGATCCGCTCGTACTCGTCCTGGCAGAACTGGTGGAAGACGGTGCACCCGTTGCGGGCCGCATCGCGCATGATGCGCGGCATGTCCGCGTCTGGCACGCCCTGCGCTGCCAGGAACGACTCGTCGCCCCTGCCGAGCCTCGCGTACGCGGCCGCGCGGGCCCGCGAGGCGTCCGGCGCGACGGACGGGTCGGCGGCGGCGGCCATGTCGTACAGTGCGGCGGCCTCCTCGGCCCGACCCAGCCGCTCCGACGAGAGGGCCTTGTTCATGAGGGCCGTCACGCTGCGCGGGTCCACGTCAAGCGCGCCGTCAAAGCACTCCACGGCCTCTGCATCGCGGCCCATGCGGGCCAGCGCGAGGCCGAGGCTGTTGTGCGACCAGACATCGCGCCCGCCCCCGATGCCGTCCCGGACGGAGCCGGCCGGCAGGGCGAGCAGGGCGCGGCACGACTCGGCCGCGTCCGCATGCCGGCCGAGGCCCTCTAGCGCCAGCACGCGGTTGCGCAGCGCGTGCGCATCGGACGCATCGGCGGCGAGCACAACATCGCACTTTGCGAGCGCATCGGCATGCCGGCCGAGGCGGACGAGCGCAGTCGCCGCGTTGTGCAGGGCAGTCAGGTCGGCCGGATCCCTTGCCAGGATCGTCTCGCAGTACTCGGCGGCATCGCCGTAGCGGCCTGCCTCGAAGAGCCGCCGCAGGTCGCCGACCGGATCAGAGGGGCCGCCTCCGCCGCGCCCCCCTCCGTTCCCCATGCCGCGGCACCGCACCCGCCGGGCTAAAGCGGTTGCCCCGGGCACAGCGGCCTGCCGCGCCTACCGATCCCCGGCCGCTCCGCCGACGGGCTCGCCGGCCGCCTCGAGCAGGGCAAGGGCCCTCTTGTAGTGCACCTCGTCGATCATCTCCCTGCTGCTGCCGCCCGCGAGGACGGTCGCGCCACGGCCGCGCCCCGCGGACTCTTCGTACGCAACAAGCGTCCGCTTGGCCCGCTCGACCTCGGCAGCCGTCGGGGCGAACGCCCCGTGCGCGACGGCTATCTGCGACGGGTGTATGATGCTCTTGCCGGCGTACCCGAGGCCGCGCGCCTCGCGGCAGTCGGCGGCAAGCCCCTCCATATCCGAGACGTCCTGCCATACGGCGTCGATGGCGGGCACGCCGGCCGCGGCCGAGTCTAGCGCGATCCTCGCCCGCGCGTGCGCCGCCGCGGCCGGCGGCGGCCTGCCGTACTCGATGCCCATGTCGTTGAGCAGGTCGAACACGCCAAAGACGACGGCGCACACGCGCGGCGAGGCCGACGCGATCGCATTGCAGTTGACCACCCCGGCGGCCGACTCGATCGACGGAATCACGAGGGGCTCGGGCAGGCCGCGGGCCGCCGCCGTCCGGGCCGCCTCTGCCGCCGCCGCGGCGGCCTGCCCCGCATCGTCGACCTTTGGCAGTACAATCCCGTCGATCCCCTCCACAAGGGCTCCGTCCAGGTCGTCACCCATCATCCCTGACGCCGGCGAGTTTGTCCTGACAAAGACCGACCGCGCGGCGGCGGCCCCCTCCGCTGCCATGCCGCGCGCCGCGCCGGCGACCATGCGCCGGGCCGCCGCCTTTTCCTGGTGCGGAACCGAGTCCTCGAGGTCGAGGCAGACCACATCGGCACCCAGCGCGCGCGCCTTTTCCAGGAACCTTGCGTTGTTGCCCGGCACGAACGCCAAGGAGCGGAAGAGGGTCGGGGCTGCCATCGCCGCTACCGCCGATGGGGCGGCCTAGGATGCGGCCTGGCCGTCGGGCGTCATGATGATCTTTCCGAACAGGCCCTTGCCCGTGAGCATCTTGGTGTGCGCCTCGGCGGCCTGCTCGAACGTGTACCTAGAGTCGATCGCCGACTTTATCTTGCCCTGGCCCATCCAGTACAGGCCCTCGTCGAGCTCGGCCTTTGTCCCCTGCGTAGAGCCGAGTATGTTGGTCCCCTTGAAGAATATGTGGCGCAGGTCTGTCTTTGCATCGTATCCCGTCGTGGCCCCGCACGAGACGAGCGTCGCGCCGTACTTTAGCAGCGTCAGCTGCTTGTTCCAGTGCGTCTCGCCGATGTGGTCGAACGAGATGTCGATGCCCGGCGCCTCGCCCTTTTTCTTTGCAATCCCCTTTGATATCGAGCGCACCTCCTTGTGCCAGTCGTCCTTGCGGTGGTCGACGGCATAGTCGGCGCCGAGCTCGAGGCACTTGTCGAGCTTGTCGGGGCTCGCCGTCGCGATGACGTCGCAGTTGTACAGCTTTGCGATCTGTATGCCAAAGCTGCCCACGCCCGAGCCGCCCCCCATGATCAGGACGGTCTGGCCGGGGCGTATGCGCGCCCTGCCGACGAGCATGTGCCAGGCCGTCAATATGGTCATGGATGCGGCCGCGGCCTCTTCGTAAGAGACGCCCTCTGGCACCTTTGAGACGTTGACCTCTGGGAGGTGCGTAATCTCAGAGTACGCGCCCCATGTCGGGCCGGTCTGGAAGCCCCATATCGTCCTCCTCGTGCAGTCGAACTCGCGGCCGTCGGTGCATGCCGTGCACACGCGGCACGCCATGTTAGAGTGCGACACGACCCTGTCGCCGACCTTTATGTCGCGCACGTCCTCGCCGACGGCGATCACGTCGCCGGCCGCGTCCGAGCCGGACACGTGCGGGAGCGGGACGGCCACCGGCTGCCCCCTCATGCCCCAGATGTCGTTGTAGTTGAGGGCGGCTGCCTTTACGGTGAAGACGACCTCGTCGGCCTTTGGCTTGGGGTCGTCAATGTCCCGCACGTGCAGGATGCGCTTGTAGTCGTCGTCGGGGGCGTACTCGTCGTACACGACGGCCTTCATACGGGCGGCGCCCGCCGGCGGCCCCTTATAATCGTCGGGCTTTAGGCGTGGAGGGATCACGCCTGCCGCGCGCGGCGGCGGGGGGCCGAGGCGGCGGCGGAGGAGCCGCGATCCCGCCCCTCGGCTCCCGCACCCCCCCCCCCCCGTGCCGCCCGGCTCCTCCCGGGGCCGTGCAGGAGGGCAGCTCCACCGTTCGAGGCGCTACATAGTTATGGCCGCCATTGGGCCGCGCCGCATGGGGCTAGGTGCGGCGGCGGGCGGGCGCTCGGTCCGGGCGGGCGGCGCCGGCGGCGGGCCGATCCCCGCCGGGCGGGCGGCGCCGGCGGCGGACAACGGGGATGGCGCATAATGGGCACGTACAGCTACACCGTGTCCTGATTCGTTCCCGATATGATAAAGAACGAGGCGGTCAGCATCGGCATCATCGTGGTCGACCCGGACACGGGCAAGACGGCACACCGGTTTATGGACGACCTGCGGGGCCTGAAGCCGAGATGTCCCGGGGCGAATCTACGGGACATAGAGGATATCGTAGGGTCCATCCAAGTCGGCGACATGCCTGGTGGCGTCGACGACTTGGCTCGCTTGGCAGACATGCACACATACTCGCTACGGTTTACGTCGCCGCGCGCGGTCACTGCCCCCACGCAGAAGGATGCCCTGCGCATGGTGTATGACATCTATGTGGCCGAGCCCGCCGATGATGAACTGGCGCCGGACAGCGCTGCGGCAAAGACGCGGCCGCTCTGGGAAATCGACGCCGAGGCGGCGCGGAGCGGTATGGGCGAAGAGGCGGCAATATTGTGGCCTGAGTTTGCCGGCTTGAGGGGCGTCTTCAAGCCGGATCGCGCCTTCCGCGTTGGGAGCGGCGCCGTCGCCCTGCATGCGCTCTTGTTTGCGGCGCAACCAGGGCGGGCGCTAGAGGATGCCAAGGTGCTGGCCGTAGACTACGAGGATGCGGCGTCCAAGACGGCCGATCTAGAGTGCGCGGCCATCGTGGATCCACCCCCCGACGACGGTGACCCAAAGGGGCGGGAGATGTACGAACAGGCGGCGGGGCACCTCAAGGACAAAAACTGCGAGGTGGTCCCGGCCGGCCGCATGCCGGGGTACGTCAAGGGCATCGCAAGGCGAGTTGAACAGGCATGCGGAACGGGAGGGCGGGCGCGTCCCGGTGCAGGATAGGGCGGCACGAATCGCCCCGCCGGCCCGTCCCGGATGTATGCCAGGCCACGCGAGGCTCGCCCACCACGCCCCGCCGTCCGCCCGCTACCTGTACCATTCGTACAGCTCGCTGCCGACGTCCCGGATGTAGTCGGGCCCGATCCTCTTCGAGTCGATCGTATGCTCGATGATCTGGGGAAAGTCGCACTCTATCCTGCCGTTCGTGCCTCCCGACATGAACAGGAACTTGTGCGTGAGCAGCTCTTTGGGCGGATCCAGCGTTATCCGGCTTTCCGTGTAGGTTGGGCCTCCGGGCGCGGCAGACTCCCCCTCTGGTGAGTCGTGGCCGGCGGCGGGCAGAAACTGGCGTACCTCGGTCACGTTGTGCAGTTCGAGTCCCCTGTACTGAAAGATGGCCAGGCCCGTGGAGTTGTCGGCCTCTTCCTCGCGCAGCCAGGACGCCGGGAGGTTGATGCACGTCACGACGAACGTCTGGTTGACCCTGATCGTCTCGGTGTGCGAGAATTCGGGCACGGGCTTGAACGACTGGCCGGTCTTCGAGCGCGTTATGGTATAGTCGTTGTCTGCAAAATCGACCTTTATCGTCTCGCTGTCGATCATCGTGATGTTGCTGATGGTAAACGACCTCACGGCATCCACCTCAGACATGGGCCAGTGACTTACATCCAGGCCCCCCGAGAAGAAAAAGTGGACGTTGTAGTTGAAGTCTTCCCTAAGCGCCATCATGTAGTACGGTATGTAGACATCCATCGTCGACCCGGCTACCGGCAGCGAGTACGCGTAGTAGCCGTGCATCGCCTCAAAGTTGAGGGCGAGCACGGTCAGGAGGGGCATGGCGGCAATAATGCCGAACGCGAGGAGGTTCATGGCCTCGCAGGGCGCGGGGATCGCGCCGTCCGGATGCCGCCGCGCCGGTTTTCCGGGCAAAAGGCATGCGCCTCTGCGCCGTGCGGGCCCCCGGCGCCCCCGCCCCCTGCCGCATGCCGCCGCCTATGGAACGACCGGGCCGCGATGCCCAGGGGATGCGGCGGCTCCGCCTCTGCGCTCTTTGCCCTCATTGCCACGGGGTTGCCCCCATACTACTTGAAGGTGTCCATGCATTGTTCGGTAGGCGCCGCGCCCCGTATCCTACCTGCGGCTGAACTTGAAGTCGCGCTTGGGCTGCCTCATGGACATTAGCATCTGCTTCAGCTGGTCGTCGGTGATCTGCGCGCCAAGGCGCCCCTGCGCGGCGAGCGTTATCAGCTGGTTCTCGAGCGAGGCGGCCACCTCGGGCCGGACCATGCGCACGTTGTTCAGGCGCAGCCTGGCCGCGGGGTCGAGTATCTGCCGCAGCACGGTCTCCCTCTGCATCGCGATCTCGTTGGCGTCCAAGGGCGGCGCGGCGCCCCCGCCCATCCCCGGGTCGCCTCCCGCCGCGTATCCGGCTGGGTCGCGTGGCCCCAGGTCTGCGCCGCTCATCGCAGATCACGCGTATATCTTGAGCCTCGGGTTGTCCGCGGCCATCTCCTTGACGATCTCGGTGGCCATGCGGTCCAGCTTGCGCGCCCCCTCGCTAGTGACGATCCGGCCCTTCCGGCCCGACTTTTCGACGTACCCAAGCTTTTCCAGCCCGTGGACGGCCGCCCGAATGATGGCCCCGCCGGCCGGCCGGTGGTGCGCCGCGCCGTAGCCGCGCGGCTTGCCCCCGCCGTACTCGTCGCGCAGGCCGCTGATCCCGATGGGGCCGTGCACGTAGATCTTGCGCAGCAGCGATGCGCACCGGGTGTGCCACCACTGCCTGTCCTGGGGCGGCTTGTCCGCGTGCACGCCGGTCTTTACGAACGGCGTCCAGGCCGGGGCCGGTATGCCCTCGCCGCGCAGCGTGTCGGCAAGCCGCGCGATCAGCGCATCGGGCGGCGCGTCGGGAACCCTTGCCACGCCGGGGCCGCGGCCCCGGTCATTATAAACCATCTAGCGGGGGGCCGCGGCGGCGGGCGCGGGCGCGGTGGGGGCGGCATAGCCGGCGTGCGGGCGTGCGGCCGGCGGCGCCCAAGGCTGCGCCGCGGCGGTGCAGGAGGGCTGCGGACACTCGGCATGGGCGAGGCAAACGCCCGCCGGCCGGCCGGCCGCTCGGCTGGAGGAGGCCTCGCGCCCGCCCCGCAGGAGCAAGATGGTTGGTGCGGTCACCGGGATTTGAACCCGGGTGACTGGCTTGGAAAGCCAGTATACTAACCATACTATACTATGACCGCCTAGCGGGCATGGAGGAGGACACCATAAAAACGGTCATCGAAGGGCCGGCCCGCGCGTGCGCATGCCTAGGCGGGATCCCCTGCCTCCGCCGGCGTCGGAGGCGCCGGCGCCGTCATTCCCCGGCGCCCGGCCCCGAACCGAGCGCCTTTTCGTACTCGTAGAGTACGCGCGAGACGACCACGTGCGCCTCGAGGCCGGCAGTCCCCACGCTGACGGTCCTGTCGAGCAGGGAGGCCGTTCGCCTGGAAAACCCGCCGCGCTGGAATCCGCCGACGAGCAGGCAGGCGCCCGCGGGCCCTCCTCCCCCGCCCTTGCCGGCCGCCTCCCCTCCCTCCGCTCCGGCCAGCTGCGCTGCCACCCCCTCGAGCGTGCCCGGCTCGCCGCTGCGCGACATGCCCACGGTCAGGGCGGGGCCGATCTCGCCGACGAGCTGCTCGAGTTCCATCGGCCTGGCCTCGAGCAGCGGCCGCCCGTCCTCCCCGTCCGCGGATGCGGCGCCAGCGCCCCTTCCCGCAAGGACGCCGCCGACCAGACCGGCGAACCGCAGCTGCGACTTTGGCAGGCGCGTTCCCGGCCCGACCCGTATCGCAACGTCGCGCACCGTGTGCACGTACACGGCGAGCCGGCCAGCCGCGTACAGAGGCGTGCCCGTCGCGGCGAGCAGCGCAGAGTGCGCAATGTCGGGCCGGCCGCGCCGGCGGCGATCAGCTCCAAGCCGCCCCATTGCGGCATGGTGCCACGAAACATCGAGCAGGGTCGAGGCTGGGCTGCGCCCGAACCTGCGCGACGACGAAACCACGGCCGGATGATCCCGAATCGACTCTGGTATGATCTCGACGGCCGACTCTGCGAGTATCAGCGACAGCATGGCCTACAGCGCCGCCGATCCAGGGCCCGCCGGCGCGGGCGCATCGATCGTCCTGTCGGCCGCGGCCGGCGCGCCGCTGGCGCCCGCTCCCGCCCCCGACGAGTGCACGAGCGCGGACACGCGCTCCCATGCCGGCTTTTCCGCCCCGTCCGCGCCGAGCAGCCCCGCGCTGCACACGTACTCGCCGAGCCGCTCTAATACGAACCTGCTGTCGGCAAGTCCCGACTCCATCGACTCGTCCAAATCCTCCTCGTCGATCGCGCACGAGCCGGCCGGCCTGTCGTACAGGCGGTACCACGTGACGAACTGGACCGCGTCGGCGTTGTCGGCATAGTACCCGTACAGTATGTCGGCGAACGCGGCCTGGTCGGACTCCGAGCCGGCGACGGCCTCGGACGTGGCCCATCCGGCCTCGAGCAGGGCCACGGCCGTCCCGTTCGGGACCATCCCGCGCATGCGGTCGAGGTCCGCGCGGGCCTGCTCGGGCGTGCGGTTGATCTCGTTGAGCGGATCGGTCGGGCGGTACGTGAACGCCGCAAAGTCGCCGACCGACAGGCGGCGCACCGTGTCGACGAGGTCCTTGTCGATGGCGTTGTTGAGCGAGAACGCGTTACCGACGGCGACCCCGGGGTGCGCCGCCTTTGTCGCGTTGTAGAACTCGGAGAACACGGCCTCGTACAGCGGGATGTCGCGCTCGCGGTGCCTAAAGTGCTCGTCGGCATCGCCGGCTATCACCACCGAGTCGACGATGTGGTACCTGCCAAGTACGGCATCGACGGCGTCGACGAGGTGGCCGGTCGGCACCGACAGCAGGCTCGGGTTGCCTATCCACGGCGGGAAGGGCCCGAGCGTCTTGCCGTTGACGAGCGAAAAGTACAGCGTCACGTTCATGCCGTGCTTTTCGTGGAGGGCCATTACGGCGTCGTACTGCGCCCACTCGTACGCGTCGCGCTCGGGCTCGAGGCGGTCCCAGAACATGTAGACGTTGCCGCGCCCGGCCCCCGCCGAGGCGGCCTTTGCGTGCGCCGCGTCCAGGTCGGCAAGCGTCACGGCCGCGCGCGGCGTGTTGACGATGATGCCGAGCTTTGGGTCGGGCCGCGCCGCGGCGGCGGCCGGCTGCGCCGAGCCATCGCCGCCCGGCCCGGGAGTCCCGTCCGGCGCCGACGGCTCCACTGCCACCCCGCCGCCCGGCATGCCCGCGACCGCAATCGCGGCCGCTGCGGCCGCAGCCGCTGCTGCCGCGGCGGCTACGGACACGGTCCGCCTGTCCATGCGCCGCGCCGCCGGCCGTCCGTAAAAAAGTCGTGCGGCCCTGCCGCCGCCACATACGCCGGCCGCCCTTGGCTACGCCGACGAGCAGCCGCTAAAGCCGCAGTCGATGCACATGCTGCACCCCTCGGCGAAGACCATGTCGCTGTTGCACGACGGGCAGCGCCTGCGCCCCTCGGTCTTTGCGTCTACCGAGACGTGCTCGGCGGCGATGGTCTCGCCGCCGCCCGCGGCCGCGGCCGCTGCAGCGGCCGCCTGCGCCGACGGCCTTACGCTCAGGGCCGCCGAGACCTGCTCCTTGACGTACGAGTTCTCGAGCAGGCCGGACGCGTACGACACTACGTGCTCGCTCGGCTCCACGTCGAACTTTTTCTCGGCGCTCTCGCTCGCCATGTTGAGGACCTGCGTGTGGCGCGAGCCGTCCCTGTAGACGGTGATCCCCTTTAGGCCGAGCTCGTGCGCGAGCAGGTAGGCGGCCTTTACGTCCGTGACGGACGCGTCGTACGGCATGTTGATCGTCTTTGCGATCGCGTTGCCGATCCACTCCTGCCATACGCCCTGCGCTAGCAGGTGGTCCGACCAGTGAATGTCCATCGCGGTCACGAACACCTTCTGCATCCACTCCGGCACCTCCTCTATCCCGCGCACCGAGCCGTAGTTCTCGGCGATCTTGGATGCTAGATCGTCCGTGTACAGGCCCTGCTCCATGAGCGCCTCCTCTACGATCTTGTTCGTGTAGAAGAACTTGCCGACCGTCACGCGCTTCTCGTACGACAGGGCAAAGTTCGGCTCCATTCCGCTAGAGCAGCCTGCCAGCATCGACAGCGTCCCGGTCGGCGCGACCGTCGTCGTCAGGACGTTGCGTATGCCGTGCTTCTTGATCTTTTCGATGAGCGCGTCCCAGTCGTACGTGTGCGACTCGCGCGGGCGCTCGTAGTAGCCGGCCACGGGAATCTTGCCCTCGGGGTACTCTGTCTGCGGGCACAGCGGGAACTCGCCGCGCGTGCGCGCAAGCTCGACGCTCTCCTCCATTGAAAAGTACGTGAGGGCCTCGGCGAGCTTCGACTGGAGGTCGTAGCTCTCCTTCGAGTTGTACGGGATGCGCAGCTTGTACAGCAGGTCGGCGACGCCCATCACGCCGAGGCCTATCCGGCGCGACTCCTTTGATGCCTCGTCGATCTCGGGTATGGGGTACAGGTTGACGTCGATTATGTTGTCCAGGTACCTCGTCGTCTTGCGTATGGTCTCTTCGTACTTTTGCCAGTCGAACGCGTACCCGCCGTCGGCCGTGCGGGTCACCAGCCTTGCCAGGTTTATCGAGCCCAGATTGCACGACTCGTACGGGTACAGGCTCTGCTCGCCGCAGGGGTTCGTCGAGCGTAGCGGCCCCCCCCTCGCCTTTGCCATCACGTTGTACTTGTTGATCTGATCGAAGAAGATGAGGCCCGGCTCGGCGCTCTTCCACGCCGACAGCGCGATAAGGTCGAGCACCTGGTGGGCGCTCTCCTCGCGGACGGGCGCCCTCGTGCGCGCGTCCCTGAGCATGTACTTGCCCTCTGGCGAGCCGACAAGGGCGGCCCAAAAGTCCTCCCACACGCCGACGCTGACGTTGAAGTTCTCCAGGACGCCGGGGCTCGTCTTGTTCGTGATGAATTTCTCGACGTCCGGGTGCCACGCCTCGATTATACCCATGTTCGCGCCCCTGCGCTTGCCGCCCTGCTTTACGACCTCGGTCACGGTGTTTATGATGTTCATGAAAGAGACGGGGCCGGACGCGACGCCGGACGTGGATGCGACGATGTCGCCCTCGTGCCGCAGGTCCGAGTAGTTTATCCCCACGCCGCCGCCGCTCTTGAATATCAGGGCCGCGTCCGACGTCGACTTCATTATTCCCTCCATGTCGTCGGGCATCCCGAGGACGAAGCAGGCCGACAGCTGGCCGAGCCTCCCGCCGGCGTTCATCATCGTCGGCGAGTTGGGCAGGAACACCTGCGAGGTCATCAGCGCATAGTACTCGTCTATCCTCTCGGCGTACTTTTCGAACCCCTTAGACGCCAGCGACGTGAGCAGCTCCTTGAAGCCGACCCTCATGCGGCCGCCCGAGGCCAGGTAGATGTAGTGGTTTATGAGCGACCTAAAGTGGTACTTGTTGAGGACGTGCGGCCCGATTGCGAACTTGCCGTCGAACCCGTCGAGCTTTGAGAGGTACGCCCTGGCCTCGCCGGCGTCCTGCTCGTGCCCGCCGGCCGCCGAGTACAGCTCGGGGTCGTACAGCAGGTCGCCGAGCGCGACGAGGGTCGCGACGCGCCCGAACAGCGCGGACGGCGTCTCCCTGATCTCGTTCTTTTCGTTGCGGAGCAGGTAGCGCGAGGCGAGCACCTGCAGGCACGACAGGTCAAAGTCCTTCGAGACGGGGTCGAGGGCCTTTGCGTTGAGGACCTTTAGCTTCTCGTCGCGGACGTGGCGGCGCTCGGCCCTGTACAGTATGTACGCCTTGGCGATCTCGCTGTGGCCGCTCTCGATGAGCGTCGACTCTACCATGTCCTGTATGTCCTCGACGCTGGGGGGGTTGTAGGCCGTGAAGTTCTTGAGGGCCAGCTTGCTGACGACGCTAGAGGCCAGCTCGTCGGCCAGGGAGCGGTCGGGCTTGGACATGGCGGCCAGGGCCTTGAAGATGGCCCCGGAGATCTTGGAGGCGTCAAAGCTGACGACCGAGCCGCTGCGCTTCTTGATTTTGACGATGCTGCTCTCAACGGTGGAACTTCCCATGGGGATCGCAAGCGGGCCGGCCAAACGGCCGCGTATAAGGTTTTCAATTCTCAGGTCAGTTTTGGGGCCGGCGGTAGGTCAAACTTAGCTGACCACCGTGGGGGGTCTTAGGGGCGGGAGGGGGCCGGCGGCGGGGCAGGGGCCGGGCCGGGGAAGGGGGGCCGGGGCCGGGCGGGGAGGTGCGATCGCCCCGGGGAGGGGGCCGGGCCGGGGCCGGGCGGGGAGGTGCGATCGCCCCGGGGAGGGGGCCGGGCCGGGGAGCGGCTGAGAGGCCGGGGAGGCGGGCCGGGCCGGGCCGGGCCGGGCCGGGGAGGCGGGCCGGGCCGGGGAGGCGGGCCGGGCCGGGCCGGGGAGGCGGGCCGGGCCGGGCCGGGGAGGCGGGCCGGGCCGGGCCGGGCCGGGCCGCGGTGCAGCTCGGGCCGGACGGCCAGCTCGGGAGGCCAGGAGGAAGAGGATGAGTGGTGAGAGTCGTACTATATGATGTACGGCGAGCGGCACTGCGGGCACTTTTCCGAGATCGCCGCGTCCTTGTAGCCGCACGCGCCGCAGATCGGCACGCGCACGGCGGGCATGAACGACGGCAGCAGGGGCGAGAACTTTGCGATTGCCCGCCTTATCTCGTCCGGCGAGCGGCGCTCCCCCATGTCGAGGCGCACCATAAGCCCCCCGGTGAGCTCGGACGCCAGGCGGTTGTACTCGGATATCTCGATGTCGTCCTTGAAGTAGTCCGCCGAGGCGTCGAGGACGGCGCAGTCCGAGTACGATCCGGACCCGGCGACGGCGACGACCTCGCCCTTCTTGTACTTTTGTCCGTCCAGCTCTACAAAGCGCGACGACCCCGCCGTCTCGGCGATGCACACGCGCACGTCCTCGCCGAGCTCCTTGGACTTCTTGGCGGCCGTGTCGACGGCCGTCTCGACCACCCTGTGCATGACGGCGCGCCCCTCCCCGGTGTCCCCGTACCCCAGGAACCCTGCGACGGCCTCCTGCAGGCCCGTCAGGTTGACGACGAGCGAGACCTTGCCGCGCTGCATGTACTGCGTGGTGCGGGCAAGCAGCGGGTTCAGGCCGCGCCTCGTCAGGTCGGATATCTCCTTCTTGCGCTGCGACATGGCCAGCAGGGCCGGCGGCATGAGCAGCGCGACGCGGGCCCTAAAGTACGTCTCGTCCTTGTTCGACTCTATTGCCAGGCGCGGCAGGTTCAGCGAGACGGACTGGAGGTTTATCGACAGGGGCGACTCCCTGGCGAGCTCGTGCGAGAGGCCCGCGCTCGACGAGGCGCCCTTGGCGAGCATGACGCGCCCCCCTAGCGAGACGGCCTCGGCTAGCGCGCCGGCGCAGTCGGACAGCCGGCCGCGCGACCGGTCGACGACGAGGCAGACGTTGGGCAGCGGCGTGATCCTCGCGTACCGCGCGTAGGCGGCCATGATCGCGGCGACCGCCCGCGTCTCGCTGCCGAGCGCCACGCGCAGCGAGATGCGCGGCAGCCCCGTGCCGTGCACGGACGACGCGGACGACGAGGCGAGCGCGCAGGCGAGCCCCTCCTCAAGGCCGGGGTCCTTTGCATGCCTGGCTAGCAGGTGCTGCAGCCCGTCGAGCACGACCTCGTGCGCGGCCTCCCTCGAGACCATCGCGACGGCCATCGACACCGCGGTGAGCGTCTCGGAGAGGGTCTTTGGGGCCGGCACGCGCGAGGTGCCGAGGAACTTGCCCCCGAGGTCGAGGCCGTCCGAGACGAGCTCGCGCAGGCTGACGAATACGGTGTCGGGCAGGAGCGACCACGTGCCGGGCCCGTCGATGTGCAGGTCGCCCGAGTAGTGCTGGTCGGCGACGTCCTTTGGCAGGACGCTGGACAAGAGGCGCTCGGCGAGCACGGTCTTTCCAGTCATCGACAGGACGCCCTCGGAGCCGCGGTCGATGCGGTCGACGTTTGACAGCATCTCCTGCACGTCGTGCGCCGGCATCCCGAACCTGGCGAGCTTTGAGAGGTACTCTTCGTGCCCCTGCTCGAGCAGGACGGCGTTGGCCATGTCGCGGATGAGCGATCCCGTCACGTAGGTCGGCTGGATGTTGTATATGCGCGACTCGACGGCCTCTGTGATCTTTTCGGCCAGGTCCGGCGGCATCCCTGCCTCGCGCGAGAGCGACTGCGTTATGCGCGTGGCCTGGAACTCGTCGATCGAGTCGATCGACGTCCGCACGTAGAGCTTGCTGCTCTCGACGACCGACCTCTCCTCGATCTGCTTGGCGAGGCTCAGCACGAGCTTGCCGAGGTTGGTCAGCGCGTAGCGCTTCTCCGTCTTGTTGAGCGCGACGAGCGACTGCTTGGACAGCTTGCGCAGGTGGTACGCGAACTTGCCGCTCTCCTTCTTCGACCTGAACCCCGCGAGCGCCTTGAGGTCAGAGTACGACATCATCCCGCGCGCGTTGAGTATGCGGAGGATGTCGATGCGGCTCGGGCTTGCCATTACCGAAAAGATCATTCGGACGCGGCGGGGAGTGGCCGGAATTTCCGCCCTTTTATGCTCTACAACCCCGCTGTGCAGCGCCATTCGGCGGCGATCGAAAGCCGGACTAAATAAGACTTTAGAGGGGGCCCGGGGCGGGAGGGGGAAGAGACCGGACTCGGCCGGCTCTACCGCTCGTCCGCCTCGACCACAAAGTCGGTCGTCGACAGGGCCTGCCCGCACGACGGGCAGCGGCCCCCGTGCTTTCTTGCAACCTCCTTGACGGACTTTAGCATCCTCATGGTGTCGATGACTGCGCCGCACTTGCCGCAGGCGACCTCTATGGGCATGGCAACCAGATCCTGTATGGCTTGCGGCGGCGGGCCATCCTGTCTCACCCCCTATACGGTCTCGATTACGACGCCCCGCTCGTCGCGCCCGACGACCCTGGCGGGCGTGCCGACGGGCAGGTCGGCCGGCGAGCCTATCCCCGCCATGAACCCCGACAGGCGCAGGTCGCAGCCGTCAAGGTCCAGCACGACCCACGCGTACGGGGTGTGCCCCTCGAACCCCTCGGGCGGCACCGTAATTATCGTGTACGTGGCGACCCGGCCGCGCCCCTCCAGCACCGCATCGACGAACTCGCCGCCTCCGCACAGGCGGCAAAAGTAGGCCGTCGCCAGGTCGAGGCGGCCGCACTTTGCGCACTTGCGCGCGAGCACCTTTCCCTGCTCGGCGAGCCGGATGAACTCCCGCTTTGCCGCCCGGGGCGCGGCGTCTCCCCCGCCGGCGCCCTCTTGCCGCTGCACCTGCCCTGCATTCCCGCCGTCCATGCCTACACACTCTGGAATATGTGGACGGCGCAGCTCGCGCCGGTTGCGCCAAAGTTGTGGGTCAGCGCCGTCCTCGCCCCCTTGACCGTCCGCTCGCCGGCGCGGCCTGCAAGCTGGTCGTACACCTCGGCGACCTGCCCTACGCCGGTCGCGCCTATCGGGTGCCCCTTGGACTTTAGGCCGCCGGACGGGTTGATCGGAATATCGCCGCCGCGCGCCGTCCTTCCCTCCTTGGCGGCCTTTGCGCCCGTCCCCTTCTCGAAGAAGCCGAGGTCCTCGCTGTCGACGACCTCGGCTATGGTAAAGCAGTCGTGCACCTCGGCAAGGTCGATGTCCCTGGGCGACATGCCGGCCATCTTGTACGCCGCCTCGGCCGCGATGCGGGTGCTTGGTATGGTCGTGATCCGGTCGCGGCCCTGCAGCGCCGCCGGCGAGCCGCCCCGGCCCGAGCCGACCACCTTGACGTAGTCTCCCCCGTGCTCCCTTGCGAACCTCTCGGTGCACAGGACGACCGAGCTTGCCCCGTCCGAGAACGGGCAGCAGTCGTAGAGCTTTAGCGGGCTGGCCACGACGGCCGAGCCCATCACGTCGTCGACCGTTATGCGCTTGCGGAGGTGCGCCTTGGGGTTGAGCAGGCCGTTGTCGTGGTTCTTGACGGCCACCTCGGCGAGGTCCTCCTCGGTCGCGTCGAACTCGGTCAGGTAGGCGCGGGCCATGGACGCGAACAGGCCCGGGAACGACGCGCCGGCGCCGCCCTCGTAGAAAAAGTCCGAGCAGTACGAAAAGTAGGTCGTCGTCCACTCTGTCCCCGTGTGGGTGACCTTTTCGGTGCCCGTGACCAGGACGGCATCGTAGAAGCCGGCGGCCACGTTGGCGAACGCCTCGCGGAACGAGACCGAGCCGCTGCCGCAGGCCGACTCGATCGACAGGGACGGCCTCTCGGGTATGCCCAGGCTGCTCATGACGACGGGGCCGAGGTGGACCTGCTTGTCGGCCACGCCGAACACGTTCGAGATGTAGCCTGCGCCGATCTCCTTTGGCTCGACGCCGGCGCTCTTGATCGCCTCTGCCGACGCCTGCACCGTGATGTCGGCTATGCTGTCTTCAAGCTTGCCGTACTTCGTGCTGCCGGCGCCCAGGACGCAGACCGATTCCACGGCGGCGCGGCCCAAATTGGGTATAAAAGTGGTCGCCCGCGGGCGGCGATTCCCGCCCGGCTAGACAGGGGGGAGATCATTACTGGGCGCCATGTCAGGAGCGCAAGAGGCTACGGGGCAGAACAGGGCGACCTGCGGACACCTACAACGTGTGCATGTGCAGTATCACTAGCCCCGCCGAGGCCGATTTCTCCGCCCGCCCGCCCCCCTAGTCCCCTCTAACACGCGATTTGCGCGCCGAGGGGCAGGCTTCAAGGCACGATGGGGCCTACCTGTGTCGATTATCTCAACAAGAGAATCTAGGGATATCGGCTCGTAGTCAATAAGCTCGGCACAGACATTTATCGTTTTTCTTTTCTGGTTGACAAAGGGGTATCGATCTAGATCGTTGTTGTGCTTGTCCCCGTGTATAAGCCACCCGTCAAACCCGTCGGGGCGGTACGGATCGTGCGCTAGCAGGAATTTATGCCCTTGGTACATAATACCGTAGTGAGTTGGAATAACTTTTGCTTTGGTTATGATTCCCGTATCGTGGTTACCGCGTATAAACCTGATATTACCGGTGAGCATTTGAAGCCAGAAGTCAATTGGCCGATGAACCCTGTTGCGATGCTTATTCGTGCCGTATGTCATGTCACCGAGGAAAAATACCTTGTCGTTGTACTCCACCGTGTTGGTCCATTTTTCCACCATCTTGCGGTTCATTTCGTCTGTATTTGAAAACGGGCGCTCGCAGTACCGGATTATGTTTGTGTGATCAAAGTGTAGGTCACTAATCACGTAGACTTTCTCCCGATCGTCGATTTGGAGGTATTCAATAGTAGGCGGGACGACAACCTCTGCTAGACGACGATCGGTTTTTTCATCCAGAGTGTTACTCAGTGCTTCGCGCCGGTCAAGGGTCTTTTCAAGTATGAGATCATGCTCGCAAAGAATGCGGCCATTTTTTAATATTGTGACACGAGCCAGATGTAGATCAAATTCTGGAATGCGAAACGTGTTAACAAAATTCCAAATTTTATGAAAGTTTCGTATCCCATCCTTATTCTTATAAAGCGTGACGTGGAATCTAAAAGTGCGATTGGGATCGTCATGTTCACTCATTTCACAAAAATCTTTTAGTCTTCTCACAATCCCTTTTTGGAAAGAAATTAACAAAGGTGACGGATTGACTTTTACATGAATTACTCGGTCATCAAATTTGTCAAATCCGGATAACTGAAATTTGATAATTTGATATTTCTCACATATGGACACGACTTCCCGTACAAGCCTGCCCTCATCTTCCGTTGTCAGCGGACCAGCTAACGTCATATGTGGCACCATTCGATGTTGCGATGCGCGTTGTTGGGGCTCCCTAAAAAACTTCTGCACGTTGAATGTGATATCTCGCATCATCTCCTTGGCCACTCCATGAAACCGGAATTCGACCAGATAATGTACCTGACGCTTGGTAGTCCCGCGCCCGCCCGTGGCCGGGCGCCGCGTTCCTGTCCCGCGCCCGCCCGTGGCCGGGCGCCGCGTTCCTGTCCCGCGCCCGCCCGTGGCCGGGCGCCGCGTTCCTGTCCCGCGCCCGCCCGTGGCCGGGCGCCGCGTTCCTGTCCCGCGCCCGCCCGTGGCCGGGCGCCGCGTTCCTGTCCCGCGCCCGCCTGTTCTCATAAGTGTACACCGTCTTTTGTTGTACAGGCCAAGCATCGAGACGTGGATGACATACTGATCATGGCATCCACCATCCCCGCGGTCCCGCTTCCTGCATACATGCCCGGAGTGATTATTCCCGTATTATAAGCGCAATGCCACTAGCCAACCACCAATGTAGCCTAGAATAGTCACCGTCGCACCACGTATTGTTTAGGACATAAAGTTTTGACACTAATTGTGAAGCAAGCCAACCATCAACCATTAACGATCGATTGCAGACGATGTGGTTGCATACACTCCACCCAGGACTTGATTTGATATCAATTGATTCCATAGATTTTAATCATTTATACTAAAAAGCTGATACTCAATTTTTCATTCTAGGCATTTGGACGCAGGCCTAGATATAATAGACCCCGCTGAGCGTCGGCGGGCAATGAGGTTAGGAAATCTCCAAAGAGCAATCAAGGTGGAGAAAGATCCAAGGGCTCTAAAAAGAATGCTAGTTGTTAATTCTGTTCGCGTAAAGATCAAAAAATCAAAAATGAAAAAAACAAAGGCCTGCAAAATGACCGCGGAAGAGCTAAGCGTATCCACAGGTTCGGTCAGAAATTACATGAAAAGATTCACCTTGAAGGGGGTCAACGGGCTGTACGATAAGGGCGGGCAGGGACGACCGCACGTTTATGATCGCAAACTGGTCAAAAAGGCGATCAAAAATATCAAGAAAAACGGCGGTCGTATTACCCCCCGCAAGCTTATCACTGAAATGTACAAACTGTGCAAGTTAAGAATGTCCAAAAGGCAGGCCCTGCGCATACTGCACGAGGAAGGCCTGACCGGAAAGAAGGCAGAGAAGGCACACGTTGGATCGCCCGAACCGCACGAGGTCTACTACTGGCGCAAAGTGGTCCTACCCCAGATTTTGGCGCTCAAAAAAGAGGGTTATCTAGTGGTGATCGAGGACGAGATGATAGTATACCAAGACGCGAACGGCAAGCTGATCTACTGGTCGCCCCCGGGCGAGGCCGTCAAGGTGCCCTACATTGGAGAGGGTTCCAAGTGTGTCGCACTGGGACTGACCACCGAGCCCGACAAAAATGGCGTTGCTCGGCATTGCAACGTTATGTACGACGCAGCCAACACTGATGGTGTCATCAAGCTTTTGAAAAAAGCGGTCGAAGAATTCGGCCCAATCGTGGTGATCTCTGACAACGCAGGATGGCACAAGTCCAAGAAACTAAAGGATTTCATTGACAAGATGGAAAACATGATAATCATATTTTATCTTCCACCGGGGTCGTCATACTTGAGTCTACAGGAGGCAAATTGGCGCCAAACCAAGCTTGCCGAGTTCTATGATGAATATTTTTCAAGTATTACAAAAAAGAGGCGGAAGACACTAAGATACCTTAACACTATGTTAAACCCTCGCCTCAACCTTTGGAAATATCTATTGAGAAGTCCGTATGCATACAGGCGAAACATAAAGCGAAGAAAAAATCGACATGGTAAAGAAGGAGCGTTGAATTATATAATCCGCAAATACGGCGATCAACCGGTACCGAAGTCGCCCAAAAAATACATCCCACTGTTTGCAGACCCTGACCGCGTCAAATAGTTTGGGTAAAATAAGTCAAATCTTTATGACGTGAACAATACCGGCGAGGGCGCGTGGCGGGCACCAGAGACTCGAATGTATGACACAGTTCTTTTGTGAATCAGGGTGTAGAATGCCTGCTTAAAAGCGCCGGGGGCGGACAGGGCTGGACATGCCCGAGCGTCGCCATGCCCTAGGCGGAGAGGCAGGGCTGGCGGGCGCCAAGAGTCCGGCGCCGTCTTCCGGGCCACGCCGCCGCAGTTCAACACCCCCGTAGCAAAGCCTGTCGCTACACGACAAGCCGAAGCCCTACCACGGTGTTCTGAAACCAGCTGGATCGCCCACCAAGAAGGTCTTTGAGGTTCCCGTGAATGGGGGGCGTATGCCATCCGTCAGCCAGACGTAGAACGTATAGGCTCCGTTCTTTGACATGCCTGCGGGCGCGTCGAACTCGATAAGAACCGTGCCTCCAGACGTATTCCAGCGATCCGCCATGATGATGGTTTTGCCCATTGAGATGTACCCGTATGGGTGTGGCTCGTAGACGTACGCTATGGGATCTCCAAGGCCGTACGACATGTCGTTCGCATGCATTCTGTACGTCCTAGTCGACGGCAGCGGATCATAGTACACGTCAATGGAGTGCACGCCTAGCCCCGCATCCATACTGCCGGCTACCGTGATCCGCCCCGCGCCGTCCAGCGATACGGGGTTGGCGGGGCCACCAGTGGGGCCGACGCCCTCGATGCGGCGGGTCTCAAAGTTCTGTACGAAGACGAGCGTGTAGTCGGTGTAGGCCACCCCCAGGCTCACGTGCGTGTGGTAGGGATCCAGTATGTTGTCGCGGTGCCCCCAGTCGGCGTGGGCGTCGTCGAACATCATCCCGTTGTGGTGCGCGAGTATGTCGGTAGCCGGATCGATCTTTGTGCATATGACGTAGCCGCCGCACTGCCATGGCCGGTCGTAGCCGCCGAACGCCACGTTCTGCGCTACGTACCCGGCGCCGCCGGTCATACTGTACGTCATGTACGGCTTTTCGCCGTTGGACATGTAGTGCGATATGGCCAGCTGCTCTAGTACATCCTGCGCGTGCATCTGGGCCGCGGTGTTGTCGCTAAGCTGCACCGGCTCTCGACCCATCGCCGTCCTGTGGTCGTTTATGGCATCAAGCGCTACGTTGTATAGGCGGTCCAGGGAGGCGGACCTGTCGTAGGCTGCTTCCACCAGCGACTCGACTAGATCCGAATCCCGGGGCGGTACGTCGGCACGCGTGTGCCAAATTTTGCCGTCTGCCAAATGCTGGGGGCGGGACGTGTTGGCCGCTAGTGACGTGCCTCCGAAGCCCTGGGCCGTATCGCGCTTGTCAAGCTCTGCCAGCCCTCGATTCTCGTACCACGTGTCCAGTAGAAAGTGGCTGTGTGTGCGGCTCTGATCGCCAAAGCTGAACGACAGCTCCGTGGGGGAGTCGAGGATCAGCACCCGCTTGAGCACATCTGGCCTACCACCTTGCCCCTTGAACCTTGCTAGCTGCACCTCGAATGATCCCGGCGACGACGACATGTTCCAGTCGGAGTCAAGGGGCGAGGCAGGCCAGACTGTGTCCGACAAGAGGTCTATTGCGCTCCGGGGATCGCCGGACGATCCGTCGGGCGCGCGAGGCGGCGCATCGTCTCCCGAATCGGGAGGGGTCTCGGAGCTCGGGTGCGGGTCGCCGCGCAACGACTCGAGCGGATCGCCAGAGGAAATCAGATCCTCAAAGATCTCTAGGCTGCCTGGCATGACCAATATCCCGACGACAGCTGCCACAACCAAGGCGCCGGCTATTGCGCCCCCGCGCATCCTAGCGCCCTTTCTCCTCCGCCTGCGTCTCGTCCCCCACCGCCCGCGGCGGGGGCGTCTGCCCTTGCTCTTTCCGCACTTTTCGCAGACCAGCATTCCGCTGACCGTCATCCGGTAATAGTGGCGGCAGCCCACAAGGATGCCGCGAGGGGGCGTAATAATAACGACCACTTAGGGCATGAGGCGCCCAGCCGGGACTCGCCGCTCCGCAGTGACGGAATGCGCTTGCGGGGGGGCGGCAAGCGCAGGCAGCGTGAAGCGCCTGCGGGGGCGGCAGCCCGCCATGCCGCCCCGCACCCTGCTAGTGCCGGCCGTTCCGGCATGCGGTTATAGGGGCAGCCCGCGTTGGTCGCATGTGCGGTGCCGAAGATGCGGCGGACGCGGGTGGTTTGGCAGAGGGTGCCCCGAGTGCGGCCGCAGGCGCAGGCGCAGGCGGGGCCGCAAGCGCAGGCGCAGAATTGGCGCATCGCTTGCGTCGCTCGGCCGCTCGATACTGGTGAGGTTCCTGTATTTTATCGGGCTCGGCGTCGCGCTCACCGCCATTGTGGTTGTCGCATCCATCGTTGCGTCGGGCGGCGCCGACGACATAGGCAGGATGTCGTCGGGGTTCGACAGGGAGGCGGTCGAGGACCACATCCACGACCGGGTCAACGCAGTGAGGGCCGCCTACGGCCTGGGCTACGTAGCGAGGGATCCCGGAGTCGACGCCCTGGCGTACTCCCATGCGATGGACATGCAGGCAAGGGGATACTATTCGCACGACAACCCGGAGGGGATCACCCCGATGGGTCGCGGGCTTGCCGCCGGCCACGCCTGCCACAGGAGCGACGGATCATACGGCATAGCAGAGAACATAGCCAGCAGCTATACGTACTCGTCGGTGGTGAGCCTGTGGTGGCTGCCCAAGTACAACTGGCTGGACGGCGAGGACGGGATGGCCGCTGACCTCATGGACATGTGGCTTACAAGTCCTGGCCACCGCCAGAACATACTCAACCCGTACCACAACTCGCTCGGGGTAGGGGTGGCCATAGGGGACGACGAAAGCGTCCTGGCCGTGCAGAATTTTTGCTGAGCCGCGCGGCGCGCGGCGCGGGTCTCGTTGCCGTTGCATGCGATGCGGTCCCCAATCAACCAGTGAATGGGAAAGACAAAGTCGGAGGCGTTAGGGAATCGTTTTAGCACCCTGCATGCCGCACGGCAGAGTGAAGGCGGGAAAAAGGTCCACAAAGGGCGCCAAGGCGGGCAGGGCAAAAGAGGGCGGCAAGCGAACCGGCGGCAAGGCCAGGGCGACGGGGCGGCAAGGCGGATCTCGGCCAGCTGCATCAGCAGGACGCCCCGGCAAGAGGCGCGCGGCGGCCGGCAAGGCCAGGCCGAGGAGGCGCGCGGCGGCAACCGGCAAGGCGGCGCCCTCGGCCTCAAAGGCCAGGCCCCGACGGCGCGCGTCCACGGGCAAGCCGGCTCCGGCGGCCGGCAGGGCTAGGCCGAGGAGGCGCGCGGCCACTGCCGCCAAGCCCATACAGCGCCACACGACGGGTCACGGCAAGAGGGCCACCGAGTCGCTCAGGGCGGAGATACTCCAGTATTACGACGCCGGCGGGTTCCTGTCGTGGTCGGCGGCGGCAAAAAAGTTCGTCATACTCGGCACCAACGAGCCAAAGGGCGGCCTCGTGCCGTGCCCCGAGTGCGGCCTCGGCCAGCTCATGGTCGTGCGGTCAAAGGCGACCAGGAAGCGCTTCATCGGGTGCTCAAACTACTACGGCGGCTGCGACGCATCCTCGCCCCTCCTGCAAAAGGCCAGGCTGCGCGCCCTCAAGCAGCCGTGCCCCGCGTGCGCCTGGCCCATGGTCATATTCCGCTACACGAGGAACCAAAAGTGGACCAGGCAGTGCTCGAACGCGCGCTGCCCGACTAGGGCTGCGCCCCCGCCAGCCTGAAGCTCGGATAGACGTCCGTGCGCCTGCTCTTCAGCAGCGGCAGGTCGCGGCGCGTCTTTTCGACCACGGCCAGGTCCACCTCGGCGTACCCTATTCCGCGGCGCTTGCCCATGTCGAGCAGCACCTCCCCGAACGGGTCGACGACGATGCTCCGGCCGCAGTAGATGTTGCCGACCTGGTCAGGCGATACCATGTAGCAGCCGTTCTCGATGGCGCGCGCTCGGTTGATCGTGATCCAGTGGTCCTCCTTGAGGCGGCCCCGGACCCAGGCCGACGGGGCGACTATGGCGTCCGAGCCTGCCTGCGCTAGCGTCCGCGACATCTCGGGGAACCGCAGGTCGTAGCAGACCATCATCCCGAGGCTGCCGAGCGCGGCCGACCGGGCGGGCGCGGCGATCGACCGGCCTGGCGCCATCTTGTCGGACTCGCGAAACCCGAGAGCGTCGTACAGGTGGATCTTGCGGTACAGCGACACGAGGCGGCCGCCGGCGTCCACGTGGAACGACGAGTCGTACACCCTCCTGCTCTGGGCGCGGCCCCTCTCGTAGAACGTGCCGACGACCTCTATCCCGTGCAGGGCGGCCGCGTCGGCCACGGCCGAGACGAACGGGCCGTCGCGCCGCTCGGAGAGGGCGGCCAGCTGCGCCGGCGTCTGCGACGACGGGGTATAAAACATCATGTACTCGGGAAACGCGACGAGCGAGGCGCCTCCCCTTGCCGCCCTCGATATGCACGACAGTACGTGCCTCAGGTTGGCCTCCTTTTCAGTCGACGCCCTCATCTGGACTACGGCGATGCGCGCCACGCAAAAAACGGGCGCGGCGGCGGCTTTAAACCGTCGGGGCCCGGGAGGGGCGCGGTGCTTGAATCGCGCCCTACGCGGATCCGAGCGGCTTGCCGCCGACGAACCAGTGCGACGGCGGGTGCTCCTCGAACACGACGATGACGTGCTCGGCCTTTGCGCCGAGTATCTTCATCGCCGAGTCGGTCACGGCCCTCGCAAAGTCGTCCTTTTGCTGCTGCGTCCTGCCCGGATACATCGAGATGTTTACCAGTGGCATGGCCGGGGCCGGCGGCCGGCCCAATTTATCCCTGCCGCGCGGCCGCAGTGGCGCGCGGCTGCGGCCGGCATCGCCGGGCGAGCGGGATAACGCGCCCTCCCCCGCCGGCCGCATGCGGCCCTATGCGGGGGGCGGGCGCGCGGCGGCAACGGTGCGCGGGCGGGCGCGGTGGTGCACGTGCGTCTGGACCGCCTCCGTATGGCCGCAGCACCCGCACCGGGTGGCCGTGACCAGGCGGCAGACGCGGCACGCGCGGTGGCCCCTTGTCGGGCACCCGCACCGCCTGCACAGCTCGGCGTTCATTGGGCCTGCGCGGCCGCCTTCCCGCCCGACAGGAGCGAGAGTATCGGCATCGCATCCCACTCGTACAGGAAGCAGTCGAGCGACTCGCCGCATGCGTCGCGGTACCGCCGGAACAGCGCCTCGGCGTCGCCGCGCGTCGCCTCGAACACCGCCATGCCCGACCGCCCGTTGCCGAGCGAGCCGGACCACATTATGCGGCCCGCCGAGTGCCAGTCGTCTATGATCGACCGGACGGCCGCGGCAATGCCGTCGGCGCTGCCCGGGTTGGCGTCTTCCTTGGCGCTGCCGAGCATGACCCACGGGGTCGTCGTCTCGCCTGCGTTCTGGGTTTGTGTTTCCATGCCGGGGCCGGCCGCGCGGCGCTAGTTAAGGGGCGCGGACGCGACACCGCGGTATAACATGTCCTTGGAATGCGCGCCGGGCGGCCGATTGGCCGCGGTGGGCGGCAGGAGGCGGGCGGCATCGCCCGCGAGGCGACGCGGCGTTCCCGAGCCAAAAGGGCGCATGCGGATTGCCGCGGCGGGCGGCAGGAGGCGGGCGGCATCGCCCGCGAGGCGACGCGGCGTTCCCGAGCCAAAAGGGCGCATGCGGATTGCCGCGGCGGGCGGCAAGAGGCGGCAGGGGCGAAGGCAAAGGAGGGAGGGGCGGCATATCCGGCCGCGGGCGGGGCGCTGCCCGCGAGTCGGAGCGGCGGCGGGCTCCCAAAGCAAGGGGCGTCCGGCGGATCGGCGCGGACGGGCGCCCGCGCGATCCGAGTATCCGCGCAGGGCACCCCCCTTTGCACGGCATCCGGCGGCGGAAAGAAGAGAGCGGCGGCGGCAACGCCGCAAGCGGCCGCGGCGGATCGGCCGCGGCCTCCGCCTCCGCCTCTGCCCGCGCCGCGCGCCGTCATATCCAGCTTCGGCGGCTGTCGTCGTCGTAGCCGCGCCCGTCGTACTCGTCGCGGTCGCCCCGCCAGCCGTACCTCGTGCCGTAGGTGAACTCGGGCGCGCCGTACAGCTTCTTGTACAGGTAGCCGGTCGCAAACCCTATCGCAAAGCCGCCGATGTGGGCCATGTACGCGACCCCGCCGGCGCCGAACCCGAACCCGCCGATGAAAAACGGCAGGAGGTTCTGGAAGACGAGCCAGAACGGCAGGAACCACTTTGCCGGTATGCGTATCATCTGCCAGAAGAACCCGAGCATGAGGAACGTGCGTATCTTGACGCGCGGGAATATGATCAGGTACGCGCCGAGTATGCCCGATATGGCCCCGGACGCGCCGACGGCGGGCACCGAGCTCGCCGGCTCGATCGCTATGTGGGCCAGGCCGGCGGCCACGCCCCACCCCAGGTATATCCCCAGGAACTTTAGGCGGCCGAACCTGTGCTCTATGTTGTCGCCGAATATCCACAGGAAGAGCATGTTGCCGCCCAGGTGCATCAGGCCGCCGTGCAGGAACGTGGACGTGATGAGCGTGAGGTGCGGTGAGGACGGGCAGGGTATCTCGAACCCGGGGTGCGATATCGTGCCGCCGCCGGTGATGCAGTTGGGGACCGCGCCCCACTCGAAGAACAGCTGCGCGGCGCGGGCGTTGCCGAACTCCCAGAACTGCCCCGTGTAGGCGATCTCGTAGAGGAAGACGGCCACGTTGGCGACCAGGAGCAGGCGCGTCACCCACGGCTTGAACCCCGACGAGTGCGGGTTCTCGTCCTTTAGGGGAAACACGGGCGGGCCGCGGGCGGGCGGGATATATCATGGTGGCGGCGGGGGGCCGCGGCGCCCCGCCGTCAGGCTATGCGTATGGCGCCGATGGACAAGAGGTGCTCGACGGCATCGACGAACTCGGCGTCGGAGACGAGCCCCTGCGACCACCACGCCGCGCTGTCCCTGACCCAGGGCGGCACGGCGGGGGCCCCCTCCGCCTGCCCGGCCGCGCCGGCGTCGATCACCCCTCCGCCTGCCAGGTAGGCCAGGTTCTCGAGGAACCGCTCGTCGCCGACCTGCCCGAGCGACCACTCGCCGGCCTCGTCGCGTATCCACGCCGGCACCTCGACACGACGGTCGGCCGACGTCGTGCCGGGCGCGAACCCCGAGATCGTCAGCATTCCGTCGTACTGCTCCTCGATGTTGAGCGAGACGTGCCAGTTGCCCATGTCGTCGCGGCTCTGCAGCGCATCGGCCGGCCCGCCGTCGAGGAGGATGGTGAATTCCTCGCCGTCCGAGTGGCGGGGGAACTCTAGGTTTACGTACGTCTGCAGCGGCCAGCCGGGGCTGATCTTTATCGAGAGCGTCTCGCCGGCCTCGTCAAAGCTCGGGTACGAGAGGAGCACGCCCGTCGTGTACCGCATGGGGAACGGCTCGCCGTTGCGCATAGGCTGGAGCACGACGATTCCCGGCTCGCCGACGCCGAAGCAGCTGTAGTACCACACGTCCGGCCCGACCGACGGGTCGGGCCGCATCTCAAAGTCGGCGTGGCCGCCGGGCGGTATCGGGCCGACGGGGCCGTCGGTTGCGACGACGTCGAGGACCTCGTGCGACCGTCCGTGTGCGACGGCCACGACGAGGACGCCGGGCAGCTCGCTAGTGCCGGAGTTGCGTATGCGGCCCGTGACACTCCCATCCTCGTGCACGCGCAACGTGCGGTCGTACACGACCTCTGCGCCGTCCGGCTCGCCCAGGCCGACCCCGGCGGCGAACCCGTCGACCGCAGCCTTGTGCCCCGCAACGGAGGCGCCGTCGGGGACGGGAAGTGCGACGCGGAACGGCAGCTCGCCTCCGGCAGGGATCGACGGCATTGCGAACGTGCGCGAGGCGGACCACTCGCCGCCGTGCCCCTCGACCGCCACCGTCACGACCGGCGCGGTGGGGCGCGCCTCGGAGCTCTTTACGACGCCGGCGACGACGTACCTGCCGTCCTGGCCGAGGAATCCGGCCGGATCGTGGCCGCCCCTGCCGGCCCCGTCCACCCACATGTCGGCGGACGCGGCGGGGAGGGCCAGAGATGCGAGCAGGGCCGCGGCGGATGCGGCCAGTGCGATGCGCGGCTGCACGGCGCAACGCGCCCGCGCGCCGCTAATAATCTCTAGCGCTCTGCGGGATCGGGGCCGGGCTTGGTCTCCGCGCCTCCGGCCGCCCGAATTCGCGCCGCCGCGCTGCGCTCTGCGGGCGCCTAGCGCGTGGGCGCGGGGTAGGGGCGGGAGGCTACCGCCGCGCCGGGCCCTGTGCTGCGGCTACGTCCAGGACCGCGGCGCCTTCTTCCACACGCGGCGGCCGTCCACGTGGACCTGGTCGCGCTCCTCGAGGACCGTGTGCCACCTGCCGTCGTCGGGGAATATCCTGTCCATCTCAAGGACTCGGCGCGGCGTCGGGAGCATGTTCGTCAGGACGCCCCACTTCATCGACGGCGACCTTGGGAGCGCGTCGTTGACGTCTCTCACGGGCCTCCTGCCCCCGCCGCCCCGATGCTCACGATCCCCTCGCCGATCAAAAACTGCAGCGCGCCGACGAACTCGGAGTCGGATATCGCGCCGTCGACCCAGTACCCGACGGTCGTCTTGACCCACGCCGGCACGGACGGGCCGGCGGCCGCCGCCGCCGCCGCTGCGCCGACAGCGGCGGTGCCCTGCCGCCCGGGCGCCGGCGGCACCTCGATGATGCCCTCGCTTATCAGGAACTCTACGGACGCGACAAACTCGGCGTCTGTCGTCTCGCCGCCTACCCAGTACCCGGCCGACGAGCGTATCCACCCCGGGACTGCAGACACTTCGGCGGCATCGGCACCTGCGGCATCGGGTGGCCCCCGCCCGCCCGGCCCCACCTCGATCAGGACGGACGCTATCCCGGCGTGCGTCTGGTCGTAGTCGGTTCCCGTCCCCAGTATGGCCACGTCGAGCCTGTACTGTCCCGGGTCGGGAAGCGTGAGCGTCTGGTAGTCGATTCCCTCGATTGCCTCTATGCCAAAGTCGGTCGGGTCGTCCACGGCCGTCCCCGCCTCTAGCATCTTTTCGCCGCCGGTCCCGAACAGGTAGTACGCGTACCTCGCATCGCGCAGCAGGTTGCCGTCCCCGTCAAAGAACGTGATCTCAAACGGTATCTCGTCGCCGGCGCCCTGCCAGTCGTCCCACGAGACGCTGACGCTCGAGGGGACCCTCTCGCCCGTCGAGGGGTCGACCATGTACGACTCGATCGTGTTTTTTGACGCCGCCGCGTCGGGCACCAGCCTGAACGTCATCAGCCCGCTGCGCTCGTGCTCCTCGCCGAGCACCTCGTTGATGCGCTTCAGCTCGTCGCCGCCGACCAGAAAGTGCGCAATGTTCCTGTCCTCGTACGAGTACGGGTCGAGGAGGAGCACCCGCTTGTCGACCTCTACGCCGTCGACGTACCCGCGGAACGACGTGCCCTCGGCGTACGGAGCGAACGACTTTGGGAACTGGAGCTCCTCGTGGACCATCGTGACGAGCTCGATGTACTCGGGCGACCAGTCGAAAGGCATGTCGAACGTGACCGAGCTGTCCGACGGGTCGAACCTAAAGTTGTCGACCTCGTCGTAGTACGTCTTGATCACGACCGGCACGTCGGCCTGCGTGGCCGCCTCGGCCGCCGGTATCGCAAAGGGCTGCTCCTGCGCTACGCTAACGAACGTGTCGTACGTGAGCCGCTCGGTGAGGAGCGTCTCGGGGCTAGTCGCCGCCTCTATGTCGACGCGGATGTTGTACAGGCCGCCCTTGTCGAAGATCGGGCCCCTGATCGTCGGCCGGCCGTCCCCGAACACGTACAGCGCGCCCGGCGCGCTGACGTGCTCGGACCCGCCGTAGGTGGTGCACCGCCACAGGTCCGGCTCGGTGCAGTCAAGGACCGGCCGCACCTCGACGTCGAGGTTGCCGTCGTCGTCGTAGAAGAGGTGGCGCGCGAGCAGCTCGCCGCTCCTCCACACCTCGATCCTGTACGTGACCTTTTCAAGCGTCTCGTCCGTGTCGGCGTCGTAGAACCGCACGGCCATGTTGGCCGTGTCTATCTCGCCGACCGTAATGTCGGACGGGTCGAGCTGCGTGCTGACCGTCACGCTCATGCCCCCAAAGTCGATAGGGGGTGCCACGTCGCCGCCGAGGCCGTGGCCGTAGGCGTCGCCTGCCAGGGCCGGCGCGGCAGCGGCCAGTACGGCCGCCGCCAGGGCGGCCAGCGGCAGCGCCTGAACGGCGGCACTCGCAACCACGATCGGCATGCCCGTGCGCCCTATTTAAGCTAAACAGGGCGGGGCGGCGCGCGCTGGCCGCAGGGGGCCCGCATCGGCCGCACCGCATGCCGCGGCGGCGCCGGCAAGCGGCGGGCGGGCAGAACCGCGCGGCCCCAACGCATCCCCGCCCCTGCCGCCGCGCGTGCCGGCGTGCGGCCGCCAGCATCCGCCCCAAGCACCGGCCCGCGCAAGTTGCCGCCAAGAGTAGTGACTGGCAAGTCGCGCATGCGGAACGGCCCCAGCTCGGGGCAGGCCCCCGCGATGCCAGCGGGGTCAACGGAAGCGCACAGGGCCGTCGGTCGCAGCTGATCAGGCCGAGAGCGCCAGAGCATGCAGACGGACGCGGCCTTGGACGGGGCGCCTGTTCCAGATCGTCTCCAAAGAGGGCTCGACGGGGCGCCGGGCCATCTCGGCTGCGCATCCGGCGGCGTGGACGGCAGATGGCGTCCGGGCGGCGGTGGCAGGCTAGGCCAGATCGCCCGCATCCGGCAAAAGAAAGACGCCGGGCGCCAGAGGGGCCCCTATTCAGGGCGGCAGCGGATGCGGCGTGCCGCGCCGGCTCATGCCAACCCCGGCGAGCCCGGCGGCCCTCGCCAAGCCGCCTGCGCGTCGGCCGCCGGGGCAGCGTACGATGTGGGCTCCATCAGAGACCGATGCATCCCGCCGCCTCCGCCTGCCGGCCCCCCAATACTGCAGCCGGACAGAGCAGCTCGGCCGCGGGAGGGGCGCGTCCTGCGGGGGCGGCGCTCATGTCCGCGCGGGCCGTCCGACTCCAGCGGGCAGGGCGCCAAAACGGCCGCGCCCGCCCTGCAAGCTTGCAAAGGCTTTTTGGCGGCGCCAGAGATCAGGCAGGGGCGGACACTCGGCCGCGCGGCTCGCCTGCAAGTCCAAGGGCTACGGGGGAAACAGAACCCCCTCTGGAATCTTGGGCTCCGAAAGCCGCGTACAGTCCACGTCGCACAGCGTTTCCGAGAAAAACTCCCTCGTAATCCTTTTCTGCTCCTCTTCGCTAAGGTAGCCGGTCTTGTGGTCCATGACGATCACCATGATCAGCTTGTCCCGGTCGTCGTGGAAGGTAAACTCCTTCAGCACGTTGCCGTCGTGGTCCGTCCGCTGCCAGAACCTGGTCCCGTTCGAATACTCCTTGGTGACGGCCTTTGATGCATTCGACCACGAATGCCCCCAGGACATCCCCTCGTCAAGGTTGTTGGGGAAGAACACTAGCGCGCCGGCCCCCAAGTCGGCGCTGGCCAGGATGACGTAGTTGGCCGACGTCAGGTGCACGCCGGACTCTCTCATTGCGTCAGCCATCCTGTGCGTGAGCCGATCCAGATCGTAGTGGGTCTCTATGCTGACAATCGGTATGCCGTAGAGCATGCCGGCGGCGAATGAGGCGGCGGCGGCCGATACGGCGGCGGCCGCCCACAGGCAGCTGTTTCTGGTGCCCGCATTCACCGGAGATCACCGGGCGTGCTAATGGCCTGTGAGCAAAAAGGCGGCGGCGGCCCGTGATCGTCTACGGGGATGCGCAGGCTCCCGCCGCCGCCCGCATGCCTGGTGTCGCCGTGCACCGCCGCACCGCTCGGTCCCGAAGAGGGTTGGAATATCCCCGCGGTGGCCGCTACAGGATGTGCAGGAGCCGCGCGCCTGCGGCGGCGCCCCATCCCGCGTCCGCAACGGTCACACCGCCCGCCGCATGGACAGCCGAAAGCGGCGGATGCGTTAGGCGCGGCCGGCGCTAGCGGGACGGGTGCCGGCGCAGCCATCACGTTGAGCAGGACTCCTGCGTTATATAAACAAGTTGAAGCAAGCAGGGTGTTTCGGCATCCCAATATCTCACACCCCGCTCGCGGCGGCACGCAGCTTTTGGGGTACCGTGGCACCCGGCGGCGGTGCGCGGTGCAGATCAGCAGGAGCGCGGCTCAAGGCGGGCCCGTGTGAGCCGCCGGATAGGCCTGCGGCGCGTGCCCCTCGCCTTGCCCCCCCCCCCCCCCCGTGCGCGGCTCAGAAGCAGCGCCTGCTCTCTATGTGGTGCAGGATGTCCTCTTCCACGGACCAGACGGGAGTGTCGCCGTCGCCCCAGCACGTAAGGCGCATCCCGAGCACGTCGAAGGTGTGGCGCTTGTGCTGTATTACGAGATCTATCCTCCCGCTCCAGTCTTCGGATATGGCAGTGTACATTACGTAGCCGCCGGACTCAACGTCCGGCTCGGCCGTGGGATAGGCGCGGTGCAGGGCCTTGACCTCGTCAAGATCCATAAACCCCTCCGCGTACGGCTCGTGGCCCCACGGAAAGTAAAAGTGCGTGCTGTACATGAGCGCGACGGCGGCCACAAGCAGGACAACGAGCGCTATGACGCCCCCCACGGCAACGATCGAAAAAGCGCCCATGGCAATCGCACTGCCCTTACGAGGGCCTCGCGCCTCCAGCGACATGCCGGCCGGGGGCGCTCTCCGCCATGCCGCCACGGGCGGGCGGGGGCATATATGCCGTTTGGCTCGGATGCCGTCCGAGCGTAGGGCAGAACCTCGTATTCACGCAGTCCGATGCGCGCCGTGCTACCGAGCGGGCCGTGCGTGGGCAGGCGAGATTAGCCGCCTTGGGCCGAGGCGGGCCCGGCAAGCGCATCAAGCTGTCGCCCCGGCGCGCGCCGCTCAGAAGCAGCGCCTGTTCTCTATGTGGTGCAGGATGTCTTCATCCACGGACCAGATGGGAGTGTCGCCGTTCCCCCAGCACGCAAGGCGCATCCCGATCACCTCAAAGCTGTGGGGCTTGTGCAATACTTCGAGATCTATCCTTCCGCTTCTGTCTTCGGATATGGCAGTGTACATTAGACGGGAGCTAGATCCATAGTCCGGCCCGGCCGTGGGATAGGCGCGGTACAGGGCCTTGACCTCGTCAAGGCCCATAAACTCCTCTCTGTATGGCGCGAGGCCCTCCGGAAAGTAGGTGAACAGGGTGTACATGAGGACAACGCCGACCACAAGCAGGACGGCAATTGCTATGCACACGCCCAGTATGATCCGCAAAAAAATATTCATAGTCATTGCTCCGCTCCTATGATTGTGTGCCGCCGTTGGTGTCGTGCCACCAGAGCGTGTATGCGCCCCACCACAGACGGGGCCATACATAGCTCAACAGCTCGGGATTCGGCTCGTCGTGTTGTGTGTAGAAGCGCAGACTCGTTGTGACCAGTATCGCTTGCTCCCTGAACGGCCCGGAGTTGCAACCACCAGGCGCCGAAGTGTCGACGCGTGCATAGTCCCACGGTAAATTGTGCGTCGCATAGAACGGCACTTGGTGGTATCCCTGCCCCCTCACCCAGGACAGCCCGTCGCGTATGCTGGGAAATGCTCGCTCAGTTTCCGGCGGGTACGAGGCTGGCGTCCCCCAAGGGTGCGGGTTGGACATGCCCCCTCCACCGCACACGGTAAGGGGGTTTTGCCCGCCGCGCCTTGGCGCATGCGTGTCCACCCACGGCGCCTCATGCGGCGACAAGAGCATCGCCGGCTGCGCGAGCCCCGGCAGCGCGTTATTGACGGTCACGGGGCCCGCATCATCGGCGAAGAGGAGCCGGAACCTGCCCTCCTCTAGACTTTGCACCGCCCTTGCAAGCTCCGCATTGCCGCCTTCCGCCTCGTTTGCCTGTGCAACGGGGCCCATGGCTGCATTCACTATGGAGTTGCTGTGCGCTGCAAAGTCTAGCGCGATGTCCACGTCCTTCTGGGACACGGAGGCATCCCGTAGGGCTCCGGCGGTGTCGAACGCGATGTTCTTGTCGCTGTCATAGACGACGTGGTCCTCCATGACGGCAAAGGAGTGCGCGATGTCCTCGATCGAGTAGGGCGCCTGCACCACTCCCCCGGGCCCGGCCTGCGCATGGGCGCCGGCGGCAACCACGGGGAGCAGCGAGGCGATCGCAGCTGCTGCAAGCAGCATGCCTGTTTTTCCTGTCATGGCAGCGCTAGGCCCCCGTGTTATATAGCCAGGCGCACACGGGTACGGAGTGCCTAGGGGGCAGGCTGCCAGCCGGCCTAGGCGGACAGGGGCGTTGGCGAGGCCCCCGTAGAGCGAGAGGGCTAGGCGGGTTCCGCCGGGAGGGCAGGCTGCCAGCCGGCCTAGGCGGACAGGGGCGTTGGCGAGGCCCCCGTAGAGCGAGAGGGCTAGGCGGGTTCCGCCGGGAGGGCAGGCTGCCAGCCGGCCTAGGCGACAGGACAGGGGGTGCCACACCAACATGCCAGCATCTAGAGTCAAATTCCGGGCCGCACGCAGATCGCGTCGGATGCCTGCCGAGCGCACAAGCGATGCGGCGGGGCAGCATCCGGAGGGCATCAGTGCGGCGCGCTGCCTGCTGTGCGGCGGCGCGTAGTGCGAGGCGTGTGCGGCGGCGGGGACGGCGTCTCCCCCGCCAGGTCAGGGCCGGAGGACGCATGGAGTGCGAGGCGCGATATTGCGCGGCGGGCGTGACGGGGCCAATCCTACCGGCGGGCGTGAATGGCACGCCGCCCCTAGCACAACAATGATATAGTCGGGGGCGGCCACGGCACGCGTGTCCGATCCACCAGGCACTGGCGCCATATACGGCAACCTGTCGTCGTACAAGCACTGCACGCGGCCGGCAGCGCACCGGCTGTACGGGGGCTATGCGGGTCCCAGGACAATACACCAGCAGAGTATGCATGACATACTGCATGCCCTGTTTGTAAACGGCGCCTGCACCACATGGGAAGCGGCCAAGATTACGCTCCGAAGCAAGGGCATGACGCAGGTCAGGGCCAAGGAAAAAGAATACCGCCGGCTGTTCGCAGGGAGGCACGACGCAAGAAGGCACACCGGCGGGATGCTCGACACGGGCCTGGTAGTAAGAGAGGGCGACGAGGGGCACAGCAGGTACCGCCTCTCGATCCACGGCATGCTGTACTGCATGGACGTAATGTCCCCGTCGGGCGGCGAGATGGATCGCGTGGCGGCGGCGTACGCCGGCATCGTCCCTCGCGTGTTCGGGAGAATGGACACCCTCAAGGGGGCACTGGGCGATAGCGCATACACCCCCCTAAAGGTCCTCGCCAAGGGAATACTGCTCGACGGGCAGGGCGGCGGCGACAGCGCCCCCCTGCACGAAATAATGCTGTTCCTGGGCGCAAGGTACCACAGGTGGTACGAGTCGATCTCCGAGTCCGAGCTGGCTGAGCAGCTGTCGTACTGGTACTACACGTTCCTGCTGTGTCGCACGCCAGAGGGCGCGCGGGACGCAGGCGACAGGCGGCGCAGTGTGCTGGACGCGATGCGCTCGGACGGGGAGCTGTCGGAGTGGTACGGGAAGTTCCTGGCAGAGGCCGTGTCCCACTACAAGGGCGGGCTGCGCGCCGTTTCGGGGAGCCTCGACGCCCTGCGGGGAACGTCATCTGGCGTGGCGCTCGATCGCGTCCCTCAGGTCCTCCAGGGCGATGGGCTTGCCTAGCAGCGACCTGAGGGATTTGTCCTCCGCGGCGCGGCGCGCGTTCTCGTCGATGGCGTAGGCGGAGGTGATGATCACCCTCGCATCGGGATCGACCTTGATGATCCGGGTAAGGGTCTCGTGGCCGTCTATGCCCGGCATCCGGTGGTCGAGCAGCACGAGATCCGGCTTGGCCTCTTCGTACAGGCGCACCGCCTCCACTCCGTCCGCGGCCGCCAGCGTCTCGTGTCCCTCCTCGATCAGGATCATCTGGATGGACTCCCGAAAGTCCTGGTCGTCGTCGACCACCAGTATCTTCTTGGGGTCCGTCATTCGCCATCCCCGCCGTTGCCGCCGTCCCGCTTCCCGCCGGGGAGCCTCACCGTGAACGTGACCGGGCCGTTGCGGGCGCTCATGCTCCCGCCGTGCTGCCCCACTATATTTCTGCAGCTGGTCAGGCCCAGGCCGGTCCCCCGCATCTTCGTCGTGAAGAGGGGCTCGAACACCATGCCTATGTCCGCCTCCCGTATGGGCGGCCCCGAGTTGGCGAAGTGCAGGGCGATCCCGCCGTCCCCGCCAGGCTCCAGCCGCACCCCTATGCTCCCCCCGCCCTCGCCCATCGCCTGGATGGCGTTGAGCAGGATGTTGGAAAAGACAAACTCCATCTTGGCGCTGTCGCAGGCTATGCTGGCATCGCCGTCCGGCAGGGACACCGACACGTTGCCGGGCACCTGAAGCGAGTACAGCGCGCCTTCCAGCATGCCGCGGACGGACGCGGCCTCCACTGCCAGGGGAACCGCACGGGCGTGGCTGAGCACGCCGTCGATCTGGTGCGACATGCGCATCACGGAGCGGTCTATCAGGTCCAGGGCCGCCCCCACCGTCGCCGTGGATCCCTTTCCGCCCCCGCCCGCGTTTTTCCTGACGGCGGCGGCCGCGTTTGCGATCGTCCCGAGGGGGTTCTTCATGTCGTGGGCCACGGTGGATGCCAGCTCGCCCACGGCTGCCAGCCTCCCGGCCCTCACCATCTGATCTGCGTGGCGGCTGAACGTCCTAAGGATGAACGCGATCATCAGCAGGTGCAGGACGACGTTGCCAAGTCCGAGCGCGGTCTGCAGCCTCACCAGGTTCATGGACAGATCGTCGACGTCCCTCCCCAGCTTGCCCGTAAGCGCGTCGGACAGCGCCACCAGCTCGGCGCTCGTCTCGTCCAAGCCGCCGATCACGAGGCCCGCCGGCTCGGCGCCGGACGGGTCGAGGGATGCGACCGTGTCGCGGTATTCCGCGAACTTGTCATGCAGTGCGGCCCAGTCGGCCCCGAACCTGTCCGCCAGGGGGGCAATCGAGATGCCGTCCCTCGAGCCGCCATTCCTCAGGAACAGTATGTTGTCCTCCAAGTCGTCGAGCGCCGCCGCGACTCCGCCGTAGCTGCCGCCGCCCGGGCCGCCGCCCTCGTACAGCAGCGCCTTGTGAATTTCGGCCTGCACCGTGATCGTCAAGGCCCTGTTCTTGCCCGCCACGTTGACCACGTTGCCGGCCATCGCGGTTTGAGACTCAAAGTGCACTATAATGACAAAGCTCGCTATGATCATGGTGACCTGGACGCCCACCATGGCGACGATCTTGAGCCTGAACTGCACGCCCCGCGCCCATTGGGCGGGCAATAAAATCATTGGCGGGGATTGGACGGCGTGCGGGCCCGCTGTTGGCACTTGCAGGCATGCTCGTAGCAAGGGCAGATGCCGTGGAGAATGCACCCTGTCGGCGTGGTGCGGTCCGGCTCGAGAAAGATCGCGGAGGGGCGGGGCGCCTAGCTGCCGGTAGGGGCACGAGGGGCGGGCCATAGTCGCGCAGGGCCAGTGGAGTCCTGCTCGCCCCGTCAAGGCCTGAAAGGGCAGCCCAGACGGCGGCCGACGGCTGCGGGCCACCGTGACATGTCAACCGCGAGCCGCGCAGCCCCGCATCGCAAAAATTCTTCGGCGTGGCCATGGGTGGCAGCCCCAAGGCATGCCTGACCGGCGGGGCGCGGCTAGTGCATCGCCACATTCAAGGCAGGGGCGCATCCCAGGGTAGCGGGTATATCGAGTGATCTCTAGTAGTTGATCCCATATTGCGGTAGGGGTGCGTTCCCCAGCATGCGTCTGTCACGAGAAGCCCGCCCTCAAGCCGGGAATACACGGTGTAAGTCGTGCCCAGCTCAAAGTCAAGAAAGCAATGCGGGTGGCGGTCGTCGGAAACCACGTCGATCAAGTCGCGGTTGTCGAGATCCAACCCCTTGACAGCAGGATGTTGATCTATGACCTTGAGAATCTGAAACGTGACCGTCTCGCCTCCTGCGGGTCTGTCTTGGACACCCATAGGCATGCCGCGGAACATGGCATCATAGACAGGGGCAGATGTATAATCACCCTGCTCGGAATCTCCGAGGTAGTCAGAGAGGATGAAAATCGCGTTGGCCGATGCAGATGCGGCTAGCAGCAAGGTTAGTATGACGGCAGTCGTTCTCATCTTTTCCCTAGCCGCCGTATCTACAATATAAAAGATGGGAGCTGTGTCTACGTGCCACGGTCGCCGTCGGGACCTGCCCTTGCCGGCCGCCTCCCAGAATCCGGCTGTGCCGTGCTGCACACGATCAAGTGCCGCCGGCACTAGGTTATCAGAGTCCTCGCATCCACCCCTGCCGCCAGGCTTGCAACGCGGCATGGCGCCCGTGCCAGGCCTCTCCGCGCGAAGCGGAACCGTCCGCATCGCCGCGCCACCGCCCTTGATCTTCGCTTGCTAAGCGCGCCCCTACTGCCTACTGAGCCAAAAAAATGAGCCAATAGGCATCATCCGGCCCGATTTGGCCCGACCTAGGCGTCAGGCGGCAGAATCGGTTCACTGCGATCACATTACTAGGCGTCAAATTTGGCATTCATGACAGAGTGTGCGGAGGCACTCTGGTGCACGGGTTCAGAATCTACGCTAGGCACTCCAAATTTG
Organism: Cenarchaeum sp.; assembly: GCA_965242695.1. Lineage (GTDB taxonomy): Archaea > Thermoproteota > Nitrososphaeria > Nitrososphaerales > Nitrosopumilaceae > Cenarchaeum. The sequence goes on along the minus strand of CBDESU010000002.1, from coordinate 962,191 downwards.
GCAGGGCTTGCTTATATAATGAGGGGGCGTGGCGCCTGCAATGAACAAGAAAACGGACATGTTGCTTGCAGCGATTGTGACTGCGTTGCTGATCCCTCATGGGATCAGCATCGCGCATGCACAAGGCAGCCACTCCGAGGCGCACGTACCGTACGCGCTTGACGACATCGAACACTCCTTTGCGGTCATGGAAGAGTATGTCGTATATAACAAGAACAAAAGCATTTCATTCGACACCGTCAACGCTATGAGGGACAGTTCCGTGTCGGATCTAGACATGGAGATAGCGTTAGAGTTTGCCGTTCATAACAATGACATTATAAGCGCAACATTTGGCCATGTGGCCCAAACAAATGAACTGGAGGCGGATAATCTTGAGCTCAAGAGGGCGGTGCAAGAACTTGAGGGGGGAAAATTCAGCGCCTTGTTTGGCATTGGTGCCGGATCAACAGGACGCGTAAACGACATCATGCCGGTACTGTACGAATATACGACCGTATCGCCAATTTTCGTGCAGAAAATATTAGCAGACGGGCTACAGGAAGTAAGACACGGATCAGGGTCATCTGCCATAGCATGTAATGGTGGTTTTCAACACCCTCATCCAGTTCCCGAGGTGATCCCAAAGCGATGGTTCGCTACTGAATTTGCTGCAGAAAGATACTTGATAAACAACGGTTACCACCAGGTTCCGCTGTACGCATCAGGAAACTATGGGAACGACTTTGCAAAAACTACAACTGCGTACCATTGCGATAGCGGTGAAATGAGAAGCCAGGAGGTAGTCTTCCAAACCGGAAGTTATTGGAGGCACAACACACAAAGTCCCGAGCCGAATCCAGAAATTCTAGCATATGGCTGGCCAGCATATTGGTGGGGTGCGTACGTTGCGTGGTGGCATGTCAACTTCTAACTCCCATTTTCTTTTTAGAAAAAAAGTCGGGATCGCGGTAACAGTCGCAATCATAGCGTCGATTTTTGTGGCACATGTGTATTTGTACAAGACATGGGGAAACAACGAGCATTACTATGTGACGTCAGAGCGGCTAGTCACGTTTTGTGACATGGTGCCATTCCAACAACCGCAAAACTGCGTTTCTGTTGGCATAGACGAATGGTGCAGGGGCAAGGGGGGACTTTGGAATGTCAGTGCTAGAGAATGCAACGGCGTGTCGGGGCTGTCATGCTGGAATGTTTTAGGCACATCGTATTCAGGCCAGACATGCCATGTTCCAATCCGCCACATCGTCGAAGATCCCCCGTGGCGGGGCAAGGTGAGTCCCGCAGCAGTAGGTACGGACACAGAGCCGCCCGGCCCGTCCGGCGAGGACGGCTGCGCCTGCGATATCGATGTGGCAGGCGGGGGCGCGTACGTAGAGCTGCTCAAGCAGGGCGACGAATACCAGAGCATGGGCCGGGAGCAGAGGGATGCCTACGTCGCAATGGCAATCGACTTTATTACGCCGGAAAACGCGTACGAATGCGCCCGAAACGCCCTGCTCGTCGAGTCCGCAGAGATAGCGCTGGAGATGGGCGCGGCCAACGACAGCCGGCGCGCGGGCGAGCTGGCCGCAGAATACGGCACGGTCATGCAGAAGCTCGAAGAGTATGGGGTCGGCCCGCAGGGCGAGACGGAGGCGGATCCCGACCGCTATTTTGAAAAGTACGGCCGGGCCATGGAGCGGCTTGGTGGGCAGGACGGCTGCGGCTGGGCCGGAGGGCGGGCGGAGGATGGCGGCATGGCGGGGCAGAAAGAGGACGCAGAGAATGTGGCAGGGAGCTAGGGCTGGGCGTCCGGATATCCTCCCGGCCGGCCGCCGCCGTAGTCGTCATAGATCGAGCCGCCCGCCCCGCAGGTCACGGCGGGGATCTGTCGACCATGGCCTCGACATCTAGGTCGCAGCCCGGCGTCGCGTCGCAGTGCGCGGAAAGCCTCACCTTGCTCCAAAATTCCCCGTCCGCAGTGTCCGCCCCCTCGGGAACAAAGCCGGCGTCGACGTCCGAGTTTACCCGTCCCACCAGCAGCTCCACTTGGCGCGGGCCGGCATCGCCCACAATCTCTACCAGCCGCCGATCGATCGACTCGGTACTGTTGGGCACAGAGTACCTTTCAAACGCCCACTGGTAGAACTTTTCCCGTTGTGGGGTGAGGGCGCCCTCCCCGCTCAGGGCATCCCGCTTTGCGGACAGGGCGGCAACCTCGTAGGCGCTACCGTGCAGGGCCGCCTCGGCATCGGCGCGGCCGGCGCGCGCCGACAGATCTTCGTCGTGCGGATCGTCGGGATAGAACTCCTTGTTGATCCTGTCCCGCTCCGAGGCAGTAAGGTAGTCTTTTTTGTAGTCTATGATCGCCATCATGACCACCTTGTCGCGCTCGTCGTGGAATGCGATCTCCCTGAGCGTGATCCCCTCGGAATCCACCACCCTGTAGATCCTGGTCCCGTTTGGATAGTAGTCACGATAGGATGTGCTCTCTGGCGACCAGCCCATGCCGCTACTGCTAGACCCGTTGTCTAGGTCGTTCGGATACAGCGCGATCATCTCGCCGCCCCTGTCGGCGCTCATTAGCAGCATGTAGTTGCGGTGCGTGAGGTACGTGTCGGACTCCCTCATCTCCCAGAACAGCCTGTGAACCGTCCTGTCCAAATCGTAGTGCGATTCTACGCTCACAATGGGCATGCCGTAGACGACTCCCGCTACAAAGGCTGCCGAGGATGCCAAAGCAACTGTTCCTGCCCACAGAATCCTCTTGTCCATGGGCCACACCCGGGTTCATGGAGCGTACGAGTAGCTTCTAAACGTGGTCTCGACATGGGACTCAGACCGAGCGTTCTGGTTTCTCAGGTACCCTTCGCCGTTTACGTACCCGTCATCGTCGTACACGACTACTGTGTTGCTGGTAAGGCCCGGGCCGGTGAGCTGCGCAGTTGCCACTACGTGGTCGTAGTCCTGGCCATAGTTGGTAAGCGTGACATGGATAAGCGGGTCTTGTATGTGGTATCTTGATGGAAACACGAGGGATTTTATTCCGCTGCCTATGTTCCGCTCAAAGTCACAGCAAGTCGGTATCGTTGCGTAGCATGGTTCATACGTAAGATGTATGGTGGCTATGTGGCGCCCGTAAGTCGTGACAGGCGTCACGCCGCTAGACCTGTCCGTCATGGACTCGACATCCCAGTCGCAGCCAGGCGTGAGGTTGCAGTACTCGGCCCATCTCGTTTTTGTCCAAAAGTCCAGGTCTTCTACGTTCACCTCTTCGGGCACCCCGCCCGCATCTATCATGGCATTCACCGGTGCCGCCAGCCGCGGCACAAGGCTCAGCTTGTCCTCGCCCACCAGGTCCGCCAGCCTCTGGTCGATGGACCCGGTGCTGTCGGGCACTTCGTATCTTTCGAACGCCCACCTGTAGAACTTTTCCTGCTGGGGAGTGTGGTCGGCCGTCCCGCCCAAGACGTTCTTCTTTGCGGCCAGGGCGGCTATCTCGTGGGCGTTGACATACCTCCCGATCTCGGTCTCGGCGTTGTACGCTGCTATGTACTCCTTGCCCCTCTGCTGGTTCCACACGCTCCCCCCCGCAAGGTGCTCTACATACGACTTGAAATTCTCGTGCCGGATCGCGTCCTGGGGGGACGCTGCCCACGTGCGGTTGTCTATGCGATCTATGTTTGCCAGGGGGGACGTGCTGTTGGGGGGCGCAGTGGCCGACGGGGGCGGTACGCGGGCCCCGCCTTCGCCCGCCGACGTCACGCCGTCTACGGGATGCGCGCCCACGGCTGCCACAGCTACGACCAGCACCGACGCCACCAAGAGCGGCACCGTCGTCGTAAGTCCGTGCATGGTTCGGTGGGATATGCCCCATTATATAAGGAGGCGGCGGCGGGTCCGGCGTGCCTACTGGGACGGACAATACCGTAGGCGGGCCAGATCGTGCCTCGTGTTGAGCATGTGGGAGATGGGTGCCGTCTGGCGGCACGATCACGATCCGGGTGGCGCCTGCCGGTTGATCGGAGGCTACGCGGAGGTGGCCCCGGGGGTGGTGCGCGGACACGCAGGGTACACGACACGGCCCACGTCGGCCCCGTATGGCGGACGTATCCTAGCAAGTTCCTGCCGAGCCGGGCCCCCTCTGGCCTTCCTGCCCATCCCTACTGCGGAATGCACATTGGCAGAGCGGCGGGGTTCGCCGGCCGCAGATCGGCCGCATCGGGCCGCGCCCCGTCCTGCGTCGCACGGGCGGCGCGCTGCGGCGGGCACGCGACAGCCTTCCTCTTGACGGCTGACCGGGGCGTCCCAACCACGCCGGGCGGCGCGCTCCGGCGGGGCCCTCTTAGGGCCCGGCCAGCGTTTAATACGGGCGGTTGCAGAAAAACGCCGTGAAGGTTGCGCTACTCTTGGCCGCGCTCCTTGCGGTCCCGCTCGCGGCAGTCCCCGCGTACGCGCAGGCAAACGCGCAGGTCGTCCCGACCGACAAGGGAACCCTCGACATCGACTTTGCCCTAGAGCCGGATGCGGTCTCGGCCGGCGAGCCGGCCAAGATGAAGATCGACTTTGTCAACCCCAGTACGGAGCGCATACAGGTGCACATAGACTACGAGATCACCGTGTCGGCCGACGAGGGGGGCGCCCCGGTCAAGACCATCCCGCTCACGCACACGTCGTCGGGGTCGGTGAGCATCCCGATCGAGTTCGAGTCCGACGGGCCCCACACCGTCCAGATGGGGGTCAAGGGCATACTGTTCCAGCCCATACCCCTAGAGACGGCCAGCCTCGGCCTGACGATCGGCGGCGGAGGGGGCGACTGGGCGGAACAAGCAGAAGATGCGCAGGACATTCCGGATGACGGCGACGGGGCGGATGCCGCCGTCCCCGGAGGCGGCCAGGGAGGGGGCGGATGCCTGATCGCCACGGCGGCATACGGCACCGAGATGGCCGGCCAGGTGCAGATCCTCAGGGAGGTGAGGGACGGGGCCGTCATGGGAACGCCGGCCGGCGCGTCGTTCATAGAGTCGTTCAATGCGGTGTACTATGCGTTCTCGCCCGCCGTGGCCGACCTAGAGAGGCAGAGTCCCGCGCTAAAAGAGGCCGTCAGGGCCGGCATTGCGCCGATGCTAGCGTCCCTGTCCCTCCTGGAAGCCGCAGAGATCGACTCGGACGGCGAGATGGTCTCGCACGGCCTGGCCGTGATCCTGATCAACGCCGCGCTGTACGCCGGAGTGCCCGTGGCGTCCGTGCTTGCCGCGCGCAGGCTCGCCGTTCGGGCGTGGCGGGCGCGCGCACATGCTAGGCAGGCTCCATAGCCCGCACTCGGTTATGACGAGGGCTGTTTGGTGAAGGGTGGCGGGGCTACAGGCAGGGCAGCGTGCAGGCACCTCTTGCGTGCAGGCAACTAGGCCGCACACATGAGAGTGTCAACAGGTCCCAATCCGGGCAGAAAATAGCACAATGCGGCAGGTCGTACAGGCCGGCGCCGGCCGCGGCTCACGCGTAACCAGCATGTCCAAGCACTGGCCCGGTGCAGACAACCCTAGGCAGGATCGGCCAGCTGACGGACGCCCCACCCCTCATGCTGGATGTAGTACGATTCAAGCCCCCTAGGGCGTGCCTCGCAGCGCTAGCCGCATCGAAAGACACGCCAGATCTGTGACCGCCTAGTTATATAACGGGGCGGCATCTGCCTGTCATGCATGGACTAGCGGCAATGCTGCCGCTCCTGGTGGCGTCGGTGCTGATTGTCACGGTGGCCAGCACGGGTGCGCATCCCGTAGACGGCGTGACGTCGGCGGGCGAAGGCGGGGCCCGCGTACCGCCCCCGTTGGCCACTGCGCCCCCCAACAGCACGTCCCCCCTGACAAACATCGATCGCATAGACAACCGCACGTGGGCGGCATCCCCCCAGGACGCGATCCGGCACGAGAATTTCAAGTCGTATGTAGAGCACCTTGCGGGGGGGAGCGTGTGGAACCAGCAGAGGGGCAAGGAGTACATAGCAGCGTACAACGCCGAGACCGAGATCGGGCGGTATGTCAACGCCCACGAGATAGCCGCCCTGGCCGCAAAGAAGAACGTCTTGGGCGGGACGGCCGACCACACTCCCCAGCAGGAAAAGTTCTACAGGTGGGCGTTCGAAAGATACGAAGTGCCCGACAGCACCGGGTCCATCGACCAGAGGCTGGCGGACCTGGTGGGCGAGGACAAGCTGCGCCTTGTGCCGCGGCTGGTTGCGCCGGTGAATGCCATGATAGATGCGGGCGGGGTGCCCGAAGAGGTGGACATCGAGGACGGAGAGTTTTGGAGCAAAATAAGGCTGGACGAATACTGTAGGCTTACGCCCGGCTGTGATTGGGGCATTGACTCCATGACAGACAGGTTTGGGCGGGTGACGCCCGTCATGACTTATGGGTTCCACATAGCAAGCATACACCTAGTCTATGAGCCATGCGAGGCATCGGTGCCGAGCTGCTTTGACTTTGAACCAAATGTAGGCAGCGGGATAGAATCCCAACAGATCCGCTCAAAGCGATACCACATACAAGATCCGTCCATCTTTGTTAGGCTCACCAACTACGGGGTTGACTACGACAGAGTGGTGGCAAGGGCGCAGATCACCGGCCCTGGCCACACAAGCAACATGGTGACCGTGTATGACGACGACGGGTATGTGAACGATTACGGGCACTTGAGAAACCAGAATGCACGGGCTGAGTCTACTGTTTATACCACTTTTACAAGCTATTCATTTACCCCGTAAACGCACGGAGTACAACGATGGACCAAAGGATCTTGTGGGCAGGACTAGCAACCCTGTCCGTCGCGGCCTCCTTTGCGGCGGGAGTCGTCTACGGCATGCCCATTGTGAGCATAGGGTCGCACCACGACCTTGACAGGGCGGTTCACAGGTTGTTCTGGGAGATGAGGGAGTCTGGCATATACATGACGCACAACAACTATGGGCTGCTAATGAGCGCCGACTGGGACGGCAAAATGATCGTGCTGTTTCCGAACGACCTGGACAACGGGTCCAGCAGCAGCGGCATGGGCTGGTCGCCAGAGAGCACCACCTATCGCGACTACTATCCAAACGGGACTAGGATCTACAGGATAGTGGATCCCGAGGGGATCACGCTCAGGGAGATCGCATTCCACGACGAGCGCGACAAGGTGGTCATGATGGCGATCATAGACTACAAAAAAGACCACCTTACTGCCTCGGAGCTGGACAGGATCAACAGAGAGTTCTACGACTACAAGCCCCCTGTCCTCGCTTGGCCCTAGGACCACCGCCGCGACCACGCCGAAATGTGCCGTATGCACTCTCATGTTTGAGCGCGCCGGCAACGGATGAGATTCGGATAAATCTAAGGATGGGGGCTAGGTTGTCTACCGCTTTCAAACCATTGGGACTGCGGCCAAGACTGCATCTGTTGCCGCCAGCGAGGGCGCAACCATGGCATAGTCGTACGCGGCCGGATAGCCGCCCCGCTCGGTCTGCCGTTGCCGCATGTTCGGGTCCTGCCCCGACTGGCAGCCGATCACGTCTATCCCGACCCTGCCCGAGCCGACCTGCAGCTGCCCCATCGCGGCCCAGACCGCGTCGCTGCCGGGATCGCCGCATTCGCCCGATCGGGGCGGAAAGCCGAGAACAGCCGTCGTGTCGAGCAGAGGGGCAGGCGTCGTGGCGGCCGACCACACGCCCCAAAGCCCGTTTCGTCTGCATCAACGGCAGTCGTCAAGCGTCAAAGCACCAGTTGTGACACAGGGCACGCCCAGCAGGAGGCGGCGGCACGCCCAGATGAGGACGTACAGGCGTGGGGCCGATCTCACGCCTCTAGGCACTCCATATCGTTCAAGACCCCCTTATATAACGAGCGCATGCATGGCCGTGCAATGACAGCAAAAGCTGCAAAAGCAGCCACATGCATGGCAGCAGTGTTGACGGTATTGCTGTTCGTCCCTATCGGGATGTCCACAGCGCAGGTGCCTGGCGGGACAACTGCCGGGTCAGTCGGGCCAGTCAGTCACACGGGTGACTTGGCGGCCTTGGAGTCCGCCATACACGACTATAAAAGAGAGCTTGACGGCGAAAGTCATTCGGAGCGCCAAGAGGCACTAGAAAACGTGATCACCAGGCTAGGCATAGCCAAAGCCATAGTGCAGTCGTCACATAATCTCGGAGGCATGGCACCACAGTACCAAAACCTGACTACGGATCAACTGCTTGTGCTTCTTCATGCCACATACGAGCCGGGCGACTTTGTTGATTCTCGCGACGACGCAAGTTCAACCCTGGCCAATTCCGTCGCCAGCTACGACCAGATGATCATGATGCCGGCCATCAACCATCCGACATCGTTTTCGGCAAGTCACGCGTCTCCGTCCATGGACGTAAGAAGAAACAACAACCATTATCAGCATCAATACGATTGCCGCGACTTGTCATTTGTGTCGGGATTGGCACATTCCGTGTTAACATCGTATACAAATGGCAGGGCGCAAATCACGGGGTCGTTTTCCTATCCCGCAGACATGGACAAGCGTATAACAGAGAGGAGGGATTCGACCTGTCTAGAATTTGAACATGTCGAAACCGTCAAGAGGCATCACGTTTTGGCTTCATCAAATCCAAGAGGCGGCCATGTCAAAGCCCAGGTGTGTACCCTTACAGCTACAAATCCGATCGAGTCTGCAAGTGTATGGTGCAACGCATTCGGCCCAGGGAGATTAACTCTCATTACGACAACGAATACATATGAAGCATCTTCGCAATCCCTGACAACCCAGCTGGGCTCTACGACTTCGACTGTATTAGTGACGTGGTAGCTCCGCTCTTTTTTTCGCCATGAACCGCTTAAAGCTGCTAGGCTATGCGCTTATAGCTTGGTCGTTTTATTTCTACTGGGCGTACGTATTGTCAGCGCTTGTTGTGGCGTACAACTTGTTTACGGGGCAGGGCCTGGGCATAGAATTCGCCGGCGAATTGAGTGTGCTGGCCGTCCTAGAGAGTCTAGCGGGTATTGTTCCCTTGGCCATTGGCATATACTTGGTCAAAAAAAAGTACCGGTGACGAAGGTGTTCTGATCGAAGTCCGTCCGCGGCCTTTGCCTGTTTTTCTGGATGTGGAAAAGAGGCAGGGTCCCAGCTTTGGATGCGCGCTCGGCTTACAGATTCCGATCTTTTTGGCCCGGCTGTCCGCCTGCGCCACAAACCGCCTCAAGTCGGTTGAGCAACGCTGAAAACGAAAACCGGGAAATCCGCAGTGGCTTTTTGGGTGCCCCCGTCCCCCGAATGCTGGGGGAGTGGGGGCCGCGGAAGGGGCGGCAGTGCCGCCATTGCATCGCGGCCAGGTTTCTTTCACATTTTTCGCGGCGTGCCAGGATCCCGCAGGATGCGCGGCCCCGCTCGGCGGGCCGCGGCTTCTGGCCAGCCCTGCCGTCCCGGGCGGCCAGGGGCGCGGGCTCTTGCCTACCGCCGTCGGACCATTGAGGCGACGGACAGGACCACGGCGGCCGCGGCAGCGAGATGCGACCACGGCGTAGCCGTACGCGTCAGGATCGCCGCCCCGCTCGGGCAGCTGCGCGCCCGGGTTCCGCCCGAGCCGGCCTGCAGCGGCCTTATCGCGGCCCAGACCGCGTCGCTACCGGGATCGTTGATGCCAGCTGCCGAGTGGGCGGAAAGCCGGGGACGGCCGTCGTGGCTGCCTGCCATATGCCCCAAGGGCCGTTTCGTCCGCATCAACGGCAGGTGGGGGCGGCAAACCGCCAGGTCATGGCACAGGGCACGTCCAGGCGGGGATGTGCAGGCGTGGGCCGATCTCACGCCTCTAGGCACTCCATATCGTTCAAGACCCCCTTATATAACGAGCGCATGCATGGCCGTGCAATGACAGCAAAAGCTGCAAAAGCAGCCACATGCATGGCAGCAGTGTTGACGGTATTGCTGTTCGTCCCTATCGGGATGTCCACAGCGCAGGTGCCGGGCGGGACAACGGCCGGGCCAGTCGGGCCAGTCAGTCACACGGGTGACTTGGCGGCCTTGGAGTCCGCCATACACGACTATAAAAGAGAGCTTGACGGCGAAAGCCATTCGGAGCGCCAAGAGGCACTAGAAAACGTGATCACCAGGCTAGGCATAGCCAAAGCCATAGTGCAGTCGTCACATAATCTCGGAGGCACGGCACCACAGTACCAAAACCTGACTACGGATCAACTGCTTGTGCTTCTTCATGCCACATACGAGCCGGGCGACTTTGTTGATTCTCGCGACGACGCAAGTTCAACCCTGGCCAATTCCGTCGCCAGCTACGACCAGATGATCATGATGCCGGCCATCAACCATCCGACATCGTTTTCGGCAAGTCACGCGTCTCCGTCCATGGACGTAAGAAGAAACAACAACCATTATCAGCATCAATACGATTGCCGCGACTTGTCATTTGTGTCGGGATTGGCACATTCCGTGTTAACATCGTATACAAATGGCAGGGCGCAAATCACGGGGTCGTTTTCCTATCCCGCAGACATGGACAAGCGTATAACAGAGAGGAGGGATTCGACCTGTCTAGAATTTGAACATGTCGAAACCGTCAAGAGGCATCACGTTTTGGCTTCATCAAATCCAAGAGGCGGCCATGTCAAAGCCCAGGTGTGTACCCTTACAGCTACAAATCCGATCGAGTCTGCAAGTGTATGGTGCAACGCATTCGGCCCAGGGAGATTAACTCTCATTACGACAACGAATACATATGAAGTATCTTCGCAATCCCTGACAACCCAGCTGGGCTCTACGACTTCGACTCTATTGGCGACGTAGGGGCGCTTTTTTCTCATGAACTACTTAAAGTTACTCGGCTGTGCCCTTATAGCATTGTCGTTTTATTTCTTGTGGGTCTTCGTGCTGATGGCGCTTGTTGCAGCGTACAGCTTGGCCACGGGGCAGGGTCTGGGCATAGAATTCGCTGGCGAACACGGGGTGCTGGACCATCTAGGCCTCCTGTCGCGCTTGGTGGGTGTTGTTCCCCTGGCCATTGGCATACACTTGGTTAAAAAAAAGTATCGATAGTTGGGGCGTCTTGATCGAGAACTGTGGGGCCTTTCGTGCTTTTCTTTCTAAATGTGAAAAAAGGGGGCCCAACTCTGGATAGACTGCTCGGCTTACAGCCTCCGATCTTTTTGTCCCAGATCCGGCGACTGCGCCGTAAACCGCCTCAAGCTGGCCGCGTGGCGCTAAAAACAAAAATCGGAAAAATCCGAGGGCTTTTTGGCAGGCTCCCTTCCCCTCGAATGCCCGGGGAAGGGGGCCGTAGAGGGGGCGGCAGTGCCGCCATTGCATCGCGGCCAGGTTTCTTTCACATTTTTTCGCGGCGTGCCAGGATCCCCGCGGATGCGCGGTCCCGCCCGACGGGCCGCGGCTCTTGGCCGGCCACGCCGCCCCGGGCCGCCCGGGGCGCGGGCTCTTGCCTACCGCCGTCGGACCATCGAGACGACGGACAGGACCACGCCGGCGGCCGCCAGCGAGAGCGCGACCACTGCATAGTCGTACGCGGCCGGATCGCCGCCCCGCTCGGGCCGCTGCGCGCCCGGATCCTGCCCCGGCTGGCCGCCGACGCCGCCTATCCCGTCCCCGCCCGATCCCGCCTGCAGCTGCCTTATCGCGGCCCAGACCGCGTCGCTGCCGGGATCGCCGCCCCCTCCGCCCGAGCGGGGCGGAAAGTCGAGGACGGCCGTCGTCTCGACATCCTCGACCCCCACGTCGACGTCGACCGCCGTCCCGTCGATCTCGCCGCTGAACTGCACAGAGTACGACCCCGTCCGCGTCGGGATGACGTTCGAGTAGTAGTGGCCCGGCGCGGGCGCCGCGCTCACGTCGAGCATCTTTTCGGCGCCCCCGAACCTGGCCGTCGCATCCATGGACGAGAACGCGTTCCTCACGCCGGTCTTGACGCCCTCGCGCTCGCCCGGCATGCTCACCTCGAAGACGAACGTGTTGCGTATGCCGACGATGGGCGGCTCGGTCCCCCAGCCGGCCTCGATCTCGTACTCCCCGACGGCGACGGTCGTGTGCGCCGACGCACCGCCCGCCAGCAGGGCGGGCAAGGCGAGCAGGGCGGCCGCGGCGGCAAGTGCCGGCAGGGGGCGCTTCACGGCGCGGGGCGGCGGGGCGGCGATTTTAAGGTTGCAAGCGCTTTAATTGGCGCGGCGGCAGGATGCCGCATGGGGCGCGGCTCGGGGGGGCGCGTGGGGGCGCGCGGGGGCGCCCTGCTCGCAGTGGCGGCCGCCGCAGCCGCAGCGGCCCTGCTGGCATCAGCCGCATCCGCCGGCCCCGCCGCGGCCCACCCGTTCACCGACGATACCATGCCGGCAAGGTTCTCGAGCGCGCCGGTGGGAACATCCGAGGTGATCGTATGGTACTCTGAGTCTGTCGAGATCGGGCACAGCTCGCTAGAGGTGTTCGACGGCGAGGGCGCGCGCGTCGACAACGGGGACACGGCATACTACGGGGACGGCGACGCGGCCCTGATCGTGACGACGCAGCCGCTCGAAGAGGGGACGTACACGGTGGCAAGCAAGGTGCTGTCCAGGGTCGACGGCCACCTCGTGCCGTCGGCGTTCGTGTTCGGCGTCGGCGACGCGGTAATCGAGGATGCGGCGGCCGCGGGCGCGGCGGGGGAGCTTGGAATAGACGACCTAATCTTCTTCGAGCAGGCCGGCTCGAGGTTCCCGGGGCTCGCCGGCCAGACCGTCGTCCTGGGCGCCGTCATCTCCTCGCTTCTGGTCTGGGCGGGGGTAGCCCGCAGACATGCGGGCGGGTACGGCGGAGGCGGCGAGGAAGGGAGGCTTGCCGCCGCGGTCCACTCCAAGACCATGACGCTCGTCGGCATAGGCCTCGTGGCCGTGCTGGCGTCGAACATGCTCATGCTCGCCGTCCAGATGGTGGCGCTCGATGCGCCGGCAGGCAGCGTCCTGCAGACGTCGTTTGGCACGACGTGGATCGTCCGCATGGGGATTACGGCCGCCCTGATAGGCGCGTGGTTTGCGGCCGAGCGCCGCCGCAGCCCGTCCGTCCTCGGAATGATGCCGCTACTCGCCCTGTCGCTTGCGCTGATCGCGACGACGACAATGATGGGGCACGGCATGGCGAGCGGCGAGGCGGCCGCCGTCGCGCTCGACTACCTGCACAACCTTGTGGCGGCAGCCTGGATCGGCGGCGTCGCGTACCTGGCGTTTGCGCTGCTGCCGGCGCTGCGCGGGAGGGGCGCTGCAGGCGCGGGCGCGGGCGGCGCGCTCATGCTCGCCGCCATTCCGAGGTTTACCGTGGTGGCCGCCGTCTCGATCGGACTGGTGGTCGTGTCGGGGCCCCTCCTCATGTGGACACTCGACGGCGACATCGGCGAGGTCGCCGGCTCTGCGTACGGCCGGCTCATCATGGCAAAGGTGGGCCTTGCCCTGGCAATGGTCGGCATTGCGGTGCACCACCACCGCGTAGCGGCCGCGGCGGCAGTGGCCCTCAGGGGCGGCCGGCGATTCGACCTCTTGGGCCGGATCGGCCCCGGCCTGAAGGCCGAGGCTGCCGTCGGCATGGTCCTGATCGGCGCGGTGGCCCTGCTGTCAAACTCCACGCTGCCCGACGGCGAGATCCAAAACAGGGGGGCGGCGGCCGAGGCGTCCGCCGCTGGGGCGGGGCCCGCGTACGCCGGCCTGGCCGCCGTCGAGTACACGGGCGCGGCGGCGTTTGGCGTCGAGGTGCGGCCGTTCGCGCCGGGCGCGAACACGGTCAGAGTCGCCGTCGCAGGCCACGACGGCGGGCCGCTCGGCGATGTCGAGGGCGTAAAGGTAAAGGTCTCCAACCCGCTGCGCGGCATATCGCCGATCGAGGTTCCCGTGCGGGCCGAGGGGGATGCAAATGCGAACAGCGGCGATGGCCCCGAGGGGGAGGAGAGCGGCGGCATCGAGACCTACGCGGCCGACGTCTCGTTCGGATTCCCCGGCAGGTGGCAGCTGGAGATAGAGGCGCTGCGCTCGGGCAGCGCCAACGAGGCCGTCGCCATGGACCTGCTCGTAAAGCCGCGCCTGGCGGACGTGGATGCGCGCATCGCCGAGTACGACTTTCCGGCCGGCGCCGATGCGCCGCTGTTCCCCCAGTACGATCCGGCTACCGGTACGATCTGGATTACGGACGCCTCGGCCCCCGTCATATGGGCGTTCTCTCCCGGGGACGAGTCGTTTACGGCCTACCCGTTCGACGGGCAGGCCGGCATAGCCCTGGACGTCGACCCATCCGACGGCAGGGTGTGGTTTACGGACGTGCGCGAGGGGAGGATCGGGTACGTCGATCCCGCGTCCAACTCGTCGGGCTCCGTCGAGTTCCCGCAGATCGTGCCCGTCCTCGAGCGCAGCCTGGCCGTCTCGATCGACGCCGACGGGGAGGGCGGGGTGTGGGCCGCGATAATCAACAAGGGCGTCGTCGCCAGGTACGACAGGCACACGGGCGAGTTCGACCTGCACAGGCTGCCCGACGGATCGGCGCCGTTTGGCATCGCGGTTGATCCGGGCCGCGGCTCCGTGTGGTTTGCGCAGCAGGGGTCCGGCAGCATCGGGCGCCTGGACACGGCGACCGGCGAGATAGACGAGCTTGCGCCGGGGTGGGGGCCGCTCATGACGCCCGAGACGCTGACCGTCGCGCCCGACGGCTCGCTGTGGATATCCGAGCACCAAGAGGGCGGGGCCGTCGCCAGGTACGATCCGCTCCTCGGCAGGTTCGAGCGCGTGCCGGCGCCCGACCCCGCCGCGTTCCCCAACAGCGCCGTGCTTGACAGGTACAGAAACGTGTGGTTTGCAATGCACACCGTAGACAAGCTCGGCGTGCACGATCCGCTTACCGGCGAGACGGCCAGCGTCCCCGTGCCGTCGGCCGGCTCGTGGGTGCAGTTCATGACGGCAGACGGGGACGGAAACGTGTGGTTCGTCGAGCAGGGAACGGCAAAGCTGGGAAGGCTGAGCGTCGGGTACGCGCCGGCGGCGGTGGGCGGGGCGGCGGGGGGGCAGGAGGCGCCTGCCGCGGCCGAAGAGGAGGCAGGGCCGGCGTACTCCGAGGTGGCCGGCCCCCTCATGGCGGCCGGGATCGTGGCCGCATCGCTCATGGTGGTGCGCGGCGTGTGGGACAGGCGCGAGGCAGACGAGATCGTAGAATCTTGTGGCAAGGCGCAGGCAGACTAGGAGTATTCAATGGGGGTGGAAAAAGAGGGTCTTACTTATATATGACTTTTATAAAGGCGAGGGCTTTTGGTGTCATAAATCAAAAATCACGTTTTGTGGATGCGCCGGCGAGCGGGCAGGCGACGAATCTAAACGGCCGGCCGCGTCCAGTCCATTGCCACAAGGCCCCGGCCCGGACTTGGGAATGCGATGCGATGCTAGGCGGTGCGGGCGAGGTGCGGGCGAGGGTGCAGGGGGCGGAGTCCAGCGTGCCCGGCACGACATCCGGCTTTGGCGCCCGCATCTGGCGCCGACATGGCGGCGCGCAGCGGAGGCGGGCTGAACCGGCCGATGCCGACGATGCCGCCCGCTAGGCCGAACGGCCGCGCCGCGCGCGGAGCGGAATGGAGCCGCGCCGGCCGTGCACCAGCCCCGCCGACCGGGCCCCCAGCGTGCACCCCATGATGGCGATGGCGACGAGCACGATTGTTCCCGACGGGGCGATGTCGAACACGTACGAGACGAGTATTCCGGCGACGACGGCGGTCGCCGAGAACGCGACCGACAGGGCGGCCGTCTGCTTGAAGCCCCTGCCGTACATTATGGCCGTCACGTTGGGGATGACGAACAGGGCCGATATCAGCAGTATGCCGACGAGCTGTATAGCCGTCACGACGACCACGCCGGCGAGCGCGACGATCAGGTAGTCGACGGCCTCTACGCGGACGCCCGCCGCCCTGGCCTGCTCCTCGCTGAACGTCGCATGCAGCACCTGCCTGTACAGGGCGGCCAGGATGGCCAGCACGGCGGATGCGAGCGCCACCATGGTGACCAGCTCGGTGGGGCCGACGAGCAGTATGCTGCCGAACAAAAAGCTGAAGATGTCTACGGAGAACCCGCCCGTCGCGCTGATCACGACTAGCCCGACGGCGATCCCCGAGGACAGGAGGACGGCGACGGCCGCCTCGCCGGACAGGTCGAAGCGCTGCCTTATGCGCGTGATCGCCAGCGCGCTTGCCACCGACACGGCGTACGCGGCCCATATCGGGTAGATTCCGGCGGCCAGGCCGGCGGCGACGCCGCCGAACGAGGCGTGCGCCATCGCGTCGCCGAACAGCGAGTGGCGGCGCAGGACAAGGAACAGCCCGATCACCGAGCAGGCGGCGGCGACGGCCAGGCCGGCGGCGAGCGCCCTCTGCATGAAGGCGTACTCGAATATCTCGAGCGACACGGCTACGCCCGCCCCCCGTTCCCGCCGGGCGGGGAGGCGTCGGAGGCGGCAGAGGCGGCGGGGGAGCAGCAGCTGCAGCAGTCTTGCAGTTGATCCTGCAGCGACGCCTCCCTGTACTGCCGGACAAGCTCCTTGTCGGAAAAGAACCTGCTCGGGTCGCCGTGGAAGAACAGCCTCCGGTTGAGGCAGGCAAGGCTTGTGGCCAGGCTGCCTACCGCATCCATGTCGTGCGACGACCAGATTATCGTCATGCCCGACCTGTTGAGGGTCTTGAGTATCCCGTAGAACAGGTCGGTGTTCGTCTCGTCGACGCCCGTGACGGGCTCGTCGAGCACCAGGACGCGCGGCTCGGCCGCAAGGGCCTTTGCGATGAACGCTCGCTGCAGCTGGCCGCCGGACAGCTCGCCGATCCGCCGGTCGGCAAGCTCGTGTATCCACATGTCCTGCAGTATGCGGTCGACCTTGTCCTCGCCGTCGGCCCCGCCGGCCTCCCGGCCCCACGGCCGCCTGCAGAGGCAGGAGCAGGCCCTCCGCAGGCCCCCGCTGCCGCCCCTTCCCCACGGCCGCCAGCAGGCCCCCCGCGCCGCGCCCATCCTGACGACCTCCCTGACCGTCGCCGGAAAGTTCCTGTCGAAGGCCGGCCGCTGCTCGACGTACCCCACTCTGCGGCGGTACGACGGCGAGTCGCGTATGTCCCTGCCGAAGAACCGTATCGTCCCGTCGTACCCGTGCAGCAGTCCGAGCATGCATGCGAACAGCGTAGACTTGCCCGCGCCGTTGGGCCCGATGATCCCCACAAAGTCGCCCTCTTCGACGGCTAGGCTGACGTCGTCTATTGCAAGCGGCGCGCCGTCGTATCCGGCAGAAAGGCCGGACACGTCGACGACGGTGCTCATCAGCACAGAGCAGCCCTGAGGCTGTCCAAGTTTGAGCGCATCTTTTCGGTGTACGACGGGCCGCCCGACGGGGCCAGCTCCAGGGTCGCCAGCGACATTACCTCGGCGTCGCCGAGCTCGGCCGCTATCGTGCGGGCCGTCCTCTCGTCCCAGCCCTCCTCGAAGAACACGACGTCCATGCCGAGCGACTCCGCCTTGTCCACCAGCTCCTTGATCCGCGGGGCGGTCGGCGCGCCGTGCGGGTCGATCGAGTCGACGACCGGGTGCGGAACCAGCCCGTACTCGGCGGCAAAGTAAGAGAATGCGGCGTGGAACGTGATAAAGTCGGTCGCGCACCCGTCCAGCCCCTCGCGGATATCGCGGTCCAGGGCGTCCAGCTCGGCCGCGTACGCGGCAGCGTTGGCGCGGTAGTAGTCTGCGTTCTGGGGATCCTTCTCCGACAGGCCGTCGGCTATGTTCATGACCTGCTGCTTTACCATGACTGGGTTGAGCCACACGTGCGGATCGTGCGTGAGCGCGGCGTGGCCGTGGTCGTCGTGGCCGTCTTCCATGGCGTGGTCGTCGTCATGGTCGTCCTCCTTGGCGTGGTCCTCGTCGCCGTGGTCGTCGTCATGGTCGTCCTCGTCCCTGGCGTGGTCGTCGTCATGGTCGTCCTCGTCCCTGGCGTGGTCGTCGTCATGGTCGTCCTCGTCCCTGGCGTGGTCGTCGTCGCCGTGGTCGTCGTCATGGTCGTCCTCCTTGGCGTGGTCGTCGTCATGGTCGTCCTCCTTGGCGTGGTCCTCGTCGCCGTGGTCGTCGTCATGGTCGTCCCTGTCAAACTTTATGATCCCCTCGATCCCCTCGCTCGCATCAACTACCAGCGCCTCGGAATCGGTGGTGTCGAGGTCCTCTAGCCACGACTCGAACCCTATGCCGTTGGTCACGATCACGTCGGCGTCCTGCATCCGCTCAATGTCGCTAAACGACGGCTCCCAGTCGTGCGGCTCGACGCCGCCGGGAACCAGCACGGACACGTCGGCACGGTCGCCGCCAACCGCCCTGGCAGACTCGTACATAGGATAGAACGACGCCAGCACGTCAAGGCGCTCCTCGGCGGCCGGGGCCGGGGCGGCGGGGGCCTCGTCGGCGGCCGGGGCCGGGGCGGGGGCGGCGGGGGCCTCGTCGATGCCGCCGGCCATGTCCTGCTGCGGCTCTACGCCCGTGTCAAGGCTGCCCGACATTGCGACTACTGCGACAACGGCCGCCGCTGCGACCGCTACCGCTACCCCTGCCACCAGCACCATGCGACTAGTCAACGGGCGGCCGCCCGCAGGGGTATTAATTAATGTATGGATCGCTATTAATTTTTAGTGCAAGGCATATAACGGGGCTATTAACACGCCCGGCATGGGCGTCGTGTCAATCTCGCTCAACAAGCAGATGGTCGACGAGATTGAGCGCCTACAGAAGACCATGGGCTTCAACGGCCGCTCGGAGACGATCAGGGCGGGCATACGCAGCATCGCCGCCGAGCAAAAGCAGGCGTCCGAGATGACGGGCAGCGTGCATGCCATCCTGCTCGTCCTCCACCGCGACGAGTTCGACAGCGTGGTGGCGGGGCTGCGCGAGGGGTTTGAGGACCTGATCAGGACGCACCTGCACAACAAGATCGAGGGGGACAAGTGCATGGACCTGTTCGTCGTGGCCGGCGAGGCCCATAGGATCTTGGAGATTACGCGCAGCTTTAAGACCAACGACGACATGGACACCGTAAAGCTGCTCACCCTCTGAGGCGGCTTGGGCGGGTCGGGGGCCGCGCTGTGAGGCGGCCGCGGGCGCCAAGGCGCGGAAGGCGGCGGCCCCGGGGATCAGCCCCCCCCCCCTCGTCCGGCCGCCGCCGCCCTCGGCGTCCCCTCTTGGCGCATGCGGGGCGATCTCGGGACGGTGAGGGACGCGCAAGCTAAAGATACCCCCGCGGAGGCTCGCGTCCCGTGAGCGTCGAGCTGCCGCCGGAGGAGGCACCGGAATGCATCGAGGTGCCGATCGACGAGTGCGCGCAGCCGGCGCCATACGAGGACGCGGGCGACGACATCGACGACATTGACGGCGACGACTTGAACGTCCAAATGGCCGTCGACATATTCGGTGCCGAGGGCATACCGGCGCGCCACATCCTCGTGCACCCGTTCATCACCATCCTGCCGCAGCCGTGGGAGGCGCCGTCGTTCACGCCAGGCCAGGGCACGCGCCTGCTAGAGGCCGCCGTCTCCAGGCCGGTGCGGGCGCGCCGCCGCGTCGTCCGGAACGCCGCCGGGCAGATGCAGTCGCCGCCAGTGCCGGCCGGCCAGATCTCCAGCCTGATCCACAGGTCCCCGCTTACGGGCCGGCAGCGCACGCGCGTCATCATTTCGGCAAACTCTGCCATCGTGCCCGCGCCGGGCTGCATCGTCCTGTCCCCCTGCCTGCTTGTCCGCTGCCCGTGCGGCAACTGCCGAAGGCCGAGCGCCTTCGAGATCGACGGGACCTGGTGGTCCGACACGCCCGAGGGCCGCCGCGCTCAGCAACGCCGCGATGCCGAGTACGAGGCGGCCGGCATAGAGCTCGTCGTCGTCCCCGCCTACGAGTATCCACAGCAGACATGGGCCGGTTTTCTCCAAAGGAGGATCAGGTCGCACCTGCGCACGACGAGGCGAGCTAGGCTGGCATGACAACTGCGGCGAACCGGGGGCCGCCGCCCCGGTAGCGGAAACAGCCCGCGTGCTGATACGAACCTCGAGACCCAGTAAAGTGTAGGCATCTGCGCAGAACGTCCCGAATGGACGTTCAAACGTGCCCTTGACGCTAGAGTCTCCGTCCGCCGGCCCTATACACGGCACACGGCACTTTGCTGAGACTGCGCAGGCGGCTTGAGGGCACGATCACGGCGCACTGCACGGCAAGATCGAGGCGGACATGCACGCGTGCGCCTGTTCGCTGCGGCTGGCGGGTCGCGGCGGGCCTCGGGCAATGCGTGCAGTCTTGGGACAAACGGCGGCACGACGCTACAGGGGCGGCGGCGTTTGGGGCGCTGCGCGGGGAGACGGGGCGCAGAGTCGCGCGGCGGCTCGGCGCAGGGGCATGCGCAGGCCCGGCCGCAACCCCTCTTGCCGCCCATGTCGGTGTTCGCACGCGTCCCCCTCCCTCGGCCCTGCGCAGGGGCATGCGCAGGCCCGGCCGCGACCGCTAGGCCCCCCCCCCACCCGGCACGGAGCGGAGCAGTCAGGCTCAGCGCAGGGGCATGCGCAGGCCCGGCCGCAGCAGCGCAGGCGCCGCCACGGCGGCCGCGGCCGCCGCGGCGGCCAGCACGAGCAGCGCAGCCCCCGAGAACTCGGGCACGACGACCAGGGCAAACTCGGTCGACTGCCCCGTGCCGCGTATGTCCTCAAAGCGTACTATTGTCGGGCCGGTCTGTGCCTCCGAGAACGTGAACGCCTCGAAGGATCCGCCGACGGCCGCGTCCCCGGGCGCCCGGTAGATCTCCTCGCCGCCCTGCACGACGACAAAGTCGTACGACGAGCGGCGCAGCGGCTCGCCGGTCGCGCCGTCGCGTATCGTAAAGATAAAGGTCGTCTGCCCGCCGGGCTCGACCTCGGGCGGCTCCCACGTAAGGTCCACGCGCAGCTCCTCGCCTGGCGTGTACGCCGTCAGGGGAAACCCGCTCTCCGAGCTCTCCGCCAGCTCTAGCACCATCGTGCCGCCCTGCTCGCCGTCCCCGGCGCCGCCCCCAAGCTGGCTCTTGACGTGCCTCAGGTGGTCGCCGAGCAGGACAAAGTGGACTATGCGCTCGCCCTCTACGCTGTAGTCGTCGACCGTAACCGACGACTTGAACAGCTGCACGCCGTTGGCCTTGCCAGTGTAGCTCGGGCTCGTAAACTCGCCAAAGTCCCTCGGAAAGTGCACCTCTACGTGCACGACCGGTATGTGCGAGATCGTAGAGCCCGACCAGTCGAACGGCATCTCGAGGCGGGCCGTCCCCGCGGCAGGGTCGTACTCTAGAGAGGATACCGTGTCAAAGTAGGACTTTGTCCCGAACCTGACCGGAGCGCCGGCCGAGTCGGCGAGCTCGTACTCGGCGGCCTCCAGTATGCTCACGTCGGCCCTGGCCGAGCCGCCTCCGCTTCCGTCGTCCTGGATCAAGCTTATGTCGAGCGTGTACAGGCCGGGCCCGCCCAGGCGCGGCCCGCGCACCTCGACGGGGCGCCCCGGCTCGGACACCCACGCCGTTCCGCCCGCATCGCGCGGCCCCTCTATTTCGGCCGCCGCGCCGTCGGGCAGCGGCGAGAGGGCCATGCGCAGCGTGCCGTCGGCGGCGGCAAAGCGGTCGCGCAGTATTTCCTGCCCGCCGCGCGAGAGCGCAATGTCCATGGCCGTGCCGGGCGCGGCCGCCCTTGTGAGGTCGTCGAGCACGGTTATGGTCATTTGCGCCGCGCCCGGCCTGTCGGCGTCCTCGGCCGCCTCGACGCTGACGGACACCCTCGAGCCGCCGCCGGCCTCGAGCGGCCCGACGGTCTCGGCGCCGATGCCGTGCCCGCTGGCCGTGCCCGCGCCGGGGGCGGCTGCAAGGGCGACACACGCGATGCACGCGAGTATGGCAGGGAATGCGGCGGGGGCTGAGGGGCGTGGCATGCGCCTGCGACCGCCATATGCTAGATAAACCTGACCTGCACGGCGGCCGCGTCGTGTCAGGCGGCACGATCTCGACTCCGTGGATGCCGTATGCGTCTATGGCCCATTCGTGCAGAGGCATCGCGGCCGCCGCCGGCCTCCAATCGGGGACACAATCAGCTTGGCGCAGGCAGGCGTTATATACCGGGCGCGGCCTAGCCGGACATGAGTCACGATGCCCTTCACAGCAGCAGGGCAACGGCCCCCGCAGGCGCCACCGGCGCTCCTGCCGGCAGCGGCCACATGGATCACAGCGCCGCCCGCAGGCCCGGCGGCGGCATCACCATGAAAAGGCTGGCAGTGCCGCTAGCGGCCGCCGCCTTTGTCGGGCTGGTCGCACTGGGCGCGGCAGTGTCGGCCGCGCCCGATCCACCCGAAAGCGGCCAAGTTACACCGTCACGGCTTCCAGCGCCGCCCGGCCCCGCCACGGCAGGCTGGAACCCTGGCGGGAACGACTCCCCATCCATGCCCCTAAACGAGTTCGCGTTCGACTTTTACAGGGCGGCCGGCGAGCGCGGCGATAACGCGTTCTTCTCGCCGCTGAGCATACGCACCGCATTTTCCGTCCTGTACGAGGGCGCCGGAGGCAGAACCGCATCGCAGTTATCCGATGCGCTGCACATCGACGCCGATGCGGGCGCACGGCGGGACGAGGCGAGGCGCACGGCAGACAGTCTGGCAGGCCGCAACGACTCTTCCGAGATCGCACTTGCGAACGCGCTGTGGATCGACGACGGATTTTCGCTGTACGACTCGTACAGGGAGGCGGCGCAAGGCGCGTACGGCGCCGGCGTCGATACGGTCGACTTTGCAGAGGCGGCCGCCGCGGCGGGGCGGATCAACGGGTGGGCATCAAACAGCACAAGCGGGCTGATCGAGGACCTGATCAGCGAGGGAGACGTGAACAGCATGACGGCCATGGTCATCACCAACGCGATATACTTCAAGGGCGAGTGGGCCCTGCCGTTCCCGATGCATGCAACGCAGGAGGGGCCGTTCACAAGGGAGGACGGCTCGGCCGGACGCGCCGACTTTATGACCGTCAAGGGCGACTTTGAGCACGCGGCCTACGACGGGTACCAGGTGCTGCGCATCCCGTACAAGGGCGACCGGCTGTCCATGCTTGTGGCGCTCCCCGACGATGCGGGGAGCCTTGGCAGGATCGCGGGCGGATTATCCGCGGGAGCCTTGGCGGCCTGGCTGGACGACATGGAGGAGCGGAAGCTGCTAGTCACGATCCCCAAGTTCACGGTAGACGACAGGCACGATCTCGCGCGGATCATGAAGGCCATGGGCGTGACGGATGCCTTTGACGAGTATGATGCGGATCTGCAGGGCATAGGACTCCACAAGGACGGAGGCAGCCTGTACGTAGGCAGCGCGACGCACGCCGCACATGTCAGCGTCGACGAAGTGGGGACGGAGGCGGCGGCAGCCACCGGGATCGTGCTTCAGTTGATGTCTAGGCCTCCCAGCTTTGTCGCGGACCGGCCGTTCATATTCCTCGTGCACGACGGCGAGACGGGCGCAATCCTGTTCATGGGCAACGTTGCCGATCCCTCGACAGGTTGAGCCGCCGATGACCTTCCTCCCGCTCCCCATACTTCTCTTCAGCATCGCGCTGGCCCCGGGCACGGCCGAGTCTGACCCGAGCACAGAGGGCCTGATGTTCAAGATACACGTAGAGCCGGGCATAGCAACCGACTTTGAGACCGAGGGCAGGGCCCATTTTTACATGACGGTGGATCCCGCCGAGGCCAATTCCACATTAGTGGTAAAAACGCCCCTGAACTACCCAATTTGGGTCAGGGAGACGGACTACAACTACACACAGGTAAGAATATGGTTCATGAACGGAACCATGCTCGATGTGCCCTACTACATGTCCTACTATACCGACATCTAGGATAGGATTGGGCAGATGGGGCTCCTTGCCTTCAACATGTCCAGCTCGAAGTGCTTTACCGAGTACACGATAGCCCTCGAGCCCCATGCAAGGACCCTCAGGGTTTCGTTTGGAAACTTCCTGCTCCCCATGAAGCTTGTGAGCAAGCCGCTACCGACAGAGTGCGCCGGGCAGTCCCTGCTCGAGCCGCCCTACCCCGCACCGCACCGGCAGGCGCACCGCCACGGGATAGTGCCGTCGACGGTGGCCTGCAACGAGGGGCTCGTCCTGCACCTGCGCGGCGGCGAGCCGCTCTGCCTCCGGCCCGACACGCGCGATGCGCTGCTGGCCCGCGGGTACATCGAGCCCCCGCCCGTCCCGTTCGTGCCGTCCCCGCCCGAGCGGGCCGACGCAGGGCGGCCGCGGCCGTAGCGCATCCCCCTGGCAGGAGCGCACTCTGCTTCCACGTGCTGCGCCGATGGGGCCGTGCACGTGGCACTAGGACTAGGCGCGGCACCCTACAGCGCCAGGCGGCGATGTTGCATGCGAATTGCCAAGCCGGGCGCTCGGCGAAGGCATCGCCGTCGGGTGGATATTCGGTACGGGAGCGAAGTGACCGGGGTGACGCTGGCTAAGGAGCGACTGTACGAGGCGACCAGACGCCGCGGTGGCGACAGGTCGCTAGGGTGAGCACGGCCTGATCGTCGACGGATCCAGCTTGCATGTTCCACAGTTGACGCACGGCATTTTGTCCCAGTCGACTTGCTCCCGCAGCTTGCCCTTGTCTATCGGGATGGCCAGCTCGAGCATGCAGTTGCGGCAGGACACTAGCATGCTGTACGTTTCGCCCATTGCCGCAGCTCCCACTTGGGCGGTATAAACAGCTGGCAGATGCCGGAATCGGCTTTGGTGCGATGTCGTGGCCGGCCCGAGGCGGGCGCAGGTGGGCGAGGCCGCCCGGCGATGCCCGCAAAATGCAGCACGGCGGGCGCCGCCCGACCCCCCCTCACCCCAAGAGCCCGTCCGCGCCGAGTATCAGCCCCAGCAGGGCCGCCCTTGCGTACATGCCGTTCTCGGCCTGTTTGAAGTACCTTGCCTGCGGCGCCGCGTCTACCTCGGCGGCGATCTCATCGAGGCGCGGCAGCGGGTGCATTACGATCGCGTCGTCGCGCATCCTCTGCACCACGTCGAGCCCGACGACGTAGCTGCCCTTTACGCGCAGGTACTCTTCCTCGTCGGGAAACCTCTCCTTCTGCACGCGCGTCACGTACAGGACGTCGATGTCGTCGACGAACGCGTCGATGCCGTCGTGCTCGGCCAGGTCCAGCCTCTTGCTGATGTCGTACGTCGAGTCCTTGCGTATGCGCAGCGCCGGCGGCGAGGCGAGGCTCACCCTCACGTCGTAGTTGCCGAGCGCCTGGAGCAGAGAGTAGACCGTCCGGCCGTACTTTAGGTCGCCTATGATCCCGATCGACAGGCCGTCTATGCGGCCCTTTTCGGCCCTGATCGTGTACAGGTCCTGTATGGCCTGCGTCGGGTGCTCCTCGGTGCCGCTGCCGCCGTTTATGACGGGCTTGTCCGAGACCTCGGCGGCGAACCGGCTCGACCCGTCGAGCGGGTGGCGCAGGACGAGCGCGTCGGTGTACATCGAGATCGTCCGCACCGTGTCGGCCAGGCTCTCGCCCTTTTGCGTCGACGACGACGAGACATCGGCTATGCCGAGCGACGTGCCCCCCATCATGGCCATCGCCGCCTCAAAGCTCAAACGCGTGCGCGTGCTCGGCTCGTAGAACAGGTGGCCTAGCGTGCGCCCGCGCGCCAGCTCCCTGCGCCCGCCGGGCGGCATCGCCGCCACGCGGTCGGTCGCCTCGAAGACGGCCTCGAGCCTGTCCCTGTCAAAGTCGCGCACCGAGACTATATCGGCGCCAAGGAACCCGTCCACCAAGCGGGCCGCCGCGGGCGCAGTCCGTTAAAAATAGTCCGCGCGGCGGGCCGGCGGCCGGCGCCCATTGTTATATACCGGCGCGCGGCGGGCCTCCCCGATGGACGAGTCCGAGCTCATCGTGCGCAGGATCAGCGAGGGGACGGTCATCGACCACATAGACGAGGGCAAGGGCCTGCAGGTGCTCGGCGCGCTCGGCATTGCGGGCGGGGGCGCCGGCGGCAACGGCGGCCTGATCACGATCGCCCTGAACGTGCCGAGCGGCAAGTACACAAAGAAGGACATCATCAAGGTAGAGGGGCGCTTCCTCAGGGACGACGACACGAACAAGCTCGCCGTCATTGCGCCTCGCGCGACGGTCAACATCATACGCAACTACAAGCTTGCCGAGAAGCGCCGCGTCTCGCTGCCCAACAAGATCGACCGCATATTCCGCTGCACCAACCCCGAGTGCATCACGAACAGCGAGCGCGAGCACATAGAGCCGGTCATGGATGTCATGGACAGGGAGGGCCTGGTCCTCAAGTGCCGCTACTGCACGCGGATACTAGACGTGAGCAGGCTCGACTACAGCTGACGGGCCGCGCGCGGAGGGACGGCCGCCGGCGTCTGGCGGCGGCCCGCGGCCCACGTCAGGGGGGCAGGGACGCCCGCCGGCGCCCGTCTTGCAGCGCTGTCGCAGGGCCGGCGATGCCGCCTGCCAGGGCCTGGCGGGAGGGGCCCGCGGAGGCCCCGCGTGCGAGCAGATGCTCATGCGCCGTAAGGAGGCGGAAAGGGCGCGCGGGAGGGGCTGCGAGGAGGCCCCGCGTGCGAGCAGATGCTCATGCGCCGTAAGGAGGCGGAAAGGGCGCGCGGGAGGGGCCCCGCGGAGACCAAAAAGGCAGCGTACGGTGTCTTGGGCGATCTACTGGCCGAGTATGATGAACATCATGACGATGCCGTAGATCGCGATCGACTCTACCATGCCGATGAAGATGAATACCTTGGACTGCAGGGCGGGGTTTTCGCTGATGACAGCGAGGCCGGCCGAGCCGACATAGCCGAGTCCGAGGCCGGCGCCGCCGGCAGCGATGCCGAACGCGAGGCCGGCGCCGATCAGCTTAGAGCCGTCGCTCATTCCCGAAGAGCCAGACTCTTGGGCGTATGCAAGCTCGGTAAACCCGGACGCCAAGCACGCCGCCGAGACCGCCATCAAGGCAAACATGACCGCTTTCATGTACGGCCGGCGGCCCAAATGTCCTTATTTAAGTCGTGAGGGGGCTGCCGCCGGCGCGGCCGCGGGAGGGGGGAGGGGGCCTGCCGCACCCCCAGTGGGGCGGCCGGCGGCCAAGACGGGGAGAGGGGCGGCCCTAGGCGCCGGCGGGCGGGCGCCTTGCCCCAATTGCCCTCGCCGGCCAGCCGGCGGCGGGGCGGCATGGGGACGGGGGCGCTAGTACGAGGCTGCGGGCAAGGCCCGGCAAGGCCCGGCAAGGCCCGGCAAGGCCCGGCAAGGCCCGGCAAGGCCCGGCAAGGCCCGGCAAGGCCCGGCAAGGCCCGGCAAGGCCCGGCAAGGCCCGGCAAGGCCCGGCAAGGCCCGGCAAGGCCCGGCAAGGCCCGGCAAGGCCCGGCAAGGCCCGGCAAGGCCCGGCAAGGCCCGGCAAGGCCCGGCAAGGCCCGGCAAGGCCCGGCAAGGCCCGGCAAGGCCCGGCAAGGCCCGGCAAGGCCCCCTCCCATCCCCGCAAGCGGGGCGGGGAGGGGCGGGGGCGGCCAAGACCAGGGCGCGGGCTGCGGGGGCGGCCCCGGCGCGCATACGCCGCCAGCGGCGGGGGCGGGGGCAGGCAGGAAGGCACTCGTCAGGCCGCGTCGATGGCCTTTTGCCGGAACTTGGCGACGTCCTTGCGGATCGACTCGGCCAGCTCGTCGCGCCTCTTGTCGAGCGAGGCCCTCGCCTCGGCGATCTGCCCCGCAATCTCGTCGCGCGTCATTGCCCCTTGCGCCTCTCTATGGCCGCCTTGACCTTTTTCAGCTTTGCAAACTCCTCGCGCTCGCGCTCCTCTAGCGTGGCCACGATGAAGCGTATCTTGTCCTGGTACTGCGGGATGATCACGTTCTCCAGCGCGTTGAGCAGCTTTTGCGTCTTTTCTAGCGCCTTTGCTAGGCTGAAGATAGAGTTCTCGTACTCGGCGGCCTTGCATATGCGCGGGAGCAGCTCCTTGATCTGCTTTGAGGCGCGGTCGATCGACGCGTTCGTGTCGGCAAAGCCGTACGGCATCGACTTTGTGTCCTTTTCGGTCACCTCGAGGGCCGGTATCTTTACGTCGACGATCCTGCGCACCGACATGTCGACCTCCATGACGGCAGGCGCCGACTCGGCGACGAGGTCGACCGTGCTCGTCCCGAGGGTGAGGTACGCCTCGTTGACCGAAGAGTAGACGTCCTGGAGGGGATCCCAGATGCCGCCGCGCGCCTTCGAGGCCTCGTCGATCATCTCCTCGATGTTCTTTAGCAGGACCTTGCGCTTGTCGTCGAGTATCTTTTGTACCATCGTGGCCACCTGCGTCGAGCGCTTGTACTTTAGCAGCTCGATCTTTGTTGCCGCAACGCTCTGGCCGAACGACAAGCGCCCTCACCTCTTCTCCTTGTAGTGCTCGTCGATGTACTTGTCCTTTACCTTTGTCAGCTCGCCGCGCGGCAGGTTCGAGACGGCGCGCCACAGCAGGCCGAGCGTCTCGTCGATGGTGCGGTTCTCGTCGACGGCCTGCGAGAGGAACGACCCCTCAAAGTCGTCGCCGAACCCCATGTACTTTAGGTCGACGGGCGTGAGGCCGGCCTTGCCGACGATCCCGGCGAGCGCGCGCACCTCCTGCGCGCGAGAGTACGCGTCGTAGTTTTGGTTCGATATCTCCTGGTGGTCCTCGCGCGTGCGGCCCTTGCCGATGCCGTCCTTCATGATGCGGCTGAGGCTCATCAGTATGTTGACCGGCGGGTACACGCCCTGGCGGAACAGGTCGCGCCCGAGCACGATCTGCCCCTCGGTAATGTACCCCGTCAGGTCCGGTATGGGGTGGGTAATGTCGTCCGACGGCATCGAGAGGATCGGCATCTGCGTGACGCTGCCCGGGCGCCCGCGCAGGCGGCCGGCGCGCTCGTATATCGTAGACAGGTCGGTGTACAGGTAGCCCGGGTACCCCTTGCGGCCGGGCACCTCTTCCCGGGCCGCGCTGATCTCGCGCAGCGCCTCGGAGTAGTTTGTCATGTCGGTGAGTATGACGAGCACGTGCATGCCGAGGTCGTACGCAAGGTACTCGGCGACCGTGAGCGCGACGCGCGGCGTAATGATGCGCTCGATTGCGGGGTCGTCGGCCAGGTTTAGGAACAGGACGCTGCGCTTGAGGGCGCCGGACTCTTCCAGGCTGCGCCTAAAGTACTCGGACTCGCTGTACTGCACGCCGATGGCGGCGAACACGACGGCAAACTCTTCCCCGCTGCCGACGACGGCGGCCTGGCGCGCGATCTGGGCGGCGAGTATGTTGTGCGACATGCCAGACCCCGAGAATATCGGCAGCTTTTGCCCGCGGACCAGGGTGAGCATGCCGTCGATGACGGACACGCCGGTCTGGATGAAGTCGCGCGGGTACTCGCGCTGCTCGGGGTTCATCGGCTCGCCGTTGATGTCTAGGAACTTTTCGGCGATCGGGTCGGGCAGGCCGTCCTTTGGGCGTCCGAGCCCGTCGAATACGCGGCCGAGGACCTGCTCGGACACGGGCATCTCCATGACCTTGCCGACGAACTTTGCGCTCGTGCCAGACACGGACAGGCCGGTCGTGCCCTCGAAGACCTGCACGATCGCCTTGCCGTTGCCGACCTCTAGCACCTTGCCGAGCCTCCTTCCGCCCTCGCGGGTCTGTATCTCGACCAGCTCGTCGAACGCGGCGTTGTCGACGTCGTCGACTACGACGAGCGGCCCCTTGATCTCGGCGATCTTGCTGTACTGCACGCCGCCCTTGTCGGCCATCTACTGCGGCACCTCCACCTTTTGCCCCGCGGCCGACTTGAACCCGTCGGCCATCTGCTGCGCGAGCGCGTCGAGGCCCGCCTCGTCGTCGTCCTTTACGTCCATGCGCGCCTTTAGGAGCGAGTTGACCGCCGGCATCGTGCGAATGTCCTCGAGCGACGCGCCGTCCCTGAGCGCCTGCTGGCCCTCCCTGTAGAAGCGCACCATCAGCTCTAGCAGGCGCACCTGCTTCTTGGGGCCGCAGTACGTGTCGACCTCGTCGAACGAGTTCTGCTGGAGGATGCCGATCTTTATCATGCGGGCGACCTCCAGTATGAGCTTCTGGTCGTCGGGGAGCGCCTCTGGGCCGAGCAGCCGGACGATCTCCTTGAGCGTGTCCTCGCGCTGCAGCACGCCGTACGCCTCGCCGCGCAGCTCTAGCCAGTCCTTTGTGACGTTCGACGACCACCACTTTGCAATGTCAGACAGGTAGCCCGAGTAGCTGTTCATCCAGTTGATCGACGGATAGTGCCGGGAATAGGCGAGCTTTGCGTCGAGCGCCCAGAACGTCTTGATGAACCGCATCGTATGCGTGGTGACCGGCTCTGTAAAGTCGCCGCCGGACGGCGAGACGGCGCCGACCAGCGTGACCGAGCCGTCGCGGTCGGGGCTGCCGGCGGCGCGCACGCGGCCGGCCCTCTCGTAGAACTCGGCTAGCCTCGACGCCAGGTACGACGGGTACCCCTCCTCGGCGGGCATCTCCTCTAGGCGCCCGCTCATCTCGCGCAGCGCCTCGGCCCACCGGCTCGTAGAGTCGGCGACGAGGACGACGTCCATGCCCATGTCGCGATAGTACTCGGCCATCGTAACCCCCGTGTAGATGCTCGCCTCGCGCGCGGCCACCGGCATGTTGCTCGTGTTGGCCACGAGTATGGTACGGTCCATGAGCGGCTTGCCCGTGCGCGGGTCCTTTAGCTCGGGAAACTCGGTGAGCACCTCGGTCATCTCGTTGCCGCGCTCGCCGCACCCAATGTACACGACGACCTGCGCGTCGGCCCACTTTGCGATCTGGTGCAGCGTGACGGTCTTGCCCGTGCCGAACGCTCCGGGGATCGAGCCCGTGCCGCCCTTTGCCATGGGGAAGAACGTGTCGATTACGCGCTGGCCGGTCAGCAGGGGGACGGTCGGGTCGTACCGCTGGCCGTACGGGCGCGCGTGCCGAACGGGCCACCTGTGGTACATCTTGACCGGCGGCGCATCGCCCTCGAGCTCGGCCATCTCGGTCTCCAAGTCGTAGTCGCCCTCGCCGACGATGCTCTTGAGGGCGCCGCCGGGGTGGTCGGGCGGGAGCATTATCTTGTGCGTGACCAGCTCGGTCTCCTCGACCGACCCGATTATCGAGCCGGGCGCGACCTTGTCGCCGACGGAGACGGACGGCACAAAGTGGTGCTTGCGGGACATGTCGACGGGGGTCGTCGTGATCCCCCTGCCGATGAACGACCCCGACTTCTTGGAGAGCTCCTGCAGCGGCCTCTGTATCCCGTCGTAGAGCTGGCCTATGATTCCCGGGCCGAGCAGGACGCTGAGCGGATCGCCTGTGCCGACCACGGGCTCGCCCGGCTTTAGGCCGCTCGTCGACTCGTACACCTGTATGAAGGCCACGTCGCCGGTGAGCCGGATCACCTCGCCGATCAGCTTTGCCTCGCCGACCGAGACCGTCTCGTACATCTTGGCGTCGGCCATGCCGTCGGCCTTCACCGCCGGCCCACTCACCCATACAATGCGTCCCTTTGCCACCATTTTAGCTGCTACCTGCCGTATCGAACTGCGCCGCGATTTCCTTTCTAATTAAAGGCTTCATGCGCTCGATGCGCGAGTCGAGCGTGTTGTCGTAAGACATAGTGCCGTCCCTTGAGCGGACGCGGACGCCGCCGAGGCACTCTATCGCCTCGCCCGACATCTCGGCGCCCTCGAACCTGCCCAGGGCCGCCCTGACGGCCGGCTCGTCCTGGGAGCTGGTGGAGACTACGACGTCGGTCGTGCCTAGCGCGTCGGTCGACTCGCGCACGAGCACCTCTACGAGGCCCTCGTAGTCGGCGGTGGCGCGGTCGGCCGACCGTATGCGCTCGACGGCCCTGTCAAAGGCGGCCGAGATGGACTCCTCGACCAGGACTAGCTGCGCGTTGCGCGCCTTGAGGTCGGCCCCCCCTACGATCTGGCGCGACACCTTGTCGGCCTCCTTGCGGCCCTCGTCGAGGATGCGGGTGTACTCTTCCTCCAGCATGGGGCCGGACTCGTCGATCTTGGCGGCCGATGCGGCGTGCGCCTCGTCAAGCTTGGAGAGCAGGCCCGCCTCGGACTCGGCCAGTATCCTGTCGATCGTCTCGACGAGTTGCTTGTCCGCAACCAACGGCGCGCGGCCGCGCCGGGGCCGTTTTTAATGTTGTGAGGGGCCGGCCGGCGGGATCCGGGGCGGGGGAGGGGGTCGCAGGGGCGGGTTGGGGCGGCATGCGGGGCCGGCCCGGGGCGGCTGCCACGCCCCCAGGCCCTACCCGCTGGCGGCCCCTGCCTGGCGGTCGGCTGCGCCCCGCACGGCTCTGGCCGGCCGTCCGGCCTGCCGCCGCGGAGCAGGGGGGGGCGGAGCAGGAAGGCTTGGCAGGCAGGGCGCGGGTGCCGTCAGGCAGGGCTTCGAACCCCGCAGCCCCGACATGGGGGGCGGAGCCGCGCGCGGCGGCCTCGGGGCATGCAGCCGCAGGGCTCGGTCTGGAATCGGCGGGGCGCGCCAAGTGTCGGAGGCATGCGCCCGCGCTGCAGGGCCGGCGCGCTCGGGCCCCTGCAGAGCGCGCCGCCCTTGGCGGCGGCCCGGCGCGTGGAACGGCTGCCTGCCGGGAGCGCCGCAGGCGGACGGAGCCGAGAGGGCCGGGAAGAGGGGCGGCACTGCGCACCATGGCGCCGCCGCCGTCCCGCTATCCTGGAGCCGGATAGTGCTTGATGCCGGACCCGCGGATGCTGCCCCCGCGCTTCCACATGCTCTGGCAGAGCGCATCGAACCACTCCTCGAACGACTCGTCCCCGCCGCAGCGCCTCTGGAGTATGTACGCGGCCACGTCGGCCGCCTGTATGAGCGGCTCGCGGCGCGAGTCCTTGAAGATCACGCAGTCGAGGACCAGGCTGTGCCGGCCCCTGCGCACGGCCCTCGCCTCCGACTCTTGGAGCGCCCCTTCGATCTCCGCCTCGACCGTGGGGTTGCTCGCGTCCGAGACGACCATGCCGAGATCCCCGCCGCCCCTTTCCTCCAGGTACGCCTCGAACCGCTCCACAAGAAGTCGCCACGACAGGGCGCGGGTGCGCCGCTTGCCGCGGCCGGCAGGCAGGCGGTCCTTCCAGACCACGACGCTGACCAGCGTGGCCCCCGACCCCGCGATGCCCTCCACCGCCCTCGAGAACGCCCCCCTCTTTCCTGCAAGATCGAGGCGGCGATCCTCCCCCGAAAAGTCGCCTCTGTTGTTCCACATGTGGTACGCATGCAGCTCCCAGCTCTCGGGGTCCAGCCCGGCGAGTATGGCGCGCTTGGCGTCGTTGACTGCAGCCCGAGCGCCCTGCAGGTCGCGCTCGTGCACGATCAGGCCGCTCAGTATGTGCACGCTGCCGCCCCCGCTCTCGCCGGCGCGGTCCGGCCGGGCGCTCCCCGAGTCGTCGACAAACATAAAGTACACGGTCGAATGCCGGCTTTGGCCACATAAGACCGCATCGCGAGGCGGCGAATCAGGGTGCGATCAGGCGCGGGCGAAGGCGCCCCGGCGGCGGGCCGCCTCACGCATGGCCGGACAGGGAGCCGGTTGCGCGCTCGATCAGGTCGGGCTCGGCAGGGACGTCCTTGGGGTCGACGGGGGTGCCCGATGTGAGATGACGGATCGCATCGTCCATGTCCGTGACTGTGGCGTGCCGCTTGAGGCGGCGGTGGCCATGCTGATCGATGAGGTAGGTGTAGGCGGAGCGGCCGCCAAACACGTACTGGACGAGCTGGCCGCTGGGCCAGCGGCGGTAGAGGACGGTGTTCTCGGCCATTGGGAAGCCGGTCGGGGCGGCATATTTCTGCCTTTGGGCGGCGCGCCCTGCCCGCCGCGCTGGCGCCGGTCGTGATGCGTGCAGGGGACCTGGCGGGCCACGGCGCCGGCGAGGGGCGTCGGGACGGCGCCAATGCGGTCCCGCCCGGCCTGCTCGGCCCCGGAGCCAAGGCAGCAGGCGAGCAGGCCGGCATGGCTCTCGCAAAAGTGCAAGGGGCTGCCCAGCCCGCAGATCATCTCGTGGCGAGGCCCTGGCGCCTCGGCTCCGTGGGCAACCCGCAGCGAGAGCCAGTGGCGGGCCGCCCCGCGCCGGCCCGCGGCGCCGCCACCCGTCGGGGATGCGGCGCCCGCGGCCCCTGCGTCCAAGACAGCCTGCGGCCATGCTCCCCCGCTGACGGCCGGCTAGGGCCGGCGAGCCGAAGGCCGGCCGCAGGGCGCAGGCAGCGCGATCCGGCCAGGATGGGCCGAGGCGGGGGCCAAAGGCGGGGGCTGGGGGGCCGGCGGGGGCCGCAGAAGGCGCGCCGGGCCGCATGGGGGCCGCGCACCATCCCCGTCCACAGCCCGGAAAGGCTTTAAACACGACGCGCGCCGGCCCGCGCCGTTGGCAGTCTCCGAGTTGGTGCTCGGATCGGTGATTCTCCCGCGGTCCGAGTCCCCAAAGGCCGCCTCGCGGCTGGCCGAGTTCGAGTGGTTCCACAAGGTCGACGCCGACAACGAGACCGTCACGCCCGAGATCGACGACCTCCTGCTCAGGGCGCAAAAGGTCCACCAGTCCCTCGACGAGGTCGTCAGGGGCCTCGGCATACCGCCGAGGGTCGGCATACTCGAGATACTCTTCAAGGGGACCGTCTTCAAGAAGCGCTCGTACGAGCTCGACGAGATCGGCGGCATGATCGCCGACCTGGAGGCAAGGGCGCCGGAGGCGACGGCCCGCGCATCGGCCCTGCTAGAGCAGGAGGCCTCCGCCAAGAGGCGCCTCGAGGAGAACTCGTCGCTCAGGGACGCCCTGCAGGCGGCGAGCAAGCTGAGCGTCGACCTCGGGCGGCTCGGCGGCTCTGGCGGGGGCGAAGGCGGCAGGCGCTTCTTTACCGAGCTGTTCGTCATTGACACTGCCTCGGTGCCAGAGGCCGAGAGGGCCCTTGCCGGCTCGGCCGCGCTGTACCCGCACGCGCTAGAGTCCAAGGCAAGGTCGGCCCTGTTCGTCGCCGGCGCCGCCGGCGATGCCGACCGCATACTAAAGGTGATGAGGGGCCTCAACGCGGCCCCGCTGTCCATACCCCCCTCGTTCAGCCAGGTGCCGAGCGAGGCGCATGCGGCCGCCGCATCCGCCGCAAAGGAGGCGGAGGCCGAGATCAAGAAAACGGCAAAGGAGATGGCCGCGGTCAAAAAGGAGGTGCGCGGCGGCGTGCTCGCACTCCACGAGGCCGCCGCCGTGGCAAAGGACGTCCTAGAGACGCTGCGCAAGCCCGGCGGCACGAGGCGCTTTGCCGTCATACAGGGGTACATACCGAAGAAGATGGAGGAAAAGTTCAGGAAGGTCACTGGGCAGTGGACGTCGATAACCGAGGAGATTACAGACCCCGACGAGCTTGCAAGGCTGCCGGTCCGCATGGACAACCCGCGGTGGGTCCGCACGTACGAGGTCATAACGGACAGCCAGGGGACACCGAAGAGGGGCGAGTTCGACCCGACCTGGATGATCGCCCTCATGTGGCCCATATTCTACGGCATAATGTTCGCCGACCTCGGGCACGGCCTGGCCCTGATGGGCCTCGGGCTGCTCTTCAAGTTCAAGGGGCAGGGCAGCATATCCCGCTGGGGCATGCTGCTTGCGATGTCGGGCGCGGCCGCGGCCATAGCCGGCATATTCCAGGGCGAGGTGTTCGGGTTCCACCTAGAGTACTTTGCGCCGTTCGGGGCGCTGCTGCACGAGGGCGGCCCCCTCCACTCGGTATCGTGGCTGGTCGGCGCCATCACGGTCGCCGAGCTGACGTTCGAGCAGGTCATACTCATACTAAAGGTCTCTATATTCATCGGCGTCATACACCTGGCGTGGGCGTTCGCGCTGCGCATCCACAGGTACAGGCGCACGGGCAACAGGGACGGCGTCATATTCGAGGGCATACCGAACCTGTTCATGTGGCTCGGCGTGTTCGGCGTCATGATGGGCGCGATCGGCTCGGGGTACGACGTCATGAACATGTACTCTAGGGCCCACGCCGAGCCCGTACCGTGGGTTACGATCATACTCGGCGAGTGGGCCGTCACCTGGATCGTCGTGCGCGTCTCGATCATCATCGTCATAGCGTCCATGGTCCTCATGATCATCGGCGGCATAAAGCACAACAAGAGGCACCCAGAGGAGGGCGGCGACGCGGTGAGCGTCATCATGGAGGTGCTCCTCGGCAAGACCATAGAGTGCCTGGCGCACACCATCAGCTACGCCCGGATCGGCATCATGCTGCTCGTGCACGCGGCGCTGCTGCTCACCGTCAACAACGCGTTCAAGTCGATGGGGGGGCTCGACTCGCCCGGCGCCGTCGTCCTGATCGTCGGCGGGCAGATCGGCATAATGATGATCGAGGGGCTCATCGTGTACATACAGTCGCTCAGGCTGCACCTCTACGAGTTCTTTACAAAATGGTACGACGGCGGCTCGCGGCCGTTCAGGCAGCTCGTGCCCGAGACGGTGTACAACACGCTCGAGTGGAAGAGGGGCGGAAGGGCGGAGCCGGCATCGCCGTCCTCCTAGCGCGGAGGGGAGGGATGCGTGGCGTCTGGCATCCCGGGCTGGCTCTCGCACGACGATCCCCTGTCCGGAACGGAGGCGCTCGACCGCGCAGAGGCGCGCATAAAGCCGCGCCTCGAGGATCCCCTGACGCGCGGAAAGTGCCGCGCGTGCGGCGAGCTCGTCGCGTACGCAGACGCGCCGGACCACGCGGCCGCCCACTGGGGCGGGGGCGACAGCGGGGCGTACGTGCTGCGGATCGACAGCAGGGAGCGGCACGACTACTGGATGATCGCAAGGGCCGCGCGCGGCGCGTTCCTGTCGGACATCGACGGCCGCCTGCGGCGCTCGTGGCTCGACTGCCACTTTGACCACGTCAGCATGATGGTCGTCGACGGCATCGACTTCAACGGCGGCGTCGTGCTCGGCGAGCACGAACCGGGCGACATGTACCTGAGGATGGAGGACCACACGGTCGAGGAGGTGCTCGGGTCGGGCTCGGTCGGCGACTACACGTACGACCTCATGCCGCACAGGACGACGTACCTCGACGTGCGCGTGGTGGACGCGTGCTCGGCGGCGGGCATGGAGAGGCCCGTCGAGGTGGCCATGAGGAACGAAAAGATCGAGCACGACTGCGACGAGTGCGGGCGGCGGCGGGGCGGCAGGAGGATATGCATAGAGTGCAGCTCGCTCGGCGAGGACAGGCTCATGTGCGATGCCTGCGCTAGGGGGCACCGGCACGACGGCGACCTGCGCTTCCTGCCGGCGCGCAACTCGCCGAGGATGGGCAGGTGCATGTACGGCAGGTCGGACCGCAGGGACACGACGCCGTGGCCGCCGTCGCATGCGTGGGGCAAGCGGTACGAGACCATGTACCCCAACAGATTCATATAGCGGCTACGGGGCGGCGCGGCGTGTCCAGAGAGGCGGCGATCACGCTCATCCCGGCCCTCGTAATGCTCGGCTTTGCCGCGTACGGGGCGAGCGTCGCAGGGGCCGCGGCGGCCGCCGCGGGCGGCGGCGGGGCGCCGGCGCACTAGGGCGCGGCGCTTAAATACGGGCCCCGGAGCGCGCGGGCGTGGCAAGCGGGACGTGCATGGTCTGCGACGAAAAGGTGTCGGCGCAAAGGATGAAGGCCCACCTTGCAGGGCACTTTGAAAAGGGCGGCAGGGGCGGCGCATGCCTGGTAATGGTCGTCGGCGGGGGGCCCTACTGGCTGTACGCAAGGGTCTCTGGAAAGGCAAAGCTGAGCGACCTTGACGACCTGCTCAGGAGCACGTGGGTCGAGTGCTGCGGCCACCTCAGCTCGTTCAGCGACGGGGACGTCTCGTACCTGTCCATGAAGAGCGACTATGGCGATCCGAGGGACAAGACGATGGGCGCGAACGCGGTCAAGGTCCTGGGCGCCAGCCACAACCTAGAGTACACGTACGACTTTGGCACGTCGACCATGCTCGGAGTAAGCCTTGTCGGCATGTGCTCGGGCGCGGGGATGAAGAGGCCCGCCGAGCTGGCCGCAAGAAACGACGCGATAAAGTTCGACTGCGGCAAGTGCGGCGGCAAGGGCATTGCAACGGAGATATGCACCGAGTGCATGGACGACGACAAGGACCCCGCCCTGCTTTGCGACGCCTGCGCCAAAAAGCGCGGGGGAGAGGACGAGTACCTGCCGGTCGTCAACTCGCCGCGGATGGGCATGTGCGGGTACACCGGGTAGGGGCCGCATCAGCATCGGCGGCGCATCCTACCGCTCGGCTGGCAGCTCGGGCATGTTCCCCCACTCGCCCCACGAGCCGAGGTACACGCGGACGTCCCTGCGGCCGAGCAGCCGCAGCGCGACGAACGTGCTGGCCGCGCGGTACGCGCCCTGGCAGTACGCCACGACCTCGCGCCCGCCGGGCAGCCCGCCGTAGAGCCGCGCAAGCCCGCCCGCATCCTTGAACGTCCCGTCGGCGCCAAGGTTTCCCGCCCAGTTAATGTTGACGGCGCCCGGTATGTGGCCCGCCCGGGCGGCCCTGACCGCCTCGCCCGAGTACTCGGCCGGCGTTCGGGCGTCCACCACGGCCAGCCTGCCAAGGTTGTCCCGGACGTACTCGTAGCCGGCGACGACTCCGGCGTCGGGCCGCGGCTCGAACGGGTGCGGCCGGAACGCGTTCGGGCTGGTCTCGACCGGCAGGGCGCCGGCGCCACCTGTCCACCCGGAAAAGCCGCCGTCGAGCATCCGCGCCCCGTCCCCGCGCCCCAAGTACTCCATCATCCACACGCCCCGCGCCGCCGTCATGCCCGACGTGCTGTCGTAGAATACGGTGCGCGAGGCCCCGCCGGCGCCGCAGAACGACATGAGGCGGGCCGACTGCCGGGTGAACGCCTCCAGGCCGGAGGCGGACGTGTCGGCCCAGTGGAATGCGAACAGGTCGAGGTTGACGGCGCCCGGTATGTGGCCCCTTGCGTACTCGGCGTGCGGGCGCGTGTCGACGAGCAGCGTGTCAGGATCGCCGATCATGCCTCGGACGTCATCGGCCCGCACCAGCAGGCTGCGAGGCCCGGGCGGCCCGCCACTCTGCCCGCCGCCCCCGCCCATGCCCGCGCCCGGCGCGGCCCCCGCATCGCCCAACGCGCAGTGGGGCGCCCGGCGGCTTGATAATCCTTGGCGGCCGCGCGGGGGGGGGGCGGACGGGCGGCAGCGGCCGGCCGCCGCGGGGCAAAAAAGAGTGGAAAAAAGCTTTCCTACTCGTTGACGTACGCACGTTCCCCGTGCTGAGCGAGATCGAGTCCGATCTCCTCTTCCTTGGGGGTGACGCGGATTCCGCCGGGCCAGACGACATCCATGATCTTCAGGATGACGACCGTCACACCGAACGCGTACGCGATTGACACGACCGCGCCGATGATGCTGATGCCCTGCTGCTCGAACCCCTCTGGCGTTCCCGTCCATGCTCCGATACCGTCGCCGGTATCCCAGATGTGCGGGCTGGCAAGCGTGCCGGTCAGTATGGCGCCCGTAAGGCCGCCCATGCCGTGCACGCCCCATACGTCGAGGGCGTCGTCCCACTTGCGCGCGTTCTTGAACGAGACGCAGCCGTAGCAGATCGTCCCGGCGGCGATTCCGATAATGATCGCCGCCATGGGCCCGACCCAGCCGGAAGCCGGCGTGATCGCGACCAGTCCTGCCACCGCGCCCGTTGCGGCGCCGACGATGCTAGGCTTGCCGGTGTGCGCCCAACTCATGAGCAGCCACGTCACGGCAGCCACGCCGGTCGCCAGGTTTGTGACAACCCAGGCGCTCACCGTGATTCCGTCGACCATCACCTCGCTGCCCGCGTTGAACCCGAACCAGCCGAACCATAGGATCGACGCGCCGAGGACCACCATCGGGACGTTGTGAGGCTCCATCGGGACCTTGCCGTAACCGAGGCGGCGACCCAGTATCAGGGCCGCTGCCAGGGCCGAAAAGCCCGACGAGATGTGCACTACGGTGCCGCCTGCAAAGTCAAGCGCGTAAGACGGTGACAGCTCGGGATCCAGGTCGATTGCTCCGCCTCCGATGTAGCCGCCGCCCCATACCCAGTGGGCGATCGGATCGTAGACGAACGTTCCCCAGAGCAGCGCGAAGATGATCAGGGCGCTGAACTTCATCCGGTCGATCAGGCCGCCGACAATGAGCGCCGGCGTGATGATCGCGAATGTGCCCTGGAACGCCGCGAACAGCGCGTGCGGGACCGTGCTAGGCCAAGAGTCGCCGCAGGCCTCCTCGGACTTCATCTGCTGCATCTGGTAAGCGTTGGACCAAATGTCGCCGTCGCAGGCCGTCGGGGCGCCGAGCGGCGCGTAGTGCGAGACCTGGTTGAACCCGACATAGTCCAGGTTGCCCATGAACATGTTGGCATCGTTGTCGATCGGGCCGAACGAGAGCGAATAGCCCCACGCGACCCACTGCCACGCCATCAGCCCCATGATGATGAACGTCATGCCGATGACGTTGACCGCGTTCTTGGAGCGGGCAAGGCCGCCGTAGAAGAACGCCACGCCTGGCGTCATGAACAGAACCATCGAAGAGGCGACCAGCATGAACGCAGTGTCGCCCGTGTCTATGTAGCATGCCGTGAAGGTACCATCGCCGTTGTCGACCCAGCACTCGTTGGGGTTGCCGGTGTAGATACCAGACGTCCCCTTTACGTAGCCGTCCATGCCGTCCTCTACGGACTGGGCATAGGCCATCGACATTGCGCCGGTTGCGGTTACCGCCACAGCAGCCACAAGCAGTAAAGCATACTTGTGGTTTGTAGACCTCATTGCGGCGAAGCGACGTTGGAAATTATATAAGGATTAAGATTTTAAATAGGGATTTTATGATACTAGCACATGGCAGGGGATGAATGATGGGTAGTGGGGGGTACGGTACGCCTGTGGAGGCGCCTGTAGAGGGCGGAGCTGGGGCTGGAGGGGCGCCTGCG
Organism: Cenarchaeum sp.; assembly: GCA_965242695.1. GTDB lineage: Archaea > Thermoproteota > Nitrososphaeria > Nitrososphaerales > Nitrosopumilaceae > Cenarchaeum. Next base: position 921,141 of record CBDESU010000002.1, on the reverse strand, counting down.
GGCGGCGGAGGGGCGCCTGCGGGCGGCGGGCGGGGCGCGGGCGGGGGCGGCGCGCCTGAAGGGGGGCGGCGGAGGGGCGGCGGGCGGGGCGCCCCCGACCGAGAGGGGGCGGGCGGAGGGGCGGCGGAAACCGAGGGCAAGGCCCTGCCGCAGGCCGCCCACAGGCTCGGCATCATGAAGACCAAGCAGAGCCGGCCCACCGGCGAGGCGAGGAGGCAGCGGGCCATACTGGCCTCGCTCGCGTCGCACCCGAGGCCGGCCGACAGGACCCGCCCCGCCATTGCAAAGGCCGTGTCGGGAGGGGGAGGGGCGCAGTGGAAGAACATGTACTCGGGCGTGTTCAACGACATAGAGGGGTCGCTCGTCCCGCAGGGGCTGATCGAGGAGGAGGGGCGCTTGCCGTACAAGAGGGGCCCACGGGCGGTGCAGGCGGCCGGCATACCCTACTACCGGCTTACGAGGCTCGGGAGGCTCGCGTGCCTGTCGCTTGCCGAGGTGCCCGACAGGGAGGCCCTGATCGGCGGCCTTGTCGGGGACTCGGAGAGCGGGGCCGAGAAGAGGGCGCTCGGGGCGGTCGCCGCGATAGCCCGGTTCTCGCCCGAGTTTGTGGACACGCTGCTCGGCGACCAAGCCAGGGCGTACTCGGAGGGGCGGGCCGAGTCGCTGCTGCCCGAGGGGGCGGGAGGCGGCATATCGAGAGGAGGGGAGGGGGAGGAGGGGCGTCCGGAGGGAGGCCTTGCGCGGATCACGGTCGGGTTTGTAGACGGCCTTGCCGGCCTGCCCGAGCGAGACAGGGAGGCGGTCATGGAGTTTCTGCGAGGGATTGCGTAGCAGGCGCGCTCGCCGCAGGAGCGTTGGTTAAGGCGACGCCTGGTGTTCCACGGGCCGACTTCGGGAGTGCCGCGCCGACCAGGCAGTGTGCATGTGGGAGGACAGATCGCGTGTGCGTGTTTCCACCAGGTGCGGGCCGGCGGCCAGCGGCGGTGCATCTCATGCCCACCCGCCCTTCGCCCCGCCCCCTGCGCCCCCGCCGCAATCCACCAGGCCGGCGTTGCATATTCTGAATGTTCCATGCGGCGGAACTCTTGCGGCCCTTCCGCGGCCCGCACATGCGGTGCTTGATCTTGTTTCATTTGGCGGCGCATGCATGGCGAACAGCCCGGACATACGCGGACGAGGCCGCCATCAGGGCCGATGCGGCAGCTCGCGGTGGCCACGCGGCGGGGGAGGGGGCGGCTCGGGCGGCTCGGGCGGCAGCACGAGGACCCCCGACTCCAAGAGCCGCTCGAGCGTATCCGGCCGGAGGCAGAGGGGATCCCCGCCATCCCGGATGTGCCGCACCAAGCCGTCGTTGCAGGCGACCGTCCCAGCCAGTATGCCTTCGCCGCGCACCTGCCGCAGCGGGGGGTCAAAGGGCGGGCGGAGGAGCACCGCATCGTCGCAGCCGCCTGGGATCGGGGGCGCAACGAGCGGCGGGAGTGGGGGCCCCGAGATGCGGGGGCCCCCAAAAACAAGGTACTCGTACAAAACGCTCGTGGCGTTGACAACCGCCACGGCGGTGTTGACCGTGTGGCATTTCTCGAACGCGTAAATGGTGTACAGGTCGTGGTACGTCGGCCGGTGGGTCCGCCCCGGCCGCTCGCCGTCCGCCCTGCCCGCGCCCGCGGTTTCGGCCGTATAGGACATCGCATCCCAGGCGTGGCCGTACAAGATGTCAGGGTCGTGGCGGTGCCAGAGATCAGGGTGGCCGCGCAGGAAGTGGCCCGACGCGGAGTGGCTTGACTCCGGAAGGCCCTGCGGTATGTGCACGCTGACCGACTGGTACTCTTCGCTGGGCTCTACATGGACCGGTTACGGTATAGCCAGATCCGAACTCAACCCCCGTGATGTTGTCAGCCACTATGGGCACCTTGAAGAACACCCCTTCCGTGCTCGGCTCCGACTCTGCAGTGCCGGGCACCAGCGCGACGACAAGAAAAGCGAAAAGTTGGAAGAGGTCGTTCACCTCAGGCCACCTGCCGCTCAATGCCGCCCTGCGCGCGGTGGCGGGCGCCTCTGCTAGCCGCGCCGCTGCCGGCGGGCCCGCATGCCGCAGACGGCGGTGCGAGCGCCTGTGTTGATGCCGCTACGGGGATCATGCCTTGAAGCGGAAAGGCGGCTGATAGTATAAGACGCTGCCCATACATTGTTCAGTGTCCACGGCGGCGGCTCGTGCTCCAGCGCGCCCTGTTGACGCAGTAGGATGCGGCAGAGCGCGGCGCGGGGGCATCCCGCGGCGGCCGGGGCTGCGGCGGAGCAGGAATTCTTGCTGCGTCGGCGCCTAGTTCCCGGCACGTTGTGCTCGGATCGGGGCTACGTGTGCCCTATAGGCCCAAATGAGCGCCTTGACGACTACGGCCCGCTAAATGACTTAAATAATATCCCTTCGCTCGTCGTCCCATGAAAGACAGCGATGTAGACAAGGATTACGAGTTCCTCATGTCATTGAGCCAGAAGGAGATCGAGCGGTACAGCGGCGAGTGGGTGGCCGTGGCCAGCCAAGAGATCGTCGCGCACGGCAAGGATCCAAGGCGCGTCCACGAGGAAGGCTACAAAGCGGGCAAGGGCATCCCGTTCATGGACTACATCTATGCGGATCCCTCAGAGCTGCCGTTCTGCTACGGGGTTCCCGATGACTGACTCTTCGTCGGATGGGTGGATCCGCGTCGACTACATGGGTGCGCGTTCCAAAACGAGTGACGCAAGACCCCCCACTGCACTGGCACCGACAATCCCAATCAACGTGAGGAACCCCGGTGCGGCGGCCGGCAGTAGGGTGGTGGTGCGGGCCAGAGGCATGATGGACACCGGTGCATACATGTCGGCAGCGCCGATGTGGGCAGCCGAGCAGCTGGGCATTGTGCTAGACGAGGAATCCAAGCAGCCGGTGTTCTCCGCATCTGGCACGTTCGAGGCCTACCGCACAAAGATCGGCGTAGCAGCAAAATTGGGCAAGTGGTCAGACATCGGCGTTGTCAAGGCGCTGGTTCCCGACACGGAAGCGTCGCGCGATCCGACCTCGCACGTGCCGTTCCTGCTGGGCAGGGACGGCTTTTTCAACAAGTATAGGGCGTGCTTTGACGAGGTCGGAAAGGTCACATGGCTTTGCAGGATTGACGACAACCCGACGGCGTCCGCAATCCGATGGCCCGCGCTACGGCCGACTACCGCACTCTGCGGCTCGTCCCGCATTTAGCGCCGCAAAGCACGGCGCGATATGCATGCCGTGCGCAACGGTTTGGTTCATTATCGACTAGGGACATGCACGGCCATGCGGCACGGATCCGGCCCGCTGAATGACTTAAATAATACCCCTTCGCTCGCCGCCCCATGAAAGACAGCGATGTAGACAAGGATTGCGAGTTCCTCAGGTCGCTAGACCCCAAGGAGATGTGGCGGTACCGTGGCGAGTGGGTGGCCGTGGCCAGCCAAGAGATCGTCGCGCACGGCAAGGATCCAAGGCGCGTCCACGAGGAAGGCTACAAAGCGGGCAAGGGCATCCCGTTCATGGACTACATCTATGCGGATCCCTCAGAGCTGGCGTTCTGCTACGGGGTTCCTGACGACTGACACTTCGTCGCAGGATGCCACCGTGTTGTCGGCAACAATCTCGATTGATGCAAAAGACGCGGGTGTATGGGACGAGGCATGCTGGCATCCGCCACGCAACCCGCCATGGCCGCCGCCGGAGGCGCGGGCGCCGCAAGGCCGGCCGCGGCCGGCCGCCCCCCCCCCCAAGCGTTAAAGCCGCGCAACGCACGGGGGGCGCATGGCGGGGGGCAAGAACCGGGCCGCAAAGCTCGTCATGGACCCCATCCACGGCTTTATCGACATACGCGAATACCCCGTCGTCGGCGAGATCGTAGAGACGGCGCACTTCCAGCGGCTCCGGCGGGTCGGCCAGCTGGGCCTGGCGCACCTCGTGTACCCGAGCGCGACCCACACGAGGTTTGCGCACAGCCTCGGCGCGATGAGGACGTTCCTTGCGCTGTACGACTCGATCATGGGGAACGGGGGCGGGGCGTACATGCGCGACGAGGTCGGGGAGATGAGGGAGCTCGGCGCGGCCGCGGCCCTGCTCCACGACATTGGCCACGGCCCGTTCTCGCACGCGTTCGAGTCGATCATGCGGCCGGTAGGGTTCGACCACGAGGAGATGGCTCGCAGGATAGTCGCCGAAACCGAGATCGGCGACCTGCTCGACGCGCACGGGGTCGGCTCGAGCGACGTGCGCGCCGTCCTGGGCGGGGCGGAGGGCGGGAACGGCGGGGGGGCGCACGGCCTGGTGCGGCGCCTGATCTCGAGCCAGCTTGACGCCGACCGCCTCGACTACCTCATGCGTGATTCGTACTTTACGGGCGTCAACTACGGCAAGATCGACCTGCTGCGCATAGCGAGCACGTTAGAGATCGACGAGCCCCGCGGCGAGATAGTCGTAGCCGGAAGGGGGATCGGCGCCGTCGAGGGGTACATCGTCGGCAGGTACCTCATGTACAAGAACGTCTACTACCACCACACCGTCCGGCAGATGGAGTGCGTGCTGGAGAGGACGTTTGCAAGGGCCGCCGAGCTCGGCGCGTCCGAGACCGGCCTTGACGCGCTTGGGGATCCCGCCAGCGGCAGCCCGCCCGGCCCCGGAGAGATGCTAGCGGCCGACGACGGCACGGCAGCGGCCCTGGTCGGCAGGTGGGCCAGGTCGGACGATGCCATCCTCTCCGACCTGGCATCGCGCATAACGGGCCGAAAGAGGCTCGCCCACAGGTACGTCGCGCGAGCGGGGCTCGACGATGCAGGGGCCGATCCGGCGCGCATGGGCAGGCTGCGCGCGATCTTTGATGCCGCCGGCCTGCCGGCCGAGTACTATCTCATCATAGACGACGAGTCAAAGCCGGCGTACACGAGGTACGAGCCGTCGGGCTCTGGGGGGCTCGGCGGAGGGAACGGGGACATACTGGTGCGCCCCGAGGCAGGCTACGGGGGCGAGGGGGACGGGCAGGAGGGCCTGGCCGAGATATCGTCGGTCTCGGCCGTCGTCGGCGCGCTCGTCCCGGGGGGAGGCGGGAGCGGCGGCCAAGGCCACGTCAGGCTGTTCTACCCGCACAAGATGGAGGGCGCGGTAGACGACGCGTTCGGCCCGCGCCGGCAGGGGCGCGGCGCGCAGGACGATTCTGGCGCGTGAAGTGCACCGTGCGGCCTTGCCGCAGCTAGGGGCCTCGCGATGCCGCATTCGAGATGTAGGCCATGGGCGGGCGGCGCTGTTCGAGGCGGCTCGGATCAACCCGCGCTTTTTTTGGGCCGCCCTCAGCGTGGCCGCATTCCGTCGATTTTCACATGACATGCGCGCATTCCCGCCCCGGCCGCGGCCGGCGCTGGGCAGGCCGCCCTCTGCGGCTGCGCCCTGCGGCTGCCGCTGCAATGGCCACACCCCACGCAACGGGCTGGGAACTCCCTTGACTCTAACTCAGCCCGGCGGGGCCGCGGAACGCTCGCCGTATGCCCTGATCAGGCGCGTGTACAGGGTTGCCGTAAAGTGAACAAGGGGGCTGGCGTTGAATCCTGGAAGCTCGGCGGCATTCACGTCGGCATCGCGTGCAATCTTGGCCGCCTTCGCGGCGCAGTCGGGGTCGGATGCGGCCTTGAAAAAGTCGTCGACGAGTATGATCGACGACATGAACACGTTGTAGTCGTCGGGGGCGTCGTGCCGCAGGGGGCCTCCCGCCTCTTTCTCCCTGCGCTTGATCAAGTCAATGGTGCCGTCAAGCGCCCGGGACAGGCCCGACACGTCCCCGTCCCTCCCCAGTGCGGCCAGCCCCTCCGCTATGCCCCTGGCGTGCCGCCTTGAATGAAGGATGTAGTCGAACTCGTCCCCGTAGCTCTGTCCCGCCCTTTCGTACATAGGCCCCGCCCTGTCCGGGCGGCCGGATATGTCGTAGCACAGGGCCGAGTGCAGCAGGGCGTAAAACACCATGTCGTCCGGCAGCGAGCCGGCATCCACCAGGCGCTCCAAGGCCGCGGCCGCCCTAGAGTAGGACTCTGGCCTGTGGCGGGTAATGCCGTCGATCATGTCTAGCAGGGCCGTCCCGTACGCGTCGGCAGGCGGCCCTGCGGCGGTGCGCTCGCGGCCCATGCCGCCTGCCGGCGCGCCGCTCCTTAAGCGCATTGCGCGCCGCGGCCGGGCGGCAGGGTGGCCGGGCGGGCGGCAGGGTCGAGTGCAGGCCCGCAACGGCCGCGGGCGTCGCCTGCCGCTGGCGCCCCCATCCTGCCGCCAGCACTCCACCAACGGGCGGCCGCCGCCCCCTCAGGCGCCGCAGGCCCGAACAACATTAAAAACGGCCGCGCATTCGGGCCGGCCGATGGGAGGGTCTGGCTCGCAAAAGGTCTTTGCCGCCGTAAAGTCGTACAGCAAGCGCGGGCAGCTGCTGACCCGGCAGGACTTCCAGTCGTTCGCCGAGGCGAGGGACCTGGACGAGATGGTCACGCGCCTGCGCAGCGCGAGCGCCGCCTACGCGGCCGCCCTGGCCGACGTCCCCAAGCCGTACACCGCACAGGGCATCGAGGCGGCCCTGAGGGGGCGCCTGGCAGAGGTTCACCACTCGATATCAAAGGCCGCGGGCGGCTCAAAGGTGCTGCGCGCCTACTACATGAAGTTCCCCATATGGAACCTAAAGCTCATACTCAAGAGCAAGGTCCTCGGCAAGCCGCAGGACGAGATCGAGCCGCTGCTCAACCTGCGCGCCGAAGAGCTCCTAAAGCAGCGCGATACGGTCCTAAAGGCCCTCGTCTCAAAGGACCTCGAGGAGGCCGTCTCGGGCCTGGCATCCACCGCGTACGGCGCCGAGGTGGCAAAGGCCGCCGCCCTCTACGCCGAGCGCGGCAACCTGCAGGTCTTTGACACGTACTTTGACAAGGTGTGGGTCGAGCAGCTAAGCTCGGGCCTGCGCACGTCCGGCGAGCGGGACATGGCAAAGCTGGTCGGCATGACGATCGACTTTTACAACCTGATGAGCGTGCTGCGCGGCAAGTTCTGGGGCCTCGACGAGCAGGCCATAAACGACCTAGTGGTGGCCCCGACGGCCGGCGCCCCGAGGGAGCTGCTCGACTCTATGCTGTCGGCGGCGACGGTGCGCGATGCGCTCGGCGAGCTCGCCGGCGCGTCGTCCTCGCCGTACCGCGAGATGGCGTCGGTGCAGGCCGAGTCCGAGATGGATGCGGTCTCGGCGTTTGAGCGCGCCTTCGAGATGGCCGTGTACGCGAGGGCAAGGGCGTCGTTTACGCGCATGTTCAGCCCGGCCACGAGCGTCGGGATTACCATACTTACGGCGTTCGAGGTCAGAAACCTGGCGTCCGTCGCGTTTGCCGTCGAGCAGGGCATACCTCCCCAGGAGGCGGTGCCAAAGCTCGTCCTTGAAGAGTAGCTGTTCTGCCTTGCGGGAAGATGCGCCGCGGCCGCCGTCCCCTGCCTCGCCCTCCCCGCCGCCCGTGGGGGAATCCGGGGATGCGCCCGGCAGGAAGGAAGTCCGGGAGGGCGGAGGTGCGAAGGAGGGCGGCGGCCGGGTGGGGGCGGGCACGGGAGCGCCGGCGCCGGCGCCGGCGGCCCCCCCTGCACCGGTCCCCGGGGCGGCGGGAACGGGCGGCATCGGGCGCCGGCCGAGCGCCTTTGAGCTCGACATAGGCGGCATCATCGCCAAGAGCACCGTCATGGCCGTGATCTTTGCGGCCCCTCCAATCGCGATATTCCTGGCGCTGCACCACTACACGGGCAGCGTGCTGGCCGGCGCCGTCGTCGGGTTCGGCGCGCACTTTGCCATACTGGCGTTCTCGCCGCGCATAGCGCAGCTTCTTATACGAGGCGGGCCGGGCGCCGGCAAGGGGGGCTGACCGGGGCATGACGATGGGCGACAGGGACTACCGCGCGCTGGTCCAGAACTCGATCGACTCGATCGGCAGGGAGCTAGAGGCGCGCGTCGACGCGTCCGACGGCAAGACGATCCACCTGCACGAGGCGTCCGGCTGCCTGCGCCGGTCCTACTACGACCGCAAGGACCCGATGCCCGTCGAGAGGCGCGGCTTCAGCGACCTGCTCAGCGGGCTGCTCGGCAAGCTCGGGTACGGCGCAGAGCCGGCCGAGTACGACGTCGGCGGCGGGATAACAGTCAGGGGCAAGGCAGACATGGTCGTCGACGATGCCGTCATACTGTACAGGTCGGCCGCCGAGCAGCCAGACAACCCGCACGCCGGCGACCTGATGTACCTCAACGCGTGCCTGTGGATGCTAGGCAAGCCCGACGGCATCATAATCTACATCACGGGCGACCGCCGCGAGGCGTCGTTCTCGCTCACGCGCAACGCAAAGATGTTCGAGGAGACGGTCCGCCGGGTAAAGGTCCTCGCCGACCTGCTCGAGGAGGGCCGCACGCCGATCATCGAGCCGTCGTCCGACTGCTCGAACTGCCAGTACTCCAGCGCTGCTTTATCCGCGAAAAGATCGGCAGGTCGGTCTCGATAGCAGAGCTGGTCGGGCTCAAAAGGTCGTAGGGCCTGGCTGGCGGGGCGGGGCCCGGCGGCGGCGCGCGGACAAGCCATCAGAGTGCAGAGGGCGAGCTGTTGCCGCGTCGGAGACCGCCGGCCAGGGGGCGTCCCAGGGCGGCAACAGCCTCCCCACCGTGCGAGTGAAAAAGTCGACAAGAGGCATTGCGCCCCCGCAGCGTCCTCGCTACGGGGCTGCCTGCCCGCCTAGTCGATCGGCTCGGGGTGGCCCTTGCCACGGAGAGCGAATGTGACTACAGCAAGTGCGATCGAGACGCCGAGCGCCGCGCCGAACGCGCCCATTGATGCTTCTGCCATGCGGGTGCGGGCCTGGGGTGGGCATATATAACTTTGGCAAATTTTTAGCGATTTTATGATACTATCGCGACTGTGCGGGTTTATGCTGCTAGGGCTGCGCACCTGGAGCCTGCTCTAGGTCGAACAGTACGGTATTCTCGCCGCCGCGCGTCATCGAGCTGATGTTGAAGAACGCCTCGCCGGATATGCGCCATGCGGCCGTGCCGTCGGACAGGGCCCGCCACAGGTCGGGCGTGCTGCCCGTGTTGCGGAGCGTGACCGTATCGGTCAGGACGGTCGGCTGGCCCGAGAGCAGCGTAAAGTAGTTGGACTCTGTGACGAACGCGCTCGGCCGGTCGCCGATCTCGCCGACGTGCACGCGCGAGCCGCCCTCGAACAGCTCGTACTTTAGGTACTGGAGGATTACCGACTTTTCGTTGGGGTTTGTCACCTCTAGCCGGACGGTGAGGGTCGCGGCGCGCTCGTGGACCTCGTCGACCGTGATGCCGACGAGCCTCACCTGGACCTCCTCTATGGGGACGGGGGCCTCGCCGGGGGCCTGGAGGAACCCGCCGGGGCCGCCCGAGACGTCGTCGATGACGGTCTGGCCGGCGACCGCGATCACGCCGAGGGCGGCTACGAGGGCCGCCACGGCGGCTACTACGAACACCTTTGGGTTCACGGCGCGGGGCGGGGGGCGGTCGGCTCTTAAGTGTTGGGAGCGGTGCTGGGGCACATCGGGGCGCAGGATGGCGTCAAGTGCCAAGCCCCCACATCAGCCACATGCGCGGTTCCGAGGGCGCACCGACGGGTGGTTCTCCGGATGCGCGTTCCGCTGCGCCGCTTGCGGAAGAGGATGAAGAGGCCACGCGGGCACCGCATGGCGAATTCTCTTGGGAGTCGACTGCGATGGTTGCCGGCGCCTGCGCATAGCAACAGCATCTCAACTGCCGCCGCCACACTTTGCCTCGGGACCACGGCGGGTTCGGGAAGTCCAGCTCGGCCGCCGCCCGGATTTTCACCCTGGCGCGTACATGCTGGCTTGCAGAATGCGGCCGCCGCCATGCTCAGGCCCGAACCAAGACTTCGCGGGATCGACAATCGTCCCGCCCGCAGGCGCCGCCGCCCCCGTCCGTCTTGGTTAGGACAAGAACAGACCCATCGGGTATGTCGTTTCCTTCGAGTCGCGAGGCGTGATCAAGCGGGGGCCCGTCCTCTGGATACAGCGCATAGTCGCCTGCACGGGCCTTTTCAAACTCGGGCAAGAGCTCGCCGACGATCTGCGCCACCGTCGATCGGCCGTCTAGGCTCCTCTCCTCCGGTTTGCCATCGATCAAGACGGTGACGTTGATCGGCTCGGGCGCATCGTTCATGGGGGGAGGGCGCAAATACTCCCTATAAATCTAGGGACGCGGGCGTCAGCCTGGCGCCTGCGCCACGGCAGAGGACATGATTATAAGCCGGGCACGGTGTTGGCGTCCGATGGCGGCACGACCGGCGCCCGTAGCCGCGGACGCGCCGTGCGCACGGACGGAGGCGCATGCGTCATGACGGCGGGGCGGCGCGTCCGCGGCAGCTCCCAGGACTGGGGGACTCCCCGGTTCTACGTGGACGCGGTCCGGGACGTGCTCGGGAGAATAGAGCTGGACCCGTGCTCGAACAGGCATTCGCTAGTCGATGCGGCAGTAGAGTACATGCCCCCTAGGGACGGGCTGGGCGAGACGTGGGACTATTCTACAATCTACGTCAACCCGCCGTACGGAATGAATGGCAGGTACGGCGGCCGGATATCAGACTGGCTGGCCAAGTGCGCGGCGGCGCACGATGACCACGGCGCAGAGGTGATCGCGCTAGTTCCCGTCGCCACCAACACATCTCACTGGAAGACGAGCGTCTTTGGCAGGGCGGCCGCCGTGTGCTTTTTGTACGACACGCGCCTAAAGTTTCTGGTCAACGGCAAGGAGGGCGGAAAGGGCGCGCCGATGTCGTGCGCCATGGTGTACGGGGGGCGCCGTCTGGGCGCTTTTTCGACGTGTTCATCGAGTACGGGGCGGTGGCCGACCTGTCGCAGCTGAAGGGAGCGGAGATAGGCATGCGGGGGAAGGCGGGGAAGCCGGCTAGGCGGGCGGCGACGCAGCGCAAGGGGCGGGCACGGACGGAGCGCGCCGCCCCGCAGGGCAAGAGGCACAAGTCCAAGGGCCAAGCGGTTTGTTATTCACCCGACAAAAGATCCGCGCCGCGCAGCCGTGGCAAATCCCAACCGCGCGGCCCCGCGTCTGCCTGCTACCTCCCGACCCTACAGGATTGACAGGACGACCAAGCGCATACAGCACTCTAGCGCATCCGGCCTCCGCTTGGGCTAGACTGCACACGGCTTTTCGCCCAACGTTATACGCGAAAATGGCCCACAGTGAAGCCTAGCTGCCTCGAATCTCATCAAGGAGGCGCATGTGCTCGTCCAACGTGTATACCATGGTTTTTACTTTGCCCGTCTTTATATCCATGAGCAGCTGCTCAACTTCCTCGCTCACGCGGTCGCCTTCGGGTTCATCCGCTTCCCCTTCCTGCGCGTGGATGCTAGCGTCGTCCGTCTTTGCGGACTCTGCGGCATCTTCTGCAGCCGCACGACTTGCGATGTCGTCTGCTCCTACCTTTGCCGATGTCGCCATCCTATTTCACACTTGGTGCCTAGTGCAGGCCCGACGCCAGCCGTGAGCGCGAGTGTGCTCCGTGGTTCACGGGGCGGCTAGGCGCATGTGTGCATATATGGTTTGCGCGCGTTTAGCGGAGAGAAGACGGAGCACTAGGGCGTCTCGAATGCGCTTCATGCCAAGCCCGCGCCGCAGGTTGTGCATATGCAGCCGGTCGGCACGGATGGCAACAAGCCAGGTCTCGGCGGGGTGAAGGGGTGGTCGGATTGGACGGCCAGCGATGGATTGGCCGCAGTGAGGCGGAGCGCGGCACATCTTGTCGGCGGGAGGCTACGCAACAACCACCCGCCAGCTTTGCAACGGCCGCTACTCCCGCGCACGACTTATAGGCGCGCCCCCTCGCCGCGCCCCTGTGCAGTACTTTGAGGCCGTCCAGGCAGGAAAGAAGCGCGCGTCCGAGTCGCAGATGCGCCTGTTCAAACTGGCGGGGTTCGCGATGCTCACGCTGACGACCAAGAAGGTCGGCGGCAAGTTCGCACCCGTCGGCGAAGAGGACTATGCAGCAGCCATCAAGGCGCCCGACGGCCACATTGTCATACTAGTCGACGGCGACGGGTACACGAAGGCGCAGACCAAGCCGATGGAGCCGGGCGAGGCGGATACGGTCCTCGCAAAGGTCCTCGGCTCGGGCGTGCCAGAGTTTGCCGGCGACAGCGTAATGATCTGGAACGACACGTACCCCGTCGTGAAGCCTAGCGGCAATAACGGCGGCAAGGCGGCAGAGAGCAAGGGCTAGGATGACGCGCTCGGCAGCACGACCTCCGTCCCGGGCAGCGGCCTGCGGCCGCGTATGGCCCTGTCGAGCGCCTTGACGTCTGCCTTCATTATGCGGGTGCGTATGCGCGAGCGCTCTATTATCTTGAGCGACAGTATGTCCATGAGGTCGTACCCGCCGGCCGCAATGGTCTCGTCGACGAGCAGCCGCCGCAGCTCCCTGATCTCCATCCGCCGGAACAGCTTTGCGTCCGCATGGACGTTTGGGTCCTTGTCGTAGACGCCCTCTACGTCGGTCGCGTTGAGGAACATCGCCGCATGCACCTTTTCGGCTATGAGGGCCGCCGTGCCGTTGGTGCTCTGCCCGGGCTGCAGCCCGCCTGCGACGACGACGAGGCCGCTGTCGGCCGCCAGCCGGGCCTCCTGCAGGGTCGTCGGCGGGTGCGGGTACGCCCGGGCCCCGAGCGCCGATATGAGCAGCTTTGCGTTGAGCCTGGACACGTCGATGCCGAGCTCGTCGAGCGTCGACTCGTCGGCCCCCGACGAGCGCGCCTGGCCTATGTAGTGGCGGGCTATCTTGCCGCCGCCTGCCACAATGACGGGCTGGCACACGCGGCTTATCCGGGCAAGGAACGCGGCGTGGTCGCGGAGCAGGCCCGCATTCTCCATGCCGAAGACCTTGCCGGACAGCTTTACGACGATGCGCTTGCGGGGGGTCGCCATACGGGCGCGCCCGCCGCACGGGTAAATTTCAAGTTTTGCTGGGGGCTACCGTGTGACGCCTACGTGCATTCATCCTGTAGGCGTCAGCAGCTTGGCTATGCAACGCGGTGTGGAGTGGGGTAAGCGTGACAGGGGCCGGCACCACCGACTTGATTTTAACGCCGCACAGTAGGTTCACGACAGGTGCAGTTGTGGTGAGTACGCGGGCGTGGACATCCTGGCGCGTTCCAATCGCGTTGATGACTTTCCAGTGTTTGTTGTGCAAGCGTGCCTCATCATAGTACCTAAAGCGAACCTTCTTGAGTAGGTCTTTGTCCCTCTCAAAGCGATCCCTACCCGAAGACTTACGCTTGAACGACTCGGCGGCATCTATGTCTAGTACGATCACGAGGTCGGACTCGGGGAGGCCATCGTCAAGGTTCTTGAGCCATCTTCGCTCTAAGCCGCGGGCCACGCCGTATGCCAGATTTGAGTGGTAGTACCGGTTCATCAAGACTACATCCTTGGTGTCCAACGCGGTACGAATGCGCGGCAGTGCCTCCCAACGATTGGCAGCAAGCAAGATGTGTAGCAGCTGTGACGGTGGCTGGCCAGGCCCCGTTGCGCCGCCCAAGTTGAGGCTCGCCTTGATCTGCCTGCCTACCGGCGTTTCATAGTCCGGAAACGCAAACGTCTCGGTGGACAGGCCGCGCAGTTCGAGCGCCTCGGCGAGCATCCGCGTCTGGGTCGTCTTGCCGGCCTGGTCGGCCCCCTCGATGGCGATTATCAACGGGCGCCTGCCCAACGGTTCCGATTAAAGTCTATCAGGCCTTGCCCGCGCAACCCGCCGCACTACTGCTGCGGCCGCCGCTTGCGCCTCGTGCCCGCGCGCGGCCCGCGCGCCTGCGCGCCGGCCCCGAACGTGCGGTACAGCCGAAAGAACGATGCGGACACGCTAGGCGGCGGCTTGCGGCGCGTCCACGACATCATCTCCTTGTGCCGGCGGATGACGCGCGCGACCACATTCTCTGGGAACGACAGCGTCATGCCCGACGTAATGCTCACGCCGGGCAGCGTCAGTATGCGGCAGAAGATGGCCTCGGAGTGCGGCTGGGGCGACGACGAGCTCAGGTCGGCATCGGTCACGTGGACGGTCCGGTCGGCGAGCATGTCTATGAGCTCGGCCGTGCCCGTCTCCTCGTCGCGCTCGCCGACCGAGAACAGCGACGCCTTGGACTCGGCGAGCGCCCTTAGGAGCTCGTCCTGGACCTCGTTGGCCCCGCCGACCTTTTCGATGTACGACTCTAGGATGGACTTGTCGTCGCCGGTCTTGAGGTCGTGCAGTATCGAGTCGATGACGGCCGGCATCTCTACCTCGTCGACGAGGAGCTGCCCGTCCTCGACGGCGATGTCGAGCATCTTGGCGGCGCGGGCGATCGTCTCGGGGGTGAGCGAGACCCGCATGAGCTTGCGGTTGATCTTTGCCCGCTCGGTCCTGTACGCCTTGTACGTCCTAGCTGCACCGCCGGCCGGTCATAGCCCTAGGCAATAAACATACCGGCCCGCGGCTCAGCGCGCGGCGGCGGCCGGCGGCGAGGGGGGCGGCAGGGCGTACTTGGCGGCCATGCCGTACAGCCGGTGCAGCCTAAAGAACGAGGCGAACCGGACGATCTCGGGGCGGCGCTTGGAGCGCTTTGCGATCGCCTCGTACTTTGAGATGACCGTCGGCGAGGCGGCCCCAGGGAAGGCCAGGGCCATGCCCGATGTCATGTTCATCTCGCCGACGCGCAGGACGCGCAGAAAGGCGGCCACCGGGGCCGGCCCGCCCAGGCTCAGGGCCCTGTCCGTTACGACCATGCGGCCGCCGTCGAGCAGGTCGGCGAGCTCGGCCGTGCCGCCGTCGGGGCTGCGCTTGACGACCTCGTACAGGGACGTGGTGGACGACCCGAGCGCCCTGAGCAGGGCCTCGTCGTACTCGGCCGCGTCGCCCTCGGCGGCGGCCCCGCCGCCCTTGGCGAAGCTCTCGACTGCCGTGGCCCCGTCCGTGCGCACGTCGCACATGGCAAAGTCGAGCAGGGGCGGCTCCTCGGACGCGCTCCTGAGCATGATGCGGCCCGTCCCGTCCTCGACCTCGATGTCGAGGAGGTGCGCGGCGGCGGCGAGCGTCTTTGCGTTGACGAACCGCTCGATGACGGCCGCGGCTATCCGCTTGTGGGCGCTCCGGTACGCGCCGTACTCGTCTGCCTCCAGCACGCGCGCCGGTCAGCGGGCCCCTCAATTATTGGTTGCGGGCGGCCCGGCCGGCCGCAGGCGCGGGGCGGGGGCCTCGGGCGGCGCCGGCGGCCGCCCCGCACGCAGAGGCCGCACGGCAGTGCGGAGGGGACGAACTGTCAAGTCCGCGCTCCGCACTCCGGCCAGGCCCCGTCCCATTCTGCCGGCTCGCGCGCCCCCTCCCCCGTCCCCACCCCGCCCGGAATTTATAGCGGCGGGGCCGTCCCGGCGCATGTTGGGCGAGGCCGCGGGCGGCGGCGCCGACGGCGAGGGGACCGGCGGCACGACGATCGAGTTCTACGAGTTCGTGCTACCCCCCGTCGACATCCGCGAGGACCCGTCCGGCCTCACCGTCCTTGCCGACGTCCCGGGGTTCGGCATGGAGGACATTAGCGTGCGCGTGCGAGGCGACCTGCTGACGATCCGCGCCGAAAAGGGCGAGGGCGACGGGCCCGAGCCCGGCAGGGCCGTCAGCCTGCAGAGGCCGCGCCGCCTCGACAAGACCGTGAGGCTCCCGTACCCGGCGGGAGGGGAGGGGCGGTGCACTGCAACGTGCGCCGGCGGCGTCCTCACAGTCAAGATTCCCCGCGGATAGCGGCGGCGGCCGCTACGCGGCGGGCCGGGCAGCCCCCTGCCTACCTGCGCCGCAGCCCGAGCGCCGCCAGAACACCCATGGCCGCAAGCGAGCATGCCATGCCGGCCGCGGCGATATCGCCGCCGACGGCGCCCGTCCCGTGCAGTATGGACGAGCCGACGAACACGGATCCCGCCATGACGGCCCCCGGCAGGAGTGCGAGCGGCCCGCCTCCCCCGCCTCCCCCGCCGCCGCGCCCCCGCAGCCGGTCCGACCTTGCGTCGTCGACCATCCTGCGCAGGTCCGGCGCGAGCCCGACGACGGCGTCGATCGACTTTGCGATGCGGCCCAGGTAGAGCTTTGCCTCCTCGGCGTACGCGTCGCGCAGCAGGTTCTCCTCGACGAGTATGTCGCGCAGCACCCTGACGAACTTGAAGTCGACGTCGTGCGTCCGGTAGATGCCCTCGATGATGGACCCCATCCTCATGTACAGCGCTAGGTGCTTTGGCAGTATGAACGGGAACCTGCTCATGGTCTTGTTGGCGATCTCCATGAGGCTGCGCACCTCCATCTCCTCGGGGCGGCGCCCGTGCATGGCCCGCACGGTCAGCTCGATGGCCCTCTCTATCACGGTCCGGTTGAAGTCTGGCGTGAGCATCCCCAGGGCCGACATTGCATCGACCGTCCTAGACGGGTCCTTGTCGACGAGGGCCAGGTACAGGCGGACGAGCTGCATCCGCGTCTCGCCGTCGAGCCTGCCGACCATGCCGTAGTCGTACAGGATGAGCCGGCCGTCGGGGGCCACCGAGAGGTTGCCCGGGTGCGGGTCGGCGTGGAAGACGGCATGCCGGAGCAGCATCGTGAAGAATATGCGGTGTATGTCGGTGACGAGCTTGCGGCGGTCCACGCCAAGGCGGTCGAGCTCGGCGATGTCGGTGACCTTTACGCCCGGCACGTACTCCATGGTCAGGACGCTGCCCGAGGACAGCTCGGGGTACGCGTCGGGCACGATCACGTCGGGGTACGGGCGCATGTTGTCCCTTATGCGGCGGAGGTTTTCGAGCTCTACCGTGTAGTCCATCTCCTCCCGTATGGTCTCGACGAACTGCGCGAGCATCGCGCGGGCCGAGAACTGGAGGTTGGGGTCGACGAACCGCATCGCCAGCGGCAGGACCCTCTTGAGGACGGCGAGGTCCTCCTCGACCTGCCCGTCGATGCCCGGCCGCTTGACCTTTACGACGAGCCGGCGGCCGCCCGACTCGGCCCTGTACACCTGGCCGAGGGAGGCTCCCGAGAACGCCTCGCGCTCCATGCTGTCGAACTTTTCGGGTATGGTCCCGCCCAGCTCGGCCTCTATGACCGGCCGCACGGACTCGAAGGGGGCAGGCGGGACGTCGTCCTGGAGCTTTGCGAGCTCTTCCATGTACGGCTGCGGCAGTATGTCGGCCCTCGAGGAGAGCCACTGGCCGAGCTTTATGTACACGGGGCCGAGCGCGATGAACGTCTCGAGGGCCCTTCTTGCGTTGCGGCGGTAGCGCTCGGTCTCCACGTTGCGCCCCTCCTGCCGTATCCACTGGCGGCGGTCGCGGCGCAGCGCGAGCAGCGACGGGAGGAGCTTGACGGCGACGCGGACGGTTCTAGCAAGGGACATGTTAATCACTCACCATTCCCAACCACCGTCCAAGGCGATAATGACATACGTGTGATAACGGTGGCGAATATCCCATACTGTGGCTTTGTTGCGACACTACTCTACGTATCAAAAATACAGAATATCTCTTTAACAAGGATATTGTGTAAGTGGCTTGCTGGCATAAGAAAAAAGTTATACAAGTAACGATTCTAATATTGTCCAGTAGTATATTGGTATTAAATTTCAAAACATCTTTGAACAAATAATTATAAGAACATCTGTAGTGAAAATTAACTGTAAATTTATTTTGCATGATGGTCCCGAGCTGAATAGTAGTGATACAGACCAGGAAGTATTCACGGCATGTCGTATAAAACATATACAAGCTACTCACCCTTTAGATCTAAAGCAAGATGTTTTGTTGTGTCTAATGCAGACTCTAGGTTATTTAAAATTTTTTGTACAATTAAATCAGGCGATATAAACGTTGCGGCGTTGTCTTTGGACGACTTCTCATCAAGCCAGCGTATATCAAGATTTATTTTGTCACGTTTAATAATATCGTCATACGTAAATACTTTAAATTGATCAGTTTCTTTGCGATCCCATCGATTTTGTGGATTGTAACATCTAACAAAATCATCCAAATCATCACGTGTTAACATATTTTGTTTTAAAGTAAAATGTTGATTCGTTCGAAAATCGTATATCCACAAGTTCTCGGTCCACGGCTTGTTGTCAGTCCTAGCTGGTTTTTTATCAAAAAACAAAACATTCGCATTAACACCACCCGCATAGAATATACCAGTAGGAAGCCTAAGGAGTGTATGAACATCCATATGATCTAACAGCCTTTTTCTAATGGTTTCACCTGCACCGCCTTCAAACAAAACATTATCTGGAATAACTATTGCACACCGACCACGGGGCTTGAGCAGTGTCTTCACATGTTGAAGGAAATTTAGCTGCTTGTTAGTAGTAGTTGACCAGAAATCGTTTCTTTGGTATGACAGTGTCTGGCGTTCTACCTTGCCATCTTTGGTGACAATTTTGTTACTTGATTTTTTTCCAAATGGGGGATTGGTCATAATTATGTCGAAGCGATTGCCCGGATCACCTATAAGCGAATCACCTACAACAATTTGGCTTTCAGTAGAACCGATACTGTGTAAGTACATGTTCATGGCACACAATCTTGCTACTTCGGTGACAATATCATATCCAACGAAGGTGTGATTTTTGAGAAACAATTTCTGATCTGGATCAAGGTTAAAGTTCTCTACAAGATACTTGTGGGCTGCCAAAAAAAAGCCACCCGTTCCACATGCAGGGTCACCTATAGTTTCCATGGGTTTGGGCTGTATTACATCAACGATCGTGTTAATCAATGCACGCGGTGTAAAGTACTGGCCTGCACCACCTTTGACATCTTCAGCGTTCTTTTCTAATAATCCTTCGTAAATTTCACCTTTAACATCAATGTCCAATCCAACCCAAACGACCCTTTGTCTGTCTTTTGGATCACCATCAATTAGTTTGATCAACCGTTCTAATTTTGCAGGATCTTGAATTTTGTTCTGAGATTTTCTAAATATCATGCCAAGCAACCCCGGTTTATGAGAAAGTTGTTCCAGAATACGTCGATAGTGTATCTCTAGTTCATCACCCGATTTTGATATTAATGTCGGCCATGAGTACTTTTGTGGGATAGATGATTTTTGTCTAAATGGAGGCCTGGTCTGTTCATCCGCCATTTTTAGAAACAAAAGGTATGTCAACTGCTCTACATAATCACCGTAAGACACACCATCATCTCGTAATACATCACAAAAGTTCCATATTTTTTGAACTATAACAGGCGCTTCACTTGACATTTTTGTCACTCCTTAGAATTTACACTTTTTAAGTAATTGCTTTTCGAATTAATTTTTTTAAACAAAATTGTTGCAGGTTTGGTGTTAACATCTTGGGAAACCAGTTGACCATCAAAAGCCAATTTTAACGTACTGCTTTTGAGTGCATTGAGGTAAATTATTGTAGATTCAACATGTGTCAATAATATGCCTATGCTTTTAAAAATTGAGTCGAGTTTAACAACAATACGTTTTTGTTCATTGTAGGGTGCAATGTTTAGCACAATAGATTTTAATTGTTTGTTACTAATGGCTTTAAAAGTAGTTCCAGTTCCACTCGCCGCAATGCTTTTTTCGATCGCACGTATATGGTACAATATATATTTGAAATGAATTTTATCAGTGACCCTGATTCCAGATAAACCTCTTCCAATACAACATGTTTCCTTGGCTAGATTTGTAGGCCCAACAGGTGCTCTGACTGAAATTAAAATGTCATTTTTCACAGCGATCTTTCTAGGGTTTGTGCACCAGTGTTGCGGTGTCGGGTGTAGCTCACCAAAATTAGTTTTACCTTGAAAAAATGGGATGCCAGAGCGTTTCTGGTTATAGCTTGAAGACGGTGGTGATTGACCAGGAGTTATCATTGCTATCTGTTCTAATGTTGCGTGTGTCCAACCATCTGGAAGCTGTACACTTACGTTTGAGAAGTTATTTCGTGACAGCGCATTACATGTTTTGGATTGACGGAGGCGATAAGTAGGTTGGCTCGCACCTATTTTATTTATTAATGCAGACGCTGGCGGATCTTTTGGGTCTTGCGAGACCAATTTACCTTCAAATGCAACAGCAAGTACAGACTGTTGCGCATGTTGAGCAGATGTTTTGGAGGTCTCCAAAATGTTCTTAACTACGTCAATCCGTGTAAAGACTGATTCAAGTTTGCTGACGATTTGTTTTTGCTCAGAGAAAGGTGGCAGTAAAACAGGAATGCTTTTCATACTGGTTTGGTTTAGTTTTAGTCTGGTTGTTCCCGTAACATATTCTTTATAATTAAACCAATTTAAATAATGGCACAGGTATTTGTTCAAGACGATCCCACTTATGCCCTTTAAAACATGAGCATGGTTGTTTACCCAGCTTTTTCCAGAAATTAAATATGCTTTATTTTTAAAAAAGTCTAAAAACGGTGCTCCGTCTTCCCCTAGTAACACCAATTCTTCATTAAATAAATAATCATCTATCCAACCTACCTGGCCTGTTGCGCCATAGTATGGTATAGGGCCAGCTCTTTGCTTACGCTGATTGGCATTTATCGGAATGCGTTTGTGATCTAAAATTTCAACACAGCTAAAAAGACTGCTTTTGACCCACCCGTCAGGAAGTTTTTCTTTAACAAGAGATTGGTTCATTAACTAATCAGCTCCTGGTTCAACTCCTCTAGAATCTGTTTATAATCATCGCCAAACAAATCGTGCAGCTTAATGCGTCCACCTTTTTGGGAAAATGGAACATCATCCATGTCTTCTACTGTAGCAACAATTGACGCGGCTATGTGATTTTTCATCATAATAAGCCAGTCTTTTTGTTCACTTGTAAACTTTCTACCAGCTGATCCTTGATTTTCCATCCAATTGGAAAACTTTCGATCTACTTTCTCACCAAACGGAATAAGGACTTTCTCCTCACCTATGGCAAACCGAACTATAGAAATTAGGTCGGTCAATGTGACATGGGAGTTATTTTTTGTTTTTGACTTCTCAAGATTTTTGTAAGCACTCCAGAGCAGCCTAGTGTCCATTCGGAAGGGTGGTTCTTCGATTTTTGCAGCCAGTGTCTTAATGTCTTTAAACGTTAGCTCTCGGATTCTGTAAGGCTGGGAGTGCAGTATTTGCAACGCTACAAGTTCAGCCTTGTTTTTAGCCAAAAACCCTTCAAAGCTTTCCCTGACTTTGTTGCTGATATCATTGGCTTCGCGATCGAATCCAGCCGCAACCAGATTATCAATGGAATCCGAGTCAATGACCATCTCCCGACGGGCCTTAACATCTAGTATGGTTTGGCGGAGATGAGCGTCATCGAACATCCGACATACATCCTTTATTATCTCGTTACTGGCTCGTTCAAGCTGGTCATCAGTAGGGGAAGATGTCATAAACTTTTTCCTTGCGTACTCGGCTTGTACATCTGGGTCTATTCCATCGAGTAACCTGTTTGCCATTTGGGACAGAGTTACACCACTAGACGCCGCCTCAATTTCATCTTTTGCTTTTGTGTCCAAGGAACGGTCAAGCCTTGCCAACTTGTCTGCCAGCGATGATACAGCATCTTCATCAGAGCGCCCTTCTGACACTGCTTGCATGAGCTCTTTGAGCGAGGCGTTGCTCCTTCTTAAAGAATGCGTGTCGGACAAGGAGTGTTCACATACCCCCACCGCATCTACAATCACATAGTGATCTTTTGATTTTGCATCGGGAGTCACTGCTAGCAGATCATCTGCGCGGATCACCCTACTTCCTCGCCCTTTCATCTGATCAAAGTAGATTTTGGATTTTACATCTCTCATGAATATAATGCATTCTAATGGTCGAATGTCGGTTCCTGTAGCCATCATGTCGACGGTAACCGCGATGCGTGGACGATAAAAGTTTCGAAAGCTTGCAATAATGTTTTCTGGCTTGTCTCCAGTTGTTTTGTAGGTTATTTTTTGGCAAAATTCATTTCCTTTCCCAAAAACCTCCCTGGCAATTCTAGTGATATCCTCTGCATGAGAATCGTCTTTTGCAAATATTAATGTCTTTGGAACCACCTCCCTACCAGGAAATATCTCGTGCAGACGATCTTTGAAAGTCTTAATGACAAGTCGTATTTGATCCGTCGCCACTACATCCCTGTCTAGCCTAGAAGGTTCGTAGATCATATCGGTGTCTAGCCTTTCTTGCCACTGTTTTCGTGTCAGTTTGTCACGTTTCTCTACAACTTCACCCGCTTCTATTTTACCTCCATCCCGCGTTATTTGCGTCCGAATTTTATACACATGATACCCGACGTTTACACCATCAGCCACAGCCCGCTCATGTGTATAAGCCATTACTTGATTGTTCTCAAAAAATCCCACGGTACTTTTTGACGGCGTGGCGGTTAGGCCTATTAAAAACGAATCAAAGTAGTCTAGCACTTGCTTCCACTTGTTGTATATTCCTCTATGACACTCGTCGATTATAATAAAATCGAACTCCCCAATGGGAATGTGGGGATTGTATTCTACTACTACGGGATCATCGTTCATGTTTTGGTCAAACTGAGAGAATGTTTCAGATGTTTCATCGAATTCTTTTTCGCCCTTTAGAATTGAGTACATTCTCTGAACAGTCGATATTACAACCTTAGAAACTGGGTCGATTATTTGTCCTTGTAAATGTTGAACGTTGTATAGCTCGGTAAATTTTCTTCCGTCATCTGGTGTATCATACCGCGCAAATTCACTCAACGCCTGCTGTCCCAGATTATTTCGATCTACTAAGAATAGTATCTTCCTCGCCCCCGCATGTTTAATTAGTCTGTAAGCAAACGTAACTGCCGTGAACGTCTTGCCGCTACCCGTGGCCATCTGGATCAAGGCACGCTGTCTGTTTTCAGAAAACGATTTTTCCAAGTTTTTAACGGCTCGGGACTGGCAGTCCCACAAATTTGGATAGTCTAACTGAGGGATTTCTTCGAGTCTTGCTCGCATGGTTTTTTCCTCCATAAGCCAGCGCTCCATAACCTCTGGCCTATGAAATGTGAAGACATCTCTAGAACGATAGTCGGGATCACGCCTGTCTGTAAATATGGTTTGTATCCCGGTCGTTTCATAAGAGAATGGAGGATTCCGTGGTGCCTGAGGAAATTTCTCGCTTAGTCCTTTCAGGTACTTGTCGGACTGCGAGGTGACGCCCAGTAGCGTCCAACCCTCAGGCTTTGCTTCTACTACGCCAACAGGGTGCCGGCCTATAAAGAGGGCGTAGTCGCACGCCTCCCTACCAAGCGGGTACTCTCTGACAGCCACGCCTGTATTGGTTCCAAAGTCTAGGTTCTCGTAGTCCTGTACAACCCACCCTGATTGTTCAAGCATCTTGTCTATGTTGCGCCTAGCCGCAACCTCTGGCGTCGCCATGCTCTGATTTTGAGGCCGCAACCGTCGTGTTAAAAGTATTAGGGCGCCATCCACTTCACGCCTAGGCCTATTGACGCCTAGCCGGGCGGCGGTAGCACAAGCCAGGCTTGCCCGTCAGCGGCTTGTCTCAGGCGATCCATCCGTCTTGTCTGTGCTGACATGGCTGTCCTGTAGTGGGCCTTCACACGGTGCATTGCATGGTCGACCTGTACGGTGTGATAGTGGGCAAATTTCACGGCTGCGGAGCCCGTAGGTGACCATATTGAACGTGCCACAACGTCCGGGAGGCGCCCGCGGCCATGTATAAGATGACCGTCCGTCCATGTGGCGTCCGGTCAACCACCCCCTAGCACCTCAAGCCCCGTAAGCAGTTAATATAACGCACATCCGCCGCCGAGCGGCATAAAGTTTGAAGAGATCAGACTCGAGAACATCGGGCCGATAGACCGAGCCGCAATCGGCCGCCACCGGCTTAGCGTGTTCATAGGCCCAAACAACTCGGGCAAGTCAATCGCGGCCAGGATCATGCACGGGGTGCGCCGGCTCGACCCGGCGGCCGCCGGGCGGCAGCATCCCGCCGGCGCCGGCGGACCCGGCGACGGCAGGGACAGGCCGCCGGGCGCGGCCATGTCGAACGCCATCCTCAGGAGCGCAGGCATCAGGCGGCGCGACGTGGTCACTCATGCAAAGCCTTCCGGCCGGCTCGAGATTGCGGGCTGCGAGGCACCGATAAGGCTAGACTTTGACAGGGGCGCGGCAGATGACGGCGCCGCGCTCTCCGCGCCGCCGCGCGCCGCCGCCCCGGGCGGCGCGCCGGCTGGCAGCATGTACGTCCCCGCCGGCAGGGCCGGGACAATCCAGTCGCTGCTGGCGACTCTGCAGGCAAAAGACGTGTTCAATTCCGCCCCGGATGGCGCCGGCGGAACGGGGCCGGGATGCGCCCCGGGCGGCGCGCCGCAGCTGCGCCTTGCAGGGCAAATGCCCGAGCACCTCGGGCAGTTCTACGGCGCCGTGATCGGGGCGCTTTCGGGCGGGCTCGGCGAAGACGCCAGGGCCGCGTTCTCGGGCGTTTTCGGCGGATCGCTCGCCGTGTCCGCCGCTGGCGGCCCCGCGGCCCTGCTGTACAGGGACCAGTCCGGCTTTGAGGCAGAGATAGGCCTGGCGGGATCCGGCGTGCTCTCAGCGCTCCCCGTCGTGGCCGCCCTGCACGGCGTGCGTCCCGGCGGCGCCCTAGCAGTCGAGGAGCCGGAGGCTGGGATAGAGCCGCTCGTGCAGCTGAGGTTCGCCAAGGGGATGGTCCGAGCTGCGCTGTCGCGGCGCGTGGACCTGGTGCTTGCAACGCACAGCGACTATGTCGTCAACGGGGTGCTGAACATGGTCCACGACGGGATCATAGGCCCCGACGACCTCGGCCTGTACTACTTTCGGCGCAGGAAGGGGGCCTTCACCCGCGTCGAGAGGATTGCCGTCGACGGGACGGGCGAGGCCGAGCAGGAGCTGTTCGAGGAGGCGCTCGACGCGCTTGCAAAGGGGGAATCCGGCGGCGGCCCGTAGCCGCGGCACCGGGATACGGCCGATGCCGGCGATTCCCGTGCAGTATGGTCGTGCGGACCGCGCCGCCGGCGAATGCCGGCCGCCCGGCTGCCGCGGGCGCGCCGGATCAGCGCTCCTTGAGCCTCTTTGCGCCCAGGCGGCGGCCCCTCACCTCGCTTCAACACGGCCGCGCCGGATCAGCGCTCCTTGAGCCTCTTTGCGCCCTCGTAGGCAAGGCCGCCGGCGGAGAGGGCCGCGGCCGCGCCGGCCGCGGCGGACGAGCGCCGGCTGCGCCCGGAGGCGCGCGACTTGAGGTACGCAAGCGCGCCGGCGGCCGCGCCGGCGGCCAGGCCCGCAAGGACCTCGGGCGCATCGCGGATCAGGTGCCCGACGGGGTCGCGCCGCGGATCCGCCCTGTCGGTGTGGACCGTGTAGTGGTCGGCGTACTCTCGGATGTGGAGGTTGCCGTGCCTGTACTGGCGGGCGGCGCCGCGCGGATCCCCGAGCATCGTCGGCTCTGCCCACACGGGCACGAACTCGCGGGCCTCCTTGGGCACCCTGATCTCGCCGCCGGACACGCCGCCCGCGCGGCGCGGCGCGGTATATCCGTTTGACGCGCCCCCGCCTGCGCAGTCTGCGGCCGGCGCGACCCGGCGGCCGCCTGCAGCCGCCGCCCCTGGGGCATGCAGGCGCGCGCCTGCGCACGGCCAAGCCTTGGCGGGGCCTGCGCCGGGCGCCTCGCTGCCGGTGCCGCCTGCTCGTAGGCGCCGGCTCCGCGCATGCAATTCCCGCCCTGCTGCGCACCGGCTCACGCGGCGCCGGCGGCAAGCGGGCCGACGAGCGGCTCGGACGCCAGCTGTATCAGGATGTGCCCGAACTCGTCGTCGTTGCCCGCAATGTCGGCAAACGCCACGTCGGTCGTGAGGATCGCGACCGCACCCAGGTACTTTGCCAGCGCGAAGTGCAGCCAGTCGTACGACCCGACCGCGCGGTGCCTAAAGGGGCGGCCCTTGTCCACAGGCAGGACATATCCCGCATGCTCGAGCAACTTGGCGTACAGCAGTAAGAGGTCGGGCGACCAATTCTCCGGTTCTACGATTTCTATGATGCCTTGTTTGACCAACCTGCTCAAACGTCCACGCGCATCCTTGACGGTGTTCTGCACGTGAGCTTCCACGCCCGCCCTCTCATCTTCGCTCCCCAGCCTGCACATGTTCGATGTTGCGGACTTTCTTCGGATCGATGCGAACGTCTCCATGAGGGTCAGCGGCGAGACAATTATGCGGAATCCTCTCCGCTGTATCTCGTCTATCATCTTGACCACATCCCGGTGGTGGGCATCGGTAGGTACGAGCGCCGCAAATACCACACTGCTCTCGGGATAGACGGAGGGCCTTTTACCGTTATTTTTCAACATCTTCAACCTTGACCAGCTCGTACCCGTCCGGGATGTTGCCTTCCATCAGCTGCATCGTTTGGAGCCCCGACAGGTTGAGGCCGTCGTCCGGAGACTCGATCGGCTTTGGCTCCGGCGGGAATATGGGATCGTGCCCCCATGCCTTTGCCTGCTCGTGCGCCTTGACCTCCCCTGTGTCGCATGTCGCCAGGCGCGGGCAGCCCCGCGGCCGCGCCACCGTCAGGATGCACAGCCTGCCCGCCTCCGCAGTTCGTCTAGCTCTTCGACCTTGACCAGCTCGTACCCGTCCGGGATGTTGCCTTCCATCAGCTGCATCGTTTGGAGCCCCGACAGGTTGAGGCCGTCGTCCGGAGACTCGATCGGCTTTGGCTCCGGCGGGAATATGGGATCGTGCCCCCATGCCTTTTCCTGCTCGCGCACCTCCTCCTGGGCCTTTCTTACGACGTCCCGGCAGAGCCTGCCCATGTAGCACCTGTCGAGCCCCGAGAGGCCGGCGCCGGGCGGGCCGGCGGCCCTCACGTACTCGCGGTACGCATCGGCCTCGAGCCTGAGCTTTGCGATGGCCGCCCTTGCCTCCTTCAGCTCGCCCACCGGCTCGGCATCCCCGCCGGCCCTGTACGCCTCGGCTGTGTCGTACAGCACGCCGATCATGTGACGAAACCCGATTTGGGTATGGCCCAGCGCACCGTCCTCGACCGGCCTGTCGGAGATGTAGGCCATGTCCGCAAAGATGCCGGCTAGGAGGGACGCCATCCTGGCGCCCGCCCGGTGGCCGGACCGGGACGCCGAATCCGCCATGAGGCCGGCCGTCCTGCCGCACCTGTCCATGTCGAGCAGGCCGGCCGGATCGACGAGCGAGATAAACATCTCCCTGAACTCGGCCCTGCCGTCAACCACAGTAGCCGTGGCAGCTCCGCTGCCCTGTCCGCTCCGCCGCACGGCCTGGCCGGCCTCCTGCTCTTGTGTCACCTGCACAGCAAGGAGGGAAAATCGCACCCTATAAACAATCCGGCTTGCGCTCACGGGCGGCTTGCGGCTTGCGTGCGCCATAGCGCGCCCGCGCGCGCCTTCGCCCCCCATGCCGCATCGCGTGCACGAGCCTTGCCCCTGCGGTGCATGTCGCCATGCGCAGGCAGCCCCGCGGCCGCGCCACCGTCAGGATGCACAGCCGGCGCGCCTCCGCAGTTCGTCTAGCTCTTCGACCTTGACCAGCTCGTACCCGTCCGGGATGTTGCCTTCCATCAGCTGCATCGTTTGGAGCCCCGACAGGTTGAGGCCGTCGTCCGGAGACTCGATCGGCTTTGGCTCTGGTGGGAATATGGGATCGTGTCCCCATGCCTTTTCCTGCTCGCGCACCTCCTCCTGGGCCTTTCTTACGACGTCCCGGCAGAGCCTGCCCATGTAGCACCTGTCGAGCCCCGAGAGGCCGGCGCCGGGCGGGCCGGCGGCCCTCACGTACTCGCGGCGCGCGTCGGCCTTGATCCTGAGCTTTGCGATGGCCGCCCTTGCCTCCTTCAGCTCGCCCACCGGCTCGGCATCCCCGCCTGCCCTGTACGCCCTAGCCGTGTCGTACAGCACGCCGATCATGTGGCGAAACCCGTTCTGGGTGCAACCCAGTGCGCCGTCTTCGACGGGCCTGTTGACTATATCGGCCATGTCCGCAAAGATGTCGATTAAGAGGGACGCCATCCTGGCGCCGGCGCGGTAGCCGGACCGGGACGCCGAATCCGCCATGAGGCCGGCCGTCCTGCTACACTTCTCCATGTCGAGCAGGCCGGCCGGATCGACGAGCGAGATAAACATCTCCCTGAACTCGGCCCTGCCGTCCCCGGCAGCGCCGGCGCCTTCGCCGCTCCGCCACGCGGCCCGTCCCGCCTCCCCCTGCCCCTGCGCCGCCTGCACAAGGGCGGAAAGGAACGCGCCCCCTATATGCAATCCGCCGGTGCGGAGGCGAACCTGCCCCGCGCCCCGGCCGGGACTCGGCAAGGGGCGCCGCCAGCTGCCGCAGCAGGCCGCAGGCGGGCGCCCATACCTATATTACTGACGGATTTGGCCATCATATGATGGACAAATACCGCCTGACGCACACCACCCTGCGCCTGCTGCGCCTGTACGCCCTCGACTACCGCCTGCAGCTCCACGTAAGGGAGGCCGGCAGGAGGATCGGAGCCGACATGACGGCCGCCCGCCTCCAGCTGGGACGGCTCGAGGGGATCGGCATCCTCAGGGTGGCCAGGGCAGGCCGCAACCTCGTGTACTCGCTGAACCTGCGCAACCCGGTGGCCCGAAACTACCTGGCCATGGCCGAGTACCACGCGGCCGCCGCGTACATGGGCCGCAACTACCTTGCAAAGAGGGCCCTCGAGGACCTCGATGCGCACGCGGACGGGGCCATCGTCCTGTTCGGCAGCTATGCGAGGGAAGAGCACGACGAGCAGAGCGACATGGACCTGCTCGTACTGGGGCGAAAGAGGCCCGACGCCGGCGTCGTGCGGCGCCTCTCGCTGACAACGGGCGTAAGGTTCGACGTAAAGCACGAGACCGAGGCGCGCTTTGCCGAGATGCTGCGCCGCGACAGCCCGCTGGCCGGCGAGATACTGGCAAACCACATAACGCTAAAGGGGGCCGACGGGCTGTGCCGGGCAGCGTGGAAAAAGTATGCTGAAGGGTGATCAATCGTACATAGAGTGGTGCGCCAGGCAGCGCAGGGGGATCCGCCTTGTCGATGCGTCGGAGCGCCTCAGGCAGGCTCACAGGAAAAAGTCTCGCGAGTCGATCGCCGCCTTGCAGGCGCTTGCCGGGTCCGGCGTAGGAACATGGGCCGCCTCGGCCAGCTACTATGCAAAGTACCACGCCGTGTACGCGCTGTTCATGCAGGTCGGCGTAAGGTGCGAGATTCACGACTGCACGGTAGCCGCATTCAGAAAGGCCTTTGGCGATGCCTCCCTAGGGGCCCTGGCCGACGACCTCGCGGCATCCAAGGAGATCGGGATGTCTGCGCAGAACTGCGGGGGAGAGTACGACCTGGGAGAGGGGGCCGGCGAACGGCTAGTCGATCAGACGTGCGGGTTCGTCGCGGCGGTCGACGCCTTTGGCGACGGGCTAGACGACCGGACGATCGGCGAGATACGCGCGCGGCTCGGAGAGATGATGGCGTGAGGCGGCCGCCGGCGCGCCAGATCAAAGCCCGCCGATGTCGCCGGCGTCGGCCTCTGCCTCGGCCGCGCGCCTCTTCTCCAGCCGGCGCCTGCGCCGCCTCCTAACCAGCAGGGCCGCGGCAACGGCCGCGGCCGCCACAACGGAGATCAGAATCGCCTCGGTCGGCGGGCCGCCCTCCGAGTCGAGGGGCCCCCCGGGCTCGGGCTCGGGCGCCTCTATCGTCACGGTCGCGTCGTGCACGACAAAGTGCTCTTCCCTCAGCGAGTCCTTGTAGCGGACCGTCACCGTAATGTCGTGCTCGCCGTACCGCGGCTCGCCGTCGAACTCGACCGGCACGTTGAACGGCACCGGCGAGTCGGTCTCGATCTCGTCGATGAACTGCGTCGTCTCCGCGATGTTCGAGCCGGCGCGCGGCGAGACCGTGACGAACCCGAACAGGGCGTCCTCGTTGCCCTCGTTGATGATCTCGCCTATTACGGTCTGCCGGCCGGACAGCTCGATCGTCCCGACGTTGTACACGGACGCGTCGATGAGCCCCTTCACGAAGAAGTCGACGACCCTCACGACCTCGGCCCTGTCGCCGTGCGAGTTCATGTAGGTAAGCTGCAGGGGGGCGCGGAACGTCTCGCCGCGCAGCGAGGCCGGCACGTACACGTCAAAGCCAATCGTGCTCGTCTCGCCCGGCCCCAGGTCACCAATGTCCCAGTTCGTCCGCTGTATGACGACATTCTCTACGTTCGTCGCCGACCCCGGGCCGGACGCGGCCGCCGCGCCCGGCGCGTTGAGCAGCTCGATATCGACGGCCGATGCGGGTTCGGTCCCGTCGTTGGCGATCTCGACGACCACCGAGTTTGTGCGCAGCGAGTCGACGAACGGATCCGGCGCCTTCACGTTGATTACGCTGTCGCCGGTCGCGTCGATGACCTCGCGCACGTAAAAGTCGACGTCGCGCGAGATCGCCGCCGCATCGCCGTGCGAGTTGAGGTACGTCACGCGCATCGGCGCGCTGAACGTCTCGCCGCGCAGCGAGGCCGGCGCGTACACGCCGAACTCGATGTGCTTGGACTCGCCCGGCCCCAGGTTGCCGATGTCCCAGTAGCTGCCCTGGAAGAGGACGTCGTCGGGGGCCGCCTGCGCCGCCATTCCGGCCGCGCCTGATCCGGCCGCGCCGTCGTTGAGCAGCTCGATCTCGACGCCGGACGCCGGCGCCGTCCCGTCGTTGGTGATCTCGACCGTGACGCGGTCCGTCCGGAGCGAGTCGACGAACGGGTCCGGCGCCCTCATGTTGATTACGCTGTCGCCCGTGACGCGGAACGTAAACTCGAACGCGACCGAGCGCTCGCCCGACTCGCGCACCCGGGAATAGTCGACGCGGGCCGACGCGGGGTACGTGCCGGCGCCGGCGGCGGGCCCCACGTCGACAAAGAACGTCAGTGCAAAGTTGCTGCCCGCGAGCGAGTTTGCGTCGCTGTCGGCCACGACGAGCGTGCCCGACCCCGCCGCCGACGAAAAGTCTAGCGGGACGGACAGCTGCCCGCGTATCCCCGTAATGTCCTGCGTGCCGACGTTTGCAAAGACGACCGTGAGCGGCACGTTGAGGTCGCCGGCCGAGACCTCTAGCTTTTCGTCGACGGTCCCAAAGTAGGCGTCGAGGAACTTTACGTCGCCGTACTCGCGCTCGAACGGCGAGTCGGCGGTGCCGACCTGCGCGTGCGCCGCGGGGGCGGCGGATGCGGCTGCCACTGCCACTGCAGCCGCGGCGGCGGCAACGGCAAGCAGTGCGGGGGCAGAACTGCGGGACGGGGCGGTCAAGCCTGCACCGCCTCCCCTCTTTCGCCCGCGTCGGCTGCCGCAACAGGCTCGGGCGGCGCCGCGGCCGCGGCATCCTGCTCGCCGTGCTCGCCGTGCTCGCCGTGCCCGTCCTGCTCGCCCTCGAACGCCCGGCCGTCCTTTATCGTGACGACGCGGTCGACGTCGCCGAACTGGTGCCGGTCGTGCGTTACGATGATGAACGTAAGCCCGAGATTTGCCGCAAGCGACTTCATAAGCTGCACGATCGTC
The DNA here is from genome assembly GCA_965242695.1 of Cenarchaeum sp. GTDB lineage: Archaea > Thermoproteota > Nitrososphaeria > Nitrososphaerales > Nitrosopumilaceae > Cenarchaeum. The sequence goes on along the minus strand of CBDESU010000002.1, from coordinate 889,495 downwards.
GCCGCCGTCACCGAGTCGAGGTTTCCGGTCGGCTCGTCGGCGAGCACGACGGCCGGCCTGTTGACGAGCCCGCGCGCAATGGCCGCCCGCTGCGCCTGCCCGCCGGATATCTTGTTGGCCCGCTTGTGCATCTGCCCGGACAGCCCGACGGCGCGCAGCAGCCTCTCGGCGTACTCTTTGTCGGCGCGCTCGGCGCCGGCGATCTGGCCGGGGAGCATCACGTTCTCTAGCACGGTCAGGTCTGCGAGCAGGTTTGAGAACTGGAATATGAACCCGAGCTTGCGGTTGCGCAGCGACGAGACGTCGCCGTCGGGCAGGCCCGTCGCGTCCGTCCCGTCTAGCAGTATCGTGCCCGTCGTCGGCCTGTCGAGCAGGCCTATCATGTTGAGCAGCGTCGACTTGCCCGACCCCGAGCTGCCCACGATCAGTACGAACTCGCCCCTCGCCACCTCTAGCGAGACGTCGCGCAGGGCGCGCGTGCGGGCCGCCCCCTCCCCGTACACCTTGCCGAGCCCCCGTATGCTCAGGGCGGGGCTCCCGCTTGATCTAGGCATTGCGCATCGCCTCCACGGGCATCATCCGCGTCGCCTTGTACGACGGGTACAGCGAGGCGGCGACGGCGAGCCCGAACGACATGAGCGCCGTCTGCGATATCTTGCCCCAGTCGTACGACACCTCGAGCGGTATGCTGCCCGAGAACGACATCTTCGTCTCCTTGGCGTAGAAGGTGTAGGCGAGCCCGACGGCGGTGCCCGTCCCGGCCCCGACCGCCCCGATTATCATCCCCTGCATGACGAATATGACGAGTATGTCGCGGCGCCGCGCGCCTATCGCCCTCATTATGCCGATCTCGCGCGTCTTGCCGTTGACTAGCATCATCTGGATCGTGACGATCGCAAACGCCGACGACATCATCCCAAAGTAGCCGATCATGTTGATCATCGCAATGCCAGAGCGGAACCCGGCGAGCTGCTGCTCGGCCGCCTCCTCTATAGTCTGCGCCTCAAAGTCGTCGTTGGGGAACGCCGAGACAAAGTAGTCGCGCACCTCGGCCGACCTGTCCGGGTCGCGCATCTTTACCATTATGCTGCCCGTGTCGCCGGGCCTGCTCATCATGTCGCGCAGCGTCTCTATGTGCATGACGACGCTGTAGTCGAACCCCTGCCCGCCCGGCGACGAGACTATCCCGGTCACGGCGAACCGCCGGAGCTGCTCCTGCCCCCACCTGTCGACGATCATCAGGCGGAGGTTGTCACCGACCTCCACCCCTCCGAGGTCGCGCGCGATGCTGCTGCCGACGACGAGCGAGTTTCGCGAGAACACGTACTGCCCGTCCGAGACGGTCTCGTGTATGGTCGAGGCGCGCACGTCGCGGAACGGGTCCACGCCGACGACCGGCACGCGCGACTCCTCGTGGCGCTGCCCGAACCGGGTCGCGTTGATCTCGGCCGACGACGTCAGTCGCGGCGCGGCCGCCTCGACATACGGGATGCGCTCGAGCCAGCTGATCAGGGCCGTGTCGGACCTGTCGATGTAGTCGTTCTCGTCTGTAATCTGTATGTCGCCGAACTGGTAGTCGGTCAGGTCGCGCACGATTGCGTCGAACAGCCCCTGGAATATGACAAAGTTTACGTGTATGACGAGTATGCCGACAGTCACGGCCAGGACGGCCGCCGTCAGGCTGCCCCTCTTGTTGAAGAGCATCCTCTTGGCGAGGTTGAGCCGGTAGTCCACGCGGGCGCGCGGCGCGTCCGATATATAAGGGATTGCCCAAGTATACTGGCCAGAATGGACATTTGGCGCCTGGCGGGGGCGCGTACAGGACGCAGGACGGCCTGCCAGGCCGCATACAGGTCATTCTTATAAGCAGGGAGTACGGGGCGGGGCCTGACGGGGGGCAAAGGACGGCACATTGGACAGCCTAGACATGCGCATTCTCGGGCGCCTCCTCAACAACTGCCGCGAGTCGAACCGCCAGACGGGCAGGGCCCTCGGCGTGTCCGGCGGGGCCGTCGGGGCCCGCGTCGCAAAGATGATCGCGTCCGGCGCCATTGAGCGGTTCTCGCTGCAGGTCGAGCCGCCCGTGCTCGGCCGCGGCGTGTTCTACGTCGTAGTGACGGGCAGGGACTACGACGAGATAGCCGGGCAGGTGCGGCTCGTCGGCGAGCCGTTCTTGATCGTGCCGTGCGTCGGCGGCGTCACCGTATGCGGGATAGTGGCCAGGGACGAGGTGGAGCGGGGGATCGAGCTGGCGCGCGGCCTGATGCGCGACGTGAGGGTGCTGAGCATGTTCGAGGCAGGCGGGGCAGGGGGCGGGGAGGGAGGAGGCGTGGCCGGCACCGACCTGGCCGTCGTGGGCCGGCTCGTCGAGGATCCGAGGAGGGGCGCGGCCGAGATAGCCGGCGACCTCGGCCTGTCGACGAGGACGGTCGCAAGGTCGATCAAGAAGCTGCAGGGGAACGGCGCCGTGCGGTTCTCTGCCGTGTACGACCCGACGAGGATCGACGGATACATACCGCACGTGGTCCTCGCGTGGACCGACGGGGAGGCCGGGCGGATGCTAGGCAGGCTCAACAGGCGGTTCGGCAAGAGCTACCTGCAGACGCCGTTCGTTGCAAGGAACCACATCGTCCTGTTCATGTACAGCAGGGACATATTCGAGCTCGACAACCTGACCGCTGCCGTGAGGGAGACCCGGGGAGTCGGGTCGACCGACCTGTTCATACCCAAGCGGATCACGTTCCCCGACGAGTGGATACGCAGGATAGTCGGAGGGGGCGGCCGGGGCGGTACTGCGGCGGGAGTGGGGCGGCGAACAGCCCGCAGACACAAATAGGCCGCGCTGGCGGTGGGCGGCGGCGGCGGCATGGGCGAGAAGAGCAGGCGGCGGCGGGAAAAGGCCGGCGGGGCGCGCGGCGGCGCGTGGGAAGAGGCCATGGAGCGCGGGTACAGCCTGAAGAGGCGCGGGCGCTACGAGAAGGCGGCCGAGTGCTTTGGCGAGGCGATAGCGCTCGGGGGCGAGGGCCACGCCGACCCCCACGCGTTCATGGGGCACGTGCTGCAGGACATGGGCAGGGTGAAAGAGGCCATGGCGCACTTTGGCAGGGCCATCGAGGCGGATCCCCGCCATACGATGGCGCTCTTCAAGAAGGCCGAGGCGCTGCTAGCGCTAAACCGCGTCGAGGAGGCGCGCGTATGGTGCGGGCGGGCCGTCGAGTCCGACCCCGACGATGCCGCGCCCCACCACGTAATGGGCAACATATACTCCCGCCTGCTCGACTTTGAGGCGGCGATTGCAGAGTTTGGCGAGTCCGTGAGGATCGACCCGACCAACTTTAGGGGGTGCGCGAACATTGGAGCGTCCCACCTCAATGCGAGGCGCCCGGAAGAGGCGCTCGAGTGCCTCGACGCCGCGCTGCGCGTCAATCCCGAGTACGCGTTCGCGCACTACCAGAGGGCCATGGCGCTCGGCATGCTGGGCAGGGAGAGCGAGGCCCAGAAGAGCCTGGAAAAGGCGGTCGAGCACGACCCTCGCTACATGCTCGGCGATGCGGGGAGGCACTTGAGGGCGGACAGGCAGGCCGAACTGAACCGGGCGGGCTGGAGGGACGGGCGGCCGCCAAGGGGGATCGGCAGGATCAGGATGCCGAGCGGGCGGATGAAGGCGCGCAGCGAAAAGGGCAGGGAGAGCGACCTTGCGCTGGCCAGGTTCATGGCGGCGTGCGAGATGGAGGGGATTTCGCCGGCCGATGCATTCGACGCGATCATGTCGGAGAGGACGGTGGAGGCAAGGCGGGTCACCACCACCACCACAGCCAAAAGGGCGCGGAAGGCGGGGGCCGGGAGGGCGGCGGGGAAGGGCGGGGGCGACACGGGGCGGCGAAAGGGCGCCGGCCGCGGGGAAGACCTCGCAGGGCGCCTCGATCAGCTGCTTCGGGGCGGCACGGGGCGGCGAAAGGGCGCCGGCCGCGGGCGGGGCAGGGCGCCCGCGTGAGGGGCGGAGGGACAAGGCGTGGCCCGGAGCAGCAGTCGTCGAGAGGGCCGCGGGAGGGGGCGCGGGGGAGACGGCGCGTGGGAAGAGGCCATGGAGCGCGGGTACAGCCTGAACGAGCAGGGGCGCGGCGAGGAGGCTGCCGAGTGCTTTGAAAAGGCGCTGGCGCTCGGCGGCGAGGGCCACGCCAACCCCCACGCGTTCATGGGGCAGTCGCTGCAGAATGCGGGCAGGATAAAAGAGGCCATGGCGCACTTTGACAGGGCCATCGAGGCGGACCCGCGCCATACGATGGCGCTCCTCAAGAAGGCCGAGTCGCTGCTCGCGCTAAACCGCGTCGAAGAGGCGCGCGTGTGGTGCGGTCGGGCCATCGAGTCCGACCCGGGCGATGCCCCGTCGCACCATACAATGGGCATGATCCACGCCCACTTCATGGACATAGAGGCGTCCATTGCCGAGTTCTCCGAGTCGGTGAGGATCGATCCGGCCAACTTTCGGGGGCACGCCAACATGGCATCGTCGCTGACTGCAGCGGGGCGCCCGGAAGAGGCGCTGCTGTGCCTTGACGAGGCGCTGCGCCTAAATCCAAAGTACGCGTTCGCGCACTGCCAAAAGTCCGAGACGCTCGGCAGGCTCGGCAGGACGGGCGAGGCCCGGAAGAGCTGGGAGAGGGCCGTCGAGTGCGACCCGCGCTACATGCTCGGCGATGCGCGGCGGCACATGAGGCCCGACAGGCTGGCCGAGCTTAGCCGGGCCGGGTGGAGGGGCGGGCAGCCGCCAAAGGGGCTCGGCGAGGTCAGGATGCCAGGGGGCCGGGCAAAGGCGCGCGGCAAGGAGGGGAGGAAGACAGATCTCATGCTGGCCAGGCTCAGGGCGGCGTGCGAGCTGGAGGGCATTTCGCTCGGCGATGCGCTCCGCGCAATCGCGTCGGGAGACGGGGATCCGGCGGGGGCGGTTCCCGTCGCCGAAAGGGTGCGGAGGATGAAGGCGGAAGACAGGCGGGCGGGCGGGAAGGGGCGGCGGGAGCGGCGGGAGCCTGCGCGCAGGCGCAAGCAGGCGGGGGCTGGAGGGTAGGCGGAGGCATGGCCCGGAGCGGCAGGCGGCCTGAAGGCCGCGAGAGGGCGCGGGCGCCAGGGGCGGGGGGCGGCACGTGGCCGGAGGCCATGGACATCGGACTGGACATGTACGAGCTCGGTCGCTACGAGGAGGCGGTCGAGTGCCTTGGCGAGGCGATGGAGCTCGGGGGCGACCATGTCGAGCTCTACGTGTCCATGGGGCATGCGCTGCTGGGGCTGGGGAGGACGGAAGAGGCCATGTCGCACTACGACAGGGCCATCGAGGCTGACCCCCACCATACGACGGCGCTCCTCAAGAAGGCCGAGTCGCTGCTCGCGCTAAACCGCGTCGAAGAGGCGCGCGTGTGGTGCGGTCGGGCCATCGAGTCCGGACCCAAGGAGGGATGGCCCCACCACGCAATGGGCAACATATACGCCCGCCTGCGCGACTACGAGGCGGCGATCGCCGAGTTCGGCGAGGCCGTGAGGATCGACCCGGCCAACTTTAGGGGGCATGCGAACATGGGAACGGCCCACCTCAATGCGGGGCGCCCGGAAGAGGCGCTGCGGTGCCTTGATGCGGCGCTGCGCCTCAACCCAGAGTACGCGTTCGCGCACTGCCAGAGGGCGGTGGCGCTCTCCAGGCTGGGCAGGGAGGACGAGTCCCACGAGAGCTGGGAAAAGGCGATCGAACACGACCCGCGCTACATGCTCGGCGATGCGCGGCGGCACCTGAGGGCCGACAGGCAGGCCGAGCTGAGCCGGGCGGGCTGGAGGGACGGGCGGCCGCCAAAGGGGCTCGGCAGGGTCAGGATGCCGACGGGCCGCAGCAAGGCGCGCAGCGAGAAGGGGAGGGAGAGGGACCTCACGATGGCCAGGGTCAAGGCGGCGTGCGAGCTGGAGGGGGTTTCGATGTACGATGCAATCCGCGTAGTCCTGACCCAGGAGGGCCCTGGAGGGCGCGCATCGATTATAGACAGCGTGCGCGAGATGAGGGCGGCCGAGGAGGGCGGGGGGCGGGAGAGCCGGGAGGGCGGGGGGCGGGGGGCCGCCAAAAAGAGGCGCGGCAGGGCGGCAACCTAGTTATACGCGCCGGCGGCCGGCGCGGCACGGCATCAAAGAGAATCTACAGGGGCAGGATCGTCGGCCTGAGCGTCCACAACATCAGGGTCGGCGGCCGCGCGGCCACGCGCGAGATAGTCGAGCACCCGGGCGCGGCGGCCGTGCTGCCGTTCGACGGGGACGGCAGGGTCGTCCTCGTCAGGCAGGACAGGTACCCGCACGGCGAGGCGCTCGAGGTGCCCGCCGGCACGCTCGAGAGGGGCGAGAAGCCGCGCGAGTGCGCGATCAGGGAGCTGCAGGAGGAGACGGGGTACAGGGCCTCGAGAATGTCCCGCCTGCTCTCGTTCTACCCGTCGATCGGGTACAACACCGAGATCATACACTGCTACGTCGCCACGGGGCTGAGGCCGGCGCCGAGCAACCCCGACGACGACGAGAAGATCACGGTCGTGCGGATGGGCCTAGACAGGTTGATGTCGATGATAAGGACGGGCCGGATCAAAGACTCCAAGACGATCTGCTCCGTGCTGACGTACGCGGCAAGGGGCGGCCGGCCGCGCGGCTAGCCCAGCTCCCGGCCGAACACATCGTCGGCGAACTCGCGCAGGTCGGAGATCTTGCCGCGCCTTCTGGCCACGGCCTCCAGCTCGGATATACTCGCTAGTCCTCGCTCCCTGAGCCGCAGCAGGATCGCGGCAAGATCCTCATCCAGCATCGGCATGTGGTGGTAGCGCACCTCCCTGAGCAGGTCCATCCACGCCTTTGCCGGCGCGGCCAGGCCGCGCCGGAGGCTCCCCTTGGCGTATTCTCGTATGGCCACAAACGGTCGGCCGCGGTTCGCATCAAGCAGCGTCCCCATACCGTCACCGTTCGGCCCAACAACGGGGACAATGGCGTTGTCGTGCTCCATCACCAAGTCGCGCAGATACTTGGCCTGGCCCTTTTCGGTGTACAGAGAATAGATTGGGGTGCCAAGCACGTTGTGCGTGTACGCTTCTAGGGTGCTGAGGCCGCTGAACTCGAAGACAAACTCGTACCGCCTCTCCAGGAACGACCCGAGGCCTTCGAGTCGGCGGGAAAGGCGGTACCCGTCGAGCGCGGCCCTGCGCCGCTGCCGCCGGCTCCCTGCTACTGCCTCTTGCTTCGCGGGAATCCATCCCTCCATGGAGCAGGTCCAGATTCGCGACCTCTCGCCTAGAAAGTCTCCCATGTCCCCCTCGGCGGTGCACAGCGCCCTGGCCTCCGCCACGGCAAGGGCGACAAGGTACAAGGGGTTGGCCACCGCCGAGAACAACCGGCTTTTCCTGTTGACGGTGACCCTGACTGCGGAGCCGCGCATCTCTACTGCATACGGGGCCCCGCCCGAGTCCGCATAGTCGATGCGCACCGTCCTGCCGCCCACCCTGAACCTAGCGGGGCGCAGGGCGCCGAGCAGCCGTTGCGATGCGGCCCGCCCCATCCGCAGTGCGATTGGGGCAGGGTCGTCCGTCCTGCCAAGCAGGTAGTCGTACACCCCGGCGGCGGGAGCGGCATCCTCGACGCCGCTGCCCTGCCTTTGCGCCTTCGCCGCCTCCTTCACTGCGGGATGCTCCCTGAACGCCCTCTCGGCCTCGGCATACTCGGCCGACTCTACGATAAAGTCCGTCTTGTGGAAGTTTATGGGAACGTGGTCGAGCGAGATCCGGCCGACGATCCGCGCCATGTCGGGGTGGCGCCTGATGCCGAACTTTGAGTGCAGCTTGATCAGGCGGTTCCTGTAGTACAGGTCTATTCCGTAGCTCCCCACCACCGATCTGCGCTCGAGCATGCCGATCCATGCCGGCATCGGCCCGGCCGACGTCTTGATCTCAAACTCGCGGACGCTGCCGTCTGCCAGCTTGTGCGACACCGGCTCGCACACGACACTGTTGATGCGGATTTCGGCCTGCCCCTGCTGCACGTACCCGGCGTATCTTTCCCCCAGCCGCTTCTTGAAGACGGTGGTCTGCTCTGCGTAGACCGGAACGCGCACCTTGCCTATGAGCACGCGCGTGCCGTGGGCGGCCGGATCCGATTTTTTGCGCGCCGTATACGGAAAGCTCCGCCATCCGACCGACTCGTTTCCCTCCCAGTCGTCTTCGTCGTACTCGACGATGTACTCGGTGCCGGAGCCGGCCTTTGATGTGGCGACCGAGAACGAGCGTCCCAGAAACGAGCAGGCCGTCTTCATGCCGAGTCCAAACATGCCGAGGCGCCTGCCTCGCGGGTGCGCCGACTCCTTGGCCACCGTCATGGCATCCTTTAGCTCGGCAAGGCCCATGCCCAATCCGTCGTCCTCGACGCCTATTGAGCCGCCAGCGTAGTCGATAGACACTCTGACGACGACTTTGCGCCCACCCCGCGCATCAATCGAGTTGTCGACCAGCTCGGATATCGCATCGTAGGTGCGGTAGCCGGTCGAGCCGAGCTTTCTGATCAGCGACTTGTCCGGTGTAATGTCAAGGCGCCCGCTGGCGGCCGGCCGGCCCGCTTTCTGCGAAACCGCAGGCCCTGGCGGCGGCTTGGCGGGGCGCCTGCTGGCGGTGCGCGCAGGGGCGGCCCTCTCTTTGCCGCCCATGGCCGGGCGCGCCAGCTCTAGCATATATGGTTTATCAACCATTGGTGCAATTTTAAGGAAATTTTGCATTTACAAGTTGACAAAACACTATAGCAACGGCCCGGCCAAGGCCTAGCGACGACTCCGCCGGGAGGGGCCGCTCGCAGTCGTGCTAGGCCTGTCCTGCACGGCGGTACAGTGAACGGCCCTATACAGTTTGGACAATCTGTATAGTGCATTTTTGTCCATTTTTTGCAGCATCATGGTCGGTCAACTAGGCGCATGATGCCGTGTCGGGACGCGTGGCATGCAGACTGCCGTGTTGCAGTCCTCGCAGGACAGGCAACCGCTCGGCTATGACGTCGAGGCGCCCGGCTGCATGCTCAAGGACGCGAACCGTCGCGCATCTGCGCAGGCAGGGAGTTGCAGGACGGATGGCACGGGGCCTCGAGAATGGCACGCCTGATCCGCCCGTCGTCGATCGGGCAACTCTGCGATCATGCACTGCCATACCGTCCAACAAATGTCCCGTTTACTGGCTCGTTCTGCGGCGTTGGTTTCGGAATGCGCCGGCTGTGCTGCGTGTCCACGTCGCCAATGCAAGACCCCGACAGGCGGCAGTGCGCGGCGACATGTGGCAGTGCGCGGCAAAAGCAGGCGCTCGTGTTGTGGCCATATTGTCATTCGGTTCTAATCAAGTGGGTCAGGTAGGCAACGGAGGGATGCATTCAGGCATACCGATTGGGCAGCGGATCGTTGGCTTTGATAGCGTCCTTGACAATCTTGGCGGTCGCCTTTTCCAGATGCGGTTCCTTCAGCGATAATATGATGCGAACTGTCTGGTCGTGGCGGTCCTGCATTGACTCTGGACTGAGCTCGTTCTTAAGCATTCCCAGCAGTCGCTTTGCAAACAACGCTATCAGCAGCGCATCTGTGTACTGCGTCGAGGGGTGACGCGGCGTGTCACCGAGATAGTACATCTGAAATTCGGCGTAGCCCTTGGCAAAGCCCTGCAGAGGACGACCGTTGTCAAGGTCGGACAGCCGGAGTATAGTCTCCACAACATCCTCAACTATTGCAGCGGGGGAAAATTGCCCCGCGGGCGTTTCGGGCGAAGGCGCGCCCTTTCTGGTCGCAAGAAGGTTGTACGCTTCGATCAATTTTCGAGGATCAATGCGGGACAGGGCCCGCAAGAGCGAGGCGATATCGTACACCTGCTTGTGGAACTCCCTCCTCCTAGCAGCGCTGTACCCCACCGTCTTTTCTGACAGAGAGGTAAGCTTGTCGGCAATCAGTGCGTGGTGGTCAAGCAGAACCACCTCGTGTCTTGTCGCAAAGTGCCTCAAATCGGCTCCGCTTTTGCGGGTCGTGACGGGGATGTCCTTCAGCTCGGGGCTGCAGAAAAGGTCGGCCTTTATGTCGCGGGTGGTGCCGGAGACAGAGTCGTACCTTATGCGGTACTGTAGCAGCGGCAGGTGGGCAAGCTTGGGGCTGGCCGCCTGCTCTTCGATCACCACGCCGCTAGCGGCCTGTTCGGCTGCCAGCTCGCGCACTTTCGCCCTAGTAACCTCCAACTCCTCGAATACGAACAGATCGATGTCCTTGCTGAGGCGCACCGCCCCCCGATCGATGTAGAAGGGGGTGGCCATGCCGCCGCGCAGGCATACGGCAAGCTTGCCGCCGATGATGCTGTGCAGCTCAAAGTCCATCACAAAATCTTCAAGCAGCGATGCGTCCCTGAGCCCCGCCCTCGAAGCCGCACCCTGCAAGAATGCGGCGTTTAGAATGCCGCCGTAGACGCGCTTCATTGCGCCGCAAACACCTGCTCGATAATAGACATTGCCATGTCCTGCTTGCCGCGGCGCTTCAGGACGGGCAGAAGATCGCCCTTGGCCAGCAGGCGCCTGTCCCGCAGCCCCTCCAGCGTGGACGACAGGTCCTCGGTGGCAAGGGGCATGCGGTAGCGCGATGCCTCTCGGAACAGGTCCATCCACGCCCGTGCGGGCGGGGCCAGCGGCGCCGCTATCTCGCTTGGCGGGAATTCCCGCACTACTATTGTTTAGGACATAAAGTTTTGACACTAATTGTGAAGCAAGCCAACCATCAACCATTAACGATCGATTGCAGACGATGTGGTTGCATACACTCCACCCAGGACTTGATTTGATATCAATTGATTCCATAGATTTTAATCATTTATACTAAAAAGCTGATACTCAATTTTTCATTCTAGGCATTTGGACGCAGGCCTAGATATAATAGACCCCGCTGAGCGTCGGCGGGCAATGAGGTTAGGAAATCTCCAAAGAGCAATCAAGGTGGAGAAAGATCCAAGGGCTCTAAAAAGAATGCTAGTTGTTAATTCTGTTCGCGTAAAGATCAAAAAATCAAAAATGAAAAAAACAAAGGCCTGCAAAATGACCGCGGAAGAGCTAAGCGTATCCACAGGTTCGGTCAGAAATTACATGAAAAGATTCACCTTGAAGGGGGTCAACGGGCTGTACGATAAGGGCGGGCAGGGACGACCGCACGTTTATGATCGCAAACTGGTCAAAAAGGCGATCAAAAATATCAAGAAAAACGGCGGTCGTATTACCCCCCGCAAGCTTATCACTGAAATGTACAAACTGTGCAAGTTAAGAATGTCCAAAAGGCAGGCCCTGCGCATACTGCACGAGGAAGGCCTGACCGGAAAGAAGGCAGAGAAGGCACACGTTGGATCGCCCGAACCGCACGAGGTCTACTACTGGCGCAAAGTGGTCCTACCCCAGATTTTGGCGCTCAAAAAAGAGGGTTATCTAGTGGTGATCGAGGACGAGATGATAGTATACCAAGACGCGAACGGCAAGCTGATCTACTGGTCGCCCCCGGGCGAGGCCGTCAAGGTGCCCTACATTGGAGAGGGTTCCAAGTGTGTCGCACTGGGACTGACCACCGAGCCCGACAAAAATGGCGTTGCTCGGCATTGCAACGTTATGTACGACGCAGCCAACACTGATGGTGTCATCAAGCTTTTGAAAAAAGCGGTCGAAGAATTCGGCCCAATCGTGGTGATCTCTGACAACGCAGGATGGCACAAGTCCAAGAAACTAAAGGATTTCATTGACAAGATGGAAAACATGATAATCATATTTTATCTTCCACCGGGGTCGTCATACTTGAGTCTACAGGAGGCAAATTGGCGCCAAACCAAGCTTGCCGAGTTCTATGATGAATATTTTTCAAGTATTACAAAAAAGAGGCGGAAGACACTAAGATACCTTAACACTATGTTAAACCCTCGCCTCAACCTTTGGAAATATCTATTGAGAAGTCCGTATGCATACAGGCGAAACATAAAGCGAAGAAAAAATCGACATGGTAAAGAAGGAGCGTTGAATTATATAATCCGCAAATACGGCGATCAACCGGTACCGAAGTCGCCCAAAAAATACATCCCACTGTTTGCAGACCCTGACCGCGTCAAATAGTTTGGGTAAAATAAGTCAAATCTTTATGACGTGAACAATACTATGGGCTTGGAGCTTGCCAGGTTGAAGAACATCTTGAGATCGTCGCCGACGGGATCAAGGAGCGGCGCATAGTCGCCCCCGCACTTGAAAATCGCATCGAGTAGGTATCCCCCCTGGGACTTTTCCGTGTAGAGTGAGTAGAAGGGGTACCCGAGCGCGTTGTGGGTATAGTCTAGCAGGGTAGACAGGCCGCTGAACGTGAACTTGAAGGGGTAGTGCATGTTAAGGAAAGAGTACAGGTCTTCCAAGTCGGACGCAAGGCGGTACTCTTTCGCATCGGGCGGGGCGGCGGGGCGCCCGGCGCCGGCAGCGGCGCCGCGTGACCAGCCGCCTATGAGCGACGACATGGCCCTGTTTCTCTCCTTGAAAAAGGACATCATGCCGGCTCCGCCGGCCGCCATTGCCTTGGCCTCTGTCACGGCCATCGCCACAAGATAGAGGGGGTTCTTGACCGTGGCAAAGAGGGGGCTGCGCGTGTTTATGGTCACTTCTAGGCGCTTGCCCTTCAAGGTCGCCGTGTACAGGTCGCCGCCCGCACCGTCATACCCGACCCTCACGCTTAGCCCGCTCGTCGCAAAATCGAGCGGCTTCAGGGAGTCGAGGAGCCTTTTCGACGCGTCGCGACCAAGCCTGGGATCTATGCGCGGGGGCTCGGCCGTGCGGCCCAGAATGTAGTCGTATGTGGCCTGCGAGTCGGCCGGCGCCCGCGGCGCGCCGCTCCTTTGCCCCTTGATCATGCCCCTTACTGCGGGATGGCTCCTGAACGCGTCCTCTGCCTCCTTGTATTCGCGTGACTCCGTGATGTAGCCTGTCTTGTAAAAGTTTACAGGTACGTGATCGAGCGATATCCTGCCGACAACCTTGGCCACCTCCGGATGATCCCTGATCCCAAACCTGGTGTGCGCCTTGATCAGCCTGCCCTTGTAGTAGAGGTCTATGCCGTAGCTGCCCACCACTGATCGGCGGAGCAGCAGTCCGATTTGCGCAGGCAACATGCCCGCGGACGTCTTCACCTTGAAGTGCTTGGCGCTGCCCTTCTCAAGCACGGGGGACACGGGCGCGCAGCTGACGCTGTTGATTGTGATGGCCGCCTGCTTGTCACGCATGTACTCTGCGTATCGTTCCCCGAAGCGTTTTTTAAAGATGGTGGTCTGCTCTTGGTAGAGCGGGACCTTGAGTTTTGAAATCTCGATGCTTGTCCCATGGGCGCGCTTGTCGATCTTCGCCTGTGTCGAGTATGGAAAGTTCTTCCAGCCGGCCGAGGCCCTCTTCTCCCATGCGCCCTCGTCGTACTCTATTGCATACTCTAGATCGGCGTCGGGCTTTGACGTGGTTATTGCAAACGTCTTGCCCAGAAACGAGCATGCCGTCTTCATGCCCAGGCCAAACATTCCGAGCTTCTTGCCGCGCGGATAGTCGGTCTCCTTGGCTATGGTCATTGCGTCCCTAAGCTCGCCGAGCCCCATTCCAACACCGTCGTCGGAGACTGCAATGGACTGACCGGCGTAGTCTAGCGTGATGCGGATGTTGATCGGCCCCTGCATACGGGCATCGATCGAGTTGTCGATGAGCTCGGACAGGGCCTCGTATGTACGGTACCCTGTGGACCCCAGTTTCCGAATCAGCGACTTGTCCGGCGTTATGTCAATCTTCCCGCCGGCCTTGGCCGGCGCGGCCGGCCGGCCGGGCGCATGGGCGGATGCGAGCCGTGGCATGGGCGGGGCTGGCCTCGTGCCGGTATATACGCCTTGGCCAATCTGTATAGCGCAGTCCAGCCCTGTCTTTGCGGTATTTTAGTTGGTCAACTAGGCGTAAAAATATCCTCACAGTCAACACAGCTCATCGTGCCTTGGTCCATCCGACCTTGGCCGGTCTAGGAGTCACCGAGGGCGGACATTGGAGGGGCCGGCGACTCGTACACGAAGGTCGAGTCGGTCGAGAGGGCCGAGAGACACCGAGGGCGGACATTGGAGGGGCCGGCGACTCGTACACGAAGGTCGAGTCGGTCGAGAGGGCCGAGAGACACCGAGGGCGGACATTGGAGGGGCCGGCGACTCGTACACGAAGGTCGAGTCGGTCGAGAGGGCCGAGAGACACCGAGGGCGGACATTGGAGGGGCCGGCGACCCCATGTCTGCGCACGACGGCAGCATCCTGCGGGAAGCGTGGACGGCGTCCTAGTGCGAGAACCGACGGTGCTGGAAGGGACAGGCAGTCTGCAGGCGGTGCGCCAGGCCTCGCCCGGCAAGACGGCAGGGGCGCCGTCAACCGCGAACTGAAACGGCAGTATGGCACGTCCCGCTGCATTATCCCTAGAAAACCCAGAGGGCAATTGCCGGCGGGCAGAAGGAGCAGCTGCTGCGGGCGCAAGCGCCGCGCGCCATGCGCCTGCCCGCGCGCTTGCCGAAACGTCTGGATTCAAACCGCGGCCCAACCGCCTGCGCATCCTACTCCAGCCAGCGCCGCCCAGATGTCGGGGCGTCCGCGGCGCCAGCGGCCGCCGCTACGAGTACACCGGCTTTACGAGGTCGGCAATGTCGGCCCAGGCCCGGCCCGCGCGCTCGAGCGCAAACACGATATCCAGGTATCCGGCCGGCACGTCGGCCGATCCGCCCTCCAGGCTCTCCTTTATCCCGCGCACGCCTTCGGCAAACTCCCTGTGCCGCACTATCGCCTCGACGGCGCGCTGGCGGTCGTTTGCGACGAACGCCTCGACGGCCCCCCGCCCCGCATCCTCGAGACCCGAGGCGGCCGAGTGCAGCTCCCTGAGCCCCGGCGGCGGGATCGCCGACGCGTGGACCGCCGCCGCAAGCTCCACCACGGCGTCGCCCGCCCCCTCCAGCAGGTTTGCGGCCACCCTGTAGTCGAGTATGTCTATCACCTCTAGGTCGAACGCGCCGACCGGCCTCCCCCCCGCCACGGCGCTGCGTATGAGCCTCACGAGCAGAAAGTACTGCCGGTCGACCTCGTCGTCGCGGTCGGCCATCGCGCGCAGGTCAGACCTGCGCTTTGCCCCGGCGGCCATCCCGGCGAGCGTGTCCGCGTACATGCCCTGCACTATGCGCCCCATCTGCCGGAGTATCTTTTGCGGGTTCACCGCGGCCGCATCGAGCATGAACTGGACGGCGACCTCTGCCGAGTCCTCCTCCACGATCTCCATGCCGGCGAGCCTGCGCAGGGACGCGCGGATCTTTTCGCGCTCGCCCGCCGGGATCGGCCCCTCGCCCCTGATGCGTATCGTGTCGTACCCGAGCAGGTACGCGCCGGTCAGGTCGGCCGCCACGTTCTCGTCCGGCGGCAGCGGGTACGTTATGTCGATCTCCCTCGCAGGCCGCCTGCCCGCGCCGGGCACCACCGTCACCGAGCTGCGCGCCGTCTGCACCTCGACCTCGTCGTTCTTGGCAAGCCCGTTCGCATCGACCCACGCCTTTGGCAGCGACACCATGGTGCTGCTGCCGATGCGCTGCAGGCGCCGCACGTACCTGGCCATTTATACCGGTATAAGCTGTTTAATCCGTATTCTTATATCTTACCGCCCGTTTAAACGGGCGATGGCGCAACGGGGGGCCGGCGCTGCGTTCTGCCCCGCCCATGTGACCGGCTTCTTCAAGGCCGAGGCCGGAGGCGGGCAGGAGATCGACCGTACGGGCTCGCTCGGCGCCGGGTTCAGCATCGTGCACGGGGTTCGGACGCGCGTGTCCGGCGCGCGGCTCGGCAGGGGGCGGAACGGCCGCCTGGCCGTGTCGACCGCGGGCCACGCGCCCGGCAACACCGACGTGTCGAGGGCCGTCGTGGCAGAGTTTGAGCGGGCCGCGTGCGGGGGCGAGGGCATCTCGGCGGACATTCGCCACGAGATCGGCGTTCCCGTCGGGTACGGCCTCGGGTGCAGCAGCGCGGCGGCCCTGTCGCTTGCGCTCGCGCTCAACGAGGCGCTCGGCTGCGGCCTGCCAAGGGAGGAGGCCGGCCGGATAGCCCACAGGGCCGAGGTCTCGTGCAGGACGGGGCTCGGCGACGTGCTCGCCGCGTACCACGGCGGGTTCGAGGTGAGGGTCGGGGCCGGCGCGCCGGGCATCGGCAGGGTGGCCCGGGCCGGCGGCGACCCGGACTGCGCCGGCACGGCGGCCGTCATCGGATGCTTTTCGCCCGTGTCGACAAGGCGGTTCATTGCGGAGCGCCTGCCGCGGATCAACGGGCTCGGCGGCACGATGGTCGAGAGGCTCGCCGGCCCGGGCGGCGACCTGGAGATGTTCCAGGACATGTCGATGGAGTTTGCGCGGCACATCGGCGTCGTCACGCGCAGGATGGCCGGGGCCGCGGCCGGCCTGAGGGCCGCGCGCGTGCGGTGCGGCGTTGCGCTGTTCGGCGAGACCGTATTTGCGCTGGCCGCGGCTGGGTCGAGGGAGGAAAAAGAGGCGGCGCGGATACTTTCCAGGTACGGCGGAATCGTAATCGGGTCCAGGATAGGCGGGCCGGCCAGGGTCGAGGAGTGACATGGCCGCCGAGGCGCGCGGCGCATCCGCCGAGATGGCCCCGCCGGCGGCCCGCATTCCGCGCACGCACCCGAGGTACGAGTCGCTTGTAATCCGCGAGAGGCTCGTGGCCGGGCTCGCCGGCGGCGTCGTCGCCGAGGAGGGGCTGATGGCCCACGGCAGGGGCGAGGCGTTCGACTATCTGATCGGCGAGGAGACGGGGCCGTGGGCCCGCGAGGCGTCGAGCGCCGCCGCCGCGGCCCTGCTCCTCGCCAAGAGGCCCGTCGTGTCCGTCAACGGCAACGCGGCGGCCCTGTGCGCCGGCGCGGCCGTCGAGCTTGCAGGGGCGGCAGGCGCCGCCCTAGAGGTCAACCTGTTCTACGGCGCGTTCGAGCGCAGGGCGCGGGTGGCAGCCGAGCTCGAGCGCGCGGGGGCCGCGCGCGTGCTCGGGACCGACCCCGGTGCTGCGGTCCGCCTGCACGGCCTGGACTCGGCGCGGCGGATCGTCGACAGGGACGGCATCTGGCGCGCCGATACGGTCCTGGTCGCCCTAGAGGACGGCGACAGGACCGAGGCGCTCCGGGCCGCCGGCAAGACCGTCATAGCCGTCGACCTCAACCCGCTCTCGCGTACGGCGCGGGCGGCCGACATCGCCATAGTCGACAACCTGACAAGGGCCGCCCCCCTGCTCGCCGCCGAGTGCAGGCGGATGTCGCGCCTGCCGGCGGCCGCCCTCGGCAGGACGCTCGCCGAGTTTGACGGCGCGCGGTGCCTGGCCGGCAGCATGCGGCGCATGCGCGACGTGCTCGGGGGCGAGTACAAGGGCGGGCCCGAAAGGGATGCGGGGGTGCGGCCGTAGTGCACAAGACCGCCGGCGACATCCGGGCCATGAAGGGTACGGAGAGGATCGCCGCCGTCACCGCATACGACTACGCCCTCGCGTCGCTGTGCGATGCGGAAAAGAAGGACGGAGAAAAGGGCATCGACGTCCTGCTAGTCGGCGACAGCGCGGCCATGGTCGTCCTCGGCCAGGACGGCACGACCGGCATTACGGTGGGACAGATGTGCATGTTCACGTCGGCGGTGGCGCGCGCAAGGAGGAGCGCCCTTGTCGTAGCCGACATGCCGTTCATGTCGTACCAGCCGGGGCCCGAGACGGCCGTCCGCAACGCCGGCAGGCTCGTCAGGGCCGGCGCCGACGCCGTAAAGATCGAGGGCGGGCGGGCCATGGCCCCCGTGCTGCGCGCCATTGTAAATGCCGGCATCCCCGCAATGGGCCACATCGGCCTGCAGCCGCAGACGAGCTCGCTGTCAGGGGGGTACCGGGTGCAGGGGCGCACGGCCGAGGCGGCCGGATCCCTGGCGGACGACGCGCGCAGCCTGGAAGAGGCCGGCGCGTTCTCCATCGTACTAGAGATGGTCGCCCGCGAGGCGGCCGGCGCGGTCACGGACGCGGTCGGCGTGCCGACGATAGGGATAGGCTCGGGCGCCGGATGCGACGGGCAGGTCCTCGTCGTCCACGACCTGCTCGGCATCTACGACAGGATCAGCCCGAGGTTTGCAAAGAGGTACGCCGACCTGGCGCCGTCCGTCTCTGGCGCCGTCGCGGCCTACGCGGCCGAGGTAAAGGGCGGGTCGTTTCCGGCCGAGGGGCACTCGTTCGGTATGGACGGGGGCGAGGCGGGGAGGCTGGTGGCCGCAAAGGGGGGCGGGGCGGCCCTCGCGCGGGAATAGGCTGGAGGGATGGCGGTGGCAAAGGCCGGGGGGCACGGCGGCGGGTCGGCCCGCGGGACTAGCCGGCGCCCCGCCCCGAGCGGAAAAAAGAGGGCGGCGCGGGCGGGGGCAGGCGGCGGCGCGGGCGGGGGCGGCAAGGATCCCCACCCGTCCCTCGACATTGTGGAGTCGCGCGGGACCGAGCTGTCCGGCAGGAAAATCGTCCTGTGCGTTGCGGGCAGCGTGGCTGCGTACAAGGCCATCGAGCTTGCAAGGCTGCTCATGCGGCACGGCGCCGACGTCACATGCGTGGCAAGCGCGGCGGCCACGAGGCTGGTGCGGCCCGACTACTTTAGGTGGGCCACCGGCAGGGCCGCCGTCACAAAACTCACGGGCGAGCTCGAGCACATACGCCTTGCCGACCGCGGCGGGTCGGACATGATAGTCGCGTACCCCGCCACGGCCAATACAATCGGCAAGCTCGCAAACGGCATCGACGATGCGCCCGTCCCCACCGTACTGACCGTCGGGCTCGGCGCCGGCATCCCCATCGTGGTGGGGCCCGCCATGCACGAGTCGATGTACCGCAACGCGGCCGTAGGCCGAAACGTCGCGTTCCTGGAAAAAAGGGGGGTCGAGTTCGTCGCGCCCGCGTTCGAGGAGGGCAAGGCTCGGGCGGCCGAGCCCGAGGAGATGCTGCGCGCTGTCGCCGGGCGGCTCGGCGGATCCGGTGCGCTGCGCGGCAGGCGCGCCCTCTTGACGGCAGGCCCGACGTCCGAGCCGCTCGACCCCGTCCGGTCGATCACGAGCGCAAGCACCGGCACGACCGGAATGCTGCTCGCGCGCGAGCTCGTGTCCGCCGGCTGCGACGTCACCGTAGTGTACGGCCCCGGAAGGGAGCGGCCGCCTGCCGGCGCAAGGATAATCCCCGTTACGACCGTGCTAGAGATGGACGCGGCCGTCCGCAGAGAGATGCGCAAAAAGAAATTCGACATAGTGGTAATGGCCGCGGCGGCGGCGGACTATACCGTCCGGTCGCCTCGAGCCTCAAAGATCAAGAGCTCGGCGAAAAGCCTGACGATACGCCTCGTCAGGGCCCCGAAGATCATCGACTCCGTCAGGGCAGCTCAGCCCGGCGCGCTCCTCGTCGGGTTCAAGGCCGAGGCCGGCGTCGCGCAGGAAGAGCTGGAGCGGAGGGCGCTTGCCAGGATGCGAAAGGCTGGCGCCGACATGATGGTCGCCAACCTGGTCGGAACGAAGAGGCATGCGAGGGACCCGGGCCGCAGCAGCGTGGCGATCCTGGCTGCCGGAAGGAGGCCAAGGCGGACGGGATGGGTGCCCAAGGCCGAGATTGCGGCGGCCATACGCGCCGAGATCGAGGCGCGCCTAGAAGAGGCGGGCGGGGAACGGCGCTGGAAAGGGAGCGCGAAGGGGCGGCACGGATAAAGCACGCGGGAGGAGCCGCTCCGCGCTTGGCGGCCGTAACAAAGGCAATGAGCGGCACGGACTACAAGCTGCGCACGGCCGCCGCATGGGACGAGGTGGCCCCCCGCTACCACAAGAGGTGGGCAGGAGTGGGCGCGGGCCCGTTCGCGGCGACCGCCCGCCTCGTCAAAATGGCTGGGATCAAGAGGGGCGACCATGTACTAGACATGGCCTGCGGGACCGGCGCCGTAACCCGGAGGGCCGCCAGGGCGGCCGGGCGGACAGGCAGCGTCGTCGGGTTCGACATGTCGGCGTCTGCTTTGCGCATCGCGCGCCGTTTCGCAGGCCTGCCGAACGCCCACTTTTGCCTTGCCGACGCCGAGACGGTCCGGTTCGCCCGTACATTCGATGCGGC
This sequence comes from Cenarchaeum sp., assembly GCA_965242695.1. Classification (GTDB taxonomy): domain Archaea; phylum Thermoproteota; class Nitrososphaeria; order Nitrososphaerales; family Nitrosopumilaceae; genus Cenarchaeum. The sequence goes on along the minus strand of CBDESU010000002.1, from coordinate 869,279 downwards.
CATATGCCAGTACGCGCTGTTCTACTTTCCCGACTCGGTTGCGGCCCTGCGCAGCGCCCGCCGCATGCTCAGGGAGGGCGGCACGCTCGCGGTGGCGGTACACGGCGACAACGCGCCGTTCTTCACGAGCATACTAGAGGCGGCGCGCCGCCGCATTCCCGGGTTCGACCCGCCCGGGGCGCCCGACCTGGGCAGGTTCGGCACAATGGGGGCCCTGCGGGCCGAGGCCGAGCGGGCCGGATTCGAGGTCGTTCGGGAGGAGACGATGCTGTTCCGCCACAGCCCCGGCACGTTCGAGGACTACAAGAGGGGCCACCTCAGGTACGTCGCGGCCGCGCAGCGCAAGAGGCTGATGGCCCTGCCGAGGGCGGACCGCAAAAAGTTCTGGGACGATGTCAGGTCCAACACCGCCCCCTACACGGCAAGGAGCGGGCGCATCACGTTTCCGTGGGAGGTGCTCGCGCTGGCTGCCGTTGCACCTCGCGGCCGCGGCGGGGCGGCCGCGCCGCGGGCGCCGGCATCCGTTACCTGAACCACTCGTACAGCACATCGTAAAAGGCCTTGGATCTAGCAGGATCCTTCCACCCAAAATAGGCGGATCTCTTCTCTGTCCATTCCTGCAGGGCGGCCCTGAGGTTGGCAGTGTCAACACGCATCGAGTCGACCGTGTGCTCGATCACCTGCGGATAGTCGCATCGCATCTTGCCGTCCGTGTACGAAGACATTGACAAAAACTTGTATACCTGCACTTCCTTGGGCGACGACAGCTCTATGGTGCGTACTGCGTGCGCGCTGTCACCACGTAGCCGCATGGTTGTCGCGCCGTCCTTGCCGTATTCCGTGGCGGGCACGAACTGCTCCACCTCTGTGATCGTGTGCGTTTCGATCCCCCTGTACTGGTAGATCACGAGCCCCGTCGAGCTGTGGTCGTTGTACCGTTCAGACCTGTAGTTTGAGCACAGCGCGACAAAGGTCTGGTTGACCCCGATCACCTCGCTGTGCGAGAACGGGGGCGCCACCCTGTACGTTGATCCGTCGTGGCTGTATATCGTGTAGTTCTTGTCTGCAAAATCCACCCTGATCGTCCCGTTGCCCACGGGCTCTACGCTTGCGATCATAAAGGGGAGGCCCATGATGGTTCCCACGTGCTCGGTCACACGCGTGCGGTTGAAATGGTACTGCGGTTCTATGTAGTACCCGTCGTCGTCCACCGTATCGTAGACGATGCTGTATATGTCTACGGTGGCGCCCGCAACCGGTATGCTGTACGCATAGTACCCGTGGATGGAGTCGAAGTTGAGCGGGATCAGGACCAGCGCGGGGAGGGTCGCCGCGAGGGCAAATGCCGCGAGGTTCATGGCCTGCAAAAAAGCCGCGAGGGCATTCTGACGCCACTCGCTGTCATTACCGGCGTGGCCCCTTCTTGGCATATAAGACCTGCCCGCCGTGCTTGCATCGGAGACCGCCGCGCCGCGGCCGGGGCGGCGCAACGGTTCATAGGGGTCGGCGGCGTCCGGCCCGCGTTGAACGATCTCGAAAAGGCCGTGTTCGCGCTGATCAAGAGCGAGGGCGGCGTGAAAAAGGGCGGCTCGAGGCGCGACCCCTTTGGCAAGATCACCGTGCAGGGCAAGCGGCCCACCAAGGCCGCCGTCACCGGCGCCATACGCAGCCTCTCAAAGGACGGCCACATACGCGTCATAAGCCACAGGTTCGACACGACGTACCTGCCGGCGGCAAAATACCTGAGGAGGCCCGACGACGTAAGGAACGTGCTGTCGGAGCACATAAGATCGGTCGAGATCGACATGAAGATACTGGCCGACCGCGCCGACGGGTGCACCATCGAGTCGCTAAAGGAGCTCGACGACATCCTGGCCGAGTTCTCAAAGGCCGCCAAGAGGACCCTCAAGCGGGACAGGGACTGAGGCAGGGCGCCGCTTGTCAGGCGCTCCGAGGGCGCCGGCTCACCGCGTCGCCGGCCCCCGTCGGGCGGGACGGTCTTTCGAGCATGCGCCAGAGAGCAGCTCGATGGCAAGTATCAGGGCCAGGGAGTTGCCGTGGTTGAGTTCGCGCGGCAGCGCGCATTCCTCCCCTGCCTCCCCGCCGTCCCCGTACAGGCAGTGGCAGACCCTGTCGCGCAGGTTGGCAGAGTCCGCACCCGCAAGCCACACATGGAGAAACGCGGCAAGGTCGCCCCCCAGGATGCCCTCGCCCCCCTCGATCATGGAGCGTAGCGCGCCAGTCCGAGCAGGCGGCCCGTCCCCGCCGGCAGCATCGGCGCCCTTTTGCCCGAGCACTGCCCTGAGCGTCGACTCTACCTGCGGCATCAGTATGTGGATCGAAGACGCATAGTCCCCGTCGTAGTGCCTCTCAATCCCCGCCCTGATCAGGGCCTCCTCTGCACGGCCGATGCCAAGCCCGGAGGACATTATGCAGCTCACGTGGTCGTCCGCCGAGATCCGCCCGCCGTCCTCGCAGGCGCGCGCGACTGCGGAGACGTACGCGGCCAGAGAATGGGCCCAGCGCCCGGCCACTTCGGCGCGGCCGCCGGCGCCGGCGGCATCCCCGCCGCCGTCCCGCCGGATCATCCGAGCGGGCAGCACAATGCAGGACAGCGCGGCGGCAAGGCCCCTGGCCCGCTCGGGGCCGGTTTGGCCCGGTATTTCCAGCGCAGGCTCCTCGCAGGCATCCGCGTAATCGGCAAACTCGGCCAGCCGCGCGGCCTCTACCACCTTGCCGGCCAGCCTCTCGCGGTCCCCGCGCCCGTCGGCGTGGCGCAGCGCCTCGTTGTAGCCGTGCGCCCTCTGCGGCGCGCGCCGCTCGCCGTCGGCGCGCCGCTCGCACAGCCGCACCTATGAAAAAACCGGGGCGGGGGCGGGGCGAAGTTGGGAGAAGACATCCGGTCCAGCCGCGCCGCAGGCGTGGGTTGCTATATGTCTAGCGCGCCCGCGTACGCAGGCTCCCCCACCCTGCGCTTCCAACGGCTTCGCGGAGGGTCACGCCGCCGCGTTAGCGGCGGCGGCAAACATCCTCCTCCACTACGCATCGTCGTTCTTCTTGGCTCGACTGCGCAACCTCTTGAGCTTGCGATCGTACCTCGGCGTGTTGCTGTGCGTGTACGGCTTGCGGCTCACTAGCACATAGAACGCGATAGTCGCCATCTTGTTGGCGACGACGACTATGGCGGGGGCATGCTTGTCGGCATGCCTCGCCCTCGCTTTCTTGTACACGTCCTTCATGCGGGGATCGTGCTGCACCGCGGTGTTGGCCGCCTCGGTGAGGAGCCAGTTTACGGTGCGGTTCCTGCCGATCTTCTTGACCCCGCCGTGGTGCACCTCGTCGCCGGACTGCCGAACTATCGGGCACAGGCCGGCCCACGAGATGAACTGCTTGGGAGTCTCGAAGCGGGAAATGTCGTCGATCTCCGCCGATAGAGCTATGGCAGAGTATGCGTCGAATCCAGTGATGCTCATGAGCAGCTCGGCGTCCTCGTCGGCCGCCGCCTCTACGTCGATCCTTCGCTCCACATCCTCGATGCCGTCGTTGAGCGAGGCGATCTGCTTCACATGCGACCGCAGCACGGCCGTGTCCACGCTGTCCTCGCCGTTGCCGAGTATCATGCCGCTCAGCTGCGCCATGGCCTTCTTCAGGTACAGGCGCGAGGCGTCGACCGTTCTGCCGTGCATGTCGAGGAGCGCGCGCAGCCGGTTGGTCGCGCGTGTCCTGTCCTGGCCCAGCGAAACCCTTCGCCGGATGAGCTGGCGCTGTGCCCTTGTGCCCGCATCGGGCACGTGGCACTCGGGGAGCATCCCCATGCGCAGCACCTGCGCTATCTTTTCGGCGTCGACCTTGTCGGTCTTCTTCGCGGTCCGCGATATGAGCACCATCTTGTACGTGTCGGCAAGCTTTATGTCGATGCCAGCATCCTCGAACGCGGCGTACGAGACCTGCCACATGTTGGCGGTCGTCTCGCACGCGGCGACGGGGCGCCGACGTCCATACTTGCGCTTGAGCGAGGCCGCGAACTTCTTGGCGCCTTCCGGCGTGTTGGAGTACTGGCCCCTCTCGAGCACCTTGCCCTTTGCGTCGACTGTACACACGTCACACTTACGCTTTGATATGTCGATTCCAATATATACCATCCTTCAATTCACCTCCTTGCGGATGATGCCCTGGTGGGCGGTGTTGGACCGGAGGCTGCAAGCACCTATCAGGGAACAATGCCCAGCTACACAGCAGCTCGATTCGCCCCATTCATGCAAAAGGGAACAATGCCCACGCGGTTGAAGGGGTCGGTCCACAGCCCCGCCCCCGCCCCGGGGTTTTTCATGTGTACATGTATGCAAGCCTGGCAGGTCCCCTGTCCGCGGCCGCCTGAATTGCCGCCTCGAGAAAACGCCGCGCGTCAGGGAGATCGGAGCGGGCCGCGCGGCGGATCATCGCATCCCGCAGCTCGTCCCTCGTCTTGGGGTTTTTTTCGGCGCATGCTGCAACGCGTGCATAGATGTGGGCAAACCGGCTGTCCTTGCGCCCTCTTGCAAGCCACATGGCGGAGCCGGCTACCGCATCGTCCATCCGGCAGCCGTGCCACCGGTTCAGGTTGTGCGCAATCACGAGGTACGACGACGCCCTGCGCTCGTCGCCGGCGCTGTCGGCGCTCTCGAGCATGAGCTGTATGGCCCTGCCGAGCCACTCCCCCCGCTCCGCAACGTGGAGGGCCAGGCAGAGTGCCACTTCAGGAGCGAGCTTACGCTGCCGCCATACCGATGCTTGCAGTACGAGACGGCATATCCGGAACGTCGCACTTTACGGCTCTCAGGAACTCGCCATGACCGCCGCCAAGATTGCTTGCGTATTCCTTTGCAACGCGCGCCAGCGCCTGCACCTTGGTCTCCAGGATCAGGCGGTCCAGTTCGGCGCCGGCGGGGGGCGGAACCGCCATCCTGCGCACCGCATCAAACGGCTCCTCGTCCTCCTGCCGGTCGTACTCTTCCCTGTCCATCGGCTTGGGGGAGCGGGGGGCGCCTATCAACGTATGCCGCCGGCCTCTTGGGCCGATCCCCGGCGTCCGGCGCCCCGCCCCCGCCGGTTCCCGGCGGAGGGCGGGCGGCGGGAAGGGGCGCGCCTACAGGAGGAAAACGCAAGCCGGATTGCCCCGACCCCGCGCCGGCCTTTGTCCGCCGCAAGGGTTATACCGGCAGGGTTTGACTAGGGGGCGTTGGCCTCGCCCGTCAAGGACGGCGGCCCCGCGCACGCGGCCGTCATCGACGCGCTGATCAAGACGTACAGGCCCGGGGCCAAGCTCCAGGGCGCCCTGGACGAGCGCGGCGACATGTTCGATGTCAAGGTGCGGGCCGTGAGCGTTGTCAGGGCAGACCGAACGCTGCCCAAGTACGAGCGGCTCGGAATGAGGAGGATTGCGTGGCTGTTTCACGTCACCAAAAAGACCCTCTACGAGTGGTGCGCCGCCTACGAAAGTGGCGGCGTCGATGCGCTCCGGAGCAGCGAGGGAAACCGCGGGCGGGAGGCAAGGGTCGGCGCAGAAGTGCTTGCAGAGGCAAGGGATGCGCTCCTTGCGCGCAATGCGCAGGCGCCGGGCGCCGGGAATGCCAAGGGCGCAAAGAGGCTGTCGGCCGAGGAATTCGGCAAGGAAATCAAGAAGAGGACGGGCGTGGATTACTCTAGGGGCCACCTGTACACCCTGCTGGCCGCACTAGAGAGGTAGCAGGGGGATGCAGAGGCGAGCTGCTGCGACGCCCCCGCCTAGCGATGCGGCCGCGCCGCGGCAGATCCCGGTGCGCCCCAGTCACCGCTTCAGCAGGATCTCCGGGGGGTCCGCCAGGTACTCGGCGGGAAGGCCCGAGCTGGCAAGCCGGCGCGGAAGCCTGCTGCGAATCTCGGGGTCGGGCGCCCCCCTTCTTTTGGCCCCGGCCCCGCCCGCGGGCGGGCGTCCGCCGCCGCTACCCGTGCACACGAGGATCGCTCCTCCAGCCTCCCTCCGAAGTCCGGCGCGCTTCCCCGCGGGCGCCCTGCCGTGACGGGCAGCCTGCGTCGGCTTGATCACGATGCGCAGCTCGTGCAGGTTGTGGACGAGGGTACTGTAGCCAATATCGACCCTGTACTTTTTGCAGACATGCTTGTGGATGAGGGCGTACGACCATGCGTCGGTCTCGTACCCGCAGGCGCGCGGCCCCCTGTACACGTCTATGGCCATCTGGATGTACTCGTCGCGCGTAAGCCACCTGGCCGCGCCCGGGGGCCTGCGGTGCGACAGCGCATCGGGCCCCCTCTCGTACATCTCTCCTATCCAGCGCCAGGCGTTCACGTACCCTGTGCCGGCGGCATCGGCGGCCTCCCTGACCGTCCTGCCGGACTTGTAGAGGTATGCGACCTGCATCTTCATGGCATTCCTCTTGCTCCCCTCCGCATCGCGCATCCTCTTGATCCCGCCGAGCGTCAGCCCGGGCAGGAACGACCCGTCGGCGAGCCTTGGCTGCCGCCCCATGCCGCCGCGCGCAGGGCTGGCCCATATTAGTGGCATCCTTGGATGCCCCCGCGGCCGCCAGTCTTTGCCAGCGCCGCCGTTCGGGGCCCTAGAGCACGATCAGGTCCTTTCCAAAGCGGTGCAGCACGGCCGGCGCCGTTCCCCCGCCGCGCACCGCGACGGTATCCTCGATGCGCACGCCGAACCTGCCGGGCACGTACACGCCCGGCTCGACGGTGACGACCATGTTTTTTTCCAGCACGGCCTTGGAGCCTGCCGACACGGCCGGCGCCTCGTGCACGTCGAGCCCGACGCCGTGCCCCGTCGAGTGGACAAAGTACTCGGCCCAGCCGTCCCCGCGGAGGCTGTCCCTGCACGCCGCATCGACGTTGGCGCACGTCGCGCCCTCCCTGGCTACCCGCAGGCCCATCTCCTGCGACGCCCTTACGGCCTCGTACGCGTCCCTTGCGCGCTGCGGCACGCGGCCAAGCCCGAACGTTCGCGTCGCGTCCGTAACGTATCCCCTGTGGCGCAGCGTCAGATCCACGACGATTAGGTCTCCGTCGGCGAACCGGCGCCCCGTGACCTGCGCGTGCGGCAGGGCCCCGTTGGGGCCGCCGGCGACGATCAGCGGGTTCAGCGTCGAGCGGTACCCCGTGTCGAACATGCTGCGCTCGGTCGCGTGCGCCATCAGGACGGCCTGGAGCTCGGTCTCCCTCATGCCCGCCTTGATCTCGGATGCGCACAGCTCGAACATGCCGTCGATTATCCTCGAGGCCTTTCTGATGGTCGATATCTCGCCGGCGTCCTTGACCGTGCGAGAACGGGTGAACGGCTCGGACGAGTGGCGCAGGGTCGGGGCGGCCTTCTTGAGCGACATCATCAGCGGATAGCTCTGGCAGTCGGCGCACGCCCTTGTCCCCTTTACCATCCCGGCCAGCGACTTTACCAGCTCGGAGCCGCGGTCCGCCGGGACTATATCGGCGCCGGCGGCCTCGGATGCGGCCCTGCCGGCCTCCAGCGCGGGCGCGATGATCGTCGCGCGACGGCCCCCGCCGCGGCCCCCGCGGCCTCGCGCGTCCATGACGCCGTACGCCTCGCCCCAGAACCCCGTCAAATAGAACAGGTTTTCCGGCTCGGTAGTGACCACCATGTCAAAGCCCAGGGCCCTAGCGCGCTTGGCCAGAATGTCGCGGCGGGCGGCCATTTGCACCCCTGCCGCCCTCGGAGTGCGGCTCGCTGCAGGCGGAGCATCCGTTCGGGCCTCCGCGGAGGCGCCGCCGCCGCCCCGCCTCAAGGAGCCACCCCTCCCGCGTGCCGCGTTGGCCGCCCGCTCGGTGACGACCCAGGTTCGCCGGACACGCATTTGCAGCTCCCCCTGCGAAAGCTGTTGCGGATCATGGCCGGCATCACTACGCAGAATCTCAAGCCCACCGCCCAGGCAGCGCCCGCGCGAAAGCTGTTGCGGATCATGGCCGGCATCACTACCCGTACTCCGCTATGGCCAGCGCGACGGCGCGCTCGGCGCGCTCGGTTGCCAGCGCGACGGCGCGCTCGGCCTGCTCCGCCCGCTCGGCCTGCTCCGCGGCCCGCTCAGCGCTCACCTCCATGCGCTTGATGCCGATCTCTATGCGCTCGACGGCATCGTCTATGCGCTTGATCTGCGCCTCGAAATCCTCTATGAATTCGACCCCGTAGGCGGCCTCGTGCGGCCTGAGAATCTCCAGGTTCTCTGCCATGCGCCCAAGGGATGCCTTCTGAATGCCGATCTGCCACGCCATCCTTTCTATGTCGCTATCCAGCGTGTAGGCAAAGTCGATGAACACGGCGGAGCCGAGCTCGGCATACTCCGCATAGTACTCGACCCACTCGGCCTCTTCCGCCGCCTCGGCGGGGAGTCCGAGCTCGGCCGCCGCTTCCGCCGCCTTCGCAGACTCCGCCGCGTAGGCGGCCGCCCTTTCGATCTCCTTGAGCATCTCGGCGTTCTCGTCGACTACCTCCTCGATATACTCGCTGTCGTCTTCGGCTATCGTGGCGTAGTCCTCCATGTTTGCGGCGCCGCTGTCAAGGACGGCCAGCCATGTCTTGATTGTCGCCTTTCTCTCCTCTATGCCGGTGATCGACATGGCGACCTGGCCCGCATCACACGCGCAGTCGACTTTGATGACGCCCTTCTCTATGAGGTAGCCAACGGTGTCTAGCAGCTCGGACTCGGCTATCTGGCCGTCTACATAGTATGCAAACACCTGCTTGACCCACGGCGGCACCAGCTCGGCCTGGGCATGGGCCTCGCCATAGGCCGAGACTGACGATATTGCCGCCGCCATGGCCGCCGCGCAGATTGCGGCGCGGGGTATATCCACGCATCCGCCGCGCGACAGGGTCTTAATATGTCCGCCCACGGCGCGGACACGTTCCAAGCCAGCTGCGGGCCCAAATGCGGATTGAGTGCAGCGGCCGCCGCCCGCGTGCCTAGATCTAGATGCCAAGAACGCGATTCTATATAGAACATCCTTAAATATTGCGGCTCGCGCGCATGCGCATGGCCAGGCTGCGCAAGACGTGCCCACGCTGCAAGGGCAGGAACGTCGCCTCGATCATCTACGGGTACGTCTTGATGGACAAGGAGCTGGAGAAGGAGCTTGAAGAGGGGCGCATGGTTCTTGGCGGCTGCTGCGTTGGCCCCGAAAACCCCGCCCAGACCTGCCACGACTGCGGGCATCACTGGGGCGAGGCCAGGCTGCTCTAGGGCGCCGCCCCAGCCGGCTGCGGGGAGAGGACGCGGAGGGGCGCTGCGCGCCGCGCCCGTAGGGTTTGTATATCGCACTGCCGCGGCGCCCCCATGGACGGCGGGGCGGAAGCTGGCGCGGCGAGCGCAGGAGACGGCGCCGGCGAGCCGGGCAAGAAAAAGGTCGTCGCGCTCCTCTCCGGCGGCCTGGACAGCCAGCTCGCCGTCCGCATGATGCAGAGGCAGGGGTTCGACGTCTCGGCCGTCGCCATCAAGACCCCGTTCTGCGACTTTGACTGCGGGAGGGGGTGCGGCTTTGAGATACGCGGCCGCGCCGAAGAGCTCGGAGTCGACCTCAAGACCGTCTACCTGGGCGACGAGTACATCGAGATGCTAAAGAGCCCAAAGCACGGCTTCGGGGCCGGCATGAACCCGTGCATCGACTGCCGCGCGATGATGTTCGAGGCGGCAAAGAAGCGCATGGACGAGATCGGCGCCGAGTTCATCATATCCGGCGAGGTGCTCGGGCAGCGCCCGATGAGCCAGCACGGGCCGGCGTTGCGCACGATCGAGCGCGAGTCGGGCCTGGACGGCAAGATCGTCCGCCCCCTCTCGGCGGCCCTGCTCCCAAAGACGGGCCCCGAGCGGGACGGGCTGATACGCCGCGAGGACCTCGGCACTATACGCGGCCGCAGCCGCAGAAAGCAGCTTGCGATGGCGTCCGAGTACGGCATTGTAGATCCCCCAAACGCCGGCGGCGGGTGCCTGCTGACCGACCCCGCGTTCGGGAGGCGCGCAAAGGACCTGTTCGCGCACGTCGAGGATCCGACCATCAACGACATCGACCTGCTAAAGGTCGGGCGGCACTTTAGGCTCGACGACTCGACAAAGCTCGTCGTCGGCCGCAACCGCGACGAGAACGCGGTGATACGGTCGCTCGCCCTGCCCGGCGACACCCTGCTCGAGGCGAAGGGCCACATGGGCCCCACCTCGATGCTGCGCGTGCGCGGGGCCGCCGAGGACTCTGGGACCGGCCCCGCATCCAGGCACGTCGAGCTCGCCGCCGCCGTGACCGTCAGGTACTCGGACGCGCCGGCAGGCCAGGACTGCGCCGTGGCGGTGCGCGACGGGGCCGGGGGGGACGGCGAGTCGCTTACAGTGGAAACAGAGGTCGTCGCCGCGGCGGCCGATGACGAGGCATTCGGCCTCTACAGGCTCGCCTAGGCGTGGAATCCGGCCGCTCAAATAGAATGGTTTTAGAGTAACCCGATCGCACACGGGGCGCATGCAAAAGCACGAGACCGTCACGTACCTCAAGGCCATGACCGTGCGCGACCCGAGCGACGTCCACGCCATCAAGGAGGACATAAAGCGCGGCATGCTGCTGATCCTCAGGGTCACGCCGCTAGCCCAGAAGGACGTCGACGCGCTGCGCAAGGTCGTCGAGGACCTGTACGAGCTCGCCAAGACCCACGACGCCGACATTGCGCGCCTCGGCGAGGAGCGCATCATCGTCTCGCCCTCCAGCGTAAAGATCTGGAAGCCCGAGTACGGGCTGAAGTAGCTCGTCCTGCTCGCGGCCCTCTCAGAACAGCCGCACCGACTCCTGCACCTGTGGGTACTGCGCCGGCAGCTTGTACATGCGCCGTATGGCGCCGGCGAGGTTCTCGCTCTTGCGCCTCTCGCCGTGGTTTACGAGGACGCGCCGAAGCTTTGGCCGCAGCCTCCTGACGAACTCTAGCAGCTGGTTGTAGTCGCTGTGGCCGCTGAACCCGTCGAGCTTTTCGATCCCGCAGTTTATCGTGACGACCTCGACCTTGCCGTCCCTCCCGAGCATGGACACCTGCCGGGCGCCGTCGAGTACGCGCCGGCCGAGCGTGCCGTTCACCTGGTACGAGACGAACAGCATCTTGTTGTTGTCGTCGGGGGCGATGTTCCTAAAGTACTCCAGGACGGGGCCCCCCTCGAGCATTCCCGACGTGGCGAGTATGATGCACGGCGAGCCCTCGCGCAGCGCCTCTTCCCTGCCGTCGGACCTCTCTACGTTTGTAAAGTACTCCGAGTCGAACGGGTTGTCGTCGGTCTCTAGTATCTTTTGGCGCAGCGACCTTGCGAGGTACTCGGGGTGCGCCTCGTGTATGGCCGACGCCTCGGAGATCATCCCCTCGGTGAACACGGGCGCCTCTACCATCGCGCCGGACTTCATGTAGTGGTCTATGACCATCATGATCTCCTGCGCCCTGCCGACTGCCGGTATCGGTATGAGGACCTTGCCGCCGCCCCTGAGCGTCCCGTTGACGGCCCGCGTGAACGCCGACTCGACCTCCTGCCGGGACGGCTGTATGTCCTCCTTTGCCCCGTACGTGCTCTCGATGAGCAGCGTCTCGGCGCGAGGAAAGTTGCTCGCCGCCGCCTCGAAGAGTATGCTCTTGCCGAACTTTATGTCGCCTGAGTAGACGAAGTTGTGGTCGCCGCTGCCGATGTGGAAGTGGCACAGGGCCGACCCGAGTATGTGGCCGGCGTTGGCGAACACCAGCTTGATGTCCGGCGAGATGTCCGTGACTGTCCCGTACGGGAGCGTGATCGCCTGCCTCATGATCTGCCGGACGTCGCGCTCGGCGTACACGGGGGCCCTGCCCTGCGCCGTGACGACCTTTATGGCGTCGAGCTGTATGAGGTTCATCATCGGCAGGGTCGGCTCGGTGCAGTACACGGGCCCCCTGTACCCGTACTTGCACAGGACGGGCAGAAACCCCGTGTGGTCCAGGTGCGCGTGCCCGATGACGACGGCGTCCAGCTCGTCGAGCGTGATTCCGGCCCAGTCCAGGCGGGGGTACGTCTCGGACGGTCCGGACGCGCCCGGGTTGACGCCGCAGTCGATGAGCACCTTGCTCTCCTGCGTAGAGAGCAGCATGCACGAGCGGCCGACCTGCCCGAACCCGCCGAGCGTCGTGAGCGAGACCTCGGAGCGCCCCCCGAGGCGGGGCCGGAATATGTCGTCGCCGATCTGCCGCAGCTGCTTTGCCCGCTCGGCCGCCGATATTCGCAGCGCGTAGTTTATCGCCTGCATCGTGCTCGACTGGCTAGTCGGGGCCTTGCGTATCCGCGGTATCCATCCGGTCCGCTCGGCCGCCTCTGCGTGCCCAAACCCCGACGAGTTTCGCTGAAGCAGCCACGGCCTCTTGGCCTCGACCGAGACCTCGCCCGTGGCCTCGTCGAATACGGTGTTCTGCACGCCGGCGTCGGCCGGCGCCATCTCGGCGAGTATCTTGCGCGCCTCGTCCTCGGGCTTGCGCGCCGACGGGTCGGTGCGCACGACAATCCTCTTCTTGATCGTGTTGACGAGGGCGGCGACGAGGTCGCCGTTCTCGAGGAGGTGGCGCGGCGCGCTGGTGTACAGCGCGATGCGCGGCCCCTCGTACTCGATCTTCGTGACGGCCGCCTCCTTTGATATGTTCCTGAGTATGACGGCCATTATGCTCTGGTTGGACTTTGGCTCCCGGCGCGGCCGCCCTCGGTTCTGCTGGTGCTGCTGCTGCCGCTGCCTTGGCCGCTGCTGCTGGTGTCTGCGCTGCATCTGATCACTACAGGGGGATGACGGCCTTTTTTCGCTCGCCGACGAGCAGGCGGAACCCGCCCGAGTCTATTATGGCCGTGTTTATGCCGTCGCCCGTGCCGCTGTTCCTTAGGATCGCGGCCTTGACGGCGCGCATGGCGAGCGCCTTTGCATCGTCGATGCCGAGGCCGTCCGAGTAGCCCTCCTCGAGGGCCCCGTACGCGACGGGCGAGCCGCTGCCCGTCGTGACGTACGACTTTTCCTCGACCGAGCCGAACATGTCGATGTTGAACAGTGCGGGGCCGTCCCCGTCGTAGCCGGCCATGAGTATGTCGGCTATGAACGGGTAGCCCCTGTTCTGGTGGAATATGAGCGACGTGAGGCGCGCGAGCGACCTGACGGGGATCGAGCGGCGCCTCTGTATGCGGTGCAGGCCGGCGTGGTACCGCAGGATGTCGACGATGTTCTGCGCGTCGGCCACGCCGCCGGCGAGCGTGAGGCCCGCGTGGTCGTCGACCTGCTGGATCTTCATCGTGTTGTTGTTGGCGATAAAGTAGCCGGCGCTCGCCCTCATGTCGGCGCACAGCACGACCCCGTCGGCCGCCTTGATGCCGACCGTGGTCGTCCCGTGCAGTATCTTCTCCTCTACCCTTGTCCCGGCCAAAAACTGCCACCTAGATGGGCCGCCGAGCGGCCACCCTTTTAAATAACTTGTCCGGCCCCTCGCGGCGTGGCAGGCGTCAAGGGGGCCGGCAGGGGCGCGAAGAGGGGGGCGCGGGGCGCGAAGGGCACCCCTGGCGCCGCGCCTGGCGCCGCGCCTGGCGCCGCCGAGCCGTCGCACATGATGGAGCTCCCTCGCCTCATAGCGGTCGGGCGCGGCAACCTCGGCGGCCTGGGGCCCTTCCTAGGGTCTCTGATCGGCGGAGGCGGCAGGGGGGGGAGGGGGGCGCGACGGCAGCGGCCCTCCGTCTCGGTCGTGTGCGGGCCCCGCGTGAAAAAGGAGGTCGGCGGCCGCATCGGCGAGTCGCTCGGCGAGGCCGGCATTGCGAGCGCGTGGCACCGGACGGGCAGCGGCAGCGCCAGGTCGATTGCGCGCCTGCGGAGGAGCATAGCGGACGCCGGCGGCTCGCTCGTCGTCGGGGTCGGGGGAGGCAGGTCGGTCGACGCCGCAAAGATGGCCGCGTTCGGGCTTGGCATGCCGTTCGTGAGCGTCCCGACGGCCGCCTCGCACGACGGCATAGCGAGCCCGTTCGTCTCGGTCAGGGGCGGCGGGCGGCCGCACTCGGTCGTAGCATCGGCGCCGCTCGGCATATACGTCGACATCGACGTCATCGAGGGCGCGCCGGCAAGGCTCCTTGCGAGCGGCTGCGGCGACCTGATCGCCAACATCATCGCGGTGCGCGACTGGGAGATCGGCCGCGACCGGACGGGCGAGTACTACGGCAGGTACGCCGCCAGCCTGGCCCTGATGAGCGCCCGCATCGTAATGGAGAGCGCCGAGTCGTTCGCGCGCGACGGGCCCGACGCGAGGATCATCGTAGAGGCGCTCATCAGCGCCGGCGTCGCCTCGTGCATAGCGGGCAGCAGCAGGCCGTGCTCGGGCGCCGAGCACCTGATATCGCACGCGCTGGACCGGATCGAGCCGCGCGCCGGCCTGCACGGCGAAAAGTGCGGCATCGGCGCCATAATGATGGCAAAGCTGCAGGGGCAGGACTGGAGGGGCGTCCGGCGGGCCCTTGGCATGTGCGGCGCGCCGACGACGGCGCGCCAGATCGGGCTGTCCGGCGGGAGCCTGGCCGAGGCAATGGCCGTGGCGCAGTCGCTGCGGCCCGAGAGGTACACGATCCTGAGCGAGGCGGCAATGACAAAGGGAAAGGCCCTCGAGCTTGCAAAGAGCACGGGCGTGGTCTAGCTCATTCGGGCCCCGGCCGCGAGCGTCTTTTTTTCGCGCGGCGCCAGGCGTCCCGCCCGCCGCCTATTCTTGATCGCCTTTTCCGTGCCCTCGCAGGGCACGGACGGCTTGCGCCCCTGGCCGCCGCGCATCCTGAGGCCCTCGATGCCCTCTTCCTTGAGCCACCCCGTCCATATCAGGAGAATGCGCTGGTCGGCCCCGAATATCGCCACGAGTGCCTCCTGCCTGATGTCCCTGTGCTCCTTTTCCTGCTCCACCAGCTCCGCCTTGACCGCAAATATGCGTAGGCGCGGCATGTGCCGTATCGCTTCTATGGCATCGTCCAGCTCCTTGTGCGAGACCGGTTCGTGCCTCTTGCCACCCTGTGGCCGGAGTGGTACTTGACCCGCGGGGTCGGCTAAAATCGGATATCCTGTGCGATAATCGCGGCAGGCCGCGAAGGCGGGGCGCGCGCGGGCGCGCAGCGCGCCGACAGAGCCGCGCCGGCTGCCGGCGGCGCCGCGCCGGCCAGCGGCCAAGGTTCTGTACTCCCCTCTCGGCGGCAAAATCCAGGCCCGCCCCTGCCGTAGCCACAGTGTACGACTCGACAAGCCCCGCCAGCACGTACGCACGCAGGAAGAGGGACGGCCATGCCACAGGGTCATAGTCGGGCGGCCTTGGGCGGCTCATGGCAGGAAGGCGGGTATGCCGGCCGCCGGCCGCCGCCAAGACGGGGCTGGCCGCGCTGTGCAGGCGGCCAAGGAGCGTACAACAGCCGGGCCGTCCACACCCAGCCGATCTTGGACAAAGATCGAATCAGGGTTTCTTGTCGTCATCGTCCAGGTCATCGTCGTCATCGTCATCGTCATCGTCCAGGTCATCGTCGTCATCGTCATCGTCATCGTCATCGTCCAGGTCATCGTCGTCATCGTCATCGTCCAGGTCATCGTCGTCATCGTCGTCGTCCAGGTCATCGTCGTCATCGTCATCGTCATCGTCCAGGTCATCATCGTCATCGTCATCGTCATCGTCATCGTCCAGGTCATCGTCGTCATCGTCATCTAGGTCGTCGTCCAGGTCGTCATCGTCATCGTCATCTAGGTCGTCGTCCAGGTCATCGTCGTCATCGTCGTCGTCGTCATCGTCGTCATCGTCGTCATCGTCATCGTCCAGGTCATCATCGTCATCGTCGTCGTCATCTAGGTCATCGTCCAGGTCATCGTCGTCATCGTCGTCGTCATCGTCATCGTCCAGGTCATCGTCGTCATCGTCGTCGTCCAGGTCATCGTCGTCATCGTCGTCGTCATCTAGGTCGTCGTCCAGGTCATCGTCGTCATCGTCGTCGTCCAGGTCATCGTCGTCATCGTCGTCGTCATCTAGGTCGTCGTCCAGGTCATCGTCGTCATCGTCGTCGTCCAGGTCGTCATCGTCATCGTCGTCGTCCAGGTCGTCATCGTCATCGTCATCTAGGTCGTCGTCCAGGTCATCGTCGTCATCGTCATCGTCGTCATCCAGCTTGTCGTCCAAGTCGTCCAGGTCGTCATCGTCCAGGTCGTCCAAGTCGTCGTCGTCATCCAAGTCCTCGCCGGCGGCGGCGCCGCCTGCAACACCAGCGGCGCCCGCGGCGGCGCCGCCTGCCGCCGCCGCGGCGGCGGGGCTGACGAACGTCTCGACAAACCGCACCTTCTTCGTGCCCGGCACGTGCTTGAAGATCGCCGCCTGCAGGAGGCTCTTGGAGGCGGCCAGGTCCTTGTCGCGCATCATCGCGCGCGGGATGGACACGATTACGGTGTAGCCGGCGCGCTTGAACCCCGCCTTGGCCTTGCCCTTGCCGATAAAGTGCCGCAGCATCGCCCCGATCTTGTCATCGTCGGACTCTAGCACGCTCACGACGCGCACGTCGTAGACGGCCGTCTTGTCGGCGTACCTGTCGTTGTAGTCGATCGTGACCCTGCCGGGGCTCTTGAACTTGATGACGCCCTTTCTGTCGTCGATCGTCACCGTGTCGCCGACCATGCTGCGGTCGGCCTCCTCGCCGAGCTTGCGCAGCGGTATCGTCTTGACCTTCTTCCTGTCCGACTTGCCAAACCCCCTCTCGGGCGGCACCTCGACGGCAAACTCGTCGTCCGGCGAGGCCTCGGCGAGGCGCTCCTCGATGCCAGCCGGCGGCGGAAAGGACTTGTCGCCGACCGAGACGAGCTGCGGCCCGTACCGCGCGTCGGCCGCCGGCTTGCCGGCGAGCTTGGCCGCGTCCGAGCTCCGCGTCGTCTTGAACACCTCGCCGTCCCCCTTTATCGATCCGGTGTAGTCGATCAGGACGAGCGAGCCTGGCGGTATTGCCAACGGCGCGGCCGCCGCGGGCGGCTATTTTAAGATAGGCGGGCCTGGGGCGGGGGGAGGGGATCAGGCGCTCCCGAGCCGCTCCGCCGCGGCGCCGAGGCCGGCGCGCGCGTCGGCCTCGAACCCCATCATGGCGAGCGTCGATGCAATCGACGATATCGTCCTCATTACGTGGTACTCGCCGACCTCGCCCATGCAGCCGACCCGGAACACCCTGCCCTTGAGGCTGCCGAACCCGCCGGCCACGAGCACCTTGAACCGGTCCGCAAGCGTGCCCCGAAACGTCTTGTCGTCGAGCCCCTCGAGGTAGTTGAGCGCGACTATCGAGATCGACCTGTCCTCCTCCTTTGCAAACGGCGTCAGCCCGATGGCGCTCAGGCCGGTGTACAGGGCGTCCGAGCACGCCCTGTGCCGGCGGAACGCGTTCTCCAGCCCCTCCTCGAGCAGGATGTCGAGGGCCTCGCGGTAGGCGTACATGAGCGGGAGGGACGGCGTGAACGGCGTGTGCCTCGACTCCTCGTAGTACTTGAAGTAGCGCGCCAGGTTTAGGTACATCGTGTTCGGCGGGTTTTCGATCATGTGCCGCTTGGCCCTCGGGCTGACCGATATGGGCGATATGCCCGGCGGGGCGGCGATCGCCTTTTGCGCGCCGGTCATGCACACGTCGATGCCCCACTTGTCGACGCGCAGCGGCGCGCCGCCGAGCAGCGAGACCGAGTCGACGACGTAGAACGCGTCGTTGCGCGACACGAGGTCGGATATCCTGTCCAGGTAGCTCACCATCGTCCCGGTCGACGTCTCGTTGTGGACGACGTAGAACGCCCGCACGTCGGGGTTGTTGTCGAACGCCTCGCGCACCTGGTCCAGCGTCGCGTTCGTGCCGGGCGGCGTCTCCAGCCTCACCACGTTTGCGCCCTGCCACTCGATGAGCGTGGCCAGGCGGCCGCTGAACTCGCCGTTGACCGGCACGATGACCTTGTCGCCCTTTTTGACCATGTTGACGACGCCGGCCTCGACGGCCCCCGTGCCGGACGCCGACAGGGCGACGATATCGCCGGACGTCTCGAAGACCCGCTGCGTCTTTGAGACGACATCGGTGTACAGCTCTACAAAGTCGTCGCTGCGGTGGTTGATTATGGGGGCGAGCATGGCCCGCATGACGCGGTTTGGCACGTTCGTCGGGCCGGGCAGCATCGAGAGGTACTCCATTCCGGTCGATCCGGTCGGCGCCGCCCGCACTTATAACCCTACGGCGAGCGAGCGGAGGCGGGCCGCCGCCCCGACCGACTCTAGGACGGACAGGGTGCCGGCGGGGACCAGGCCTGCGCACGCCCGCTCGCCGCCCTCCCTTACGAGGCGGCGCACGTTGGTCCCCGACAGCGACCCGCGCCGCACGTGCGGGACCGGCACGGCCCTTGCCGTCCTCGGGCCGTACGCGGCGGCCGTGGCCCCGTCGTTGGTGAATATGAGGCCGTACGGCGGGACGGTCCGGTCGATGTGCTCGGCCCACAGGCGGTGGTCCCCAAAGTCGGGTATGCGGTACGTGCGGATGCGCCCGGCCAGGGCCGGCGGCAGCGACAGCGAGACCATCCGCTCGCGCTCGGCCGCCGTGAACGGGTTGTCCGCGTCGGGCGGGCGGTTCGAGCTGCCTATGCCGAGCCAGAGCATGCGCGCCTTGGACAGGGCGAACGCGAACGCCTCGAGGTGCCCGAGGTGGAGCGGCTGGAAGCGGCCGACAAGGACCCCGTCGTCCATCGCGCCGAACGGGCGGCATCCGGCTAAAAACCATCATAACGGCGCGCGGGAGGCGGGGGAGGCATGGAGGAGGCCGCAATCGACGGCTCGGCCGGCGAGGGGGGCGGGCAGATACTCCGCACGGCGCTGACCGTGTCGTGCGTTACGGGCAGGCCCGTGAGGATCGACAGGATCAGGGCCGGCCGCCCCAACCCGGGCATGAGGGCGCAGCATGTCGCGGCCGCCTCTGCCCTGGCCGCCGTGTGCGGGGCCCGGACGAGCGGCGTTCGGGTGGGCTCGACCGAGATGCGGTTCGAGCCAGGCGGGGCGGGGGAGGGCGGCAAACATGCAGGCAACAGGATCCGGTGCGACGTGGGCACCGCCGGCAGCACGACGCTGATCCTGTCGGCCCTTGCGGTCGCAGCCTCGCTGCGCGGCCGCCCGCTCGAGGCCGTGCTGACCGGCGGGACGGACGTGGCGTGGAGCCCGACGGCCGGCTACACGTCGCTTGCGCTGCGCGAGGCGCTCTCGCGAATGGGCATCAAGTTTTCGATGGAAGTCGAGAGGCGCGGGTACTATCCAGAGGGCGGCGGCATCGTCCGCGCTGCGATCGAGGCGTGCGAGGGCGGGCGGCCGCGGGCGGCATCGCTGCCAGGACGCCATTCGATGCGCGCTACGCTGCACTGCTCTCACGCGGGCCTGCCGGCAGGTCGCGTGCGCGAATCGCTAGGCAGGGTCGCCGGCAGGCTCGAGGAGGCCGGCTGCCCCGTGGAACCCGGATGGGAGAGGGAGGTAGAAGAAGAGGAGGAACTGCAGGAGGGGGAGGGCCAGGCAGGGCCGCGGCCCGGCCGGCATCGGAGCAGGAGAAGGGGCGGGGCCGCGGCGGTCGCGTTCGCGGCCGACGCGGGGTCGGTCGTCGGCGCCGACTCGCTGTACAGGAAGGGCGGCTTTGACGCAGACGGCATGGCAGAGCGCTTTTCGGCCCCAGGCATCGGCGCCGACGCCAACCTGGCCGACATGCTCGTCGTGCCGGCGGCCCTGGCCCGCGGCAGGTCCAGGCTCGTGGCCCCAGTGATCACCGGCCACCTGGAGACGAACCTGCGCGTCGCCGCCGACATGACCGGCTGCAGGTACGGCGCGGGCCGCACGGGGGGCGGCGCCTACGAGGTCATCATAGACGGGTCGGGCTAAAGCCAGAGTCTAGCAGGGCAGCCATGAACAGTATGGCCACGGACAGGACCGTGACGACCTCGCCTAGTATGATTATGCGGCGGCGCAGGCGGCGCACCTCGCCGTCGGTCATCTCGCCCGACGCGATCCTCTCGTCGACGCCTCCCCCGACCACCCGCACGTGCACGACAAAGGCGGCAATGACGGCGGCGACAAGGGCCATCTTGATGACAAGGAACGTCCCGTAGCTGCTCTCGAGCAGCAGGTCGGGGCGCCCCAGGATGCCGTGCGCGCTGTACAGGCCCGTCCCGATCAGCACGACCAGGGACGGGACGGCGATGCGGTTGAAGCGCCTCCCGACGCGGACCATGAGGCCTATCCGCTCGTGCAGCGGCATCGACGTGCGCCTCAGAACGGGCGCGAGGACGACGCCCAGGAACAGGCCGCCTCCGACCCAGATGGCCGCCGAGACGAGGTGCACCCATGTGATGACGGCCTGCTCGATGCCCACGCGCCCGGTGGGGCGGCGGTTCGATATTATCTGTTCGCGGGCGCAGGGGCGCGCCCAACGCTTTTTATCGGCCCCGGCGGCGCGCCGGCGCGTGAACCTGCAGAGCCGGGCGACCGTGTTCGCCGCCATCGCCGCGCTGCTCGCCATGATGGGCGGGTTCGTCTACTATGCGAGCCTCGACAACCCCGAGCTTGAAAAGGTCGAGGTCGACCTGGACGGCGTCAGGGTCGTCGACGTCGACACCATATCCGACACGGCAAAGCTAGAGGTGTCGTTCCTCGTGGCCAACCCGTCGGACAAGACGTTCACCGTCCCGGTCATAAAGTACGACCTCTACGCCAACGGCGAGCCGATCGGGGCCGGCGTGTACTCGACCGAGGACGTCTCGATGCCCGGCCGCGCGGCGTTCTACGCCGGCGTCGAAATACCCCTCAAGAACACGTTCGTGCTGGCAAGGGATACGGTCGACGGCGGCCTGTACGATGCCATCGTGTCCGGGCAGGGCGGCGTAGAGTACGACGCGACCGGGACGATCATGGTCGAGACGTCCTGGTCTATAGTCGAGTGCCCCCTGCCGCGCCCGCCCTACGAGATCTGCGAATGACCGCGGGCGGGGCGCCCCGGTCGATCATCGAAGAGACGGCCAGATGCGCGGCGGCATGCGGCGCTGGCGGCAGCGCGCGCGATGGTAGTGTGGTGGTGGGCCGGATGAGATTCGAACTCACGGTCTTTGCCATGTCAAGGCAACGTCCTGACCAACTAGACTACCGGCCCTGCGGCGCCTCGGCGGGCGGGCGTTATTAACCTTGCGGGCGGGCGGGCGACCCCGGCGCGGGCGCGGGCGCGGGCAGGCCGAAAGGCAGAAAAGGCCGCGCCCCCGCGCCTAGGGCATGGGCGGCAACGAGCTCACCGACGACGAAAGGGCGGGGCTGTACAAGGCCGTCTTTGCCCGCCGCGACGTGAGGTCGGGGTTCACGGGCAGGCCCGTGGGCGACGCGACGCTTGCGCGCATACTCAACGCGGCGCACCACGCCCCGTCCGTCGGCTTCTCGCAGCCGTGGGACTTTGTCGTAGTCAGGGACCGCGAGGCGCGCGAGAGGATCAAGGCGTCGTTCGACGAGGAGAGGATGGCCGCGGCGGCCGACCTGGAGGGCGACCCCGACCGGCGCGCCCTGTACCTGTCGCTAAAGCTAGAGGGCATACTCGATGCGCCGGTCAACGTGTGCGTGACGTACGACGAGGCGCGGTTCGGGCCGTTCGTCATCGGGCGCGGTCCGATGCCCCAGACGGGCGTGTACAGCGTGTGCTGCGCAGTGCAGAACCTGTGGCTGGCTGCCCGGGCCGAGGGCGTCGGCGTCGGGTGGGTCAGCATACTGTCCAACGATGCGGTCCGCGGCGCGCTCGGCATACCGGCAGGCGTGCTGCCCGTCGCGTACCTGTGCCTGGGGCACGTCGAGAAATTTGCCCCAAGGCCCGGCCTCGAGGAGGCCGGGTGGCTACCGCGGCTCGGACTCGGGCAGGTCGTCCACTCGGACAGGTGGGGGCGCAGGGGGGAGTCCGACTGGGAGTCGATGGCCGATGCGGGCGGGGCGCCGCAGGGGCGGCGCGGCGGCGCCGACTAGGCTTAAATTGTCCGTCCGCGGCGGGGCGCCGGGTTCGTAGCGCAGAGCCGCAAAGGCGCGAAGTATGGATAGCGCGGTAGCCTCCTAAGTTACAGGTCGAGGGATCGAAGCCCTCCGAGCCCGCCCAACTCGAAAGGCCGCGGGGCGGCTTTAAATAGCGGCCGCCGCGCGGCGCGCCGTGAAGGTCGTCGTCGTGTCCGCGAGCCCCAGAAAGGGCGCCAACACGCAGTACATGATGCGCGAGGCGTACGAGCACGCAAGGGCGAAAAACCCCGACACCGTGTACCTGAACCTGGCCGACGGGACGATCGACAGGTTTGCAGGCCAGGCGCCCGGGGAGATCGGCGAGGCCACGCGCCAGGCGATCAGGGACCTCGGCGAGGCCGACGTGTGGCTGATCGGCTCGCCCGTGTACAACTGGTCGTACAGCTCGGCCCTCAAGAACCTCTTCGAGTTCCTCGACTACAAGGCAAACTCGGGCAAGGTCGCCGGCATCGCCCTGATGGCGTCGAGCGAGCAGAGCTTTTCGGACGTGCAGGTGATGCTCTCAAAGATGATGGTGTACTATGGGATACACCCGAACCCAAAGGCCGTGTACATGACGGCCAATATGATCTCGGGCGGCGCCGTCGCCGACGAGGATGCGCGCGCAAGGCTCAGGGAACTCGTCGACGGCACGCTAGACCTGGCATCCAAGCTGCGCGGCTAGCCCCTGCAGGATATCCCGGAACGCAGGCGCATTCGCCCGGGCGGCGCGGTATTTAGGGGGCCGTACGGGCGGTTCCGCGATGCCCGGCGGGAGGGACGGCGAGACGTGCCCGTGCAGGTGCCACTACGGCGGCGCCATCAGCTGCCCCGGTTGCAAGGAGATGCACAGGGGTGCGGACGGGCACCGCGCATGCCCGCACTGCGCGATCCATTAAGGGCACGCTACCGCTTCGCCGCAAGCGCCTTTAGGTTGGCAAGCTCGGCCCTTAGCGACTCGATCTGCACGAGCGTCTGCAGGTCGGTTATCTCTCCCTTGAGGCGGGCAATCTCGGTGTCCTTTAGCCTTGCGTCGTCCTTTACCGCGTCAAGCTCGCGCGAGAGCTTCTCCTTGGCCGCGGCCAGCTCCGCCTCGGGGCCGCCGCTGCCGCCGGCGCCCCCCTCGACGGTAGCGACTACCTGGCCGCCGGAAGAGGAGGCCTGCGCGGCGGCGCTAGTCAAGCTTTTTTTTTCACCGTGGGCAGAGTGGGCATAGTCTGTGCTCTTCTGGGCCAGCCAGCACATGGCGACAAGAAACCACGCAATCGGCACGGCCATTATGAAGACAAAGTTGAGCAGCGGGTACTCTGGGACCATCAGGGCCCACGTGATCGACAGGGCGGCGGCGAACGCCCCGCAGACGACCGTCGCGAGGTGGTTGTAGAGGTATCCCACGCGGCGCCCCCGCCGGCCGGCCGTTATAACGGTAGCGGCGGGCAGGCTGCCGGGTCGCGGGGCGCGGGGCGGGCGGCCGTGCGGAGCGGCGGGCAGGCTGCCGGGTCGCGGGGCGCGGGGCGGCGGGGCGCCCCTGCGCCGCCGCCGGCGCCGCCCGGACGGCCGGCCGCGGCTCGCCGCGCCCGGCCGCGGCTCTCCCTCCCATACGGACAGGTTATATCCCGGCGCGGCCGGGACGGCGCATGGCCGTGGACGGCACGTGCGCGATCTGCAAGGAGGCCGTGCCGGCAAAAAAGATGCGAGCCCACGTGCTGGGGCACCTCGAGGGCAGGGGCGGCGGGGACGCCGGCCTTGTCAGGGTCACAAACAGCGGGTCCGTAGTCTACTGGATGTACGTCAGGGTCGGCAGCAAGGCGAGCCTCGACGACCTGGACACCCTCATCAGGGACACGTGGGTCGAGTGCTGCCAGCACCTGAGCGCGTTCACGTCAAAGACCGCGTCGTACGACTCGGCAGAGCCCGGCGGAGGATACTCGGGTGACCTCGAGTCAAAGTCGATGGACGCCAATGCGATAAGTGTCCTGTCCAGTGAGGGGCCGCTCGGCTACGAGTACGACTTTGGCACCCCGACCTCCCTGACCGTCAAGATGGTCTGCCCGTGCCCCGGCGAGGGGCTCGGCGAGGACGACGTAGAGGTGGTGGCCAGGAACAACGACGTCCCGCACGACTGCGGGATATGCGGCGCAAAGGGAAAGGCCGCCGAGGTGTGCACGTCGTGCATGTGGATGGACAAGGAGTGCCTCTTGTGCAAAAAGTGCGCCGAAAAGCACGAGCACGACGAGGGCCAGGGCGAGGTGGACGAGGGGACGTTCCTGCCCGTGGTCAACTCGCCGAGGATGGGCATGTGCGGGTACACCGGCGACGACAGGGCTTGGAAATAGCGGGCGGCATCCCCGCGGGGCATGTCCAAAAAATAGAGAAAGGGGCCTCCGCCTAGGCCTGCGCGCCGGCTCGCGCCTCTACGGCCGGCCGGAGCACGTTCACCTTGTCCAAAAGCTCGTCGCGCAGCCGCATGTCCCGGGCAATCCGCCTCACGGACGGGCGCGGGACGCCTAGCTCGCTGACGACCTTTGTGTACAGCGCGTTCTTGTCGGTCATGCCCTCTTCGAGGTACGTGTTGATGGCCGTCTTGACCAGGCTTGTCTTGCGCAGCTCGGGCGCATCCCCGGCCGCGTCGGGGGCCGTCAAGGCCCCCGCTTCCAGCGGCGGCGTCTGGATGTCTACACTGCCCGTAGATTTTGTCGCTTTGAAGCTCACGCCGGTTTTCCGATTTGCGTTGTATATAACTAATTCGCGGGGCGCAAAAGGGGGCCTCGGGGCGGGAAAAAGGGCCGCCGGAAGGGCCGTTTGGGGCCTGCCGGGGCCTGGGTCTTTCCCGGCGGGGAGGCGGTCCGGGCGGGTTTCGGGGGCGGGGGCGGGGCCTAGGCGCCAATCCGCCCGCGCCGCCCCGGCGCGGGGGGCGGTCCGGGCGGGTTTCGGGGGCGGGGGCGGGGCCGGGACTTTCCCGGCTGAGGGCGGCCGCGCAAGGGCTATAAGGGGCGGCGGGGGCGCGCCGGCGTGTCCACGGCCGTAATCGAGACAAACCACGGCACGATACGCTTCAGGCTGGATCCAGAGGCGGCGCCCGAGACGGTGCGCAACTTTGAAAAGCTCGCGGGGTCGGGGTTCTACGACGGGACCCTCTTCCACAGGGTCATTCCGGGCTTTATGATACAGGGCGGCGATCCCAACTCAAAGGGCGGCGACAAGTCGAAGTGGGGCAGCGGGGGGCCAGGCTACACGATAAGGGCCGAGTTCAACCCTAGGCCGCACAAGCGAGGCGCCGTCTCGATGGCAAGGGCGTCGGATCCGGACAGCGCGGGCTCGCAGTTCTTCATTGTCACCACGGACAGCCTGTTCCTCGACAGGCAGTACACCGCGTTCGGCGAGGTCGTCGAGGGAATGGACGTGGCCGACAAGATAGTCGCGCTCGAGAGGGACGCGAACGACTGCCCGCTCTCCGAGGCGCGCATGCTCAAGGTTACGATCTCGCAATGACGGCGAACGGGCGGCGCGGCGGCGCGGCGTTTTGCATGCTGGCTGCGGCGGCGGCGGTGCTTGCCGCCGCGGGGGGAGCCGCGGAAGCGAGCGGGCAGGAAGAGGCAGGGGCATCCGCCGCCGTCAGGGCCCCGCTGCCCGAGGCCAGGGTTCCGTCTGCATCCGTCGCAATACTCGGGAACGGGACGGTCAGCGTGGAGCACGAGGTGGCCGGGGGAGGCGAGGCCAGGAGGGTGCCGCTGCTCGGGAGCCAGGGGGCAAGGCTCGTCGACGTCAGGGCGGTCGGCGCCGGCGGGGACGGCGGCGAAATAGGCGGCATCGAGGTCTCGGGCGACGGCTCGCATGCGGTCGTGCCGGCCGGCAGCGGCAGCCTGCTCGTCAGGTACGGCCTCGAGGGGGCCATGCGGCTGTCCGAGCCGAGCACCTACTCTTGGTCGTTCCTGTACAGGGCCACCACCTCGTTCACCCTCCCCGACGGGGTCGACGTGGCGTTCGTCAACGGGCAGGCGGTGCACTTTACGGGCGCCAGGGCCTTTACCTGCCACGGCTGCCAGATGGAGCTAGAGTTTACTGTCGACGAGCCGAGGGGCGTGCAGACGTTCGAGATGGGCGGCGGCGGCGGGGAAAAGGAGCGGATCGACGTCGGCGTGTGGACGGCCGCCGAGGTGGGGCCCCTTGCGTTCGATCCCGCCTCGGGGTCCATAGCATACGAGGCCGGCGGCGTCTCCGATGCGGGCGGCAGGTGGGTCACGCTCGTCGTCCCGCCTGGGCTGCTCGGCCCGCCGTACCGGGCCGAGATCGGCGGAGAGAGTGCGCCGGTGACGACGTTCGATGCCGGCGGCGGAATGATCGGCGTGAGCGCCAGGCCGGCCGAGGACGGGACGGTCCGCATCTTCGGCAGCGCGGCGGCGGGGGCCGGGGCGGGGCCCGGCGCAGGGGACGAAAAGGACGGAGGGGAATCAAGGCAGGAGACTGCGGCGGACGGGGACGAGTCCGGCGGCGCATCCCCCGGGCAGGAGGAGGCTGCCGCAGACCCTGTGATATTGGCCGTTGCGGCGGGAATCGCAGCTGCTGGCGGCGGCGCGGCGGCGTACCTGGCATGGGCGCGGCGGCGGCGGAGCCCCCGATAGGCGGCTGTTCTCGCTATTCCCCGCCCGAGTCGCACGCGCACAGCCCGTACTCGTCTATCCACGCATCGCACAGCGCGCACTTTTCCTTGTAGTCGACCTCCCACGGCTCCTTGCCGAACATGCGGTAGTGGTCGTCGATCTCCTCGGGTATCTCGCGCGGGGCCGGCGGCGGGCCGGCGGCGCCGTCCCCGTCCCGGCTGCCGCCGCTTTCGCCGCCTCCCGACTCCATCGGCGGGTGCCGCTATATTGGGAGTAAAAAGTGCGCCGGCCGTGCGGGACGGGGATGCGCCAAAGGCGGCGAGGGCGACATGCGGGTGCCGCTATATTGGGAGTAAAAAGTGCGCCGGCCGTGCGGGACGGGGATGCGCCAAAGGCGGCGAGGGCGACATGCGGCTGCCGCTGCATCCGCTGCAAGAGCGCCGACCTTTTGTCGACGCGCGTGGGGAACGTCGATGCAGACGGGTACTACGACATGCACCACACGTGCGGCGCGTGCGGGGCCCACTTTGACCACCTAGAGGGCGTCGCGTTCGACGCGTGCGATACGTGCGGCTACGAGGGAACGGGGACGGGCGCGGGCCCGGCAAGGGGAGGAGGGGAAGCGGGCCCCGCCGCCTGCGCCCCGCAATAGTACGTCTTGTACCCGCGCGTCTCGCGCCGCATCTCTCTGCCCATGGACATGCGCGCGAGCGCCTTTGACACGTCGAGGGGCCCCGCGAGCCATCCCCGCTCGGCCATCCCTTCGACCGCCTCCGTCACCGTCCGCGGCTCCACAAAGAACCCGCCGGACGCCAGCACCCTGAGCCGGGATGCGACCTCGGAGGGGGGCACGCGGCGCGGCTCGTCAAACTCTGGCTCGAAGACCTCGGCCTCGTCAAGGCAGTCGAGGACGGACGACAGGTCGGGGCACTCCTGCCGGCGCTGCGGGAGAGGCGCGGCCTGCCCCGCTTTTGCTGCGCGGCGGATCGGCGGCGCCTCTGCAATAGGAGGTGCGGCCGCGGCTGTGGATGCCGCGGCCGCGGGGGTTGGCAGCGGCCTAGATCCGCCTGCACGCCCGGCTGCCCGCCCGCTGTAGCCGCCGCCGTTGCCGTTGTAGCCGCTGCTGCCTGCGTCGGCGGTGCCTGCAGCTGCGGTGGCGGTGGCGGTGGCGGCGGCCTCTTCGGGGGCAGCCAGGACCTGGGCGCGCGGGGCCGCTACTCTCTGCATCGACCTTGCTATGCGGTCGATGGCAGCGGATGCCGTATCGTTGTCGACGTAAAAATCCCCAGACTCTATTTCGACCTCGCACGGTCCCATTCGCAGCCGGATCTTGGCCATGCCCGCCCCTACCGGCCGCCAGGTTTTACCTGCAGGGTCAAGCTTTCCGCACTGGGGGATCAAAAAGTGTTGACAAGGGGGCGGCGCGGGGGGCAGGAGGCGCCGCGGCGGCTCGATCCGCCGGGTCGTCCTAGGGGGCCGACGCGGCCCCCGTCACGCCCCCGCCGGGCGGCGCAGGCGGGCCGATGCGGGTAGCCGCCGCGTCGGACGGCGGCGAGGCGGCCGCGCCGAGCTGCGCATAGACGCGAAACACGTACTCGGCACTCCCGCCGCCCCGCGGGGGCTCGTACTCGAGCGAGTTGTCCTGCGTGCGGCCGATGCGCTCCCACGAGCCGTCTGCTCCCTGCATCTCGACCACGTAGTGCCGGAACAGCGGGGCGTGGTCCCATCCCAAGGACAGGGAGGCTCCGCCGCCAGCCGAGGGGCTGGCAGCCAAGTTCGACGGGGCCAGGAGGGTGTCCGGGATTTGCACAGTCGCGTTGCCCGAGAACAGCTGCTGCGGGCCTACCCGCTCGGACACCCTGTACGCGAGCGTCGAGCCGAGCCACTCGGGCCGGATCGTCTGCTCCGCTCCTGTGGCCTGGTCCCGGCGCGCGCCGGACGGCTCGAACGGCCCGCCGTCGATCGACATCTCGAGGCGGTACCTGCCGTCGCCGGCCAGCCCTCCGACCCCGTTCGTGTCGCCCCACCGCAGGTCTATCGCGTCCGAGGCGGCGCGCAGCGACGCCTCCAGGTGCAGGCCCGGCGGGAGGGTCGCAGAGCCGCGCGGGAGGGTGACTGCCCGGACCGCGCTCTGCGTCGAGTCGTCTCCCCTGACGCCGATGCGCACGACGTACTCGGTCGACGGCTCTAGGCCCGTCAGCCGGTAGCGCGACTCGGTCACGTTCGCATCGGCGGTGCGGTTCTGCGGCGATCCCGCCCTGTGCACTACCACCTTGTAGCGGTCGGCCCCGGGATGGTCGTCCCAGTCGACGACCACGTCCGCGTCGTACGCGTACTTTTCGGTTACGATGATCCTGGTGCCGTTCGACGCATGCATTTCGAGCAGCTCGTGCACCTTTAGGGTGCTGTGCACCGCCGGCGGCGCGCCGGCCAGCAGATCCCGGATGCCGGGCCCCGCCGCGGCCGGAGTCGAAAGTGGCAGCGGGTGCGCCGGCGGGAACGGAACGGGTGGCGCGGGGCCCTGCGGCCCGTCCCGCGGCTGGGACGTCGAGTTGACGGGCAGGATCAGGGCCCGCGACGCAGAGGTGTGGGCGTCGGCGTGGACCGGCGCCGCCCCGCCCGCGGCGCCGCTAGGCGCGGCGGCAGCGCTGCACACTGCATTGTACGTCGCCGTCTGGTGGAGCTGGGTCACGGCGGCCGGAATCACGGTCGCGCTGCCAAGGTTGAACCTGTACTGTATGTCGAGCGAGCCGCCCACGGGGATCGCGCCGAACTGCACCAGGCTTGACGCTGGCGTCCATGATGCAAGCCCCGCCGCGGCGGACCGCAGCTGCGCGCCCGATGGCGGGAGGGTGAACGATGTGGGACTGCCCCGCGAGTCGTAGCCCGTAATCCTCGAGTATGCGACCGAAAGCGACGAGATTGGCAGGTTTCCGTCGTTGTGCACGGTCTGGGTGTCGAACCCGCTTATGCCCGTGTACCGGGACATCGACCCCACGTCCATGATGCTCTTTGCCAGCCTGACCCCGCACGTGCTGGGCACCTGCCCCTCTATCCTTAGGTCGTCAAGGTAGAACCGCTGGCTCCAGTTGGTTAGCCAGTGGTCGTGCAGGTGCACGGACACCGTGCACGGACACCGCCCCGAGTCGAACGATGGCACGGTGAGCGTGGCAGTGCGCAGGCCCGTGTCCCGCACCACGGTGTCGCGGAGGCCCTGGAAGAGGGCTCCGCTGGCCAGCACGTTGCCGGCCGAGTCGCTGACCAGCACGTGCAGGTTGTTTGTCTGGCCGCCCGTCGAGTACCTAAGCCCTGTGAAGCTCTGGAACCGGGCGGTCACGTTGAGGTCTGTCCCGTTCAGGGACGCGGGCACGTCGAACGTCTTGATCGCGCCGGCGTTGCCGAACCAGCAGGTACGGACATGGTTCACGTAGGCCGACCCGCCGTGCTCCTGCGAGTGCGATAGCGAGTATGCCGTGTTGTTTCGGCCGCCGCAGTAGATGCGGTTGCCGTTCATGTCGGGGATCTGCCGGTACGCCCACCCCTCGAGCGAGTCTGCAAACCCGCTAGACAGCACGGCGACCGTGCCGCCGGCCCTAGCGCGCGCCGTGCCGTTGATCACGACGTCGTCGACGGCCGCATCCGAGGTGGCATAGGAGAGCCTTGCCGCCAGCCTTACCTTGAAGTCGGTGCTGTTCAGGTAGGGTGCAAGCGAGAGCGTCTCGCGGTGCCACCTGTCGTCGTTCCCCGATCCACGCCCCCACGTGTACACGGTGCTCCAGCTTGAGCCGCCGTCGGGCGAGACGTCGACCCTCAGGTAGTCGCCGCTGCGGACGTAGTTGTCAAGGAACCGCCAGAACGACAGCCCTGCCGCATCGTACCCCGACAGGTCGATGCCGTCCCTGAGCGTCAGGACGCACTCGGAAGCGCAGTGACGTGCCAATGCGACGGTGTTGCCGGCCGGGTGGTCTGGCGGCTGCCCGCCCTCGAGGGGAGCCCCAGATCGCCAGTTCTGGTTTCCCGATCCGGCCCACCTGTCAAGCCCGCTGAACCCGTCGGCCAGCGGCCGCGCGTCGTCGACGAACCCCATCGCGTGCAACTCCATTATGTTGCGCGCCGAGTGAGCCGGCGCCCTGCCCAACTCCCAGGCCGTGTAAACATCCTCAAAGCTGGCGTATGTCGCCGCCTTGACCGTGCCGATGATCTCGTCGTCGCCCATGGCCAGGTCGTCGAGCGTCCTGCTCCGCGGGTGGGGGCCGGCCCGGTCGAACTCTGTATCAACGAGAGAGTCCTTTATGTCCCACAGGGCGGCGGCGACCTGCCCCTCTACAAGGTGCCCCTCGTCGCCAGACGGCCCCGTCCTGGCAAAGCTCGTCCGCACCCCGCCCCCGCTGTTTTCGGTCCTGTCTTGCTCCAGATCTACGTACGCTACATTTGTCCATCTCAGCCTGGCGCTGTTGTCCACCATATGGGGGACGAAACCGGCCCACCCCTCCGTCCACGCACAGCTTGCACTGCTCTGGTTGTGAAGGTAGTGCGGGGAGGGACAGATCCAGCTGGTCGGAAACACTCCCGCAATATCCATCACATGGTGCCCGAACTCGTGTAGTATCGTCAATCTTTCGTGTGAGTGGTCTTCTGCCATTATTCCATTGCCGTTGAGCCAGATGATGTTTCCGGATATTACGTACGACGCCGAATCATGCTCCCTGCCGACAAAGGCGCTGGTGCCGTCATCGTGTTGCCACTTTACAGTCAGGGGTGCCGCGTCTATCCCGTAGCCGTCAAAAAACTGTCGGCCATCGCTTATCGCGTCTATGATCCTCCCCGCCCCCTCGGTGGGCCACGACAGTGTAATATCCCTGTCAAGGCTAAGTCCGGCGAAATTGTTGATCACGGGTTCGTCGTGGCTGTACGGCATGGCAGATGTCCCCGCTATGGTCAGCCTGTTTCCCTCTGACAAAACACGTATCAAGAGATCGACGCTTGTCGCATCGTTGGGATCGTCGTTTCGGATCCCGCGGATGACGTATGCGCCTGATTGGGCAGTGAACGTGCAGGCCTCTCCCGACCCAGACGTGCGCAGTATAGTCACGAGCACGTGTTCTCGACGCTTTTTTTGCCGCATCGACGCCTAATCGATGCACGTAAAAGTGTCAGAAACTTATGCTCGGGACTATACGCTTGCCTGCATTGTGGACGCGTCATGATCGTATGCGCACACCCTGATCCCGTGTATGGGCATGGTTGGCGTGGAAAAGTACCCCTGCGCGTACACTTTTCCAGACACGCTGAACAGGCCCGTCCGCGGTTGCTGCTGTTGGCCGGCTGTCCCTGCCTGCGTGCGCGCCGTCGTCGTCGCGTTGAGGATCGCCGCGACGACCTCGTCGTCCGTGTAGTACATGTGTTCCCTGAAAAAGTCGCGCACCTCGGCTGCGGTATAGTTCCTACGCGTGAGCATGTCGTCGACGATCTCGTCTGTGTCGCCGTTGCCCCACCTGTACGCCGCGGCAAGCAGGTCGTCGCCCATGCGAACCTTGTCTGCCTGCTCCTCGGTGTAGTTCATGATGTGCACAAAGAACTCGCGTATGTCGCTGCGAAGGTAGCCCCAGTAGAACAGCTCGTCTACTATCTGGTCTTCTGTGTAGTTGAGCTCGATGTACCCCTCGGCAAACGACAAGTACATTGAATGGCGCTCTCCCAGCAGCGTGGCTCTGCTAAGCGTGTAATCTGGAACCGATAGTCCCATGTCGTGTTCAACATGCAGGGCATCCTCCTGTCCCGTAACCCGTGTATGGTCTATGTATGTCTGTCCCGTCGCATCGTACTCGACCAGGGGCATGGACTTGTTTTTCGATGCCGCTATGTATATTGCTACAACATCGCCATGAAGTCCGCGGGCACCAACACCTATAACGCCTTCCTCCAATATCTCAAACTTTGCTTTTACAGTATAGGTCTCGCCTGGTTGCGCCATCGTCGTCACGTTGTTGTAGTCGTAGGGCCTGAAAACGCTGGGGTCGCCGGTGCCAATGTTCGAAATCACGTCAAAGACGCGGTGCGATTGGGACGGGATGGTTCCCACCACAAGCTTTGCGTAGGTAGGATGTGTGACAAACTCAATCGGGTCATGGATCGCAGTCACGGTGAACGTCATCTCGGCGACCTCGCCGACCACGGGGTACTTTGAGACTGTCAGGGTGTTGTGGTGAGTGACAGGGCGAGCTACCGAGTCGGCAATGCGGCCCTGCCCGGCCTCGCGAGGCTCCTGGGCGCTCGGAATAGCAGAGGCCACGCTAGGCGCATCCGGGCGCGCCCCCGAGCCCTGGCCGCCACTCTCCACGGGAGCCTCCAGCCAGCCGCGGTCCGCTAGCGCGCCGAGCGACCCGGCAAACACGCATGCCGGCGCTCCTCCGGGTGAGACCACGAGGATCCTGCCCGCATTGCACAGTATGTCGCCCGGCTCGACCCCAGCCTCCGCCTGCTTGAGGGGGGTCGGCGCGCCGGAATCGGCCGCCGCAGCGGGAGCGATCACCGCAATGGCGGCCGCTACTGCCGCCAAGCATGCAGCGGTAGCCGCCGTTCCGCCCATAGCTCGGTTGCCCGGCCCGCGCATAAAAAGTTCCTTGGCATGACACAGCCCGCTACATCTGAAGTGCGACTCGCCGCACACCTCCGCCGCCGCCCCCCCCCCCCCCCCCGGCAGGGGCGGCGCGCGGGCTACGGCAGGCGCAGGCACGGCCCCGACGGGGAAGGGTGCGCAGTACACGGCCCACAGCCCCCCCCCCATGCGCCCGCATCCCTCCACACGGGGACAGCCGGAGGCGCCTTCGGGCGCCGCCTCCCGGTCTCGCACGGGCGCGCCGGCGGCCCCAGCTCAAGAAAAGTAGACCCCGTGTCGGATCCTTTAGACCCCCGCCGGCAATACCCCGCCCGCCCACAGGGGGCATGGAAGCGACCAGAAGGAACATTGCCATCGTAGTCGGCGTCGTTGCGGCCGCGGGCATCTTTGGGTACTCGCAGTACGCGTCGGCCTCGCAGATAGGCGTGGCCGTCACCGGCAGCGAGCTGCTCGAAGAGACGGCGCGCGGCTCGTCGTACGGCCTAGAGCTAGAGTTCGAGAACCCGTCCCTGCTGTACCTGTCGGCCGGCGAGACCGAGTTTACCGTCAGGGCAGGCGAGGACATGATCGGGGACGGCCGGATAGAGGCGTTCGTCCTGCCGGCCATGGACAGCGCCGTCGTGCACGGCACGTTCACGGCCGAGCCGGGCAGCGAAGAGTACGCCGAGGCCGGGAGCGTGCCCGAGGTGAGGATCGTCGGGGTCACGACGTACGAGGCGCTGTTCACTACGATCGACGTGCCGTTCGTGTACCACCCGACCGAGGACCAGGCAAGGGCGTTCATCGACAGGACGTGAGGGCCGTGGGCGTGCAGCTTGCGGTCTCCGGCACCGTGGTGCTCGACACCATACGGACGCCGTCGTGGTCGGCCGCCGGCGTGCTCGGCGGCGCCGCCACGTACGCCGGAATCTCGGCGTCTTTTTTTGCCAGGACGGGGCTCGTCGCCGTCGCCGGCAGCGACCTTGCGCGGAGGCACCGCCGCATGCTCGCCTCGCGCATGGACCTGCGCGGCCTCGACGTGAGGGAGGGGCCGACGTTCCGGTACGAGTGCAGGTACGGCCGCGCCCTCGGCTCGAGGGAGGACCTGAGGGTCGAGCTCAACGTGGCAGCCGGCCCGCGCCCCCCCGTCCCCGATGCATTCAGGGATGCGGGGTGCGTGTACCTGGCGACCGGCGATCCGGCGCACGCCCGCGAGGCCCTCTCCGAGTTTGGCAGGGTCAGATTTTCGATGTGCGATACGATACGATACTGGATAGAGAACCGGCGGGACGACTTGGCAAGGCTCGCAAGGTCGGTCGACGCGATGGTCCTCAACGACGAGGAGGCCAGGCTGCTCGCCCGGGAGGACGGCCTGGTCAGGTGCGCGCGCAAGATGATGCGGCAGTGGGGCGTCTCGTACGTTGTAATCAAAAAGGGCGAGCACGGCTCGCTTTTGTTCCACGGCGACGAGGTGTTTCCGGCAGCGGGGTACCCGCTCGAGAGGCCCGTCGACCCGACCGGCGCAGGCGACTCGTTCGCCGGCGGGCTGATCGGGCGGCTCGCCAGCGGGGGCGGGCGGGTATCGCCGGCGGCCGTCAGGCGGGCGGCAGCGTACGGCAACGCAATGGGGTCGTTCGCGGTCGAGGGGCGAAGCACGCGCGGGCTCGAGCGGCTCACGGATGCGGCCATACGCGAGCGGGTCAAGAAATACCGCGAGATGACAAGGCTTTAGTCGCCGCTGTTCCGCGGTGGATTGATGGCAGGCAGCATGCGAAAGGCGGGGCGGCCAGGAGGGCGGCGCATGGCGGCGGCGCTTGCCGCGGCCCCCGTCGCCGTGGCGCTTGCGGTCGCGGCCACCCCAGCCGGGCCCGGCGGATCACGTCCGGCATGACGGCTCGCGGCCCGTCCCTGCCCCCGCCCGCCTTGCACGCCTGCCAAACTCTTATTTCCGGGCCGGCGCGCGGCGCGCCCGTGTCTGCCGTAGCCGAGGCCCAGATGGAAAAGGCCGCCGCGCGGCAGGACCAGGCGCCGGCTCAGGCTCCAGCGGCGCAGCGGGACGCCGGGCAGCGCGCGGCCGCAGCCGGCGCAGACACGCTAGAGACCATATTCGGCCTGCAGAGGGGCTTTTCGGCGTACGTCGACGACACGAGGTACCCCCGCGAGAGGCAGGAGCGGGTGTCGGCTCTGTGCACCGCGATAATACAAGAGGCGGCCGAGCTGCAGGCTACGACGAACTGGAAGTGGTGGAAGCGGCGGACAGAGTTCGACGAGGCGAGCGCAAGGGAGGAGCTCATCGACATATGGCACTTTGTCGTCCAGGCCTCGATCGAGCTCGGGCTGTCGCCGGCCGACGTCCTCGACGAGTACAAGCGCAAGAACCGCATCAACATAGAGCGGCAGGAAAAGGGGTACTAGGGCAGCGGCGGCCGCGGGCTACGGCTCCAGCACGATACGGTCCGCCGCCACGGACAGGACGGACCCGCCGGCGCCCTTGACGGCCCGCTTGAGCCCCGCGTCCATCGTCGCCACGATGGATGCGGCCCCGTCCCGCACGTACCCGACTATCGCCTCGTCGGCCGTCTCTGCCGATGCCGCGGAGGTAGCCGCGGCCGCATCGCCCGACGCGGGATCGGCCACGACGGCCCTCCTCTCTACAAAGCCGAGCGCCGCGGCCGCCGCGGCCGCCCTTGCCGGCTCGCCCTCCCTGCGCAGGCGGCCTAGCTCGGCCATTACGGCGGGCGGAACCACGTACCGCAGCTCGCCGATCTCGGTGTCGAGCGAGCCCTCGTTGCGGATGCGCGCCGTGGCCACGTGCATTACAAAGCTCGTGTCGCAGAGGACGTCAGCCAAGGACCGTGCCAGCCCCGATGAGCCGCCACCTGTCGGATATCCTGCGGCTGATGGCCACGCTGCCGCCCTCGAACAGGCACATGGGCCGGCGGAACCTGACGTCGGCCAGCGAGCCGCCCTCCTTTACGGACGCGACCGAGCAGAGCGCCGGCGACGTCCCGACGCTGAGGCGCAGCGCCTCGCCCTCGGCGAGCGGCGTCACCCTTGCCGCCTCGGCGCCGGACGCGCCGACGGCAGAGTCGAACAGGCTTACCTGCAGCCTTGCGCGGTCCGAGTTCTCGGGCAGCGTCCCGGGGCGGCCGACGACCGACCCGATGAACGCATCGCCGCCGGACATTGCCGGGTCCAGCTTTGTCCCTATCGCGACGAGCCCGCCGGGATGCACCTCGTCGACTATCCCGGCGCCCGTCCCGAGCGAGACGATCTCGGTCGAGACCGGCTCGTACTCCTTGCGGCGCTCGTTGAGTATGCCCGGGCGTATCTCGACCTCGTCGCCGGCCTTGAACGAGCCCTGCACTAGCGATCCGCCGACGACGCCGCCCCTGATGTCCTGTATGGGGGTGCTCGGCCGGTTTACGTCGAACGAGCGGAGGACGTGCATTACGGGGTCGGACGCGTTGTCCCGCTCGGGCGTCGGGATCGACTCCTCTATTGCCCTCACGAGCGCGTCCGTGTTCAGGCCCGCCTGCGCCGAGACCGGCACCACGGGGGACTTTGCCATGCCGTCGCCGGCGCCCTCTAGGAACTTTGCGATCTGGTCGTAGCTCTCCAGGGCGCGCTCGTACGAGAGCAGGTCGACCTTGTTCTGGACGACGACGATCTGCCTTATGCCGAGTATCTGCAGCGCAAGCAGGTGCTCCTCGGTCTGCATCTGCGGCACCTTGTGGTTTGCCCCGACGACGAGCAGGGCCCCGTCCATGAGGGCCGCGCCGGAGAGCATGTTGGCCATGAGGCTCTCGTGGCCGGGGCTGTCGACAAAGCTCACGACGCGGGACAGCTCGGACTCGCCGCCGCAGCCGGGGCACTTTGGGTCGGCAGAGTAGCCGCCGGGCGGCTCGCACGACGGGCACTTGTAGAAGGCCGCATCCGAGTACCCGACGCGGATGGTAATGCCCCGCTTTAGCTCCTGGCTGTGCACGCTCGTCCACTCGCCCGTGAGCGACTGTATGAGGGTCGTCTTGCCGTGGTCGACGTGGCCTGCCGTGCCGACGTTGACGCACGGCTGGTACCCGTACTTTGAGACGTACCACTCGGGGAGGGTCTCCTTCCAGTGCATCGATGGGCGGCGCCGGGCGGGGGGCGGGTATATGTCTAGCTTTGCCGCCTAGCCGGATCCGGCGCGGGCTCGGGGCGCTAGGCCTTCTTGTCGCCTGCCGCCGCGTCCTCGGGCTTGTCAGGCTCGGGCAGGCTGCCGTCTAGCAGGCAGTTGACCTGGTAGATCTCCTCGGATATCTGGTTGCCGCGGACGAGCTTGCGCACGCGCCCGCCGCGCTCGGCGTCGCGCAGCCCGACGCCCCTCGACATGAGGACGTGCTTGCGGGCCGCGCCGTGCACGTCCGAGCGCATCGGGACGCCCGACTTGTCGCTGCCGCCCGTTATCGTGATGGTGCCTGGCAGGCCGAGCATGGCCGCATCGGCGCCCGAGCCGATCTCTAGGCCGAGCAGCGGGACGGCCTCGGCGTCCTTTAGCTCCTTCGAGACGGACCTGCCGGCCGTGTCCGAGACGTTCAGCTTGAAGTTGGCCACTGCGCGCGGCCGCCGCATTGCGACTCTATAAACCAACCGGGGGCGCCCTGCGCGCGCCCGGGCGCCGAGCGGCGTGCCGGCTGGCGGCGGCCGCGCTGCCCCCGGCCCGCCGGCAGGCGCTACGGCTGCGATCGCATCCCGCTGCTGCCTAGGCCCCCAAGGATGCCGGCAGCTCCGAGACGGTTGCTCTGGAAGAGGCCTGCGCCAGTCCGAGCCGCAGGCGTGGTGCGCGGGCAGCGACCTAGATTTCCACTTTAGGCCCATACTGAACATTGTATAGGATTTCTTTAATACCAGAAAAAGGCCGCTGGATTCAATGCATATGAGCAAAAGCAGCGCCGCACTGATCGTGTCACTGGTCTGCGTGTCGATCGCATCGACCGCGACCGTGGGGTTTTCAGAGGCGGCCATGCAAGAAGAGCAGGAAAAGGCAGAGCTCAAGGCCCTCATTGAAGACAAGATGGGGGACCTGTACGACAAGGATCTGGACGAAAAAAGCGGACATGCAACATACGGGGCCAAAGAGTACGGCATCCCATACAACATGGTCTTTGAGAAGGACGGCAAGCTGGTGGTCGGGATAGACCCCGACAAGGCCCTCGAGTTCAGGAAGGCGTACACGGAAGAGGACATCAAGAAGGATCTTGACACCGACAAAGACATCGACGTGGTGTACTACAGGCTGGAGCGCGAAGCCGCCGTCAGGGGCGGGGAGGGCATCGGGACTGATTCGTCGGAAGCAGTGTCAACCATTACAGTCATTAAAAACGGGAAGATCGTCACAACTGGCCATGGCATGCGTGTAGGAAATACCCTGACAGTGGGGTACCCTGACAACCAATGCGCAGAAGTGTACATCTTAAAACGCCCACATATAGAACCACTTCGATCCGACTCAGCGTACGGCGAAGACAGAAATCCCAATAGCCAGTGCAACAACTTTGTCGAAGACTCCATCCGCTATTTATCCAGGAACTATGGGGTATCATACGGAACGGATCGCGACTTGTCTAGACTTGACAGAGTGTACATGTCCGGGATCACCACACAGAGTTCAGGGAAAATTCTCCACATCGGTGTGACAACGCGCGATGGCGGCGGAATGTTGTTCGACCAAGTGCTGGCAAACTACCGTAGCGATAATGGCGACAGTGGGGCGCCCGTCTTCAAGATCACAGGAGCATCCTCTGCGATTCTGCTTGGACAACACGTAGGGAGGGCAGATCGCGTGAATTTCGATGGCGATCGAACCCCTCTATACAACATAGAAGAAGAGTGGGAAATGAGAGTGTTTAGCCCGTGGAGCCGAGTTGAATCTTCGCTCTGGAATTAGACAATCCCATCTTTTTTATTTTTTGTCACGTCGCATCGTGTTGGTTGCCGACCAATAAGCAACAAGACACACAGGACACGGGCAAGCACGGGCAAGCGTTGGTGTGTTTTAGGCAGTTCAAGACAAGTTTTGAGTCAAAATGGTTCCTGCCCCTACTCCGTCCCCTAGTCCGATACGTGTGGGCGGGCATCCTGTCCGCATCTAAACTGGAAAGCATTGTCTGTCTCGTCTCTGCCATCTGCCGGTCGCGACCGTGCGGGCTGGATCGCCTGGTCTAGGACGAGAATATCGTAGGCGTCGTTGCCGCCGGCATGGCTTTTATGCAAGGCGATCGCACTGGTTGCGTGAACAGATGCGTCCCGCTGACAGCGGCGGCCGTGGTTGCGGCGGTGGTCGCCCCGGTGGCCCTTGCAGATATCCTCGCGGGGCAGCCGGACGGCGGGCGGGACGCGCCCGTACCCAGTACAGCGCGCCAGCAGTCCGCTGTCACCGGGCCGGATACCTCTCCGTACACGTACCTAAAGTGCAGGTCGGCGTCGGACGGAGAGCGCCTTGCGAGAGATGTAATAAGCCACGCCGACGGCGATCTGGACAAGGCCGCAGAGCTGGCAGACCTGTGGATCTCGATGGTGCCCGACTTTGCCCCCGACAGCGACTGCCACTGGGAGTGCATAGTGCACGGTCTGAACCGGACGTCGTGCGATCCCGTCTATGCGCCGATTGTCTTGCCCTGCGACCCAGAGTCCGAGTACACCTGCCAGTCGTTCAAGTGCAGGCCAGTGTGGGACGGGGAAAGGATGCACTGCGGCTACCGCGGCAACGTCACGGGGCACACCCACGTGATTACGGACGGATCGTGGACACGCTACGATCAGTGACATTGCGCCAACGCGCCCGCCGCCGGATGTCGAGTGGCGCCAACGCTGCGGCAAGGGGCGCTGCGCGCCGCACTGTTGCACTCCCGGCTCCGGTTCCGCGGAGCACCGGGTATGACATGCAATCGGCCTAGCCTCTTTTGCAAGTGATTGTGTGTTCCGTCCGCCGCCGGATGCGCCGGACAGGATTCTTCAGAGATGCAAGTTATCGAGCGACGCCCATGCCAACCCATATGTGCGCAGATCAGTGCAGGTAGGTACTAATATGCCGATCCATCACAGCCAGCGTGAAAAGAGCAATTGTGCCGGCAATCGTAGCGGCCGCCTGCCTGTCCGCTGTTGCGCTTGCCGCCCTGGCCTGGCTGGAGCCCGAAGTGCCCCCTACGCCTAAGCCTCTGAGCGCGGTGCCGCCCAGCCAGGACATGCGCCAGCCCTACCTGCCGGACGATGTCAGGGAAGTCCTGCCCGACTACGTGGAGTATCCCGGCCTGCTGCCGGACCACTCCTTGGACGAGATATACGTGGCATGTCGCTCCCATGCCGTCTACGTCGGCGAGGCAAAGAACGCTCTGCATGAGGGCGGCGGCGACGTGGACAGGGCCATAGAGCTGGCCAACGCATGGTTTGCGTCGCCTCCCTTCAGTCGCACCGACAGCGACTGCTACTGGCAGTGCATACTGCAGGGGTGGAACCGGACATCGTGCGACCCCGTCCACGCGCCGATTGCGCTTCCGTGCAGCCTGGAGGATCGCGAGCAGTGCGCCTGGGCATCGTGCACGCAGGTGCGGGACGGAAACACGACGTACTGCGGGTACACGCAGCCAGCTCCCCAAAGCCCCGTCGTGCGCTGGGTGCCGCTGGATGCGGATGCGATCAGCAAGCGCGAGCAGCTCCAGCAGGAGAGGGACATGCCGGGGTAGCCGGCAAGATCCCCGAGATAGCCGGCAAGAGCACGCGTCGGCGCCGGCGCTGCCGCGCCTGGATCGGCCGCTCCGCGGGCGGGCAGGGTGGGGCGCGCGGGCTTACAGGTGCGCAACGGCGAGCCGCTCCCCATGCGGTACACGACCGCAGGCGGGCAGGATGGGGCGCGCGGGTTGCAAGGGGCCGGCCGCCAAGCGGAGGCGATGCGGCTATCCGCCCGCTCCGCGCCGCAAGGCCCCAGTTGCGGCTTAAATAGGCCGCCGCGGAGGCGCCGGCATGGACGAAGGCAACAAGGACGACAAGAAGGGCGTCGAGTGCCCGCGGTGCGGCGAGCGCATGATCAGCATACAGGCCTGCCACCTGCTCTGCACGCGGTGCGGCGCAAACCTGGACTGCTCCGACAAGGGGACGTTCTGGTAGCGGAGTGCGGCAGGCACGGCGAGGGTCTGAAGGCATTCCCCTTCTCGCGGCAACACCGCAGCTGCCTAAGCGGCGCCCTCTGGTAGCATCTCAAGGCTCTCCATCAAGGCGCGCAGCTGGCCCGGCGAGTAGTCGATGCCCGACCTTTCCTTGATCGCCCTGTGCAGATCCGCGGGCGCTACGACCCGCAGTGTATTCGACACCTCCACCGCGGGGCACCCCGGCGCGTGCGGCGGGCCGAACGGCGGAAGGCGCACGGGCTCGCAGCAGGGGCAGCTGCACGGCCTGGACGGCTCGCACCCGCAGTTGCGTATCTTTACCAGGTCCTCCGTCCTGCAGTTTCCGCGGCACTTGCACCGGAACCTGCGCTGCGGCGGCCGGGGCGGCAAATCGGCCATATCCACGCTCTGGCCGCGCCGGCCGGGCAGGGGGACCCTGCCGCTCCCGTAGTGCCACCTGACGGGCCGCACCAGGCCCGCCTTTATCGCGCAGGCCAGGCAGACTCTTTCCCAGTTGGTTTTGCCTCCGCGCCGGCCGGCCTCTTCGGATGTCACGGAC
Organism: Cenarchaeum sp.; assembly: GCA_965242695.1. GTDB lineage: Archaea > Thermoproteota > Nitrososphaeria > Nitrososphaerales > Nitrosopumilaceae > Cenarchaeum. The sequence continues at coordinate 827,317 of CBDESU010000002.1, read as the reverse complement.
TTTGCGCCGCGCGCCGGCATTCCGCCCTCTGCCTTTTCGGGCGCATCCGCGGCCGCCCGCGGCCGCCCGCGGCGCTCCCCCGCATAGTTCCGAAGGGCGTCGACGCCGCCCTCTTGGTAGGCGCTCCACCAGCCGTCCAGATCGTCCCTGCCGACGGCGAATATCGACGCGATCTGGTCCATTCCCAGCCGCTCGCGCTCGGGCAGCCCCGCGTCCATCTCGAGAATCCGCATCGCCCGAACCCTGACCGCAAACGACTCGTGTACAGTGCTGTCGATCGCGGCCTGGAGCTTGGGGTCGACCCTGAAGTTCTTGTACACGCCGGTGATGCCCCGGCTCGGGGCGGCGGCGGCCCTGGTCCGCGATGCCAACGGCGGCCCCGCGGGGGCGGGCCATATTACCTGAGCGGCCGGCGCGCGGCGGCCTGGGACAGGCCGCCATGCCCGGAGGCGGCGGGGACACGCGCTACATGCCCGGCCGGTCGGGGATGTAGTCGGCCGCCATGTTGACGGCCTCTTGCTTCATCGTCTCCAGGTACCCGTCGTACGTGTCCTCGTACCCGCAGTGCGGGCAGCACACGCGCTCCATCGCGTCGTCGACGGATGCGACGCTGCCGCACTTGGGGCACCGCGCGTCCATGCCGGGCCGGGGCGGTTCAAGGTATATAACGCAAGCTAGCCGCGCCGTCGCGCGCGGAGTTGGTCTAGCCTGGTATGACACCAGCTTCCCAAGCTGGGTATCGCGTGTTCGAATCCCGCACTCCGCACCAATACTACAGTCAGGACAGCTCGTCGATGGCCCTCAGGATGGAGTCCGAGTCGGCCGCGTCCGGCATCCGCCTCAGGTACGCCTTGAGGTCGTCGCGGGCAAGGGCGTCCCTGCCGGGCAGGCTAGAGCGCGCGACGGCCCTGTTCTTGTAGAGCGGCGCGTACCGGGACGGGTTGATGTCCAGGGCCGCCGTGTAGTGGCGCTCGGCGTCGGCGTGCCTGCCGGCCTTTAGGTAGTAGTTGCCGAGGCCCCTGTGCGAGAGGAACGACCCCGGGTTGAGCTCGATGCTCCTCTCGTACGAGGCGACGCAGTCTGCCGAGCCCTGCGCGTTGAGGGCCGAGCCGAGCAGAGAGTGGGCCACCGTGCTGTCCCCGTCGAGCGCGACGGCCTCGGAGAGCATGCGGACGGCCCCCTCCTGGTCGCCGAGCAGCGAGGCGCGCTCGGATGCAAAGCACAGGCGGTTCGAGCGCGCCTCCGCCGTGGAAAGCGCCGAGTCGATCTCGGGCGATGCGCCCGGCGGGGCGAGCGCGACGGCGATGCGCCCGTCCTCGGACCATATCGAGTCGAACTGGCCGTACGGGATCATGCCGACCCGGAACCCGTCGCCCTCGGGATCCTGGTCGGGGATGTAGTGCATTACGCGCCCGGACGAGTCGTCGTAGCCCGATATGACGGAGGCGTGCTGGACGACGTTCTTCACGCCGGGTATGATCACTATGGGAGGGACGGCCGAGTCGACGAGCGAGCGGAGGCCGGCCATGTCCGAGCGCAGGACTGCCGCGGACAGGCCGTGCCGCTCGGCAAGCTCGATCCCCTCGATCAGTATGCTTCCGGCCGTTCCGGGGTACTTTGAGCAGAGCGCGGCCGCCTCGTCGGCCGGCAGCCCTATCCCCCAGTACGATGCGACCGCGTTTACGGCGAGCGGGAGGCACGCGTTCTCGTCGCGGACGGGGGGCAGTACAAGCTCGCGCTCGGTAGCCATGCGGGCGGGGCGGGGCAAGGCAAGCTAATAACCCTTGAGCGCGGCGAACCGCTCCAGGATGCGGCGGCCGTCGGGCGTCGCCTCGGGGTGGAACTGCGCGCCGTAGACGTGCGTGCGGCCGAGCCGGACGAGCTCGTTGGCGCACCTTGCGGATCCGCCAAGCCGCTCCAGCGAGCCGAGCCGGGCGATCTCGTAGCGGTGCTGCTCGCGGACCCCTATTGCAGAGCCGGCGGGGAGCAGCGGGCTGTCACGGACGGCCTCGACAATCTCGGTGCCGCGGTGGGGCTCGGGCATGCGGCGGATCGTCCCGCCCGCGGACAGGGCGAGCATCTCGGCGCCGTAGCAGATGCCGAGAAGGGGGCGGCGCGACGATATGGCGTGGCGTATGATGCGCGAGTTTAACGCGTTCATGCGCCTGTCGTTGCGCCGGCGTCCCGACAGCACGTAGGAGGCTGCAGAGAGGGCGGCGTCCCAGGCTTTCGGGTCGGCGGCGGTACGAGACTCGAAGTGCACGGCGGCGGCGGACAGCGCGCCGGCGATCTCGGGCGTAAATTCCGAGCCGTTGTCGAGCACGAGGAGCATGGGGGCGCGTGGGGCGGCGGGCGGAAATTAAGCTTGGGGGGCGGGGGATGCGGGAGGTGCCGATCCCAGGGGCGGGGGCCCGCCGGCGCCCGGGGGCGGCGGGGTCACTCCTTTTCGGCAGAGTCCCTGTAGCCGTCAACGAGCCGTATGTACGCCTCAACGACGTCGTGGCACTCACGGCAGAGCAGGAACTTTTTCCCCACATCCTTGTCGTGGTGCTCGGTGAGATCCTTGCCTGCCTTGCAGCACGGGCACCTGCCCCATCCGCCCATGCGGCGCGGAATATTGGGAGCCATATTACCGTGTTGGCAGCGGGCGGCGGCGGTCAAGCCGGGCGGGCAGTCCGCTCGCGGAGGGCGACAATCTTGGCCCGTAAGGAGAGGTTTTCGCGGGTAGACTCGCGAGTCTCGCGGGTCAGGCGCGCGTTTTCCTCTATTGCGCTACTGGTATCGCGCATATCGCAGGCGGATGCTAACCCGCCGTCGGGAACGCGCCTCGACATGCGCGCCGCGATCCTCGACGTCCTGGCCGAAAGGGCGGCGGACCGGCCGAGCAGCGCCATGATGCGCCGGCCGTATGCGGCGGACAGGGCGCTACGGCTGATGGTGCTCGAGTCGATGCGGCGCGCCAGCAGGTGCGCTGCGCGGTCGTACCGCGCTGCCGCCTCCATGTGGGCGCTAGCGACGGCCATCTCGGCGGCGACAAGGTGTGCGCCCGTTGCGACGGCCACCTTGTGCGTAGAGTGGGCCAGCGCGGCCACACTCCGGTGGGAGGACCCAAGGGTGGCAAGCAGCGGGGCAAGCTTGGGCGGGGAGGGGAGGGGATGGATGCCGCCTGGCGCGCTATCGCCTGCATTCAACGGGGCGGGCCCTCGAGGGGCGCCTAATCTAGGTAGCGCCGGCCGGCCGGCCGGCCGCAGATGCCGCCTCGCGCCGCTGCCGCCGCCTCTTTCTCCGCCAGCGCCAGAGCAGGACGGGCAGCGAGACAATTGCGGCAAGGAAGAACAGCCCCCTCAGCGCCGGCAGAATGTCTGGATTCCACACTCCGGTGTACTGCCTGATCAGCTCGTCGCGCTCTTCCGCAGTCGCGGGGCAGAGCACCCATGAACCATCGTGCATGTAGTCGCATACGATAATATACTCGCAAATTCCATCGTGCATGGTGCCGTCATAGCAGTCGTCAAGGTACGAGCACCCGGTGGGATCAAAGATGTTGGTGTAGTCGTCGGGGCATTCTATGTCGGCGCCCGGCGCCTCCGCCCCGTCGATCATGGCGGGTAGTGTGCGGTCGCCCGGGGGCATGCGCACATCGAACGTATACTCGAACGTGCCCGCATCCAGCCCGCCATCCAGATAGGGCCTGTGGTCCCGATAGTCGAATCGCACCGTGGCGGACATCTCGGGCACGGCGCCCTCGCTGCCGCCCGCGGCCACGGCTGGGACTACCTCCAGCGTGCCCTTCTCGCCGTAGTGCTGGTAGAACCCCCACCCGTCGACAAAGTGCAGCGCGTCCTGCTCCGCGTATGCGGCCCAGTCGACCTCGGAGGCTATCCGCTGCGCGTCCGGCGGGGTTATGCCGTGGGCGGCGACGGAGCCGCAAAAGACGTAGGCTGGATCGGATGCCAGGTCTCCGGCGGGAGGCGGGTGGGCCGCCGCGTCAACGCACGAGGCGACCCACTCGGCGGGCGTATGGCCCGTGATGACCGGCAGGCTGTGCGAGGGGTGCACGTAACTATCGATCAGCAGGTCGCGGATTTGGTCGGGCGGGCACTCCCATCTCTCGCCGTCAATGACGTACGCATCGCGCTCTCCCCTGCATGCCTTCCACGTAATGCACACGCCGTCGTACAGAGCAGAGCCGGACGGGCACCTGGAAAGGGGCAGGCAGGCGCTGGCGTCGGTGTCCAAGTAGAACCCCGCGATGCACGTGACCGTCGAGCCGAGGGCGGACCTGCCGTCGACTAGGTACGGCTGCGTCCAAAAGTCAAAGTTGTAGTCTTCGTTCATCGTGTAGGTCTGCTCGAAGCTGCCGCCCCCGCCGCAGGACGCGGGCCATACGACCTCGGGGCAGGGTCCCCTGCCGGTGGGCGGGCCGTGGTCGAACCGGATCGTGACGTTGACGCTGGGCGGGAAAGAGGCGGCGGGATCAGACACGGACGGGACGATCTCGACCGTGTCTAGGTCTACGCGGTGCCCGTAGAATCCTCCTCCCTCGACAAGGCGCGCGGCCCTGTCGGACGCGAACGCGGACCAAAAGCCGGGATCCTCCAGCGCCCGGCCGTTCAGGCCGGCGGCGGCTATCCACACGGCGGTCTCGCAAAAGCTGGGCCGCCTGTTCTGTTCGTACGTCGGCGGGGCCCGGGCCTGAACGCCCGCGCACGACTCGGCCAGCCCGTCGGCCGCCTCGCCCCCTCCGCCGGCCACGGCCGCTGCCGCAGCCAGCAGCATCAAGGCAAGCATGGTTAAGAAATGCAAGATTGGCGTCCGGCGCGCTGTTTTCCAGCACGTTCTTCGTTGTGCAGCGACATGGCCGGCGGCGCAAGGGCCGATGCGGCCAGCAACGCAATCAGTGCGAATTTTTCGTGTGCCATGTCCTTGATCCAGCGCCCACCTTTTTGTATAAAAGGCGGACTATACATTGTTCAGCTTGCTATCCCCCTTGCCACCCCACCGCCGTGCCATCTAGGGCAGTGCCTGCCATGCGGCCCGTCGCAACCTATGGCGGTTCGGGCGCTAAAGCTCCCCGCCAGCGTCCCCAAAGCCGTGCGGCGGGGTTGCAGGAGCGGATCCGGCGGCGCCAAGTCGACACAGCGGCGCCGGCCCGAGCGGCCGGCCTGTAGCACTAGGCCACCGAGAGTAAGATCGGCATCTAGGCAGGGCGTCGCGGGCGCGTCGCGGCAGGCGGCGGCGGGACGGGCATGCGGCGAGGCTGCTCCGCACGGCCTTGAGATGCCGCATGTCTCGGCGGAAGCGGCGGCGCGCCGGGCTGCGCGGCCGGGCCGCGTCAGGTGTCCCCCATGGCGCCACCGCAGGGGCGCGCGCCGTTCCCTGCGCATGTGCACGACAGGAAGCGCCTCGGCCGGCCGTTTCAAGCGCGGCGGGCGCCGTCCCCAAGTCCAAGGCGGGCGGCATTCTCGGCGCTGCCCTGCGCGGACGCCCGCATGCGGCCATGCATGTGCAGGGGCGCCAGCCCGCTCCCGGCCGGCCGGCTAGTCGGCGGCGCGGCCCTTGTCCGTGTCGTTCATCGTGCGCATGCCATCGTAGGCCGCCCGGGCCCGCCCCGCGCTTTCTGCCGCCAGCCTCTTGGCCAGGCGCATGCTGTCGGCAATCTCCTCGTGCTCGTCCTGGTCAACGTCGGGCAGGCTCCCCATGATCTTGGACGACTTGGCCGAGAGCGATGCGGATCGGCCGACGAGCGATGCGATGCGGCGGAGGTAGGTCGTGTGCAGATTGCCGCAGCTGCTCAGCCCTATGCCGCGCGTCAGCAGGCTCGCCGCCTCCATGTACCTCGACGCGGCCTCCATGTGGGCGCATGCGACGGCCGCGCCGGCCGCTACGGAATGAGGATCCGCGCCGTCGGCATCCTTGTAGGCCCGGAGCACCGCCTCGGCCGCTAGATTGTGGCTGTCCCTGGCGGCCGCAAGCATCTCGGCCATGTCGCGGAGCGGGTTGCTCTTTTTGCCGCCGCCTTTGCCCATCGCGGGCGGGCGGGGGGCGCTCCCTATTTAGATTTCATCGCCCGGCCGCGCGCAAACAGGGGGCCGGGAGCGGCTCCGGCCGCGCAGGGGCGGGCATTCTGCGTGCAGGCGGGCGGACACAGGGCGGGAAGGCGCCCTTCCCCGGGGCTGCCACCGCGTTCATTGGACAGGGGCCGGTGGCGCGGCGCATTGCGCGTCCAAGCATCTCAGCCATTGCGTCGAGCGCGCCCTCCTCGGCCATGAGCAGCATGCACAGCCCCCCCCCCCCCCACCCATCGCAGCCGGGGCGGCAAGAGGCCCCCATTCTAGATGTCGTCCGGCTATTCCGGCCGCCAGGACGGCCTCCCCTAGCTGCCGATCTCGACCGTAATGTAGTGCATCTGGGCTATGCTGTCGCGGATGACCACGGTCCCAAAGTTGAACGTGTTCTCGCCCTCGTCCTCCCACATGAAGACGCGGTCGGCGCGCGGCTGGACAAAGTCGTCGATGAACCCGGCGACGAGCTCCTCTGCATCCTCGCGCTCGGCGTCCGTGAAGAAGAACGTCTCGCCCTCGCTGAACGATATGGGTATCCGTATGGACGTGGGCTCGGCGACGTCGACGCCCTCTGCGTCGAACAGCGACCGGACGATCTCGATGCGCTCGTCGCGCGTCAGCTCGTCGGGCGCGCCGGCGCCGCCGTTCGAGAATGTCATCGACGGCGGCACGCCGGAGAGCTTTTGCAGGTACGCCGTAAACGCCTCCTGCTGCGTCTCGCCGAGGCCCACGTGGTACTCGCCGGTGAACGCGGCCCCGACGGCGGCAATAGTGCCGAGCTGGGCCACTACGCCGCCGGCGCCGGCCGTGTACACGGGGATAAAGTACGTGTCGTGCTGGCCGACCCTGTACAGTATGTTGTCGCCGATGCGCGGGTTGCGCAGGAGCGTCTTTAGCTGCGCAAAGTCGGGGTCGCGGTCGAGCGCCTCGCGCACGGCGGTCGGCCCGATCAGCTTTGTCGAAGAGTTGAGCGGCACCTCGTAGAACTGCATCTGGCCGAGGTCGGGCTGGTCGTTCTGCACGATCATGAACCCGGCGAGGTTGCGCCCCTGCGATCCCTTCAGCTCGAGCGAGAGCAGCCCGACAAACTCGGACTCTTCAAACCCCGGCGGCTTGGCCTCGATGTAGTACGTGTCCAGCCCGCGCGGTATCTCGTAGAACTCGTTTGCCTGTATGTACGTCTCTACGTCCGTGACGTGGTAAAAGTTGTACATGCTCGTCTTCCAGTTGAACAGCTCGGCGGGGTACCTCATCTGGCTGCCGAGCCAGGCGGGTATCTCCTCGAACTTTTCGCCGTACTGGCTCTCGAACATCTCGGTGAAAAAGTCGTCGCCGACCTTTAGCAGCGTGATGTCGCCGTCGTACGTGTCGATGAGCGCGTACCCGACAAGCCGTATGTAGTGGTTGTTTGACGCCCACGGCACGGCGTCGGCGCGCACGCCGAATATGAGCGGTACGAGCCAGTACGAGTCGGTCCCGTCCGTGACGGGGTACGAGTCGAGCTCCTTGTCGAAGAAGTTGTAGACAAAGTACGGGTAGAGCGCCTCCATGCGCGAGTTGATGTCCTTGTAGCGCATGATGTGGACCGGCTCGCCGGGGTAGGAGACGAGGAAGTTCGGCTCGAAGACCCAGCTCATCGGCGGCGGCAGCGTCAGCCCGCCGGCCCCGTCGTACTGCGCGTCGTCGACCTCGTCCGTCTCGGCCCCGCGGTTCTCGGGGTACGCCGACCACTGCTCGTCGAGCAGGCCGCCCTCGCCGTAGTATATGGCCCGCTGCGAGAAGAACTCGGCGCTGTCTACGATCTGCCCCTCGGTCGCGTCGAGCGTCAAGAATCCGTTGGGAACGTGCGTGTACACGAGGTGCTCGTTGTACCACTGGTCGCCGGCGGCGACCGACGGCGGCAGTATGGGCTTCATCGATGCGGTCCAGTACAGCGAGTCGTTGAACCGGAGTATGTCGTTGTCCTCAAAGTCGACGTACGGGATGAGCCCGATCTCGGGCTTTAGCTTTGCGTACGCGGCCTCCCAGTCCCACACGCGTATGGCTCCGAGCAGGTCGGCGTTCTGGTCGACGTACGACGAGATGGCGTTGGCAGATATCGAGTGGAGCTCTACGTCGTGCGAGTGCTCTACGACGTTGTCGAGCTCGGCAAGGTAGCGGTTCACGCCGATCTGCTGCGCCGTGTAGGGGCCGAGGTACTCTATCTTGCGCGCATCCGCAATGCTGTCGTTTACGGAGACTATGGCAAGGACGATGATGCCGACGGCGATGAGCGTCAGGAATCGCACCCACACGTCGCGCTTTAGCATGTGGGTGAGGACGCGCGCGCGGTAGCGGTCGGTCAGCGAGAAGGCGATCATCGCGAACCCCGCGAGGAGGGTGCCGGCGATGACGTAGCGCGTGTTGTAGTCTATCTGGTCGGTAAAGAACATGTTGAAGGCGGACCACAGTATGGTGATGCCGATGACGGCCTCTATGGTCGAGACGTAGTTTAGGTAGCGCGGCTTGCCGCTGGACGTGTCCGAGATGTACGACGTAATGACGCCGATTATCGAGTGCAGGCCGACGTACAGGACGAGCCGCAGGCCGACGGCGGCGAGTATGGGCGGTATGAGGACGAGCAGGGCCGGCATCATCGGGATTACGGTGTCGACCGCGTACGCAGAGTCGGTCGGCGGCGTGACGAACGGGAGGGAGAACAGGGCGGGGAGGTTCTCTAGGCCGAGCATGTTGCCGTCGAGGACCTCCATGGCAGCAAAGCCGAACAGGACGTTCGTGAAGAAGGCGCCGAACAGCAGCACCTTTGTGATCTGCCACAGGACGAACTGGGCTGGGCCCATGCGGTACGAGCGGAAGCTGCCCACGCTGTTCGAGACGGGCTCGTTCGAGGCGCCCCTGCCCATGACGACGATGGCCGTCGTGATCGTGTACCAGAGCATCGACGAGCGCGAGGCGATGTTGACGCGGACTAGCGCGATGGCCGCTAGGATGCCGGCGGACGCGACCGAGTAGAAGAGGGGCCGCGTGAACTGCTCGTCGAACTCGCCGACGTTCATCGACAGCATGATGCCCTGGTTGCCGACGATGCCGACTATGATCAGGGCGATGACGCCGACGATGCCCCAGCGGACGTACTTGCCGGCGTCCGTGGGCCGCGACTCGCCGGTGGAGGCGCTATACAACGGTCGCTCGCGCCCGTGCGGGCAATTTAATGCCTTAGGGGGGCCGGTGCGGGGCGCCCCCGCGCGAGCGCGGCTAGGAGGGCGGGCTAGGAGGCGGGGGAGGGCGGTGGAGGGGCCGCCCGCGCCAGGCGCTTGCAGATCATGTAGGCGGCGGCGTAGCGCGGGACGGTGGCCTCCTCGCCCTGCTTGTAGGGGCCGAACCGCCTGCCTCGCAGCCGGAACTGCACGCCGGGCGCGAAGCCTACGATGTCGGCCGGCTCGTCGTCGATGAGGCAGGCGTCGGCGTACGGGCTGAACGCGTCAAGGTCGGCGCACTCGGCCTTTGCCAGGCCCGACTTGCCGCTGAGCGAGCCGGGCATGCGGAATATGCGGTGGACGTCGGCCGTGACGGCCCTGTCGAGGCGCGCGCCGACGGCCTGCGAGGCGGCCTCGAGGCGCGCCTGGTACGCGGCGTACCCGGCCTGGGCTGCGGCGGCTGCGGACTTTGCCCTCGCCGACTTTGGCCCGAGGATGTGCCTTGCCACGCGCCCCCTCCAGCCCGCCTCGTCGTGGCCCGGCAGGTCGTCCCGTCCGGGCCTCGAGCTTCGCTTGAACCCGTACGAGTCTGCCTTGGCCCCCTTGAACATGAGATAGTCGGCGATCTCGCCGCGCTCCTTTGTGCCGAGCGGCTCGTATGGGTCGCAGGCGGCGTGCACGTGGAACCCCTCGTTGCCCGAAAAGTATACCGTGACGGACTCGCGCGGCACGCCGAGGTCCTCGCCGAGGAGGCGCACGAGGAGGCGCACCTGCTTCTTGGCCCCGTCGACGCACGCGGCGCACGGAAGCGAGACGGACTCGTGGCGGGCCGAGCCGCATCCGGGGCACGCGCCGGCGGGGGCGCCGCCTCCTCCGCCCTCCCCTTGCATGCGCGCCAGCCCGCACTCGCCGCACACGAGCGCCGTATGCGACGGGCGGCACGGCAGGGCCAGGTCCTTTGCGTCGATGTCGAATATGAGGTCGGCGCCGCGCCAGTCCTTTTCCTTCATCGGCAGGTCTGGGAACGAGTAGTAGCCGTTGGAGACGTACATGTCCGACGGCGCGCTGCGCATTATGAGCAGGCGGAGCTCCTTGTCGTCCCTTGCGCGCTGGTGGCGGATCATCCCCCCTAGGTTGAACCGCTGGTAGCCGAACTCGCGCTCCGGCGACCGAACGGGGGCGCGGATGCGGGCCAGGTTCTCAAAGTAGTACGCCTTGAAGGCCGCCTCGGCGGCGCGTACGCTCGCGTCGTCAAGGGGACGCATCGCCCTTGGCCTCCCCCTTGAACTGCATCGGGCTGAATATTCCATCGCACGCGGGGACGGGAAAGCACAGGTCCTGGCCCTGCAGCTTCTTGCACGACGGGCAAGAGTACTTTGTCCCGCCCGACGAGCCCTCGCCGGACAGGTGCCGCAGCTGGTACATTGTAATGCGCTCGTTGTAGTCGGGCGCGCCCTTGAACATTGGAGCGATCCTGTCGATGGGCCAGCCGCGGTTGATGAAGAACGTGGCGAGCATGAACCGGCCCGAGTGCGGCAGGTTCTCGCCGCGCTCTAGCACGGCCATGGCGTGCTTGATGCAGGGGGGCGGCTCGTCGTCGGCGCCGGCCTGCGGCGGCGGGGCCGGCTCTAGCCTCTTGGCGACGGCGACGAGCTCGGCCACGGGGGCCTCGAAGTGCGGCAGCATGTCCGGCACGGGCGCCGACCTTACGCGGTTCAGTATGTAGTCGCCAAGCTCGCTGCGCACGAGCCTGATGACCTCGTGCCGGGTCAGGTGGACAAGGCCTCCGCTGACGCGCCGGTTTACGAGCTTCCACTCGACCTCGTGGAACTTTACGGCATGCCTTACGTAGTCGGGCACGGATATGGCAAAGCCGCCGCCGGCCTGCGAGACTGGCACGGAGAAGAGCTCGCCGATCAGCCGGACCGCCAGGTCGGTCTTTGACGGGTCGGGCGGGCGGTTTCCTCCCCCGCCCCCGCCTCCCAGGTCCCTCTCCAGGTGCGCCTCGGCCCTGCGCGACTCGGCGAGGGCGAACCTGCGCACTAGCGTGTCCATGCCGCTGAGCCGCAGCAGGACGACGGCTAGCAGGAACGAGAATATCTCGATCTGTCGATCGTGGTCGCTAACCCTTGAGCCGCCGTCCATCCCGGAGCGGTAGACTTTGCCGGATGCGGCGGCCATCACCCGCTCGAGGGCGCGGCTGACGACCACCTTCAGGTCGGGGTCTGTGCCGAACTGCTCGAGCGTAAAGCCCTTGTCGCGCAGGTACTCGCCGGAGCCGGCCAGGAACGGGTACTTTGCCCACTCGTCGTCGCCTACCGTCACCGCCATGCCGCATGCCGTCACGCGCGCTGACTTAAATTATCGCCGCCGGGCCGCGCGGCGTTGCGCTTGGGGTGCCACGTGTCGATCTCGGGCGGCGTCGACAAGGCAGTCGACAACGCCGTAGAGCGCGAGTGCACGGCCTTTCAGATATTCACGCGCAGCCCGCAGATGTGGAACGCCAAGGAGCTGGACGGCGGCAAGGTCGAGGCGTACAGGTCAAAGCTCAAGGACAGCGGGATCGACCCGTCGGCGACGTGCGCGCACATGCCCTACCTGCCGAACCTGTCGTCGAACAACGATGCGACCTACAAGAGGTCGGTGTCTACGCTCGTCGACGAGGTAAAGAGGTGCGGCAGCCTGGGCGTGCCGTACCTGGTGACGCACCTGGGCAGCCACCTCGGGGCCGGCGAGGAGAGCGGGATCAAGAGGCTGGTGGCCGCGTACGGAAAGGCCGCCGAGGTCGACAACGGCGTGGTAGTCCTGCTCGAGAATACGGCAGGCCAGAAGAACTCGGTCGGCTCGGACTTTGGGCAGCTCGGGTCGATACTCTCAAAGCTCAGGCCGGCCAAGAGGTTCGGGGTGTGCATCGACACGTGCCACGCGTTCGTGTACGGGTACGACCTGCGCACGAAGGGGACCGTCAAGAAGGCGTTTGCCGAGCTCGACGGGACGGTCGGAGGCGAGAACGTGCGGATACTGCACCTCAACGACGCAAAGGGCGATATCGGCTCAAAGCTCGACAGGCACCAGCACATCGGCCTGGGGCAGATCGGCGAGGAGGGCATGGCCGCCGTCGTGGCCGAGGCGAACAGGAGGGACGTGCCCGTCGTGCTAGAGACGCCGATCAACGCCGAGCGCGACGACTTTGAGAACGTCAGGGTCGCAAGGGGGCTACTAAAGTGAGCGGCGCGGCCCGGCGCGGCGGCATCCGCGCGAAAGGGAGGCGGAAGTAGGGATGCCCGCTCAGTACGATGCCGTCATGAAGCTGGCCCTCGAGAGGGGGTTTTACTTTCCGAGCTGCGGGCCGTACGGCGATGCGCACGCCGGGTTCTGGGAGTACGGCCCGAACGGCGTGGCCCTAAAGAACCGCTTCCTGGAGCTGTGGCGGCGCGAGCTCGTCAGGCGGGACCGCATGATGGAGATCGACGGCTCGCAGATAATGTCGCCGTCCGTGTTCGAGGCGTCGGGGCACCTGGCCAGCTTTGCCGACCCCGTCGTAAAGTGCACAAAGTGCGGCGCGACACACCGCGCCGACCGGCTCGTGGCCGAGGTCGCCGGCGTCGAGATACCCGAGAGCGCAGGGCTCGCCGAGTTCGACGGGGCCGTGCGGGACAACAAGGTGGCCTGTCCGGGGTGCGGCGGCGCACTCGGGCCTGCCAAGAAGTTCAACATGATGTTCAGCGTCGGGATTGGGCCGGACGGCGAGCCGGCGTACCTGCGGCCCGAGACGTGCCAGTCTATATTCGTGGACTTTCCGAGGCTGTACAAGACCATGAGGGGGCGCTTGCCGCTAGGGGTCGCGCAGGTCGGCAAGAGCTTTCGCAACGAGATATCGCCGAGGCAGAGCCTGCTGCGCCTCAGGGAGTTCTACCAGGCAGAGATAGAGGTGTTCTGCAACCCGTCGAGGCTGGACAGCGTAGAGGGGTTCGGAGAGGTCGACAAGACGGTCCTGAGGCTGCAGGAGGGCGGCACGCTCGGCGGCGAGGCCGACGTCAAGAGGACGACGGCCGGCGAGGCCGCCTCGTCCGGCGCGGTGCCGAGCAGGCTCGTCGCGTACTACCTTGCGCTCCTCTCCGAGTTCTACGAAAAGACGGGGATAGACATGGAGAGGACGAGGTTCCGCAGGCTCGGCGAGAAGGAAAAGGCGTTCTACGCCGAGGCGGCGTTCGACTTTGAGGTCGAGACGTCTACGGGGTGGCTAGAGCTGGTGGCGTGCAACTACAGGTCGGGGCACGACCTGTCGGGGCACGCGGCCAAGAGCGGCGAAAAGTTCGAGGTGATGGACGGCAACGAAAAGGTGCTGCCGCACGTGTTCGAGATATCGATGGGGATCGACCGCAGCCTGTACGCCATACTAGAGCACTCGCTGCGCGAAGACGAGGCCAACAACAGGACGGTCCTGTCGATCAGGCCGCACCTGGCCCCCGTCCAGGTCGGCGTGCTGTCGCTGGTCAAGAAGGACGGCCTGCGCGAAAAGGCAGACGAGGTGTTTGGGCTGCTCAGGGGCGACTTTGAGGCGTTCTTGGACCACTCGGGCGCGATCGGCAGGAGGTACAGGAGGCTGGACGAGGTCGGCGCGCCGCTCGCCGTGACGATAGACCACGACACGCTGAAGGACGGGGCCGTGACCCTCAGGGACAGGGACAGCATGGGCCAGGAGAGGGTCGCCATACCCGACCTGCCCGAGGCCATATCCAGGCGGATCCGGGGCAGGGCGTAGCAGGGAGAGCGCGGCGGCGCACTCGGCGCGCAGGGCGGTAACCACGATGCGGAAATGCGGCTCATGCGGGGCCCGCCTTGATTATCTCTTCAATCCGGGCAGATTGTTTTGCGCGTCGGGCCTGCCTGCGCACCTCCGCAAGGTCGACTAGCCCGTGCCGCAACATGGCATGTAGCACCATTCTCGGCTCGTCCCCGTGTATGGGCACCTTGTACACGTCCTTTTCAATAACCAAGTCGACCAGTGCCTTTGCCGGCGGGGCAACCGTTGAATTCGAGACGTTCGCGTACTCTCTGACCGCTATCACGGTGTCGGCGGGCCCCGAGTAAAATAGCGCCTGAATGGTATCTCGAGTAGGGCGATCTACCGCCGAGACCCGCCCCCTAAACTCGTCCATAATCTGTCCTGCCAGCTCGTTGCCGTTTCCCCTCAGGGCGTGGACCGTATACACCACCCTGCCAAGCAGGTTGTGCAGGTATGGTCGCAGCGTCGACAGGGCGGTAAACTGGAACTTCATTGGGTATGTGCTCCTAAGGTGGTCGTGAATTTCAAGCAGATCGAGGTACAGTCCGTAGCCATGGATGTCGGGAAGAGACGGCTCCCTGTGGCGCCAGTCTTCGCGAGCCGCCCCTCCTGCCAAGGGGGGCGCCGCCATCCATTCGCGCACAAACCCCTCAACCCTTTCATTCCTCTCCCCAAGCATCCGGGCGGCGTGTTCTGGGTATTTTGAGATCATCTCAGCCTCGGAAGCTATCAGGCCGATCAGGAACGCGGGGTTGCCGACTAGCCCGAACGCGGGGTTGCCAGCATTGACGCTTACCTGCACCTTCTTGCCCCTGGCGTTTGTTGCGTACAATGGACCGCCCGGCGACTGCTCAAAGCGAACCGAGACGGGGGTGCCGCCGGGGATCTTTATCGTGAACTCTCTCCCTGTAGCCGCTCCGAGTGTCTTGGCCGACTCTGAGGCTCTGATTCGCCGTTCCATGCGCTGGGCGGGGCCTTGCCCCCCAAAATAGTCCATGACGGAGGTGACCGACGCGGCAGGCTTTCTGGCCGGCTTGGACGAGCGCAGCATTTGAGACAATACGCTGGACCTGCCGAATTCGAACAGAGCTTCGGTATATGCCTCGCTTTCCTCAATGAATCGGCTTTTGTTGAAATTAACCGGAACGTGGTCCAGGTTAAGCTCGCCGATCAACCGTGAGTTTTCTGGATGCTCCATAAAGCCAAATTTTTCAAATGCCCTTATCAGCCGGCCATTCTTGAACAGGTGTATCCCGTATCCGCCTCCAACAGATCTTTTTTTGAGCAGGCCCAAGCGGCCCGAGATGCGTTTTCTCGGGGCGAGGGGGATGTTCACAGGAACCCATTCTGTCGTGTCTGCTAGTGCGGGAACGGCTGGGCGGCACACCAGCGTATTGACACAGATGTCGACCTGCTTAGACTCAAGGTACGGCGAGTAGCGTGTGCCGAACCTCTCTTTGAACCGGGCCGTCTGGTTGGAGTACATCGGAACCGTGACGGGGTCTATGCTTATGCGTGTGCCGTGCCAGCCCTTCTCGTTGAGGGGCGGCCGCAGCTCTTCGACCTCAAAATTGTCCCAACCCTTGGACGCATCACCGAGCCAGTCTTCCTCGTCGTACTTTGCGCAATGCTGCACGTCAGAGCCTTCCTGTGATGTGACTATCTCAAATCGGCGGCCCAGGGCAGAGCAGGCTCCCTTCATGCCTATGCCGAATTTCCCGAGCTTGTCCTCGTCCTTGGTGCTTCGAGCTATTATCATGGCCTCTGCCAGACCTTTGCTGTCCATTCCATGGCCGTCGTCCGTGACACTGATGCGGCGCGCCTCATAGTCTAGGCGGACATTAATGTGCTCCACGCGGCCGGGAATGCGCGCGTCTATCGAGTTGTCTACAAGCTCGGCCAAGGCTTGCTCTGTCCGGTACCCTGACAAGCCCAGCTTCTTGATCAGGGACTTGTCAGGGGTGATGTCTACTAGCATGCCACTCGGGACAGCGAACTTAATCCTAGAATATAAGGCTAATTCTGTAAATAAGCTCTTAGACTATGAAATCTAGGCGTAAGGTAGCCCCGCTATAACATCTTGAGAATGTTATAGTCGGCCACGCGTGGCGAGGGGGCGCGGGTGCTTGCCGGTGGCTACGACTAGACGTCCACTAGAAGCGGGATCAAGATAACAGGCGGGCCACGATTTTGTTTAAAAAGTCCGCATCCCTGCGCGGCCCGTGGGCGCAGGAGCAGGCGGTGCGGGACGGACCAAGAAAGGGCGGCAAAGCCGCGGCGTAGGCAGCAGAGGCAGGAGCGCATACGGCGAGCTGTTCCCAGCGGGCACACTTGAGGAAATGTGTAGTGGCGTGATGCCGACTGCAGGACAGGCGCAGGCCGCCGCCGAGTGGCTCAACCTGCTGGGCCAAGGCAAGCTGGCGGACGAGAGGCGCAACTATCCAAAGTTTGTCAAGGTCATGCTTGAGGAGATTCTCGACTACCCCGCAATGCAGGTGGATCACGAACACGACAACGTTGACTTCGAGTTCTGTGTAGACGGCGACCAGGTCCTCGTGTGCATCGAAGCAAAGGGAACATCGACTTCCGACCTCTTCGCAACACAGAGGCGCTCAAGGACGGAGCACTCGACGCCAATAAGGCAGACATGGGACTACATGGGAAAGGCCGGCGCAAGGTACGGCATCTGCACAAACTACAGGCGCTTTGTCTTGATCATGCGCGACCACGGATACCGCAAGTGCCACGAGTTCGACTTTGAGGACGTAAGGGACAATCCCGAGAAGCTGCGCGAGTTTATCGGCGTCTTCTCGAGAGAAAGGCTGGAGGCGGGATTTGCCGAAAAAATTAGGATCAGAGCCGACGAGGCAGAAAGGGAGCTCACCATGGAGTTCTACGGCATATACGGGCGCACCAGGCTGATGCTGGTCAAGGAGTTCGAGTCGTCGGGGGCAAGCCGGCCCGATGCTGTGGAATTTGCCCAGACTTTTCTCAACAGGCTCATCTTCGTCCTCTTTGCGCAGGATGCGGGGCTGGTGCGCAGCAGGACCATGCTCGAGGACGGGGTTGTCGACATACTGCGCGGCAACCTGACGACCAATACGACGCGCGTGTGGAACTACATCACGGGGGAGCTGTTTGCGGGGTTCAACAAGGGATCGGACGACCCCGCCATATTCGGGTTCAACGGGGGCCTCTTCAGCGAGCCCATCCCCGACTCCGTGTCCGTAAGGGACAGGAGGGGCGCCGGGTTCTTCGGGAAGCTCGGCGCGAGGACGAGGCGCGGGTCGTGGGAGTTCAAGAGCTCGGTGGAGGCGGCCGTCAGGCGCCACGCCGACACCAGCCCCATCATAAAGAACCTGCTCGCCATGTCGTCGTACGACTTTCAGAGCCAGATAAGGGTCAACATGCTCGGGCACATATTCGAGAACTCGATAGGAGACCTAGAAGAGCTGCTCGGCGCGAGGACGTCCAGGCGCAAGAAAGAGGGCGTCTTCTACACCCCCGAGTACGTGACGAGGTACATCTGCAGGAACACCATAATTCCGTACCTCTCAAGGACGGGCGCGGCCAGCACGCCTGACGGGCTGGTCGACGAGTACGCCGGCGACCTGCCCGCGCTGGAAGGCAGGTTGCGCTCGATCAGGATACTGGATCCCGCGTGCGGCTCGGGCGCGTTTCTCATCGAGGCGGCCAGCACGCTGCTCGAGGTGCACGAAGAGGTGCAGGCGCGCAAGGGAGTAGCCGGCGGGGAGGGCCGCCCGACGCTGGAGCCCATCCTTGCCGACGCGCTGGTCAGGAGCGTCATCAGGGACAACATATACGGAATCGACATAAACCGCCAGTCCGTCGAGATTACAAAGCTCTCCATGTTCCTGCTGACGGCGTCCCTACACGAAAAGCTCCCCGATCTGGCCGACAACATAAGGGTCGGCAACAGCCTCGTGTCGCGCACCAACGGCGAGCATGCCACTTTTGCATGGGAGAGGGAGTTTCCGGAAGTGTTCCCCAGGACGGGCATGGTCCAGGACGAGTCGGCCGGGCGGCGCCCCGACTTTGGGTTCGACATAGTCATAGGCAACCCGCCGTACGTCAAGCACCAGGACATAGCGTACAAGGACGAAATACAGCTGCCAAGGCACTCGGGGTTATCCATCCCCGCTGATTTCCAGATAGACGGAACGACCGACCTGAGCGGCTACTTTTTCTACCACGCGTTCCGCTACCTCAGGGAGGGCGGGATGCTCGGGTACATCTCGAGCGAGACATGGATGAACTCAAAGTATGGGAAGCCGCTCCAGCGGACCCTCCTGGAAAACTCGTCGATCAGGGAGATAACGCGCGCCGCGTTCAAGTTTTTCGACGATGCCGACACAAGGGCCGCCATCGTCGTGCTGGCCAGGGGAAAGAAGGCGGGCGGGGGCACCGTGCGCCTCAACTACGCGCGCGCCAAGAGCGATCTGGCCGGTGGCGATTTTGGGCTTTCAAGGTCGATGAGGCAGGGCGGGATCGAGCCGGGCAACTGGGCCGCCCACTTCAAGCCCGCCCTTCCCCGCGTGCGGGCGCTGACCAAGACGCTCGGCGAGACGGGAAGGATCACGTACGGCAAGATCACGGGCAGCAAGGGGTTCTTTGTTCTGTCCAGGAGGGACGTCGACGAGTACGGGATCGACAAGAGGTACCTGTGCCCGACCGTATCAAAGTCGACCCCGGCCGGCCGCCTCGACTCCGGCAAGGCGACCGAATGGCTGCTCAACGTCAACGCGTCCAAGCGGGACCTAAGGGGCCGCTCCGACGGGCGCGGCGTTCTCCAGTACATACTGGACGGGGAAAAGAAGACGCAAAGGCCGACGCGCGGCAAGAACAGGGAGGAGAGGCCCCTGTCGGAGGGCACCGCAATGAAGGGCAGGAAGTTCTGGTACTCGCTAGGGCTGTCCGACCCGCCCCCCATAATCCTGCGAAGGATAGTCAACGACGCGCTCGACGTGTGGGAGAACGACGGGAGGTTCTTTACGACCAACACGCTGGCAAACTTCACGCCGGACAACCCTGGGCACGCCCGCGCGTTCCTCGCATACTTTGCGTCGTCGCTGTACCAGCACCACCTAGAGGCCGTCGGCACGGAGATGGGAGGGGGCGCCCTCAGCCTAGAGGTGTTCAACTACGGGGAGTCGCCGGTTCCCGACTTTGACGACATGCCAAAGGCAGCGGTCAAGAGGATGGGCGACGCGTGGGGCAGGTACGGCGGCGACCCGGCCGCAAACAGGCCGCAGATCGACGGCGAGGTGTTTGCGGCGCTCGGCGTGGGCAAGAGGGCGGCAGGCTCCATTGTGAAAAACCTGGGGGAGATGGTGCGCATGCGGAAAGCGGGCAGGCATGGGAGCGTCCCATGACCTGCCGTCCGCATCACAGTCAAGCCACGGTCCATGCCTAGCGTTGGCACTTGTCCTGCTACCTTTTCGCCCCTCGGCCGTTCCGCGCGGCAGCCGACAAGGCATGCGGTGCCTCTGCAAGGCACAAACGGCGGCCGGCCGCATCGATCCCTCAGGATCGGCCCCGCCCTTGCAGAAAGCCGTACAGGTACGCCTGATCAGCCCACATGGTCTTCACCAAGTTGTAGTCAGGGCCGTCCTTCGGGTAGGCCTGCCGCAGTTCCCTTGCCATTTTGTTTCCGTTGGCAACGGACATCAAATCGATTCTTCTGAGCGTTTCCCGTATTTGGTTGATCGTTAAGGTCGCCTCTTTTGCCTCCAGCTTGGACATGCGAACATCCGCGAGCATCCCCGCAAGGATGCCGGCGAGCATGACATCCGTGACGTGGAGGCGGTTCTTCGACTTGCCGCGACCGAGCATGTTTGTTGCAAAGGTTCTAAACCTGCCCGCATACGACTTGTTGAGCTCCAGGCCGGTGCCGTCCACAAGTAGGCGTCGATAGAAGGTCCGCAGGCTGTCGCAGACATCCTCGTCAGCCGCGGGGCGCCCCTGCGTGTAGGAGGCCTCTTCGCGGCAAGTTATTTCGAACGAGGCAAGAATCTCGGACATCTCGATCTTGTCCCTGCCGTGCATGACCAGTGACGCTATGTCGTACACATGCTTGGGCACGCCCGGATCCGCAGCGTCCAGCCCCATTGTGCCGAACGCCAGCGTGCTGAGCTTGTCGGCAATCATTTGCGAATGGCCGTACGCAGTGACCCCAAAATCGACCTCGACTCCCAGCAACGTGGTAGGAGGTTGAAAGGAGGTCGTCTGCGCGGCGGGACGCCCACCGTAAAACAAGTCAATTTTTATATCCGCACCTTCGTCACTAAAGACTGAATCATATTTGCAATAGTATGTGTGGAGCGGAAGGAGTTTTTTCGGGGAGCGGGGCTTGTGCGGCTTTACATGAGTGATCGTGGATCTCATGTTCTCGAAGGCTGCGGACATGGCCTTGCTCGAGCCTTCGGCATCCAGCCCCGTCACAGCGTCGACATCAATACTAAGCCTGACGGCGTCGTCACGGCCTAGGTGAAATGGAACGGCCATGCCGCCCCGGACGACACAGTCCGGTATTGCCTTCTGCATGTGGTAGAGAACCTCAAAGTCGATCAGAAATTTTTCAACGGTAGACTTGCTGGCAAATCCGTACTTTTTAGCTATGGCCTCGATTGCGACACGGTCTAGATGCCTTTCAAAATGCGCTGCGCTGCTCATGCGGGACCAGCCTCGATCATAGGCTCAAGCCGCCTCGTCTGCTTTACGCGGCGGGCCTGCCTGCGCACCTCATCCAGGTCGACCAGCTCGTGCCGCAACAAGCTGTACAGCACCATCCTCGGCTCGTCGTCGCGTATGAGGGACTTGTGGACGTCTTTTTCGATGATCAGATCGACAAAGGCCTTGGCGGGCGGGGCCACGGACGGGCCCGGGATGTTCATGTACTCCCGAACCGCCACCACGGTGCGGGTCCGCTCCTTGTTGAACATGGCGCTGAGCACCTCGCGGCTGGGCCTGTCCGCCGCCACGATCTCGTCGCTGAACCTGTCCATGATGAGCCCCGCCGCATCTTCGCCGCTTCCCGGCATCGTGTGCACGGTGTACACTGCCCTGCCTAGCACGTTGTGCAGGTACGGCCGCAGCGTCGACAGGGCGGTAAACTGGAACTTCATCGGGAGATTCTCCTTTAGATAGTCGTGGACCTCTATTATGTCGCTGTACAGCCCGTAGCCGTAGGTGCGAGGGACGGGCGCCTCCCTGTCGCGCAGCGGGCCCAGTGGCGCCTTGGGCGTCCACTCGCGCACAAAGCCCTCCAGCCTTGCGTTGCGCTCCACTAGGGCGGCGGCGCTCTTCGGGTTCCTAGACACCATCTCGGCTTCGGAGGCGGCCAGGCCCAGCAGTAGCAGGGGGTTGCCAACGAGCCCGAAGAGGGGGCTGCCCGTATTGACGTCGATGGATACTGCGCCGTTCCCCGTGCCAATCGTGTACAGCGGCTTGCCCTCGGCCGGCCCGGCTCGCATCCGGACGGGAACGCCGCCGTCGGCGCTTATCGTGAACGACTTTCCGGCCGCCTCGCCTAGCAGCCTTGCCGCCTCGGACTGGCGCACGCGCCGATCCAGCCGCTGCGCGGGGCCGCTTCCCTTAAAGTAGTCCATGAGCGAGCCCACCGGCGCGGGGACCCGGGCCCTGGACTGGGACGACGACAGGAGCCGGCGCAGGTCGGGGGACTTTGTGAACCTGTCCAAGGTTTTGCGGTATTCGCGACTCTCCTCTATGAACCTGCTCTTGTTGAAGTTGACCGGGACGTGGTCTAGGTGCAGCTCGCCTATCAGCCTCGAGTTTTCCGGGTGCGCCGAAAAGCCGAACTTTTCAAACGCCCGTATCAACCTGCCGTTCTTGAAGAGGTGGATGCCGTACTGGCCGCCTACCGATCTCTTTCGAAGCAGTCCGAGCCGGCCGCGGACTCGGTTGCCAAACTCCAGATCCATGTCTACTTTGGACCAGCCGTGCGCATCGTCGAGCTCGGGGGCGGACGGCCTGCACTCTACCGTGTTGACCCGAATCGCGATCTGCCCGCTTTCAAGGTACGGCGAGTACCTCACGCCGAACCGCTCCCTGAACCGCGAGACCTGGTTGGGGTAGAGCGGGACATTCAGCAGGTCCACCGTCACGCGCGTGCCGTGCCAGTCCTCCTGCCCGCGGTCGGGCCCCGTCGTCTTGATCTCAAAGTTCTTCCACCCCTTTGACTCGTCCCTGATCCACTCGGACTCGCTGTACCGGGCGCGGTACCACTTTTTCGATCCCACGGGCGACGTGACTATCTCAAAGCGATCTCCCAGGGCCGTGCAGGCCCCCTTCAGGCCAATGCCGAACCTGCCGAGCTTGCCGCCATCCTTGTCGCTCTTGGCTATGACCATGGCGCCGGCGAGCTCCTTGCCGTTCATCCCGTGGCCGTCGTCCGAGACGACGAGGCTGCGATCATCAAAGTCCAGCCGTACCGTAATAGTACCTTTGACGCCATCGATTCGCGCGTCAATGGAGTTGTCGACCAGCTCGGCCAAGGCCTGCTCGGTCCTGTACCCCGAGAGGCCCAGCTTTTTGACGAGCGACTTGTCGGGGGTGATGTCGACTAGCATGCCTGTTCGTAGGCGTGAAGTTAAGGCTGGAATAAAAGCCTTTTGCCAGAATTAACATCTGGGGCGCGAATCCTGCCGCCGATATAACATCCCCGAGTTGTTATAACGCCCGACGGGCGCGGCACGTCGCAGGCGCCCATGGTTGTCAGCGGGCGGCCGGGGGCAGGGGGAGGTGGACAAAGGCAGGCACGCGGGCCAGCGGGGGGGGGCGGCAGGTGCGGCATCCACCCTCAAGCCAACGTCGGGCAGCCCTCGTGTCGGCTGAGAGCAGGGGGGGCGGCAGGTGCGGCATCCACCCTGCGGCGGCAGGCGGCAACAGCAGGCAGGCATTCCGTATGCGCAGTGGCAGGCAGACGGGAGAGGGCGGCAGGTTCAAAGTCCTGCCGCACAGGCGAGCAGGCCCCATCGGCGGCAGCTTGGAAGGGCGGGCACATGCCGTCGTTCGTGCCGTCCGGCCGGCTGTCAGGCTGTCCGCTGCGAACGCGGGAGGGGAGGGCGGATCTATACCGACCCAGACCAGCCGGCCCGAAGGGGACGCGGCACAGCCGGCCCAGGCCGAGCAAAGCAAACGCATGCCGCGCGGTCAGCCGGCGCGGGAAGAGACGGGGCCGCGGCCGCCCTTTCCCGCCGCCGCCTCTGCCGCCCCCCGCTCCGCATAGTACCCGCACCTGCCGCGTATGCGGCACACGCCGCACATCGGCGACACGGGCTTGCAGATGTTCTGCCCGTACATGACGAACGTGTCGTTTATCTCGAGCCAGTACTTTTTGGGCACCCTTGCGAGCAGCGCCTGCTCGGTCTGCTCGGGCGTCTTCGTGTCGACCAGGCCGAGCCGGTTCGATATGCGGTGCACGTGTATGTCGACTGGTATGGCCGGCTTTTCAAAGGCGTACACGAGGACGCAGTTGGCCGTCTTGCGGCCCACGCCGGGCAGCGCGACGAGCGTCTCGAGGTCGTCGGGGACCGTGCCGCCGTGCTCGTCGCGTATTATGCGGGCCACCTCCATGATGCGCCGCGCCTTTACGTGGTAGAAGCCGATCGGCCTTACGATTCTCTCTACGTCGCGCAGGCGCGCGCCGGCAAGCGAGGCCGCGTCGGGGTACCTTGCGAACAGCCTCTTTACGATCTTTGTCGTGTTCTCGTCGCGCGTGCGCGCCGACAGTATGGTCCCGATCAGTATGCTGAACGGCCCGCCGGTCTCGGCCTCGTGCAGCTCGCGCAGGGCCGTCATGCGCGGCGGCCTCTGCTCGTTCATCGTCCGCATCATGCCGTCGAGTATCCGCCTCATGCGCCGGGGCGCGCGCAGATCAGGCTTATATCCGTCGCGCCGCGCGCAGGCGCGTGGAGCTGGCAAGGGACGAGGAGAGGGCGCTAGCCGGCGAGGACGGCGAGGCCATGCAGACCGCATACCGCGTGCTGCTCGCCACCGGCGAGGCGGCCGGCGCCGACCGGCTCGTCCCGGTGCGGTGGGCCCACCTGTCGGGCGTCAACTACAACACGATAGGCGAGGCCGGGCGCGAGTTCCTAGAAGAGATGGCAGGCACGGGCGCGAGGGTCGCCGTGAGGGCCACGCTCAACCCGATGGGGTACGATGCGGACAGCGTGGCCGGGTACGGCCTGCCCGGCGAGTTCCTGGCCGGGCAGGAGAGCATACGGCGGTCGTACCGTGCGATGGGCGTAGAGCCGTCGTACTCGTGCGTGCCGTACGAGATCTACCAAGGCGCCGGGGACGGCGCGCAGGTCGCATTTGCCGAGAGCAACGCGGCCATATACGCAAACTCGCTCGGCGGCATGAGGACGAACAAGGAGAGCGCGTTCAGCGCGCTTGCAAGCGCGCTCACCGGCAAGAGCCCCGCGTCGGACCTGCGCGAAGAGGAGCCGGCCGCCCCAGAGGCGACGGTGAGGATGGGCATCGAACGCCCGACCGAGATGGACTATGGCCTGCTCGGGTTCTTTGCCGGCAGGCAGGTGAGGGGGGCGTCGGTGGGCATATCGGGGGTGCATAACAGGCCGGACATGCGCAGCTGCAAGTCGCTGTGCGGCGGGATGGGCACGTCCGGCACGTGCGCGAGGTTCGTGCTCGAGGGCGAGGACGGGGGCGAAAAGGAGGGCGAGAGGATCGACTTTGGCAAAAAGGAGGCCGAAGGGGTGCGCGGCGAGCTGGACACTGCAGAGTCGGGCGATATCGTGGTGCTCGGCAGCCCGCAGCTCGGCCCCGGCGAGATTGCGGACCTGGCCGGCATGCTGCGCGGCAGGAGGTTTGCAAAGAGGTGCCTGGTGTTCTGCCCGAGGGCCGCGCAGGCCGATGCCGTCCGGCTCGGGCACGCAGCCGAGATTGCGCGCGCCGGCGGCGAGATGCTGTACGACTGCTGCGCGTGCCTCACGCCGCTGATCTGCGGTAAGGGGGGCGGCAGCAGGGGCGGGCTAGAGGTCGACGCGGTCACGACCAACAGCATAAAGGGCGCCTACTACCTGAACAACGCGACCGGCGTCGGCGTGAATCTAAAGCCGCTCGCCGACATCGTAAGGGATGAGACGGAATGAGCGTGAGGGTCATCGTCCGGGGCAGGGCGACGGGGACGGTCGCGCTCTCGCCCGAGCCGATCAACTTTCTCGGCGCAGTCGACAAGGGGACGGGCGTCGTGCGCGACAGGGGGCACCCGCTGTTCGGCAGGTCGGTGGCCGGGACGGTGCTCGCGTTCCCTCGCGGGTCGGGCAGCAGCGTCGGCGCGTACACGATATACTCGCTCGGCAGGTGCGGCGCGGCGCCTGCGGCAATGGTCTGCAGGGAGGCCGACCTTACGGTCGCATCGGGGTGCGCCGTGGCCGGAATCCCGCTTGTCGTCGCAGGCGGGGCCGAGTACGGCCTGCTAGTGGACGGGGGCAGGGCCGAGGTCGACGCGTCGGCCGGGAGCGGCGCGCTGCGGCGCATCACGTAGGAGGGCGCTCCGAGACGGGCCCGTTCGGGCCGTCCTCGGCGAATACAGTCCCCTCGAACCGCTCGACCGAGACGGAGGGGTCCATCCAGCAGTCGCGGCCGAGGCCGGCCTTTTCGCACGTGTGCTCCAGGAACTCGCGCGGCCCCCATCCGTACTCGGTCGCGACCTGCGGGAGGAGCAGGCCCGAGCCGCGCGCGGAGCGGACGATCAGGCCGTCGCGGCCGACCCGCACGTGCCGGACGCGATCCTCGGGGCTTGCGCGAATCTCCTCGGGCTCGGACAGGACGGTCACCTCTACGGCGATTTTGCCGAGCTCGGACGGCGATACGGGGTTGAACCTCGGGTCGGACGTGCCCGCCGACACTGCCGAGTCGACTACGGCATTGCACAGGCGCATGTCCGGGACGGGGTGGCCGATGCACCCGCGGAGCCGGCCTTCGGTCGTGAGGGTGACGAACACGCCCGAGCGGAACGAAAACCTGGACTCGAGCGCGGCATCCGGCCCCGGCCTGCCGCCGGCGACGGCCTCTGTCAGGGCCCGCCGGGCGGCCCCCACCAGGCGCTCGCCGTCGGACGCGTCCAGCCTCCTCCTGCGGCCGCCGCTTGCGGCGCTCCCGCCCGCGCTAGCCATTGAGCCTCGCCGCCAAGAGGGCCAGGCTGCGCATGTGCGTCCCGTCCCAGTACACCTTTGAGCAGCTGCCGCACCGCCAAAACTCGCTGCACGCCTCGGCCACGCGCGGCGGTACCCCCGCCGGGGCGGCATCCCCCTCGACGCGGGCGAGTGTGCCGTTGCATGCGGCGCAGCGGGAGCGACCGGGGTCGACACTGAACTGTGCAATGCCGGACTGCCGGGCCACCTCGGCCAGGTCGGACTCGTCGGCCGATGCCGCGGCGCCCTTGGCCTCTACACTGCCGGCATGCGGCAGGACGACGGCCTGCGCGCCCGCGCCGCGGGCCATCTCTGCAAGGGCCCTGCTCCTGGTGACCAGCACGCGGCCCTCTGCCGACAGGGCGGCAAGCTCGCTGCGCCCAAGATTCCCCTGCCTGGCATACTCTGCATCAAAGCCGAGCATGCGGAGCTTGCGGGCTAGCGACCCGAGCATTGCATCGACCATGAACGGGCCGGGGGCCCCGCTGCGGCCGTCCTTGCTCGCCCCGCGCTGCATCGGCCG
The DNA here is from genome assembly GCA_965242695.1 of Cenarchaeum sp. Classification (GTDB taxonomy): domain Archaea; phylum Thermoproteota; class Nitrososphaeria; order Nitrososphaerales; family Nitrosopumilaceae; genus Cenarchaeum. Next base: position 800,546 of record CBDESU010000002.1, on the reverse strand, counting down.
CGGCTTGTCCGCGGGCGTTAAAAACTTCCCGAATGCGGGCGTGCGCGCCCTACGCGGGCGGCACGCTGCCGCTGCCGACGTCCGGATCTGCGGCAGCATCGTCGACAGCATCGACGGCTGCGGCATCTGCCCGCCCCCGCTCGGCCCTTGCAACGCGGGTCTTGCCGGCAGGCAGCACCCTCACGTACTCGTCGAGCGGCAGGGCGGTGGCGGCCGTCTCGTCGAGCCGCGCAAGCTCGCCGCGCAGGCGCTTGGCCGCATCGCTTGCGCTTGATGGGCCAGGCTCTACAACCGCGTACGCCGTGCAGAACTCGCGCACGGCCTGCGGCGGCCCGCACGCGAGGGCCGGCCCGCCCCGCCCGTCGCCTGCCGGCGCGATCCCGACGGCGAGGCGCAGCGCGGGCACTCGCACAAAGTTGCGCCGGCCCTCTATCGTAAACGACCCCTTTGGCAGGAACTGCCCGGACGGGGCAGACTTTTTGACCTGCTCCGGCTCGACCCAGTACGCGCTCAGCCCGTACATCGCCTCGCGCCAGGCCCTGCTGAAGCAGACCGTCGCGTGGGCCGCCTCCTCGATGCTAGACTGCGCCGATGCGGCCGCCGCGGCCGTTGTGGCGGCCGCCGCGTCGCGCGCCTGCTCCTCCCGGTGGTGCCTCCGGCCCTGCTGCTGCGGCTGCGCCGGCCGGCCCCGCGCGAGCGCCCCCTTTAGGACAAAGAACGGCGAGCCGCCTACCTCGGCGTGGAACACGGCATCTCCGGGCTCGAGGTGCTTGCGTATGATCGACGAGTTCGACGACGAGTCGCGGCCGCCTACGGCGAGCAGGCCGCCGGTCGTAAAGAACCAGCGGTACCTCTCGTACCACGCCTTCTTGCGGACCTCGGTGAATGTGACGGACTGGCGCTCGGCCTCTGAGCGGTCCTGCAGCTCGGCCAGCCGCCGCTCGGCCTTTTTGCGCAGCGCCTCGATGCGCGGGGCCGCAGCCGACTGGCGCTTGGCCTCGTCGTACAGGCGCGATGCGGTCGAGTGCAGCGATGCGGCGGGATCCACCGCAATGCGCACGCCTGCTACCTGTACGACGGGGGCGCCCCTGTCGGAGAGCCGCTCGGCGCCGTGCCCCGCCAGGATGCCCGCGGCGGCGGGATCGGACAGGGACCGGGCCGATGCGGCCGTTGCCTGGAGGGCCCCGGCGAGCGACGATATCCTCGCCGCCCTTTCCCGGACGGCTGCCGCCGCGTCAGTCTGGTCCTTGATCTGCGCGCGCAGCTCGCCGATGCGCGAGTCCGAGCCGCTAGACTGGCCGGCCCTGCCGGCCTCTAGTATCTGCTCGGTAAACAGGCGATCCAAGCCCTCCTCAAACGTGCCGAGAGGGGTGCGCAGGTTACCTTCAGCCTCCGGCTTGCCGGACAGCACGACGGGGTGCACCTCTGCGCCGCCGCTTCCTGTTCCGCCTGACGCGACGACGGCCGGATCGTGGCGGCCGGCGGCAACGTCGCCGGCAATCTTCCGCACAGATTCTGCTATGGCGTCAAGGCTTGCATCCGACAGGCCCGAGCACGGAGCGGCCGGATCTATTTCGGCAAGCTCTAGCATGCGCCCGACGTACCTGGCCGGCAGGCCCAGGGTGCGCCCGAGCCAGCGGTCGGCCTGCAGGCGGCTGCCGCCGCCGGCGCCTCCCGCGCTCCGAAGCGCCTCGCCGAGCTGCCCGCCCGTAATTGCAAGGACGTCGGCGCTGTTCGGAGGAGGAGGCACGTACTCAAGTCCTACTGCGAGCTTTCGATGCCGCACCTCGAGCGAGTGGAGCAACGCGAGTATCTTCATGTCGCCGTCGCACAGCACTATGTTGCCGTCGCCGAAGAACTCGCCGGCGAGCACGCGCTCGCGCCCAAAGCCGCCGAACCGCACGTACGCCATGCGCTCGGTGCCGGGCTGCTCGACGGCCTCGACGCGCAGCCTGGCAAGGTCGCGCCGGAGGCGGGCGAGCAGCCTGTTCGGCTCGATCTGGCCTATGCGCACGGCGCTCTCCCACAGGCCCATGGTCGAGAACATGAGCATGATGTCGGGCTTGTCCGGGTGGTGCAGCTTGAGCAGGAGGCTCTGCCGCGAGACGCCGTAGATGTTGCTCACGTAGTACCCCATGGTCTTCTCATTGAGCGAGGATGTCAGGTAGCGCAGCTCGATGCCTGCTATGTTCATGCACGGCACGGAGCGCGTGCGATAATAACTGTTGTGGGGCGTAGGGTGGGACAGCTCGGGTTCAGGTTTACAAAAGGTTAGTCATAATGCGGCCACAACGTCGCAGTCGTGCCTTGCTTAGATCAACATCACCGCCCACGAAATGTCGGGCATTGACGCGGGTCTATCAACGGCAATGCAAGGGTCTGGCATCAGCGCTTATAGACCATCCCTTGCTTGTTGCTTATGTTCGTCTAGTTCGTAGCGGGAAAGTGCTATAGGCTTGGGCAAATTGCGGTTCATAGAAGCATTACCGTAGACAAATTTTATGACGCGTTCCTTTTCCTTACGGGTCAATGCGATACCGATCATGTGTGCAGTCATCAAGCCTGCGTTCCTAGCTGCAGGCATGCTAGAGAATATTTTGTTATTTGGACCTACCAGCAAACCCTTCCACAGCTCTGCTTTGACACCCCAATCTATCTTATTGATCCTTGCCACCAGCTCATCTTTGTCTGCACGAGTTCTGTCTTTCATACATGCCAATGTATAGCCATTAATTAAGGCTGCCTGCCCAACGGGCCTGGCAAGCAAGGAAATTTCACGCAACTTGATCCGCGTCGCGTCTCCACCTTGATCAGAGGCGGTAAGTGCTCTTTTCCATTCTGTGACACCAGACAATAGACGCCTCCACTCAATTTGAAGCTCCTTAAGGCGTTTTTCTCGTTCACCTAAATTCATTTTTTCTGGCTTGTCCGCAAGAGGAATCGGCAATGCTGAGACGAGTTTTTTATTCGCTTCGTAGAAAGTAGATAGTGTTGTAAATTCGATCGCACGTAGGTTGAGTGTATTACCGCTAACCTTGACTAGCCTAGCAGGGATCACACCGTCTCTTATCAGAGCCCGAGTCATGACTGCAACTGCGTCATCGTCATCGGTGATTAGTTTGTCCCCCTTGACGGTTGGTTTAGCATAGCGATTAATCTTGTTAAATATGTATCGTGATAGCTTTTTGTCAAAACGCACAAGTATTACCGCCACCATATCGCGAGCAAAACTTACGTTGGGTAGTATCACGGGAGGTTCACGATCGTTTCGGGCGTGGCCTTCAATAGCCATCTTGAACGCCTTGGCACGGTGCTGCCCATCTAGTGGAACTAGTACTTCTTGCCCAGACATGACAACAAACCCCATTTCGGACGAAGCACTCTTGTACATGGTAGGAAGTGCGCCCAAGTCTCCCGTTAGCTTAGACAGGTGCTCAAACTCCATGTTTTCATCATTTTGGACGGCCAAGACTAACGAACCCGTGAACCGGTTATCGTCTTGAGCAAAGTACGGGGCCATTTCTTCTATAATGCGTTTCATATTAAGGCTACGCTGGTAGCGTTCTTCGATAGTATACTCTTTCCATTCCGGCATCTCAACAGGAAATTTCACGCGGTTTACCAGATCGCCTACCGGCATAACGGTCAAAAAATATTCTGTTTTCCCGAATTTTCCTCGAAGTGCAGGATGACAGCTGGTCATTGCCGTGTGCCACCTCCACCACGCTTGTTAACGATAGGTCGGAGTTTTTCAATGGCCTCAGACTCAAGTCGACGGAGTTGATCTGCTTTGGCATCCACGTGCACGATAGCTATTCGAATCTCGCCAGGAAATTGTCGGTAATAATTGGCAAGATCCTGGTTGTCCTCGGAGGCCACATGCTGAAAAATGCGTCTGTGAAGATCCTCGCTCATTCCCACGTATATGCACTGGCCGCGCAACCACATTGCATACAATCCCGGCCCAGGATCAATCACCTCGTGGCAACCATGGCCAAACGACATAAAATCTCTCGTGAGAAAATTTGTCAGATTAGACACCGCACAACCCCTCACATTCAGTTGCCATGTAGTCATCATAGTCACGAGTTTGCGAAAAGTCAATGTCACTTAGCGGCATTCTCGACTTGTGTAGGTATGCCTCCCCGCGTAGTGAACCACGTGCGGCAGGCACATTGCGCAAAGACCAATCAATGTTCACAGCATCCTTGAATGACTCGGGTTCGTTGTCCTTGATCCATTTCCACTCCATATCGTCGTGGTACGGGCAACCCACGCAAGCACTGCGGGGTAGATGTCGATCAGGGTAGCGATCTCCAAACCACTTGTATATATCGGCTCGAGTCATGCTCATCTCAACTAGCGGGTATCGGTTGTCTATCCATTCATCCCTGCTAGGCTTCATTCTAGTTGACTCGTCTGCGCTTATTCCTAACCACATCACGACTTGGACGTCTTTAGGAACACGCTTGCCAGCAGGGATTTTAAGTCTTTTTCGGATTTCTTTGTGTATGGGTATTATTTTGTAGTGAGTGGTGCATTGCCTAGCTGCCACGGACTTAGTTCCGTCCGCATTGCGTAAGAATACCGGTACGTCAAGGAACTTGTCACCATCAGGGTTGACGCCGTGAAGCATGTTGTCTTTTATGTCACCGGCCGTAACCGTAACTACCTCATAGGACAATTGGCTCTTAAGCCATTTTAGGTGATCATACACCGCACGTGGTTCCCATTGCGTATCAGCGAATATCGCGAGATCGGGTTTTTCTAAGCCTTCCCACCCCTCCTCTGCCATGAGTGCAAGCACCGTCGATTGTGCGCCTGCCCCGAGGCTAAGTACATTGAACTTGTCGACACCAACGAGGTGATGGCGATCGTTTACGTAGTCTTTCATGCGCATAAGACGATCGGCAGATCGATGAACAAGCCTTCGTAGGTCGTTTCGGTTAAGTGAATCAAGCACTCGCGCGCCGGCTTCACGGTTTAGTTCCATTCCCATTTCTCTATATCCACTGCGATTAATCCCACGAGCTTCATTCATTAGTGCGCGGACACACTCTGCTAGGAGAACTGGATTCCTGAGAACTACATACTCCATTGTTCTGTGGTAATACTCGGGCGTCTCCGCAAAAAGATCCAACGCATCTTTAGCTGTAAAGGCCCCTCCTGAAGCATCAGCCGCTTTAATCGCTACATGTGCAATCCACCATGTACGGCCAGCAATACTGGCATTCCATATCTGTTGACGCTGGTTACTAGAGGTCAACCAGTGTAGCCGAATGTGAGATGCTCTCTTGCTCAGTCCTAATGGCGCACTAGTCGATGTAGGTGCCGCTTGCTCAGTGGCTGGCGCCTGTTTTTCTTTACTTATAGGCCATCTCTGGATACCATATTTATGAAGATAAAAGTGGTTTATGTAGGCTAAAATATAAGGATCAGAGGCCAGTCTGGGCGTCATGCCCTTCAAAGATTTATAGAAATCTAAAGCTTGTTTGTCTGCAAGATGACGTTTGGCATTGCTTTTACTATATTCTAGTGGTTCCTTTAGGGACAGGGCAGAATCTAGGGTAATGTTTACAGGGTTTGAATAGCTTTTATCACAACATGATTCAAGAATCTTCCCAAAGTCGGCATTAGGGTCACAATAAGCATCAGGGTGGTTGCTCGCATAGTTACGCAAACTCACAAATGCATCACCGGTGAGCCTATGTAGCCGTATGGTGTCAGTCAAATGAAACACTCCTGTTGCACCATTCGAGCATTTGCCCTAACGGGTCCCCCATTATTATTTGGGCGTATTCATTCGCTTTTTCTTCAATATTATCGTTACTAAGACCATGTTCTTCTAGCGTTTTTTGTAAAGCTTTGGCCCACTTACTATCTGCTTCTTCAGTAGCTTTACGTAGGGCATACTCAATAGCTGCCTGATAGATAGAAGGGTAGAGTAGATTTTTTATGTGGGTCCTCATGCGTGCAATATCTGTGTATGTTTTATTATTTAGTTCAATCATTATAAAATCACCTTCATCGTTTATTGTGTAACGCCCTTCCATAATGTTTGCGTTTGGAACCAGTTTTATTGCAGACATAACAGTCCCAATTTGTTCCATTTCAATTTCGTGCGGGGCACCTATGGCAAGTATTGATCCTGGCGGGATCTTGCCAAATCCTTGAAATATTTTTATTTCAGGATCGTGTTCTGGTGCAATAAACCACTCTATTTCTTTAGTTGTTACAATATAAGGTGTTAATCGAAGAGTACCAGCCAAATTTTTAACAGGAAATTCTAGCAATATTTGTTGGACATCAAAAGATGTTGCAAGTCGATAGTATGTTTTTGCGCATGTCGCCAATACAAGGTACTGAGCCTTGCCCTCCTTTACCATCTCTTCTAAAGTAGGGCTAACAAGCGTGAATGATGCTTTAATTTCTACGACCCCTTCCGATGTACGTCTAGAGGCTCCAGGCTTTATTTCCAGCCCAAAATTGCAGCTTTCGTTGTAATCCAGTCCGCCGCCCGGTCGTAGCACCGGATGAGGCAGGAGGAGCTTATCGCGGGTCATTTTTGCTCCTCCTGAGAAACACAGGCTATTTCATATCCTGTGTATGCTTTAGCCTTACCCACTGTAAGATCCATTGTTATCCTATCTGTATTTTGAGGAGAGACGATCACGGTTTTGCCGTCTGCACGAACAGAAGTGTTGCTGTGTAATGCTCTAGCCTTACTAATCGTAATAGCATGCTCTCGCATTCGCTCTTCACCTGCGGGCCTAATCAAAAAGCGAATATCTTCCATAGATGCTGTGGGTGTAAATGCCACTCGCATCTTGTCATCGATGCGCATTATACGTATTTTATTAAGTGCCCCGGTACGTTCTTCTTTCTGTTCACGTTTTTTGCCACGCTTTTTACCGGTTGATCCCCGACCTTTACTTGGACCTTTCTGCTCAGTATAGCTCTCTCCAGGTGTTGGTGCTTTGAGCTTTCGAACCTTAAGCTCGACTTCGTCGTTTTGACTTTCTTCGTCCTTACCATCACTGTTGTCCCCATCAATTGGTATGATCCCTGCGAGTTCAGATACGTTAATCTCTTGGTCTTGGATGCTAAGCCGCAGTGCATCACCTATTACCGTAGCAATTTTCTCCCTTATACTGGCCAGTGCTGCTTCCATTTCGTCACGCCTAACAGGATCAATGATGCGGCCGGGTTCAATTGTACCGTGGTTGGGAGGCTCCATTTCACGTATTTTTGTATCTGTTTCATCATTTGAAGCCGTGACAACTGCCACGTACTTGGCCCAGCCTCGACCTACTGCTTTGTGAAAGGGATTTTTATTACGCTGTCTTGTGTCTGTAACTAGCATGCCCCTCCTGTTGACATAAGCAATTCGGTTTGGCATTCCATCTTGCCCGATATAGAACTTTAGAGTAAACTCCCCTAAGTCCGTCTTGATATATTCAGTTTTTACATTGGGATCGCCTCGGATTACATGGTAGTAGTACGACGAATCGTTATCTGGATCTTGATCAAAAATTTCATCAAGCGTATCGCGTGTTATTAATTGACCATCTAACTTTATGCTTAACTTTTCTGTATGTATTGCCTCAAAAAAGCTCTCTGCAATGGATTTTTCGGCAACCTTTAGCCAATCTTTTGATAATGGATTAAATCCAGCGATAAATATGCCACTGCCAATACCACCAAGTCGAAAGTCACTGTAGATGTTTTGACCTCGTGTGGGGTGCGGGCGTTTGTTACGCTGGACTCTTCCTTTCGTACCGAATCCAATGTGTTGAAGCTCACCGTCTCGTCCCTGTGGATCATTGTGTGCGATTAGCTTGCAGCGCGCAATAAATCGTTCCTCTCTTCCAGGCCGGGCGTAGTACGTAGAGTAACATACAGTTTTAAGTTCAGACACTAAATAGGGGGCGCTTTTACCTATTCCAAAACTCCCGCCGGCTGCACTCATGCCACCTTTATCAGTGGCCCCTTCGCTGAATACTAGGGCACTCCATTTTCCATCAATAAGACCCGTGGTGTTTGCATCTTTTACTGCTAGTGTTTTAATTTTCTTTCTTTTCAAAATCTTTAATGCATCAGTATAGAATTTTTCGCCGTGTTTCTCGCCCTGTTTTTTAGCTCGTTTTAATGCTTCTTTTACATGTTTAGCAAGGTCGAGTGCACCTAGTTCGATTGACGGCACGTCAATTAGCGATATCTCAACAACAACTGGCTGGCCCTTGTTGCGAACAGCATCAAGAGAGTTCTGAATTAGCTCTCGTATGGTATGCTTCCATGCGTCATTTCTAAAGTGCTCTTGTGCACTATCGTTAAAACCGTGTGCAACACCCCCACCCGTGGGCGGAAATGTCCACTTCAGAAGCATGGCAACCACTCCCGATCGAAAAGTTCGGCCACGACACAGACATTGTGGGTTGTAACTATAGTGGTGTCGGTATGGCTGTGTTGGGTGTTTAACATGTTGCTAACAGTGACGCTCCAATTTTTGCCCCCCCCCCCCCCGTTAGAGTCGGCGTGGGCGCGAGGGTGGAAACCGTGGACGGTGTGCTTGGACGCCCAAGAGGGTCAGCGTAAGTCATGGAAACCATACGGGCGGCCCCACCACTAGTACATAAGGGATCGCCTATGTGGAAACTGCAAGCGCGAGCCAAGCAGGCCATGTCGGGGGGCCGCAATTCTGTGGGTATATTAACCACCCTCTTGGCCTTCTTGGGCAAAGGTCGGCCCCTGCCGTAGCCAACGGAGTGAAATCCACGGTGCGCCATTGGCCCTTTCCGCGCCGGTACGCAGGGCCGCGCGGCGCGCCCCCCTTCAAAGCACTTAAACAAGCACGGCGGCCCGGCGCGCCGTACAGCTTGGCCAAGCACAAGAGGCGCAGGTCGGAGCCGACGCGGGACACGGCCCCGGCAAGAGAGGGGGCAGAGGCCGCGGGCGGCGACGGAGGCGGCAAGGAGCACCCCCACGGCGCGCCGCCGCCCCCGGCAAGGCCCACCTCGCGCGCCCCCCCGACCGAGCCGCCGCCCGGCCCCAAGAAGGGCGGCAAGGCGGGCGGCCAGGGAGAGACCCTCGACCCGACGCAAAAGGCAAAGCTCAGCAGGCTGTTCTGGGTGCGCGTCGGCGTGGCCGTCGTCGCCGGCGTAGCCGCAACGTTCATCTTCGAGCCGGTCGCCGGCGAGGAGCGGCGGTGGGCCTCGATAGGGTTCATGATCGTCGTGTTCATCGGCACCGCCATATTCGGCAAGATGATGAACATCCGCCTGCCTTCGTCGGACAGGAAAAAGCTCGTCACGCAGGGGATCGGCAGCTACATCTTCCTGTACCTGTTCATGTGGATAGTGTCGTACACGCTAGTGAACATGCCAGAGGCGGGGATCATCGCCTCGCCGATCCCGTAGGGGATGGTGGCGGCCGTGGATCCGAACGGCCAAACGGCGGGCGAGACTAGGTGGCCGCACGCCGTCCCCGGAATACCCGACGAGATGTTCGAGAGGTCCGGCTCCGTCCCGATAACAAAGGAGGAGGCAAGGGCCGTGCAGCTGAGCAAGGCGCGGCTCGACGAGGGCGCGACCGTGTACGACATCGGGTGCGGCAGCGGCTCGGTATCCGTCGAGGCGGCGATGCGCGTTGGGCCCTCGGGCAGGGTCTATGCGGTCGACTCCGACCCCGAGGCAGTAGCACTGACCGGCCGCAACCTAGAGCGGTTCGGAATAGCCAACGTCGAGGTGGTGGCCGGCGATGCGCGCGATACCATACGGGGCCTGCCCGGCGGGATTGGTGCGGCCATCATCGGGGGGACCGGCGGCGCGACGGCCGAGATCGTGCGGCTGTGCTCGGAAAAGCTAGCACCCGGTACGGGCAGGATCGTCGCGGGGACGGTGCAGGTCGAGACGCTCGCCGCCGTGGTCGAGGCCCTGCGCGGCGGCCCGTTCGAGGATATCGACGTGGCCCAGCTCATCGTCGCAAAGGGCAGGCAGACGTCGACGGGCACGATGATGCTAGCGCGCAACCCTGTCGGCATAGTGTCGGCGACGCGGGCGGCCGGCTCCCCGGCAACGGCGGGGCAGCCACCGGCCGGCGCAGCCTAGGTTTTAATCGGCGCCCGCCCGCGCCGCAGGTATGGCGCCCGGAAGCCTGACGGGGATAGGCGTGGGCCCCGGCGAGGCCGACCTGCTCACGGTCAGGGCAGTGCGGGCCATCGAAAGCGCCGACACGGTCATGTGCCCCGCGTCCGCCGCCGACAGGCCGAGCATCGCGCTGTCGATCATATCGGGCATGATCGACACGTCCCAAAAGGAGGTCGTAAAGCTCGTGTTCCCGATGACGCGCGACGAGGACGTCCTCAGGCGTACATGGGACGAGAACGCGGTCGCCATGGCCGACAAGGTCCTCGCCGGCCGCCGCGTCGTGTACGTGACGGTAGGCGATCCCCACCTGTACAGCACGTGGATATACATGCAGAGGCGCATACGCAAGAGGCACCCCGGCATGGACGTGAGCGTAGTGCCCGGCATAGTCTCGCCGTTCACGTTCGCCGCCAAGGTCGGCGTGAGCATAGCAGAGGGGTCCGAAAAGGTCGCCATCATACCGTCCTGCTACGACCTCTCGTCGGTCGCCGAGATGGCAAAGCACGCAGAGTCGCTCGTCTTCCTCAAGGACGGCCGCTACTTTGACCAGGTAGTCGCGCTGCTGCGCGAGTCGGGGTTCCCGGACGACTCTGTGTTCGCCATAGGCCAGGACCTGGGCACCGACAAGGAGATCATCCAAAAGATGACGCTCGGCGAGGCCGCCGGCGGCTCGCTCGCATCAAAGTACTTTTCCATACTGGTGGTCAAGCGTGCCTAGCGACGCGCGGGAAGGAGGGACGGTGTGGTTCGTCGGCTGCGGGCCCGGCGACCCAGGGCTGATGACGGTCAGGGCCGCCCGGCTGCTGCGCGAGGCCGACACCGTAGTGTACTCTGGCTCGCTCATACCCGAGGGGATACTCGCCATGTGCCGCGATGGGGCGGCAATGCGCGACGCGTCGGGGATGGTGCGCGAGCAGATTACGGAGGCGCTGCGCGTCGGCGCCGCCGGCGGCCGCACCGTGGTGCGCCTCCACGACGGCGACCCCACGATATACGGCGCCCTCCGCGAGCAGACCGACGCCCTCGAGTCCGCGGGAATCGAGTGCAGGGTGGTGCCCGGCGTGACGTCGTTCCTGGCCGCGGCGGCCTCGCTCGGCGCGCAGCTGACGCTGCCCGGCGTGACGCAGACGATAATACTGACGAGGGCCCCGTCGCGGACGGCCGTGCCCGGCGCCGAGTCGGTCGCCGACCTGGCGCGGCACGGCGCGACGATGGTATTCTACCTGAGCGTGCACCTCCTCGGCAACATAGCAAAGGAGGCCGTGGAGGGCGGCTACTCCAAGGACACTCCTGCCGCTGTCGTCCAGCGCGCGAGCTGGCCCGACGAAAAGATCGTGCAGGGAACGCTAGCCGACATTGCCGAAAAGGCCCGGGCGGCCGGCATTACGCGCACGGCGATCGTCGTAATAGGCGACGTCGTAAGGCCCAGTTCCTACGAGTTCTCGCGCCTGTACGACAAGGAGTTCAGCCACGGGTACAGAAAGGCCTCTGGCAAGGACAGCCCAACGGCAAAGGCCTAGCCGTCAAGCCGCTGCACTGCTTCGCGCACGCCGAGGCGGCGCAGCCTGCCCTCTAGCGGAACGGGATCGCCGGACGCGAACACCCGCATCGGCGCCTCTTTTTGGCTCGCCCCTCCCGCACCTGCGCCGATGCGCCTGCGCACGGCCTCGGCCGCATCCTCGCCGGGGTCGGCAAGCCGCACCCTCGGAAACGCCTCGGCAAGCCGCTCGACAAGGAACGGCAGGTGCGTGCTCGACAGCGCGAGCGAGTCTATCCTGTTCTCGGACAGGACGGGGCCGAGCCTGGCCAGCCTCTTGGCGCACTCTTCCCCGTCGTCAAGGAACGCCCCCGACTCTACCAGGTCGACGAGCGGCGATGCGTCTATCGGGTGCAGGCGCACCCCGGCCGGCACCTCCAGCCCCGCCGCAATCTCCCCGGTACGGCAGCGCCCCACCACGGACCGCGTGGCCAGTACGCCGACATGGCCCGTGCGAGTGGCCCGTGCGGCGCGGCGCAGGGGCGGGGCCACGCCGACCACGGCACCGCCGGCGAACAGGTCGGGGAGCAGCAGGGTCGGCGTGATCGAGCCGACTACTATGACGTCCGGCCTGAACCTGTCCCTGAGCAGGCGTATCCGCCCCTCTACGATGCGGCGCAGCGCGGGCGGCGACCTCGTACCGTACGGGTAGTTGGCCGTGTCCGCCAGGTACACGACGGGCGCCGCCGGGACGGCCCGCCTGATGCGCCGTATGACCGACAGCGAGCCGAGGCCCGAGTCGAACACGGCCACGCCCCCGGAGCCGCCCCCGGCGCCCCCGCTGGCGCTGCCGGCGCCCCCGCCGCCGCCCATCGCGCGGCCCGCCAGGTCAGCTAAATTTACGTCCATGTCTAGCAAATTGCACCCCCCGGATTAAGGCGCGCCGGAGGCAGGCGTGGGCATGACTAGCTTTGACAAGAACTGGTCCCGACAAGAGGGGCCAGGCATGACGACAAAGCTCCAAGAGGCCGTCAGGCCCCAGGGAGCGCTCAAGCCGCGCATCCAGACTGCGGTGAACAAGCTGCAGATACAGACTAGCAAGATGGACGCCATGCTGGCAAAGCTGCGAGAGAGGGACCAGCGCCTCTTCCAGCGGGTCGTGACGGCCCTCCAGCAGCACGACACGAGCGCCAGCAAGGTGCTCTCCAACGAGCTCGCCGAGATACGCAAGGTCACGAAGATGCTCAGCAACGCGAGGATGTCACTCGAGCAGGTCCAGCTCAGGCTCACGACCATACACGACCTGGGCGACGCCATGGTAGCCATCGGGCCGGCCATGACGACGATGAAGGGCCTCAAGTCGTCCCTCGGCAAGTTCATGCCGGAGGCCGACGCCGAGATGAGCTCGATGACGCAGACGCTCAACGGCCTGATGATGGAGTCGCTAGCCGGCGACTCGTTCAGCATGGAGTCGGACATGTCGAGCGAGGAGACCGACAAGATCCTGCAGGAGGCCAGCGCGGTCGCCGAGCAGCAGATCGGAGCGCGGTTCCCCTCCGTGCCGACCCCGACTGGCCTGGCATCGGACGCGGCGGCGTCGTCGACGGGCACCACGTACGAATAGCCGCGGCGCCGCCGCGGCCCTCTTTTGTTTTTCTTGGCGGGCGGTGGGGGAGCCGCGGCCCCGGCCCCTCCCCTGCGCCGCCGCGGTCAGGACCACAGCCTCTCGCGGAACGTCCACCTTTTGTTTAGCACAAAGTTGCCAAACGCGGCCGTCATGACGGCGAGGACGAGCGCGGCCGGGTACGGCACCGAGTACGCCTCGACCAAGCCGTACACCATGCCGAGCTGGACGAGCGCGCCTGCCGAGCTGAACAGGACGAACTTGCCGTACTGCGATGCGGTGTGGCGCAGCGAAAAGTCGCGGTCCTCGAACGTCCAGTACTTGTTGAGCGCAAAGTTCGACGTCATCGAGGCCGCAATGCCGACTAGGTTGGCGTGCAGGTACCACACCTGCTCGAGCGCGCCGGCGAACAGCAGCGAGAGGGCGTAGTTTACGAGCAGCCCGAGCGCGCCGACCGTGTAGAACCGCGCCGCCTTCGAGACGAACCGGACGGAGCGGTGCTCCTCGGGGGCCCTCTTCTCCCTCTTGCCGTACCGGTACAGCCTCCACACGGAGCGGCCGTAGTCCAGGACCGTCCCGGCGCCGAGCTTGCTGCTGCCGGCGCGCCTGTCCGTGAACGTGTAGGGTATCTCGAGGACGCTCGCGCCGCGCGCCTTTACGAGTATCTCGAGGAGCATCTTGTAGCCGAGGCCGTCGAGCTTTAGGCCGGCCACGACGCTCTTCTTGAAGGCAAAGAATCCGGACATCGGGTCGTCCTGCTCTACGCCCAGGCCGGTCTTTGCTATGCGGGTGGCCACGCGGCTTAGCAACTTGCGGCGCAGCGGCCAGCCCTTTACGGCCCCGCCCTCTACGTACCTCGAGGCGACGGCTATGTCGCAGTGGGGGCGCCGGATGGCCTCGATGAGCTTTGGTATGAGGCTCGGCGGGTGGGAAAAGTCGCTGTCTAGGACGACGATAGAGCTGCCCGTCGAGTGCTGCAGGCCCTTTAGTATGGCCGAGCCGAGGCCCTCGCGGGCCCTGCGGTGGACTATGCCGATGGCGTGGTTGGCGGCCCGCTGGACGTTGCGGATGTAGTCCTCTACGATGCGGCCCGTCCCGTCGGGCGAGTTGTCGTCTATGACGATCGTCTCGACGCGGAGGTTCTTTGGGAGGTGCTCGGCGACCGACCGGAGCAGCCCGACGATGTTCTGCGACTCGTTGTAGGTCGGCACTAGTATGGAGACCTGGGCGGGGCCGCGGGGGGCGCCGCTGCCGCCGTATGCCATGCGGCGCGGCCTAGGCGGCGCGCTATTAAGCGTTGCGGGCGGGCGATCGGTCGCGGCGGGGTCGAGGGGGGAGCGGGAGGCGAACGACATGACGCTGACGCTGGTGAGCAGGGCGATCGGTCGCGGCGGGGTCGAGGGGGGAGCGGGGTCGAGGACCATCCGTGCACCCCTGCACGTGCCCCTCCCACACTGGGAGGGAAGGTCGGCGGCGCGCGGGGTCGAGGACGAGGCAATGCATATAGCAGACCGCGGGCGCCCGCTCGTCGTGTCGAAGTATCGTGATGCCGCTTATGCAGTTCTACAGGAGGCCGGCAAGTCCCTCACTGCTGCCGAGATACTCGAGAGGGCGTCGGAGACATGTAGGATCACGACCAAGGGCGATACTCCAGCGACGACCATGGGAGCCATGCTGTACACCGACATAGCACGCGGGCGCTCAAGGTTCGCCAAGGATGGACCCGGATTGTTCAAGCTGAGCGGCGTGGACGCGCCCCTGTCGGGCAACGACGACCAAGGCGGTGGGACGGGAGCAGGAGAGCACACCGTACCATCTACCGACAAGACGCCGGATGATCGCGACGGGCAGACAATGGGAGCGATCAAGCCAGGCGGGGGCCAAGACAGCGAAGAGATCGGCAAGTCGGGCGGGAAAGATCATCAGAGGAGGATCGGCGCTGCCGGCGAGTTCAGGGTGATGAGCGAGCTGCTACTGCGCGGCTACAACGCAGATCGCATTACAATCGATAGCGGTATCGACATAAGAGCCACCAAGGGCAAGAATGTGTACGAAATCCAAGTTAAGACTGTGACTGAAGGTAAAGATGGTAAAACTTTCGTCATTACAATTAGACCAGAGGCGTTCGAAAGAGCAAGCGGCCCAAATGTGTACTATATCTTTGTCCTTCGTAATCGCAACAACGTTATCAAATATATCACTATTTCTAACAAAGAAATGAAAAACAGGATTAAAGATGGAAGCATAACCAAGAATAAAGCAGGGTACCAAGTACGGTTCGCCTTAAAGGACGGGTCCTATTTTCTGGGCAAAAAGAACGTTGACGAGCTTGTGAATGACTGGAATCTCTGACACGCCAGTCACAAGCACGGCAATGCAGAACAATATCTGCACCCCTTCTCCTCCGTTGCGCGCAAATCGCCTGAAGTGTGTGGGTTAGAATGCATGAGTAGTTTTTTAGTCTAAGAAATACGAGGGCGTAAAATGAGCGGTGCGGCGCAGAAGCCAAGTGTGAACCTAGGAAGACGTTGACGCAGACGTGAGATTCGCCAGGGTAAACGACAGAGCTCTGCCGACAGGCCGATCAAGTTCGCCTTATATTTCCACACAAGCGACAATGCACCCTGCCATGACTCATACAGGAAAGAAGGGGGTTGGCGAGGGTAACGACCCATCTAGCCGGAACGTGCCGATCTCAGGCACGCCAATGGCGACGCACCGTTTTATATCGGGCTGCGCGGCCCGCCCCCCATGGCCCGAGCGGCGCCAAAGAGTGCGGGCAAGCGGCAACAGGGGCAGCGGCAGCCCGCCGCGGCCGAGATCAGGAAGATGATCAACGTCGTATCCGAGGCCGACATCAAAAAGTTCCTGGCCGCCGAGCTTCGCAGGGACGGGGACATGCTGGGGCGGTTCGGGGCGCTAGCGGGCCGGTCCCTGTCCGACTCGCGCGGGGCCGACTACTATGCAAAGGTCGAGAGGCTGCTCGAAAAGGGCTCGGACAGGGGCCTCATATCGCACCATACCCCGTACATCAGCCTCGTCAGCGTCACAAAGGACGCAAAGGCGCGCGAAAAGATCGGCGACTACGCCGAGGCGGCGCGCATATACGGGCAGATAGCGGATGCCATAATCGACCACCTTCCGCACATATTCAGCGTGACCGAGCGCTTCCGCAACCAGGCCAGCCGGTGCATACTGGCAATGGGAGGGTGCGCGGAAAAGGCGGGCGACACGGGGGTGCGCATGCGCATAGCAAGGTACCTGGCGGCCGGGTACGTCCGCGACTACGGCGGCATGTGGACGGACGAGTACGAGGATGCGCTTGACAAGGTGGTCCAAAAGCAGGGCGACAAGGAGAGGCTGCGCAAGGTAATCGAAAAGGTGCTGGCGGCGGGGCCCCCTGCCGGCCTGGACAAGTACGAGCTGGACGGGTGGGGAAAATACCTCAAAGAGTACGGCGACGACATGGGGGACTAGCGGCGCGGCCGGCGGGGAACGGCGGGCGCGGCATCCTTTTATCGTGCCCCTCGGCCCGGCCCGCATGGCCCGAGCGGCGCCAAGGAGCGCTCCCAAGAAGCGGAAGGGCCCCACCGTAGCCGAGATCGGGAAGGTGATCAAGGCAGTCCCCGACGCCGACGTCAAGAGGTTCCTGGCGTCCGAGCTCCGCAGGGACGAGGAGATGATGGGGCGGTTCGAGGAGCTCGCGGGCCGGTTCCTGGCCAAGTCGCGCGGGGCCGACCACTATGCAAAGGTCGAGAGGCTGATCGGAAGGGGCCTGAACAGCGGCCGCATATCGGACAGCAGGCCGTTCATCGCCTTCACCAAAGTCACAAAAGACGCAAGGGTGCGCGAGGGGGTCGGCGACTACGCCGAGGCGGCGCGCATATACGGGCAGATAGCCTCCGCCATAATCGACTGGCTTCCAAACGTGTTCGTCGTGCCGGACGAGCTTCGCGAGCAGGCCGGCGCGTGCATACTGGCAATGGGAGGTTGCGCGGAAAAGGCGGCCGAGGCGGGCGTGCGCATGCGCATAGCAAGGCACCTGGCCGAGGGGTACGCCCGCGACTACAAGGGCGCGTGCGATATCGAGTACGAGGAGGCGCTCGGCAAGGTTCCACAAAAGCCGGGCGACAAAAAGAGGCTGCGCGGCGTCATCGAAGAGGTCCTGTCCGGGGGGCCGCCGGGCGTACTCGGCAGGGACAGGCGGGCCGAGTGGGGAAGGCGCCTCAAAGAGTACGGCGAGGGCAAGGGGAGCCGGCAGGGCGAAAGCGACGCCGGCTAGCCCGAGGGAAGGCGGGCGCGGCGCCCTTTTATCGCACTGCGCGGCGGGGCGCGCATGGCTACCGCCCTCCGCGCGGCAAAGGGCGCGGCGCGAAGGCCACGCATGCCCACCGTGGCCGAGGCCAGGAGGGCCGTCAGTGCGGTGCCCGTCGCCGACGTCAGGGAGTTTTTGGCCGCCGAGCTGCGCGGGAACGGCGCCCTGCTGGGCCGGTTCGAGGCGCGCGTGCGCAAGATACTGTCCGACACGCGCGGGGCGGACTACCGGGCGGCGGTCTTCGAGGTGCTCGACGGGGGATCGGGCGGCGGCTTCATATCGCACCGCACCCCGTACGTCAGCCTCGCCGGCATCACTCGGGACGCAAAGGCGCGCGAAAGGGCGGGCGAGTACGAAGAGGCCGCGCTCATGTACGGGCAGACTGCAGAGGCCATAATCGAGTACCTCCCGCGCATATTCAGCGTGGCCGGCAGGTTCCGCGACAAGGCCAGCCGCTGCATACTGGCCGTCGGCGGGTGCGCGGAAAAGGCGGGCGACTCGGGGGCGCGCATGCGCATAGTGCAGTACCTCGTCGACAGGATGCTAGAGGACACGGACGGCCTGTGGCTCGACGAGTACTGGGCGGCGCTCGAGAATGCGTGCCGGACGCGGGGCGACAGGGAGAGGCTGGTCGAAATGATCGACAGGTGCCTGGCGGCCGGGCCGCCGGCCGACCTGGGCAGGAACAGGGACGAGTGGGGAAAGTACCCGAGGGAGTGGGCCGGCGACATGAGGGACGAGCTCGAGAACGAAGCGGCGGCCGAGGCGGCAAAGCAAGGGGCGGCCGCAGCCAAAGGCGGCTAGGCGGGCGGCTCGGCAAGCGGCCCCGCGTGCCCGATGCGCACCTGCACGAGCGCGCCCTCGGGGGCGGCAAGGTGCATTGCGCCGGCGCACGGGCTCCAGACGAGCCCCGCGGCGGCCACGGCAACGGCGCCGCCGGGGCCGCAGTCCAGATGCGAGCCGGCCTCCCAGACAGGCTCGGAGCGGGCGTACGCATCGGCCAGGCGCTCGCCGCGGCCCAGGTCGTGCAAAAGGTGCGAGTCGTACACCAGGACGTACCGGTCCGTCTCGACCGGATAGAACAGGACGTGCGAGTAGTCGGGCGCCACATGCGGCATGCCGTGCACGTCGGACAGCACCCAGGAATAGGCAGGCGGCGCGAGCACGGTCATGTTGTTGTACGGGCCCGAGGCCAGGTGCGAGACGGCGGCGAGCTGCGCCGACGAGGCGTCCTCGGAGACGAGCGCGCCCGACCACGCCATGCCGGCGGCGGCAAGGGCGGCGGCCGCGACGGCTACCGCGGCCCTCTGCGCGCGCGGGCGCGCGATGCGGCGAGAGACGATGTCGTCGATCATGAACGCAGCCGAGGCGCACATGGCCGGCAGCACCAGTATGTAGTGAAAGTACTGAAAGTAGGTCGCCGCGGCAAGCGGCACGAACGGGCCGATCCAGAGGACAAGGAACAGGCGCCTGCGCGCCGCCGCGTACGCGGCGCCCGCAAGCCCGAGCCCCATGAGCACGGGGTCGGCCGCAAAGTTGGCCGCCGTTGCGGCCGCGAGCAGCTCGCCGGCCGCGCCGGCCTGCCGGCCGGCCTGCCAGAGGACGCCGTCGAGCCACAGGCGGGCCTCGCCGGCGCGCAGCGCGGCGGCAGGCCACATGGCCGGCACGGCGGCCGCCAGCGCGAGCCACATGGGCAGCGCGCGCCAGCCTCGCGCCGACACGACAATGTACGCGACGACGGGGACCATCGAGACCGCCGTCAGTTTCGTAAAGGCGGCAAGGCCGAGCAGGGCGGCCGAGCACAGCACGAGCGCGCCGCCGCGGCGCGCAGAGCCGCCTCCCGAGTGGAGCGCAAGCAGGATCGAGGACAGCACTAGGGGCAGTGCCAGGCCGTCAAGCACGATGCGCCGCAGCATCCAGGTCATCGGCATGGCCGCGAACAGGACGGCGGCGAGTATGGCGGCGCGGCGGCCAAACCTTGCGCCGACTATGCGGTGGACCAGGTACGTGTCCAGGACGGCAAGGAGCCCCATGAGTATGCGCGGCGCCAGGTACGGCGCATCGGGCGATGCGGCGGCCGACTCGGGAAAGCCGGCGGCCTTTAGGAACCCGGCAAGGACGATCTGCCCAAAGTATGGGTGGTCGTACAGGTGCGACTCTTGCGGGTCTCCCGTCTCGGCAAGGTGCATCGCGCGGCGCATGTACACGCCTTCGTCGAAGAAGATGTCGGGGAACCCGACGGGGTTCCACAGGTGGACGTACGCCGAGAGCAAGAGTGTGGCGGCCAGTACGGCGCGGTGGGCGCCGGGCGGCGCGGAGCGCCGGGCAAGCGCGCGCAGGGGCGCGGCGCGCCGCAGTGTACGGATCATGACGCGAGCCGCCGGGCAAGCGCGAATACGGACTCGAACTGTTCGCGCGAGAGGCGCCCGGTCTGCGTGTTCTGGCGGCTCGGGTGGTACGAGCAGACGACGTCGTACCTGCCGGCCCGGAACGCGCGGCCGTGCGCGAACGGCTCGGCCGACGGCCGGACGCCGAGCAGGCGGCATACGGAGGCGTGCGCGATGCGGCCGAGGCAGAGTATGACGCGCACGCGGGACAGGGCGGCAAGCTCCTCCTCTAGGTAGGGGTGGCACCTGTCGAACTCGCCGCGCAGGGGCTTGTTGCCCGGCGGGGCGCACCTGACGGCGGCCGTAACGTACGCGCCGCGCAGGACGAGGCCGTCGCCGGCAGACTCGCTCGCCGGCTGCGATGCAAAGCCGTGCGCGTGCATGGCCCTAGCCAGCCAGTCGCCCGAGCTGTCGCCGGTGAACATGCGGCCCGTCCGGTTGCCGCCGTGCGCGGCGGGTGCGAGGCCGACCACGAGGAGTGCGGCTCGCGGGTCGCCGAACCCGGGCAACGGCCGGCCCCAGTACTCTTCGGACGCGTGGCGCCTGACTTTTGTGCGCGCCACCTCCCGTATGTACGCCGACAGGCGGGGGCACTTCTTGCACGCGACGATCCTGGCGTTGAGCTCGCCAAGGGCGTCCTGCGCGGGGGCCCTTTTTCCCATCGGGCGGGGGCGCCGGGGCGGCGGTATAACCATTGCCGGGGCGCGGCGGTATCGTT
The DNA here is from genome assembly GCA_965242695.1 of Cenarchaeum sp. Taxonomy (GTDB): domain Archaea; phylum Thermoproteota; class Nitrososphaeria; order Nitrososphaerales; family Nitrosopumilaceae; genus Cenarchaeum. Next base: position 779,880 of record CBDESU010000002.1, on the reverse strand, counting down.
ATACCGGCCCGCGGGGGCGCCAATCCCATGGGCGGGAAGGGCGGCGGGTGCGAAGAGGCGGCCGAAAAGATCAAGCGGCTGGTTCGAAAGTCGACCCGCGAGAGCCTACTGGCCGGCTGCGATGCGGCCATCGAGTCGAACCCGAACCTCGCCCTCGCGCATGCCGCAAGGTCGATCGCGCTGCATGCCGCGGGCCGGCCCGAAGAGGCCGCCGAGGCGGTACGCACGGCAGCCAGCCTCGACCCCGCCGATGCGGACACGCTCGCGCTCTGCGCCAACGCCTACTACCGGGGGCAGAGCTACGAAGAATCCGCGAGGTGCGGCAGGAGGGCCCTCGAGATGGATCCCGGCAACGAGGACGCCCGCGGGGTCCTGGTAAGGGCCCTGGTCAGATGCCGCGCCTCGTTCAAGGAGGTCATGAGGTGCTGCGAGGAGGGGATCGAACGGAACCCAAAGGGCACGCGGTTCCGGGCCGAAAAGGCCGGCCGCCTTCTGGCCATGCAGATGCACGAAGAGGCCGTTGCATGCTGCGAGGAGGGGATCAAAGAGTGCGGCACGGGCCTGGTAGACGGGGGCGGCGACTCGCTGCACGCCATAAAGGCCGCCTCGCTGCGGGCCCTCGGCCGCCACGAAGAGGCCGTCGGGGCGTACGACGAGGGGATCGCAGAGGGGGATGCCGGCGCGTACGCGCGCGCGTGCAGATCCGACTCGCTGCACAGGATGGGGCGCCATGCAGAGGCGCTCGAAGAGGCCGAGAAGGTCGCAAGGGAGGCGCCGCGCAAGGCCTATGCGCACTATGCAACGGTCGGGCCGCTCACGGAGCTCGGCCGCCTCGAAGAGGCGCTGGGCGGCATCGACAGGACGCTTGAGCTGGACCCCGGAATGGACGGGGCCGCCCACGCGAGGGCCCATCTGCTCCTGAAGATGGGCCGCCCGGCCGAGGCCCTTGGCGCCTTCGAAAGGGCCGGCCCTGGCGGGGTGGGTGAGCAGCTGGGCAGGGCGTACGCGCTGTCGGATCTTGGCCGGCGCGAAGAGGCGGTCGAGCTGTGCAGGGCGGTGGCGGACCGCAATCCCGGCCTTGCGGCGGCGCACCATTCCCTGGGGACCGTGCTTGCAGAGGCGGGGCGGGACGAGGAGGCAGTCGAGTCGTACCGCAGGGCCACCAAGGCCGATCCCGGCAGGGCGGAGTCGCGCATCGGGATGGCCGACTCGCTGGGGATGCTCGGCCGCCCCGCGGAGGCGCTCGCCGAGGTGCGCAGGGTGCTCAAGGCAAATCTAGGCGACGCCCGCGCGCGCTCTGTCGGGGCCGACGCAATGCGCAAGCTCGGCCGCCGGCGGAAGGCGCTCGCCTGGCTCGACAGGGCAATTCGGGACGACCCAAGGCACTGGCCGGCCTACCAGTCCAAGGCGATAATCCTGTTCAAGGGGGGCAGGACGGAAGAGGCCCTGAGGTGCTGCAGCAGGGCCATAAGGGCCGGCGCAAGGCCGGCGCAGGCGTGCGATCTAAAGGCCATTATCCTCGGCAGGCAGGGCAGGCACAAAAGGGCCCTTGCATGGGCCGACAGGGCCGCCAAGATCGAGCCGGACAACCCCGGCATCCTGGCGACAAGGGCCGAGATGCTCTGCATCCTGGGCAGGCACAAGGAGTGCATCGAGTGCATCGACAGGGTGGCCAAGGCGTCGCCGAGCGACGCCGCGGCGCTGGGCATAGAGGCCAGCGCGCTGGCGGGCGCCGGGCGTCCGGAGGAGGCGCTGGCCTGTTGCGAGGGGGCGATCGCGCTGGATCCGGGCAATACGAACGCGCATATGGCGCGGATCGCCGCAAACGTGGAGATGGGCCGGATGAAAGAGGCCCTAGAGCACTGGAAGGACACCAAGAAGTCCCGTCCCGACATAGTCGATGCCATTGGGGCCGAGGCGGAAAAGCTGGACGCCCTGCTCGGGAACACGTAGGCGATGACGAACCGCGGATGCCATGGGGCCGAGCGGAGGGCCTGTGCAGGAGCTGCCGCGCGTGACGGCCGCGGGGCGGAATGGGAGGGCGGAGGGCCGTGATCACCTGCCGCGGGCGCCTCCCCCCCTCCCGTTACCACAGGCATGCGGGCGCGCGGCGGTATGGTTATACCGGCCCGCGGGCGAGCCGGCTCCATGGAAGGGAAGGGAGGCGCTGGCGGCGAAGAGGCGGCCGAGAAGATCAAGCGGCTGGTCCAAAGGCACGACCACAGGGGCGTCTTGGCCGCCTGCGACAAGGCCATCAAGGCGAACCCGAACCTGGCCGCCGCGCATGCCGCAAGGTCGATCGCGCTGCTTGCCACGGGCCGGCAGGAGGAGGCCGCCAAGGCGATCCGCACCGCCGCCGGCCTCGAGCCCGCCGATGCGGACACGCTCGCGCTCTGCGCCAACGCCTACTACTGGGGGAGCGACTACGAAGAGTCCGTGAGGTACGGCAAGAGGGCCCTCGAGATGGATCCCGGCGACGAGGACGCCCGCGAGGTCATGATAAACGCCCTGTCGGGATCCAGCGCCGCATTCAGCGAGATCCTAGAGTGCTGCGACGAGGGAATAGAGAGGAACCCGGCGAGCATGCGGTTCTGGAGGGAAAAGGCCAGACGCCTCGCGGACATGGAGATGCACGAAGAGGCCGTTGCGTGCTGCGACGAGTGGATCAGGGTGTGCGGCAATCGCGCCCCAGATCGACGCGGCCGAGATCGGGCTACGTATTGCGACGAGGGGATCAGGGTGTGCATGACGGGCCCGGCGGGCACCGGGTACAGCGACTCGCCGTACGCCATAAGGGCGGACTCGCTGCGGTCCCTCGGCCGCCACGAAGAGGCCGCCAGGGCGTACGACGAGGCGATTGCGGCCGGCGATGCCGGCACGTTCGTGCGCGTGAACAGGTCCGACTCGCTGCTCGCTCTGGGGCGGCGCGAGGAGGCGCTCGAGGAGGCCAAGGAGGCCGCAAGGGAGACGCCGCGCGGGGCCGCGGCGCACTATGCAATGGTGGGCCCCCTCGCGGGCCTGGGGCGGCTGGAGGAGGCGCTGGAGAGCGCCGACAGGGCCCTCGAGCTGGATCCCAGCATGGACGGGGCGGCGCGGTCGAGGGCGTCCCTGCTCTCGAGGCTTGGGCGCGCCGCGGAGGCCCTTGACGCCTTCGAAAGGGCCGGACCCGGCAACGCGGAAGAGCAGCTGGACAGGGCGTGCGCGGTAGCGGATCTCGGCCGGCACGAAGAGGCCGTCGAGCTGTGCAGGGCGGTGGCCGAACGCAATCCCGGCCTTGCGGCGGCCCACCACGTCCTGGCGGTCGAGCTTGTAGAGGTTGGCTGCGTCGAGGAGGCCGCCGAGTCGTACCGCAGGGCCATTGCGGCCAATCCCGGCGGTGCGCAGTCGCGCATCGGGCTGTCCGATGCGCTGTACATGCTTGGCCAGTACGCCGAGGCGCTCGACGAGGCGCGCAGGGCGCTCAAGTCCGAGCCGGACAGCTACCGCGCGCGCGTTGCCGGGGCCTGCGCCATGAAGTCCCTCGGCCGCCCGCGAAAGGCGCTCGCATGGCTCGGCAGGGCCATTCGGGACGACCCAAAGCGCTGGTCCGCCTACCAGGCCAGGGCGGTGGTCCTGCTCGGCAGGGGGAGGGCAAAGGCGGCGATGGCATGCTGCAACAGGGCCGTAAAGGCCGGCGCAAGTCCGGCGCAGGCGTACCACCTAAAGGCCGTCATCCTCGACAAGCTGGGCAGGCACGAAAAGGCCCTCGAGTGCGCAGACAGGGCCGCCAGGCTCGATCCCGACAACGCCGACATCCTGTCGACAATGGCCAGCGCACTGTGCGGCCTGGGCCGGAACGAAGAGGCGATCAAGTGCGCAGACGGGGCCGCCAAGGCGGGGCTGGACGGCGCTGCGGCGCTGGCCATAAAGGCCAGCGCGCTGGTTGGCGCCGGGCGTCCGGAGGAGGCGCTGGCCTGCGGCGAGAAGGCAGTCGGGCTGGACCCGGGCAACGCATTCGCGCATATGGTGCGGATCGTCGCAGAGGTGAAGACGGGCCGCATAAAAGAGGCCGCGCTGCACTGGAAGGAGGCCAGGGAGTCCCGCCCCGACGTGGTCGACATAATGGGGGCCGAGGCGGCGGCCGACCTGGACGCCGTCGCCGCGGGCCTGGACGCGGGCGGGGAAGGGGGCTGGAAACCGGGGGCCTAAGCGGCGCAGGTAGAAGCGGCGGGGGCCGATCAGCGGCGGGCGGGCGGGCGGGCGGCCGCCGCGGCTGGCGCGGGGCGGGGCAGCGTCCCCGCGGCGGCAGCGGGCGGGCGGGGCGGTATGGTTATACCGGCCCGCGTGCCCGCCGGCCGCATGGGCGGGGAGTCCGATGCGGGGGAGCTGGCCCAAAGGGCCAGGCGGATGATCCAAGAGAGGGACCACGAGGGCCTCTTGGCCGCCTGCGACAAGGCCATCAAGGCCGACCCGAGCCTGGCCCTCGCGCATGCCGCAAGGTCGATCGCGCTGCGGGCGGCGAACAGGCCGGAGGAGGCCGCCGAGGCGATGCGCGAGGCAGCCAGGCTCGAGCCCGCCGATGCCGATGCGCTTGCGTTCTGCGCCAACGCCTGCAGCATGGGAAAGGACGGCGAAGAGGCCGTCAAGTACGCCAAGAGCGCCCTAGGGGCGGATCCCGGCAGCGAGGACGCCCGCGAGGCCCTGATATGGGCGCTGGCGGCATCCAAGGCCGAGACCGAAGAGATACTGCGGTGCTGCGAGGAGGGGATCGAGAACAACCCGACCAGCGCGCGGTTCCGGGCCAGAAAGGCCGAGCAGCTCAGGAATGCAGATCGGTACGACGAGGCCGTCGAGTGCTGCGAAGAGGCCGCCGTCGCGTGCGGCACGGCCCTGGTGGACGGGGGCGGCGACTCGCTGCACACCATAAGGGGCCTGGCGCTGCGGGACAGCGACCGGCACGAGGAGGCGGTCAAGGCCTACGACGAGGCGATTGCGGCCGGAGACACGGGCCTGCACATGCGCATGTCCAGGTCGTACTCTCTGTACAAGCTGAGGCGCCACAAGGACTCGCTCAGGGATGCCGAAGAGGCCGTGAGGATCGCCCCGCGCGATGCCCAGGCGCAGTACTCGCTGGCCGGCCCCCTCATGGGGCTCGGCCGCCTCAAGGAGTCGCTAAAAAGCGTCGACAGGGCGCTTGAGCTGGACCCAAAGCTGCACGAGGCGCCCACCCTGAGGGCGTGCCTGCTCTCGATGCTCGGCCGGCACGAGGAGGCGCTCGAGGCGGGCAGGACCGGGGGGGCAGACTCCGGCGGCGCCAGGGATCTGATGATCAAGGGCAACGCGCTCTCAAAGCTCGGCCGGCACGAGGAGGCAATCGAGCTGTGCAGGGCGGCCGCGGAGAAGGCCGAGCCCGACATTGCGGCGGCGGCGCACTTTTCCCTGGGAACCGTGCTCGCAGGGGCCGGGCGGCACGAAGAGGCGGCCGAGTCGTTCCGCGCGGCAGCCAAGGTGGATCCCAGCCTGTCCGAGACGTACGTCGGGCTGTCCGGCTCGCTGATCGCGCAGGGCCGGACCAAGGAGGCCCTCGGCGAGGCGCGCAGGGCCGCAAAGCTCGACCCGCGAAACGACCACGCGCACGTTACGGGCGCGGCTGCGCTGCTCGTGCTCGGCCGGCGCCGAAAGGCGCTCGCGTGGCTCGGCAGGGCCATAAGGGCAAAGCCAAAGCAATGGCCGGCCTACCGGGACAGGGCGACGATCCTGCTGGCGGAGGGGGACATGGGGGCCGCGCTCAAGTGCTGCAACAGGGCCATAAAGGCGGGCGCGGGGCCCGCGCAGGCGTGCGAGCTAAAGGCCATCATACTCGGCAAGATGGGCAGGCGCGCAAAGGCGCTCGTATGGGTGGACAGGGCGGCGCGGCTCGAGCCCGACAACCCCAGCATCCTGACGACGAGGGCCGACATACTCTGCAGCCTGCGCCGGAACGAAGAGGCGCTCGAGTGCATAGACAGGGTGGCCAAGACGGCGCCGGACGGCGCCAACGCGCTGGCCATAAAGGCCGGCGCGCTGATTGGCCTGGATCGGGGTGAGGAGGCGCTGGCCTGCTGCGAGAGGGCGATCGGCGCGGATCCGCTCAGCACCAGCGCGCATGTAATGCGGATCGCCGCCGAGATGAAGCTGGACCGGATGGACGATGCGATAGGCCACTGGAAGGAGGCCAAGAAGGCCTGCCCCGACATAGCCGAGGCCATGGGGGCCGAGGCGGCCGCCGAGATGGACGAGGCCGCCGAGGCGGCCGGCAAGGGCTCCGCCGAAAAGTAGGGCGGGGGCTGCGTCCGCGCCGGTATGGTTATACCGGCCCGCTGGCGGGGGCGGCCGCATGGGCGGAAAGGCCGACGCCAAAGGGCTGGCCAAGAAGATCAAGGCGTGGGCACGGGAGGCGGAGCATGAAAAGATGCTCGCCGCCTGCGACAGGGCCGTAAAGGCCGACCCGGGCATGGCCCTCGCGCATGCCGGAAGGTCGCGCGCCCTGTGGGCCATGAACCGGCCGGAGGAGGCCGCCGAGGCGATGCGCGAGGCGGCCAGGCTCGAGCCGAGCGATGCCGACTCGCTGGCCGCCTGCGCCGATGCGTACTACTGGGGGGACGACTGCGAAGTGTCCGCGAGGTACGGCAGGAGGGCCTTGGAAATGGATCCCGGCAACGAGGACGCCCGATGGGTCCTGGTAGACGCGCTGGCAAAATCCGGCGCGGCCGACGACGAGGTGCTAGGGTACTGCGACGGGGGAATCGAGAACAACCCGACGAGCACGCGGTTCTGGGGAGAAAAGGCCGAGTGCCTCATGGATGCGGAGAGGCACGAAGAGGCCATCGCATGCTGCGACGAGGGGATCAAGAGGTGCGGCACGGGCCTTGTAGCAGAGTCCGAAAACACGCTGCACGGCATAAGGGGCCTCTCGCTGCTGGCCCTCGGCCGCCACGAAGAGGCCGTTGAGGGGTGCAGGGCCGCGGCAAGGGACAGCCCCGACTCTGCGATTGCGCACCGGACCCTGGGCAACATGCTTGCAGGGGCCGGCCGCCACGAAGAGGCCGTCAAGTCGTACCGCAGGGCAGCCAGGGCGTACCGCAGGGCAGCCAAGTCCGACCCCGACATTGTGCACGCGCACACCGGCATGGCCGGCTCGCTGCTGATCCTTGGGCGCTATGACGGAGCCCTCGCGGAGGCCCGCAGGGCCCTCAAGATCAACCCGCGCAACGCACAGGCGCTCATTGCAGGCGGCGCCGCGCTAGACAGGCTCGGGCGGCGCCAAAGGGCGCTCGTGTGGCTCGGCAGGGCCATCAGGGCGGACCCAAGGTACTGGCCCGCCTACCAGGCGAGGGCGGTGATCCTGCTCGGCGAGGGCCTGGCAAAAGAGGCCCTGGCATGCTGCAACGGGGCCGTCAAGGCCGGCGCGAGCCGCGCGCAGGCGTACAAGCTAAAGGCGGAGATACTCAACAAGCGGGACAGGCACAAGGCGGCCCTCAAGTGGGCCGACAAGGCCGACAAGATCGAGCCGGGCAACGCCGGCGTACTGACGACGAGGGCCGACGCGCTCGGCGGGCTGGGCCGGAACAGGGAGGCCCTCGAGTGCATAGACAGGGCCCTCGGGATCGAGCCGGGCAACGCAATGGCGCTGGCCATGAAGGCCGCGCTGATCGGCTCGGATCGCCCGGGGGAGGCGCTGGCCTGCTGCGAGAGGGCGGTCGAGATGGATCCGGGCAACCGGGCCGCGCAGATGGCGCGAATCGCCGCCGAGCTGCGGGCAGGCCGCATGAAAGAGGCCCTGGGGCACTGGGAGGACGCCAAGAAGTCCTGCCCCGGCATAGCCGGCACCATAGACGCCAAGACGGGGGCCCTGCTGGACAACGCGGCCGCCGCGCTTGCGGGCCGCGGGCCGGGGGGCGCAGGGGGAGGCGGGAGGTAGGATGCAGGGGCGGGCGGCGGGCGGCGAGCGCATCGTGATCCTCGGCGACGTCCTTGCCGCAACGGTCGCAATCAAGCGCAAGATGCCAAACTCGGTATACGCGTTCCTGCCCGACCGCTTCTACGAGTACGTAGAGGCGAACATCGACAGGATCGCGCTCACCAAGAGCGGGAGGGAAATCTCCGTGGCCTATGCGAAGGCGCGGGGTGGCCCGAGGGGCAAGAGGCGCCCCCTCCTGCTCGGAGAGCTGGCCCGGATGCGCGATGCGGCCGGCGGCGAGAGCCACGAGCGGTGGCAGGGCAGGATAGATGCCGTGTACCACGCGGCCCTCGACGATCCGCAGTACAAGGCGATGGAGAGGTGGGCGGACCTCCGAGTGGACGTGCTGCTCGACTCCGTCCACGAGCAAAAGTACCCCGACGACAAGGCGGCGGCGGACGCCATCTTCAAGTTGCTGTACTCGCACGCCGAGGGCGACCGGCGGGAGGCGGCCGAGGCGGCCGGCGCGGCCGAAAGGGCGGGAGGCGCCGGGGCGGACCTCGTCACGATAAGGAGCAACCTGCTCGCGTTCGCCGCCGAGATCGAAGAGGCGACGGGAGGCAGGCTGCGCATCATTGATGCGCAGCGCGTCGTGCGCGAGCCCACGGCGGCGGAGATGGCCGAGCGGGCCGCACACCTTCGCAAGATCATGCCGCGCAAGGGCGAGCGCCTCACCCTGGAGGAGTTCAGGGGGCGGTTCGGGCTGCTGATGCTCGGCCGGATCGGCAGGAGCGTCAAGAACCACGTCATTCTCATAGTGCGGGAGCGCAGGGACCGGAGGACGTACGAAAAGGACGGGATCGTCATGTGCGCCGGCGAGGGGCGCTACGACCAGAGCATGGTCAAGATGAACCGCGCCATCCGCGACTCGGGGCCGGAGGGGTACCCGATCCTGCTCTTCGAGCGCGCCGCCGGGAGCGACGACGTCGTCTTCAAGTCGTGCCTCCGGTACCGCTCGCACGAGACGCTGACAAACCGCGAAATGTACTATCGCGGCCCCGAAGAGACCATACTGTTCAAGCTCGAGCCGGTCGACTGCGAGCAGCCCGCGGGCGCGGCGCCCTGAGGGGCGGGGGAGCCGCGGCCCCGGCCGCTACGCCTGCCTCTTCTTGGACAGGTACAGGATGCCGACGAGCGCGCCGACGGCCGCCGTCACGTAGAACGGGAAGAACGCGAACACGTTCTCGGCAGGGTCGCCCGACAGGAACTCGACTGCCATCGTCCCCGAGTTGACCGGACGCGGGTCGCCCGATCCCTCCAGCCCGTACGCAGAGTACGAGGCGACGGCAAACTCGCCGATGTCCAGGTTCGAGACGACGATGCGCATGCCGTTGTTGACCGTCATGCCGGCGCGGTCGGTGTACGAGATTATCGTGTTCGTGTCAGGGTTCCACCCCCGCTCGGCGTTTCGGTGGACCACGACGTAGCCCTCCTCGCCGGGTATCTGGACTGCGACCCAGAACCTGCGGTCCGGCGGGCTGCCCATGCCGACCTCGATGAACTTTCCGTCGACTGCCGCATCGTGCAACCTCACGGCGGCGATGGCGTCGGGCCGCTCGTAGAGCAGCGAGTTCCTTATCGTCACCTGCCAGCTGACGGCGTGGTCCCTGCCGAGCGCCTCGGCCGGCGCGTCGCGCGCCGTGGTGCCAAAGTCGGCCGCGCGCAGCTCGACAGTCTCGATCGACAGGGAAGGGTTCTTGACATCCTGGGCCGAGGCGGCCGGAAGGGGGGGCAGGTGCTCCGGCAGGGCGGCGGTGGCGGCCGCTGCAAGGAAAAGCGCCAGAACGGCGGCAGCGGAGATGCGCCCGCCTGTAGTCCGCACGGAACGGGGCCGGCCCGCGGCGATAAATATCTAGGGCGGCCGCGGACTCTGCCTTGGGCGGTGCAGGGCGGAGATCAGGCTTAGGCGGGGCGGGCAGTAGGTTCATAGAATGCCGGGCGGGGGCGGGGCCATGGCGCGCGCAAGGCTACAGGAGCAGTACGGCAGGCCGGTGCTCGACGACGAGTTCATAGGCACCTACATGCGCGATGCCATCTCCCGCGGCGGGTACCGCAAGGCGCTAGACTACTACAGTGGGGCGCGGGCCAAAAGGACCAAGATGCGAGAGCACCGGCTCAGGGCGCGCGGATGGCTACTCGGCAGGCTGTACCCGGATACGGGAATGGCCGAATGGGTAAAGGAGGCGCGAACCTGCTCCGTGTACGACTACATGACGGGCGTTGCCAGCAGAGCCCAGCTGGAGGCCGAAAAGAAGATCGCGGCGAGCCTAGGGAGGGAGGTGAGCCGCATACTGAAAACCGAGCCCGTCGATGCCGTTCCTCCCGAGCCACGCAGCGTACCGCCTTGGATGTGGGCCGCCATGCTTGCCCTCGACTCCGTCGGGCCCGTCCACTCGCGGGCGGTGCTGAGCGCCGCCGCCGCCGTGGTTGATGCGGAGGCTGGCCGGAAGATGTACGGCAGGGTGCGATTCGATCCGGCCGCGTACGATCCGCTGGGCGGCAGGATGGGCCGGGCGCCGAGGGGCCACCAGAGGTGGATCATAGGCGACGTAGACCCCGAGATGCTTCCGCTCAACGAGCCGCACTACTACGACCTGACCGACGAGGGCAGAAACGCCTTGGAATACGTCAAGGGGGACAGGGCGCCATGGCCTAGGGCGGCCGTCAGGGCCGCGGCGGGGCTCTCGGACAAGGCCGTCCCGGACATTCTTGAAGAGGCATGCGGCCTCTGCCGCCGTCCGCGCACAATGGACAGCATCAGGGCCGATCTAGACGGGCTGATCCGCGCCTGGGGCAGCCGCAGGGGCGGCGGGCACCAGGCGCCGACCAACCCAAAGGATGCGGTTCTGGCTGGACTTGATCCAACCTCGAAGTGCAAGGACGACATCGAATTGGCGCGGTTCGATCACGTGTTTTTTGTCACGGGCACCATCAAGACGGTTTATGAAATTGTGTGTGACGCCAAATTGTCCAGCAAAAGGGACGGCCAAGTGTTGCGCGCTCTGATCGGAAAAATGCATGGTCAGCTCAGGCGGCTAGGCCAGAAAATAAGCGATGCCCCGCCGGAGGCAGAGCGGGAAAAAGTGGGCGAGGAAGGGGTGCTGTACGCAAAGATGCGGCAAAAGTGGCGGCTCTACGTGGGGGAGCTGCCGGCCTCGATCAGCGACCTGTACTACTGCCTGGCGGAATACTGCAAGTGCCGCGGCCTGGCCGACGATCCGATCGATCGGCCGCTGTCTGAGATACTGACCGAGCGTGAAAAAGCCGCACTGGCCGAGGTACTGTCGGCCGATCCGCCCTGATGCGAGCCGGTGGTCGCCCCGAACGTCGCACGCGCGAGCCGTACAAGGCGGTTATCCAATGGCCGAAATCTACACTGATGCCAATGCGGTAATCGACTATGCGCGGGAGCGTGCGTTGCTCGAACTTGGCCTTCAAAGCACAAACAGCAAAGCTGCCATTCTAAGGAAGCATCTAGGGGAGTTTCTGGGGAAAAACTGTGTGTCCGTCCCCGCCGCAGCGTGCAACGAGGCACGGAACAACTTGCGCAAAGATATACTAAACACGGTAGACAAAGACCACGCCGATATAGTGTGGCTCCGAGCCAGGTCGGTGATCAATGACCGGCTAAGAGGCAGCGTGTGTCTAAACAACCCCGCGCTTATCGACGCGGTGCACGAAATGTCCGAAGCGATGCGAAGCAACCCGAAAAGCCGAAAGTTTGCCGAGTGGCACTCGAGGAAAAGCCGCCATGTGGCACGTCCAACGCTCGGCTCGGGCAACGATCCAATAATCTTGTCGACTGCCGCGCAGAATGCAAGGCGGCGACGCGTGGAGCTTTGGACGCGCGACGCCGACTTTATCGTGTTCGCCGACGAGATCGACGCCATGTTCAACGTCGAGGTAGTCGACGCCTACAGGCTGGACGAGCGGTTTGCCGGATAGGAAGAAGGCGGCCCATCCGCGCGGAGCTAGGAGACGAACGGCGCCGGGTGCTCGAGTATGATCCTGGACGCCTCGGGGCGCAGTATGTACTCGCTCGGCGCCTGCCCGTCCTGTATCATCTGCCGCAGCTTTGTCCCGCTGATCTGCTCCCTGTCGCCGTCGCCGTGCGGGCATGCCTTTGGGTTGGTGTACGTCAGGCACCTGCGGCAGTAGAAGAAGGCGGGGAAGAATATCGGCTCGATATCCAGGTCCCCATAGTCGTCGAATATGCGGTGCGCGGCGAACGGGTCGTAGTAGCTGCCCACCCCGGCGTGGTCCCTGCCGATGATGATGTGCGTGCAGCCGTAGTTCTGCCTCATTATCGCGTGGTGTATGGCCTCCTTTGGCCCCGCGTAGCGCATTTCCGTGTGCAGCGTGGCCATCCTGCACCTGTCCCTCGGGTAGTAGTGCTCGATGACGGCCTCGTAGCACCTTACGATCACGTCGTCGGCAAAGTCGCCGGCCTTCTTCCTGCCTATGAGTGGGTTGACGAACACGCCGTCCCTGGTCGCAATGGACGCCTTTTGGAGCATCTCGTGGGCCACGTGCGGCGGGTTGCGCGTCTGGAACGCCGATACGGTCTTCCAGCCGGACTCGGCAAAGGCCGCGCGCGTCTGGCTCGGGGTGAGCCTGTACCGGCGCGACTCGTCCGCCGCCGGCCGGCGGGTGTGGTCTATGCGGCCGCCGACTAGCGTGTCGCGCATCGACATCGTGCGGGCCACGCCCGGATGGTCGGGGTCGTCCGTCCCGTACACGCCGAGCGCGACGGCCTTTTTGTCGTACGGGTACGACTCCTCCACGTGCAGGACGGCCTCGCCGCCGTTGGCTCCGCGCAGCAGCACGTCGCCGGCGTCCCGCATGCGGGCCGCCTCCTGCGCATCGGCGTCGAGGACGATCGGTATGGTCCAGGCCGTCCCGTCCGCTAGGCGGCCGCCATTCACCACGCTCTCTAGGTCGCCGCGTGTGAGAAAGCCCTCGAGCGGGCTGAATATGCCGTCGGCTATATTCTCGACGTCGTTGGACAGGTCGGCCGGTATGTCGAACGCCTCCATGCCGGACGTGTCGGTCGAGGAGTGGCGGTCCACGAGCCGGCCGCCGTGCGGCCTGATGCCCTGGGCGGAGGCGGCGTCAGCCACTGCCCTCGCCCCCGCGCTCGAGTTGCCCGGCCGGCCCCACGTGCAGGCCGCACTCCTTGTGGTCGTCCTGCTCCCACCACCACCGGCCGGCCCTCGTATCCTCGCCGGGCTTTACTGCGCGCGTGCACGGCGCGCAGCCAATGCTGGGGTATCCCTCGTCGAGCAACTTGTTGTAGGGAACCCCGCGGCTCCTAATATAATCCCAAACCCGCTCCAGCGACCAGTCTATGATGGGGTTGATCTTGAGCAGACCGCCGCGCGACTCGTCGAGCTCGAACATGCGGGCGTCGGCGCGGTCGGGCGTCTGGTCGCGCCGCAACCCGGTTATCCAGCCGTCGAGCGTCTTGAGGATGCGGGCCGTCGGGTGGACCTTGCGCACGGCGCAGCACAGCCGGCGGTTCTCTACGCTGTCGTAGAACAGGTTGACGCCCTTGGTGCGGACCATCTCCTCGACCTCTGTCGCGTCGGGGAACAGCACCTCTAGGTCTATGCCGTACCTCTTGCGGACGGCGTCCATGGCCTCGTACGTCTCCTTTGGCAGGCGACCCGTGTCGAGCGTGAAGAACCTGAACCTTGGGTTGATCTGCACCATCATGTCCGTGACGGCCGCATCCTCGGCCCCAAAGCTCGACGCCTTGGCCACCCGGGGGTGGAGGTTGTCCGAGGCCCACCGCAGGGCCTCGTCGGCGGTGCGGATGGTCGAGTTGAGGCCGTCGACCTGCGCCTGCGTGAGCCCTGCCAACGAGCCGGCGCCACATGTGCAGGTTATAACTATTATGAACCATCCTAAAAGCAAGCACGCCGCTCAGGGGCGCGCTAAAAGTTGGCAATCAAAGGACTTGCTTTCTATGCTCAAAGCACAAATCTAAATTGCTCTTAGTGACACGGAAGCCTGTTCCATGGTCATGTAGCCTACCGTCAGGGTGACGACCTAGTCTAATGTCGACCAAAATTTGTCGGCTCATCAGTAGATCAATAAAGCGACTAAAGCTAAATCCAGACATAAGCCACGCCTCATTATAGTGAAATTCTTCGTCGATGCCATGTCCCTTGTGGTCAGCTTTAACATATAATAAATTTTGGGGGTATTTTTTGGTAAAAGCTTTCTCGAGATCATCTCGATTCCAATATGGAACAGGCAAATCTGCATATTGAGGATGATCTAAAACAATCGTAGCTTGCATCACTTTTATAATAAAACCGGAATTGCCATACAACGTATTTCTAGAAAGAGCGTTTATCGTCGTATGTAATTTTAATCTACCGTTTTGATCACGTGTTCCAAATTTTTCAACTAACTGCCTATTGATCTTACGTGGTAGAGGAGACTTTGTAAATAAAGTAAGCATCCCTGTTGCATTTTTTCGGCCAGATTTTAACTCTGTCATATGACCATTGGGTCCCGCAAAATTGTTCTCTCGTATGTGCAAAAGATCTTCTAGTGTTTTACCCACGCCGGTATCGCCACTGCGATGTGTACGAACATATCCCATTGCTTCAATATAAGGCAACTGGTCAACTAATTGTGCATATTCTTGCATCTTTAACACCTCATAATAATAATAGACTCTTGGGTCATCGTTTTGCCAACCGCATTTGTTATGTTTTCGGGAGCATTACGGATTGGCATTCGCTTGTTTGGAATCTGTCGTTGCATTGTGTTTTTGACGACAAATCCGTACTTGCGTCCAAGTTCAATCAATATTGTGTCGGTAGGGATAGTGATGCGCCTGACGGTTCGGTTGGCCACAACAAAACATGCATGACTTTTGCCGGTCACGAGACATTGAGAAATCTGTTCCAAACATTGATCAAGGTCATAAAAGTATGCATAAACTTCACGGTCCCTGCATGGTTTTTTGTTTTTTGTCAGTTTAACATCATTTTTTTGTATCTTAGTGAGTGTGTGGCCTAAAGCTGGCGATTCAAGATCATTATTTGTTTTATAATTTTTCCCACCTAATCCCATACTGTCAACGGTTCGAACTTCATCAACGGGAAGATCTAGCCAGTGACTCAAATGGCGCGAAAATTGCCCGTATGCAACCGTTGTTTTGTGGTCTCCATATGGAGGTGACGTGACGACGAGGTTTGCTTTTTTGTCTTGAAGTATATGTGTTACGCGTTTAAAATTCAGGTCAACTTCTTTGGTGTTTCCGAGCAGAGGATACGCTCGTCCGACGGGATGCATCATAGCCAAATTTTTGATTTTTTTAATATTAGCGTTACATACATTGTTAAAAATAGCAAATGGATCAGGACTGGCTCCACAACGATCCAATTCTGGAATTCTATGAATTTTCCATGAACCACTGCGTTGCCAGCTAGATTTTCTAACTGTTAACGAAAAACAGATCTTAAAAAAATTTAAAATGTCATCGTCAGTAACTTTGATCATACTTCGTTTTAATAGACCAAGACGGATCAATGTATGAGTATCAAACCATCCAGTTGTATCGTATTCACTTGGATACAAGTTATTAGAGCATAATAAATTTGGTTGATTATCCCATTGTCTCCCCCCCCCCCCCCGTTTAAATGCGTGGTTACTGTCTGATAAAATTGTTTCCAGAAACTTTGGTATTAACGAAATTTTGTTATTTTTAAAAATTGTTGTCTTAACTTTAGATATAAGAACTGCCAGCGGATTTATGTCTAGCCCTACTGCGTTATTACCATGCAAAATTGATTCAAGGAGGACCCCACCCGACCCCATAAATGGATCAAATACTACATCAGATGGATGGGCATATTTGGAAATAACACGCCGAGCAATTTCTGGATGCATCCTAGCAGGGTACAGATGTATGCCATGGGTATACTTTTGAGTGCTTATGTCTCGAAATGTCCAGTCACTGTTTGCCTCGGCAGTGGTTTTAAGAGGTACGCGGACGTTGGCGCTGCGTCGAAGGCTCTGTTTTCGCAGTGTGTCCTTTCCTAAATTGGGCATTTTGATCCTCCCGATACTGTTAGGTAATCCAGGACGTTTGAAACAAGGCCAACAAGTGCACGGCGACCTCGCTTAGGCATTTCGTCAGTGCGCGCAAACAGCAGGGGTTTATAACCATTACAACGAGGGACTGCGCCCACAACCGAGCAAGCCAGTGGCGTTCCGCTAGGTAGCACGATCAGGCCCCTCTGGTACTTGTGTGGCATACCAAGGCGGCAGTGCCACGCGACATGCCTAACCGCCAAAGAGCGAGCAACGCCCATCAGGTCAGACCAAACTATATTAACGCCTCATGGCGGGGCGGAGTCGTGGCGGCAAGAATATTCCGGGCGATCTTCAAAGGAACAGAAGGCAGCCTAGAAGAGATCAAGAAAACGAAGGGCGGATTTGGCGATGAGAGGGCCATACAGGATCTGATCGAGGAGAACCTAAGCGTGATATTCCCCGACCATGAATTTGTGAAGCGTGAATTTGTAATAGCAAATCAGAGAATAGACACCGTTGCGTTCAACATAAAATCTAAGACCTTTGTGCTTATCGAGTATAAGAAAAATAAGATGCAGGGGGCAATAGAACAAGTAAAAAGCTATTTAAGTCTGATGACTGAGAGAAAAGCTGACTTTCTACAGCTATACCATGAAAAACGCGGTAAAAATTTTACTAAAAATGATATTGCGTGGGATAAAAGCAGGGCTATTATAATATCACCATCTTTTACTGAACACCAGCTTTCTGCAGCGAGGGGAGGGGGTGAACCAGTAGAATTGTATCAAATTATAAGGTACGAGAATGGCGTCATGACGTTAAATGATGCTACTCATCAAAAACAAGAAGATGCTACTCATCAAAAACAAGAAGATGCTACTCATCAAAAACAAGAAGATGTATTGCCCATTGAAAAAACAACCCCCGAGAATACACATTTGAAAAAAGCCTCTGCCGAAACACATAATCTCTATAATAAACTTAAGGCAGACCTCGCTAAAAACATGCCAGACTTAAAAATAAAATCAATGAAGTATGTCATTAATATGGTGAATGAGCATGACAAGATAATTTGTACAGTTGAAGTACGAAAAAAATCATTAGAGCTAAGCTATACAACGAAACGCCTAATCATAGAACACAAAGACAGATCTTTTGTACAACACATGGTTAGGCCTGACGGCACGAAAATTGGCAGTCGTGGTTCTGGTCATTATAGATCTAAAATAGAAAATGAAGATGGCGTGACAAGAGCAATTCGCTACGTCAAACAAGTTCATGACGGAGAGAACAAAAACGCTAGTAACAGGCATGGACACGGAAGGAATCTAGGATCGAGATCATTGGAGCAGTATAGTGAAGAAGGCTACTTGAGTACACACGGATCTAACGAAACACGGGCGCTTTACAGAGAACTGCGGGGTAGGCTAGGTACAAATATTCCAGGAGTCGAAATCAAGGCAACGGTGAGATATATCGGTTGGCGTTCATCGACATCTGGCAGGTTGTTCTGCGTGATAGAAGTACTTAAAAAATCACTAAATGTCATCTATATTACTGGACAGCTGGATGTGGCTGAAGATGATATGGGCTTTGTTAAGTACATGATTAAAAATGGCAAAAAAATCAACATGGTAGGCGGGCATGGTAAATATCGATCTAAAATAATCAACAACAGTGATATAGTAAGGGCGATCCCATATATCATTGATGTGTACACGCAAAAAGAAAAATAAATATTTGTTGTTTGTGGGAGAGGGTAGGGGTGACTTTAAATCTCGAGGTAGTTTGCCGACACAATCATAATTATAAATATGAAGTGCTTCTAAAGCGTAACATGTCTAATACAAAAAGTGTTCAAAATCTTTGCGCTTTGATATATTACTGGTGTCACGTACAAAAATCTAATGCCCAGTAACAATGTTGACCAGAAAAAAGTTTGTTAGGTGTAGAAAATGGATAATCAGATGCCTGAAAAAAACGATGGCTGGTCGGCTGGACCATGTAGCTCACTCTTTGTAATAGCCGTGCCCACCGTGTTTGCCAAAAAAAAAACGGTGTCGCTTGCTCGCAACGTCAGGTCGGCTCTCAAGTCGGCCGGCCAGCCGTTCAAGTCGATCGCTAGGGATGGCTCGCTCGTCGTAGTGGAGGGGGCCGCGGACCCCGTACTGGCCTCGGCGGCCGTCGGCATGCTGTCGGGCGTACAAAGGGTCGGCATTGCGCGGCGGGCCGGCGCAACGCTGGCGGACGCCGCCGAGGCCGTATCGCAGGTGGCAGGGAGCATCCTGCTCGAGGGCGAGATGTATCTGGTGAAGGCCGAGGGGCGGCCAAGGGGGTACGTTCCCGGCGATCTGGAGATGGCCGCAACCTCGTCGATTATCGAAAAGCATGCGGGCATCGGCGCCAAGCCGGGCACGCCCGCAAGGCACGACCGCGAGCTGTACGCATATGTTACGGCCAGGCACTCGTACGCGTGCCTGTTTGCGGACAGGGGGGTGGGTGGAGTGCCAGCCGGCACGCACCCCGAGCCCGTCGCATGTTGCATGTTCGACGGCCTCTCGGCGGCCGCATGCCTCGAGGCGATCAGGCAGGGGTACGACGTGCGCATGTCCGTGGCGTACTCGACCGAGGCAGAGCTGCGGAGGCTTGCCAAGGCGGCCGGCAGGCTGGTGCCGCGCACCGCCGCATCCCTGCTCGGAGGAGAGCCGGTAGGCATCGAGTTCATCCGGATCAAAAAGGCGCCGGGCGGCCGCGCCGTGCGCCTGCTCGCCTCGTGCCTGCTGGCCGCAAAGATGGCCGAAGGAGGCGGGATCAAGCGGGCCGTCCTGCCCGTCTCGCCCGTCGTAGACTCGCAGGCCGCAATCGACGCGGCGGCAGGCGAGCTGGCCCGCAGGGGCATCGCCGCGTACGCCCCGCTCGGGGCGCTCGAGGACGAGATATTCGCCAACGCGGCGGCGGCCGGGTTCGAGGGGTTTGCCCAAGAAGCCGCCCGGCTGGCGGCTACGGCGGCGACGACAGACGCCAGTGCTCGAAAGGACGGGACAAAGGCGGTTCATGGCATCCTGTCCCGCGCCGAGGAGATGGCGGCCGGGGCCCGGCGCATGCAGGTCAGCGTCCGCGCCGGCCCCAACACCGTCCACGAGATGCTGAACGCCGTGATCGGCGGCGGGAATAGGGGCAATAAGGGGCGCCGGAGGGGGGCGCCCGCATAGCATGGCGCAAAGGATCGCCGAGTTCGTCTATCCCTGGGGCGGCGGCCACTACACGAGGATGATGCGGCTCGATGCCGAGCTGCGGAGGCGCCTCGGGGACGGCGACATGGACATACACGCGGCAAGCAAGCAGCCGATCTACGGCCGCCTGCTTGCCGAGCACCCAAGCGGGCCGGACAAGGTGCACGAGGTGCAGATGCCGACGCCGATAGACGGCAGGCGGGGGCCCGACCTGCCCCGCTCGCTGCTCAACGTGCTGCTGCCGGCGGCCGGAAACAGGCCGCTCGTCTCCCAGATAGCCGCGTACCTGCGCGAGGAGAGGCGCCTGTACGACACGATCGGGTTCGACCTGGTGATCAGCGACGGGGACATGGGGACGAACGTGCTCGCGCGCAACCGGAACATCCCGTGCCTGTTCGTCACGAACCAGTTCAGGCCGCGCCTCTGGGCGTCCAGGGCGTACCTGTACCCCGGCCTGCTGTTCGTCTCGAGGCAGATCGCAAAGGCGTCAAGGATACTCGTGGCCGACTCTCCTCCCCCCCACTGCATCTGCGAGTACAACCTCAACTTTCCGGCCGACGTTGCGGGCAGGGTAGAGTACGTGGGGCACTTTTCCGGCAGGGCCAAGGCGGCCGGCGGCGCGCCCAGGGCGGACCTTGCGGGGCTGATCGAGGGGGCGGACTACGGGTACTGGATGCGCACGGGCGACCGCTCGACCAACGAGGGGACGGGCAGGAGGTACGAAGAGGCCTTTGCCACGGACGAGCTGAGGGGCGAGAAGAGGGTCGTGTCGCACGCCAGGAGGGACGCGTCGGTCGACCGCGTGACCGGAGCGGACGGGCGCACGTACGCGATAGCAGAGGCGCGCGAGAAGGGGGTCGACTGGGTGCAGATAGACGTCGGGTTCCTGTCCGATGTGGACAGGGAGGCCGTCCTGGCGGGGTGCGCGTACGCCGTCGTCAACGGCTCGCACACGGTAATGGGCGAGGTCATGGGCGGCGCGGCAAAGCCCGTGGTGGGCGTGCCCGTGTACGACGAGCACACCAACCAGGTGCGGTGGGCCGAGGAGAGGGGGCTGGGCGTGCTCGCGCGCGACGCGCGCGGTATAGCAAGGGCTGTGGCCCGCGTGCGCGGCGAGCGCGACGCGTATGCGGCCAGGCTGGCCGAGTTTGCCGGCGGGTTCGACGGGGGCGGGGCCGGCAGGGCGGCGGATGCGGCCCTGCGGGAGCTGGAGGGGCGGGGCGCACGCGCGCCGCGCAGGGCGGCCCCCAACGAATAAAGCGCGCCATACGGTGCCGCAGGCATGGGCGACGGCGAAGAGGAGGAAAGCATGTGGGGGATGGGCCCGAAGAGGACCGAGGAGGATCTGCAGTACTTCAAGAGGATGGCCGAGGAGAGGCCCGGAGACTTTGCCCCGTACCTGGACACGGCCATGACGCTGGCCGACCTTGGCAGGCACGAGGAGGCGCTCGACCACTACGCGGCGGCCGCCAGGCTCAAGCCGGACATGTACGCCACGTACTACTACATGGCCCACTCGCTGCACGAGCTCAAGCGAAACGAAGAGGCCCTGCAGGCGTTCGAGACCGCAATCGGGGTGGACCCCGACATGGCGGGAGCCCACAACGACAAGGGGATTGTGCTGCACGAAATGAAGCGCTACAAGGCGGCGCTCAAGGCGTACAAGAGGGCCGCCGAGCTCGACCCCGGCGACGGCGACATCTGCGACAACGTGGGGAGCGTCCTGGCCGACATGGGGCGCCACAGGAGGGCCGTCAAGTGGTACAACAGGGCCATCAGGCTCGACCCCGACGCGTCGTACTACTACTACCACAAGGCCGAGTCGCTGTGCAGGCTCGGGCGCCTGGAAAAGGCGGCCGCATGCTACCACAAGATGATGAGGCTCGATCGGGAAGGCGACAAGGAGGGAGAGGGCCCCGACGCCGGTTCCGACGCAGGTTCCGACGCAGGTTCCGGCCCGGCGGAAAAGCCAGGCCGCGAGGCGCCGTCCGACGAGATCAAGGCGGCCAAAAGGGCCGTGCGCGCCGACCCCTCGAGCGAGGAGAAGCGCGAGAGGCTGTGCAAGCTGTACATAGAGGCGGGAATGTACTCTGAGGGCCTCGAGAGCAGCATGGAGCTCTTGAGGCTGAACCCGGACAGCGCCGCGGGCCACCGCTGCTCGATCGAGTGCCTCCGCTCCGTGGGCGTGGCCGACGTGCTTGGGCTGACGGACGAGGATATCGGCAACACGGATGCGATCAAGAAAAAGGTCGGGGACGCGCTCAGAAAGGCCGGCATGCTCGACGACGAGGAAGAGGAGGGCATGAGGCATCTAGGGAAGGGCAGCTCCCCCTACCGCGGCAGCCATGCAAGGGGCGGCCTAGAAGAGCCAAAGTAGCCCGAGACGGCAGGGGGCCGCTGCCGCCGCACGCCGGGCGGCCCGACCCGGCGGCCCCGGCCGTCCCAGGCCGTCCACTGCCGGAGAGCACAGGCCCTGCCTGCCAACAGATAAACCCGCGCCGGGCGCCTGGCGGCCCGCCGGGCGCGCGGCAGTTCGATGGGCGAACTGACCGAGAGGGATGACGATATAGTCCGCGCGTCCGGTTATCGCGCCGAGCCGGGCGGCGGCGCGGGTTAGGCTAGACTAACGGCGGTAGCCGGGCGCCGGCAACGCTTTTAAGGAAAAATCAGGGGGCCCGTGCCGTTGCCCAACTGCCCCGAGTGCGTCGCACGCGAGAAGAAAAAGATGGAGGAGGAATATGAAGAGGCCGTGCCCGAGGAGGAGGATCGCAACCGGGACGACCTGTTCCGCATGTTCGACGAGATCAGCATACCGATGAAGCTGGAGCCTCGCACAAAGCACTACGTGTGCACGATCTGCGGCCTGTACGCGACGCGCGAGCAGATTGGCGACATCAGGGCCCGCCTCAACAAGAGGGTCAAGACAAAGGAGGACAGGCAGTACGAGTACCAAGAGTGGTGGTCCAAGAGCAAGCGGGACAAGGCCGAAGAAGGGTAGGCGGAATCAGCTATGGCGGGCGGCGGCGGCAAGGGCGGCAGTCGAAAGGGCATCCCCCAATGGGTCGCCGACGAGGTGCAGACGGCCAAGTTCGGCAGGCCCGCCGCGGTCAAGAGGACGGGGCACGTGCTCGACACGTACGTCGCGGACGGCAAGATCGACGCGCAGCTCGACGATCCGGTCGAGGACGGCAGGCATATAGTGACGATGGACGTGGCCCCCGAGATCAGGATCGGCGAGCTGCAGCGAGGCGTCCTGTACGAGTTCGCGATAGACGAGTTCAAGGCGCCGCTGAGCGGCAAGGCCGCCGAGTACCTCCGCTCCGAGATGGGCGTGGACATGAACGCCGTGTACAAGTTCGTCCTGAGGGAGTACGAGGAGGCCGGCGGCGGCGCGGCCGGCGACGACCTGGACGAGTAGGGGAGGGCGCGGGGGGGTGAAGGGCGGCGCCTCAGCGGCCACCCTGCTCGCGCTCTGCGCGCTCCATCATGCGGGAAAATGCCGACCCGACGACGGGGCCGACCAGATACGGAAAGGTCTGCTTTGACCACACGGCGGCGCGCACGACCTGCGGCACGATGATCTCGAGGCGCGGCGACGACGAGGCGCGCACTATCGCCCGGGCGACCGTCTCCGGCGAGAGCGAGGTCGCCGAGCGGCCCGACGGCCGCGGCATGCCCCGGAACGACGGGCCGTCAAAGAACGGCGTGCGGACCATTACGGGGCTGACGACCGTAATGCCGACGCCGGTTCCGGCGAGCTCGTGCTTGAGGCCCTCGGAAAAGGACAGCATGGCCGCCTTTGACGCGCAGTACGGGGCGATTCCCGGCAGGCCCATGCTCGCTGCTACCGAGGCCACGTTGACAATATGGCCCGAGCCGCGGCCGAGCATGGCCGGCAGGACGGCCTTTGTGCAGTGGACCATCCCCATGTAGTTGGTCGCCATCTGCGCCTCTATGTCGGAGACTGCCATGTCCGCGACTCGGCCGTACACCGCAAACCCGGCGTTGTTGACCAGGATGTCGATGCGGCCTCCGAGCTCGGACGCGGCCCGGGAGCACGCCGCCTTGGCCGCGGCGGCGTCGGACACATCGCACAGGACGGCCGCGGCGGAGGGGGCGCCGGCGGCCCTGGCCGAGGCGCACACGCGCTCCAGCTCGGCGCCGCGCCGGGCGAGCAGTGCAAGGGAGGCGCCGCGCCGGGCAAACTCGACCGCGGCGGCCGCGCCGATGCCCGACGAGGCGCCCGTAATGGCCACCGTGCGGGGGGCCTTGCGCGGCGGGGACCCTGAAGGCTGCCGCGGCTCCGCCGGCTTGCCGGTGCGGCCGTCGTCGGCGCGGCCGGTGCGGCCGCGGCGGAGGGGGCGGCGCTCACTGCCGGCCGTCTGTTCCGCCGCCGCCATCTCCGCTGCCATTGGGCCCTCTCCCGCCGCTAGTGCTATCAGTGCCGCTGCTCGCGTTGCCGTCGCCGCCTCCGCCCCGCCCGGCAGTGCCGCTGTCGCCTGCATCGTCGCCGTCGCCGGCAGGCAGGAGCGACTCGCCCCTCATCACCTTGCGGATGTCGGCCTCGGAGATGTCGTCGCGCCAGTGCCGTACGTGGTGAATGGTGTCCTGTACGAGGGTAGTCGTATGCTTGTAGTCGGGGTCCCTGAGAAGATCGCGCTCGCGCAGCCGCCGCATCTTCTTGGCGATGCCCAGGATGACCTCGGTGTTGGTCTCCTTGTCCCATTCTGCCATGGCCAGCGAGAGGGACTTGCTGACTTTGGACGCCATCGGCGGGGCGGGGCGGGAGGCATCGCCGCTGGCGTCGCAGTCGCCATTGGTCTCTCTCCCGTTGTCAGTGCTGTCAATGCCGCTGCCCGTGTTGCCGTCTCCGCCTCCGTCTTGTCCGGCAACGCCGCCGCCGCCATCACCGCCGCCGGCAGGGAGGGTCTCGCCCCGCATCACCTTGCGGATGTCGTCCTCGGGGATGTCGGGGCGCCAGTGCTTGAGTTGGCGTACGACTGCCTGCTCGAGCGTAAGCCCCCTGGTGCCCCACTCCTCGCGGCGTTTGCGCTCCCTCTCGACGACGTTCTTGATCGTCTGGACGTTCCACCTGCGGTCGAGGCGCTTGGCAAGCGAGTACGCGGAGTCGGGCGGAGGGGCAGGGCGGGATGCATCGTCGGCGTCGGCGTCGCCGTCGCCAGCGCTGGAGCTAGAGCTGGCGTCGCCGTCGCCGTCGCCGGCAGGCAGGAGCGAATGCTCTTGCATCACGGCCCGGATCTGGTCCTCGGGAATGTCGTCGCACCAGTGCCGGATCTGGTGGACGACGTCTTGGTAAAGCGTGGTCTTGGGTTCGGTGCCGGCGCGGGCGCGGGCGCGGGCGCGGCGCTTGCGCTCGCCCTTGGCAACGCGCAGTATGAGCTCGACGTTTTCCCGCCGCTCTCGTTCTGCAAGCCGGGCCGTAAAGGCGGACGGAGCGGCCCGGCGGGATGCATCGCCGCTGCTGGCGCCCGGTGTGCCGGCGCCGGATGCGCTGGCGCTGCTCCTGCTGCCGGCGCTAGCGCTGACGCCTCCCGCAGGCTCGCCGCCCGCGTCCGCGTTGCCGACGCTGCTGGCGCCGGATGCGCTGGCGCTGCTGGCGCCGCCTCCCGCCACGGCAGCGGCCGTCTTCACCTTTTCGTACTTGCCCAGGGCAAGGCGCATCAGCAGGAACCACGTCACGGCGATCGGCACATAGTACGTCGCGATCCTCCACGCAATCACCGCGTCCCACTCGAGGGCCCCCTCGGAGACGTCGAACGCGAACGGGTTGTGGTTCTCCAGGTACGCGACGATGCCAAACTCGGCAAGCCCCGACCCGCCGACCGTAATGGGCAGGTTTCCTATCGCATTGGCCCCCATGACGGCCATGACCGAGTCGAACGCGCCGACCGAGTAGCCGACCCCGGCCGCGATGATCATGAACGATATGCCGTAGAACAGCCACGATACGGTCGACAGGGCCAGCCCGCCGGCAAACACCTTTTTCGAGTCGCGCGTCGACATGTTCTCGCGGCTCATCGCGCAGACCTCGGCCATCCACTTGTCGGCCTCCTTGACGTACGAGGCGATGCGCTCGCCGCCGATGCGGGCCGCAAGGCGCGCGATCGCGCGCGGCGTCTGGAACGTGCGCTTGGACGACAGGAAGAACATCACGACCCACGCCGACGTGACCGACACGCTCGTGGCCAGTATGATGGCGGCGACGACGTACGCGCCGGCGAGCAGCGCGACGACGCCGGCCATGATGGACAGCAGGCCGCCGGCGAGGACCTCGGTGACGATGTCGAGGATCGCGACCCACATCGCCTTGGACGGGGGCACGCCCTTCTTGTGCATCCAGTATATGACGACAAACTCGGCGCCGACGAACATCGGCGTCGTGAACTTGATGAACTCGCTGCCTACGCGCACGCCGGACATGCGCCAGACCGTGTCGATGGGGCCCAGGTAGTGCCGCGCGATGTACGTGAACTTTGCCCCCTGCACGCCGAGCTTGGCCATCATGACGAGGGCGGCAGCGGCGAACGGGACGGCGCCGACGGCGAGCACGTCCTCGAGGCTCACGTCGAACTGGACGGCTATGACGGCGATCGGCACCATGCTCGCAGGCACGGCCGCTAGGCGCCAGTTCATCGCGCGCTTTTCGCAGGTTCAAATATAAGCGAATAATGGCCAAGCCCGTGAAGACCGTGTTCGTGACCGGGACGGCGGGATCGGGCAAGTCGCTGCTCTCCTCGAAGATCAGCGAGTACTACACGGCAGGCGGCTCGTTTGCGGCCATACTCAACATGGACCCCGGCGCCGAGAGCCTCCCGTACGCGTGCGACGTGGACGTGCGCGACCACGTCGATGTCGTCCAGGTGATGCGCAGGTACGAGCTCGGCCCGAACGGGGCCCTGGTCATGGCGTCCGACCTGGCGGCCTCGAAGATCGGCGAGATACGAGAGCAGGTCGATGCGGTCAGCCCCGACTACCTCATCGTGGACACGCCCGGGCAGGTCGAGCTGTTCGCGTACAGGTCTAGCGGGCCGTTCATAGCCGAGAACCTGGCGCGCGAGGAGAGGGTGTGCCTGTTCCTGTTCGACGGGGCCCTCGCGTCCTCGCCGACGAGCTTTGTGTCCGTGTCCCTGCTGGCCACGTCGATCAGGCTGCGCCTCGGCCTGCCCGCCGTCAACGTCCTGACAAAGCGCGACCTTATCGCCGAGCGGCTAGGCGACATCCTCGGCTGGACTACCAGCGCGGCCCTGCTCTCCGATGCGCTCGCCGCCGACGGCGACGGCGAGACGTACGCGCTGTCTGCCGGCATGCTGCGCGGCCTCGGCGAGGGGGGATTTGCCCAGGGCATCCTGCCCGTGTCCAACGTGACGGGCGAGGGCATGGAGGCGCTGCGGGGGGCCCTCAGCCGCATCCTGAACCTGGGAGAGGAGGTCGAGGACTGACGGCCGAGCAGGACGCGCGCGACCGCAAGGGCGGCGAGGTTACGGCCGGCGGCGTGGCGGCCGCAAGGGCGCCGTCGTCGACCGCGAACCTGGGCCCCGGGTACGACGTGTTCGGGCTCGCACTCAACGCGTTCCACGATACGGTCACGATCGAGCACGTCCCGGACGGCAGGGAGGGGCGCGTAACAATGTCCGAGCCCGGAAGGGGCATGCCGGCGGCGGTGGGGAGGAACACTGCGGGGCTCACGGTCAAGAGGATGGCAGAGGTGTTCGGATCCGCCGGCGGCGAGCTGCGGGTGCGCGTCGAAAAGGGCGTGCCGGCGGGGTACGGCATGGGCAGCAGCGCTGCATCGGCCGCCGCCGCGGCCGTCGCGCTCAACAGGCTGCTCAAGCTTGGGCTCGGGCCGTCCGAGCTCGTCCGCTTTGCGGGCGAAGGCGAGGCCGCTAGCGCCGGCGCGCCGCACTACGACAACGTCGCCGCGTCGATCCTCGGCGGGTTCGTCATAGTCAAGAGCGCCAGTCCGCTAGAGGCGGTCCGCATCGACGCGCCGCGCGGCCTGCACGCGGTCGTCGCGATCCCCGGCATCCCCGTGCCAAGGGCAAAGACGGCCGCCTCGAGGGGCGCCGTGCCGCGGCGCGTCCCGCTCGCCGGGTGCACCGACAACCTGGCCGCGGCGGCGATGCTCGTCGCCGCCATGATGCGCGGCGATGCCGATGCGGCCGGGAGGGCCGCGAGCGGCGATGCCATCGTCGAGCCGGCGCGCGAGCACATGATACCGGGGTACCGCGAGGTAAAGGCAGCCGCGCTCGATGCCGGCGCATCCGGGGCGACCATCAGCGGGGCCGGCCCGTCGGTCGTCGCGTTTGCGACCTCGCTGGCGAAGAGGAACGCGGCGGGGAGGGCCATGCGCGGGGAGTTTGCCGCCGCCGGCGTCGCAAGCCGTGCCGTCAGGTGCAAGCCGTGCGGCGGGGCGACGACGATCATGAACCCAAAGGGGATGGCGCGGTGAAGGCAAGGGCCGTCGTCGTGTTCAGCGGCGGCCTGGACTCGGCGTGCACGGCCGCCGTCCTGCGGCGGCGGTACTCGCTGCACGGCATCACATTCTCGTACGGGCAGCGCGCGGGGGCCGAGACGGCGGCGGCCGCGCGGCTTGCCCGGGCGGCCGGCCTTGCCGAGCACCGCACGGCCGACATCGGGTTCATGCGCGGGCTGTACGGAAAGTCCAACGCCCTGACCGATCCCGGAACGGCCATACCCGGCAGGTTCAGCCCCTCGATCGTCGTGCCCGCGCGCAATGCGGTGTTCCTCTCGATTGCATCGGCGTGGGCCTACTCGATCGGGGCAAGGACGGTCGCGTACGGCGCGCATGCGGGCGACTCGAGGTACCCCGACTGCAGGCCGGCCTTTGCAAGGTCGATGGAGGCGGCCCTCGGCAAGGCCGAGGCCGACGCGGTCGAATCCGGCCGGCGCAGGCGCCTTGCCGTGTGGAGCCCGTACAGGGAGGGCATGACAAAGGCGGACCTGCTCAGGGCAGGCCACGCCGAGCTCGGCGATGCCGTGTTCGGCACGTGGAGCTGCTACGGCGACGGAGGACCCAAGACGGTGCAGTGCGGCAGGTGCGAGTCGTGCAGGAACCGGCGCGCGGCGTTCGCCGACGCCGGCATCGAGGACAGGACGAGGTACGCGAGCCCGGCCTAGCCGGCGAGGGGCGGGCGCCTACTAGCGCAGTATCCTCTTCTTGAGGACGATCCCGCGTATGACGAGGTACCACACGCCGAATATCGTGCCTAGTATGCCGTAGAATATCCAGTTAGAGTAGGCGACGATCTTGCGCTCGATCGCATCGTCGAGCGCCTTGAACTCGGTCGAGTGCACGGTCAGGCCGGCCCACGACTCGAGGGCGCCGGCGTGGCCGAGCACGGCCGCCACGTCGCCTAGGATCGCATCCGAGATCTTCCAGCCTATGACCATGGACACGGCCAGGACCACGCCGAACTCTAGGGCGTACCACGTCCAGTTCGGCCACGACTCGCTCGGTATGTGGACGTTGTCGTGCGCCGTCACGCCCGCGCGCCGGCCGGGTCGGTATTTAATTATTCAAGGCGGGCTGGCGGCGCCTGCGCACCCCCTCCCGCGCGCGCGCCCGCTACGCCGCGTCGGGGGACTGGCCGTGGAACGGCCGGCGGATCATCGAGACGACGGCGGCCTTCTCGCTGGCCTCTTGGTAGGTGCCGCGGAACGCGCTCGACGTCATCCGCGCCCCGTTGCGCACCCCCCTCATCTTCATGCACAGGTGCTCGGCCTCGGCCACGACGGCGACGCCCTTGACGCCGCGCGAGTACAGCTCGTCGGCGATGTCGCGGGTGAGGCGCTCCTGTATCTGCAGGCGGCGGGCGTACTTTTCGACGAGCCTGACGAGCTTTGAGACGCCGAACACGCGGCCGTTGGGCGCGTACGCGATGCTCACGCGCCCAAAGAACGGGAGCATGTGGTGCTCGCACATCGAGTAGAACTGGATGTCGCGTGCCACGACGACGTCAGAGTCCTCGGAGAACTGCACGGACAGCTCCGAGTCCGACTCGTACCCGCCGAATATCTCGGAGTACATGCGCGCTATGCGGTCGGGCGTCCCGCGCAGCCCCTCGCGCGTCGGGTCCTCGCCGATCTCGATGATCAGCTCGCGCACG
The DNA here is from genome assembly GCA_965242695.1 of Cenarchaeum sp. Lineage (GTDB taxonomy): Archaea > Thermoproteota > Nitrososphaeria > Nitrososphaerales > Nitrosopumilaceae > Cenarchaeum. Next base: position 750,466 of record CBDESU010000002.1, on the reverse strand, counting down.
AGCTTGCGCACCCTGTCCGCATCCACGCCCCCCGTCTGGGCAGGCCCTATAAAAGTCGTGGGAATGCCGCTCAGGGCGCGCCGATCGCCTTGTGCAGCTGCGGCACGACGCGGACGTCCTCGTACAGCGGCCGGGCCGCATCGTAGAGGCGCAGCAGGTGGCCGAGGGACGGCGCGCCGCTCCCCGTGACCGGCTGGATGACCATCCCGGACAGGCCGGCGCCGCCGGGCGCCGCCTCTAGCGCCCTCCCGACAAGGTCGGCAAGGTGGGCCGCCGACGTCGAGGCGCCGACGACGATCTTGACGTAGGTGAACGTGCCGAGGGCGACGGACGCGCGCAGGCACTCGAGCGCGCTCTCGAGCAGGGCCGGGTAGCGCGCCTCGTCGACGAACCCCGAGTCGGCCGTCTTGAGCTCGGCCTTTACGTAGTCCATGTGGGGCAGGACGGCCCTGAACCGCGCCGCGTCGTAGCACGACGACTCTAGGTACGTCGGCGTGCCGGCCTCGCCGCGGACGCGCCGGGCCAGCTCGGCGACGGCCTCGTGCTGCACGAGCGGATCGCCGCCGGTAAAGTTCACCTTGAACGTGCCCCTCTCGAGCGAGCCGCGCACGAGCTCGAACGCCTCGTCCATGCCGTACTCTGTGCCAGAGTCCATGGGCAGCGCATAGTCCGTGTCGCAGTAGCCGCACCTGAACGGGCAGCCGGCTAGCCGGACGAACAGCGTCTTGGTGCCGAGCAGGACGCCCTCGCCCTCTAGCGACGTGAACACCTCGGAGATGCGCACCGGCTTCAACGCGGCCGGACGGGGGATGCTCAATTTAACCGGTCGTGCAGGGGGCGCGGTCCGGCGGGGGCCTAGCGCATGACCGGCTCGCGCGTGTAGAACAGGCCGGCGATGAAGAAGACCGCCCCGAGTATGCCTATAGTGCCGCCGACGAACTCTACCGTGCCCGCAAGGTCCGCGGCCGCCGGCGACCACAGGACGGCGATGAGCGCGCCTACTGCCATCATCGGTATGCCGACGCCGGCGCAGATGGCCCGGGATGCCATGCTGGGCGGCCGCGGCGCTAGCAATATGAAGGTTGATCGGGCGGCGCGGGCGGCGCCCGATACGACTGTTTAATAACATCCGGCCCCGCCCCGGGCTAAATGGCTGGGCTCTTTGACCGCTTCAAGAAGGACGGGGATGGCGGGGAAGGGGCCGGGCTGGCCGAGCAGGGCGGCAGCGGCGGTAGTGTGGCCGCCGACCCGTACGGCCTGGCGGCGGGGCAGGCCGAGGCGGCGGCCGCCGGGCCGGAGCGGTTCTCGGGGTACGGCGAGGGCGGCGGCGGTAGTGTGGCCGCCGAGGCGGGGCGGCAGGACGGCGCAGGGCAGGGGGCCCAGCCCGCGGCCGGGCAGGAGGCTGGAGGAGGAAGCGGCATGCAGGCTCCCCTGCAGGGCTCGTCGGACATTGGCATCGATGCGCTGATCGGCAAGCGCGCCCGGCTGGAAGAGGCCATAGACTACGTCGGCGTCATGATCAAGAACCTAAAGGACAAGCGGACGCGGCTCGAAAAGGACATTGAGGACGAGCTCGTCGACATCAAGAACCTGCGCGAAAAGCTCGTCAAGATCAGGGAGTACATCGACGAGGAGAGCAGGGGCATGCGCGACCTGGCCGAGAAGCGCGCCATGGTAGAGGGCGAGGCCGACGAGGTCGGCGCCATCATTACCGACCTGAGGGGCCGCCTGGCCAACATCGACGAGGTCGTCAACGACGAGGGCGGCAGGATAAAGAGCGTCAGGGCCGAGCTGTCGGCCCGGGCGGCCTCGGTGTCCGCGCCGCAGAACGGGGGAGGGGCGGCGGCCGGAGCCGGACCCTAGGAGAGAAATAGAAGAGGGGGGTGGGTGTTTGCGGCTAGGCAAACTTGCCTGGCTGCTGCTGCTCGGCCGCCTTTGCGTGCTCGTCGAGGTCGAACGGGGTCGACGGGAACTTGGTCCCGACCGAGCTCTCTGCGACCGCGGCGGCCTCTTGGAGTATCTTGTCGGACTCTTCGTTGGAGACCTCGCCGGAGCCGAACATCGAGTCTCCCGAGAACGTCTCGGTCATGAGGCCGCCGAGCATCTCGGTCATCTTGCCGATCTCCTGGTCCGCGCCGGGCATGAACCTGGCCAGGGACGACTGTATGCCCCTCATCAGGCCGACGGTGGGCATTATGGTCATCACTGTGTCCCCGATGTCGCTGCACGTGGTAAGCCGCAGCTCGATCTGCTCCAGGCCTATCCTCGTGTTGCCGAGGACCTTTGTGACCTTGCGCACCTCTGCAAGCTCGCTGGACAGGACCCTGCTCGCGTGCGCGTCGTGCTGCTGCGTGGCCGCGACGACCTTTTGGAAGAGCTTTGCGTCCTTGTCCTTGAGCTTTGCCAGGATGGCGTCGAGCTTGCCGACCTGCTGCTGTATGCTTTGGACGGCGGTCTTTATCCTGGGCTTGAGGGGGCCCGGGGGGTGGACGGCGGTGCCTAGTCGCTCGGTCAGGCCGGGCGAGACGGGCCGCGTCCACGTGTCTTCAAAGCGTGTCATGCCCCATGCTGGCGGGCGGCGGCTTAATGGAGGGGGTCAAGTTCGGTTGACAACTGGTCAACAATGGCCGACAAGGCGCGGGCGACGGGGGGCGGAGGGCGGCCTGGCGGCGCACAGGTGCCGGAGGGGGATGAGGCGCCCTGCCACGCGCCGGCGGGGCGGCGGGGAGGGCTGCGGCGGGGCGGCCTAGGCATCGGGGGAGGTGCGCCCTTGTCTCTGGCCGCCTCCCCCTGCCGCGCCCCGGCGCCAAGGGTGGCCGCAGTGTCATCGCCCCCGTTGTGCCGCGCGGCGGGCGCCTCCTGCCGGGCAACTCAAGCACGGCCGCATGATTGCCGCCAAACGCAAGCTGTGCAGGGCAGTGGACGCCTCCTGCCGGGCAACCCTAGCATCCCGACAGGCTCAGGGTTAGCCTTAATGCCGCCCTTCGTGGACTCGCGCCGGTGCGTCGGGCGTGCCGTCATTGGACATCGGCGGCATGCCCCGCACCGCTGTCTCGACTCCCGCGCTGGGACAGGCAGGGACGAATCGACATTCCCTAGCCGTCCGGGCGGCGGGGGCGGAGGCCCGCGGGCAGATGCCTCCCGAGCGGGAAGGCGAGCCGGCAGGTCGGGTCGGGGCGCGGTTCATGGCACCGCCAAGGGCAGGCGGCGTACGCGCATGCAAAAGGCGGGGGCGGCAACGACTGCGAGCCAAGAGGCAGGCGGCGGCTCCGCCCCGCTCTGCTCCCATCCGCGGGCCGGCCGCCGGCAAGACTTAATTTGGCCCGGCGCCGCGGGCGGGGCGTGAAAAAGGCGGCGTACGCGGCAATAGCGGCAGTGGCCGCCATCGCCGCCCTGTTCGTCATCAACACCGTCGCCTCGGACACGACAGGCTCTGCCAGGCAGGGCTTTGCGTTCCACGCCCTCTTGTGGGAGGAAGAGTACGTCGACGGCATCCACGAGAGGACGTTTGACATTGCGGCCGGCAGGTACGAGTTCAAGTTCGTCCCCAACGGCGACAGCCCCCGCGTCCTGTCGATCAGCATGGAGGGCGAGTCGTTCTCGTTCGCCGACGACTTTGAGCTCGACGGCACGCTGCACAAGTCGCCGATCTCCGAGTACTACACCTGGGACTACCAGGGGCAAAAGGCGTTCGAGGTGCCCGAAGGCCAGAGCGTCGATATTACGATAGACCCGAACGGCAACGTGATCGGGACCGTCTCGGTCATGATCGGCGCGGCGCCCTGATGCCGGCCCGTGCATAGCAGTGTCGCAACCTGGCGGTGAACGGACCTCGGGCGTAATACGGTGCATGACGGCAAGTGTGCAGGGCCCGGGCCTTCGCCGGCGGGCGGATGGGGGCGGCTCATGTCCCGTGACCCGCCCGAGACGGCCGCCGGCAGGGCCTGCTATGGTCCCAGAACCGAACTAGGTTGAAGGTGGGGCGTAATACGGCGTACGGCAGGCTAGCTGCACGGGCCGGCGCTACGCCCCGCAGCCCGGCCGCCAGCGCTACCGGCTGCATTGGGCTAGGTACGTAACATACTGAACAAGTGCGCTGCCCTGTACTTCGTCATACGGAGTCAGGTCTGCCACGAACGACAATGGCGCGATGTCCCCGCCACCGAGCCCGCGTGCAACCACCGTCCCATTGACAGCCGTTGCCACATGGCCGAAGTCGACGTCCTCGAAGAGCACCTCGGAGATCGAGGAGGGCAGGGACGGATGGCCCGCGGCGGGCGGGGCGCTACCGTCCCAGTCAACGTACCACGGCGTCGCCTCAAGCTCTACTCTTGCGAACGGCAGCGATCCCGAGTTGATCAGCGCTTGCTGCACGGGAGACGACTGCTCGCCGAGGGATGCGCTCACGTCTAGGTTCGGCGTTCCGAGGCGCGCCGAGCACGTGTGGACCACGGGCGGCAGAGCCCCGTTCTCGGACACCACGGTGCCAAACCGGGTAAAGTGGTACGTGTAGATGATCTTGTCGTTGCCGTCCGCAGAGTCCACCCAGCACTCGCCGGCGCCGGCCAGCTGCCGGTGCACCCTGGCCGTATCGTCGGCAGCGCAGGCGGCGTCAATGGGCATGATCGCGCCGCCCGCGCTCTGGATGTAGAATGCGCGGCCTCCCGCCTGCCCCTCTAGGACTATGCGGACGGGCTGATCGAACGTGACGCGCTCTGCTCCGCCGCCGCTGTTAGAGCCGCCCACCTCGACAATCCTCTGCGGTACGACGCGCCCCGACCCTGCATACGCAAGTGCGCGCTGCACCTGCTCGTCGGGCGGCGCCTCTGCAGAGACGTTCAGGGCAAGCAAGCCATCGGACGGCACGCGCGAGGCCGTCACGCTGGGCGGGAACGTGACCTCTACAAACGGCGTAACCACGGCCGTCTCGCGCGGCGGGAACGTCGCGGTGCTCGCATTCGGGTCGCCCGAGATCTGCGAGGCGCTAGAGTCTGCCAGCCTCGCCACGTCGATTACCAGCTGCGATGCGGCCCCGACGCCGGCGAAGCCGGGCGTCCCGATGCCGCCGCCCGGTCCTGCGACGGCCGGGGGTGGTGGTGCAGGGGGCGGCCCGGTGCCGTTGAACGGGGGCGGGGGCTCGACGACGACGGGGGGCTGGGGAGCGGTGCCGTTGGGCGCCAGAGGCGGCCCGGTGCCGTTGAACGGGGGCGGGGGCTCGACGACGATGGGGGGCTGGGGAGCGGTGCCGTTGGGCGCCAGAGGCGGCCCGGTGCCGTTGAACGGGGGCGGGGGCTCGACGACGACGGGGGGCTGGGGAGCGGTGCCGTTGGGCGCCAGAGGCGGCCCGGTGCCGTTGAACGGGGGCGGGGGCTCGACGACGACGGGGGGCTGGGCAGGGCCAATGGCTACTCCTGCTGGAGATCGCAGCGGCCCGGCGCCTGCGGCAAAGCCGAGGTTGGACGACCCCAAGATGCGGTCTAGCGTGCCGTCTCGTTGAAACACTTGGATGCGATCGTTGCTGTTGTCGGCCACCACGATCCTCCCGTCGGGGGCGACGGCAATGTCTGGCACGCCCCAAGAGAACTGCCCGGCCCCCGCACCCTTAGTGCCAATGTTAGAATGGCCCACGCCACTGGAGTCGAAAACCTGGATATTCGCGCGGTAGTTCGCCCTGTGGCCGACGTAGTTCACCGCAGCAATCCACCCGTCGGGGGCGACAGCGACGTCCCAGTATGCCCCCGACTTGATGGTGGTGTCAAACGTGCCGTTTGGGTGGTAGGCCTGAATGCTGCTACGAGAGCCGCCGCCGAGGCAGTTGGCAGAGGTGGCCACCACGATCCTCCCGTCTGGAGCAACATCAACGCCGTGCAAAGAACACGGCAGCCCGTCGGGCGGCGGCCTAAAGGCAAAGGAGAAGGTGCCGTCCGCGTCGAACACCCTGACATGTGGGTCAAGGGGGCCCCACGGCCCCCTGACCCTGTAGTCGTTGTTGTAGGCCGCCACGATCCTCCCGTCGGGGGCGACGGCGACGTCGCTCGGGTAGAACGGCCCTGCCGCCTCGTCGTCTACGTCGTGCGGCCCGATGGAAAAGGCGAACGTGCCGTTGGGGTGGAACACCTGGATGCGGTCTGGGTTGGCCCAGAATAATGGCCTGCCGTCGACCACGGCGATCCGGCCGTCGGGGCCGCCAATGTCGATGTCTTGGGGATATTGGAGCTGCCCCGTCCCGCTACCGAACGACCCAATGGTGCGGACCAGAGCGCCGCCCGCGTCGAGCACGCGGATGCGGTGGCTGTGATGGTCGGACACCGCGATCTTTCCGTCGTGGGCGACGGCCACGCCGGACGGTTCATTGGCATATCCACCACGTCCACCAAAGGCAAAGGAGGGTGTGCCGTCCGCGTCGAACCCGTAGAGGTTGCCGGCAGCCACCAAGATCCTCCCGTCGGGGGCGACGGCTACGCCTGTCGGGGTGCCACCATAGCGGGGAGAACCGTAGTAGGACAGAAAGTCAAAGGCGCGCGTGCCGTTGGGGTGGAACACTCCTACACCGTAGGGCATAAGTTGGCCGGGTACTATGACGGTTGCCACGACGATCTTTCCGTCCGGGGCGACAGCAACTTCGGCCAGAGGTGTCGGGTGGTTCACGCCCCTGACTTCGCCCACATACCACCCCAGGTCAAACGTGCCGTTGGGGTGGAACACCTGGACTCCGTTGCCGATGTCGGCCGACACGATGCGGCCGTCGGGGGCGACGGCGACGCTGTACGGGTAGTCGAACTGCCCAGACCTGTTGCCGGTCGACCCAATGATGAGGGTTGGAGCGCCGTCCGCGTCGAATACCTGGATGCGGTGGTTGCCGGTGTCGGACACCACGATGCGGCCGTCGGGGGCGACGGCGACGCCGGACGGGTAGTCGAACTGCCCTGTCCCGTTGCCGCGCGACCCAAAACCAAAGGAATACGTGCCGTCGCCACTGAACACCTGGACGCGGTGGTTGCCGGTGTCGGACACCACGATGCGGCCGTCGGGGGCGACGGCGACGCCGGATGGGTAGTCGAACTGCCCGGGTCCGGCGCCGAACGACCCTATGTAAAAGGCGGGCGTGACGTTCGCGTTGCGCACTAGGATGCGGTGGTAGCTGGCATCTGCCGTCACGATGCTCCCGTCGGGGGCGACGGCGACGGACGAGGCGCCGACGCGGGACGTCGCAAAGTCGAGGTCTGGCATGCCGTGTGGATGGGGGCCGTCGCTGGCGGCGTCGGTCGTCCATGGCTCCCGTGCGAGCGACGATGGAAAGACAAGTGCGCGCGTGCCGTTGGGGTGGAACACTTGGATGTGATCGTTGTAGGTGTCGGCCGTCACGATGCCCCCGTCGGGGGCTACGGCCATGGATGACGGGCGTGGCCCCCAACGGAAAAAGTCTCCGAACGTTGCAAAGACATTGGCGGGCGTGCCGTCCGCGTTGAGCACGTGGATGCGGCTGCTGTAGGCGTGAGTCACCGCGATGCGCCCGTCTGGGGCGACTGCCATGTCGATCACATTCCCGACCCGCGAGGGCCAAACGGCATACGCCGAAATGCGAGGCGGATCGGCGCGCGTGCCGTCCGCGTTGTGCACTAGGATGCGGCCCTCGCGGTGGCGATCGACTCCCTCGCTGTAGGCCACCAAGATCCGCCCGTCGGGGGCTACGGCGAGGGCGTCTACGGATACCGTGCGCGCGGTGCTTTGGAAATCCAAACCAAAGTCGAGGTCGCACGTGCCGTCCGCGTTGAGCACTCGTATATGGTAGTCTGGAATATAATTCCTGCTGCCGCTGTTGTAGGCCACCACGATCTTCCCGTCGGGGGCGACGGCGAGGGCGGATATGGGCTGCGGGGCATCGTAAGAACGCACGTAGCAGGGATAGTTGGATATCAGGCGCAAGTACGCAGTCCCGTCGCCGCGCGGCCCAAAGCCGAGGTCGGGTGTGCCGTCCGCGTTGAACACCTGGATGCGCCTGGCCAATCCGTTGGAGTGGGGGGAGTCAGTCACCACGATCTTCCCGTCGGGGGCGACGGCAATGTCTTTCATATCTTGGATCTGCCCGCGCCCCTCACCGAACGACCCAAATGCGCTGGCAAGGGTGCCGTTGGGGTGGTAGACATGGATGCGGTGGTTGTTGGCGTCTGCCACCACGATCTTCCCGTCTGGGGCGACGGCGACTTCGGGAACGGCATAGCCCCGTCCTGCGTCGGGAACGGTCCCAATGGCGCTGGCAAGCGTGCCGTTGGGGTGGAACACCTGGATGCGGTCGTTGCCGGTGTCGGCCACCGCGATCCGGCCGTCGGGGGCGATTGCAACGCCGGACGGTGATATGAACTGTCCAGGGCCGGCGCCGTACGACCCAAACGCAAGTGCGAGGGTGCCGTTGGGGTGGAACACCTGGATGCGGTCGTTGCCGGTGTCGGCCACCGCGATCCGGCCGTCGGGGGCGATTGCAACACCTGAGGGAGATTGGAACTGCCCGGGTCCTACTCCGTACGACCCAAACGCAATGGCAAGCGTGCCGTTGGGGTGGTAGACTTGGATGCGGTGGATGTGTGTGTGGCTGTTGCTGTGTGACACCGCGATCTGGCCGTCGGGGCCGACGGCGATGTCGGACGGGGATGAGGGAACGACATCACCGTACAGCCCGAAGCCAGGGGTGCGCGTCCCGTCCGCGTTGAACACCTGGATGCGGCTCTCGTATTGGCGGCCGCTGCCGCTGACGTACGTGCTGTCGCTGTAGGCCACCACGATGCTCCCGTTGGGGGCAAATGCGGCGGCGTACGGCGTGTCATACCGGCCGAAGTAAAGGACGTTGACAAAAGTGCCGTCAGCGCTGAACACCTGGATGCGGCGGTTGCCGGTGTCGGCCACGACGATCCGCCCGTCTGGGCCGACGGCGGCGCCGGACGGCGAGTGAAACTGGCCGTAGGTCAAGTAGGAGGACTTTTCGTGGATCGAGCCGTACGACCCAAAGCTGTGGGCAAAGGTGCCGTTGGAATGGAACACTAGGATGCGGTGGTTGTCGGTGTCGGCCACGGCAATAATGCCCGGCTCCTGACCGTGCGGCTCGGCCGCGTCGCTGCCATGCATGGCATACGATCCGATGTCCACCGCCGCGGGAAGTACGGCCAGCCCCACAGCGAGGGCCAGCAGCAGGGCCAAACCTAGCCGCATCACACGAGGCGGCGCCAAACGCGCGGATATAACATCACCGCCGCGTGAACGGGCGCAAGACAGCAAGTGGGTGGGCGCCGTCTATGTAAACAGCGTATGACGTCCTGCACGGTAGCCGAGCGAGTGGCGGCGGCGGAAACATCGAGAGCCCAGCCAAGCGGGATGTGTCGGGTTCTAGGAGCCCAATCCTAAGCGACCGGTGCCGGTGCACCGCCAAGGCTCGGCCCCCGCGCCAGCGCAGAACGGATCACGGGTGCAATGCGGCGTATGACAGGCTAGCGGAGCGGCCGGTGCGCTGATCCTGCCATGGCCTTAGCCCCACACCGGCAGGGCCCGGCGACGTTGAGCAGTGTACGAGTGGTGGTCCATTCCGTCCCATGATGCGGGCGCGCAGGCCGTCGTCATGCGCCCCTATACGGCGGCCGCTCGCAGATTGGCCGACGCCACCCGGCGCTACTGCCGGCAGGGAAAGGCGCCATGCATCCGCCAAGCGGGAAGGGCACTGCCCACCGTTCTTGCAATGAAACGGCGTGATCCCTATGTTGCAGGACGTTGGGAGACTGCCTCCCTGACAAGCCGCCCTTGGGCGTCTTGTACGCTTTCTGTCCTGCGGGATCACGCACGGTTAGTCGATAGAAACTGCTTCCATCGGCATGAATCGTGTATATCTCGCTTGTACTTAAGCCTTCACCAAAGATCTTACAAGAAATTGGCAGTTTTTATGTGAAATTTTGCCCCTGGCAGGGCAGGCGCGCGCGGGCGCAAGCGGGAGGAAAGGACGGCAGACGCTAGGCGCAGGCCGCGCCGATCGCGCCAGACAGCAGGACGGTCGCATGCAGGCCGCAGAGTCGGCACACTAGCACAGCCGGCGGGGGGCGAATACGGGAAGGAGGGCGGCGGAGCCGCCGCACCAAATAATAGCGCGCCCGTGCGTTGCCGCCCATGGAGGGACGGCAGGATGCGGGGCCTGTGAGGAAGAGGAGCAAGCTCCGCCTCGTCATACTGCTTGCCGTTATATGGTTCGTCGTCACGCTGCCCCTGCCGTGGCTTGTCGGCAACCCCGACGTCTCCGAGTCGTCGCTGTACACGGTGCTCGGCATCGTCGGCATAATGTCGATCCCGTTCGTCGTCCTCGGCGTGGTCTGGTCCCTCAGGCCCGAGCTGACGACATGACCGGCGAAGGGGCGGAGCCGGTCCGCATGCAGCCCCCGGCCGGCATGTCCGGCAACGCGGCTGCCGCCCTGTCGGCGGCCCTCCGGGCCGGCAGGTCCGTCATGGAAGTGTACGGGACGGACTTTGAGTCGCAGGCAAAGGAGGACGGCTCGCCGCTGACCGAGGCGGACCTTGCGAGCCACCGCATCATATCGGGGCTGCTGGCCAGGACGGGAATCCCTGTGCTGTCCGAAGAGGGGAACGGCAAGGCGCAGGAAGGCGGCCGGCATGGAGAGACTTGGATTGTCGACCCGCTGGACGGGACGGCCGACTTTGTCGGGCGCACCGGCGAGTTCACCGTCATGATCGCGCTGGTCAGGGACGGGCGGCCCGCCGTCGGTGTGATCAACTGCCCGGCGGCCGGCGCCGGGAGCGGCGCCGCGTACATTGCCGAGTCCGGCAGGGGCGCGTTCCGACTGGCGGCAGGCGGGACTGCATGGGAGAGGATTGCCGCGAGCAAGACGGCCGACCTGCGCGGCGCCACGGCCGTCGTCAGCCGAAACCATTTGACCGACCGCGAGCGGGGCATGCTCGACTCGCTCGGCATCGCCGGGCGCGAGGGGGTCGGCAGCTCGCTCAAGGCATGCCGGATAGCCGAGGGGTCAGCCGACGTCTACCTGACCTACACGGACAAGATGCACGTGTGGGACACGGCCGCCTCTGAGTGCATACTGGCCGAGGCCGGCGGCATCATGACGGACGTCGGGGGCGCACCCCTAGGGTACGAGGGCCCCGGCACAAGGCACATGAACGGGGTGCTGGCCACCAACGGGCCGCTGCACGATGTGGTGCTCAGGCAAGGCCGCGCGAGCGCAGAAAGTCCATGACGCGCGCAGCCGATGCGGGGGCATCCTCGCCCTCCGAGTCGATCAGCAGGTCGGGGGACTCGGGCTCTTCGTACGGATCGTCGATGCCCGTAAACCCCTTGATCTCGCCGGCGCGCGCCTTTGCGTACATGCCCTTTACGTCGCGCCGCTCGCACTCGGCCAGCGAGCACTTGACGTAGCACTCGGCGAACGCCGGGCCGCAGTCGAGTATCTGGCGCGCCGCCGAGCGGTTCTCCCTGTACGGGCTGACGAGCGAGACGCAGCTCGGCACGCCGTGCTTGAGGAGCAGCGAGGCCAGGTGCGCGACGCGTCGGTTGTGCTCGTCGCGGCCGGCCTTGCTAAAGTCTTTTGGTGAGAACCACTCGCGCAGCTCGTCGCCGTCGAGTATGGCCAGGTTCGGCACCTGCTTTTGCAGCTCGCGCACGATGGTCGTCTTGCCCGAGCACGGCAGGCCCGTCATCCACAGCACGAACGGCTTCACGGCGGGGCGGGCCGGGCGGCTCTTAAAAAGCCCTTGCGGGCCGGCGCGATCGCGCGGCGGCGGCTAGGCGCGCATCCAGCCGCTCCGCTCGAGGGATGAGATCTCGGCGAGGATGCGGTCGATGCTCGGCGCCGTGGCCATGGCGGCCCTAAAGTACTCGGCCATCTCGGCCTCTTCGGCCCCGTCAAGGGCCCCCTCGGCCTCGTCGAAGAACTTGTCCTCCTTTGCAATGTGGTCGCGGAGGTACACCGAGTACGTGCGCAGGAACCGGGCGACGGCCTCGCGGGCCTGCTCGCCGCCCCCGTCCCGCCAGCGGGCAAGGTGCCTCGAGACCTGGGCTGCCACGTTGCGCCCGAACTCGTGCTCGATGAGGAACTTGCGCACCTCGTCGGCGAACCGGCCCGATGCGCCGGCGCACGGAAAGTACGAGTCCTCCTCGCGCGAGTAGTGTATGGAGTCGAAGAACTCGGATATGACGCGCGCGATCCTCTCGACGTCGTCCGGCGGCACGTCCTCGCCTCCGGCGATCGCATCGGCGCACGAGGCGACCACCCGCTCTAGGCGCATCGCGTGCCTGTGGTCCTCGCGGAGCATGTCGGTGGCCGTTCCCACGCGGGGCGGCACTGGGGGTCGGCGTTTAAACGTGCGGGCGGCGTGGCGCGGCGCAGGTTAATTAGCGGGAGCGGGCAGGGGACGGGCGCGTGCTACCCGTCCAGCTGAGCATCCTAGGGTCACTTGACGAGCTGCTGGCCGGCGCGGCGTCGGGCGGCCCCGGCGCGGCCGACGCCGTTCTCGGCCCGCTCCGCGAGATGATCGCCGCCGTCTCGTCGCTGTCGGCAGACGGGGGCATAGCTTCGGCCCCCGTGGTGCTGCTCGCCGCCGGCACGGTAGTCTTCCTCGGCGTGGCCGGCGAGGCGTTCTTCAAGCGGACGGGCATACCCGACGTCGCGTTCCTGATGATCCTCGGCGTGGTGATCGGGCCCGTCCTCGGCATCATCTCGCACGACGTCGTCATTGCGGTAGTCCCGTACTTTGCGGCCGTGGCCCTGATCATAATCATGTTCGACGGCGGGAGGAGCCTGGACCTGCGGTCCATGGCCAGGACGGTCCACTTTGCCTTCGGACTGGCGCTCGTCGGGTTCGTGACCAGCATCTCGGCGGTCGCCGCGCTTGCCCACCTCTGGATCGGCTGGCCCCTGCTCGACAGCATACTGCTCGGCTCGATAGTCGGCGGCAGCAGCTCGGCCATCGTGTTCGGCCTGGTGCGGAACATCAGGCTGTCCGAGTCGGCAAAGTCGATGCTCAGCTTCGAGTCGGCCCTCACGGACATCCTCTCTACGATAATCGCGTTCATCATGTTCCAGGCCGTGCTGGCCGGCGGGCTGAGCCTGGCCGTGCTGAGCGAGACGATCGGCACGGCCGTTGTCGTCGGGCTCGTCCTCGGCCTCGGCGTCGGCATACCGTGGATGTACGTGACGACAAAGCTCGGCAACGCGCAGCACGCGTACATGCTCACCCTCGGCATGCTGTTCGTCCTGTTCTTCATGGCCAACACGTTCGGCGAGTCCGGCGCACTCACCGCGCTCGTCTTTGGGCTCATGCTCGGCAACAAGGCGAGCCTGTCGCGCGTGTTCCGGTTCAAGGTGCGCATGATCGAGCGCGACGACCCGACGCACAACCAGCTCGCGTTCCTGGTCAGGGCGTTCTTCTTCGTCTTCGTCGGGCTGCTTGCAAGCTTTGGGCAGATCGAGTACATCCTGCTCGGCATCGTCGCGACCGTCGCGATATTCATCCTCAGGACGGCCGTGGCAAGGGCCGTCCTTACCGCAAGGTTCTCGAGGCTAGACAAGAAGGTCACGCAGGTGATGATCCCGCGCGGCCTGGCCGCCGCCGTGCTGGCCACGATGCCCCTCACGCTCGGCCTGCCCAACGGCGAGGCGTATCCGCAGATCGTCTTCTTCATCATACTCGCATCGGTCGTGATCACGACGGCGGGACTAGGCTCGGCCAAGAGGATACCGCCGCCCGAGGCGGCCGAGGGAGGGTTTGTGCGGGACGACGGCAAGGGGGGCAAAAAACCGGAGGGCGGGGAGCAGGCCGCTCCTGCGGCCCCCAACGGCGGGTTCGTGCGGGACGGCGATGCCAAGGGCGGCTAGGCTTCAATGGCAACATATCCACTTGCGCAACACAAAATCGTGGTGTTTATGCTACATGTGGATGTCTTGCACATTTCATAATGATGAAGTGTGTGTGGCAGTCGCACGTGTGGACGCCGGTTGCATAGGCTCGCGCTACCTTAAGATCTGGTGACAGTGCCTCATACAGATAACACTCTCCGTATCCTTTCACCGAGTGCGCCCGCAGGCGTTACCGCCCGATTAGGCGTTACCGCTACCGTGCACCGCAAGGATTGTCAGCACATGCCGGCCATAACCTCTATCAGGTCGTCACGTGTGTAGCTGACGCGGTCGCCATCTTGCTCGGTGCACACGTATGTAATTGTGGATTCGCCCGTGTCTGCATTGTAATCGATAATGAGGCTGTCGGTTTCAAAAACACCGCCGTCCTTGTCTAATGCGCGTAACTCGTACAGGTAGTGCGAAGGCAAAGTGATGAGGGTATCCTCCATGTGCTCTGGATACAGGCGCTTGAACTCGACGGACTCTGGATACGCACCGAGCTTATCGGACACTCCGACAGTGTCGGTGATGGCCTGTACTGTGTCGTTGCCGTCGTCGTCGGCGAGTTGAGTTCTCAGGTAGTTGATAAATTCTGTTGCAGTGTTTGCTTTACGCTCTGAAAAATCGGCGAGTGTCGACATGGTATTTGCTATTGCCTCACTTTGCCGTACCAATGTCATTGCTGTTATCTCAGCGTTTACTGCATCTCTGGTCTTGTCGATTTCGGCTCCACTAGCTAACAACGCATCATATTCCTCTATGGTTGGCTTCATGCGCAGGTTCATTGTTGCTTCCACCTCCTCCATCATGCTATATCCCATGATGTATTTCCCAGCGAGTTTAGCCCTGATTTCAGGGTCACTTCTGAGGGTGTCCTTCATGTCTAGAATGTGTTGCTCCGCTCTTGCTATTCGCTCAGCATCGTTTGCCGTTCGCTCAAACGTGTTTGCCATTAGCTCAACAGCATCGGCGGTGTCATCTGTGACGGGTAAGTGGATTATGTCGGCGGCCCATGTCAGGGTTGTCAAAGATCGTGTGCCGGATACCACAAACATGCCCGTGGATAATTCGGCATGCTGCGCTTGTCGCTGGGCATCATTGATGCGTTCAGTCGCCATATCTATCTTGTGCCTTGCCATCTGTTTTGTCACTGCAGAGGTGATTAATTCGATCGGGCTGTCGGCGGACGGCTCTGCGGTGGGCGCTGGCTTGGGTACGGCATGCAGCTCAGGCACACTTCGTTGAACTTGGTTGACGGTGCCCTCAGCGCTAGTGGTCCATTCTGTGTCTTCCTCGGTCATGAAGGGATAAGCTGCATATCCGGCTGCTCCGCCTGTCATTGCTAATATAACAATGATGATCGCTGATTTTTTTGTGATCGTACAGCGGCGGCTTTCCCTAGTGTATAATAATGTGAGTGGTGCTAGGCAGTGGCTGTCGGTGCAGGGGGTTCACAGGGCGCTTACGATCTTGTGCCGTAACGAGAGGCTTGAAAGTCTACACATGCAACCCACCTAGCGACATCGCATTGAGGCCTGTGAGGGGTGCCGTTGGAGAAAAGGGAGCTACGCTCGGCCATCGGCAACGGCGGCAGTCGCGGCCGCGGCAGGAGGCGAGGCGGACTGCGGCGGGCCCGATCCGCCAGCGGCCGCCCGGCCGAGCAGCAGGCTGCGCGACCGGAGCGTCTTGCGCAGCAGGACAAACCCGAGCGCCGTCGTCACCGACCCGAACAGTATGTTGGCCACGTTGGCATCGTCGCCCGTCGACATCATCGTGAATACCAAGCCCATCACCATCATTAGCGCGCCGAGGCCGGCAAAGATCATCATGACTAGCGGCAGGTTCCGCGGGGGCGTCTTCAGCTGCTTCTGCCCGCCCGCCTTCGCATCCTGCTGCGTAGCGGGGACGACGCCGTTCGAGACGGCCTCGTGGCACACCTTGCAGTACATGTGCCGCTTGCCCCCGCCCTTGGTGCACCCCTTCAGAAAGTAGTACTCGACGCCGCACAGCGCGCACGGGTGGGTCGGCAGCGTAAGCCTGGCGTTCTTGTCAAAGTCCCGACCGAGGTCGATCATGCACTTTCGGCAGTAGTATCCGGGTATGCGCCACATGCGCTGGAACTTGTACTTTTTCCAGCCGAGGACCACGCCGCAGCCGCTGCAGTGGGTCACCTGCCGTCCTCGCCTCCGCTTCCGCCGTTGCCCTCCGAGGCCGGCGGCGCGCGCTGCCTGCGCGCCACCTTTGCGATGCCGTGCCGCGCCTCGATGATCGGGAGCCCGACGATGAAGAACGTCGCGGCGCTCACCCACACGATCGAGATGCCGACCCAGAACGAGTAGAACGCGATGTCGAACACGTACCCCGCAAAGAACAGCGGCATGGGCCACGCGATGATCAGCACGAGCGTCATGATGCCGCCGCCGCGGAGGCTGAACTTGAACGCCTTGGCCAGCGTCTCCTCGTCCTCCTCTAGCTGGCGCACCTCGGCCTGCGAGATGTCGACGAGCTTTATGCGCTCGCGCATGAGGCTCCAGTCAAACGTCGTCCGCCGAGCCAGGCTCCCGAGGCCGGCGATCGCGCCGCCCGTCAGTATGCCGGCGATGTTGCCAAACAGCATCGAATAGTTGTCGCCGAGGCTCGCAAGCGAGACCGTGCCGCCGTACGCCGGCAGCGAGGCGGCCACGCCGATCCACGTGCCGAGCGCCACGAACAGGCCGATGATCGCGCCCGCGGTGGCTGCGACCTTGTCGGTGCGCTTCCACGTTATGGTCAGGGCGATGGGTATGACGGCCGAGCCGATGAGCACGCCCATGGCCAGGTACACGAACCCCAGGCTCAGCCCCATGCTGAGCAGTATGACGGCGAGTCCGCCCATACCGATCCCGAACCCGACGATTGTCGCGCGCGAGACCTTTAGCAGCTTCTTGCCCGACGCGTTCGGGTTCTTGTACGTGCGGTACACGTCGTACGTGATCAGCGACGAGACGGCGATCAGCTCGGCAGAGCCTGCCGACGTGACGGCCATGAACAGCATCGTCAGGACCAGGACGGCGCCTACCTCGCCCATGAGCACGGACGCGGCGGCGGGCACGGTCAGGCCGAGCTGCACCTGCTCGGGCGTGAGGTCGACGCCGAGCGCGACGGCCGTCAGCCCCATTGTAGTGGCCAGCGTAAAGGGGATCGCAAACCAGCACGCGCCGCCGAGCAGGAACCCCTTTACCGTGGACGTCGGCTGCGCGGCGATGGCCCTCTGCCAGTACGCCTGGTCGACGAACACGGTCCCAAAGTTGCCCACGATGTTGATGATGCCGAATATGAGGCCGCCGAGCGAGGCCATCGTCAGGTACATGCCGGCGGCGTTGCCCTCTACGGGGCGCAGCGCGGCGGCCTCGGTGAGCTTGTCGTACATGCCCTCTATGCCGCCGGTGAGCGGGCTGACAAAGTAGACGGTGGCCACGAACGTGAGTATGACGATGAATATGATGATCGTGTGCATGTAGTCGGCGACGAACGTGGCCTTTAGCCCCCCCACCAGCGTGTAGATCATGACCCCGATGGGTATGAGGAATGCGGCCAGCGAGATGTCCATGCCGGTAAGGCCGTTGACTACGGCCGCGCCGCCGAGCAGCAGCATGGCAGTGACGATCATGTTCGTCATGAGGGCGAACACGAGGAACACGCGGTGGGCCCCGTCGCCGTACCTGGCGCGGATGATCTCCAAGAAGGTGTGGGCGTTGGGCGCCTTGCGCTTTAGCTCGATGGCCAGTATGCCGAACAGCAGCACCTGTATGGACGCGCCTGCCGCGTACCAGAACGGGCCGCTTATCCCGTACTGGTACGCCACCGTCGAGGACTGTAGGAGCGTCGCCGCCCACGTCCAGGCCGAGACGATCGCCGCCGCCGTCAGGCCCGTCTTGATGACCCTGCCGGCCGTGTTGAACCATTCTGACGTCTGCGAGACGCCCAGGTACCGCTCCTCTATCTTGGTCTCGGCGGTGATTACGATTGCGAACACGGCGCCGAGCCCGACAACGATGAACCAGCCCCAGCTCTCGTCGAGGACCTCGCCGATCGTAAAGCCCTCGCCGATGACGCCTGCCGCGTATGCGGGCTGCGCCTGCGCCGCAATCGCAAGCGCCGAGGAGACGGCGATCGCCGCCGCTATGGTCGCCGTGGACCGCCTGCCGGCCCAGAGGGGCCTCGTGCCAGCCAGCATGCGAACAGGCGGGGGGCGGCCCGTACTAGTCGGTTAATGCCGCAAGGCGCCTTAATAGCGGGGCCGGCAGGCGTGGGTGCGAGGGGGCCAATTAGCCGACATCGGCTAGGTTGGAGGGCGCCCGGCGGCGCGCAGGCTAGCCGACATCGGCTAGGTTGGAGGGCGCCCGGCGGAGGCGCTCGACAGACTGCGCGGGCGGCCTACATCCTGCCTAGCGCGCGCGGGCCGAACAGCCGGCGGCGGGGCGCGAAGCGGACTGCGCGGCACGAGGCTGCTGCTGTTGCGCGACGGCTAGTACAGGTTGTACAGCCTGCCGAGGGGGACGCGCTCGGCAGGCTCGGCCTCGGCAACCTTGCCGTCGACCGTAACCCTGTACGTCTCGGGGTTGATTTCGATCTTCGGCGTCAGCGAGTTGCGGACCATGTCCCTCTTGCCTATCGAGCGGCACCCCTCGACGGCGACGAGCGGCCGGCCGGCGTCAATCTTGGAGGCCAGCCCCGCCTCGAGGGCCGCCTTCGACGTGAACGTCACGGACGTCGACCGCCTGGCCCCGCCGAGGGCCCCGAACATGGGCCTGTACATGACCGGCTCGGTCGTCGGGATCGACGCGTTCGGATCGCCCATGAGCGCGTACGCGATCATGCCTCCCTTTACGACCATCCTGGGCCTGGCCCCAAAGAACTGCGGCGACCACACCACTATGTCGGCAAGGCGGCCTGGCTCGAGCGAGCCGACGTGCCGCGAGACGCCGTGCGCTATGGCGGGGTTGACCGTGATCTTTGCAAGGTAGCGCAGGGCCCTTGAGTTGTCGTTGCGCCCGCCCGAGGCGCGCATGTCCTCGGGCAGCGGCCCCGTCGAGCGCTTCATCTTGTCGGCCGTCTGCCAGTTGCGCGCCGTCACCTCGCCGACCCTCCCCATGGCCTGGCTGTCGGAGGACATCATGCTGATCGCCCCGATGTCGTGCAGGACGTCCTCGGCCGCTATGGTCTCGCGCCGTATGCGCGACTCGGCGAACGAGACGTCCTCGGGGACCGACGGGCTCAGGTGGTGGCACACCATCATCATATCCAGGTGCTCCTCGAGAGTGTTGACGGTGAACGGGCGTGTCGGGTTCGTCGAGGACGGCAGGACGTTGGCCTCGCCGGCGACCCGCATAATGTCGGGTGCGTGCCCCCCGCCGGCCCCCTCGGTGTGGTAGGTGTGTATAGTCCTGCCCGCGATTGCGGCTATCGTGTCGTCGACGTAGCCGCACTCGTTGAGCGTGTCCGTGTGTATTGCAACCTGCGTGTCGGTCTGGTCGGCGACGCGGAGGGCCGCATCTATCGTCGCGGGCGTCGTGCCCCAGTCCTCGTGCAGCTTGAGGCCGCACGCTCCGGCGGCGACCTGCTCGAGCAGCGGCCCCTCCTGCGAGTCGTTGCCCTTGCAGAGGAGGCCAAAGTTGAGCGGAAACTCCGAGACGGACTCTATCATGCGGCGTATGTTCCACTCGCCGGGCGTGCACGTCGTCGCGTTCGTGCCGTCGGCGGGGCCCGTCCCGCCGCCGATCATCGTCGTGGTGCCGGCGCACACGGCCGTCACCGCCTGCTGCGGCGAGATGAAGTGAATGTGCGCGTCGATTGCGCCCGGCGTGCAGATGGTGTGCTCGCCGGCGATGACCTCCGTATGCGACGATATCGTCATGTCTACGCCGTCCATGATGTCGGGGTTGCCGGCGTTTCCGACCCCGGCTATGCGGCCGTCCCTGACGCCGATGTCGGCCTTTATGATGCCGAGGACGGGATCCATGACGACCGCGTTCGTAATGACCAGGTCGAGCGAGGCGCTGCGCGGCGCGCCCGAGGCCTGCGCCATCCCGTCCCGCACGCTCTTGCCCCCGCCGAACACGGCCTCGTCGCCGTGCCGCAAGAGATCCCTCTCGACCTCTATTACGAGGTCGGTGTCGCCAAGCCGGATGCGGTCGCCGGCCGTCGGCCCGAACAGGTCTACGTACCGGTTGCGCGGTATGGTCAGGGCCATCGCCTACACCCCCTTGAAGCGGCCCTCCCGGGCCGCCCGCATCGCGGCATCGCGCCTCTCGTCGAGCGGGCCGCGGACCAGGCCGCTGAACCCGTGCACGGTGCGGCGCCCGCCGTACCCGACAAGCTCCACGTCGCGCTCGTCGCCCGGCTCGAAGCGCACCGACGTGCCCGCCGGTATGTTCAGGTGGAACCCGTACGCGTCGGCCCGCGGGAACGATAGCGCCTTGTTGACCTCGAAGAAGTGCGCGTGCGAGCCGACCTGCACGGGCCGGTCGCCCGTGTTGGCGACCCTGACCGTGACGGTCGGGCGCCCCTCGTTGGCGGCGATGTCGCCGTCTCCCAGAAAGTACTCGCCGGGGATCATGGGCATCACACTATCGGATCGTGGACCGTGACGAGCTTTGTGCCGTCCTCAAACGTAGCCTCCACCTGGACGGAGCGGATCATCTCGGGCACTCCCGGCAGGACGTCGCCGCGCGCGAGCACGGAGCGGCCCGAGCTTGCAAGCTCGGGCACCGACCTGCCGTCCCTGGCCCCCTCGAGTATGTGGTCGGCGATCAGCGCGACGGCCTCTGGGTGGTTCAGCTTTAGGCCGCGGCCGCGGCGGCGCCGGGCGATCTCGGCTGCGACGAACACCTGCATCTTCTCGGCCTCGCCCTGGGTGAAGATCATCCGATGCGCGGCAGGGCGGCGGTGTATTTGTGCATTGAGGGGGCGCGGGGCGGGGGGCGGGGGGCGGGGGCCGTCATGCGGCGAGCATCTCCCTTGCGGCCCTCACCTTGCCGAGGAGGTCGTTGACGTACGAGTCGGCGAACCGCTCGAACGACGACGTGTCGTAGGGGTCGCCGTCGGCCTTTCTGTGCTTCTGGTACTCGTCGTGGAGCCACGTAAAGTCGGACTCCTTGAGCTTTATCACGTTGTGCTGCGCCTCGAACTTTGACTTGAAGAGGTTGGCCACAAAGTAGCTCACAAAGTGGGCAAAGCACTTTGTATGGTACCTGCCCTTGTACGCCGTCGAGTTCTCCTCGTACGTCTCCTCGAGCCACGCGCGGACGTCGGAGCGGACCGTCAGCGTCTTGTAGCGCCCCGACCTGCTGACCTGCACGGGGTGCATGCTGACCTGGTACGACCCCCGCCTGACCTCGTTCATGAGCATGATCAGGGTGCTCGGCAGGAACATGCCCGGGTAGAACGTGTCGGTGAGGCTCTCGAGGAGTGAGAACGTGCCCGGCTTGAGCCCCAGCGTCGAGTAGCCGTTCTTGGGCATCGCCGGGAAATAGCCGGCTTCTTTAAATCATTTTTGGCCAGGCGCGGGGCCTGGGCCGCCGCCCCCGCCGCCCCCGCCGCCCCCGCGGTACTCGCGGACGATCCGGACGGCGATCCACACCGAGGCTATCACGACGAGTCCGAACCCTAGGCCGGCCAGGAACGGCTCGTCCTCGCCGCCGGCCTGCGTGAGCCCGAATCCCAGGATTATCAGGATCACGGCGAACGCAAACTGCTTGTCCACGCCAGGGGGCGCGGCGCCGTGCGATAAAAGGATCCGAGCCGGCGTGCGGCGGATTCCGCCCGATTCTGCCGGCGGATCCGGCGTTTTCGTACTATACGCTCCGCCTTTCGTGCCTAAAGACGTACTTTACTGAAATTTTTCAATGGTTAAATAAACGGCGGGCAATTCCTGCCGATGGAGTTTGACGGCTTCGGCATCGCGATCACCGCGTTCATCGTGCTGACGCTCGCCGTCGGCGTCCTCGCCGGCAGGCTCGTCAGGAAGAGCGGCAAGCGCCTCATCGTGGCCGGCAAGAGCCTCCCCCTCGTGATGGTCGGCACGATGCTCGCCGCGCAGGCCGTCGACGGCAACTCCACGCTCGGCAACGCGGCGCTCGTCTTCGAGTTCGGGTTCTGGGCCGGCGCGACGGTCCCCATAGGGCTCGGCATATGCCTGCTCGTCACGGCCGCGTTCTTTGCGCGGCCGCTCAACCGCATGTCGATGATCACCCTGCCGGACTTTTACTTCAGGCGGTTCGGCAACGGGGCCGAGGGCATATCGAGCGTCCTGATGATCATCAGCTTTACCATACTGGTGGCCGGCAACCTGGCCGCAAGTGGGTTCATCATGGAGACCGTATTCGGGATAGACTACTTTTGGGGCATACTGATATCGGCGCTGGTCGTCCTGGTGTACACCTCGGCCGGCGGGCTGTTCGCATCGGCGTACACGAACCTCTTCCAGGTGTACCTGGCGATCGCCGCGTTCTGGGCCGGCTTCATATTCTTCGCCGGCGGGTTCGCCGACGCGCCGTGGGACGTCATCTACGGGAGCGCGCCGGCAGCGGCGGTGGACCTGTCAGGCCTCTTCGACGTGGGCAACGGCGCGCTGATAAGCTGGGCGACCATACTCGCGCTCGGCCTCGGGGACATCATCGCGCTCGACTTTATGGAGAGGGTGTTTGCCGCAAAGAGCCCAAAGGTGGCGCGGCGCGGCGCCTTCATGGGCGGGGCCCTGACCCTGTTCACGGTCGTCCCGACGAGCATGCTCGGCATCGTCGCGCTCTACTACCTCCCCGCCGACACGCTGCCCGACCTGGTCCTGCCCATACTGGCGACCGAGCACCTGCCGTTCGCGATAGGGGCCGCCATACTGATGGGCGTCGTCGGCGCGTCGATGTCGACGGCAAGCGGCGGCCTGCTGGCCATATCGAGCGTCGTCTCGCGCAACCTGGCTGTCCGCATAATCCAGAGGAGGTGGCTAGGCCGGCCGGGCACGAGCGACAGGAGGCTGCTCCTGATGACGCGCGTGGCCATAATACCGATGATGGCCGCCGGCGCGACGCTCGGCTACCTCGTGCCGGCGCCCGGCGTCTACCTTGTGCTCGCGTTCGACATCATGTTCGCCGGCGCGCTCGCGCCGCTCACGTTCGGCCTGTTCTGGAAAAAGTCGAACATGCCGGCCGCCGTGGCCGCCCTCCTCGTCGGCTCGTTCCTCAGGCTGTACCTCTTCTTTGCCATACCCGAGGATCTGGTCGGGCTCGACACGATGGTCGCCGCCATGGTCTCGTTCCTGGTGTTCATAGCGGTGGCGCTCGCGACGCAGGGCAGGTACCCCGGAAAGGCCCGGCACGACGTGAGGGACTATGTCCCGCCCGAGGAGGATGTGATCGCCGGCGAGGACCTCAAGCACTTCAAGAGCGGCTTTATGACGTCGGGGCTCGGCGGGGACGATGCCGGAGGGGACGAGGGGGCGGACAGGCCGGAGGCAAGGCCGGGCCAGCGGGCGCCGGCGGAGGCCAGGGCGGCGTAGCGGGGCCCGCCCGCCATTTGGCGGGAGCGGGCGCAGGGGGCGAGCGAGCGATGAAGTATCCCGACATATTCAACCCCGAGCTGTCCAGGATCGGCGCGCGCGAGTCGCAGGCGTACAACCTGGTGGCAGCTCGCCTGGCCGCGGACACCGTAAGGACGTCGCTCGGCCCCAGGGGCATGGAAAAGGTGTACATCGACATACTCGGCGAGGCGACGATTACAAAGCACGGTGGGGCGTTCCTGCGCAAGCTCGACGTGGACCATCCGGCGGCAAAGGCCGTCGTCGAGGGGGTCAATGCCGTCGACACGCACGTCGGCGACGGCACGGCGACGGCGGCCGTCCTGATCGGCGCCCTGCTCGGCCACGCGCAGCACCTGCGCGCCTCCGGCGTGCCGACGGCATCCATAATCGACGGGTTCGAGGCGGGTCTCGAGTTCGCCCTAGAGTCGCTCGACGGGATGGAGGTGCGGGCGGGGGGCGCGGACGCTGCGACGATGAACAGCCTCGTCGACACCTGCCTCTCGGGCAAGGCGATATTCGACTCGATGGCCGACAGGGAGTCCGTGCGCGATGCCGTCGTCGGCGCGGTCTCGGCCGTGCACGATGCGCGCGCCGGCGCGGTCGACGTCGACGACATCAAGATCGAGGAAAAGCGGGGCGGCTCGGAGCGCATAGAGCTGGTCATGGGGACCGTTATCGACAAGCCCGTGGACAGCCCGGCCATGCCCCGCGCCGTCAGGGACGCAAAGGTGCTGCTGATCAACGACGAGCTGGAGGCGACCAGGACAAGGACAGAGTCCGAGATCATAGTGACGTCGCCGAACAACATGGCGCAGTTCGCCCTGCAAGAGGGCGCCAATGTGGCGATGCTCGCAAGAAGGGTCGTCGAGTCGGGCGCCAGGGTGGTCATATCAAGGAAGGGGATCGGCGCGCGCGCCCAAGAGATGCTCGCCGCCGAGGGCATTGTCTCCGTGCGCAGGGCAAAGTACAACGACCTGTGGTGGCTCGAAAAGGCGACCGGCGCAAGGACGTGCCGCAGCGTAGAGGACATATCCGAGGAAGAGCTCGGCTTCGCATCCCGCGTGTACGAGCGCAGCGTCGGCGGCGACAGGATGGTGTTCGTCGAGTCCGAGAGGCCCCGGTCGGTCACGCTGCTGCTGCGGGCGGTCTCAAAGGAGCACCTTGACGAGTTCCACCGGACGGCAAAGAGCGCGATCTTTGTCCTCCGCAACTATATCGAGAGGCCGTACGTCGTCTTCGGCGGGGGCGCATGCGAGGCCGCCATGGCGCGCGACGTCAGGGAGCGCGCCGTCTCGCTCGAGGGCAAGCGGCAGCTTGCCGCATCGCGCGTCGCCGATGCACTCGAGGAGGTCCCGGCGACCCTTGCAGGGAACGTCGGGATGAGCCCGCTCGACGCCCTGCCCAGGCTCAGGTCGGAGCACGCCCGGCGAGGCGGCGGGGCGGAGGCAGGCGGGGGCCCCGCCCGCTGCTGGCACGGCATAGACTCGTCTGCGAGGAGGGTCGCCGACATGTCGGGGTCGGGCGTCGTCGAGACGGCCGCCGTCAAGAGGCAGGTGCTAAAGTCGGCCGTCGAGACGGCCGCCCTGATCCTCAACGTCGACGACGTGTTCGTAAAGGACCTCATCGACAACACCCACTGCCACATAGACGGGACGGTCCACGCGCACAAGGATCCCGGCAGGAACCACAGCCACTGGGAGCAGGAGGGGCTCGAGCAGCGGCAGATGCACCACCACTACTAGGCAGGGGCCGCCCGCCCGCGGCCGCACGCAAAAAACTACAGGGGGGTCATCGTGTCGATCAGGCGCGCGTTGGTCACCTGGCAGTCCTTTTCCTGTATCTCCAGGTCGACGGTGTACTTTAGGCCGTTGAGCATGAAGTTGACCTGCACGTCCCACGCCTCGCGCGGCCCCTTTTCGGGCACCGCAAACGACTCGTTGACGCGAAAGTCCGACACGCCGTCGCCGTAGAGCGAGGCGATCACCCTGCGCGACTCCCTGTCGATGTCCTCGGCCGTCGAGACTTGAACCATGCCCCGCAAGTGCGGCGGTTTGATTTAAGGCTTTTTTCGGGCGGGCGGGGCGTGCGTACAATACGCATTTTCCGGCGCGCCGCGCGGCCGCCGGCGCTACGCGGCCGCCGGCCCGGGGCGGCCAAACAGCCGCCGCAGCCGCGGCGCCCCGCCGCCCCGCCGCCGCTCCTCCGCCTCTACCTTTTCGAGGGCCCTGTCGCGGTGGTAGATGGCGGTGCGGTTGCCGGGGTCGAGCTCTAGCGCCCTGTCGTACTGCGAGAGGGCCTCGTCGTGCCTGCCGAGGAGCAGGAGCAGCTTGCCGCGATAGCTCGCCGCGTAGGCGTAGCCGGGGTCCTCGGCAAGGGCCCTGTCGCAGTAGGCGAGCGCGTCGGCGTACCTCTTGCTGTGCTCGAGTATCCATACCATGCTGCACAGCGCCTTTACGTTCGTCGGGTCGAGCCGGATGGCGCTCTCGCAGAAGAACACGGCCGCGGCCTTTTGGTTTAGGCCGAACAGGGAGACGGCCTTGCTGTACATGGCCCTTGCGCTGGCCGGATCGTCGCCGAGCACGCGGTCAAAGCACTCGACGGCCTTCTTGTAGAGGCCCGTGCGGTCGTACAGTATGCCCTTGTTGATGAGCGCCTCGTGGCAGCGCGGATCGACGGCCAGCGCCCTGTCAAAGTAGGCCACGGCCTCCTTGGGCGGGAGGCCGGCCAAGTCCAGCGTCCAGCCCTTTGCGACAAGGGCGCGCGTGTTCTTTGGGTCCAGCCTGATGGCCTCCGTGTACAGCGCGATCGCATCCTCGTGCCTGCCGCGCCGGGCCAGGGCCGCGCCCTCCTCGTACCTTTCGGCAGAGCGCCTCGAGTCCTCGCGTATGGCCTCCTCAAGGCACGACACGGACTCTTTTGCGCGCCCCATCCTGCCCAGGATGCGGCTCTTGCAGTAGAAGGCGGCGGACGAATCGCCCGGCCGCGACGTTAGGGCCTCGTCGACGAGCCGCAGCGCCTCGGCGTGGCGGCCTGCGCCGCTCAGGCACGATGCCCTGCAGGACTGCGCGTCAGAGTACGAGGCGTCGATCTCGGAGACGGCCGCAAAGCACCCGGCCGCCTCCTCGAAGCGGCCTAGCTTTTCAAGGGCAAGGCCGCGGCCGTACAGCGCGTCGATCCCGCGCGGCGCCTCGGCGAGGGCCTCGGAAAAGCGCGCCTCGGCGTCCGAGAACCTCTCGCACCCGTACAGCGCGTGCCCGAGGCGCAGCAGCGCGACGGCGTTGCGCGCGTCGATGCGCAGGGCCCTCTCAAAGCACGAGGCGGCCCTTTGAAACTCGCCGTACCCCTCCCAGCGGCGCCCCTCGGCGATCAGCGCCCACTCGCCCCCCGCGGATCCCGCCACGCAGGGAATTGCCGCGCCTGCATTTAACCAGTGCCCCGGCCGGCGCGCGTGCGTACTTTACGTGGATTCCTTATGTATATGCCGGCCGTAGCGTGGTGCGGTTCGCATGGGCATGGAGTTCTACGGCGACGCGTACCGCGGCGCCGACGTGGCGCCGTTCGTCGGGATCAACACGTTCCTGCACCTGCCGTGGGTGCAGACGCGCGAGCAGCTCGTCGAGGCGAGGCCCGATGTGGCCATAATAGGGGAGCCGTTCGACTTTGGCACGACGATACGGCCGGGCGCAAGGTACGGGCCGCGCGCCCTCAGGGCCGCATCCACGATACCGTCGCCGCCGTACGAGAGGTTCAACATAGAGACCGGCGCCGACCCGTTCGGGACGTTCAGGACGGTCGACTACGGGGATGTGCAGGTCTCGCCCGGCGACGTCATCGAGTCGCACAAGAGGATGACCGTAAAGGTAAAGGAGGTGCTCGAGCAGGACGGCATCCCCGTCATGCTCGGCGGCGACCACTCGATCACGTACGCCAACGTGCGGGCGTTCGCCAAAAAGTACAAGAACATCGGCATGATCCACTTCGACACCCACGCGGACTGCGCCCCGCAGGGGCTGACGGGGTACAAGTACGACCACGGCGCGCACATTAGGAGGATCATGGAGATCGGGTGCCTGAGGGGCAGGAACTACTCGCTAGTGGGGCCGCGCGGGTACTGGCCGGGGCCCGACCTGTACAAGTGGATGTCCGACCAGGACTTTCAGTGGTTTACGATGCTCGACGTCGAGGAGCTCGGCATCGACTACATCGCAAAGGAGATCGCCGACAGGGCCAACGACGGCACCGACGCGGTGTACCTGAGCTGGGACATCGACTCGTTCGATCCGGCGTACGCGCCCGGCACGGGCGAGCCCGAGCCGAACGGCCTGACGTCGAGGGAGGGCATACGGATGATCCGCCTGCTCTCAAAGTCGTTCGACCCGGACAGGTTCGCCATGGACCTCGTCGAGGTCGCGCCGGCGTACGACGTTAGCGACAACAGTTCGTACAACGGGGGCATAACGTCGGGCCTAGGCCAGCGGCTGATCGTAGAGCTGCTCGCCGGCCTGTCGCTCACGAAGCGCGGGCTGGAGGGGGGCGATCCGGTCAGGCCGCGCGACTACAGGGGGACGGGGAACACGTACAGCTTTGGCGGGCCCCGCGCCGTGATCCCCAAGAGGGGATGATGCGCATCGCGGTCACGGCCGCCGAGGCCGGGCCGCACGCAGCCCCGCTTCGCAGGGTGTTCGAGTATGCGGGTCTTGACGACGACGTGCTTGCCGCCTCGGCGGGCAGGATCAGGGACATGCTCGCGCGCGGCATGCGGCTCAACGTCAACGATGCCCTGCTGATGTTCGCAGCCTACGTTGCCGTGTCGGTCGGGGACGGCAGGGACGGGCGGCGGATAGCCGAGGATGCGCGCGGCATGCTCGAGCCGCACAACGTAATGGTCGGCGTGCCAGAGATGCTCTACTCGATGAGGTTTGAGCTCGAGATGGACGGGCTCGGCAAGGCCGCCCATGTGGCGATAGACAGGCCAATCGAGATCGGGCGGCAGGGCCTCTGGCCGGAGGGCGGCGGCCGCGGGGAGGAGTAGGAGGGCGGTTGCTGTGCTCGGCGAGATTGTGGCGCAGGCGATGGGGGCCGGAGGCGGGGAGGGGGTTGCCGCTGTTGCGGCCGCGGCGGCGCCTGCCGCGCTCCTCTCGGCTGGGGTGGTCGTCGGGCTGGCGCACGCCCTGGATCCCGATCACGTGGCGGCCGTGCTCGCATCGGGTCACGGGAGGACGGGAGGGCGGCGAGGGGAAGAGGCGGATCCCGTACGCGTCAAAAGGGCCCTGTCGCGCGGCTCGCTCCTCGGCGCGCTGTGGGGCGCCGGCCACACCTCGGCCATACTGCTCGTGGCGCTCGGCGTGCTCGCCTTTTCGCTGAGCATTCCGGGCGCCGTCTTTGACGGGCTCGAGGCGGCCGTCGGCGTCATGCTCGTGGCGCTCGGCGTGTCGGCGTGGACCGGAACCAGCATGCTTGGCCTTTGGAGGAGGATGCGGGGAAGGGGAAGAGGCGGGGCGCATCCGCACCCGCACTCGCACGCGGGGGGCACGGTCCACACGCACCCGCACTCGCACGCGGGGGGCACGGTCCACACGCACCCGCACTCGCACGGAGGCTGGGACGGGGGCAGTGCGCACCGGCATGGGCACAGGTCGTACCTGATCGGCTGCATACACGGACTGGCAGGCAGCGGGGGCCTGATCGCCCTGGGCGCATCCGCCATGGGAAGCATGGAGGCGGGGATCGCGATGGTCCTCGCCTTTGGGGCCGGCTCGGTCGCCGGCATGATGCTGGCGAGCGGGACGCTGTCGCTCCCGTTTGCCTTTGCGGCCAGGCTGGACAGGGCCAAGAGGGCGATGCGGGCAGGCATTGGCATCGCCAGCGTGGCAATCGGGATCGCCATAGTGTCGGGGGTGGCCGCCGGCGCATTCTAGCGGACAGGAATAAGGCGCGCGGGCGTGGGGCGCAGGACGGCCCTGCGGGGGGCGCAATTTTGATATTGTAGGGCGCCGCGGCGTGGGGCATGCTGGTAGCAGTCAAGTCCGTTGCGCGCGGCGGGGCCGGGGAGGAAGAGGGGGGGAACGTCGTCGATCGGGTCAGGATGACAAGGGCCGAGCTTGAAAAGAGCAGGATCAGAAAGACGACCGAGGGGGGAACGGACATTGCGGTGTCGCTGCCGGCCGGCACCGTCCTGCGCGACGGCGACCTGCTTGATGCAGGCGGCGGGGACGGCGGGCGCATACTGGTAGAGCAGGCGCCCGAAAAGATCGCCACCGCAAGGCCGGCAGGCGGCGCGGGGAACGCAGTTGCGTTCCTTGTCGGCCACATAGTCGGCAACAGGCACAGGCCGATCTCGGTGTCGGCCGATGGCGGGTCGATCTCGTTTCCCCTGCAGGCCGACTCGGAGGCGGACGTGTTCAGGAGCCTGTTTGGCCGCATCGAGGGAGGCGTCGAGCTAGAGGTGTCCGAAGGGGTGTTCCGGCCGCACGGGGGGGCGGACGTGCGTGGCCACGAATGACGGCGGCCGCAACGACGGCGGCGGCACGGCCGCCGGCGGGGCCGAGATGCAGCTGCTCGGCGCGATGCAGCTGTCCGACTCTATGTTTCCGTCGGGGCTGTTTGCGACGTCCAACGGCCTCGAGTCGATGTTTCTTGACGGGTCGATAGCGTCGGCCGGCGCGCTAGCAGGGCTGTGCCGCACCTTGATCGACCAGCAGGTCGGGCCGTGCGACTGCGTCATGGCGGCGCGTGCGTGCTCGCTTGCGGCCGGCGGCGACGATGCGGGGCTTGTCGAGCTGGACGAAAGGTGCTCGGCCCTCAAGCCGGTCAGGGAGCAGAGGGAGGCGGCGGCAAGGTCGGGCGCGCAGCTGGCCAGGTGCGTCAAGGGGTTCGGCGGGGACGGCAATGCCCTAGCCAGGTACCATCGGGCCATCTCGTCGGGCGCCGCCTCTGGCGCGTATCCCGTCGCGCTCGGGGCATGCTGCGGCTCGCTCGGGATGACCCCAGGGCATGCGGCCCTTGTCGCGCTGTACGGCTTTGCCGCATCGATGGTCGGCGCGGCGCTGCGGCTCGGGATCATACACCACATGGAGGGGCAGGAGATCATACACGGCCTCAAGCCGCGGATGGCCGAGGCGGCGCGGGAGGCCGGAGGCCGCGCGGAAAGCGGGGAGGGGGCGGAGGGGGCGTGGCAGTTCGCCCCGCTCGCCGAGATTGCGCAGATGGACCACGAGCGGATGGACGCGAGGATGTTCGCCGCGTGAGGGGAGGGTGCAAAATGGACGCGAACGAGGGGGGCCGCGAGGAAGAGGGGGGGCCGCGCCGCATACCAAGGGTCGGCATAGGCGGACCCGTCGGCGCCGGAAAGAGCATGCTCATCGAGCGGGTCGTTCCCGTCCTTGCCGCTCGCGGGTACAGGATGAGCATCATATCGAACGACGTCATATCAAAGGAGGACGCGGACCGCATGAGGGCGGGGCTGGCCACGGACCAGGGGCTGCTCCCAGAGAACCTGGTCGTGGGGCTCGCCACGGGCGGCTGCCCGCACACGGCGGTGCGGGAGGATCCGTCGCTCAACATGTCGGTGATCGAGGAGATGGAGAGGGACCACCCCGAGCTCGACCTGATCCTGATCGAGAGCGGCGGGGACAACGTGACGACGACGTTCAGCCCGCTGCTTGCCGACTACTTCATCTACATTGTGGATGTCGCCGGCGGGGACAAGTACCCGCGCAAGGGCGGCCTCGGCATACAGAACTGCGACCTGCTCGTCATAAACAAGATCGACCTTGCGCCGCACGTCGGCGCCGACCTCGGCGTGATGCGCGCCGATGCGGAGCGCGTGCGCGCTGGCAGGCCGTTTGCCATGGTAGACTGCACGACCGACCAGGGCGTCGGCGACGTGGCAGGCCGGATCGTGCGCGACCTGCTGTTCGATGCGCCGCCCAGGGCGGCCGGCGGGGAGGGAGGGGCATGACGGGCAGGGGAGAGGCGGCGGGCCGGGCCGGGCGGCTCGAGGTGGCGTTTGCGGCAGGCGGGCCGGGCGGCCGCACCGTGGCCGAGAGGGTCTCGGCCAAGGTTCCGCTCGCGGCGCAGCGCGTCATGTACTGCGACGGGCCGGGGTCGCCGATGGCGTACCTGTACGTGGCGTCGGTCGCCGGCGGGATGCTGCAGGGCGACAGGTACTCGGTGGACATAGCGGCCGGGCCGTGGTCCATGGCGCACGTCACGACGCAGGGCGCGACCAGGGTGTACGGAATGGATCCCGGCGGCCTTGCCTCCCAGGACGTGCGCGTGTCGGTCGCCGACGGGGCGTACCTGGAGATGATCCCCGACCAGATCATCCCGTACGAGGGGGCCAGGTTCAGGCAGCGCGTGCGGCTTGACGTGCACGACGGGGCGACCATGGTCGGCTCCGAGGTCGTCGCGGCGGGGCGGGCGGCAATGGGCGAGGAGTTCAAGTACGATGCATGCGACCTGGGGACGGAGGCGTTCGGGTGCGGCGGGCGGCGCAGGTTCGCCGATGCGGCGCGGCTCGAGCCGTCGAGGCTAGACTTGTCGGCGCCCGGCTCGATGGGAGGGCACGGCGTAGTCGGCACCGTATACGTGATGACGCCGCGCCGCAACGTCGAGGCGCTGCTCGGCGATGTCGGGGCGGCCGTGTCGGGGCGGGCCGGCGTGGCGGGCGGGTGCAGCGTCATGCGCGACGGATCCGGCATACTCGGCAGGCTGCTCGGGGCGCGCGCCGCCGACGTCAGGAATGCCGTGCTCGACGTCGTCGCGGCCGCAAGGTCCCGATGCGCCGGCAGGCCGTTCGCGGGAATCAGGAAGGGATAGGCGGCCTAGCCGAGAAACGCGACCGGCTTTGAGGTCAGGGCAAGGACCGAGATGGCCACGCTCCCCATCTCGCCGGGCGGGCGGCGGGCCGCGCCTGCGGCATCGGCATCGGCGCCGGCCGCGGCGCCGTTGCGCCTGCCCAGGCCGCTACGCCCCATCACGACAACGTCGACGCCGAGCCGGTCGGCCGTCTCTGCAATGACCCTGGCCGGGTCGCCGACCTTTACTATGCGGCGGTAGTCGTTGCCGCCGCTGCCGCCGCCGGCGTGCCGCGGCACCGCCACGCTCCTGAGGACCAGACGGCCCTCGCGCATCATCGCCTCGTGGTCTGCCCCCGGGCCGCCTCCGCTGCCGCCCGGCGGCGGCGCATCGGAAGGAGGCCTGACCACGTGCAGCATGTAGACGCGCGCCCTTGCGTCGGCGCCGAACAGGCCGTGCGCGCCGCCGAGGGCGCGCAGCGACGGCGGCGAGCCGTCAATGGCCACGAGCAGCCGGCGCGCGGGCGGCGGGTCGGCCGAGCGGGCGGCGGCTCCAGAGGCCGCCGCCGAGGCGGCCGCGCCGGCCCTTGCGAGTATGCTGCCTATGCTCGAGCGGGCCTCGATCACCGGCAGCAGTGCGACCGTTGCCGCCGAGCCGAACGCCCACACGACCATGAGCGCGATCCACGCGGCAAACGAGACGGGCGTAAAGACGTGCCCCGACAGGTACAGCGAGGCCGGCCAGACGACCACCAGGAACAGCGTGACCCCGATGCCGGCCCTCTTGCACACGGACGATGCGCGGCGGAGCCTTGCCTCGTCCGAGTCGCGCCGCATCGCCGAGCGCACCCGGTCGTCGACGAGGTGTATCTTCTGCCGGAGCACCCCAAAGTCGAACCTCTCGGGGAACGCCGCGCTGCCGGCGAGCGTGATGGCCAGGCTCACCCCTATCGATGCGACGTTGCCGGCGAGCAGGGCCGCCGTGCGTCCGGTTGTCTCGATCGTAACCTCGCCGTACAGGGCCGCCGCGGCTCCGGTCCAGGCCGCCAAGCCGGCGGCCAGGCCGGCCACGGCGGCCGCCGTGGCGGCCCGCCGGTTGGTGCGGCGCCAGAGCACGCCGAGCGAGATCGGCGCGACGGCCGGCCCGATGAGTATGCCCATCATGAGGTAGACGTACTGGAGCCCGACGCCGAGCTGGAACAGGAACGAGGCGAGCGCGCCCATGCCTATTCCAAACGACAGTATGGCGAACCGCGATATGCGCATGAGCTGGCGGCCCGTCGCCGACGGCCGCAGGTACGTGCGGTACACGTCGTACGTGAGCAGCGACGAGACGCTGACGAGCTGCGACGAGCCGGCCGCCGTCACGGCGGTGAAGACGATCGTGAGTATGAGGATCGCCCCGAGGTCGCCCATCAGGGCAGATGCGGCCGCAGGGGCGACCAGTCCGAGCCCGACCTCGTCCTCGGTCAGCTCGATGCCGGTGGCGACGGCGGCAAGGCCGAGCGTGGTCGCAAGCGCGAACGGTATCGCAAACCACGCAAGGCCGCCGGCCAGGAAGCCGCCGGCGACCGACCGCGGCCTGGCCGCAATCGCCCTCTGCCAGTACGACTGGTCGACGAACACGGTGCCAAAGTTGCCGACGATGTTGATCACGCCGAACACGAGGGCGCCGGCCGACGCAAGGGTCAGGTAGCTGCCGAGCGCGTTGCCCTCGACGGGGCGCAGCGCGGCCGCCTCGGTGAGCTTTTCGTACATGCCCGGCACGCCGCCGATGTCGGGGCTTGCAAAGTAGATCGCCGTGACGAACACGAGCACGACGGCAAAGATGAACGCCGCGTTGAGGTACTCGGCAAAGAACGTCGCCTTTAGCCCCCCGAACACCGTGTACAGGATGATGCCGGCCGGCAGCAGGAACGCGGCAAGCGTTATGTCGACGCCGGTGAGCGAGTTGACGACGGCCGCGCCGCCGAGCACGAGCATGGCCGTGACGACGGTGTTCGTCAGCAGCGCAAAGAACAGGAACACCTTGTGCGGGTGGCGGCCGTACCGGACGTACAGCACCTCGGGGAACGTGTGGGTCATCGGCGCCTTGCGCTTGAGCTCTATTGCCAGGATCGAGAACAGTATGACCTGGATCGAGGCGCCGGCGGCGTACCAGAACGCGCCGGCCGCGCCGAACTCGAAGGCGACCGTCGAGGACTGCAGGAGGGTCGCCGCCCAGGTCCACGCCGAGACGATCGACGAGGCTATCAGCCCCGTCTTGATCGTGCGCCCCGCCGTGTAGAACCACTCGGACGTCTTGCGCGCGCCGCCCCACCTCGCCTCGGCCCTGACCATGAGCGTGACGGCGGCGGCCATTATCAGGCCGACGGCAAACAGGGCAAGGTACCCGACGTTCTCGGGCAGGATCGTCGGGGTCGCCATGTCCGGTGTGGCGAGGCGGCGTATTAAAGATCGGCGGGCGGCAACCGCTATATCGGGGGCGGCGGCGCCTGCGCCCGTGCGCGCGCGGGTAAAACCGGGCCCTTCCAGGCCCCGCCGCAACGTAAATGGAGTCCGTCTCCAAAAGCCGTTAGTGGGCCGCGCCAGCGTGTTCCCTTTGGGCCCTTGAGGTTCGACCTCTGCGCGGCGGGGATCGCGCGCGCACGCACCGCCCCGCCCTGCCTGGCCCCGCCGCATGCGGCCCGAGCGGCGGCGCGAACGGCCCCCTT
Source organism: Cenarchaeum sp. (assembly GCA_965242695.1). Classification (GTDB taxonomy): domain Archaea; phylum Thermoproteota; class Nitrososphaeria; order Nitrososphaerales; family Nitrosopumilaceae; genus Cenarchaeum. The sequence continues at coordinate 715,494 of CBDESU010000002.1, read as the reverse complement.
CAACACGTAAATAGCGCGGCGCCGCGTACAGGTGCGGATGGCGCCCGACAGGATAGACGAGCTGATCATCTCGGCCCTAAGCCAGGATGCCAGGCAGGGGACGGCCGACATTTGGGACTACCTCAGGGGCCTCGGGCACAGCGTGCCTGAGGAGGAGATCGAGGCGCGCAGGCGCGCCCTCGAGGAGGACGGCGTCATCAGGTACACGGTGTCGGTCGACGCCAAGAAGCTGCCCGCCGGCAGGAGGGTCGTGCGCGTCGACCTCGTCACGTTCAGGACGTCGCAGGCGCTGCCGCGCAGGCTGGAGGGCCTCAAAAAGTACCTCGCCGACGCCCCGTTCGTCGTCTACTCGGGGCGCACGAGGGGCGGGTACGACTGGATCACCGTCAAGTCGTTCCTGTCCTCGGAGATGGCCGACGAGGAGAACGACATCTACCGCAACCTGTTCGGCGACATACTGCAGGTGTACGAGGTGTACGACTTTGTCCCGCAGACGCCCGTCTCGCCGTACGCCCTGGCGTACACGGAGGCCGAGTACAAGGCGTTCCTCAAGGAGTGGGTGCCGCCGTTCATCGGCAGGTAGGGGCGCGGCATCCTCAGCCGCCGCGGCCGCACTCCTTTCCGTATCGCAGGGCGTCGTCGATCATCGTGTGCGTCCGGCGCCGCAGGTCCATCAGGAACTCGATCAGCTCGGCGCGCCCGTCCGGTCCGCCTTTGTGCGCATCCTCAATGAGGTCGTCGATCCTGGACAGGGTCACCCGGAGTGCCAGGCTGCTCCTCTTGACTATCTTGGCCTGCCGCCGCTCGCGCTGCGCCGGCGTCGGCGCATCGCGCTGCCCCGCATCGGCCGCCCTTTCGGCCAAGCGCGACTTTGCCAGGCGCACCTGCTTGACGGTCATCCTGGCTACGCCCGGCCCGGCCACCGTGTCGATCAGCTCGGAGCGGATCGACGGGGCTGCGCCCGTAATCTCGATGGCCTGGCTGACGCCAAGCTCGGAGCTCGTGACCTTTTCCCTGACGGCCTCGGGCAGCTTGAGCAGCTGCATGCGGTGCGAGACGTACTCTTCGCTGCGGCCGATGCGCCGGCCCAGGTCGGTGACTCCGCCCCACCCAAAGTCGACGACGTACCGCTCGAACGCCTCGGCCTCCTCGATGGGGTCCATCGTCTTGCGCTGCAGGTTCTCGCACAGCTGGATCTCGAACGCCTGGCGGTCGTCGATCTCGCGGATCTTGCACGGCAGGAACCGCCACCTGAGCGACTTGCAGGCGGCGAACCTCCTGTGGCCGGCGACGATCTCAAAGCCGTGCTCGAGGGGGCGCACCACGATCGGCTGGAGCAGGCCGTGCTGCCGTATGCTCGCCTTGAGGCCGTCAAGCTCTGGCGAGCCCCTGCCGTCGGGGTAGCGCACGGGGAACTTTGAGGGGCGGATCATCCGCAGCTCGATCGGCTCTACCAGCGAATCGTCGTATGCCTCCATGTAACGGCGCCCGGCCTACAATAGCGGGCTTTTATTTAAGATTTAACGGGGTACGGGCCGGCTTCGGCGGCGGGGGCGGCGTCTCTCCCTTCCTTCGGCGCCGCCTCCGCCGCCCCTTCCGTCCTCGCCGCCTCCGCCGCCCCTTCCGTCCTCGCCGCCTCCGCGCCCTGCGGCGGCGCGCCGGGGCGGCTCCCGGCCCCGGCCCCGGCCCCCGCGCCAAGGGCCCCCTCCAGGTCCTCGCGCGTGATGCGGATGTCCCCGTACTCGGGCGGATCCTTGCCGTCGATGTGCCGCCGGAGGGCCGCCAGCGCGGCCCTGTCGACGGCCCCCTCGATCTCGGCGCCGCTCATGCCCCCGGTCATGCCGGCTAGCGCATCGAGGTCGACGCCGGCGGCGAGCGGCTTGCCGCGCGTGTGTATCCCGAGGATGCTCCTGCGCGCGCCAGCGTCGGGCATCGGCACCTCGATGACGCGGTCGAACCGGCCCGGCCGGAGCAGGGCGGGGTCGACTATGTCGAGGCGGTTGGTCGCGCCGACGATGAGGACGTCGCCGAGCTCTTCGAGCCCGTCGATCTCGGTGAGTATCTGCGAGACGACGCTTTCCGTGACGCGCGATCCCCCGTCGCCGCCCCCTCCCGAGCGCCTGCGCGGCACGAGCGCGTCGACCTCGTCAAAGAACACGATGCACGGCGCAGCCTGGCGGGCCTTGCGGAACACCTCGCGCACGCCCTTTTCGGACTCGCCGACCCACTTTGAGAGCAGTTCGGGCCCCTTGATGCTGATAAAGTTCGACTCGGCCGTGCGGGCCGCGGCCTTTGCCGCAAGCGTCTTGCCCGTCCCCGGCGGGCCGTGCAGCAGTATCCCCTTTGGCGGCCGGGCCCCGACGTGCGCCATGGCCCCACCATACCTGAGCGGCCACTCGATGGCCTCGCGCATCTCCTCCTTGAGCCCGTCCAGGCCGCCGATGTCGCCCCAGCCGACGTCGGGCGCCTGCACGAGCACCTCGCGCAACGCCGACGGCCGTATCTCGCGCAGCGCGCCGCGCAGGTCCTCCTCCGTAACGCGGATGCGCCCGAGCGCCTCTGGGGAGATCCTGTCGGCGTCCAGGTCCATCCCGGGCAGGACGCGCCTCAGGGCCCTCATGGCGGCCTCCTTTGCGAGCGCCTCGAGGTCGGCGCCGACGAACCCGTGGGCGGCCCTGGCGGTGCGCGCAAGGTCGACGCCGCCGTCGAGCGGCATGCCGGCCGTGTGGATGGCGAGTATCCGCTCGCGGCCGTCCCTGTCGGGCACGCCGATCTCGATCTCGCGGTCGAGGCGGCCGGGCCTGCGCAGCGCGGGATCGATCGAGTCGGGCCGGTTGGTCGCCGCGATGACGATGACCTTGCCCCTGCCCTTGATCCCGTCCATGAGCGTGAGCAGCTGCGAGACTATGCGCTTCTCTACCTCGCCCGAGACCTCGTCGCGCTTTGGCGCGATCGAGTCGATCTCGTCGATGAACACGATGCTCGGCGCGCGCTCCTCGGCCTGCCTGAATATCTCGCGCAGGCGCTCCTCGCTCTCGCCGTAGTGCCTGCCCATGATCTCGGGGCCGCTCACGGACGTAAAGTGCGCGTTCGTCTCGCCGGCGACGGCCCTTGCGAGCAGCGTCTTGCCCGTCCCCGGAGGGCCGTGCAGCAGCACGCCCTTGGGTGCCTCGACGCCGATCTGCTCGAACAGCTCGGGGTGCCTCATCGGCAGCTCGACCATCTCGCGTATCTTCTGCACCTCGGCCCGGAGGCCGCCGAGGTCGTCGTACGTGACGCGCGGGCGCGCCGCATCGGCCGCGTCGGCCTGCGGCCCGAGCTCGAACGCGGTGCCCTCGCCGACGATGACGGGCCGGCCCGGCGGCGAGGTGCGCGTCACGACAAACTGCATCGACCCGCCCATCGAGGTGCGCAGCGCGACGCCGTCGCCCTGCGTGAATACGTGGTTCGGAAAGTGGCCGGCCATGTACTCTTGCAGCCCGGCCACGCGGACCTCTTCGGTAGGCGAGAGGACTATGCGCTCGGCGGCGGCCGCCTCGACGGCCCTGGCAGACACCCTGTCGCCTATGCCAGCCCCGAGGTTCTGGCGCGTCATCCCGTCGATCCGTATGATCCCCGTTCCCACATCCTCGGGCCCGCCGGGCCACAGCTTTACGTGGGTCGTGCGGCCGTGTCCGAGCTCTATTATCTGCCCCGTGCTCCACCCGGCCGACTCGATGACGCGCGGGTCGGCTATCCCGCGCCCCGTCCCGACGAACTGCCGCGGCGCCTCGGCCACGCGCAGCTCGGCCCTGCCCGCCTCGCCTTTCCCTGCAGCCAGCCTTTCACCGCCCATTGCAACCACCATTAGTAAAAAAGGAGAGGGCTACTGGACCTCCACCGCCGTCCCCTTGGGGGGGTCGGGATCGGCCAGCCTGAAGGCCAGCTCGAGTATCCCGTTGCGGTACGTAGCCTTTGCAGTGTCCTTGTCGACCTTCTGGTCGAGCGGGACCCTTGCGTGGTAGCTCTTCTTGCCGCGGTCGGCGTCGATGCTCACCGCATCGCCGTCGACGACGATCTTGACGTCCTCCTTCTCTACGCCGGGCATCTCTGCGACCAGCTTGAGGACGCGCTCCTTGTCGTCGAGGATGGTCTCGGCCTGCAGGCCGTCCCGGACGGCCGGCGCGCAGCAGTCGCCGCCGCCAGAGCCGTCGCCGGCCAGGCCCGGGCGCACGTTGCCGTACTCCCGGACGACCGGCCGGCCGTCGGGCCCCACCGTCATCGTGTACCCGTAGTAGTACGGGCCGATGCGGCCAGAGCCGCCGGCGCCTGCATGCCTTGCCGCATCGAGCAGGTCGTCGAGGTTCACGAACGACCCGTGCATCCCGCGGAAGAGCTTGTCGAACTCGTCAAAGTCGAACATGTCATGTCTCCTTGCTTTTTGTCAGCCCCCTGACATTATATAAGAATATTGCAATCTGGCGCCGGATTTTACGCAATGGTTAAATAATATGACAAGGCCCCCCCGCCCGTGAGGGCAACAGCGCTGTCCGTACAGGGGGCCGTGCGCCGCATCGTGTCGAGCAACCGCTCCGTGTACGACTGCCTGAGGATGGGCCTGGTCAACTACACGGCGCTGGCCGCAAGGATACGGCCAGAGGTCGAGGCGCTCGCCGGCGGGCCGGTCAACCCCAACACGGTCGTGGTCGCCGTCAAGCGGTACGCCGACGCGCTCGGCGGGGGCGGAGGCGGGGAAGAGGGGGGCGGAGGCGGGCAGGCGCCGCGCGGAGCCGACGCCCTGCAGGGAGCGAGGATATCGCTGACCGACGGCATCATGGACATGCGGCTCGGGGCCGCCGGCGACATGGCCGGCCTCATCGAGCGCATCTCGCGCGTGACGAGCGACTTTGACCTGTTCAGGCTGCCCGGCTCGCTGAGGCTCATCGTCGAGGACATGGAGGGCGCAAGAAGCGCCGTGCAGTCGGTGCCCGGCGCCGGCGCAATCCACACGGGGCTGGTCAGGATCAAGATAACGGTGCCCGGCGGGGCGGCCGCCGATGCGGGCGCGCTGGTAGTAGACCTGCTGCGCAGGAACGGCATAGGGTACGTGGATGCGTACATGGGAGGCGACGGGATGGTCGTTACGCTCGACGAGGGCGACGCGGCGCGGGCGTACGATGCGCTCCGGGCCGAGACGTCCGGCGGCGGCCGCGGCGCGGCGGGGGGGTGGCCCTGACGGCCAAGCCCCGCAAGCGCCGCATTGTGATCCTCGGCGGCGGGTTCGCCGGCGTAGAGTGCGCGCGAAAGCTAGAGTCGCACTTTGCCGGCGCCGACGACGTAGAGCTCGTCATGGTCAGCGAGGACAACTTTCTGCTGTTCACGCCGATGCTGCCGCAGGTGGCGTCTGGAATGATCGAGACGCGGCACATCATCATGCCCATACGGACCATCTGCGAGCACACCAGGTTCTACGAGGGGCGCATCAAGAACATTGACCCGTGGGGAAAGCTGGTCAACCTGTGGGGGACGGGCGACCGTCGCGGCATCTCGCTGCACTACGACTTTCTCGTCGTCGCGCTCGGCAGCGAGACGAACTTTTTCGGCATGAGCGACGTCGAAAAGCACGCGTATACGATGAAGACGCTCGACGACGCCGTCGTGCTGCGCAACCGCGTCATCGACATGCTCGAGCAGGCCGAGAACGAGACGGACCCCATAATGAGGAGGGGCATGCTCACGTTCGTCATCGTCGGCGGAGGGTTCGCCGGCGTCGAGACGGCCGGCGAGATCATGGACCTGCTCATCGACGCCGAGCGGTACTACCCGAACACGCACAGGGGGGACATCAGCGTGACCGTGCTGGAGGCCCTGCCGGCCCTCCTGCCGGGGTTCAGCGAGAAGCTCGCCTCGTTCGCGCACAAGAAGATGGCCGAGCACGGGATCGACATCCGGCTGAGGACGGCCGTCACCAGCTTTGACGGCCGCGAGGTGAGCGTCAAGAGGCTGCCGGAGGAGAAGGGGGGCGAGGAGCCCGGCGAGGAGGAGACGATCCGCACCAACACGCTCGTCTGGACGGCCGGCGTCACGCCGGTCAACACGATAAAGAGGTCGATGCTCAAGACGGACCGCGGAAAGATCGTCGTCAACGAGCACATGGAGGTGCCCGACTTTCCCGGCGTCTTTGCCGTCGGGGACTGCGCGCTCCTGCTCGACCCCGAGTCGGGCAGGCCGTACCCGCCTACGGCGCAGATAGCCGAGGCGCAGGCCAAGACGGCCGCGGCCAACCTGCACGCCCTCATACGCGGCGGGAGTAGGAAGGGGTTCGAGTTCAAGTCGCGCGGGCAGATGGCCGTCATCGGCAAGCGGATGGGGATCGCGTCCGTGTTCGGGCTGAACATATCGGGGTTCTGGGCGTGGGTGCTGTGGAGGAACATCTACCTCTCGAAGATCCCGAGGGCCGACAAGCGCGTCAGGGTCCTCATCGACTGGATCATCGACGTGTTCTTCGACAGGGACATTGCGCGGATGAAGTTCTTCCGCAAGCCGGCCGAGCTCGAGTACAAGGCGCTCGACGAGGTCGACGACGTGTGGTAGTCGGGCGGGGGAGGGGGCGATGTGCGCCGGGGCGCGGGCCAACAATGCGGCGCGGCTATGTCCGGCCCCCAACCAGCATCATTGCACACCCGAAGACCACTACCGGACCTCCGACTCCAACTAGCCGGGCCCCCATGTCGACAAGGCCGTTCGGGGCCAGATCGAACCCAGCATACCGGACGTCGTCGTCCCAGGCCTCAGACACCATGCCAAGCGCGCCAACGACCAGCACGGAGCCCGTCGCCATCCCAAGCGCGCCAAGCATGGAGACGGCGATGCCGGCCCGAAATAGCATTTTCCCCACACAGACACCGCTGCCGCCGCCGGCGCCCGCTATTTATACAACATCTCGGCATCTGCTGGGCCCCTCTCCCGACACCACTGCCCGTCTGCGCGCCAAGGGCGCGGCGGCCAAGGGCGGGCTCACTGGCGGGCAGGCGCGCACTAGCGGCGCGCACGGCGGCGAAGGCCGGCGGCGAGTGTGGTTGGCGCGGCGACGTACGCGCCGAGGGCCAGGGCCGCGGCGAGCAGTGCAAGCGGGGCGGCCTGCCACTCGGACTGCCCGTCGGCAAGCGACGCGGCCGACAGCACGGAGAGCAGCGGGGCGGCGGCAACCCTGGCCGCATCGGCGGCGGCCGGGTGGTTGCGGATCGCATCGGCCGCGGCAGGCGAGAACGCATAGTACGCCGTGTTGAAGGCGCCAAGGAGCGCAGAGCCGGCAGCCGTCTGCGCCAGGGCCCCGTCGCGCACCTCCCTGAGAAGCTGCACCTGCGGCGCAAGCTCGGTGCCGTATGCGGCCGTCGCGATCAGGCATCCGCCCCCGCCGGCGGCCTCGGCCGCATCCGCATCAGCATCCGCATCAGCGGCCGGCGGGCGGCCCACGCCGGCGGCCGCGAACGACGAGATGATGCCGGCAAAGTCGCCCTCCGAGTCGGCAAACTGGTCGGCGATGCTGCTGTACGTTATGGTGTAAAAGTCGTCGGTGCCCGCCACGACCACCTCGCGGAACCGGATCGTGACCTCTTCGCCGGCAAACTCGAGGTCGCTCTTCGCGTCGGTCTGCTGCGCGACGACGCCGCCGACCGTGATCATGCTCCTCGACTCGATCTCGAGCTGGCCGTCGTCGACGGCCTCTTGGATCGTCGCCGCGTGGTCCTCGAGCATCTCCTCAAAGGTGGCATCGCCGAGCGGGTCGACGGCGATCGTAATGGCCTGCGGCTGGCCGCCCATCGGCGCCGGCCCGAGGATCGCAATGTCAGGGAAGAAGTCGCCCGTCTCGCCGGTCAGCTGCAGGAACCACCCCTCGGGGACGTCGAACGAGACGCCGAACGCGTCGCTCGTGTAGGTCCCGCTCTCGGGGACGGCCTCCATCGGGGACATGCCGGGCGGGGGGCCCGCCGGGACGGACACGCGGGCCGGCTCGCCGAGGTCCTCGACGCCCTCGACCGAGTCCCTGTCGACTATCGCAACCGACCTGACGACGGCCGGCGCGACGTCCTCGGGCACGTCCCGCTCGTCGGTCGGCAGCTCGGCTATGGCGTCGAGGGTCTCGAGGCTGTCGGCCGTCGCGACCCTCCCGAACGCCGTGTACTGGCCGTCAAGAAAGTTTGAGTTGCTGTGCACTATGAAGAACTGCGAGCCGGCGCTGTCTGGGCTCATCGACCTTGCCATCGAGACGATCCCGCGGTCGTGCCGTATGTCGCTGAACTCGGCATCGACCGTCTCGTCGGGCCCGCCCATCCCCCAGCTGCTGCGCGGCCCCGGATCGTCCTGGCGCGTGTTCGGATCGCCCCCCTGTATCATGAAGCCGCGTATGACGCGGTGGAAGACGGTCCCGTCGTAAAAGCCCGACTCGGCGAGCGAGACAAAGTTGTCGACGTGCGCAGGGGCGTCGTCTGCAAAGAACTCGATGACTATCCGGCCCGACCCGGTGTCGAGGACGGCGAGGCGGTCCTCGGCCGCATGCGCCGCCTGCGGGGCGGCCGCGGCCATGCAGGCGGCAGCGGCGGCCACAAGCGCCCCGGCAAGGAGCGGCGTGGAAGCCGTTCGCGCAGGTCTCAACGCGGCGCGGCGCGCAAGTCCAAATAAAAAGCCACGCCGCATGCCGGCAAGCAGCGCGCGGGAGGCAGGTTTGTTTTTTAAGGCGCCCCGCCCGCCCGGCATGCGTGGATCCCGACGAGAGGATCAGGGCGCACCTCGTGTCCGTGTGGAGGGAGGCGCGCAAGTTCATGTCGATCGGCGGCCGCGAGGGCATGCTCTTCCTGACCGACCGGCACCTGTGCTTTGTGCACAAGACCGAGGCCAAGAAGAGGTGGTGGACGTCCATCGTGGCCAGGCAGGCCATGCGGATGATGCGCTCAAAGGACACCATAATACTGCACGACGGGTACGGCGAGGAGGACCTTGCGAGGGACCTGGCCAACCCGAAGAACGTCGAGCTGTCGTTTGACGACATACTCGACGCGCGGGCCGAGGAGAAGGAGTGGGGCAGCGTCCTGCTCCTAGACTACGTCAAGAACGGCAAGCGCGAAAAGTTCCAGTACTCGATAGCGCGCGACTGGGTAAAGTACCCCGCCAAGGAGCCGACCCGCTACCTGAGGGTCGACTGGGGGCCGTTTGTCGGGTTTATCAACAGGGGCAGGACGGTCAAGGAGTAATGGCCCGCGTCTTTGCCGTCGGCGTGGGGCCCGGCGCGGCGGCATGCGTGACGGGGGAGGCCGTCGCCGCGATCAGGGACTGCGACGTGGTCGTCGGGTACAGCCGCACGCTGCGCACCATCAAGGCGCTCACGGCCGAAAAGGAGGTTCACGTCGTCACGATGGACAACCAGGACACGGTGTACCACGAGATCGCCGCCGGCCCCGCCGACAGGCGGGTCGTCGTCCCGTTCACCGGCGACGTGAGCTTTTCAGAGTCCGAGGTCGTCGACAGGCTGGCCGAGATATTCGGCGACGTGGTCCTCGTGGCAGGCGTCAGCTCGGTGCAGGTCGCCGCCGCGCGCGCCCGCGTGCCGCTCGACAAGGCAAGGGTGATCACGATGCACGTGTCCGGCTCGATCGACGGCATGAAGTCGGACATGCTCGAGGCCATCCTGTCCGGCAGGCCCGTCATAGCCGTGCCGCGGCCCTGGCCCCGAAACCCCGCCAAGAACTTCATGCCGTCCGAGATCGCCGTGTTTCTCAGGAGCGGCGGGGTCGACACCGGCTCGCTCCGGGCGCGCGTCTACGAGAACCTCACGACGCACGACGAGTCCGTGTTCGACGGGCTGGCGGCCGACATGGAGGGCAGGACGTTCTCGGACATGACCGTCGTGGTGCTCGGCGAGGCCGGCCCCGATCCCTACACAAACTACGGGTGAGGCGAGGGAGGGGCTACCGCGCGCCCCCGAACGCGAGGACGTCGATGCTCATCCACGCGTACTGGGGGTCGGTGAGCCGGTAGAGGGCCCTCTCGGAGAAGACGGCGGTGGCAGACGAGCCGGGCGCGATCTCGCCCGTGTCGATCCGCCCGTCCATGGTGAACGTGCAGCCCGACTGCGAGTAGCTCGATCCCGGGGCAAGATCCTCGGCGGGCTCGGGGCAGATCACCAGCGCGCCGCGGCTCGTCGAGCCCGACACCGTGCCGCTCACAATCCGGTGCGGGACCGTGTCGTCGTTGACGACGGTGACCGCCGTGCCCGGATCGATCGACAGCCGGGTCGGATCAAAGTAGCCGGCCGAGGGCGACGACATGGCCCTGCCGGTCCGGTCAGAGTACGAGCCGAGGCCGCGGTCAGACGAGCCGGGCAGTATGCGCAGCGTCACTCCCTCCTCCCCCGGCCGCGGCGAGCCGGCAGGGCCCGCGGCGGCCGCCGCCTCGCCCGCATCCCCGCCGACAGGCGAGACGAGCGACGAGTATAGGGCCCTGTACGGGGTGCCGCCCTCGGTGATCCTGCCTGTGAACAGGTACGCCGAGCCGCCCACGCCGTCCTCGACCAGCTTGCCGAGGACGCTCAGCTCGACGGAGGCTCCCGACCGGCCCGTCGCCGTCCCCGATATGCGGATCAGGTCGCCGCCGCGCAGCAGCGAGCCGCCGAGGCCGTCGGCCGCATAGTCGGCCCCGTCGAACGAGACGACGCCGCCGCTGATCGCAATGTCGCTGCGGCCGCCGGGGCCCGCGGGACCCGCCGAGACGGCCAGCCCGAACTGGGACGGGCCGGCCGGCTCGGCGTCGGAGGTGGCGTACCCGACGCCCTCGATATAGTACGTGCCGTTGGGCGCCGCGGCGGCGCCGGCATCCTGCAGGGGGAGGCCGGCCGAGACGGCGCACAGCACGGCGATGCCGGCCAGCGCCGCGGCGCAGGCGGCCGGGGCCGGCTGCGAGGCCCGCCCCGATGCCATGCCCGGCGCAGGGTCGCGTTCGGTTTATAGCTTGCCCCCCGCCGGCCCGCGGCGAGCGCCGCCTAGCGGCCCGCGCCGCCTAGCGGCCCGCGCCCGGGGCTGCGTCCCCGCCCGGCGGGCCCGCAAAGTCCGACTCGAAGAACAGGTTGTCGATCCTTGTGCCGCTTTCGGCCTCGAGCCGCGCCTTGGCATCGGGCGCGTCCCTGTACACGATGGCTATCAGGCGCTTCACCTCGATGCCCTCGTCGGCAAGGACGCGCAGGGCCTTGAGGGCCGACTGGCCGCTCGTCATCACGTCCTCGACAAGGACGGCCGGCGAGGCCGGCGCACCCTCTATCCACCGCGCCAGGCCGTGCTCCTTGGGCCGCTTTCGGACGTAGAACGAGGGCAGGGCGGCGGCGGGGCGGGGCGCAATGCGCGCGCTGTACAGCGAGACGGCAGCCGATATCGGGATGGAGCCGGACTCGATGCCGCCGACGGACCGCACGCCGCCGATGCGCTCGATGAGCCCGTGCACGGCACGGGCCGTCGCAGCCAGGCCGCTCGGATCCCCCGTCAGCCGCCGCAGGTCAAAGTAGCTGCGCGACCGCCTGCCCGAGGCGAGCAGCACGGGCTCGTCGCTGTGCGACAGCGCAAGCCTGGAGATCAGGCCGTGCAGCTCTGCGTCGCGCGGACGCCCGCTTTCTGCTGTCAAGACGGCGGCGCGTCGCGCGGGCCGTTCGATATAAACCGGCCGTGCGGCGGTCACCCGGGCCCCTCCACGCCGAGGCCGGGCACCGCCCCCTCGCCGCCGGCGAGCGCCTCGATCATGTGCATCTCGATGTACGCGGCCGCAAGCAGGAGCCCCGCCAGCACGGCAACCTCGGCCGCCGTGGCGGGAAGGAGGGGACGAAACGGCCTGCGGCGCGCCAGCGCAAGCGCCAGGACAAAGCTGCGCGAGACGGCAAGCGAGTACGCGGCCAGCTCCATGAGCCCGAACGGCGACAGGTACAGGACGGCCAGGGGCAGGATGCCGCCGAGCGACGGGTTGACGGTCGCAATCGACGCAAAGGCATACCCCGTGGACCACGCCGAGAAGAGGCCCCAGCCGACGCCGAGGCCGGGCACGAACATCGGCAGCGCGATCATCATGTTGTGCCGGAATATGCCAGGCGCGTCAATGCCCTCGATTAGCCCGCCAAACTGGTCCATGAACTCCTGCGCCTCCTCCTCGTCGACGTCGTACATGGCGCCGAGCTGGTACGCCGCGGAAAACACCGCCGTGAATGCAAAGAACAGGTAGAGCCGCTGCACATGTGGCGGGGGCGCCGAGGCGCTATAAGCGCCTTCGTCTGCGGGCGTGGGCGGCAGGCCGCGCAGGTTTAATTAAAACGGCCGCCGTGCGAGGCAAATGAGAAGGGACGTGAAGCAGGCGCTCAGCTACGCCCTGAGCAGGGGGTTCCAGGTGCACCCCGACGCCCTGCTCACGCTGGAGGGCATCGAGCCGGGCGCCCTGCCGAAGCTGATCCGGGACCTGGTCAAGGAAAAGACCCGCCAGCGCGCATACCACATAGGGCCGGCCGACCTTGACGAGCTGCTCGGCGTGGGCGGGGACGAAGAGGTGGACGCCGACTACGAGGTCGTATCGGATCCTACGGGGCGGACGGCATCCGGCGAGGGTGCGGAAGGGTACGCGGCCCTCTTCAAGAGCCGCTTTGAAAAGCTCAGGGCGATCGTGGCAGACCGGCCCGAGGCCAAGCGCATGCGCACGATCAAGTCCCTGGTCGAGTCGCCGCCGGCCCCGCCGCGCCCGCGAGGCAGGAAGGGGGGAGAGGGAGGGAGGGAAGAGGGGGGCGAGGGGGGCAGGGCAGGGGGAGGAGGCGGACGCGGCGGCGAGGGGGGCGACGATCCGTACGTGTGCGGCCTTGTGACGTCAAAGTCGACCGACCGCACGGCGGTGCGCGTCACAATCGACGACCCGACGGGCACGGTCGAGCTTGTCGCGTACGACGAGGACGTGCGCAAGGACGCCGAGGCGCTGTTCCACGATCAGCTTGTGGTGGCAAGGGTGGGCGCGGGCAGGGGAAGCGGCCTCGTCGCGCGCGAGATAATGTCCCCCGACGTGGCCGACACGGCCAGGCGCCGGTCAAAGACCGACGCCTACGCCGTGCTCCTCTCCGACCTGCACGTGGGCAGCCGGTTCTTCCTCGAGCGCGAGTTCGAGTTCTTTGCCAGGTGGCTGTCCGGCCCCGACCCGACTGCAAGGAGGGTGCGGTTTGTCCTGCTCTGCGGCGACGTCGTCGACGGCGTCGGCGTCTACCCCGACCAGGACAAGGAGCTCATCCACAAGACGGCCGGCGAGCAGATGTCAAAGCTCGCATCGCTGCTCTCGCTCGTCCCCGAGCACATCAAAATATTCGTCATACCGGGCAACCACGACCCCGGCAGGCGCGCCCTGCCGCAGCCGGCCATACCCGAAAAGTTCTGCCCCGAGATGTGGGCCATGCCCAACGTCGAAATGCTCGGCAACCCCGCCAGCATCTCGCTCAACGGCGTGCGCGTGACCATGTTCCACGGCCAGAGCGCCGACGACCTCGTAAAGGCCGCGCCGGGCCTAAGCTACGACGAGCCGGGGCCGGTCATGGAGGCGCTGCTCAAGGCGCGTCACCTCAGCCCCATCTACGGCAGCCAGACGCCCATCGCGCCCGAGACCGAGGACATGCTCGTCATCGACGAGGTGCCGGACATACTGCACGTGGGTCACGTCCACAGGCTCGGCTTTGGGCTGCACCGCGGCGTGCTGACGGTCAACTCTGGCACGTGGCAGTCGCAGACCCCCTTCCAGCAGGCGCGCGGCATACAGCCCGACGCCGGCCAGGCCGTCCTGGTCAACCTCAAGACGTTCAAGGTCTTCACCAAGGACTGCGTGGAGCACGGCGATGCGTCGTCCGGCCTTGCCTAGCCCCCTAGAGGACGTCGACCAGGGCTAGGTCGCCGGCAAACGTCTTCTTTACCATGTCCGGCGAGACCATAAGCCGGAACTTCTTGGTGCGCCCGTGCCGGCCCTGGTGGGCTATCCGTCCGGATATCATCCCGGACATCTCTATCTCACTGAGCATCTGCGTGACGCGCCTGTTGGTCAGCTCGCTCTGGCGGATCGTCCGCGCCAGGCTCTTGTACGTGGCATATATCTCGCCGGTCGTCGACCCCTGCGCCCTCATCACGGCCAGTATCAGCAGCTTCTCGTGCAGGGGGTACGACCTGAGGGCGGTAACCTCCTTGTTCTCCTCTATCTTCGAGGCGGCCTCCCTGATGTGGACCTCGGTGACCGCCGGCGCCTGCTCGCGCTCGGCCACCTCGCCCGCCACGCGCAGCAGGTCCAGGGCCCTCCTTGCATCGCCGTGCTCGCGCCCCGCCATGGCAGCGCAGAGGCTCAGGGCGGGATCGCTCACCGAGCCGGCGACGAACGCGGCGCCAATCCTGTCCCTCAGTATGCTCTGTATCTGGCTTATCGTATAGTTGGTAAAGACTATCTCTTCCTCGCGCAGGGTGCTGATCACCCTCGGGTCGAGGCGTTCCTTGAACGTCAGGTCGTTGGATATGCCGACTATGGTTATCGAGCCTGCCTTGACGCGCTCGTTAGCCCTCGTCAGCTGGTACAGCACGTCGTTGTGCGTCTTGGCCACCATGTGCGCCAGGTGGTCGATCTCGTCGATCACGAAGACCACGTTGAGGGCGCCCTTTGAGACGGCCGCCAGTATGCGCCGGAATATCTCGGCGATGGCAAGCCCCGTCGCCGGCATGTCCTTGTCGCTGAGGCCCAGCTGCTTGCCGAGGCTTATGAACAGCCCGTACAATGTAGTCTCCTCCTTGGCGTTGGAGTAGACGAGCCTTATCGGGAACTCGGAGCGGTCTACCCTCTCGCGTATCTGGTCGAGTATCTTGCGGACCACCAGCGTCTTGCCGGTTCCCGGCTTGCCGTACACGAGGAGGTTCGACGGCTTCGACTGCTTTAGGATCGGCAGGAGCGACTGCGCCACCTGTTTTTGCTCCGTGTCCCTGTGCCGTATCACGTCGGGGATGTAGGTGAAGTGGAGTATCTCCCTGTTCTGGATGAGCATCTGCCCCGCCTCGGCCGCCTCGAACAGCCTCTCGACTGGGTCCTCGTAGACCGCCCTCATGTTGCAGGGTCGCACCGGCCGTCGTTAACGCCGCTTGTCGATGTTTGTTCGGCAGAGGTGTAAAGATGTTGACTACAGCCTGCCAAGACTGCCGCCTTCGCCCATGCACCCACCCGCGTTCATCCCTCCCCGTCCCTCCCCCGCCACGCCTGCCTGCCCACACACCCACGTTTCCACTCTAGATCATACTGGCATGACGACACCACACCCACAGACAGCTACTCTTGAAAAAAATTTGAAAAGAAAGAGAGTGGAAATGATGGTGTGTGGGTAGAGTAGAGGGTACGGTACACAGGGCAAGGCCCGTTCACAGCCGCTAGGTAGGTGTGAAGTCCAGCCTAGGAGGGGCCGGTTTGACCCCTTCATTTCCACTCTAGGCGTGAAGATGGGCGTTAACACTGTGAAGGGGCCGGTTTGACCCCTTCATTTCCACTCTAGGCGTGGCAGGCACCCCAGCGGCAGGCACCCCAGCGGCAGGCCTGTTATCGTCAGGCCCCTACAGCGCGGCTACTAGGCGTCAACTTTCACAACCTAGCATGTTAACAAAGATTGACAAGAGGGGTTAACGGCGCGCCACACTACAGGGTGTGATGGGACGCAAGCGTATCCGCATCGACATGGAGGATGCCGACGGGATGAGGTACGACATCAAGCTCGAGGGGGCAGTCACGAGGGAGAAGGTCCTTAGGATATTCGAGGCCATGGAGATGATAAACATAGAGGACGACCCAAAGGAGGCGCCTAGCCTAGACTCGGTAGGCTCTAGGATATGGCATGTCGTTGAGAAGGAGTACCCAATGGGACGGTTTACCTCGACGGCTGTGCTTGAAAAATACGAGGACGAGTACAATCGCCCCATCAAGCTGAGCGTCATATCGACCTACCTGTCGAGGTTTGCCCACAAGGGGCAGCTTGAGAGGGTCAAAACAGGCAGGGAGTGGTCGTACCACGTGGTCAAGGAGGCCCCTCTGGTGGCCGCCAGCCAAGCGGGAAGACTGCCTATGTGATAACAGCCTTTCTCACAGTCAGCCGATCCCCGTCAAGTACGACCTTGACATAGTCGCCCCTTTGCAAGTCCATGTACTTTCTGAACTGCTTTGGCAGCGAGATGGTGCCTGCCACTGTGACCTTGACAAGCGCTTCGTCATGTTGCGTATCCATACCGCCCAAGCATTATTTTTGATTATAAATAATTTATTATGGTATAAAAAGCCTAATTTATAATAATTAATACTTATTAAAATAATAATAATACATGTTAATTTAAGCGTAAAATGAACATGTGTACATGACAGGTCTAGGAATAACATGCCAGGTTGCTGTGGCGCGAGTGTATAGGGAGAAGGCCTTGAGAGGGGGCGGTGCATGGCCTGCCGCTATGGTTCTGATGCTATGCTCTTCTGGCCTCCCAGTCTCTCCTTCCCACGCTCTGTGATCGAGTATGTGTATGGCCTCGAGCCGGGGTGCCTCTTGACGAGGCCTTCCTCTGCCAGCCGCTTCATTAGCCTTGATGTATGCTCGCGCGTCCTACCGATTGTGATTTGAATATCACGAGAGGTCATTGACTTTGATGTGATAAGTTGTAATATGTGATTTGTAATATCATATGGGCCTGCCGGGGGCTGCTTTGAGCCGGACGCCGCTACAGGCGCCGGTGGCTCGCTTGTGGTTGCCTTCTCCCTGCTCGGCTCTCCCTGCCTGTCGTCCGCAGCCCTTGACGCGTCCTGGCTGCCGCCCTCTTCTTGCCCTGCCTGGCCTGCCGGCTCTGTGACACCTAAGCTGAGGGCATCTAGGCGTATTTTCATACCAATCAACTGGTTTTCGTACTGTTCCAGGCGATCAAGGTGTGCCGGATCCTGTCCACTCTGTGCCGTCTGGCGCGCCGTCCGCCGCTCGTAGTAGAACAGCAGGGCGAACAGCCCCGCAAGGAAGGCGAGTATGCCGCCCAGCACCATCTCTAGGGCCGTCAGTTCAATGGCCAACGCTGGCCCCGCCCCGTATGGTGATTTAAGTCGTTTGGTCAACTAAAACTCACAAATCACGCGATCTTTGCAACGCTGGCCTCATAGACTGTGCATGGAGTCGCACGTGGTCGCGCCCGCAAATCACACTTTTGACGCCTGTTTTATGATCTTTTCAATCACATCTAACACCTCATCGTTGCGCTCCTCCCCAATATCACCATCTAGTATCACTGATACCTGCTCGGCTAGGCGTGACATTACATCCATGTCATCTGGCAGTAGCACGCCTAGGGCGCGCAGGAGGACGGCCGTGTAGTAGAATCGGGCCAGTTTGTCGCGCGCCTGGCCCTCCTGCCTGTAGTACGCACCCCTGCTAATGCCCAGACTAGATTCCTTGAGGCCCTTCGAATGTAACAAAATTTCAATTTGACGCTCCGTAAACAGGGATTTTTCTATTATTTCCCTAATAATCCCCTTGAAACCAGACTCGTCGTGTTCCGTCAAAGCTATACAAATCTGTATGCGGGGCCTGCCACTTAAACTTTAAAGACCGTCAGACGGGCGCCTCCTCGTGGGTGTGGAGGCCAGGCTGCGCCGGGAGCGCTCTGAAAAGGGGACGTTGCTGTTTGCCCTCATCGACTCGGAGGTGTCCGACGCGTCGGCGGCAAGCGAGTCGGCCCGGCGGGCCGAGTCTGGCGGCGCCTCGGCCATACTGGTCGGCGGGTCGACGACGGCTGACCAGGTTGATCTTGCCCGAACCGTGCAGGGCATAAAGGACGCCGTGGGCGTGCCCGTCGTGCTGTTCCCCGGCAACATCACGGGGGTGGTTGGCGGCGCCGACGCAATCCTGTTCAGCTCGCTGATGAACTCGGAAAACCCCTACTACATCACGCAGGCGCAGGCGCTGGCGGCGCCAAGCGTCCTTCGGCACGGCCTCGAGGCGCTTCCGACCGCGTATCTGGTCGTCGGCGAGGGCACGACGGCCTGGTTTGTCGGCTCGGCCCGGGCCATTCCGCACGGCAAGCCTGCCATCGCCGCGGCGTACTCGCTGGCCGCGCGGTTTCTTGGCATGCGGTTTGTGTACTTGGAGGCGGGCTCGGGGGCCGCCTCCAGCGTAAGGCCCGAGATGGTCGCCGCGGTGCGCAAGGTGTTTGACGGCTTTTTGATCGTGGGCGGCGGCATTCGCGACGCCGAGACGGCGGGGCGGATATCGGCCGCCGGCGCCGACGCAGTCGTCGTCGGGACGCTGCTAGAGGCCGCCGGGCCGGACCGCCTTGCGGTGATCGAGGAGATGATCGGCGCCATGCAGGGGCAGCGGCGCCGAAGCGGCGGGTCTGGGCCGTGAGCTCGTACGACGATGCCCTGGGCCGCCTTCGCGGCATGGACATGCCGGGCCACTACTACGACTACTACGCGGGGCTGACGAAGCGGTCGGGCGACGAGTTTGAGGCGGCGGCGGCGGCAAAGTCGACGCTCGTCGACGCCTCGTCGAGCGTAGAGCCGCGCATTGCGTACGATCTGGCCGACCGCGTCGCGAGGATGCACGATATCGACATAGCCGCCGACCTGCGCGAGCGCCTCGCATCGCAGGGCAAGGAGGTTACGGCGCTGCGCCTGTCCGAGGAGATCGCGCGCGGCAAGTACATGCAGCCGGACGCAGAGCTCGTCGAGCGCCTGGACATGGCGGTCAGGGTCGGGCTGGCCGTAGTGACCGAGGGAGTGACGATTGCCCCGTTGCAGGGCATCGCCGACGTGACCATAAAGAAGAACAAGGACGAGAGCGAGTACCTGTCCGTGTCGATTGCGGGGCCGATGCGGTCGGCCGGCGGCACCGAGTCGGCCGTCACGATGCTGCTCGCGGACCACGTGCGCAAGACGGCCGGCCTGGACAAGTACGCCGCCAACTCGTTCGACGACGAGACGGGCCGCTTCGTCGAGGAGCTGCGGGTGTACGAGCGCGAGTCGGGCATAGGGTTCCAGTACCGCGTCAAGGACGAGGATATAGTCAAGGTCATATCGAACCTGCCCGTGGAGCTCGACGGGGTCGACACGGATCCCGTCGAGGTGGTAAACCACAAAGGCATGCGGCGGATCAAGACGGATCGGGTGCGCGGCGGGGCGCTGCGCGTCCTCAACGACGGGCTCATCGGCAGGTCCAAAAAACTCCTCAAGCGCATCGACATGTACAAGCTCGAGGGCTGGGAGTGGCTGGCGGACCTGCACGGCGCAGACCAGACGGGCGACGACGAGGAGGGCGCGGCGGCCAAGCGCATGCGCGAGGTGATCATTGGCCGGTCGGTGCTGTCCACGCCGGGACGGCTGGGCGGCTTCCGGCTGCGGTACGGCAGGGCATGCAACACGGGGTTTGCGGCGGTCGGGTTCCATCCGGCGGTCGCCGAGATCCTCGAGCACACGATAACGGTCGGCACGCAGGTCAAGATCGACATGCCGGGAAAGGGCGCCACCGTGGCGCTGGTCGACTCGATCGAGCCGCCGACGGTGATGCTCGCCGGCGGCGATGTCGTTCGGGTCCGCGACGCGGCGCACGCCGCCCGCCTCAAGGGGAAGATCAAGGAGGTGATCCACCTCGGCGACGCCCTCGTCTCGTTCGGCGACTTTCTCGAGAACAACGCGCCGCTTGTGCCGTCCGGGTACGTCGAGGAGTACTGGGAGGCGGAGCTGGCTGCCCGAATAAAGGAGGGCGGGTACGAGGCGCGCGCCGCCCTGGGCCGCTTCCTCGAAAAGCCCCCGTCGCTTGCCGAGTCGTTGCGCCTTGCCCGGGACGCTGGCGTGCCGCTGCACCCGCGCTACCTACACTACTGGGATCAGATCACAATCGACGACCTGGCTGCGTTGCTGGAGGGCGTGCTGCACGGGGACGGCGGAGGCGGCGGCGATGCGGCCGCGGCCGAGCTGCGCCTTGACGCTGCCACGTGCAAGCCCGTCCTTGAGAGCCTTGGCGTGCCCCATCGGCTCGACGGCGACGAGGCCGTCCTGTCCGGCGACGAGGCCGTCCTGTTCAACGTACTGCTCTATGAAAAGCGGCCGGATCTGGGCTCTGGCGACGGGGCCCGACCGACCGTCCCGGCAGCGATCACCGCATCGTCCGGGGTCGAGATACGGCCGAAATTCTCGACCGCGCTGGGGGTCAGGATTGGCCGCCCCGAAAAGGCGGCAGCGCGCAGCATGAACCCTCCCGTACACTGCCTGTTTCCCGTCTCGTCAAAGGGCGGGCCGCAGCGCGACCTGATCAAGGCGGCCGACGAGCCGTCCTTCTTCACGAACATATCGAACCGGAAGTGCGCCGCATGCGGAGAGCTGTCCCTCGGCATCCGGTGCGCCGCATGCGGAGAGAAGACATCGCTAGAGCGCACCTGCTCCAAGTGCCGCACCAGCGTGGACGGCGCCGAGTGCGATACGTGCGGCAGGAAGGTTGCCGCATACTCGTACAAGCCCGTTCCGCTTAAGAAGATGCTCGCGGCGGCCCAGGAACAGGCCCGCGTTCGGGCGCACACCCCCCTCAAGGGGGTCAACGAGCTGATCAGCCACGACCGCGCCGCCGAGCCGCTCGAGAAGGGGCTGATCCGGCAGAGCTGCGGACTAACCGTCTTCAAGGACGGGACGGTTCGGTTCGACGCGACCAACTCGCCACTGACCCACTTCAGGCCGTCGTGGATAGGCACGAGCGTGGCCCGGCTCAGGGAGCTCGGGTACGAGCGCGACGTAGACGGCCTTCCACTCGAGCGAGACGACCAGACCGTCGAGATTATGATGCAGGATATAGTCATCCCCGAGGAGGGCGCCTCGTACCTTGTCAAGGCGTGCAGGTACATAGACGACGAGCTTGAGCGGCTCTACGGCAGGCCGCGCTACTACAACGTCAAGGACGCCGACGGCCTGGTGGGCCACCTTGTCGTCGGACTTGCGCCGCACACCTCGGTCGGCGTGGTGGCCAGGATAATCGGCCGGACGGGCATGCAGGTGTGCTTTGGGACGCCGAACTGGCACTCGGCCAAGCGGCGCGACGCCGACGGCGACGCCGACTCTGTAATGCTCCTCATGGACGTCCTGCTCAACTTCTCGCGCGACTACCTGTCCGACAGGATCGGCGGGCTCATGGACGCGCCGCTGCTCATACAGCCGCTTGTCCTGCCTCACGAGTCGCAGCCGCAGGCGCACAACCTCGAGGTCATGCGCGCCTTTCCCGCAAGGTTCTTCGAGGCCACGCTCGGCCTACCAAAGGCGTCCGACATAGACTGCATCGAGATCATCCGGTCCCGCCTCGACTCGCCCGAGCAGTTCCGCAACTACCACTACACGCACGCGACGTCGCAGCTGGCCTCGTCGAACTCGCGCAGCGCCTACTCGACGGTCGGCTCAATGCTCGACAAGCTCGACATGCAGATACGCAACGCCGACCTGATACGCGCCGTCGACACGACCGTGATAGTCACGAACGTGATCTCCTCGCACCTAGTGCCCGACATCATGGGCAACCTGCGGTCGTACGCGCGGCAGCAGCTGCGGTGCACCGCCTGCAACACGTCCTACCGGCGGCCGCCCCTCAAGGGCCGCTGCAAATGCGGCCACGAGATCATACAGACCATTACGAGGGCCTCGGTCGAAAAGTACCTGGGGCCGGCCAAGCGCCTTGTCGAGCAGTACGAAGTCGGCAAGTACAACCACGGGCGCATCCACGCCCTGGCCGACGAGATCGAACTGGTGTTCGGCAAGGGGGGCGGCGACCAGGCGTTGCTCACGGACTATGCGGAGTAGGCGGTGCCAACGGGCGGCGAAGCTTGGGGAGGATGATCGTCGGGCGCTGCCCTTGGCGGCCGTCGCGCCGGGGGCTACCTGAGCCGGAGGTACTTGTACGCCGGCGTCGCGCGGTCAAAGCAGTAGTAGACTGTCTGGAAGTCGCGCCTGAGCGTCTTGGCCCTGATCCTGTTGTCCTTAGGATCCACCCGGTCTATGACGACCTGCCTGATGAGCTCGGCAATCCTCTTCATCTCGTCGCCCTTCATGCCGAGCCTAGTGACCTCGGCCACGCCCAGGCGGATGCCGCCCGGGTGCAGGTAGTGCCTGCCAGCCTTGATGTCGCCGGGTATGAGCTGCCTGTTGACTATGATGTTGGCCATTTCGAGGGCCTTCTCGACCTTGCCGCCGTCCGAGTACTTGAGGACGTCGACCGCCACCTGGTGCGACTTTGTAAACCCGTTGGACTCACCGAGCACCTTGAAGCCCTCTTCGCTGAGCGCCTCCGCGAGCGCCTTGGCGTTGGCAACGACCTGCTTGGCGTACGGCTCTGCGAACTTGAGCGCCTCCGCGTACGCGATGGCCTTTGCGGCCATGTGGTGTATGTGGTGGCTGCTTGTCAGGCCGGGGAAGACGGCCTTTTTGATCGGATCGGCATGCTCCTTGCGGCCTAGGACCATTCCGCCCTGCGGCCCGAACAGGGTCTTGTGGGTGCTGGCCGTGAACGTGTCTGCCCCCTCGCGCAGGGGATCCTGGAACATTCCGCCGGCGATCAGCCCCGCCACATGGGCCCCGTCGTAGTTGACGTGCATGCCGTAACCCTTGAGGAACTCGGACAGCTCCTTGACCGGATGGGGGAACAGGAACAGCGACCCGCCGAACATCGCAATCTTGGGCCTTTTCGAGCCCTTTAGCTGGCGCACCTTCTTCTTGGTCGCATCCACGTCTATGTTCATCTCCATCGGATCGAACGGGAAGAACTCGATGTCGAGGCCGTGGACCAGGCCGGCCGTCCCCGAGTGCTCCCTCTTGCCGTGGGATATGTGCCCGCCGGCCGGTATGGACGGGGCCAGCATCGTGTCGCCCGGCTTTGAAAACGCCGAGTAGACGGCCAGGTTGGCCACTACGCCCGAGATCGGCCTGACGTCGGCAAACTGGGCCCTGAACAGCGTCCGCGCGATCTTGGCGCACATGACCTCGACCTTGTCGATGTAGGTGCATCCGGCGTAGACGCGCTCGCCGGGCCAGCCCTCGGCGTACCGGTTGCCAAAGTCCGATGCGAGGGCCTCGCGCACTGCGGGACTCGGTATGTTCTCGCTTGCTATGAGCGGTATCGCATTCTGGAACCACCTGTGGTGCCGTTGCAGATCGTCAAAGACCTGCCGGTACATTTCCCTAGGAGTGGTCACGTACTTGTCTGCCATGCAGCCCCTGCGCATCCATCCCCATTTAAAACGTCTAGGGTGGGTGGCCGCCCCCCTCGCCCCAGCTACGGCGTGGGGCCTGCGGCCCTGTCCTGCCCTCCGCGGGGAGGGGCCGGCGGTAGCGGCGCCGCACACAAGGGGGTGCTGGAAGCAGAGGTGCCGGACGGCACGGCTGGCAGGGCCGGGCCGGGCCGGCGGCCGCCCCCTCCCGACATCGACGCGTGACCTGGCGCCCCTGCCCCCTTTGCGGGGCCGGGTGCCTGCCCCCGTCGCCCCTCCCGACACCGACGCGTGACCTGGCGCCCCTGCCCCCCCCCCCAGACGCCGAACCCCCCCACGCCTGCGCACGCCCCCCCCCAACGAACCCCCCCACGCCTGCGCACGGGCGCCCCCCCCACGCCTGCGCACGGGCGCCGAACCGCCCCGACGGCCCGAAATTGCGCAATTCGGATACCTTATATGTGGCCCCGAAAGCGGCCCGCCCGTGAG
The DNA here is from genome assembly GCA_965242695.1 of Cenarchaeum sp. GTDB lineage: Archaea > Thermoproteota > Nitrososphaeria > Nitrososphaerales > Nitrosopumilaceae > Cenarchaeum. Next base: position 691,750 of record CBDESU010000002.1, on the reverse strand, counting down.
CCACGTACAGGCCTCGTCAAAGGGAACCATGCCCGTAGTCCTACTCAAGGAGGGCTCGACCGAGACCAAGGGCCGCGACGCCCAGAAGAACAACATCGCCGCCTCGAAGGTCGTCGCCGAGATCGTCCACTCCAGCCTAGGCCCGCGCGGCATGGACAAGATGCTCGTCGACTCGCTCGGCGACGTCACGATCACCAACGACGGCGCGACGATCCTCAAGGAGATCGACGTGCAGCACCCTGCGGCCAAGATGCTCGTCGAGATATCAAAGACGACGGACAACGAGGTCGGCGACGGGACGACCTCGGCGGTCGTGCTGGCGGGCTCCCTGCTGGAGAACGCCGAGTCGCTCATCACGCAGGACGTTCACCCGACCATCATCGTCGACGGCTACCGCAAGGCGGCCCGCATGGCCGAGAGCTACCTCAGGGAGATCGCCGATGCCGTCTCGGCCGGCGACCAGGCCATGCTCTCAAAGGTGGCAAAGACGTCGCTGCAGACAAAGCTCGTCCGCAAGGACTCGGATGCCCTGTCCGACTTGGTCGTCCAGTCCGTCTCTGCCGTCGCCGAGAGGGACGGCGACACGTACGAGGTCGACGACGACGACATAAAGGTCGAGAAAAAGCCGGGCGGCTCGATCAAGGACTCGCGCCTCGTCAAGGGGATTGTCCTGGACAAGGAAGTCGTCCACGGCGGGATGCCCAAGAAGGTGTCCGGGGCCAAGATTGCCCTCGTCAACGCGGCGCTCGAGATCAGCAAGACCGAGACGGACGCAAAGATCAACATCTCGAACCCGCAGCAGCTCAAGTCGTTCCTGGACGAGGAGAACCGCATCCTCAAGGAGATGGTCGACAAGCTGATCGGCGCGGGGGCCAACGTGGTGCTGTGCCAAAAGGGAATCGACGACATGGCCCAGCACTATCTCTCCAAGGCCGGCGTGCTGGCCGTCAGGCGGATAAAGGAGAGCGACCTGACAAAGCTGGCCCGCGCCACGGATGCGCGCATTGTAACCAACATCGACGACCTCTACGAGAGGGATCTGGGCTCGGCCGAGACCGTCGAGGAGCGCAAGATCGAGGAGGATCGCTGGGTGTTCGTCGAGGGCTGCCGCCACCCCAAGTCGGTGACGCTCCTGCTGCGCGGCGGCTCGCAGCGCGTGGTCGACGAGGTCGAGCGGTCCGTCCACGACGCCATCATGGTCGTAAAGGACGTCATGGAGATGCCGTCCGTGGTGGCAGGCGGCGGCGCGCCCGAGACGTACGCGGCGTCCAAGATACGCGCGTGGTCAAAGTCGCTGGTCGGCCGCGAGCAGCTGGCGGCCGAAAAGTTTGCCGACTCGCTAGAGTCCATACCCCTCACGCTGGCCGAGAACGCCGGCATGGATCCAATCGACACCATTACGGCCCTGCGGTCAAGGCAGCTAAAGGGCGAAAAGTGGACCGGCATCGACGTCATGAAGGCGAAGACGGCCAACATGAAGACGAGCGACATTATCGAGCCGCTCGCGGTAAAGACGCAGATCGTCTCGGCCGCGGCGGAGGCGGCCTGCATGATACTTAGGATCGACGATGTCGTGGCCACCGCCAAGTCGTCGGGCCCCCCTGGAGGCGAAGGGGGCGGGCCCGGAGGCGGCATGGGCGGAATGGGTGGCATGGGCGGCGGCATGGGCGGAATGGGTGGCATGGGCGACATGGACATGTGAGCGCCCGCGCATGACACCCTTTACCATCCCACGTTTGCTAGCCGGCTCGCCGGGGGGACTCTAATGAACACGGAACAGATTGCCTCAAAGCTCATCGGCGGCGGCAAGTACGTCTATCTGGCGGTCCTCTTTGTCCTCCTGTCGGGGTTCTTCTACCCCGTGATCACGGGGGCGAGCTTTGAGGGGGTGGTGGCCGGCACGCTGGTCCTGTCGCTGGGGCTCGCCGGCGCAATCCTGGTCTACAAGGGCGTAACGCTCAACGAGCGCAGGGGCGTGTACATGGGGGCGGGGTTCGGGCTGCTCGCCGCCTCGCTGTTCCTGATCCTGCTCCTGACCAACCGCTTCGGGGCCGTCATCTAGGCCGCACCCGGCCGCCCGCCGGCGCCGGACTACCCCAACTCGGCCGCCCTGTCCCTAACAACCGTCATCTAGGCCGCACCCGGCCGCCGCCGCGCCAAAGCCGCCAACCCGCGCAATGCGGCGGCCGCCGCGGACCGGCCCGCAGGCGCGACGGGGCTAAGCGCGGCCGCGCGCCGCCCTGCCGAGCCTTGCCGGCAGGCAGCACGGCGCTCGCAGCGCCCCAAGACTTGGGCCTACTCTCGCTGGGACGCCCCGAGGACTCTGGGCCGCCGCAGGGCGGGCCGTATCGCAGGCGCACTAATGCCCCCGCCGCCCGGCGGCCGCCGCCGCCGACTACACGTCAAAGTACAGGTAGAACTCGTGCGGGTGGGGCCTGATCGAGATCTCGCGCTGGTCGCGCCGCTCGAGCTCGATGAGCTTGTCGACGACGTCGTCCGGGAATATGGACGCGAGGAACTTGCGGTCGCTCTCCAGCGCATCGAGGGCCTCGCCCAGGTTGGCCGGCAGGACGCCGATGTTCCTCTTTGACCTCTCGGACTTTGTCATCTTGAATATGTCCTCCTTGACCTGGTCTCCGGGGTCGACCTTCCTCTTGACGCCGTCGAGCCCCGCTGCCAGCACCGACGAGAACACCAGGTACGGGTTGGCCGACGGGTCCGGCGCCCTGAACTCGAGGCGCTTGAGCGCCGCGTACCCCTCGCCCTTGAAGTGCCGGGGCACCCTGACTATGGCCGAGCGGTTGCTGCCGCTCCACGCCACGTACACGGGCGCCTCGTAGCCGGGGACGAGCCTGTGGTACGAGTTTGTCGTCGGGTTGGTTATCGCGCACAGCGCCTTTGCGTGCGACAGGATGCCGCCGCAAAAGTACCTGCCGGTCTGGCTCAGCTCCATGTCGCCCTCGGGGTCGAAGAAGATGTTCTTCTTCTTCTTCCACAGGCTCACGTTGGTGTGCATCCCAGAGCCAGAGTCCATCGAGATCGGCTTTGGCATCATCGTGGCGATCTTGCCGTACTTCTTGGCGATGTTCCGTATGACGAACTTGTACGACTGCGTCGCGTCGGCCGCGTTGGTGAGGTAGTCGTACCTGATGTCTATCTCGCACTGGCCGGCGGTGGCCACCTCGTGGTGGTGGTTGTCGCACAGTATGCCAAAGGACTCGTTGAGGACGTTGACGCACTCGTTGCGGAACGGCGTGAGCGTGTCCGACGGCGTGCTCGGATAGTACCCCTCCTGCAGGCCCATGGGGTACCCCGTCCCCTCCTGGCTCCACGGCGCCTCCTCGGACTCGATCGAGTACGACTGCCCCTTGTACGGCGTCAGGACGTCCCAGTGGACCTTGTCGAAGACGAAGAACTCGACCTCGGGGCCCCACGCGCTAAAGTCGAACCCGGCGGCCTTGACGGACTCTTCGGCCTTTTGCGCTATGCCCCTCGGGTCGCGGTTGAGCCTGCCCCTGCCGGCGCCCCAGTACACGTCGCACAGGAGCCTGGCCGTCTTGTTCTCCGAGTACCAGGGGACGACGGCGAACGTGTTCGGGTCCGGCTTGAGGACCAGGTCCGAGTCGTCGATGTTCGTAAAGCCGACGATCGACGAGCCGTCGAGCTTTGGCAGGCCGTCGGTCATCTGCTCGGGCGTGAACGTGTCGGCCGAGATGGTCGTGTGGTGGAACCGGCCGGTCAGCCCCGTGAACTGGAGGTCGACGAACTTTATGCCCTCGTGCTGTATCTTGGAGAAGACCTCATCTGCCGAGTAGCGCAGCTCTAGCGCCTTCCCGTGGCTTACCCTGTATGGCAACTATACGGCGGCAAGATAAATACCTAGGATTTAAGGATTGGCGGCCGTGGAGACGACCGATGTCAGCCTGGGCATGCTCTACGAGGCGGCGCTGCGCGAGGCGCGCGACGACGTCATACAGGAGATGGACCCCGACTTCTACAGGGCCGCGTCCGAGTACCTCGGCCGCCTCAAGCACGAGCGGTACGACGGCGCAGAGGCGGCCGTGAAGAGGGCCGTCACGTCCAGGGCCACGCTCATGCTCTCGCTGCTGCTCGAGATGCGCCTAGAGAAGGCGGCCGGCCGGCGCGGCCGTCCGCGCCGGGGCGCCCCGCCCCCGGCCGGCGAAGAGGCCCCCGCCCCCGGCCCGCCCGCCGACTTTTCGCCCCCCGACGGCGCTCTGGCGGGCGAGCAGGACGCCCCGCCCCCCCAGGGTCCCGCCCCGCCCCCCGGCCCCGGCAACCTGCTCGACGAGGAAAAGTACATCCTCTACCCCGGCACGGACATGGACGAGAGGCGCTCGCTTGTCCTTGACGGCATTGTCTCGGGCCGCCCGCGGCTCCTCGAGTCCGTCACGGCCGCGCACAGGACGGGGCTGGTCATGGTCAGGATGCTCAAGCCGGTCGACGAGATGACCGGCGCCGACATGGCGCGGTACGGCCCGTACTCGGCGGAGGACGTGGCGACCATTCCGCTCGAGAATGCGGCGGCCCTCGTCTCGCAGGGGGCGGCCGCGCGGGTCGGCACGGACCGCGGCTAGCGGGGCCGTACAGGGAGGCGCGCCTGCATGTCGCATCTTGACGTAGATGTCATCGACTTTCTGCTGCTCACGGTGTACCCCGCGGCGGGCCTGCTCGCCGTCGAGGTGGCGTACAGGATCATCCGGTTCCCGTCGTGGGCAAAGCTCTTCGCGCAGGGCCTCGCCTCGGCAGGCTTTGCCGTCGCGTACGTGACCATGATTACGGCGCACTGGCTCACGTCCATAGTGCTGCTTGCCCTGGCGGCGGCCCTCTTCTACCAGGCCCGGCGCGTCTGGCTGGACCCCTCCAAGCAGGAGTACTGACGGCCCTGTCCGGCCCCCGGCTCAGCCGCCCCGCCCGAACATTCTCCGCAGCAGGCTGGGCCTGCCCCTGTTGCCGTCCCTGATGACGCCCCTCTGCCCGAACTTGCTGGACCTGATCTGGGTGAGCTTTACGCACCGGTGCTCCTCGGGAAGCCGGTGCTCGGCGCAGAACGGATCCCTGCAATAGCTGCACTCAAACGGCATGTCCGTCATGTCGCCGCAGTAGGCGCACTTTTCGGTCTTCACGGCCCTCCGTTAGGAAGGGTCGTATAATAAAAGGTTGGGAGGCCAGGGGCCGGCCCGGAGGGTTTTTACACGGCCGGCGGGGGGCCGCGCCGTGCTGGAAGGCAAGGTTGCCCTTGTGACGGGTGCAAGCGGCGGCATCGGCAGGGCCACGGCCGCGTCCCTGGCGCGCGCCGGCGCAAGGGTGGCCGCCGGGGCGCGGCGCACCGACCTCCTAGAGTCCCTCGTGTCCGAGATCGAGTCGGCAGGCGGCGAGGCCATCGCGTGCAGGCTCGACGTGGCCGACAGGGCCCAGTGCGACGCCTTTGCGGCCGCGGCGCTCGACAAGTGGGGCCGCATCGACATACTGGTCAACAACGCCGGCATCATGCCGCTGAGCTTTGTCAAGAACCTCAAGGTGGACGAGTGGGACAGGATGATCGACGTCAACGTAAAGGGGGTGCTGCACTGCACGGCCGCCGTCGTCGGGCACATGCGCGAGCGCGGCTCGGGCCACATCGTCAACATGTCGTCGGTCGCCGGCAGGATCGTCTTTCCGGCCGGCAGCGTGTACTGCGCGACCAAGCACGCGGTCACCGCCTTTACCGAGGGCCTGCGCCAAGAGCTGAGCGCGCGCTCAGGGGTCAGGGTCACGTCGATCGAGCCCGGCGTGGTCGCCACCGACCTGACCGACACGATCACGGACGAGTCGCTCCATGCGTTTGTGGAGGGGGCCAAGAAGATGGCCGCCCTGCAGGCAGACGACATTGCGCGCGCCGTCCTGTACGCAGTCGAGCAGCCCGACCACGTAAGCGTCAACGAGGTCCTCGTCAGGCCGACCGTTCAGGAGCGCTAGGGCGCCGCGCAGGCGCCTGCCCCGCGCCTGCCCCGCCTTCGCCGCCGCCGATGTGGTCCAGCACGGCCCGCATCTCGACGGCAAGATCCGCCCCGTCTGCACGGCTTCCGCCGTCCGGGCCAAACAGCTCGTTGCGCGCGGCCGCCCCGATCCTTTCGTCCTCGAGCCTGGCGCGCCGCATCTCGGCGCAGTCCAGGTGGTCGCCGCCGGACGCCGATATCCTGCCGCATACCGAGCACGTTGCGATGCCGCCTCCGCCGCCGTCCATGCGCAGCCGCCAACCTAACGGTTTAATAATTTGCCCCGGTTTGCCCCGTCCGCGGGGCCGTCGTCTAGCTTGGTTATGATGCTAGCCTGGGGTGCTAGAGGTCGCAGGTTCAAATCCTGCCGGTCCCACCATTATCAACAGCCGTCCGCGGGGGCCGAATACGCTTATATCGGGCCGCCGCCGCCGGGCCGCATGGGACTACGCAACCGCCTCAAGAAATACTGCGTCATGAAAAAGGTCAGAGAGTCGGCCGACGAGGACGGCGGCGCGGACGGCCGCTAGTCGCAGTAGCGGCAGCGGCTGCCTGCCGGGGACGAAACCCGGCACCCGCTCTTCGGGCCCGCCCGTTCGGGGCTGCCCTGGCCCCCTGCCCGCCCCTGCGGCCCCCTGCCCGCCCCTGCGGCCCCCGTGCCGGCGCTCCCGGGATACGCCTCCCGCGCCTCCATTGTGCACTTAAAGGCCGGCCGTCCTCCGCCGCCGCATGGACGATGCGGCGGTGGTCGCGCGGTTTGAAAAGTCGATCAGGGAGTTCGTAGTAGCCCGGCTCTCCGCGGCCCACGGCGACTGGTGGGAGTCGCGCGTGCCGGCAGCCCTGAGGCAGAGCGCCGCCGCGCGGCATGCGTCGACAAGGACCCTCAACAGGGTCCTCGGCAAGCCGGACCATGCAGAGGCGGACTATCTCGGGTTCGACGCGTACGAGAAGATTATCGCGCGCCGCGACAACTGGCGGGAGGTCTTTGGGCCCGTGTTCCACGACAAGCCGGTCTTCCAGCACAAGATGAGAATCATCCTGTCGCTGCGAAACGACGTAATGCACCACAAGCCGCTTGACCGCATCAACAGCCTCCGCCTACGCCTGCACTGCTACGACATAGCCATGCTCATGGCGGGCGCCGGCGACGAGGGCGGAGGTTCCCCGCAGGGGCCGTCCATCGCCCGCCGCCGGGCCGCCCTGCAGCAAAAGTACGGCCTGTACGACCTCGTCGCGGGCGGAGGGCGCGCTTCCGGCGGGGGCGGCGGCGGCCGCTAGGGCTGCGCGCGCCGCGCCGGCGCGGCCCCCGCTCACCTGTCGAGCATGTGCTGGTACTTCCACAGGTACCAGGTCGCGACGGTCCTGTACGGCCTCCACCGCTCGGCAATGCGCGTCGCCTCGGCCGCTGTCGGAAGCGTCCTGGTCGAGTACACCATCTTGATTCCCTTGCGGAGGCCCAGGTCGCCGACGGGCAGGACGTCGAGCCGGCCTAGCGTGAATATGAGGAACATCTCGGCCGTCCACCTGCCGATCCCCTTCACCGCGGTGAGCGTCGCAACGACGTCGTCGTCGGACATATTCTCGAGCGAGTCCAGGTCCAGGCCGCCGGACTCGACGAGCTCCGAGATGCCCTTGATGTACGAGACCTTGCCGCGAGACAGGCCGGCCGCCCTGAGGTCCTCGTCGGAGGTGGCCAGGACGTCGGCCGGGGAGGGAAGCGCGCCGCCGTACATTGCCTTGAGCCGGGCCGTGATGGCGCCGGACGCCTTGCCGGAGAGCTGCTGCGTGATGATCGCCTGCACGAGCGACTCGTACTTGTCCGAGTCGAGCCTGATGTCGTACTCGCCGACCTCTCGGACGGCCGCCTCTAGCCTTGGGTCGGTGCACAGGTGGTCGATGATCTCGGTGCGGATCGGCAGCCTGTCCGGGCGCTTTGGCTTGCGCCCCCTGCCGGCCGCCCCTGCTGTCCTGCCGGGGGCCTTTCCGCCGCGTCTCCCGCCCTGCCTTGCGCCCGGCGATGCCTTGCGCCCGGCCTTCGGCTTGGCCTTCGCCGCCGCAGCGCCCGGCGATGCCTTGCGCCCGGCCTTCGGCTTGGCCTTCGCCGCCGCAGCGCCCGGCGATGCCTTGCGCCCGGCCTTCGGCTTGGCCTTCGCCGCCGCAGCGCCCGGCGATGCCTTGCGCCCGGCCTTCGGCTTGGCCTTCGCCGCCGCAGCGCCCGGCGATGCCTTGCGCCCGGCCTTCGGCTTGGCCTTCGCCGCCCTTGCCGCCGCAGCGCCCGGCGATGCCTTGCGCTTCCTGCCGGCCTCCTTGCCGCCGAACGGAGACCTTGCGTTCCCGCGCCCCCTGCCGGCCTCCTTTTTTGCCAGAGCCCCTGCGCCTCCGCCGCGCCCCTGCCGCTGCACGCGGCCCGGGCCGCGCGGCTCTCTATAACAGCTGCTAGGGCACGCCCTCCCGCCTGCGCGGTCACACCTTGTCAAAGCCGGGCTGGTACTTCCACAGGTACCACGCCGCGACCGACCTGTACGGCCTCCACCGCTCCGCAATGCGCGCCGCCTCTTCCTCGTTTGGTATGAGCCGCGTCGAGTACGCCTCCTTGATCCCCTTCCTGAACCACAGGTCGCCGGCGGGCAGCACGTCGAGCCGGCCCATCGTGAATATCAGGAATATCTCGGCAGTCCACCTGCCGACCCCCCTGACCTCGGAGAGCCTCGCGATGGCCTCCTCGTCGGACAGGCCGTCGAGCTCGCCGAGCCGGAGCCGCCCGGATGCGACCCTCTCGGCCAGGTCCCTTAGGTACGACGCCTTCATCCTCGACATTCCCGTGGCCCTGAGGTCCTCGTCGGAGGCGGCCAGAATGTCGGCCGGCGAGGGGAGCGCGCCGCCGTACGCGGCCCTGAGCCGGGCCGTGATGGCGCCGGCCGCCTTGCCGGAGAGCTGCTGCGTGATGATCAGCTCGACGAGCGACTCGTACCTGTCGCCGGGCGGCTCGATTGCGTACTCGCCGACCTCCCTGATGACGGCCTCGAGCCTTGGGTCCATGCAGAGGTGGTCGATGGCCTCTGCATCTACGGTCCGCCCCGCCGCCCCTTCCTCTTCGGGGGCCCCGCCCCCGCCGGCGCGCTTCATAGCAGGCCGAGCAGGCCGAGCAGCCTGCCAAAGCTGTCCGGCCCCCCCTCGCGCTTGTACGCCCGGAGCGCCCCGATGATCTCGTCCCTTGGGGGGACGGCGTAGGCCCTGGCCATTCCCCTAGCCACTGCCGAGCCGATGAACATGCTCTGGGCGGCCGACGTCACGTTGGAAGCGCGCCTGCCGTCGCTTGCGCCCTCAAAGTCGACAATGCATGCGTCGATGCCGCCCCTTCCCCGCCCGCCGCGCCGCCTAGGCGCGACGACGACGTGCCGCGCTATGTTGCTAAGCTCGCCGTGGTCCAGGCCGCGCTCGTCCAGGCGGTAGCAGTCCTCGAGGACCATACGCGCGACGGCCTTGGCCTCGGCCTCTTCGACCCCGCCGCCGATCCACCGCTCGATCGTCGTCCCGTCGAGGTGCTCCATGGCCAGCAGGTTGCGCGTGTGCCCGAACAGGAGCGGCCCGGCCCCCGCCTCGTTGGCCGCGGCGAGCAGGCGCGCCTCCCGCGCCATGGAAGCGCGCGGCGAGTCGGTGCGCCGCATCTTGAGGGCGGCCGCGGCCCTGCCGCGCCCGCGCGAGGCGAGCACGACTATACCGGTGTGGCCCCTGCCGAGAAGCCGCACGCCGCATATCTCGGTCGGCCCCTCGAACGACACCCCAGTAATGCCGAGCCTCTCCATCTCTGCCAGGCGCTGCTCGACTACGCGCCGGGCAGCGCCGCGGCCGCCGGCGCGCCCCGGGTACGCGACGAGCCCCGAGTACGGGGGCCCCCGCAGCTCGTCAGCCCGGCGGAAATACCGCCGCATCGGTAGAGATCAGCTCCATCAGCTGCCTCTTGACCGCCTTTGACGTGCCGCGCCCGCCGACGGTGATCTCAAAGCCGGCCCTGAGGTCGGGGGCGAGGCCGGACGGCACGCCGGACTCGTCGACGAGCCTCCCGAGCAGGTCCTCGAGGAACGAGGCGACGCCGGGGTGCCGGCGCCTCTCCATGACCCTGATGCGCGCGTTCGGGCCTATCCACATGAACGGCGAGTCCCTCACGTTCTTGCCGACGAACTGCTCGGCCTCGGGCGTGCTGAAGAACCACGGCCCCTCCCTGAGGTGGTACTCGGGTATGGTCGTGGCGCCTAGCATGAACAGCAGCTCGGCCGCGCCGGCCTCGTCCGTGTGCGCGTCGTACCGGACGACCTGGAACCCGGCCCTGCCGAGCTGCTCGGCCACGGCCCGCGCGGCCGACTTTAGCTGCCCCCACACGACGTCGGGGCTGCGCTCCGAGTAGCTGAACGAGACGGCCACGCAGTTGCCGATGAGGGCGTCGTTGCGCTTCGGCTCGGGCGGGGCAAAGTACGAGACGGCCGGCGCCCTCAGGAACGACCTGCACAGCAGGACGAGCCTGCCGATGTTCTCGACGGACGCCGACGCGGCGAGGTTGCGCGCGGGGTCTATCGGGTCGGCTATCGCGATGGGGGTGTCGAACTTTTTCGACGCCGTTCCGATGACCTGCCCGGGCTCTACGCCGGCGAGCGCGCGGACCGTCTCCTCAAAGCCGTTGTAGTGCAGGACGAGCGACTCGGCCGCGTACCCGCTCAGCCCCTGCATGGCTATCTGCGCGCCGTACAGCCTGTTGCTCTTGAGGAGCAGCTTTAGGAGCCTCGCGCCCTTTCTGGTCGCCGACGTGAGCCTTTCGCGCATGAACTCGGTGTGGTAGTGCGAGCGGTCCGCCGCGCTCTTCCACTTGCCCCTTGGGACGGCGTAGCAGGGGACCGCGTTGACCCTGATTCCGCGGACCCTGCACTCGACGTACGGGTGCTCGGAGAATCGCGTGTACGGATCATAGTCGGAGAGGGCCTCGCCGCCGATTACGAGGGCCGTGTCGGCGAACGCCTCTGACCCCGTCTCCTCCTTGAACCGGATGAACACGTCGATGTCCGCATCGGCGCCGGGTATCCACGTGCCCTTGATGTACGAACCGCCGAGCTCGACGTCTACTATATCCGGATACATCTTGGCCTTGTTTCGTATCAGGTCTAGCGCCGAGCTTGCCACGTCGTCCATGATGCGCTGCTCCTTGGCCGACGGCGAGGCCTTGCCGAGGGCCCTGCGCGCGACGCCGGCCACGCTCGACTTGTTCATGGTGAGGCCACCACCTCGGAGACGTCGGTGTGGACGGCGCCGCCCGGCGCTAGGACGCTCTTCTTTAGCTTGAACGAGCCGACGCGCTGCGTGCCGAACCGCTCGGATCTTAGCGACTCGATGATCGGCCCTGCCGCGGCGGCCTTTTCCTGCGCGCCCTCCCGGGCCCCGGCCATGCGGCATATGGTGGCATGCGGCCTGAACGGCCTGCCGCCCCCTCCCCCGGCCTTGCCGGCCGCGGGACCGAGCGGCCCTAGCGCGCCGGCGACGGACGCGGCCAGTTCGGCCAGCCCCCTGCCGCCCTCCTCGGCATCGGCGCCGACCCATACCGCCCGCGGCCTGCGGGCGCTCGGGAACGCGCCGACGCCGACGACCGCGGCGCTGAACGCCTTGAACCTGATCGAGGCGAGGGCCGCTGCTATCCTCCCCCCTCCTCCCTCCCCCTCGTCCGGCACGTCGCCGAGGAAGGCGAGGGTAAAGTGGATCGGGGCCGGCCCCACGGGCCGCGCGCCGGCCTCGTCGCGCAGCCGCTGCTGCGCCCTGCCGACTGCCGCCAGGACGGCCGCATCGGTCACGTCCACGCACACGAAGGCCCTCATCGTTGCCGATAAACCCGGCCCCTATGTTATAAAGTCTCCGCTAGGTTGATAGAAACCGTGCGGGGCGGCGCGGCGTGGGCGCGGGGGACAGGCTGATCGTGTGCCTGACCGGCATGCCGGGCGCCGGCAAGTCGACGATCGCCGGCGGCCTGCGCAGGCTCGGCGGCCACACGCTTGTCAACATGGGCGATGCGGTGCGGGCCGAGGCTGGCAGGAGGGGCCTAGAGCCGACCGCGGCCAACCTCGGCTCCCTGATGGTCGAGCTGCGCGAGAGCGGCGGCCCCGGCGCGATCGCTAGGCTGGTCGGCCCGAGCGTCGAGGCGGCCCCGCCGGGCCACACGGTGGTCGTCGACGGCATACGCTCAAACGCCGAGATCGACCACTTTAGGTCGCTCGGCCGCGTCCGCATACTGTCCGTGCATGCGTCGGCCGAGACGCGGTTCGGGTTCCTGGGCCGGCGCGGCCGGTCCGACGACTCTGCCGACCGGGACAGGTTCGACGAGCGCGACCGGCGCGAGCTCGGCATCGGCATAAGCGGCTCGATAGCAATGGCCGACGAGTCGCTGTCGAACAACTCGGGCGGCATCGACGCGCTCGTCGGCCGCGCCGCCTCGATCATAGCGCGGTGGGCGGCCGAGGAGGCCGGCGGCGAAGGCGAGGGCGGAGAGGCGGGAGACGGCGGCCGGCGATGACCCCCTCTGTTGCTCTCCCCCAGGGCGTGCCCTGCTCGGTTGTGGCAGAGTGCGAGGTGCGCCCCTCGGAGGATGCGCAGGCGGTGGCCGCCGCCCTGTCCGAGGTCGTCCCCGGCGCGTCGGTGCGGGTCGACGAGTCCGCCGCCGGCGCGGGGGCGGGCAGGGCCGAGGCGTCGGCGAGCGGCCTAGGATGCCTCTCGCGCATCGCCGAGACCGTCCGCTCCAGGTCGAGCCAGGCCGCGTACCTGCGCTGCATGCTGCGGAACATGGAATGCGGCGAGGGCGGTTCGGCGGGAGGCAGCACGTGGTTCTACCTCAACAAGCAGGCGGCCGCCGCGGGGCGCGTCGCGCTGTGCGCCGAGGCCGACGAGTCGCCGCTTGGCCCCATCCGCGTTACCGTCAGCTCGCCGGGCATCGAAGAGGTCATCGACTGGCTGGCGCCGGGCCAGCTCAACAAAATTAGAGCTGCGCGCGCAAAGATTTCACCCGCCCCCTAGATACTCGCGGCCGCCGGCAGGTGGCATGGGACTGATAATCATCGGCGCCGGCGTGGCGGCGGTCGCCATCCTCGTGGCGCTCTTCCTGCCGCAGACGGCATCGCTGTTCCCCGATCCCGGCGAGATCATCGGCTCGGTCGCGTCCGACGTGTCCAGCATCGGGGCGCAGGCGCAGGGGGCGGTCGGCGGAGTGGTCGACAACGCGACCCGGGCCGTGGGCGGGGCGGTCGACAACGCGACCCGGGCAGTAGGCGACGGGGCGGCCGCACTCGGCGTCTAGCACCACGGCAAGCGCGATCGCGTGCGGATCGGCGCGGGCAGTAGGCGACGGGGCGGCCGCACTCGGCGTCCCTGCCGCCGCCGGTAGCGGCAGCGGCTCTCTGCCCTCCAAGGCGCCCACGGTCGTGACCTCGCAGCCGCGCGCCCCGGCAGGCGCCGACGGGGCGGACGGCGCCGACGGGGCGGACGGCGCGCCTGCCGCCACGGCCAAGGCGGCGGCAGCCGAGGCGTCGATCGGAACGCTTGTGTCGCTGTCGCGCACGGACGCCGACGGGCCAAAGATGCCGGCGATGTGCATTCCCCGCTGAGAACCGCCTGCGGGGGTGGTGCCTGCGGTTCTAGCCCTGCGCGCCTTGGCCGCGCCCCCTCCCGCCGCGCCCGGCGATGAAGGCGGCCAGCCGGGGGAGCGAGGCGGCCGCCCCGCCGCGAACCTCGGCGTCCATCATATGGGACATGGGCCCGCCCTCGGGGTTGACGTTGACTATGACGGCCCCGCCGGCCCTTGCCTCGCCGGGCAGCATGTTGGCCGGCGCCACGGCCAGCGACGTGCCGGCTATGATCATTGCATCGCACGCGCGGGCCTTCTCGGCCGCCCTCTCGAGGGCGCCGGCCGGCAGGGCCTCTCCGAACCAGACCACGTCGGGGCGCATGATCCCGCCGCAGCCGGCGGCGCACGGGGGCGGCAATACGGGGTGCGCGCGCGAGCCGTCGTCGGACTCGTCGGGCGCCCCGCACGAGCTGCACCGCGTGCGCACTATGCTGCCGTGCAGCTCGATCACGTCCGTGCTGCCCGCGCGCTGGTGCAGCCCGTCGATGTTCTGCGTTATGACCGAGACCTCGTGCGTCTCCTCGAGGGATGCGATGGCGCGGTGCCCCGCGTTCGGCTTGGCGGCGCGTATGTTTGCGCGGCGGTCATCGTACCACTCCCAGACCAGCTTCGGGTTCCTCTCGAAGGCGCCCACGGTGGCAAGCTCCATCGGGTCGTAGTTGCGCCACAGGCCGTCCTTGCCGCGGAACGTCGGTATGCCGCTCTCGGTCGAGACGCCGGCGCCGGTGAACACGGCGATCTTCTCGGCCTCTGCGAGCCGCTTGGCCGTTGCGGCGCCGATCCCCGCCGGCGGGGCTCCGCCGCCCTCTTCGGGCCTCGAGTTCATGCCGCCTCTGGCCACTCCACCTCGACCTCCATCAGGTCCCGCGCGGCCGTCACGCGCGGGTGCAGCTTGCCGGCCTCGGCGACCATTACGGCCGCGTCGGGGTACCTAGACGAAAAGTGCGTCAGCACCAGGTGCTCGACGCCGGCATCCCTTGCAAGGCGCCCTGCCCCCGACGCCGTCGAGTGGCCCGTCTCTTCGGCCCGCTCGGCGTGGTCGTCGGCGAACGTAGAGTCGAAGACCAGGCAGCTTGCCCCGCGAAAGAACTCGGCAAGCCTGCGAGCTGGTCGCGTGTCGCCCGAGTATCCGACAGTCCTGCCCGCGCGCCCCCTGCCGAGCACGTCCTCGGGCCTGACGGCTCGGCCGCCCTCGCCGGCAACGGTTTGCCCGCGCTGCAGCGCGCTCCAGAGGGGTCCCTCCGGCACGCCGAGCTCCTTGGCCCTGTCGGGGTGGAACGTGCCCGGCCGGCCGTCCTCGGCGAACAGGTACGACAGGGCGGGCACCGTGTGGTCTGCCCTGCAGGCGTGCATCCTGTACCCCTTGCCGGCCGCCACATCCCTGCCCTCGCCGACCTCGCGGACGGTCAGTCCGAACGGCACGCCGAGGCCGAGGGCCCTGACGTTGGCCCTCACGTACTCTGTGATTCCGGCCGGCCCGAACAACTCGACGGGCTCGGTCCTGCCGCGCATGCCCATCGTCATGAGAAGCCCCGGTATGCCGAGGCAGTGGTCGCCGTGCATGTGCGTTATGAACACCTTCATCGGCTTGTTCCACCCGAGCCCCGCCCTCGTGTAGGCGATCTGCGCGCCCTCGCCGGCGTCGAACATGACGATCTCGCCCTCGTCGGTCGCAAGGCACGTGCACGCCAGGCCGCGGCTGGGCGTGGGGCAGGCCGCGGCCGTGCCGAGGAAGACGAGCCTCATGCGGCGGCGGCGGTGCGGGGCGTTTTATGCATATACGGGTGACCGCCAAGCAGGATGACCGAGACTCGGCTGTCTAGGGCAGCTGACACGTCGTTGCCGTTGATCCCTGTCGGTGTTATAGCGACGGACTTTGCTGTGTTCATGTTGCGCTTTCTCTAGGCATACGGGTGACAGCGTTTGTGGGGGGCGCGTGAGGGCCGCGCGTGCCTCTTGACGATCAAAGTCAACCAGAGCTCGCCCGGACTAACTGAAGCCACCTAGAGCCGCCGCTATAGCAACCGCAAGATTACCTAGCGAACTGCCTGTTCATCCCAGTGTGCCCCCGTCGATCAGACGCAACCGCGTCGACTGACGACGGTACAACGCCACCCAAGCGCTTCATGGGATTCCCTCGGCATCTGGGCCAAGGCCGCCTAGGGGACAGTGGCACTACGCCTCGATCGTCTGACTAGCAGGTCCGTGTGGGCCAAAAAAGGGGGCATGCGTCGCTATGGTTTATTAAGGCGGCGTGGGGCGCGCCCCGTCGTGGGGTATAAGGAGGAAGCATTCCGGCTACTCAAAGAGGTGGGCGGGCCCATGCATGTCAAGGACATCATTAAAGAAGCCACAGACAAGGGCAGAATACAGACCGCCAACCCAAAGGCCTACACATCACTTGCATCGATGATAATACATGAGATCAAAACGCAGGGAGAGAATGCAAGGTTTCAAAAAACGGGCAAGAACGAATTTGACCTATCTCCTAAGGGGCATAGGACTGAGGTAACAGCCGAGACAGAGTCTTCACCGAACGGCGATCAGACAAAATCCGAAGTCTCCGGTATATTTACAGGTCCTGCCGGAGAGGCGCGAATTCAAAGCGAGTTGTTGTTTCGTGGGTTCGAGGTTAGCAAGCCAACGCCGGATCGTGGCGTCGACATAGTGGCTACCAGGAATGATCAAACATTCTATATCCAGGTGAAAACCATCAACACGGACAAGCCGCCCTACTCGTTTACCATCAGGAAGGATTCGTTTGACAGGGCCAACCAGCCCGGCACATATTATGTATTCGGGATAAGGGTGCGACTTACTGGCGACATGGTGTTTATCATCGTTCCTCGTGATGTAATCCAGGGAATGATTACGGCGCGCAAGATAACCGCTAAAGCACAAAAGAACGTGTCAACCTATCAGGTAATATTCACACACCATCGCGGCTCATTCCGTTGCAAAGCTTCAAACATGGACAGCTACAAAAACAACTGGGATCTGTAACTTTTTGGCCCCTGCTTGCAGATGTTATCGACATGACGGACAAATCCGTATCGACTCGAACATTACTATCACACCCGCAACTTGGTGGGCGGTTACGGCGAACCTGTTGCTCTGCTTGCCTTTTAGTCTTCCAATGACGCGGCTATGATGCCCGCCACATCGACGACCTCAGTTTTCCCGTCATGCGCGCCCCACCCGTCGATCGTATTGGTGCCGACGATGCTTGCCACGCCGGCCTCGCCGATCATGGCGCCGGCCCCGCCCACGAGCAGCGCGTGCGTGCACGCCGCGAATATGCGGCCGCACCCGCGCTTCCCGAGGAACTCGGCGGCCTTGACTATGCTGCCGCCCGTGCTTATCATGTCGTCGACAAGGACAATGTCCCGCCCGGCCGTCTCTCCAAGGTCGGATCCGACTATGCGCACCTCGCCCGTGTGCCTGTTCCGCTCCTTTTCGAGCACGGCGCATCCGGCGCCGAGCCGCCTCGCAAACTCGCGCGCCCTCTCAAGCCCGCCGGCATCGGGCGAGACCACCAGCGGCTCGGGCAGGTCCATCCCCGCAAAGTGGTCGGCCAGCTCGGGCACGGCCGAAATGTTGGCCGCCGGCACCGAAAAGTGCGACAGGGCCTTTTCGCTGTGTATGTCGACGACGACGATCCGGGACGCGCCGGCAGACTCTAGCAGGCTTGCCACGACCCCCATTGTCACGACCTCGCCGTCAAGGAACACCTGGTCCTGCCTGGCGTACCCCATGTAGGGAACCACGGCCGTCACGTCGTCCGTGAACTTGCGGGCCTCGTGGATCATCGACAGGGCCCGCACCAGGTTGGAGTCGACCGGCGGCGAGACCGAGTGCACGACGGCAGCCGGCACCCCCTTCTCCGGCCTAGAGTCCAGGGTGATCTTGCCCTCGCCGTCGGGAAACATCCTGACATCGACCTTGACGTGGGCTGCGCGAAGCCTGCCCGCAACGCTGGCCGCCAGGCCGCCCCGGCTGCCGACTACAGTGAGGCTCGCCAACGCCCCGCCGCCCGCCGCACGGCTCTTAAATTTTGAGAGCGGCGCAAGGGGTCTGCCCAGGGACTGCCAAGCCGGATGCGCCCCCGCCCGCCACCGGTCAACTTTTTAGGCGCCCTCCGTTCCGCTGTCCGTGGCCCCGCCCGCCAGGATTCCGAGCGCCCTGGTGGCCGCCGCGGTCCGCGAGTGCCTGCGGGCCCCTGGCCTCCCCATACGCGACATTCTTGACGAGGCTACGCACCCCGGGGATGCCGCTGCGCGCCCCTTCCGCAGCGAGAATGTCTGGCACTCCAAGCCCGAGATCGACCGCTGCGTGGCCGCCCGCCTAAAGCTTGCCGAGGGCAGGGTCGTTGGCCCCGACCGGGACGACAACGAGCTGTACAAGTCCGTAGCCGACGAGATCTCGCGCCTTCGGCGCAAAGGCCACATACAGGACTGGCGGGCCGGCTCGGGCCTTGGGGTGTGGAGGCTTGCGGCTCCCCTCCCTCCCGACCCTCCGGCCGTCCTGTCGACGAGCACGGCCGAGGGCGGGCCATTCTCGAGAGGCGCCGCATCGGGGGCGGCTGACCCGCAGGCTCCCCTCTACTGCGTGTTCACCGGCATCATCCGGTCGGGCAAAAAGGACAACACGTACAAGTTCGCCCTGGCCAGGGCCCTGCTAGAGTACTGCAGCACCAACCGCGAGCACGGCGGCTCGCGACTGGTCGTGCCCTACCGGTACCTGGCCGGGCGCTTTGCCGAGTACTACTGGCCGCTCGACCGCGTGTTCGGGCTCGGGCAGACCCTCAAGAAGAGCCTGCCGGCGGCGGTAAAGGGCGTCCGCCTCGCGCCGCCCATCGGGGCGGGGGCCCGCGCCAGCGGGCCGTACTATAGCCTGGGCCGCGCCGACCGCGCCGATGTCGAGAAGCACATCATGCGGCAGGTCTTCGGCCACGCCCGCAAGAAGACGTCCCTGGTCGTGCCGCGCTTCCAGAACGTCGTATGCGGGCCGGGCGGCCCTGGCGGCATGGGGTGGCGCGTCGCCCCAAACCCCGTCTTTTACGACTACAGCGACGACGATCAGGAGCTGCGCCTAAAGCCGGAGGCGTTCGACTTTTTCCGCGGCCGCTACAACATACTGATGTGGGTCGTGCTTGACGGCTGGGCCGAGTTTATGAAAAAAGCAAGCCCGCGGGCGAGGATTGACGAGGCGGTCACCCTGGCCGAGGAGAGTGCTGGGATTGAACCGCGCGTAGCAGAGCCCGACATTGTCATGGAGCGCAGCGGCGGCGCGGACAGGCGCCCGCGCTGCGCGGCATGCCTCCGGCAGGCCGATCCGTACGACGGGCCGCCGTACCTCGTCGCATGGTCGCGCATATTCGGGCACGGCATGGGCCCCCGCGCGAGCGCGTGCAGCCGGTGCGGCCGTCCCCTCGTGGCGCAGCCGCCTGCGCCGCAATGCGGCTGCCGGCCGGCGGCGCCAAGCCGTTAGGGCGCCGCCCCTCGCCGGCCGCTACTCGTCCTCTTCGCCGCCGGCCGTGATGTCGCCCGTCCCGTACTCTTTGACGACCCGGTCGCGCTCGGCGTCGAGCGAGCCGATCTCCTCGGCCTCTCTCTTCTCGTCGCCCTGGTAGACGGTCCGTATGGGCCACGGTATGCGTATGTCGTACCTCTTGAACTCCTCGTACATTATCATGCGCATGTCCGACTTTAGCGCAAACTGGTCGCCGTACGACTTTACGTACACCCACAGGGCAAAGTCGAGGGCCGAGTCGTTGAAGTGGTTGAACCTCACGACCGGCTGCGTAATGTCGACGTGCAGCCCCTTGTCGCACCCGCAGCTCGGCCTGTTCTCCTCGATGTACGGGCAGCGCTTCTGCCGCACCAGGTGCTTGCCGGACGCGCTCTTGGCCTCGCGCATCGTGCGCCTGCCGACCTTCATGAGGATCGCGGCGACCTGCCTGGGGTCGTTGAGGTACGACACGCCTACCTCGACCGTCACGGGGACGAGCTTTGCGCCCCTCGTGTAGTTTATGATCTGGGCGTTGACGAGCTGCCTCGTCGGTATGGTCGCAAACGACTCGTTCATCGCGTGCCGCACGTACGTGACCCGCGCCGTTATCTTGTGGACGTACCCGTTGTACCCCGTGTCGAGCAGGACGCGGTCGCCCTCGACCATGATCTTGTCCTTTCTGATCATGATGTAGGCGAACCAGTTCTGCATCGTCTCCTGCAGGGCGAACCCGATGCCGATGGCAAGCCCGCCGGTTGCGGTCGCAAGTACGATCAGGTCGACGCCCCACCAGCTGACGACGCCGAGCACGACGGACAGGAAAATCGCGACCGGCATGATCTGCGTGACCGACCTGGGCATGTCCTTGCGCTTCCTTGCGGCATAGCCCGGCGGCCGGGCGCCCGCCGATATCCCGGCGTGCCCGCCGCGGCGCTTCTCCTCTCTCCACGTGTCGATGGGGTATATCTCGCCGGGCCTCTGCCCCATGCGCAGCACTCTGCCCGACTCGTTGCCGCCCGACAGGCACGCGTCGAGGTACCTGGCGTACTTTGCCCGCTCGGCGATCTTCCACTTTTCGAACGGGTCGCCGGCGACCTCCTCGTAGCTGCCGATCGGGTTGCCCTTGGGGGTGTGGTACTCCTCCAGGTGCCTCCGTCCCTCGTCCGTCCCGAGCTTTTCTTGGAACTCGGCGTCCCCCATGCCTTCGGGGGCCGTCCGCGGCGGCGTCCACTTGTACATCGTGTGGAACACGTCGCCGTCGTCGTCGGCAAACCCCCGCCTTGCAAACCACTCGTCAAAATCCTCCTTTTCGAGCAGCGACTTTTCGCGCTTTGTGAGGATGATCGGGATCAGGTGGGCCACGGCGTACCCGATGACGAGGATGTTCATCGTGTTGAGCAGCTTTGCAAACGTCTCGCTCGCTATGCGGTTGGCCTCGGCTGCCTCTGCCGACAGGCCCGGGTGGTGCCCGAACAGCTCGAACGCGTGGGCGTAGGCGTTGATCGAGCTGATTAGGGCGATCGCAAAGAACGGCAGGACTGCGACCCGGACGAACCGGGACACGTGCGGTCTGGTGTACGAGAACCTCTTGGAGAGCGACCAGCGGGCGAGCCTCCTGTATACAAGCATGATGCCGATGATGCCAGCGACGAGGGCCACGACGGCGACCTGGAGGGACGGGTGCGTCGCGAGCAGCTGCGAGACGGCCTCGAACTGGCCTGCCTGCCCCGAGACGGCATCGACGATCTCTCCGTTGGCCATCGCGCCGGCGCGGCTGGCGAGCCCTCAAAAACCGTTCGGCGGAGGGGCCGCCGCGCCGTCGGCGGGGCGGGTGCGGGTGACCGTGCGGCGCGTTGCGACGCCCCGCCGAGGCTCCTGCTGTATTACACTGTCATACGTTTGGTCGGCGGTGCGGGTTCTTATAGAGCAGTGATTAGCGGGGCGCCATGCGGGGGTTGCGAGGAGTTGAAGGGGGCAGGGCGCTGGCGCTGACAGCCGCCGTTGTCGTCGCCGCGGGCCTGGCGGTTATGGTTCCCGCGGCGGCGGGGCTCGGCCTGCCGGCGGCCCATGCCGACCAAGACGGCGCCGAGCCGGGCATGATCGTCGTGGCTGACCGAGGCAATAACCGCCTCCAGGCGTTCTACCCAGACGGGACATTTGCCTTCACGTTTGGATTGGGATTTGGCAAAGCCAATTCAATCGACATCGGGTCGGACGGGATGATCGTGACGACCGAGCCGTATTTGGGCGTCCATGCGTTCTACCCCAATGGCACGTATGCGTTCCAGGTCGTGTGGCATGGTGAGGGCATCGGGCTTGTGCAGCATCCTGTGGCGGCCGCCGTCGCCCCCAACGGCCGGATCGTCGTCGCAGAGGCCAGCCGCATCCAGGTGTTCGAGCCGGACGGCACGTTTGCGTCCGTGTTTGGGGTGTCGCGCCACGATGAGCCTCCTCCGCGATCTTGGGGCGTCACGGGCATGGTCGTCGCCCCCAACGGCCGGATCGTGGTGAGTGATTTTAATTATCGGGGTGGTTGTTATGATCGAAACGATGTCCGGATCATCCACCCCAACGGAACGGCTGCGCTTTCGTTTGCCGTCTACGATGATCATTGTGGTGTGATTAATGGTGTCGACGTCGCCCCGGACGGGCAGATCGTGGTGGGGACGAGTTATGGTGTCCAGGTCTACCGCCCTCTCCCCAACGGCACGTTCTTAAACCTTCCCCTCAACGGAACATCCTACAAGCCAGGCACCAACGGAACGATCGTGGACATGCCTGGCATTGAGGTTACTAATGTCGGGGATTATTCAGGGGTTGCCGTCGGGCCGAACGGGGAGATCGTGGTTGGGAGTAATGACGACCTCGTTCGCGTCTTTCACGCCAACGGGACGCGGGCGCTGACCTTTGGAGGCCATGGAAGCGTGCAGGGCGGGTTCGATCGCCCGACGGATGCGGCCGTCGGGCCGGATGGCAGGATCGTGGTGGCGGAGCCTGGCAACCGCACCATTAGCGTCTTCCATCCCAACGGGACGCTTGACTTCGCGTTCGGGGAGTATGGGCATGGCGACGATGCGTTCTATGAGCCGCACCAGGTTGCCGTCGGGCCGGATGGCAGGATCGTCGTCGGGGATACCCGCAAGCACCGCATCTTGGTGTTCGAGCCTGACGGCGCGCCCGCCTTGGCGTTCGGGTCGAGTGGTGGGGGTGCGGGGCAGATCAACCACGTGCGCGATGTGGCCGTTGCCCCGAACGGGAACATTGTGGTGGTCGACGCGCCGTATGGTTCTGGCGGCCGTGTTCAGGTGTTCAGCCCCGACGGTATGTCCGTGTCAGAGCTCCGTGGTGATTCTTGGCATTGGAGTCCGGGGCAGGCGGCTGTCAGCCCCGACGGCAGAATTCTGGTGACTGAGGCCTATTCCGAGAGCTCGGGCATCCATGTATTCGAACCCAATGGCACGGTGGCCTTTACCATTCCGTTGGATCGGCCGCCCACTCACCTCTTTGGCACCGCCGATGCGGTTGCCGTCGGCCCTGACGGCCGGTTCGTGGTGGTTCAGGGCAGCCTCAGTCGGGTGTTCAATCCCGATGGGACATTTGCGTTCGCCACCGAGATCGATGTCGATGCCGTAAGCGTGGCCGTCGGCCCGAACCGTGAGATCGTTGTGGTCGACGACGATGCTGATCGAGTCCAGGTGTTCAACCCGAACGGCACGTTTGCGTTCGCCCTGCTCCCCGACGTGTCCCAGGGCAAGTTCGACGGCGTGGGGGCCGTTGCCGTCGGGCCCGTGATGCCCCGCCCCATCGGCGATCCCGATCCACTGTGGGCCGTCGTCGGGCCGGATGTGGGTGGCCCCATACTGCGCAACTTCACCGACGTGGGGGACGTTGCCAACGTGACGATCGACGTGGCGGCGCTGGCGGGGCCGGGCGGGGCCGATTCCCTGAACGGCTCCGAGTCCAGCACCGTAACGTTCCCCGCGTCAGAGACCGTCGTGATTGCGTCCTTCGCAGAGGTGACGTTCCCGCCCAATGTGACGGCCTCGTATGTGCCGGCCGGCGGGAAGCTGGCCCTGCGGGTGGCCGCCGACGTGCCGGCCGCCGAGCAGGTGCAGGCTGCGCTGGGGCGGAACGGGAGCGGACCCGAGCTGGTCGTGCTGTTGCAGAGCGTCGTCGAGGTCGGCGCCGAGGCGGGCCCGCGCATCATGTTTGATCTGCCGATCCGCATAGCGCTTGAGGGACAGGCGGGCGGCCGCGCGTTCTATATCGAGGGGCCCAACGGCACGATCGTTCCCATTGACGCGGCATGCGCAGCCGACGATGTCGACGCGGCGCATCAGCAGATGGGCGGCGTCGGCGAGTGCCAGATAGACTCTGCGGACGGCGCCAAAGTGGTCCATACTTATCACCTGACCAAGTTCGGCACGGTGTCCGCCGGGGGCCCCGTCCCAGGCATCGTCGTCGATCCTGACCAGCCGACCATCCCATCCTTCATGCCCGGAGGCGGCGGGGGCGGAAGTAATGGCACCAACGGAACGGTTGCCCCTCTGCCGCCCGTCGTCGTCGTGCCCCCGCCCGATCCCGCCGTCGAGCCGACGTTCGGGCCGACGTGCTCGGTTTACCTCTCCGAGCCTGAATTTGCCTTGACAGCGATGCCGGGCGGGTATTCGGAGCCGTTTATCCAGGAGGTGCAGAATGCGGGATCACTGCCGTTCGCGCAGGTCGAGATCGAGGCAACCCCCTGGCAGGACGCGGCGATGCCGTTGCCGGCCGCGCCACGCCCGCCCTTGCCTCCCTCCACCTCTGGGCAAGTTGGGGGCACTGCGCCAAGTGTCTTTACCGCATATCTGCTCGCGACCATGCCGGCCAGCGTAACCGAGATGCGTGAGGCGGGCCGCTTTGTCGGAGGCGAGTTCATTGAGAGTGGGGACGGGGTTGATTATGCGCCGCTTGTCGACGGGACGGCCGTCGTGGGCAGGGGGCTTGGGGCCGACAATTGGGTTGATTTGTCGTTCAGGCTCAACCTGACGCCTTACGATGCCTTGCAGGGCGGCACGCTCACGCAGAGTATTACCTATCAGGCGGAATGCGTCGAGCCAGCGGCGCCGCCCACGGTCCCGCGCGCGCCGGACGCTCCCATGGTGGTGCCCCCTGCATGATCCGCACCTGCACCCTGATCTGCCCGGTCCGGCACGCCGAGGCGTCCGATTTCGTATCGCGCATGCTCGCTCTCGATGGCTGGAGCGTGTCCTCGATCGGTTCGCACCGCGACAAGATTGAGGCCTCGTCGATTGTCTTCGTCGTCGACTTGCCCGACGGCCTGGCCGCCCACCGGTGCCGCCTCTATATCGACGCCGATGCGCAGGACGAGATCGACCATGCGCGGCGCCTCGGCAAGCACGTCGTCTATATGTCGCAGGTCTGGGATAAGCGGCACGGTACTGGAGCAGGTGCGTGCCGTGGTCCGTACGGCGCGCCCTTGCCGCGCTGGGCCTTGGATGCCGTCCCCCGCAACCGCCTTGAGTTCGTCGGTAATCTTTTGCGCGTCGTGTGGCGGGAGGCCTTGTGGGCCGTCGACGCCAGCCGCGGGTTGCCGGAGCTCGAGCCCCGCGCGGCGCCCCGTTCCGGCGGCCAGTCCCTGGGGTAAGGGCTTGAGCGGCGGGGAGCAAGACGGCGGCCGTCCAGCAGGTCAGGGCGCACCGTCAGCCTGAGGGCCCAACGCGGCGGCCGCCGGCCTGCCTGCTGGACGGCAGCTCATGTTAGTTTGCGATTGATTATATTGTTAGGCGCGGGCGCCGGTCGTGATTATGGGACGTGCTGTGTTTGCTGTTGGGGTGGGCATGGCCGTTGTGGGCATTTTGTTTGTGGTCATTGCGTCGTCTTTTGTTGAGGTTAAAGGCATTCTTGTGAATGGTAAGACCTTATTGGATGCCATGGCTTTAGGTTTGGTTGGGTTTGTTGTTTTTGCGATCGGTGTCGTTCTTGGTTTGTTTGCACGGCGTCCTTAGTTGATTCCTCATCCGCACCTATGCTGACCGCCCGACTAGGGCGGCCGCCGCGCCGCCTGCTGGCCGTTCCGCAACCGTGCATCGCGCCGGATAGAGTGTGGGGATTTGCGGGCGTTGAGAGGCGGCCAGAGGCCCTAAGGCGGCCGGCGGCCTGCCTGCTGTCGATCGCGCCGCCCCCCCGTTCCGGCCCCGTGCCGGAGCGCCGGGGCTCGAGCTCCGACAGGGCTGGGCGCCCTCGCCACATGGCCGTCGGGCCAAACCGTGAGATCGTCGCAGTCGACGACAGGATGATCGAGTCCAGGCGCTCAACCCGAACGGGACGTTTGCGTCCTCCCTGCTCCCCGACGTGTCCGAGGACGAGTTCAACAGCGTGGGGGCCATTGCCGTTGGGCCAGTGATGCCCCACATCGGCGACCCCGAGCCGCTGTGGGCTGTCATCAAGGAGCTGGACATGGATGGCGCCTCCACACTGCGCAACTTCACCGGCGCGGGAGATGCCACCAGCGTGACGATCGACATGACGGGGCTAGCAGATCCGGGCGACCCGCCCTGAACGGCTCCGAGTCCAGCACCGTGACGTTCCCCGCGTCCGAGACCGTCGTGATCGCGTCCTTCGCAGGCAGATATTCAGCGCTGGCGGCGCCCACATCCGCAGCGCCCGCGCCCGTCGTGATCGTGTCCTTTGCAGAGGTGACGTTCCCGCCCCACGTGATGGCCTCCACGTCCAGGCCGCCGAGCAGGTGCAGGCAGCGCAGACCTCCAAAGCCAGCCGGCGCCGCCGCCCCGCGCAGGCCCCATATTCAAGACTTAAAAAGGCCCGCCTTCCGGCACGCCTAGTGTCCCTCCAGCAGCAGGCCATGTGGAGCGAGGCCGAGCCGCCGTCGCTCGCGTCCTACACGCTCTCGAACTTTCGCAAGCTGCCCCAGATCGAAAAGCTCCCCGAGGAGACCCGCTTCGAGATGGAGGTCGTCGGCAGCGTCCTGCCGTTCAAGGCCAACAACTACGTCGTCGAGCAGCTCATCGACTGGGACAACGTGCCGAACGACCCGATGTACGTCCTGACGTTCCCGCAGCGCAACATGCTCAAGCCGAGGCACTTTGAGCAGATGGCCGGCAAGCTACGCGCGGGCGCAGACCGCAAGGAGGTCGCCGAGACGGCCAACGAGATACGGCTGCAGCTCAACCCCCACCCGGCCGGCCAGCTAGAGCTGAACGTCCCGTCGCTGAGGGACGGCACAAAGCTGTACGGGATGCAGCACAAGTACAAGGAGACGTGCCTGTTCTTTCCGAGCCAGAGCCAGACGTGCCACGCGTACTGCAGCTTTTGCTTTAGGTGGCCGCAGTTCGTCGGCATGGACGACATGAAGTTTGCGATGCGCGAGGGCGAGCAGCTAGTCCAGTACGTGCAGGAGCACCCCGAGATATCCGACATCCTGTTCACCGGCGGCGATCCGATGATAATGAAGGCCGGCATGTTCGGCAGGTACGTTCGGGCCCTGATAGAGGCCAGAATCCCCCACCTCCGGACCATTCGGATAGGGACAAAGATGCTCGCGTACTGGCCGTACAAGGTGCTCACCGACCCCGATGCGGAGGAACTGCTCTCCGTATTCGGCGAGATAACCGACGCGGGGCTGCACCTTGCCATCATGTCGCACTTCAACCACCACGTCGAGATGGGCACGCCCGCCGTGGCGGACGCGATCAAAAAGGTGCGCGCGACCGGCGCGCAGATACGCACGCAGTCGCCGCTCCTCTCGCACATCAACGACGATGCCGGCGTGTGGGCGCAGATGTGGCGCGAGCAGGTCCGGCTCGGCTGCATTCCGTACTACATGTTCGTCGTGCGCGACACCGGCGCGCAGCACTACTTTGGCATCCCGCTCGTTCGGGCGTACGAGATATTCCGCACAGCCTACAGGCAGGTCAGCGGCCTGGGCCGGACCGTGCGGGGCCCGAGCATGTCGGCCACGCCGGGCAAGGTCATGATCGACGGCACGCCCGTTATCAACGGCAAGAAGGTCATGTCGCTGCGGTTCCTGCAGGGGCGCAACCCCGAGTGGGTCAACCGGCCGATGTACGCCGAGTACGACGAGTCGGCCATATGGCTCGACGACCTCAGGCCGGCGTTCGACGACAAGTTCTTCTTCGAGGACGAGCTGGCCGCAAGGTACTCGGGCGCCCGCAAGCTGGCAAGGGACTAGCCGCCCCTGCGCACCTGCCCAACCCTCATTAATGCCGCCCCGGCGCCGCCGCGCGTTGGATGCGGCCGCCGTCCTCAAGGCGATTGACGACGAGCGGATCACGTTCGTCGACTTTTGGTTCGTCGACATATTCGGCGAGCTGCGGCGCATGGGCATGCCGAGCTACGCCATCGACGCGGACAGCTTCAAGAACGGCCTTGAAAAGCTAGACGCGAGCTCTATACTCGGCTTCAAGTCGGTCAACCGGTCCGACATGATCCTAAAGCCCGACCCGTCCACGTTCTGCATACTGCCTCCCGAGTACGACGACGGGCGCCGCAAGAACGCCCGCCTCATCTGCGACCTGTACGAGGGCAACACCTCGTACGAGTCGCGCTACAACCGCGACTCGCGCGGCATCACGAAGAAGGCGGCCGCCAAGCTCTCCGAGGCCGGCCTGACGCACGCCTTCTGGGGGCCCGAGCTAGAGTTCTTCGTGTTCGACACCATCACGGTGTACCCGTCCCCGTACGCGGCGACGCACTCGTACGGCGGGTCCGGCTACTCGATAGAGTCCAAGGAGTCGCCGTGGTCAAAGGGCAACATCAGCACGGCCATCGACCTCAAGGAGGGGTACTACCCGTCGCAGCCAAAGGACACGCTAGAGTCGTTCCGCAAGGACATCTGCGAGGACCTGTACCGCTACTTTGGCATAAAGATAGAGGCCGAGCACCACGAGGTCGCCACGTCGGGGCAGTGCGAGATCAACCTCGTGTACGACGACATGATGGCAATGGCCGACAACGTGGTCGCCGCCAAGAACGTCGTGAGGGTAAAGGCCAGGCGCCGCAACAAGGTCGCCACGTTCATGCCCAAGCCCATATACGGCGACAACGCGTCTGCGATGCACACGCACCAGAGCCTGTGGAACGGCGAGACCAACGCCATGTACGATCCAGACGACGAGGTAGCGCAGCTGAGCCAGACCGGCAGGTACTACGTCGGCGGCATCCTCGACCACGCGGCCGCGCTGTGCGCCATCTCCAACCCGACGACAAACTCGTACAAGCGGCTCGTGCCGGGGTTCGAGGCGCCGGTCAACGTGTGCTGGGGGATGGGAAACCGCTCGGCGGCGATCAGGGTGCCCATGTACTACCGCAACCAGCAAAAGAGCAAGAGGATCGAGTACAGGGTGCCGGACCCGACCGCCAACATCTACCTGCTAGAGGCGGCGCTGCTGCTGGCGGGGCTAGACGGCATACGGCGCAAGGCCGATCCCGGCTCGCCCGTTGAGGAGAATGCGTACAGGCTCACGCCCGAGAAGAAGCGCGAGTACGGCATCGGCACGCTGCCGGCCTCGCTCAAGGGCGCCCTTGACGCGCTCGGCAGCGACTGCGGCTTCCTGGAAGAGGTCTTTACTCGCGACTTTCTCGACAAGTACTCGGACCTGAAGCGCCAAGAGTACGTCGCGTTCGCGCAGACCCCGACGCCCTGGGAAGTCTCGATGTACGCCGATGCGTAGGCCCGCCTACGGCGTTGCGCTGGCGGCGGCAGGGCCGGGATATTTATGGGGCGGCCGGCTAGATGCGCCGTGAAGCACTCGCGCCGCCTTGCATCTGGCGTGGCCACCCGCCCATCGGTACGGGGCCGCGGGACGACCCTTGCCTTGGCATCTGTCGTCGTTGCCTTGGCGGCCGCCTGCGCGGCCGCCCCGTTCCTACCGGCCGCCCACGCCCACACGATCGACGCGGTCGGCGAGTACAGGATCGAGATAGGCTGGATGAACGAGCCGGTCGTAAGCGGCGAGACGAACGGGATCGAGCTGTACATCAGCCCGCTAGAGCCCTGCCCCGACATCGACGTTCCCATGGACTGCGCGGCCTCGCAGGAGTTTGCCGACGGCATTGCGGGCCTGGAGGACGACCTGCAGGTGCAGCTCGTGTACAGGGGCGAGAAGATATGGCTGCCGCTGTCTGCCGATCACAACACCGAGGGCAAGTACTATGCGTTCGTCAACCCGACCGTATCCGGATACTACCAGGCCAACCTGATCGGGGACCTGCCCACTACAGGGATCAGCCTGTCGATGCACCCCCCAAAGGTCGACGAGCGAGCGTACATCGAGTTTCCGGCGCCGGCCGACGCAAGGGTCCGCGAGATAGCCGCCGAGCACGGCAACATAACGGCGGAGCTGGACTCGATCAGGGCCGACCTGGACGGGCTGGCCACCGGCGTGCGGGCCGCCGCTGCCGCCGCCGATGCGGCCGCTGCCGCCGCCGATGCGGCGCCCCCGCCGGATCCCGGCATCGCGTACGCGGCCATGGGGCTCGGCATCGCGGGCCTGGCCGTAGGCGGCGCCGCGCTGGCCGTTGCCGCCAAGCAGCGCGGCGCCCGCTAGCCGCCGCAGTGCTGCATCTTCTCGCCGATCTCGGATATGATCGTCTTGAGGACCAGCCGCAGGTCGCTGCGCGCCCTAAAGTCGCCCGAGTATATACCGTAGTTTGTGCGCCTGCCGTGCGCGAGCTCGTACGCCCTCTTGGGCATCTTCTTGTCGATGATGCCCATGCAGTGCCCCCCGTTGTCGCGCACGGCCGAGAAGCATGGCACGTCGCTCGGCCCGTCGCCGATGTAGATCATGTTCTCGAACGGGATGCGGCGCCCTTGGCGGGGGACGTACGTGTTGACCAAGTACGGGTTGCTGCGCAGGTTCTTTTCCTTGATCCCCTTGTTTATCGCGTACAGGAACTTTGTCTTTTCGGTGAACGTTATGGTCGACTTTACCGCGGCGTAGCGCCCGTCGGGGCCCGTTGCGTAGCGCGCGCCGAATATGCCGTCGAACTGGCCGGCGAACCTGCACCCCTTGACCATGTCCTCTATCCCGGACGAGATGATGTACCCCTCGAGGCGCGCCCCCTCGCCGGCAATGCCGGAATCGGACGCAAGCCAGTCGCGCAGCTCGCCGATGAACGTGGTCGCGCCGGGGTACGGCCTGACGGCCGACCTGGCAAAGGCGCGCATCTTGGCCGGCGTGTCCTGCTCGATGCGCCCCTCCCTCATGAGCCGGAGCATCTCGCTCAGGTACGCCTGCGGCGGATCCCACCCGTGCCGCACGAACCCGTCCGTGATGGCGTCCCAGAACGGCTCGACTTCGATGCCGTTGTGCTCGAGCAGCAGGCTCGTCGTGTTCGGCGCGAGGGTCTCGTCGCAGTCGCAGATGACCGCTATCACGTTCGGCGTTGGGGGGCGGCGCGCTTTGCCCATGGCGATCAGCGCCTCTTCTCCGAGCTGGGATGTCTGTCGTCGCATATGTCTAGGTAATCACATCTGTAGCAAGCCTTGGCGCTCGGCGTGGGCGCAAACTCGCCCCGCAGGGCCGCCTTGGCCACTTCGGCGATCCTGCTGCGCTGTTTGTCCAGCTGCCCCTTTTGGATTGCAAAGCCGACTTCCTTGAGATCTGGCACATATAGCTGCATCGCTTTGGCGGGAAGCCTGCCGTAGATGCTCTCGGTACCCATGGCGTACATATTCATCTGAATATTCTCAGCTATTTTTCTTATGTCCTTGGCCTTGCCCGTCTTGTAGTCTATGACGATGTAGCTTCCGTCCGCCGCCTTGTCGATCCTGTCCATTTTGCCCCCAAACTTCAAGCCCTCATCCAATTCTAACGCAAACTTTTTCTCAACACCGACAATTGTACTGCTGCCTTCTACCGCATCACTGTCTCGCTTCATAACGGCGTAAATCATCTCCTTTGCAGCCTCTTTATTCTCGTCGGAGGTTTTTTTGCTGTCGAACGCATCGCCTTCCCAGTGCATTTCCAATAGTTCCAGCGCCTGCTCTTCGCTAGTATCCACGCCGTTCATGCGGCGCAGGCCGATCTGTTCTAAAACCTTGTGAACGGCAATTCCCTTGCGGCTAGCATCAGCGGACCGGCTAGGAACCTCTAGCACATGGCGGAACTTGAACAGTCGGGGGCACTTTTCGTACGCCTCGATCTTCGATGCGCTAAACTCGTACGAGTCGGCGTCAAGCAACGCCCCCTTGGTGCCCCTCAACTCGTCCTCCATACCCGCTTCGCCCCCCTCCCCCTCCATCTCGAGCACCACTGCCGGATCGAAGCCAGCAAATTTCCCATGCATTTCAAAATATTTGATCTTTGAGAGCTCCACAATTCTTCGCACCGCCGTATTGAGGCTCATACCTCCGATAGCCGTAATGGCCTGCTCCTGCTTGTCACGCATTAACTTTTCGACGACGTCCGGCTTTTCGACAGGAGCACCGGCGCCGCTTCCGGGATACGTTTCGGCCGCGATTCGATCGAGGTTTTTATAGTCCAGCTCGCCCTCGCCAAGAAAGTCTGAGGGCTTTGAGTCGTTTACATTCCCATCGTACTTTTTTGAAAAAGTTATGAATAGCCTGTTCTTGGCCCTAGTCATAGCCACGTACAGTAGCCTGCGCTCCTCGTTTTTGTGCACGGCTTTCTTGTCTGCTTTTCTGTCCTTGTCCCTAGACAGGTCATTGGGCACGTTAAATTTTTTGGACCTGTACGTGGTGGGAAGCCTGTTTTTTGAAACGCAGGGCACGAAGACTGCTTTGAATTCCCTTCCCTTGCTTTGGTGTATAGTAGTGATCTCTACGGCGTTCTCGGCTGCCAGAGAGTCCCTAGACTCGCCCTCCTGCTCGCCCATCTGGTACATGTACTTTATGAACCCCTTCAGGGTGGATTCCTTGTCGCGCTTTGCACGCTCTGCCATGCGATTCTCGCTCGAATCCTCTAGATCTTCGTGACTGCGAGCCTTGTAGAGCCTTGCGTGCTCTACCGCTATGCGGTGCACTTCGTTGAGCTGCCACCGCTGCATCTTGCCGTGCTTCGAGTCGTCTTGGACCACCTTCTTGTACAGGCCCGACACGGACATCATGATCGCGTGAACTGCTTGGTCTAGCGGCATTGTTCCTCTCCCTATGTCGATAAGTCTGTCAATTTTTGCTTCTAGTTCGTCCATTTCACTCTCTTGGGTTGTTCGTGGCCTGCTGTATCCATCTTCGCCCTTGATCGTCACGAGGACGTAGTCGCCCCCTCCGCCTCCCACCTTCTTGTCTTTGAACATGTTCATTTTTGCGGCCCTGTTGATCCTCGCAATGTTCTTTTCCGTAATTCCATGCATTTTCATCAGCTGTGTGATCTCGGCGCCTGATGTGGATGGCCTTGCAGCTATCTTGATGTGTGCCATCAGATCACGCACGATTGGCGTGTACAGCAGGTCTGTCGAGCCGGCGTACTTTACAGGAATGCCTCTCTCTGCCAAGGCCGCCTCGAACTTGTCGCCGTCGATTTTTCTTCTTGTAAGTATGGCAATTTCCTTGTAGTTGCCCCCCTTGCCCCCCGCCCCCGCCTCGTGCGGCAGTCCCTCGATCTCTACTATTTTATTGGCCACATATTCAGCCTCGCCCCGGTCTGCGTCGCACTCGACGACGGCAATCTTCTCCCCGTCTATCTTACTTGCAGATTGCAGCCGCTTTGCGAATGCGTCCGTCTTGTCCTCCATCCAGTCGTTAGTGACTCGCACTATGTTTTCTGTACTACGGTAGTTTGTGGTGAGGTTCACGACATGCGTTCCTTCAAAGGTGCTCCTAAACTCGTCGAATATGCCCCTGTACGCGCCTTGGAAGCTGTAGATCGACTGGTCCCCGTCACCGACGCCGGTGACGTTGCCGCCTTCGGCCAGCTGCCGCACAAGACTGAACTGCGCGAAGTTGTTGTCTTGCAGCTCGTCGACTAGTATGTGCTTGTACCTTTTGCGGTACCTGCGGCGTATGGTCGGACTTGCCTCGAACAGCCTTATGGCCTCGGACACCATATCGTCATAGTCTATTACGTGCATGCTCTTCTTGAACTCTTGGTATGCGCGGTACACCCTACTTAGGTCTGCCAGTGCGAGAAGCTCCTCCACCTCCTCCTCGTCGGCCCCGCCGACCCTTTCGGACACGTACTTGTCAATGTCGTCCGGCGTGTACAGCGCCTTTGCAAACGAACTGATCCCGTCCATGATGCTCCTCATCACGCCGGTTGCGTTGTTACCGACCTTGACGCTCTTGAGGCCAAAGTCGTCGATGTGGTTGATTGCCCACACGGCCGACTCTGCCTTTTCGAGCACGCCACCGTGTATGTCCAGCCCCGTATCGAGCTCGTTGTCGCTCAGCACCTTTCTGGCAAACGAATGGAACGTGCCTATGTCCATGTTTGATACGTCCATTCCTTGTTTTTCCAGCCGCTTGGTCATCTCGCCGGCGGCCTTGTCGGTAAACGTAAGGCACAGGATCTCCTCCGGCGTGGCCTTGCCCTGCCTGACAAGGTGGCGGACCCTCTCGGTAAGAACCCTCGTCTTGCCGCTTCCGGGCCCCGCCACGACCAGTAGCGGCCCTCCATCGTATTCGACCGCCTTCTTCTGCTCGGCGTCAAGAGTGATCTCCACGACCTGCCGCCGACCCGTCCTTACAAAAACCCTCGTAGGCGGCACCTAGCCGTGCCGCCGTGGTGTGGGCCATGCCTGCACGCCTTGCTGGCCATCTCTTGGTCCTCGCATGGATGGGGTGAGGGCAGGAACGGTGATGTCACGCTGTGCCGGTGGTGTGGTTGCATTCTTGTTCGCGCTGGCGCGCAGCAGACGCGATAATGCACTCGCCGCGCTAGTCGATGGCGCCGGAGCCGGCCATGGCCGCTAGCACTACAAGCGGCCCGAGCATGAGTGCCGTCAGCGACAGGCCTAGGTACAGGCAGTTGCGGGCCGTTCTGGCATCGTCTTCGCGTAGCACAAAGAAGGCCATGATGCCGCCTACTGCGTGCAGAAATATGGGCAACAAAAACCACCACTTGCTGCGCCGCAGCTGCCGTTGCTGCTGCCGGGCGCCGGTCTCGGCGCGGCGCCTGTCGCCGCCCCTGAACAGGGATGACAGACGCCTGCCGATCGTCCTGACCACCTCCCCTGCCGATCGCCCGGGTGTGGCGGCGCCACTGCCCTCGCCGCCGGCATTCGGCACATGGCGGCCTATGTCGCGGGGCGCGCCCATGTGCAGGGCCTCCTCGTCGCGTCCGCCCTCGACCGCCTGCCTCCCCTGCAAGATCACGGGGCTTCTGCCCCGCCGCGTATAAAAGAGATGCGGAACATTGTTCTGGCCGCTACACCGTACGTGGTCAGATCCCCCTTACCGCAGGACAGAAGGATGTTGACACGGCGACCCTAGCGGCAACACGGGATCGTGCGGCATGTGCGACAGGGAGGACGAGCTCCGGCGATCCATAGCGAGCGATCGGATGGCCAGTAGGATGCTGGCCGCCATGGCGGCAGAGAAGATGGCCAAGGTCGGGCTCTTTGAGGAGGGCATCAAGGAGCAGATGCGCCTGCGCGAGCAGCTGCTCGGCGACAGGGCCTGGTACATGGAAGAGATAGCCCGCGTCAGGGCCGAGACGGCGCGGATCAGGGCCGAGACGGCGCGGATCAAGGCAGAGCTCGGCCCCGCGGCCGCGGCCGCAGTCGCTGCAAGCTGGCGGGGCGGCGGGGGGAGCGGGAAGGGCGGCGGGAAGAAGAAGGAGAAGAGGAGGCCGGACGGCGGAAGGGCCGGCCGGTCCGCCGCCCCGGCTACATGATCCGGGCGACCTCTGCCATTATCGACTTGCCCTGGGCCCGCCAGCTCATCACGCACGTGGCAAAGTGGCCCCACCGCTCCATGGATATCCGGCCGCCCTTGATCTGTCCGAATATCTTGCGCAGCAGGACGATGTAGCGGAGGGCCCTCTCGGCCCTGTTGTTGGTCGGCTCGACCCCCTCGTGCTCTAGGAATGTAAACAGGGACCGCTTGTCCCGGTCCAGCATGGCCACCATCCTCTCCGCATCCTCCTCCCCGCACCCGCGGTACCTGTCGAGCACGTCGTCCAGGCGCTTCTCGTGCATGGCCCGCAGCTCCCCCGTGCGGGGAATGCCGGCGTCGGCGGCCGCATCCCTGGCGGCCCTGAACACGCCCAGCACGTCCCGGTACAGGCGCCTGACGGCCAGCGACGATCCCGGCCGTATCGCGGCCTCGGCTATGTCGCGAAGCTCGTGGGCCCAGCACAGCTGGAGCCTGCCGTCGGCCTCGAACCTGCTCCGGTACACCGGGAACCGGTCGGAGACGAGGATTCCCTTGAATCCCGCCATGTACTTGTCGTGCATGTCGCCCGCGCGGGTCAGCCCAAACCGGTAGGCGACGAGGCCGCTGGCGGCCGCAAATACCCATACCCATCCCGAGCCGTCGGCCGAGCCGTCCCGGAGGCACGCCTCCGCCGCGGCCCCGACCAGGTCCTCGTCCGGCCCGATGCCGGCGGCCGTGCGGGCCGCCGCGTCGATCAGCGAGGCGGCCGAGATGCCTGCGGCCGCGGCCGCGGCCGCATCCCCGAGGCTCGGCCACCGGGCCGCGGCCGCGGCCGCAGGCCGCCCGGGCATGCCGTCTGCCGCCGCCGCCAGTGCAGCCGCCAGCAGGCCCGCCGCTCCATTGGGGTGCGAGGAGGCCTGGCAGCGGGGGCGGGCGGCGGCGGGGGCGGCAACGCGGCCGTTCCACTCTCCTTCCAGCGCCGATGCCGGCGGGCCGGGCCCCGCCGCGCTGGGCGGCGGGATGCCGAGGGCGCCAGCGCCGCCGCCGCCGCCGCCGCCGCGACCCTCTTCCAGCCCCGATGCGGCAGCCGAGGGCGCCGAGGGCGCCGATGCCGGCGGGCCGGGCCCCGCCGCGCTGGGCGGCGGGATGCCGAGGGCGCAGTCATAGTCTTCCAGCCCAAGGGCCGCATTGGCGTCCAGGGCAGCCGAGACTGGCCACGACGAGGCCGAGGGATCGACCGCAAGCACGGCCGGCAGTCCGCTTGGCGGGACGGATGCGATCAGGGCCGCGCTGATCGACCCCGCAACGGCAAGCTTCTCGGCCCGCTCGGCCGTGTGCCTGGGCGGCACCGCAAGCGACGTCGTCTCGTCCTCGTAGACCACCGCCTCGTCGTTGATCTTCGAGAGTATGGCCTCCGAGTGGGGCCTTGACGCATCGCAGATCCTTCCGAGCGAGTCGACCACGTTCGACTTTGTCACCTTGATCCCCGGAGGGGCCATGTCGGTGAGCACATCTGAGATGTCGCCGTTGCTCATCTTGTGGGCCCGAAGCGACGCGCCAAAGCCGCACAGGGGGCGGCTCCAGCTGCCCTTTGCAGGCAGCCCGTCGACGGCCGGGCGCATCGCGCCGCAGCCGGTGCACTTGGCCATCTCCCGGACGGACTTTATGCACTCGAGGATGTAGCGCAGATCCAGGATGATCCGCCCCTCGTTGTTGACAAGCTCCCAGTGGCCCCCGCCGCACCTGCACGGCTGCAGGGCCAGCGTCCCGTCGGGGTTTCGCGGGAGGTTGTTGCGTACCGTCCTTGTCGGCTTGTAGGAGCGTCCGTGGCCCTGGTGGCCCGGCCTGCCGCCGGGCCTTCCCGGCACGGTGCGCCTCCTCCTCACGCCGCCGCCGCCTCTCCCTCCTCCTGCCGAGCCCCCCTGCCGGCCGTCGGCCGCCGCCGCCTGCTCCACTGCCGCCTTTTTGCGCGCCGACGACGGCGTGTTGGGCCCGTTCCTGTACACCGTCCTGCCCGTGCGCGGATCGACGCGGAGATGGCTGATCAGCGTCCGGCAGTGATCCTCCGCATTGAGCCGGG
Source organism: Cenarchaeum sp. (assembly GCA_965242695.1). Classification (GTDB taxonomy): domain Archaea; phylum Thermoproteota; class Nitrososphaeria; order Nitrososphaerales; family Nitrosopumilaceae; genus Cenarchaeum. Next base: position 654,692 of record CBDESU010000002.1, on the reverse strand, counting down.
CATCCGTCTCGGCGGCCAGCTGCCCCCGGAGGGACTGGGCCTCGGCCGCCGCGCCGCGGTACATGTCGCGCTCCTCCTCGGCCTCTGCCCGCCCCGCCTCCTCGCCCCGCAGCCTCGTCCGCATGGATGCAATGGCCGCCCACAGGCCCTCGTTGTCGCGGCGCACGGTACAGTACATCGGCTCGATAAATTCCAGGCGGTCCTGGACGAACTGGCATGCGGCAAGCGCCTTCTCCTTGTCCTCGCGCTCCCGCCTCGCAACGCCCTCCATCTCGTCAACTCTCGCTTCGAGCTCGGCGATCCTGACATGGCACCCATGCTCACAATGCACGACACGCCTTGTGGCGCGACCATAAGACGGGGGGAGTCACAACATCTTGACTCCCAGCGTAGGGGGATCTGACCTCGTACGCTACACCCTGATGATCCCCTCTGCCACCATGTACTGTATGCCAAAGGCAAAGTCGCGGTCGCTGATGGCCCCGTCGGCCCACCACCGGGCGCTGTCCTTGACCCACGCGGGGATCGTCTCTTCACCGCCGTCCTCGGACGGGCCCTCGGGCCCGCCGGCGCCCGGCACCGAGACGATCCCCTCCGCCATCATGTACTGTAGGCTGCGGGCAAACTCTTGGTCGCTGATGGCCCCGTCGGCCCACCACCGGGCGCTGTCCTTGATCCAACCGGGTATGACGATCGCGCCCCCTTCGCCGTCCTCCCCACCGCCCCCGCCGGCCCTGTCTATCACGACCGGGATCTCGGTCCTTGCCAGCGCCGCCCCGCCCAGGTTCTCGAACCGTAGGACGGCGGGCCCTCCCACGCCGTCGGGTATCTGAGTCGCAAACCTCGCACCGGTGTCCGCCGAGGCGTCCGTCGTGCCAGAGTCCGACGCAATCACGGCCCCGCTCTCCCCGTGCACGAGCGACACGTCGTACTTGGTGGCCACCGGCCTGTCCCTGAGGAACACGTCGGTTATGTTGAACCCAAACTCTACGTCACCGCCCGACCTGATGTACCACGGGTCCCACCCGACAGACACCTTGAACTGCCCGTTGTCGACCGTTGCGCCTAGCGGGGCGCGCTCGCCGGCCTCTAGCTCGAACCTCATCAGGCCGCCGTAGCCGCCCGGCCCGGCCTCCTGCCCCTGCCTTCCGAGCAGGTAGTACAGGTCGTTCTGGTTGAGGACCATGTGGACGATGCGCCCGCTGTCGAGCGACAGGTCGTCTATTGTGACCACGCGGTCGGGCATCTGCACGCCGTTGACCGACATGTCGTACCGGGACGCCATCATGTCTCCGAACCGCCTGTCGAACGACAGCTCCTCGTGGACGACGGACGTCTCGTTGATGTTGCCGACGTCCCAGGCAAAGGGCATCTCGAACGAGAGGGACCTGCCGGCTGGGTCGTACTCGAACCCGCCTATCGTGTCGTAGTACGTGATCACGCTGATCTCCTGCCGCCCAAAGTCCGCATCGTCGATCGCGTATGTGGTCGTGTCGGGTATGGACAGGCCGGCGGCGAACCTGACAGGGGGGTCCAGCTGCCTGTCGAACGAGCCGGCCGTCGTGACGGCCACATCGAACAGGTACAGCCCGCCGGCGGCCAGCGGCCCGCCCCTTGCGCGCACGACGGTCTCGTCTAGGCCGATGAGCGACTCTAGCAGCCCGCCCCTCTTGCCCTCGTCGACGACCTCGACGCTTGACGGGTCGCCCGACCCGTCGAGGACGATCACAAGGGTGCCGTCGCCCGTCTCGAACGTGCCGCTGAACAGGTCCGTGCTCGTCTTGGCGGCGGACAGCTCGAACGTTACGTCCCTGACCGTCACGCCGCTTGCCGAGTTGAGCAGCGACAGCCTCACCTCCCTGTCCTCGCCGTCCGGGCCGCCGTTCTCCGTCGACTGGACCTCTAGGGCGGCAAGGCCCACACCGTCGATCTGCACGGGGTCGAGCAGCTCGTACCCGACGCCGTGGCCGTATGCCTCGTGCCCCGCCGCGGCCGCCGCGGCTAGCATCACGGCCGCCGCGGCCGCCGCAACAGCGGCCATGCGAACGCTACGCATTTTTTTCGCCCCCCTTACCGCCGCCGGTCACCCTGCGCCTTATCGCAAGCGAGAGCAGCGCGCCGGCCGGTATGCCGATTATGGTCCCCAGGCTCACGTACGGCGCTATGAAAAAGTCGCCGATCCAGACTCCCCCGTCGCCGGTCAGCTCCATGAACGTCCTCGGCCGGAGGACTGGCGAGACGGTCCTCGTCTCCTCCCTGCTCTCGCCGTCCGCATCCGTGTAGGACACGACGACCTGCAACGACACCCTGCTCTCGCCCGCGACGTCGGCCGGCGGCACCCAGACGCGCGATGCGACCTCCATTGTACTGCCGCGCCCGATCAGCGAGAACGAGTGGAGCGACTGCCCCCGCAGCTCGACGCCCGGCGGCGCGACTATCTCGACCCTCACATCGGACAGGTCTGTCGTGCCCGAGCCGACCTTGACGCCGATCGGAAACTCGGCGCCGGCAAACAGCGACTCGGGCGCCGAGATGTCCACGTCCACGCGCGGCCTCGTGACGACCTCGACGGGAACTGCAATGTCCGTCCTTGACGGCTCCCTTGGGACCTCGTTGTTCTCGAGCAGGACGTGCGAGTACTCTAGGTTGATGTAGTGCGTGCCGGGCTGCGCCGCGGCCGGGGCGGCAAACTCGGCCGCCTGCCCGTGCGACCCGCCGGCGCCGATCTTGCCCGCGTCGATGACCGCGACCGGGTTGCCGGCCCCTTCCCCCGGCGCCGCCCCCGCCGGGGCGACCGACCCGCCGGGCGCGGCGAGCAGCACGACCGCATCCTTGTCCTCCCAGCCGCCGTTGCGCACCAGAAAGGACACGGCGAACTCGGAGCCTGCCGCGACCGTCCCGGGATGCGACACCTCCAGCTCCATCCCGTCGCCGACATCGTACCGTATGGTCTCGGCATGCGCCTGCCACGCGGCTTCCCCTGTCCCGCCTGCGGCGGCAACGGCGGCCAGCACCGCAGCGGCGGCCAGCACCGTCCTAGCCGCCCCTGCGCCGTGCCCGCCCCTGCGACCCCCCGGGGCCGCCCCTATGCCCCGCCGCGCCCCGCCTGCCATGCCCTCCCCTGCCCGCGCGCGGTTATTCTACATTCGCACGGGGCCGGCGCGGGCCGGGGGGCCGGGTATATATAACCCAATATTATGCATGCCGGTGTAGAGATATGGTAGAAAAGGCCAGCCCCCACGACACTTGCCCGAGGTGCGCCAAGGGCAAGCTAGTCACCGACAACGAGTCCGGCGAGATGTTCTGCTCAAAGTGCGGGTATGTAGTCACCGAGAAGATACAGGAGTCGGGCCCCGAGTGGCGATCGTTCTCGCAGGACGAGCACGGCGAGCGGGCCAGGGCAGGCGCGCCGACGTCGCTGACCATGCACGACATGGGCCTGGCCACCGTGATCAACCCCGTCAACAAGGACGCCTCGGGCCGCCCCCTCGCCGCGTCCATGAAGAGCACCATAGAGCGCCTGCGCACCTGGGACAGCCGCAGCCAGGTCCACGAGCCGGTCGACCGGAACTTTAGGCAGGCGTTCAGCGAGCTCAACCGCCTCAAGGACAAGCTGGCCATCTCTGACGCGGTCATCGAAAAGGCCGCCTACATCTACCGCAAGGCGCTCGAGAAGGGGCTCGTCCGCGGCCGCTCCATCTCGGCCCTCATGGCATCGGCCCTGTACGCGGCCTGCCGCGACACGGCCACGCCGCGCAACCTAAAGGACGTCGAGGAGGCGGCCAACATAAAGCGCAAGGACATCGCGCGCTGCTACCGCCTGCTCGTCAAGGAGCTCGACCTGCGCATGCCGATCACCGACTCGATCCAGTGCGTCTCTAGGATCGCCAGCCGCATCGGCATCGCCGAAAAGACAAAGCGGTACGCAATCAAGGTCCTCAAGCAGGCGCAGAAGAGCGAGGTGTCGGCCGGCAAGGATCCCATGGGCCTGGCCGCGGCCGCCCTGTACCTGTCGTGCGTAAAGAACGCCGAGGACAAGACGCAGCGCGACATCGCGCATGCGGCCAACGTCACCGAGGTTACGATACGCAACCGCTACAAGGGCCTAAAGGAGTCGCTGAACCTCTAGGCCGCCAGGCGCTGCGCGCCCCTCCCGATGGCTTTTATTGGGCCCGCGGGCCGGCCCGCCTGAATAGCATGAAGATGTCGGCTGCGATGAAGAAGGCCCTCAACTCGCAGGTGGGCACCGAGGCGTACGCGTCGAACAACTACCTGTCGATGGCCACGTGGTGCGAGCTGAAGGGGTACGAGGGGTCGGCAAAGCTGCTCTACGCGCAGGCCGACGAGGAGCGCATGCACATGCTAAAGATAGTCAAGCACCTCAACAACATAGGCGTCGGCGCGGCCATCCCGCTCGTCTCGGCCCCGCCTGCCTCGTTCAAGGGGCTCGAGGACGTCTTCAAGGCAGCGCTCAAGAGCGAGCAGAATGTGACGGTGCTGTTCAACAAGATGGCCAGCCTGGCCCAAAAGGACGGCGACCACGCGACGTCGGTCTTTCTGCAGTGGTTCGTCAACGAGCAGGTCGAGGAAGAGTGCCTCTTTGAGACCATACTCCAAAAGTTCGACGTGCTCGGCCGCGACAAGATCGGCGTGTACGAGGTCGACAAGTTCGTCGGCGCCATCGAGCTGCCGGCGGACGGCGCGCCGGCCGGCGCCGCCGCGGCCGATGCGCCGGCCGCGTAGCCTGGCTGCTCCCTGCCCGCGCTAGGCCACAAGTCCAAAGCCGTCCGCCTTGCGCCTGCTTCGGGCCGTCCCTGCGGGGCAATGCCGATTCTGAAGTCGCCAGTCCACTCTCCGGCACAGAGCCGCGGCCCCTGCCGTCGATGCTGATGCTGCCGCCTCCGCCCCGCGGGGGCCTGCGGCCCTACTCTCCGAGACCTTCCTTGATCGTGGCGACCCTGTTGCGTATCGTCACCGCGCTGATCCCCGACTCGGCGGCAAGCTGCCTCTGCGACACCGGCTCCGAGTTGAGCAGGCACGCCATGTGCACTGCCGCCGCCGCCTGGGCCACCGGGTTCTTGCCGGCGCTGATGTGCGCCCTCTCGGCCCGCCCGAGCGTCTCGACGGCATCCCTCTTGGTCTTCTCCCTGAGTCCTAGGTTGTTGGCCATCTTGACGGCAAACGCCGCCGTGTCGTACTGGTTCAGGTCTAGCTCGAGCCGCATTATCATGGTGCGCAGGTCGCGCGAGAGGACCCGCTTCTCGACGTTGCCCGCCCTGGCCACGTCGTCGAGCGTCCTCGGTATGTTCAGCTCGCGGCAGGCCGCGTACAGCGAGGCCGCCACGAGCGACGACATGGTCCGCCCGCGCGAGAGCCCCTTGCCGACGGCCTTGCGGTAGATGTGGGCTGCGTTCTCGCCGGCCGCCCTGGGGACGGCCAGCCTGTCCCTGACCGAGTTGAGCTGCGACAGGGCCCTTGCAAGGCTCGCGGCCCTCTTTGGGCGGCTCCGCTTGTCCCACACGCGCATGCGGTCGATCGACCGCCGCGCCGCCGCCGGCACCTGCCTCCCGCCCGGACTCGCGTCCCTTCCCATTACGGTCGACAGGCCCCTGTCGTGCATCGCCAGCGAGCCGCCCGGCCCCGGCGTCGTGCCGAGCGCGTACGCGGCGGCCGCCCCCGTTGACGCCCCGCCGCCGCCGATGTCGCCGCCCTCCCAGCCGTGCGCCTCTTCGAGCCTCTGCACCAGGACCAGGCCGCACCCGCCGCAGATTATCTCGCCCCTTACCGGATCGGTAATGGCCGCGCCGGCGGGACACGGGCAGCGGCCGAGCGGGTCGGCGGCCGCCCCTGCCAGGACGGGGTTCGGGCCCATGCCGCGCGCGTCCATGGAACAAAGGCGCCGGCATTGCTTATAACAATGACTATACATTGTTCAGTATGGCCGCCGCGACGGCCGCCGCCGGCGCGCCGCCGCGCAACTAAAGTACGGCCGCCGCCGCCGAGTCCGTACGGGGAGTGCAGGTGGAGAGCAACTACGACATACTCGGCGTGGCCGACGGCGCCGGCCGCAAGGAGGTGCAGGCCGCGTTCCGCCGCCTCGCACTGCAGCACCACTCGGACCGGGGCGGGGACACGGAGCGGTTCAAGAGGATAAAGCAGGCGTACGAGGACCTCAAGGAGGGCAAGAGGTACCCCGACACGGACGAGGAGCGCGCCCGCCGGTCGCGCGTGTACACGGGCGACGACGAGGAGGAGGCGAGGCGGCGCAACCGCATACTCGCCGGCGAGGTCGCCGGCGAGATGCGGCTCGCGGAGGAGTGGGCCGCGGCCCTGGGCCGCACGGGGGGGACGGGCTCGCGGCTGTTCGGCTCGCGCGCGCTAGGCGAGATGGAGTTTGAGCGGACGGCCAACGGGGCCCTCACCATAAAGGGCAACATAATGGCCGGCTCGCTAGAGTACGACGGCCCCGTCATGGTCCGCGGCAACATCACGAGCCCGACCTTCGGCGAGCACGCCACGAGCATCGCCGTCGCGCGCGGCGACTTCAAGTTCGTAGACCCCGTCCAGAACAAGTACAAGGTCGACAACGGCGCGCGGATACTCGCCGAGCGCGGCAACATCGTCGTCGGCAACGTGTTCGGCAGGAAGGTGCAGGTGCAGGATCCCGACGGCAAGGTCGGGCTGTACGTGACGTCCGAGCGGCGCACGCGCCTGCACGCGCCGCGCGGCAGGATAATAGCCGAGAACGTGGCCAACACGGTGAGCCTAGAGGCGGACGCCGTCATGGTCCTCAACATGGAGGACGACGTGGCCGTCTCGGCCAGGGAGGTCCTCGTCTACGGGAGCAAGATGACGTACGACGTCAGGATCGAGCTCAAGCGCGGCGGCGTGCTGCGGTTCTTCGAGCGGAACTCGGTCCTCGGACTGAGCGACGATGCGGTCGTCTCCCTCGACAACGGCAAGGCGCTGTGCGTGCACGACCTCAAGACGCGCCGCATAAGCGACCTTCCCGGGCGGCTCGTGCCGCCCGGCGCGCCGCGCCCCGCCTCGCCGGCGGCGACGATGGTCGGCGACGGCTTTCCCGTGACGTACGAGATGATCGACAACTTTGAGATGCGGCCCGATGGCCGGCAGCGGTCGTGGAGGTCGCGGCTTGGCTTTGGTTCGTAGGCGGGCCGCACGCACCACGGCAGCGGTCGTGGAGGTCGCGGCTTGGCTTTGGTTCGTAGGCGGGCCGCACGCACCACGGCAGCGGTCGTGGAGGTCGCGGCTTGGCTTTGGTTCGTAGGCGGGCCGCACGCACCACGGCAGCGGTCGTGGAGGTCGCGGCTTGGCTTTGGTTCGTAGGCGGGCCGCACGCACCACGGCAGCGGTCGTGGAGGTCGCGGCTTGGCTTTGGTTCGTAGGCGGGCCGCACGCACCACGGCAGCGGTCGTGGAGGTCGCGGCTTGGCTTTGGTTCGTAGGCGGGCCGCACGCACCACGGCAGCGGTCGTGGAGGTCGCGGCTTGGCTTTGGTTCGTAGGCGGGCCGCACGCACCACGGCAGCGGTCGTGGAGGTCGCGGCTTGGCTTTGGTTCGTAGGCGGGCTGTCCGGCAGGCCGCCTGCCCGGCACGCGGGGGGGGGGGGGAGAGGCGCAGGGCCCCCCACGAGGCGGCAAATAAAAGAAAAGACCGAACCGACTAGTCGACGAGTTCGGTCCAGCCCTTGACGAAGACCGAGTTCTTGTAGAGCGGGACTGGCTGACCGACGGTGAAGTCCATGGGCCTCATCCAGAAGATCGCCTTCGTCGGGCACACGCCGATGCATGCGCCGTCCGAGATGCACCGCTCGGGGTAGAAGACGAACGCCTTGCCCCTCTTCCAGCCCTCGACGGGCTTTACCCTCAGTACGTCAGGACCTAGCGTGGTGCATATCTCGACGCACAGGGCGCAGCCGATGCACATCTGCTCGCTGATGTCTGGTAGTATTGCTACTGGCATTGTGTGCGTTGTCCGGCGGGGTTGCTAATATAACTTGCTCCGGGCAGGCTGATTATAACGCCGTTTGAAGGGCCTATAACGCCGTTTGGCGCACCCGCTCCGCTAGCGCGGCCGGCCGCCCCGGCGCGGCCATGCGGCGGCCATGCGGCCGTAGGCCGGCCGGCCGCGGGCGATCGGCTCGAGCGCGATCGCCCCCTCTCCGCCCCCCTTGGGGCGATCGCCCCTCGCAAGCCGCAGCCACGAGGCGCCCCCCGTGTCCGCGGCCGGCATGGGCAGCCTTCTCCTGCCGGGCATAAGGTACCACTCCCCCTCCCTTGAGCCCCTGCCCGGCTCGGCGACGCAGGCGACGACGACCCGCGAGGACGTGTGCATGGCGGCCATCGCGAGTATCATGACGGACGCATCGGCGCGCGCCTCGCCGTCTGGCATCCCGGCGGCCGCATCGTACATGCCGTTGAGGGTGTCGATGACTACGGTGCGCGGCCCGCCGGACGAGACGGCCGAGACGGCCCGGCCGAGCGCCCCGCGCACCTCGTCCCCTCCGGACGCCCCGATGCGTACAAGGCCGCCGGGCGGCGCCGGCGCCATCCCGGCCCGCAGGAACCCACCGTACATCATATCGAGATCGATGTAGACGGTGCCGCCGCTCTGTCCGGCCAGCCGGCCGAGAAACTCGGCCTTGAGCAGCGGCTCGCCGCACACGACGTACGACAGGCCGGCGGGGAGCCCCGCGTCCCCGCCACTGTTTTTAACGGGCAACGGGGTGGGGCGGCCGGCCTGGTATAATAATGAAGGACGTTGACATTGGCTTTCTGCGGCCGCAGGGGCGCGGCTGCAGGGCGTACTTGAACAACGCATCGGTCTCGCCGATGCCGGCCGACGCGATCTCCGCGGTAGATTCCTTTCTGTCCGAGTACAGCGCGATGGGGCCAGACTCGGATGCCGCGTCAGAGTACGTCGGCAAGGTCGTGGCCGCGGCGCGCTCGACGGTCGCCGATGTCATCGGGTGCAGTCCCGACGAGATTGTACTGGCGCAGTCGACGACCGACGGAGTCAACGCGGTGGCCAGGGGGCTGCGGCTGGAGGACGGTGCCGGAATCGTAATACGGGGCGGCGCCCACGAGCACCACGCCAACTACTATCCGTGGCTGCGGCTCGCCGGCGCGGCCCGCGTCTCGAGCCTGCCGGTCGACGACAACGGCCTGTTTCGCATGGCCGACCTGGAGGCGGCGCTAGACGACAACGGCGGCAGGACGGCGCTCGTCTCGCTCAGCCACGCCCTGTACAACACGGGCGCCGTCCTGCCCGTCGAAGAGGTCGGCGAGCTGCTCGCAAGGCGGGGCGTGCCGTACTTTGTCGATGCGGCGCAGACGGTCGGGTGCATCGGCCGCATGGACGTCTCGCGGATCGGGTGCGACTTTATGGCGTTCAACGGGTCAAAGTGGCTGCGCGGCCCGATGGGCATCGGCCTGTTCTACTGCCGGCGCGGCTCGGAGGACCTTCTCGAGCCGCTGGGCATCGGCGGCGAGTCGGCCGACCTGCTCGACGGCGGCCGCCTAGAGTACAAGGCCATGCCCGAGCGCCTAGAGACGGGCTTTCGCAACTATCCCGGGGCGGCGGGGCTTGTCGGCGCGATGTGCCCTATAGCGCGGAACGGGCTAGACGGCATCCGCCGCGAGGCGGCGCGCCTTGCCGGCCTGCTGCGCGGCGAGCTCGGGCGCATCCCCGGCGTCGCCGTGTACGGGCCCGACGAGGAGCGCGCGCGCACGAGCATAGTGCCGTTCGAGGTCGGCGGGCGCGACCCCGTCGACGTGGCTGCCCGACTTGAGCGGCAGGGCATCGTCGTGGCGGTGCGCGAGTTTGTCGACAAAAAGGTGCTCAGGGCCTCGCCGCACTACTTCAACACGGACGAGGAGGTGCTGATGCTAGCCGACGCGGTGCGGGCCCTATAGGGTCTCTTGCTCGTCGATCATCATCATCGTCAGCGTAGACTGCACCTTTGGGATGCGCCTGATCCTGCCCGTGATGACGGAGCGCAGCAGCGCGGCATCGCCGGTCGTCAGCTTTACGACTATGTCGTACACGCCGTACACGCCCTGCACCTCGTACTCGATGCCCTCTTCGCCCCCGAGGGCCTCCTTTATGCTCGCTATGATGTCGCCGTCCGAGCCCAAGTCGGCGTTTATCAGGACGAACGCGGTGGCCATGGGGCCGGCACGCGGCCCCCCTATTTAAGCCCGCCGCGCCGCCGCCGCGGCCGGAAGGCCGATAAGGCCCCGCCCGCGCCGCCGCGGCCGGATGGGCTCGCGGCCGATCGACCTGACCATGACCGTCTCGGAGGACCTGCCGGCCTTTCCCGGCTCGCCCTCCCCGCATGTCATCCCGTGGGAGACCATCAACGACGACGGGTACAACCTAGAGCTCGTCTTTATGAGCACCCACACGGGAACGCACATCGACGCGCCGCGCCACTTTGTGCGCCGCGGCGCAACCGTCGACCGCATTGCACCGTCCAGGCTGGTCTGCGAGGCGGTCATACTCGGGCTCGTCGGGCGCGATGCCTCGATGCCGATCACGCGGAACGATGTCCTTGCCGCCATCCCGCCGCCGGACCTGCCGGCGCCGGGCGAGGCGCTCGTCATCCGCACGGGGTGGTCCGACCACCCGGAGCGCGACTCGTACTTTGAGCAGTGCCCCGGCCTGTCGGCCGATGCCGCGCGCGGCATCGCCTCGCTCAAGCCGGCGCTCGTCGGGATCGACTCGCCGAGCATCGACGCCGGGAACGCGTCGTCGTTCCCGGCCCACAAGGCGCTGCTCGGCGCAGGCATACCCGTGGTCGAGAACCTGACAGGGCTGCTAAAGATACGCACCGAGCGGTTCCGGCTTGCCGTCCTGCCGCTGAAGATAAGGGGCGGGACGGGGGCGCCGGCGCGGGCGCTCTGCCTGGCCGAGGTGGAGCCGCCGCTGCCCGACGGCACCGATCCGGGGCGCCGGAAGGGCCTGTGGTACAAGGACGGCGGCGCGTCTAGGCCCCGCCGCCGCGCCGGCGGAGGGAGCCGCCGGGGCCTGTGGTACAAGGAGCCCGGCCGCTAGTCGAGTATGCGCAGCCTGTTCGGCGAGTAGCCGGGCGGGGGCCTGCCGGTTATGGGGACGGCCGCGCCGCACTTGTTGCACCGGTTGTCGTCGTCCAGGTTCCAGCCCGTGATGGCAAAGCCGTACCTGTCGACTGCCACCGTGCCGCACCCGTGGCAGTACGTCTTCTCCAGCGGGTGGCCCGGCACGTTGCCGACGTACGCGTACTTTAGGCCGGCCTCGACGGCGACCGCGTGGTGCCTCTCGAGCGTCTCGACCGGCGTGCTGCCAAACTCCATCATCTTGTAGTCGGGGTGGAACCGCAGAAAGTGGACGGGCGTCTCGTCGCCGAGCTCGTCGCGGACGAACTCGCAGAGTTTTCTGGCCGCAACCAGGTCGTCGCCGACCTCGGGCACTATAAGGTCGGTGATCTCGACATGTATGTTCGTCCTGTCGCGTATGCCCAGTATGGTGTCGAATATCGGCTGCGGGTCGGGCACGCCGATGTACCTCCTGGTGAAGGCAGGCTCGGCGCTTCCCTTGAAGTCGACGGTAATGCAGTCGAGGAACTCGCCCATCATCCCGACGGCCTCGGGCGTGTCGTATCCGTTCGAGACGAACGCGTTGAAGAGGCCGCGCCTGTGCGCCTCTAAGCCGCAGTCGCGCGCGAACTCTAGGAATATCGTCGGCTGGTTGTACGTGTAGGCGATGCCGTCGGCGCCGTTGGCAACGGCCTCGTCGACTACGTCGGCAGGCGACATGTCTGCGCCCTCGACCTTTCGCCGCTGGCTGATGTCGTAGTTCTGGCAGTAGCGGCACAGCCAGTTGCAGCCCGTGGTGGCGATCGAGTATATGGGCGAGCCGGGGCGGTAGTGCACCAGCGGCTTCTTCTCTACGGGGTCGACGTGGCCGGCGATGACCTTGCCGTACACGTACAGGTCGAGCCGCCCGCCCTCGTTGCCGCGCACCCCGCACAGCCCGACCTGGCCGGGGGCCATCTCGCAGTACCTGGCGCACGCGGTGCACCGCACCTTGCCGCCCTCCTTTTTCTCGTACAGGACGGCTTCCTTGCCCTCCATGCCCCCTGCCTTTTCGCTTCATATATATACGGTATGCGTCTCGCACGCCCTGTATGGCCGTCACGGGTCCAGCGCAGCCAAAGCCGGGTTTTAGCGACTATAGGGGTCTGCTCTCAGACATTGAAAAGGGGAACATTCAGATTCCCAAGTTCCAGAGAGACTTTGTCTGGGAGAAGAAAAAATCGGCCGACCTCATAGACAGCATCCTCAAAGGGTATCCCATCGGCACATTTATACTTTGGAAGACCAGAGAACGACTCAACAACGTGAAGTGCCTTGGGAATCAAACCTTGCCCGAAGTTCCGGACGACAATTTTGTTCAGTACGTGTTAGATGGCCAGCAGAGGCTTGCCTCACTATTTGTCATTCTAAATGGATTAACAGTAGAGAAAGATGGCAAATCGGAAGACTACAAAAAAATTTACATAGATTTAGAAAAACACCATGATTCGGAAAACATGGTAAGCGTTGATAAACCAGAGGGGACAAGCATAACCGTTTATGATCTTCTCAATAAAGGCATTGCGGACTTAGCAAGCGAATACAATAATGAACAGCTAGAAAAAATCCAGACGCATCAAAATGTACTGCGTGGTTATGCTTTTTCGACAATTCTAATCAACGATTATCCCATGGAAAAAGCAGTCGAAGTCTTTAACAGAATTAACACGACCGGCAAATCTCTTACATTGTTTGAAATAATGGTTGCAAAAACATATGACGACCACACCTTCGATCTTGGTGACAAGTATGACTCTCTTCAAGACGATCTTTCCGATGTTGCGTATGCGATTCCGCCTGCACAGCTCTTACAATGTGTTTCTATTAACTTGAAGAAAGAGTGCAAGCGAAAGGTGATTCTTGAACTCCCCCGGGAGGACATTGTCAATATCTGGGACGATACCGTTGACTCCATTAAAAAAGCCATTGACCACTTCCGGCGAGCGTACAAAATTCCCTCTTCGCGCTTGTTGCCTTATCCCGCCCTTATGGTGCCATTTAGCTACTTTTTTTTCAAAAATAGTGCAGATCCCACCACGCAGCAAGATACGTACCTAAAAGAATACTTTTGGAAGACGGCCTTGACATCTAGATTTACCAGCTCTGTCGAATCCAAGCTCGAACTCGACTGTAAATTTGTAGATACAATAATAGACGGTGATCGTCCACACTATGGAAAAGAGTTTAATGTGGCGCTTACTGTGAAAGACATACAAGATCTCCAATTCCATGTAGGTGAATCGATAAACAATGCCGTTTTGTGTGTACTTGCAGCCGCCATTCCAAAGTCGTTCAAGAACGGCAATGACATCATACTGGATAATTCTCGCTTAAACATGTCAAATAGCAGGAGCTATCACCACTTTTTTCCAAAAGCCTTTCTAAAGAAACAAAATATTGTAGCTAGTCGACGAAACTTGATCGCTAACATAACCCTCGTGGACGATCGTCTAAACAAAGAAATGAAAGATAAAGCGCCATCTAAATATATGGATGAATTCCGACGCACAAATTCGGATCTAGGATCAACCATGAACACTCATCTGATCGACGACTTGAACGCCTACGGTGTATGGAACGATAATTATGATGCCTTTATTGAACGTCGTTCAGACCGTATCTGGGAGGAGTTGAAGACCCGATTTGATCCGGGCCATGCGGGGGTCTGACAGTTGAGCGCTCCGGGCAACGCGTGGAGGAGGGTGCACGGCGCCGTGACCGGCCGCCCGACGAATTTTTCATGGCTCATAGACGGCAGCCTCGCCGGCTCGGGCCGCCCCATGTCGGCCGGCGAGGTCGAGTGGCTGCGCGAGCGCGGCGTCAAGGCCGTCGTCACAATGACCGAGGACCCGCTGCCCGCCGGCTGGGTCGAGGGCGTAGACTACCTGCACGTGCCTACCATCGACCTGACCGCGCCCACGGTGGAGGGGACGGATGCGGCCGTGGCGTTCATCCGCGAGCATGTCGAGAGGGGCGCGCCGGCCATGGTCCACTGCGCGGCCGGCCTTGGCAGGGCGGGCACCATCCTGGCGTGCTATCTGGTGCGGCACGAGGGCATGTCGGCGGCAGACGCCATTCGGACCGTCCGCGAGCGCCGGCCTGGCTCGATACAGAGCGACGAGCAGGAGCGGGCCGTAGAGTACTATGAGCGGCACGCCGCCGCTGACCGGCCCGGAGGAGCAGCCGGCGGCTAGGATGCGGCGTCCCCCGCGGACACCGTGCAGGCAAGCTTGCCGTCGCTTCCGACGATGATCTTCATAGTCTGGCCCCCCTTGAAGGCCAGGGTCACGCCGCCGTCGGCGTCGGGGTCGTCGACGCGCACCAGGTCCTGCATCCTGACGGGATCAAACTTGTCCATCCGCACTCACTCCGGGATCGAGACGGTCTCGACCTTTCCGTCTGCGGCCTTTATGAACAGGAACCTGTTGTCCTTGAAGATTACGGTGATGCCGCCCTCCTTGTCGGGCTCCTCGACCTCTAGCACGGGCTGGCCGAGCAGCCCGTCGTACTTTGCCATGTGCGCGCGCCGATACGGCCGCGCCTTATATTGGTATGCCGGGCTGCCAAATTTGGGGCGCCTGGCAACCGGCGCCGATGCACTTGCCGGCGGGACGGCGCCGGCGCATCCGCGGGACGGCCCGCGCCGCCACGCTTATAGTGTGCCCCCTTCGCCCGCGGGCCGTGTCGAGAGGCCCCGTCACAAGGCGCAAGATGTCGTTCACCCTCCCCTTCGAGGTCATAGACGAGATCGAGCGGTACGCCGAGAAGAGCGGCGCCAGGAGCCGCTCGGCGGCCGTGACCGACCTGCTCACGAGGGCGCTCGCCTCGTCCTCCCCAGGCAAGCAGGGCGCCCGCGCCGGCGGCCGCTAGACCTCGACGGACAGCTCGGGCGTGCGCGCCTTTGCGCTGCCCGCCCCTATGTAGTCGTGCTTCTGCCAGGATGCGCGCACCTCGGCCGAGACCGTATGCGCGCCTCCCCTGCCGCCGAGCTCGGCGGCCTTGAAGACGATGCGCTCGTCAAAGTCGAACAGCTCCTGCCTGACCTCCTCCTCCGTGAGCCGTATGACGGGCCTAAAGTTCTTGGCCACCTGCACCCACACGCGCTTGTCCTTCATGGGGTTGACCAGCTTTGGGTTGCGCGTCCAGAATATCGAGGCCTTGCGGTACGAGTCGATCTCCCTGCCGATCGTGCGCCGCTTGAGGGCGCCGCCGGCCTGCAGGCGCACCCCGTACTTTATCTTGAGCGTGTTGTCGTACTTCTCGTAGGCGCGCGTCCAGTTCTCCTCGGTGAACGCCTCGCGCACGGCGCCGGCCAGCGAGAACCTGACCCTGACGGCCACGGCCGCCCCGGCGTCGGTCTCCACCGCGCCGCCCCCGTCCAGGGCCAGCTGCGCTGCCGCGATCGCGCTTGCGCCGCCCGCGCCGCCCAGCCCCACGCCTGACGCCTCCAACGGCCCGCAAGCCTTTATAACCACATAAGTTCTTTTTCGGCGCGTGGAAGCGAGCATCCTGAGCATGTCCGACGAGCAGGCGAGCCTGTCGATCAAGGACGCCGACATCGGGACGCTCTACGCCGTGCAGCACGAGATGCTCAAGGGCGCCGAGAAGGACGACTTTGCCGGCGTCATCGTAAAGCACCCGCTTACCAACGAGATATGGCTGCGCGTCAGCTCGTCAAAGGGCGACCCGCTGGCAAGGATAGCGGCGGCGGCGGAGTCGGCGATCGGGGCGACGGCCGACCTGCGCAAGATGCTCGAGTCCAAGATAAAGGTAAACTAGATGAAATTCTGTCCAAAGTGCGATACGAGGCTGCGCAAGGTGGCGGCCGACCGCGTAGAGTGCCCAAAGTGCGGCCACGTCCAGGGCCGGGGGGGCCGCAGCGCCGCCTCTGCCGCCCCCTCGCAGGCCCCCCAGGACGGGGCCGTCGGCGACTTCAACGTCCTGAGCGAGTCCGAGGGGCGCGACGCCATGCCGACGATCGAGATCGAGTGCGAAAAGTGCGGGCACGGCGAGGCCATATGGTGGATGCTGCAGACGCGCAGCGCCGACGAGCCGACTACGCAGTTCTACCGGTGCACAAAGTGCGGCTACACCTGGCGGAACTACGCATAGGCCCGGCGGCCGGGCTGCGCCGGCCGTAGGATGATATAGGGGCCCGCCTGCGCCGGTTTGGTTGGCATCCGCATCGCACCCTCGGACTCGCCTTCGCGCGGCCGCCGCGCTGGCCGCCGCGGCCTTGGCGATCGCCCCCCTCCTCGCCGCGCCCGCGGCCGCCGCGGGGCACGGCGAGCCGACCCTTGACGACTTTGCAAGCGCGCTCTACGAGCCCGGCGCCGCGGCCCTCTCGGCGTTCCTGACCGACGTCGCAAAGGCGGGCCCAAAGATCATTGCGGCGTCCGTGCTGCTCGCCATCGGGCTCGTGGCCGGCAAGGTGGCCGGCCGCATCGTCGAGAAGATCGCCGGCCGCCTCCTCCACAGGGCCCACGTCGACGAGGACAGCGTCATTGCAAAGGCGACCGGCGAGAAAGAGTCGGCCCGCCTCGTTGCAGCGAGCATACGGTGGTTCGTCTACCTGTTCTTCGTCATTGCGGCCATAAACGCGCTCGAGTTCGAGCAGCTGTCGTCGGCCCTGACCGACCTGTGGCTGTGGGTGCCGAACCTGCTCGCGTTCATCCTGATCCTGGTCATCGGGCTGATCGTGGCGAGCTTTATCGGCAGGTGGCTGGACCAAGAGCTGCTAAAGTCCGACCTGGGCGGCTCGAGGTACGTAAAGATCGGCGCAAAGGCCGTCATCTACGCGATCATCGTGGCCATTGCCCTCACGCAGCTCGGCATCGGCGAGCAGATCATACCCATACTGATCGCGGCGTTCTCGTGGAGCATCGCCGTCGGCATCGGCGCGGCGATAGCCGTCGGGCTCGGCTTTGCCCTCAAGGACATACTGCCGGCGGCGATCCACTCGGCGTCCGAGCGGCGCTCGGTGCTGAGGGCCGGGCAGAGGGTGCGCATCGGCGGGCACGAGGGCGTGATCACCTCGGCCGACCTGATGCACATCGTGCTGGCAAAGGACGACAACGAGAGCGTGGTCATACCGGCAAGGACGCTTGCGGGCGAGACGGTCACGATCATCGGCCCCGCGCCGCAGCCGCAGCCGCAGCCGCAGCCGCAGCCGCAGCCGCAGCCCAAGGCCGAGGGCGGCGGCGGAGACTGAGCGCACGCTCGGGCCTCTGCCATCACACGCGCCTGCCGCCCCTCCATGCGCACGGCGCAGCCAGTCCTGCCCGCCCCGGGCCGCCCGCCGGCCCGCGCATGCGCCCTGCCGGCCCGCGCATGCGCCCTGCCGGCCCGCGCCCACTCCTCCGCCGCCCGCCGGCCGTGGCCTGGGGCGCCTAGGGCCCGCGCAGGCCCCCTAGGGTATGCTTTTATTGCGTCCCTAGCGGGCCGCGCGCATGGTCTTTGAGGCTACCACGAGCGGGTCGGACGATCTAAAGGCGATCATCTCGGCCATCTCTACGATCGTCGAAGAGGCCACGTTCGTCGCATCCTCGGAGGGAATCACGTTCAGGGGGATGGACCCGTCCCACGTGGCGCTCATCGACATACTGTGGCCGAACACGGCGTTTGAAAAGTTCGAGTGCGACAGCGACGTAAAGTTCGGCGTGCGGATCGAGGAGGTCTCGAAGCTCATAAAGCGCGCCGACAAGAAGGACAGCATCAGGATCAGCATAACCGACGACAACAAGCTGCTCGTCACGATCGGCGCCAACAAGGAGTACAAGATCAGGCTCATCGAGAGCTCGGCGACGGACACGCCGCTGCCGCGCATACCGTACGAGGCGCGGATCGAGGTTCCCGCGCAGTCGTTCGAGCGCGTGCTCGGCGACGTCGGCGTCGTCGCCGAGTACCTGTCGATGTCGGTGCGCGAGGAGGGCGCCGTGTTCTCGGGCAAGGGTGACACGGGCGAGGTCTCGATCGAGGTGGCCAAGGACAGCGACGACCTGACGGAGATATCGGTCAAGAACGACAGCGAGGGGACGTACAGCCTAGAGTACCTCTCGCCGGTGGTCAAGGCGGTCGGCAACACGGTCGGCGCGATCGTCTGCGAGTTTTCCACCTCGAAGCCGATGCGTGTCGAGTTCAAGGTCGCCAACATGGGCCGCATCCACTTTTACCTGGCGCCCAGGGTCGAGAACTAGCGGGGCTGCCGCCGTTGCGCCAACGCGGCAGCGGGGCTCGGGGGCGGGCGGCGCCGGACGGCGGAAACAAGCCGCTCGGCAGGCTCGTCGTAAAGTACGGCGGCGCATCCATAGACACGCCGGCGCGCATGCGCGAGGCCGCCTCGTTCCTTGCGTCCGATGCGTCCGGCGCCGCCGGCGAGGTGGTCGCGGTGTGCTCGGCGGCAAGCGGCATTACCGACGAGCTGATCGCCGTCTCGGCGCGCATACGCAGGGGCGACCGCGCCGGCGCCGCAAAGGCCGCGTCCAGGATAGTCGCGCGCAGCCGGCGCCTTGCCCGCGAGTCGGTGAAGGGGGCCGCCGAGCGCCGGCGCCTGCTAGACGGCCTGCAGCGCGACTTTTCCGACCTGCACGAGCTCGTCGACGGCATGTCGCTGCTAGGCGAGGTCACGCCGCGCTCGATGGACTACCTGCTCTCGTTCGGCGAGAGGCTCTCGGCCAGGACGATGGCGCACGCGGTGCGGGACGCCGGCGCCGCGGCAGTCCACCTTGCCGGCAACGAGGCCGGCATCGTAACGGACTCGAACTTTGGCTCGGCGCGCCTCCTCATGGACACGACGCGGCTGCGCGTCTCCAAGGCGCTCGGCCCGCTCCTTGACGGCGGCACGATGCCCGTCGTCGGCGGGTTTGTCGGGGCCGACCAGCACGGGCGCGTGACGACCCTCGGCCGCGGCGGCTCGGACTATACGGCCACGACGGTCGGCGCGTGCATCGGCGCCGGCGAGATATGGCTGATGAGCGAGGTCGACGGCCTCTTGACGGCAGACCCGTCGATCGTGCCCGGCGCGCGCGTCCTGCCGACCGTCTCGTACATGGAGGCCATGGAGATGGCGATGTTTGGCGCAAAGCAGATACACCCGCGCACGTTCGAGCCGCTCCTCGGCAGCGGCATACCCATGCGCGTGCGCAGCTCCTCGACGGGCGGCCCCAGAGGCGGCAGGGGGCGCGGCGCAGCCCGGCCGGGCGCCGGCCGGGCGCGGCCGCCGGGCGCGGCGCAACCGGGCGGGACGCTCGTCGTGGCCGACCCGGCCGCGGCCGCGGCGGCCGCCGCCAATGGGGGGCCCGTCAAGTGCATCAGCACTCTGCGCGGCAGCGCGCTCATTGACGTGCGCGGCGACGAGCTTGCCGGCGAGCCGGGGACGGCGGCCAGGATATTCTCGACCCTTGCCGGCGCGGGCGCCAATGTTACGATGATATCGCAGAACCCGTCCGAGTCGAGCATAAGCATGGTGGTGAGCAGGCGCGACATGGACGGAGCCGTGGCCGCCCTTGAGAGGGACATGCTCGGCGGCATGATCAAGAAGGTCGAGGTCACGCCGGGCGTGGCCGTCGTGGCCCTGATCGGCTCGGGGATGCGCGGGGCGGTCGGCGTCGCCTCGCAGGTGTTCGGCTCGATCGCGCGCGAGGGGATCAACGTGGTGATGATCACGCAGGGATCGTCCGAGCTCAACCTGGCGTTCGTCGTCAGGGATGCCGACTGCGAGTCGGCCGTGCGCGTGCTGCACGACGAGTTCGGGCTGGCCGGGGCGCGCGGGGGCTAGCGCGGCGGCCGCGGCGCGGCGGGCGCAGGACAAAAAAATTTAACCATTGGGCCGGGCCGGCCCCCGTGAAAAAGGCCGTCGTCGTGCCCGCGGTAGCCGCTGCCGCGGCCCTGCTCGTTGCGGCCGCTGCCGCGGCCTCGCTCACGGCCGAGTCCGACGCGGCCTCTGCCCGCCCGCCGTCCAAAAAGTTCCACTTTACGCAGACGCTCGACTCTTGGGCCGACCCTGGCATGGGGCGCAACGGCACGCAGATCGCAATGTTCGTCTCGCCGAGCGGGGGCAGCATATTCGACGGGTCGATGACGTACGCGGCGAGCAGGCCCGTCGGCGTGATGGTCCTCCACGAGCTGGCAGACGGGCAGGAGAGGGCAGGGCAGCCGACATGGACGGTCGACGGAGAGGCCCACTACGCCCTGTCGCTGCACGAGGGGCCGCGCAGGTCGGGATCGGCCGAGTTTACGGGGGCCGCCGTGGCCCTGTACTCGACGGCGGGCAGGTTTGCGGCCACTGCGACCTTGGACGGGTGGGTGCGCGGCCCGCCCACCGAGGTCGTCATGCGGACCGTCACGGTGGATGCCGGCCCCCCGCGGCTCGAGCTTGCAAGGGGGGCCGTGCCCGCCTACCTGCCGCTGCACGCCGGCCTCTACAACGGAACGGGGCTGCTGTACGCCATGACGGACGCGAGCGGGGCCGAGTACGCCGAGATGGTCTCGCAGAGGCAGGGGTGGCGGGTCGAGCATGCGCCGGCCCTCGGCGGCGCGCCCGATGACGCCGTATCAGGCGTGTACGTGTTCACCAACGGCGTCGAGGGCGGCGGCGTACGGGGCTACCAGGACGACGTCTTTTCTAGCACGCCGGGGCAGCCGCGCGAGTACAGCGCCCTCCGCCAGGTCAGCGAGGTCTCGTGGAAGATCGGGCAGCGCCCGTCGGTCCTGTCGTCCGAGGCAGAGGTGCTCGGCGCGCGCAACGACAGCCGCGTGACGGTCGAGCGCATCGGGGTGGTGGCCAACATGCCGCAGGTGAAGTGGGACGGCGGGCAGATGGCCGTGCGCGCAGACGGGTACGAGGTGATCGGCAACGAGACGTACGACGGCGCGCAGATTGCCCGCCTCGACGAGCAGTCCAAGGTGGCCACGTTCATCGCGCACCGCGCGTGGGGGCCCGACGGCCGGACCATATACCGGATCGTGACGGACGCCTCGCCCGGCGGGCCGGCCGGCGCGATGGGCGCCGCACCGGCCCCGCTGCTCGCCGAGCTCGTCGGCACGGGGGCCGCGGCCGATGCGTACGAGTTCGGCAACGGCGTGCGGGGGCAGGGCCAGCTCGGCTTCCAGCCGGGCATATCGACGGCCGCGCCCGGCGAGGACTCGTACACGCCGATAATGCACCTGTACGTGGCAAAGTGGGCCGACGAGCAGGAGGCGTCCGTCCTGCAGACGGTCGCCGACGTCGAGGCGCTCGAGGGCTCGGAGGACATTGCCGTAACGCTCGCCCTGCCGCTCAACAGGGACTTTGTCGTGAACAGCCCCGTCATCGACCCCTTCCAGGGCGGCTCGGGGGAAAGAGGCGGCGGCGACGGCGATGCCGACACCGGCGATGCCGACACCGGCGATGCCGACACCGGCGATGCAGACGATGCTGGCACCGGCGATGACGGCGACAAACCCTAGCCGCGCCGCACCACCGCAGCCCCCAACGGTAAAATAGCCGCCGCCGCAATGCGGCGACACATGGGCGGCAAGCTGTACATTGTCGGCGTCGGGCCGGGCCACCACGACCACATGACGTTCCGCGCCAAGGAGGCCATCGGGGAGAGCGACACGATCGTCGGGTACGAGACGTACGTCAACCTCGTGCAGGACCTGATCGCCGGCAAGGACGTGTACCGCTACGCCATGACGCAGGAGGTGGAGCGGGCAAGGCAGTGCATCGACCTTGCCATGTCCGGCAGGACGGTCTCGCTCGTCTCCAGCGGCGACCCGGGCATATACGGCATGGCCGGCCTCATCTACGAGACGCTCGCCGAGATGGGGTGGGACCCGCAGTCGGGCAGCCTGCCCGTAGAGGTCGTCCCCGGCGTGTCGGCGCTCAACTCGTGCGCGTCCATCATCGGCTCGCCGCTGATGACCGACTTTGCCGTCCTGAGCATGAGCGACCTGCTCGTGCCGTGGGAGATCATCGCAAAGAGGGTCGAGGCGGCCGCCCGCGGCGACTTTGTCGTCGTCATATACAACCCGTCGAGCAAGAGGCGCATACACCAGCTGCGCGATGCGCGCCGCATACTGCTCGAGCACCGCGCCGCATCGACGCCGGTGGCCATCATCAAGGGGGCTTTCCGCAGCTCGCAGTCTGTCGTGCTCACCGACCTTGGCCGCATGGAGGAGCACGCAGACAAGCTCGGCATGATCAGCACCGTCATAGTCGGCAACTCGTCGACGTACAACTACAAGGACATGATGATCAACCCGCGCGGGTACACGTCAAAGTACGCCCTGCGAGGCGAGCCGCCGTCTTCCGCGCAGGCCTAGTCCCTTCCCTCTATTATCCGCCGCACCCGCTCGCTCATCGGCGCCTTGGCGGCGATTCCCTCGACGATCGGCGCGAGCGCGCCGGCGACGGCCCCCTTCAGGTCGGACGGGTGCAGCCTTTTTGCGCCAAACGCGGCCTCTAGCTCCTCGTACGAGCCGAACTCTACGTCGCCGCCGAACCTGTCGGGGCGCTCGATGCGCATCGGCCCCGACCTGAACAGTATCTGCCTGCACATCTCGAGCAGCGGGTTTGCATCCGTGCGCCCCTCCTCGCACCAAGCCTTCTTGATCTTTGAGCGTACTTGGTCGGCCGTGTCGTGCACTAGTATGCCCGAGTCGGGGCTCGACTTTGACATCTTCGCGCCGGGCGCTCCGGCGGCGCCGGCCTCCTGTTCCCCTTCCGCCGGCCGGGACAGGCCCGGGAGCAGGCGGTGGTGCAGCGCGACGGGCACCTTCCAGCCCATCTTTGGGAACGTGTCGCGCACGAGCATGTGTATCTTGCGCTGGTCCATCCCCGCGTGAGCGATGTCCACACCGAGGAACCTGATGTCGACTGCCTGCATGGCGGGGTACAGCAGCTTTGCCAGGTCTGTCCTGGAGTCGGCCTCTGACCGCCCCATGATCGTCAGGGCCCGCCGCGTGCGGTCCAGCGACATGTGCCCCGCAAACCTCACAAGCTCGCGCCAGTACTCGGGGTTGTCCTTGTACAGGTCCGAGCCGTACCGTATGTCCGCGCCGGGGCAGACGGCAGCAAAGGCGCTGCGGTAGTACGCGGCGACCTCTCTGATGCGCCCCTCGTCGCCTCCGAGCTTGTCGTTGATCATCGTGTGCCAGTCGGCCAGGAAGACGGTGCACCTCGCGCCGGCCTCGATCAGGTCGTTGATCTTGTAGCCCGTGCTCACGAGGCTGCCCAGGTGCAGGAACCCCGACACCTCCAGCCCTATGTAGTGGCGGGGGGCGGCCTCGGACTCGAGCAGGGCCCTCATCTCGGCCTCGGTGACGACCTCTTCGGTAGGCGGCCGCATGACGAGGGCCAGCCTAGAGTCTATGTCCACGCGCGCAGGGCCCCGCCGGCGCGCCTATAAACCGTGGGTGGCCGCCCCCCGACACTTTGAAATAGTGCGCCGCCCGCGGCCGGCCGTGACGGTGTGCTATGCCCTCATAAAGTGCGACCTCGGCGCCGAGGAGGAGGTCGCCGACAAGCTCAAGGAGATGGAGGAGGTCGTTTGGGTCGACCACACGTACGGCGCGTACGACCTGCTCGCCAAGATCGAGGTGTCCAACATCGAAAAGCTCAAGGAGTTCCTGACGTGGAACGTCCACAAGATGGACCGCATACGCTCGACGCTCACCGTCAACCGCCGGGGTCCCTGAGCCGGCCCTCCGCCCACCGGCGCCCCTGTCCGGCCTAGCCCTGGCCCTGGCCGGGCCGCTTGCGCGGCCTCGTGCTCAGGTAGAACGCATGCGCGCTGATCAGGAAGCCGGCCAGGAATATCTTGGTGGCAAATATCAGGTTCCACGGCCGCGCCTCGTCGGGGTACGCCACGCTGAGCCGGTCGATGTCGGGGACGGCCCCGTTCGCGACGCCGGCGGCGATCTTTGCGTTCAGGACGGCAAAGTTCCAGAGCACCTCGTACAGGCAGATTATGGCAAAGCCGAGCAGCATGAGCTGCAGCAGCGCCATGCGCGCGCCGGGGATCTTGCCCTCCGTCGTCCTCGTCCAGCCTATCCTGGAGACGCAGTACCAGCTGATGACGGCCGCAAAGAACAGCCACGTCGAGAGCCGCGCAAAGTTCTCGAACGGAACGACCGTCGTGTTGAGCACCTCGCCCATCACGTACGTGCCGGTCTGCTGCCACTCGGCGTGCATCGCGTACGCGCCATACGCGGCGATCGTGCCCATGGCGGCGGCGCACGCGTAGAAGACGTACAGGAACACCCTGTACCCCCTGCCGCCCTCCTGCAGGTGCCCGCCCTCCATCGCGCGCGCCGTCCGGGCCGAAATATAAAAAGTCAGGCGGCACGGCGGGGCGAGAGCTCAGGTCTCACCCATGCCACTGACGCCTGACGGAGGGGGGGGGGGGCGAGGCTGCTTGCAGGTGGTGGCAGGTGCACTGGCACAGCCTGCCGACGACATGCCGCGGCTGCGGCAGTTCGGCGGCGCCGGGCACCCGAACCTGGCGCCAAGGATCCAAACCTTTATCGATCAAATTGGTTCGGCGCGCGGCCATGGGATCGCCGTCCGAGGTCACCCTGCTCCGCAGGGAGCTTGCGAATGTGCACCGCAGGCATGACGCCGAGACGGAAACCCTCAACGAGACCATCCGCCAGCTTGTGTCCAATCTGTCGGAGGTCACCGCGGAACGGGACGGCCTGAGGATCACCTGCTGCCTGCAGAAGACGGCACTGGCCACCTCGGCCGGTACGAGCGCCGAGCTGTCGGAAAGATGCAGAAGGCTCGAGGAGGATGTAGAGGGCATGCGCACCCTGCTCCGGCGCCATGAAAACCCCAACAGCCCAACCTCGTCGCGGGCGATATGCCACAGGGAGCGCGACAGGCTGCGCGCAAAGATCGGATCGTACAACGAGGGGGACGACGGCAGGCGGAGGGGCGGCGGCAGCGGCGGCGGCGGCAGGGACATGAACGCGGACTCGCCGGAGCGGGGCCTGGAGGGAAGCGGGAGCCGGCGGAGGGGCGGCGACAGCGGCGGCGCGGCGGCAGGGAGGAGGGGGAGGAAAAAGGGGGCCGAATCCCAGGCGGCGACGGCGGTGGCGGAACCGGCGGCGCCCTCCAGACGCCGCCGCCGCGGCCCGGGAAAGTCGAACAGCACAAAGACCGAGTGCACCCTGGCCGTCCCGCTCGGGCCCTCGTGGTGCTGCGGCGCCGACTATGTCGTAATCGGGTACGCCGTCAAGCGGCTCTACGACCTGATCGGAGGATGGCTCTTGGAGTTTGAAGCGACCAACGGCAGGGGCAGGCGCCTGCAGGACCTTGCCAGGGAGGCCGTCCGGATCGGCGGCGTCGGGCGAGGCTGCGCCGTAGCGCTAAAGCTCGAGGTCGGCTGCTGCTCGGCGTGCGGGCTGCCTTGGAAGGCGAGCACGCCGATCTCGATCCCCGGAACGGCGCTCGGCGCGATCATCAGGGAGCGCCTGCTGGACCTGACCGAGCACATGTCCTACCAGGATGCGGCCAACTACATCCGGTGGTACTACGGGATCGACGTGTCCGAGAATGCGGTCGCCAACGCCGTGTCGGCGAGCATGGACGCCGCGGCCCACCTGATCCCGCGGATAGTCGAGCGCATATGCGCCAATGGCTACGCCGTGATCGACGAGACCATGGCGCGCAGCATGGGCAGGTGGGCGTACATCGTGGCCGCGTGCAGCGGCGATGCCGTGCTGATCACGGCCGCCCCGAGCAGATCTGCGGCATCGCTCGAAGAGGCGCTCGGCCCGATCTGGAGCCTCCCAAAGGTCACGGACGAGCACGGCGCCTACCCCGACAAGAACAGGCAGTCCGACTCGGTGCACAACCTGCGCAGCGCCGAAGAGCCCGTCTACGTGTGGCTCACCCTGTTTGGGGACTACGCCGAAGAGGCCGGCATAGACCCCGGCGCCGAGTTCAGGGCCGTCGAGAGGGCCGTAATCCCCCCGCTCGTCGACATGATCAGGTCCAGTCCGGGCGTCCGGCTGGTGGACGGCGCCGAGCTGCCGTCTGTCGAGCCGGCCGACGGCGGCGGATGCGGCCGAGACACTGTCAAGGCCATCCGCTCGATCCTGCCCGCCGCCTCCGGCCACCCGGATGCCGCCGCGCCCCTCCCGCCTGCCTCCCTTCCGCGGCCGCCGCGGGCTGGAGACATTGCGCTCAAAAAGAGGGGGAAGGCGGCAGGAGGGGTGCGGCGCCCGAGGCGCGGCGGGCTTGCGGGAATAATTGATCGCGACGCGGCATCGGGATCGCCGCCGCCGCCGCCGCCGTCCCGGCCGCGGTCGGGGCGCAGGCCGACCGCCAAAGAGATCGCGGGGTACCGCAGGGACTCGACCACGTACTTTGGCCTCCTGTGCCTCTACAGGGTCAGCTCGCGCATCGACACGGCGCCCCCGATCGTGGCCCTCGCCCTGCAGCGCGCGATGTGCGCCATACTCGAGGGGTACGGGGACAAGCATCCTGTCAGGACGCGGTACGAGAATGCGATGCCGTGCCTGTTCTACCACACGCAGGTCGACGGCATGCCGGCGCACTCGAACGACGTGGAGAGGGTCATACGCAACGTCGCAAAGCGGTACATGGATGCGCACGTGCAGTTCAAGGGGCACCGCGGCATGGTCGTCGGGTCGGGAAAGATGACGATCGCGGCCAATGCCGGAAGGCGGGGCATGTCGCTGGGCAGGGCCGTGACCTACGCCATTGCCGATCCCAGCTGGAACATACTCGACGGGCCGCCGGCAGGGGAGCCGCCGGCATGGATGCCCCCGGGCGGCGGCGGGGCAAGGAGCAGCGGCGCCGGATGAAGGAAGCCGGCAGGCCGGGGGCAGGATCCGGCCGCGTCCTCGGCGGCCCCTGCCCCCCTCCCTGCCGGCGCCGCGGGTTGATGGCAGGCTGATGCGTCCCGCCCCAGCCGCCGCGCGGCGGGCATGCACATGGCCTGTTCTCCGCCCCCTGCCGCTCTTCTCCAGTGCCGCCGCCAAGTCGACCGCCACGGCCCGCCCTAAGACCTGAGCTCTCGCACGGCGGGGCCCGCACGCCTCCCCGGCCGGCGCGAGGGATATATTGAAACGCCGCCCCGCGCCGCCCGTGCGGGCAAAGTACGTCATAGTCCTCGGCATCCGCCCCGACATCATAAACTACGAGCCGCTCGTGCGCCGCCTGCGCCGCCGGAAGGCAGACCTAAAGATCGTGCACACGGGCCAGCACTATTCCTACTTTTTCAACGGGCTCTTCTTCGACCAGCTCGGCTTTCCAAAGCCGGACTACCACCTCGGCATCGGGTCGGGCACGCAGGCCGAGCAGCTCGCCGAGCTTGCCCGGAAGTTCGAGGCCGTCCTGGCGCGCGAAAAGCCCGACCTGGTATTCTCGTTCTCGGACGCAAACCCAGCCCTTGCCGGGATCGTCGCATCAAAGATGGGCGTCAAGGTCGTCCACCTCGAGGCGGGCATGCGCAGCGGCGACTGGCGCATGCCAGAGGAAAAGAACCGCCGCCTGCTCGACAGCATCTCGGACTATCTGTTCACGCCGACCCGCGGCACCGAGGCGAACCTGCTCGGCGAGGGGATCGCACGGCACCGCATACACCGCATCGGCAAGCCCATCTACGAGGTACTGACCGACTTTGCCGGCCGCATAGACAAGAGCCCCGTCCTCGACGAGCTCGGGCTCGAGAGGGGCGGGTACTTTCTGGCCACGGCCCACCGCCCCGAGAACGTCGGCTCGCGCCGGCCGCTGTCGTCCATACTCGGCGCCCTCGGCGAGCTGTCCCGCACGTACGGCGCGCCCGTCGTGTTCCCGGCGCACCCGCGCACGCAGGAGTCGATCAGGCGGCTCGGCGCAAGGGTGCCGCGCGGCGTGCGCGTGATGGACCCCGTTGGGTTCCTAGAGTTCTCAAAGCTCGAAAAGAACGCAATGTGCTGCGTGACCGACTCTGGCACAGTCCAGGAGGACACCTGCATATTCAGGGTGCCGTGCGTGACGGCGCGGATCAGCACCGAGAGGCCCGAGACCGTCGAGGCCGGCTCCAACATCGTCGCCGGGGTGGTGCGCAGGCACATCGTCGAGGCGGCCCGCACCGTGCTCGGCCGCAGCCGCCGCGGCTGGAAGAACCCGTACGGCCGCCCCGACTGCTCGGCGCGGATGGTGCGCGCCCTGGAAAGGATCGACGCCGAGGCGCGCTCGCCAAAGGTGTGGTGGAACCACCCGCGGGCGGGCACGGGCAGCGAGACGAGCAGGTACCGCGGCCGCTGGAAGAACCCTGCCTACCCCGACGGCATCTAGGCCTGCGGCCGGTTACCGTTATTAGAGAGGCGCCGGCCGCGCGCGGCGTGATCGATGGCGTGAGGCTGACTCCCGTGAGGTCGTTCGTCGACGACCGCGGGTTCCTCTCGCAGGTGCTCCCAGAGGGCTTTTCCGACCCGTTCCCCATACGCCGCATATACGCGACGGGAAACTTTGCGCGCGGGACGGTAAGGGGCTTCCACAAGCACTCGCGCGAGCGCAAGGCCTTCTTTGCGGCCTCCGGCTCTGCAAAGTTCGTCGCCGTCGACGACCGCGAGTCGAGCCCCACCCGCGGCGCGACCGACACGTTCGTCCTGTCCTCGCGCAGCCCGTCCGTGCTAGAGGTGCCGACCGGCGTGTACACGGGCTGGATGTCGCTAGAGGACGGCACGGTAGTGCTAGGCGTCTCGAGCGAGCCGTTCGATGCCGACAACCCCGACGACGAGCGGCTCGACCCGTACGCGCACGGCGACGTCTGGAAGGTGAGGGATCGATGAGGGTGCTGCTCACGGGGGGCTCGGGGTACCTCGGGTCGCTCCTCACGCGCCGCCTCCTCAAGAAGGGGTACGACGTGCGCGTCCTGGACAATTTTCTGTTTGGCCGCGAGCCGGTCTCGGCCGTATCCGGCGACAGCCGCCTAGAGCTGGTATCCGGCGACGTGCGCGACCTGGCCATAGTCAGCAGGTCGCTAAAGGGCGCCGACGTCGTCATACACCTCGCGTCGATCGTCGGGACGCAGTCGTCCGAGCTCGACCCAAAGGCGTCCATCGAGATAAACTACCTGGCGACCCGCAGCCTGGCCGACCTGTGCAAGCTGTACAAGATACGGCAGTTTGTGTTTGCGAGCACGTGCTCGGTGTACGGCGCGCAGCCGGACCGGCTCATAACGGAGGGATCAGAGGTCAACCCCCTCGACTCGTACGGGCAGTCAAAGTACGAGTCGGAAAGGGCCATACTCCAGGCGTACGACTATCCGACCATACTGCGGCTCGGGACGCTGTTCGGCGCGTCCCACCGCATGCGGTTCGACCTGGCCATCAACCTGTTCCTAGCGCAGGCGCTCAACGGCGAGAAGCTCACCGTGTTCGGGGGCGCGCAGTGGAGGCCGTTCCTGCACGTGGCCGACGCGGCCGACGCGTTCGCGTACGCCGTCGACAAGGGCATGGAGGGCACGTACAACATAATCTGGAAGAACCTGACCATACGGCAGGCCGCGAAGGAGGTCGCAAGGAGCGTGCCGGCAAAGGTGTCGCTGTCCAAGGATATAGTCGACAAGCGCGACTACCGCGTGTCCGGCGCAAAGGCCGGCAAGTTCGGGATAAGGCCGCGCCGCGACATAGCGCATGCGGCAAAAGAGTTCCGCAGCATGATACCCGGCGACGTCAAAGACTACCGCCACGACAGGTACAGCAACTACAAGTCGTTCTTCAACTCCCGGTCCATCCAGAAGAAGATCTACACGAGGGGGCCGATCTTCAAGTGACCTCCGTGTTCATCACCGGCGGGTCTGGCGCGCTCGGCACGCAGCTGCGCCGGCGGTTCCCCGGCGCGCTCGCCCCGACGCACGCCGAGCTCGACGTCTCGGACCGCGCCGCCGTCCTGTCGTACTTTGGGGCGCACCCCGGGATCAAGACCGTCATACACGGCGGGGCCCTGACCGGGATACGGCCGTGCGAGGAGGACAGGCCGCTGGCCTGGAGGACGAACGTGCTCGGCACGCGCAACCTGGTCGACGCGGTCCTCGGCATGCCGGAGCCGGCCCGGTTCTGCTACGTGAGCACGGCATGCGTGTTCGACGGGCACACGGGCATGTACGACGAGGACTCGGTGCCGTACCCCGAGAACTTTTACGCCCTGACAAAGCTCGTCGGCGAGCACGAGATGGGCCGCCTCGCCGACCCGCTCATAGTGCGGACCAACTTTGTCGCAAAGGAGCGGTGGCCGTACCCAAAGGCGTTTACCGACAGGTTCGGCACGTACCTGTTCGCCGACGGCGTGGCCGAGGGCATATCGGACGTGCTAGACGCCGGGCTGACGGGGACGGTCCACGTAGTGGGCGACGAGAGGATATCCGTGTTCGACCTTGCCCGCATCACGACCCCGGACGTGCAGCCGATGACGATCGACGAGTACTCGGGCCCGCCGCTCACCATGGACATGAGCCTGGACAGCCGGCGGTGGAAGAAGTACAGGATATCGCGGTGAGCGGGGCGGCGCATGCGAACATATGCACGTAGGTCATGGCCCTAGGGCCCTCGGACAGTCGTTTGCGCTACGCCGGCGAGATCCGGGCCGATGCACAACGCATGATCGCACTGCGACTTCCTATTCTTGCTACCTAAATGACCACCCTTCCTCTACTATGACATCTACTAGTTTGCAGTAATCTACTTCATACGATTTTGAAATCTGGGGAATTTGGCTTAGCCCGTCTCCCTCTTCTGTCACTACTACCCATTTACCACCCAATCTTCCGTGCGTTAGACGGTGAGCTAGTGCGATGACATAGCGATCTGCCCTTTCCACAGCTACGTTTTTATTTCTCATAGTACTATATTTATTTGCCAACATAGTTGCAAATTTTATATCAACGTTTTTATTTTTTTGAAACATTGTTTTGTGTTGCCTAGCCCACCCTAGAAGATCGTCGTCTTTAGATTCCAATTCCTTTAAAACTTGCATTGGAGCCACCATCCTCTCCTCCCTTATTAGAGATCCAACATTATCCCAAAGTGCTGAAAATGCAGGTCTGGGATAGTATTGTTGTAGGTTGATTAATGAGCTTGTATCTGCGACATAGTCTTGCAACGCTAGTCGCCTCCGCACCGCATTTTGAGATCATCAAGATTTTTGAGCCTGATCTCGAGATAGTCGAGGGCTGTACTCGTCGTGATGGCTCCCGATTTGGATGCAGCTGCGACTAGGTTGGCATATAAATGCCCTTTCTTAGCTAGGCAGCTAACGGCTTGCTTCACGGGAACAGGCTTGTTTTTGTCATTCTCTGCTTTGCTTTTTTCCTCCGATTTTTGGCTTAGCGCCCCATAGCAGCGAGAATACTTCGTTCTAAGGCTAGCGTCGTCAATTGCGTGCACAGAGCGTACCATGGCCGCCGTTCTACTTACGCAAAATCTATCCGACAGATCAGTTACTGCCTGAAGGGGATCGCCGCCTGCTTTTTTATGTGCATTCTTGAGCTCAGCTTTGAACCTGTCCATGGGCATGAGCACGGCACCTGCAAATCTATCACACCAACGCTCAATTTTGATCTCGCCTCCTGCGTTGTCTGCCGGAGAACCGCTTGTAGGACAGACGCTGCCATCGTCCAAAAGGACATGAGCGTATTCGTGGAGAATTGTAAATATTCGACGCCGTAAAGGATCGCCTCCATTGACTAGTATGATCGCAGGTTTGGTGTCCACGAGCGCAAACCCTGCCATTCCGTCCTCGGGGATCTTCTCTTGCATGGTAAACACGTTGCGCGACTCGATTTTCCCCCTGATCATCCTGTACCTTGCCCTGTCCCTCTCCTCTCCTTGGCCCGTGCGCCGGGGGGGCTCTATTCCGAGGGCGGCGGCGTTTTCTGCCGCTACCGACTCGGGGCTCTGGTCTAGTGTGGCCCTGCGAACGTTCGGCTTGGCATCCTTGTTCATTGCGTCAAGCAGCTCGGCAGCGTTGTCTTGGACGAAGCGCGCCTTCCGGATCACCTCGAGAACCGGCCGGGATAGCCTAGTCCCCATAGCATCCCCGCCCTGCCGTCTGTACTTGGGAACCGTGGTAGTCGGTGCTTCTGCCATGAGAAGCACCGACATGGGACGCCTGAACCTAGACGACATCTTTTTCAGGTCACGCAGGCTGACATACGACTCTGCGGTGGTCCATCTGCGCATGCGCTCGGGATCCAGGCCCGTCTCCGCCGCAAGCTCGTCGACCTCCCAGCCCTCATTGTCCATTACCCATCTAAGGACAGCCGGGTTGATCTTCATGGTCATGGTATTCGACACGGCGTGCCTGCACACGGGTGACATTTATTCATATGCGGCCGTATGGTTGAGACTGATCACACTGGTCTTGTGACGCAGGCAACGTGGAGCGTGCATCTTGCCCACACCAAAACGCGACACCCAGCACGCACAGCGGCACGTCCGGGCGCCGCCGGCTACCTCGCGCGGCACGTCCGGGCGCCGGCTGCGCCCCCGCGGCGCGCCGCCTATCTCTTCCTTCCGCGCATCTTCCTTCCGCGCATCTTCCTTCCGCGCATCTTCCTTCCGCCCACTATCCCGACCCCCTCGAGGCCCGCGCTCATTACGCTTTCCCGCTCCTCCTTGGATGCGCCCATCTGGCCTAGGGCGCGGCGCACCATGTCTGGTATGCCGGCGGGGCCGATGGACATGGCCCGGCCAAGGTGCCGGAGCGACTCTTCGCGCCTCCCAAGGTGCCCGAGGGCGACGCCCTTGTTGAAGACGGCGGCGGCATCGAGGGGATCGGCCGCTAGGGCCTTGTCGTAGTGCTCGATGGCCTCTTCGTGCATCCCCTTCATCATCAGCGCCACGCCCTTGTTCGCCACGACCACAATGTTGTCCGGGTTGGCGGCGAGAACGCGATCGTACCACTCCAGGGCATCGTCAAACTTGCCCATGTTCTTGAACGCAAGGCCCTTTTCGCCTGCGGCATACTCGTTGTCGGGATCGATATTCAGCGCCTCGTTGCAGCACTTCATGGCCGACTTGTGCTTGCCCCGCAAGTTGAGGATCGCCGCCTTGGCCGCCATGTAGTCGACGTTGCCGGGGTCGGCCTTCAGCGCCCTGTCGTACCACCGCACGGCGTTTTTTGGGTCGCCCAAGGACACCGCCGTCCCCGCCTTGATCTCCATGGCCACTGCGCTGCCGGGGTCTGCCTCGAGAATCCTGTCGCACATTGCGCCGGCCTCGGCGTGCCGCCCGGACTTGGACAGGTGCGCGGCCCTCTTTAGCATCTTTTCCACAGACTTGGCCGGCACCGCGCTGCGCTGCGCCGCCTCCCGCCTGCCTCGGCCCCTCCAAAACACACCGCGCCGCCCCACCCATAGGCTTTATCGGTTGGGATTGGGGGCAGGGGATGCTGTAGGGCCTGCCTAGGATGCCGCGCCGCGCCCGGCTCGGCCCGATCTAGCGGACGCTGCAGGGGCACCTTCGCATGCTTGCGCCTGCCTGCGGCGGCGGAGGCGGCAGCAACGACGCGATGCCGGCGGCGCCCGCGGCGAAGGCGATCCTGCCCGCCGCAAAGCGAGGAGTCTTGCGCGCACGGCGGCACGGCCGGGCGCCGCCTATCTCTTCCTTCCAAGCATCTTCCGGCCGCCGTGCTTCCGGCCACCGGCGCGGCCCCCGCCCATCACGATTTTCCACTCCTCCTCGGATGCGCCCATATGGTCCAGGACGACGCCTATATTTTTACCTATGAGGGCGGGGTTGATGGCCATGGCCCTGCCAAAGTGCCGGAGCGACTCTTCGCGCCTGCCAAGGTGGCCGAGCGCCACGCCCTTGTTGAAGACGGCGGCGGCATCGCGGCGATTGCCTGCTAGGGCCCTGTCGTAGCAGGCAACGGCCTCTTCGTGCAGCCCCTTCATCATCAGCGCCACGCCCTTGTTCGACATGACCACCGTATTGCCGGGGCTGGCCGCGAGCGCTCGATCGTAGCACTGCAGGGCCCTGTCGAACCTGCCCATGTTCTTGAGCGCGAGGCCCTTTTCGTTGTTGGCATCAACGTCGTCTGGATCCGTCCTCAGCGCCTCGTTGCAGCACTTCATGGCAGACCTGTGCCTGCCCCGCATGTTGAGCGCCATCGCCTTGCCCGCCAGGCACACGACATCGCCGGGATCCGCCTCCAGCGCCCTGTCGTACCACCGCGCGGCATTTTTTGGGTCGTTCGACGCCATGGCCTCGATGGCCTTGACTACCATGGCCCCTACGTTGCCGGGATCCGCCTCGAGAATGTCGTTGCACACCCGCCCGGCCTTGACGTGCCGCCCGGACTTGGACAGGCGCACGGCCCTCTTTAGCATCTTTTCCACGGGCCTGGCCGGCGCCTCTGCGCCGCCGCCCCGATCCGCGCCCTGCCTGCCCCGCCCCTTTCCGGACACGCCGCGCCGCGCCCCCCGGCCGGCTTTATCGGTTGGGGCCGTGTGCCGGGGACGATGCGGGGCTTCCCGGGGCCGGCCTGGGCCCTCCCCTCCCCCCGATCGCAACGCATATCTTGCGCGCTCAGAATGGTGCCCCGTGAGCCTTTACGATGCGGGGCCCTCCCCCGCCGCCGAGCCGTTCGCCGACCTGCCGCAGGCGATGGTCCGCGAGATGCTCGGCTCGTCGCGCAGGCTTGCCGGCGGCCTGGCCGACGACATTTCCTCGATGAGGTCGATGCGCAGCTCGGTCCGCGAGTCGCTCGCGCCTCTGCTCGGGCGCGACTCGGACCTGCCGAGGCCCGAGCCGCCTCCCTCTACGGCCGGAGTCGACGGCTCGCACTGCGCCGAGCGCATGCTTGCAACCGACATAGTGGCGATGGGGGCCGTGGCGGTCGAGGGCCTGGGGGCCCGGCGGCCCGCCGGCGGCCCGCCGGCGCGCCTGTGGCCGAGGCCGCGCCACTTTGTGCACGTCGAGAGCCTGGCCCACGACGATGCGAACCCGGTCTCGGCCAGGGCCGTCATGTCGGCCATGGAGGTGCAGCTCGCATCCCTTGCCCCGCACGACGTCGTGTTTGTCGACGGCTCGCTGGCCACGCCGGCAATCTCCCTTGACATTGCGCTGAGGCAGCGCGGCGGAGGCCCGCCGTCGCTGGCCCGCTACCTGGAGGAGGGCGAGGCCGGCGGCGGCGTCGAAGACGAGGATGGCGGCCGGGTCCGGTTCGGCCCGATCGAGCGGACGCTGTCGGGATACCTTCGCATGCTCGCGCCGGGCACCGGCAAGGACGACGCCCCCTCTGGGCCGCCGGGGCAGACGATCGCCGCGGTCGCAAAGTACTCGCAGCGCAGCGAGATATGCGAGCGGCTCGGCCTGCCGAACCTCGACGACAGGGGCCTGCTCTCGCTAGTGCTGGAGCCGGGCGAGTACGTGGGGCCCCTTGCCCCCGGGCGCCCGGCGCCGGGGCGGGCCGCGTATAGTGCGTCCGGCGGCCGCCTGCTGTCCGGCCGCATTCCGGGAGGGCCGCGGACAAGATCGTTGGCAGAGGCGATAGCAGATGCCGTCAACGCCGTCCGCGTGCTGTACTATAGGCCGCACAGCTACTCGCCGGCGATCCGCCTGGAGCTGGGAGGGATCGGCGCCGGCGATGCCGGCGCCGGCGACGACAGGGATCGCACAGGCGCCCTCCTAGAGGCGGTCCGCCTGCAGTCGGCGGGGCCGGGCCTGATGGAGCCGTATCCGGTGTACATGGCAGACCGCATGGCCAAGAGCCTGCCGCGGGCACTGCCTGCCATGCGCGGGATCGCGGTCTCGGCCATGTCCCGCACGTGGGGGCCGGGGCAGCCGGCAGCCGGCGACGGCATGGGCATAGCCGAGCTTTACATAGCCGCGCGCGGGTACAGGACGTGAGGCCTGTGGCAGACGGCAACGGCGTCGAAGACGGCGGAAGCGGCCCCTCCGCCCCGGCCACCGCGCCGCAAGAGGCCGTCGACGCGGGCGAGCAGATCGGCGTCGTCGGCTCGCCGTCGAGCACGTCGCGCCTGTCCGTCGACGTGCTCGGCTCAAAGGCGGCCCGCTCGCTCGCCGGCGCCCTTGCTATTCTTCGCTTCGGGCAGGACGGTCGCACTGCGTACGCGCTCGGCCAGGTCACCGAGGTCGTCCTCGAGAACCCCTTCATGCGCGACCCAACCCTCAAGGGGCTCATACGGTAGCACGGCACGGTCGACCCCATAACGGGCGGCCACGACGTCCACGCGGCCGAGATGCTCGTCAGCGCCGTCTTTGTCGAGGACGGGCAGGGGAGCATACGGCAGGGCTCGATGGGGACGGTCCCCCCGACCGGCACGCCGGTCAGGATCGCGTCCGACGGGGCGCTCGCCGCCCTGACGGCGCCGTGCGCGGGGGCGACCGTGTCGATCGGGCGCGTTCCGGGGGCCGGCGGCGCAGTCGCAATGCCGAGCTGGTTCCGCCACTTTGGCCCGCCCGAGGAGGGGGGCACGGGCGAGGCCTCGCACGTCGGAATATTCGGCAAGACCGGCTCGGGCAAGTCCGTCCTGGCAAAGATGATCCTGCTGTCGTACATGCGGCACCGCGGCATGTCGTTCGTCGTGCTCGACCCGCAGGGCGAGTTTGCCCGGACGGTCCGGGATCCCGCCCTTGCGCCGCACCTGCGGGGCATGGGCAGGGACGTGCGCGTGCACAGCCTCCACGGCCTGCTGCTGCGGCCGGACAGGGACCTGTTCATGCGGCTGCTCGTCAGGTCTGGGCTGCTGCGCAGGATCGGCGTGCAGGCAGAGGAGAACCAGGGGTACGCGGCCGAGGAGGTGTGGACCATACTGTCGGGCCGGTACGACGCGGGGCACGGCAGGTATCCGGACGGGATCGCGCTTTCGTCGGCCCACGCGCGCGAGGCCTTTTCGTACGTGATCAACCGGCTCGGGCACGCCCGGCGGTCGGCCTCGGGCGAGACGGTGCATCCGGCGGCCACCCGCATATACGCAAGCCAGCAGACGCGCGAGCGGCTCCTGCTGTCGCTCGAGGCGGCCGACAGCGACGACAACTTTGCGGCGTGGCAGGGCGTGCTGTTCCTGTTTGGCCGGCCCGAGATGTCTGGCACGAGGTTCGTCTCCGAGGTCGTCGGCGAGATGGGCCGCGGGGACGGCGCGGCCGTCGTGCTCGACCTGGACGAGACGAGCGCGCCCGAGGAGCTGTTCTGGAACGACGAGGTGAGGGCGATCGTCGTCAACCACACGCTCGACGAGATCGTCGCCGCCGCGCGGCGCAGGTACGCCGAGAGGGGCGGCGGCCTCAACACGCTCGTCGTGCTGGACGAGGCGCACCGGTTCGCCCCGCGCGGCCCGCTAGGCAGGGGGCCTGCCGGGGGCGGCGGCGACGACGGCGATGCGGAGCTTGCGCCGCTCAGGGCCACGCTGCGCGACGCGGTCCGCACGACCCGCAAGTACGGCCTCGGCTGGATGTTCGTAAGCCAGACCCTGGCGAGCCTGGACAGGGAGATCGTCAGCCAGCTGCGCATGTACTTTTTCGGGTACGGCCTTGCGTGGGGATCCGAGCTAGACGCGCTAGGCGACCTGATCGGCGGCAACCCGTCCGCGCTGCGGCTGTACCAGCAGTTCCGCGACCCCGAGAGCAGCCTCGGCGAGCGCAAGTACCCGTTCATGGCGCTCGGCCCCTCCTCGCCGCTGTCGTTCTCGCTGATCCCGATGTTCTTCGAGTCGCTGCGGTTCCCGGACGAGTTCCTTGCGGGGGCCGCGGGCGGGGACATGGGCGCCGCCGCGGCGGGCGCGCGGTAGGCCCTGCGGGCGCCGCGGGGCGCCGCCGCCGCGGCGGGCGCGCGGCCCCTCAGCCTGTTGGCCTCCGCCGCGCGTGCGCCGGATCCGAGACCGCATCTATTTATCACGGCCCTCGGGCGGCTCCCCGTGGCAACGGCCGGCAAGTGCGCCATCTGCAAGGGGGAAGAAAGCACGGACAAAAAGATGCGCACCCACCTTCTTGCGCACTTTTCCGGCGGCGGGGCGTCCAAGGCCAAGGCCGCCAAGGGTACCAAGGCCGCCAAGGGTACCAAGGCCGCCAGGGGCGCCAGGGCTGCAAAGGCCGCCGACAAGGACGCATTCCTCTTGGCGATCACCAACGACATTCCCGCTACGTACTGGCTGTACGTCCGCGCCCACAAGACGGCCACGCTCAGGGACATCGACGCCCTGATCAGGCACACGTGGGTGGAGTGCTGCGGCCACTATAGCGCGTTCCAGGTGCGGGGCACCTCGTACATGGTGATGAAGGAGGAAAGCGACGGCCCGGACACAAAGACGATGGAGGAGAACGCAATGGCGGTAATTGGCAAGAGCGGCACCGTCAGCTACGAGTACGACTTTGGCACGACGACGGAGCTGGTCGTCAAGCCGGCCGGAATGTGCTCGGCAGCCGGCATGGTGCGGACAGCGGAGGTGGTCGCAAGGAACGGCAAGCTAAAGCTCGACTGCGGCGCGTGCGGCAAGGCGGCCGCCACGCTGGTCTGCACAGAGTGCGTGTGGGGCGATCAGAGCCCGCTGATGTGCAAGAGGTGCTCTAAAAGGCACGAGCACGAGGGCGAGCCGGCCGACCCGTCGGTCTACCTGCCGGTGGTAAACTCGCCGCGGATGGGCATGTGCGCCTACACCGGATAGATCTGCGCCGGGATGCGGAGGCTTTCGGTATCCGGCCGCGCCCGCCGCCACCTTTATGGCCCGCGCCGCGGCGGCGCCGCATGGCCGACGCGACCGGCATCGAGTGGACCGAGTCGACGTGGAACCCGACGACGGGCTGCTCAAAGGTCTCGGCCGGGTGCGCCAACTGCTACGCCGACGCGCTGTCGTCGCGGCTGCGGGCCATGGGGGTCGCAAAGTACGCGGCCGGCTTTGAGTTCGCGCAGCACGACTCGGAGGCGGACCGCCCGCTGCGCTGGCGCCGCCCACGCCGCATATTCGTCAACAGCATGTCCGACCTGTTCCACGAGCGGGCCGACGACGCCTTTGTCGGCAGGTGCTTTGACACGATGATCCGCGCCCGCTGGCACACGTACCAGGTGCTCACGAAGCGGCCGGCGCGGATGGCCGAGTTTGCGGCCAGGTTCGAGGCGCTCTGCGGGTTTCGGGTGCCGCCGCACGTGTGGCTGGGGACGAGCGTCGAGGACGGGCGCGCGGCAGGCCGCATCGACGAGCTGCGCCGCGTACGGTGCCACGTCCGGTTCGTAAGCTTCGAGCCGCTGATCGGCGAGATTCCCCGCGCAACGGACCTGCGCGGCATAGACTGGGCCATCATCGGCGGCGAGAGCGGCCCGCGCCGCCGGCCCGTCAGCCCAGAGTGGGTCGACTCGCTCATCGGCATGTGCAGGCGGGACGGCGCGGCCGTGTTCTTCAAGCAGTGGGGCGGGCCGAGGCCGCACTCGGGCGGCCGCCTGGTGCACGGCGCGGAATACAGCGAGTACCCCGCCGTGCCCGAGGCGCCGCCGGCAGAAAAGAGGGCCATGGAGT
This sequence comes from Cenarchaeum sp., assembly GCA_965242695.1. Lineage (GTDB taxonomy): Archaea > Thermoproteota > Nitrososphaeria > Nitrososphaerales > Nitrosopumilaceae > Cenarchaeum. The sequence continues at coordinate 615,089 of CBDESU010000002.1, read as the reverse complement.
CGTACATCGGGGCGCCGGGGCGCGCGGCGCCCGATGCGTCCCTTGTGGCTGCGTCCTAGTGCCCGTTCTGTGCCAAGACGGGATTCGCGGCAGCGCGGCCCGCCCGGCGCCAACACTTTTTGCAAGGGCTGGCGCGGCCGGCTGCGTGGCAGGGCGCAGGGCCGCAACGGCGACGGAAGCGGCGGCGGACGACGCCTCGTATGCCGTCACCGATGGCGAGGTGCGCGAATTTCTAAGGGCCGAGGCGGCCCTCGATCCGGACGTCATTGACAGGTTCAAGGCGGCAAGGGGGCGTGTCGAGACCGACCACCGCCGGCGCATCCGAGACATGTTTGACAGGGCCCTTGAGGTCTCGCAGATGATGGGGGGCTACGACGTCGAGTCGTTCGCCGAAACCGACCTCGACCTGTCTCCCGTGCTCGACGAGGCGCGCACGCTAGAGCGCAGGGGCAACCTGCTCGAGGCAGAGCGGCTGTACCGGCACCTCTCCGAGGTTCTATATGAGAACATGCCATCCTTTAATGAGTGGGAAAGCGAGTTCAAAGAGATCTTTGACGAGTGCAACACGGGGGCCAAGAGGTGCGCAAAGGCAGGCGCCGTTGCTGCCCGCGACCTGCAGCTGGCCTCTACGTACACGCAGAGCGCCGGCATCTGCGCAGAATACCTGCGGCGGCTGCAGGATGGCGGGGACCCGGGCAAGGCCGGGCGGATCGCAGCCTACGGGGCGCGGAGGTTTCCCAAGTCGAAAGAAGTCCAGTCGCTTGCGCTCTTGCTCTGCCCGAGGCCGGGCGCCGACTACCGCGCCTCTCTGCGCCGCATGTTCGTCCTGACCGGCTCGCAGGAACACCTTGACGAGCTGAAGAGGCGATCGCCGCTCTGGGCCGCCGACAGGTGCGAGCTGATCAGGGATTTGGAGGGCAGGGAGGATCTGCTTGCGGCGGTGCTGCACGGGGAGGGCATGGTCGACGAGCTGGCAGATACAGTGCTTTCCGCCCGCTGGCGCGGCGCCCTGCCTAGGCGGTACCACGACGCCCTAGCCACGCCGAGGCACGGGGAGCGCCTGTTTGCCGCATACAAGAAAAGAGCGGAGCGGGCAATAAAGGAGGGCAAAAGCGGCGGCGACTACCGCATCGTGGGCGAATGCCTTCGCAGGATGCGCAGCATACCCGGCCAAGAGCCAAGGCTTGAGAGGTACGCAAGCGGGCTGCGCCGCAGGTACGGCCGGCGCAGGGCCCTCATGGAACGGCTAGGCGGGATGGGCACGACGGCCGCCCGCAGCCGCAGCCGCGGCTAGTCGCGACCTCCGCCCTCCGCGGCCCCGCCGACCCTCTTGAGCTTGAACACGATGATCCTGCCGCCGAAGGGGCTGCCCTCCTCGCCGACCCGCCTGATCCTGTGCGAGACGTACCCGAGGCGGGACACGAAGGCCAGCCTGTCCGCATCGGTGCGCTCAAAGAGCAGTATGTCGTGCCCCTCGGGCCCCGCGTCGCGGATGGCCTTGTTGTTCCTGTCCATCTGCTGGTTTTCGCCGCCCTCGCCGACGCACATGACGAACCCCTTCCTCGCGTACGTCAGTCCGTCGTCACGCTCCCGCACTATGACGACAATTTTCTCTCCTTTGATCGCCGTGAGCCGCCCCAGCCTCTTGGTCCCGAGCCGCCTCTTCAGCTCGGCCGTCGTAAGGGGCTGTCCCCTGCGGGGAACCAGCCTGCGCAGGCGCTCGGCCCTCTCGGCCCTCTGCTTCTTGGTGGGACCGAGGCTGACGCGGTCCGCATCTAGGACGCGCAGCCTGCCGCCTGTCGCCGCCTCCAGCTCGCCGGCGAACGCGAGTATGTCGGGGTTCATGGCGACGAGTATGGCCCCCCTCCCGCCGCTTCCCTCGGCGACCCTTGCCGCCTCGGCGGCGACAAGGCGCGCGGATGCCGCATGGTCGTACAGCCAGCCGAGCATGTAGGCCCTCCCCTTGTCGTCCAAGTTCTTGACCATGTACGCCTCGGGGTGCATGAGCTTGGCTATGTGGCACTCTGTCCACGGCCGATCCTCGCCCAGGATGATCCTGGGCAGCGAGTCCTCCCTGAGCCTCATCCACCTCCTGGCGGTCCTAGACTGCGGATCGCCGGCCGCCCCGCGCTGCATCGCCTCTATGCTGCCGAGCCACGCCTCGTGGCCGGACGCGTCGGCCGATGCCATTGCGTCGATTTCCTCGGCGAGCACGGTGCGCTTTTTGGTCCTCGGGCCTCCCAGGCTCCGTATCCTGCTGTCCGCCCCGCTTCTTGCGCCGGCGGTAAGCGCAATCCTGCCCGCGTTGGCGTCCACGTACGCGTAGAAGCGGCCGGGCATGAGGCGGTCCCCCGAGTACGAGTATCTTCGCCCGACGGCGGCCTGCACCGCGGCGTGGCCGTCGAGGACGATGAGCGGCTGCCGACTTGCCGGCTTCCCAGCCTCGCCTCCCTCCTCCGGATGCGGGGCTCGGGACGAGTCGGGCCGGGCCGTCCGCTCCCGCCGCCCGGATCGGCGCATTGTGCGCGCCCCCTACGGCGGCAGCCGCCTTCTACCGGCCATCATCTTTGCCACGGCCCTGTCCATGGCCCGCTTCATGTCCTTTGCCGCCTTGAGGTTTTCGTTTATGTTGCGGAGCATTATCGTCCGGTTGCCGTGCTTGGTGGCAAACTTTGCGAGCCCCTCGCCGTCGCCGGCGGCGGCGAGCGCCTTGCCGTACAGGTTGAGGATCGTCATCGCGCGGTGCTCGGACGCGGACCACCCCCTCCTTTTCCCTCCCGCCGCCCGCTTTGGGAGCATCTTGCCGACGGCGCCGACGACGTACTCGGCATCGGCGGTGTTGGCCAGCGCGCCGAGCAGCGCATCGTCGTACTCTTCATCGTAGTTTTCGGGGTCGTTCTTTACGCAGACGTCGATCATTTTTGAGAGGACGGCGCGCCGAGCCCTTTCGTCGTCCATCTTTCGGGCGCACTCGCCTAGCATGCGCACCGCCCGCGCGTACCACGCCTCGTAGTGGCCGCCCGAGTCGAACGACGTCTTGATGTGCGAGGATATGGTATCGCACAGCTGGATGTATATCCTCGCCGCCTCGTCCCTGTCGCCGGCCTTTTCGAACCCCTTTGCGGCCTTTGTGATCCCGCCAAAGTCGACCTTGTCGGCCCCGCCCCTGCCCTCGACCTGCGAGTCGGCCTTGCTGAAGAGGGCCGCTATGCGCGGCCGGTAGTCGGTGCGGCGCGCGCGCGTGATGCCCGTTGCGTGCGAGAAGCGGTCCAGGACGGTAGCGTCGCGGGCCATCTCCTTTTCGAGGAAGCGGCGCATCTGGTCGGCCGTCGCGCCCGCGAGCAGCCCGCGCACCTCGCCCTTGTCGGCCTTTAGGTTGGCCCTGCGCTCGGCCGCCTCCTTGCGGCGCCTCTCTGTCTCGGCCTTGCGGGCCGCGGCGCGCTCCTTCTCCCTTCTGGCCCGCTCCTTGGCGGTGAGGCGCGGCGGCAAGGTCTAGGTTCCCCTCCTAGTGCGGGGCGCCGGTGGGGCGGGGACGGGACGTTGCGGCTTTTTGCGCTGACACTTCACGGGCGAACAGAGGCGCGGCTGTATTTAGGTATGATAGGAGCGGCAAGGCCTTGGCATTGGCGCCCCTCGTCTGGCGCGCATGCGGCCCAAGAGTGCGCCCGCCGCGCAGTATCTGCCATTCAACCTGCCGCCCCGCGCACTAGGCCCGCGCCCGCCGCCGCGCGTCGCGTTCCAAACAAATTATACGGCCCGAGTGCGGGCCTGACTTGTGCGGCGCTACGGGGGCCCGCGCGCGGTGTGCGCGGGCGGGGTGTTTCCGTCGCCGCGCCCGCCGCCGCCGGTGTTCGCGGCTCACTTGTTGCGCCGTGGCCCTCCCCCGGCTCCCGCGCCCGGGACATTCCCCGCACCAAGTTTGCATACATGTGGGCGATGCCGGCGGTGCCGAGCAGGGGCATGCCCTCCCTGCACACTCGCCCGCCCGGTCGTGTTGCCTGCGGCGTGGCAGCCGCGCGGGGCGGTTGCTGCCCATACGAAGACTTCCGGGGGCGGCCTAGCGTGATGCTGTCATGACCGCCGCCCCGCCCCGCCCGGATCCCTCCGCCAGCAGGGAGATGCTCATGCGACTGGCTGGCGCGCACGACGAGAAGGAGGTCACCGAGATGCTCGGGGATCCATTCTTCAGGGCTATGGAGTGGCGGCCCCTCGGCGGCAGCAAGGCCAACTACGGCATCGTCCACAGCCAGCAATCCGACCCCGTCAACGCCCTGTGCGAAAAGCCCGTCAACTCGATGGATCACGTGCTACTCAAGGCCTGCCGGCTTGCCGGCGACGATCCCGAAGGCCCTAGATCCCCGCGCACGATGCGCAAGGCAGTCGAGAAATACCTCGGCATAGAGGGGGGCGACTTTGACGCGATGCCCCCGGAGCGTGTCGACGCGATGGCGCGCGATGTCATGATCATCGCCGACGGCCCCAAGGAGAGGCCAAACATAGTGGTGGCCGACAGGGGCGAGGGGCAGAAGCCGGAGGACTTCGAGAGCACGCTTCTTTCGCTGCAGCGGGGCAACAAGAATGCGATCAGGTTCGTCCAGGGCAAGTACAACATGGGCGGGACGGGCGTCTTGCCGTTCTGCGCGTCGGGGTATGAGTTGATCGTCTCGCGCCGATGCGCCGATCTCGCGGCGGGCGAGGGCGGTTCGGGCGAGTGGGGCTTTACCCTTGTCCGGGAAAAGCCGGACGTGCCCGAGGGAAACAAGACCACATGGTACGAGTTTCTGGCAGTGCCTGGCGGGACGGTGCCGACCGCGCCCGCGGGCCCGCTGCCCCTGTTGCCGGGCGGGGAGCAGCTAGAGGACGGATGCTACATCAAGATGTTCGGGTACGATCTGCCAGGCAAGTCGGCCATCACGTCATCGTTGCACCGCGAGATCAGCTCTAGGCTGTACGCGCCGATGATGCCCATCATGATGGTCGATGCGCGCACGTGCTTTGGGAACCGCGACAGGACGCGACGCGCCGGAACCGTCATGCACGGAAACCGGGGCCGCGTGGTGCGGGACGGCGGCGACCATGTCCGCCTGCGGCGGGAGATACAGTTCAAGCTGAGCGGGTTTGGCAAGCACCTGATAGAAGTGACCGTGTTCCGGCACGCGCTGACGTACGGCGATGCCGGCGGCGGAGGGCCCGGCCGGGGCAAGGGCGCGCCCATTGGCAGGTTCCGCTCTAAATCGGAGGCTGTTATGCTAACGCAAAACGGCCAGACGCACGCAACGATCAGCGAGGCTAGGCTGAAGTCTGAGACGGGCCTAGAGTCGCTCGCGCCGCACATGATGGTCCACATGGACTTGACCAGCATACCGACGACAAAGACGAAGATATTCATGGCATCGAGGGATCGCGTCCGCAAGTCCGCCGACTACAAGGCCCTCGAGGAGGCCATCATGCATGATCTCAAGCACGACGACCAGCTGCGTGCCTTGGACGCCGAGTACAAAAGCCTAGACGACTCGGCCTCGGTGCACGACGAGTCCATGGACCAGGCGATCGTCAACGCCGTGCGCAGGAACCCCTACATAGCCGAGCTGCTCAAGGCGGGGGGCACCGCAGTAGAAGGCGGCGGGGACGGAGGCGGCGGGGACGGAGGCGGCGGGGACGGAGGCGGCGGGGACGGAGGCGGCGGGGACGGAGGCGGCGGGGACGGAGGCGGCCCCGCCCCCGAGTTCATGCCAAGCTACATGCCCACGTATCTGCGCGTGCGTGGGGCGCCTGGCGGCGAAGAGCCGGCCGTTGTTAGAAAGCAGATACCCCACGATGGTGGCACATCGTACGTGTACTTGGAGACGGATGCGCCCAACGACTACACGACGCGCGAGGCAGATGCCGGCGAGCTGATTTCCCAGTTTCCGGATGCATCCGACGGCTCTTGCCACGAGCCGTACGACGGGGTCGTGCGCGTCAAGATCCGCTCAAAGGGGGCGCAGTTCGGAGATGCCGGCGAGCTGATCGTTGCCCTGACGCGGCCCAACGCCATGCCGCTGCGGTGCATTGTGCAGCTGTACTATGGCGCCCCCAGAGAGGGCAATACGGCCGGGGCAGACGGCGGCAGCGGTGACGGCCCCGGCGACGATCCTGACAAGGATGCGGGCGTCAACGTGCCGGAGCTGCGCTGGGTCGCGCGCGACCAGTGGGAATCGCAGGAGTGGGGCGAGGAGAGCGTGAGCAAGGTCAAGTCCGATGCGATCCTGATCAACGAGGACTGCCGCTACCTAGTGGAGTTCGTCAAAAGCCACACCGATGCCGACCCCGCCGAGGCAAAGAACCGGTTCGGCTTTAGCGTGTACGTTGCCTCGCTGCTGCTCGATCGCGACCTTCGCGGAGACGAGAACTACGACGACAAGTTTGGGATGGCCATGGCCGTGGTGGCCAAGTCGTGCCTGCCTGCGTCGTACGACCGCACCCTGCCCGGCATGGCGCGTATCGTCCGCGCAGCGGACGAGGAGTGAAGATGCCGCCTGCCCCGCCGCCGCCGTGCCGCGCGCCGCGCGCCGCCTGTAGCCCGCCGCGGCCGCCTAGCGCCGGGGGCGCCCAGAGTAGGAGTTGGGGACCGCCGGGATTATTCCGGCTGAAGGGCGCCTGCCACTAGGACCGCCGGGCCCCTCTTTATCGCCCGCGCCAGCCGAACCTGTGCGGACAGCGAGCAATGCGCGTGTGGCCGGCCGGCCCGGGCCATGGATGCAGGCGCGCGAGCCTCTGGCATTGCGGCGCAGAATGCGCGGCATTGTGCAGGACGGCCTGCGCCGCGGCCAGCATTCGAAGCCGCCGCCTGAATCCGGCGATGCGCCCTTTGATGCGGCATCTTGGCCGCACTGGCAGATGGCCTGCAGCATGCGCCGCTAGCCGCGCCGCCTGTTCTGCCCCTTCTTCCCCCGCCGCGCTCCCTCCTGCTTCCCGCCGGCCGCCGCCCGTAGCATGTCCCGGGCCTCGGCGATCCCTTCGTGGTCCGGCTGGATCCGCCCGGCCTCGTCAAGCGCCTCGGCGGCCTTTTCCACGCGGCCCATCTTGGCCAGGACGACGCAGCGGTAGACGTGGACGCTGGCCATGTTCGGCTCGAGCCGCCCCGCCGTGTCGAGCGCGGAGAGCGCCTCGGCGTCGCGCCCCAGGTCCAGGAGGATGCGGCCGCGCGCCGCGTGCGCCTCGGCCTGGCGCGAGTTCAGCGACACGGCCCTGTCTAGCGCGGAGAGCGCCTCGGCGGGCCTCCCGGCATCCCGCAGGGCCTCGCCGCGCTCAAGGTGGAACGACCACACGCCGGGATCCAGCGACACGGCCCTGTCTAGCGCGTGCAGCGCCCTCTTGGGGAGTCCGATCCGGCGCAGCGCTATGCCGCGGTTGCGGTGTATGCCCGGGTCGTTTGGGTTAAGCGACACGGCCCTGTCTAGCGCGTGCAGCGCCCTCTTGGGGCGGCCGGCCTCGAGAAGCACCTCGCCCACCCCTGCGTGGGCCTTTGCCATTCTGGGATCGAGCCGGACCGCCCTGCTGAACGCGGCAAGCGCCCTCTTGTGCCTGCCCATCCCGAGCAGCGCCTCCCCCCTCCCCACGTGGGCATCGGCCATCCTGGGATCTGCCCGCGCAAGGCCGTTGAACATGGCAAGCCCCTCCCTCCACTCGCCCTTGATGAGCCGTATGTAGGCCCTCGTGATTTGGACTTCGGAGTCCTGCTCTTCCGCCCCCAGCTCCTTGTCGAGGTCGTCAAGGGCCTTGCCGGCCCGGCCGGTCCGCAAGGCGGCCGGGTCCTGGCCCTCCTGCAGGACCTTTTCTATCTCCATGGAGGCCCTGTCGGTCGCAGACATCAAGGCGTCCCCGCCGGGCGCATCCTCCCCCTTTTTGCCGCCCACGGGCGCCGGCCTCCCGCGCCGGATTTATGCAGTGTGGCCCGCGCGGGGAGGGTGCGGCGCCGGGCCCCCGCCGGCCAGCCCGCAGGGAATTTATCGCCCGCGCGGCGCCGCTCCCGCATGGGAAGGCCGTACGCCGAGGAGATGGGCCTGCTGCCGGGCACCTACGAGTGGGCCGCCGGCTCGGACGTCTCGGCCCTTGCGCGGTTCGTCGAGCGCGCCGCCGGCAGCCCGCTGTATGCGGTGGGGTCGGGCGGCTCGCTGACGACGGCGGCCCTTGCCGCCGTCCTGCACAGGCAGGCCGGCTCGCCGGCGTGCGCAACGACGCCGATGGACCTCGTGTACGGGGGCCGCCTTGGCGGCCCCGCATCCGTCCTGCTCGCCACGTCCGGCGGCAACAACGGCGACATTGCGGCCGCGTTCGAGGCTGCAAGCGCCGAGCCGGGGCGCAACGTGTGCATCGTGTCGTCCGGCGGCGGCGGCGGAGGCGACGGCGGCAGGGTGGGCAGGCTTGCGGCGCAGCGGCGATCCGCCATCGTCCAGGCCGCCGCCGCCCCGGCCGGCCGGGACGGCTTTCTTGCGACCATTTCGGTGCTCGCATCGTGCGTGTGGCTGGCCAGGGCGTACGAGACCCTGGGCGCCGCGTCCCTGCCGCCCGGGTACGGCCGGCTCGGCGCCGCGGCGCCGGACCTGGGCGGGATCGAGGCGGCCGGCCGGCTGGTCGTGCTGCACGACGTGTGGGGCAGGGCCGCGGCAACCGACATCGAGTCGAAGATGTCCGAGTCGGGCCTGGCCGCGGCCCAGGTGGCCGACTACCGCAACTTTGCGCACGGGAGGCACTATGGCCTTGTGGCCGATGCGGCGGAGCGGGCCGGCATCGTGGCGCTCGTCTCGCCGCAGTCGAGGGATCTGGCGGACAGGACGCTCTCGCTGATCCCGCGGACCGTCCCCGTCTGTCGGATCGAGACCGGCCTTGACGGGCCGGCGGCGGCCGCCGTGTCGCTCGTCGCGTCCGCGATGCTCATGGTCGGCGCAGTAGCTGCCGCGCGCGGGATCGATCCCGGCCGGCCGCGTGTGGCCGAGTTCGGCCGGCGGCTCCATTCGATGCCCATGGGTCCGAACATGCCGGCCGGCGTTCCCGCCGACCGGCCGCCCGCGGCCGGCGGCGGCGCCGGGTAGCGCGGGCAAACGCAGCGCGTCGGATCCGGCCCGAGTCCAGGGCTCGGCAGCTGCGGGAAGAGCCCCTCCCCGCCTAGCCCCCGCCCGCACCGTCCCCGATCATCCGCAGCAGCCTCCGCGCGAACGCCTCCTCGGAGAACCTGCGCGCATGCTCGGCCAGGCGCGGCAGGTACCCGTCGTACCGGCCGTCCGCGGCCGCCCGCACCTTTGCGGCCGCCTCCGCCTCGGTGTCGAACCTCAGCTCGCCAAACGGCACGGTCTCGGCGTTGGCCGCCCCGTTGTGCACGATCGGCACGCACCCCGCCGCAACAGCCTCTACGACGGCGATGCCGAACGCCTCGTCGGCGGCATGCAGGTACACCCTTGACGAGGATACGGCCTCTACGAGCTCGGCCCTGCCCACGTCCGTCCGTATGTCGGCGCCGGGCCCCGCCGCCCTCCTCAGCGCGGCCACCCTGCCGGCGCATCCGGGCCCCGCCGCCGCCCCGATCGACACCCACTCGACGCCGGCCGCCGCGGCGGCCCTCATGGCCATGCCGTGCCGCTTGTGCTCCCAGTACGCGGCCACGGTTGCGGCGCGCCGCCGCTTGGGCCGCCCCCTGTGCGCCTCCATCTCGGCGACGCGCACGGGCGGGTACAGGACGGGGCCGGGCGCGCGGCCGAACACGTCGCGCAGTATCCGCGCCGTGTAGAGCGAGTTGGGGACCAGCACGGTCCTGCCCAGGTCGAACCCCGACAGCCTCCGGCGGACAAGGAGTCGCTGGTACGCGCGGCGGGGCCACTTTCCGGGCCACAGCGGCGGCGGGCCGGCGCGTAGCACGGCCCTCTCCCTTTCGGGGGGCAGGTGGAAGTACCAGAGTATCCTGCGGGCGCGGGTCGGCTCGGCGAACGCCTCCCAGTCGGACACGACGAGGACGTCGTCGTCGGACATGCCCATGAGCCCCGCATGCCCGCCGCGGTACGGGTGGAAGCCGCGCGGCAGGGGCGGCCTCGACGGAAACGGCGGGGCGGGATTTTTCGGCACGGCGATCGAGACGCCGCGCGGCACGGATGCGGGCGGGGCGTTCGTGTACAGCGTGACGCCGTGCCCCGCGCCGGCAAGTATTCCCAGCATGGACAGGGTTGCGGTCTCTGTGCCGCCGACCCTGTCCAGCCAGCGCGTCACTACGCCGACCCTCACGGCGGGGAGGGGCGCTGTTGTGCTATAAGCTGCCGCGGGGGGCGTTATTATGGGCCTGCGGGGCACCGCGGCGCGATGCGGGCGGCGGGCGAAGAGGACGTCGAGTTTCGCAGCACGGACGGCACGGCCCTGCGCGGCACGCTGCGCGCAGCGCCCCCGCCGCGCCCGCGCGCCGGCGCGCTGCTCGTCCACGGCATTACGGTCGACAGGGACGAGGACGGGTTCTACGCCGATCTTGCCGAAAGGCTCGGCCGAATCGGCGCCGCGTCGCTCCGGTTCGACCTGCGGGGGCACGGAAAGAGCGGGGGCGACTACGAGCGCGTGACGCTGTCTGGCGTGATCAACGACATCGGCTGCGCGCACGGCCTGCTGGCATCCCGCCTTCCCGCCGGCGCGCCCACATTTGTCGTGGCGGCGAGCTTTGGCGGCGGGCTGGCCGCATGCTGGGCCGCCGCGGCGGAGGCGGGGAACCCGGCGCGCGGCGCCCCTCCGGCGGGCCTTGTCCTGCTCAACCCCCTGTTCGACTATGCTAGGAGGATGCTCTTTGAAAAGCCCTACTGGGGCGGGGAGCGGCTGACGGACGACGGCCTAGACAGGCTCGCCGGGCGCGGCTGGCTGGAGCACGGCGAGTTTCGGATCGGCCCCGCCATGCTCAACGAGCTCCTCTGCATCCGGCCGCAGGACAGCGCGAGGGATCTTGGCGTCCCGCTGCTTACGGTGCACGGCGATGCCGACTCGATGGTGCCGTACGACGTCTCCCGCAGGTGCACCGAAGAGGCGCGCGACTCGGAATTTGTGACGATCAGGGGGGCCGACCACGGGTTCGTCCACCCCGACGACGAGGGCTGCGGGCATCCGGACACGCTGCGCTTCAGGGGCGCCGTGTTCGACAAGGTCGCCTCGTGGATGGGCTCGAGGATGTGACGGCCGCCGGGGCCCGCGATCCGCTTCGGATATAGGGGGGCGCAGCGGCATGCGTACAATGGGCTACCGCACGCCGCATATAGTGCTGCGCCTCGAGCCGGCCGTAGTGCGGTCGATCGTCGAGAGCAGCGGCATGGACCACGCCGCCATAGCGCAAAGGCTGAGGGTCGACAAGCCGCGGGTCGACGGCTGGGTCCGCACGGGCGTGATCGAGTACGCAAAGGTAAGGGCCCTGGCCCGGTGCGTACGGCGGTCGGAGACCCTGTTCCTCCGCACTGTTCCCCTAGAGCGCGAGCACCTTCCCGACTACAGGATGATGCGCGGCGCGCCCGAGGTGCTTGACCCGCGCGACCTGCCAGCTGTCAGGCGCGTGCGATACATGCTGTCGGCCGCAAAAGAGATGATGGACGTCTGCGGCATTGCCCGCGGGCCGGACATCCCGGCGGGAGTCGCTGTGGCTACCCCCGCCGACGGGGCGGCGCGCGCGGAGCGGGCCCGGCTTGGCGCGGCGGGGCACCCCGACGGGCCCGTCGCGGGATCGCCAAGCGGCATCTACCGGGCGCTTCGCGGCGCCATAGAGGAGCGAAACATATTCGTCTTCCAGCTCCCCCTGCGCACGGACGGCGTGCGCGGGCTGTCCATGGCCGGCCCCGGCCCGTGTGCCATACTGGTCAATTCCCGGGAGAATTCCACTGCCCGGGCCTCTACGCTGCTGCACGAGTACGGCCACATCATGCTCGGCCGTGGCGGCGTCTGCGACGAGCACGGCACTGTACGCGCAGACTCGGACAAGGGGCGGGTCGAGGCGTGGTGCGACCGCTTTGCCGCCTCGTTCCTGATGCCCGAGGCCGCGTTCGCCGCCGAGCGCGGCAGGCTCGAGGGACTCTTGGGCGATCCGTCAGAGGTCGTAGGGGGCCTTGCTAAAAGGTTCAAGGCGGGCAGGTACGCCGCGGCGTCCAGGGCCGCCGATCTGGTGGGCGGCCGGTACGGGGCCGCGTACGGCGGCGTCCTCGACGGGGTGGCCGGCAGGTGCAGCCTCGGCCGGGCCGCGGCCGTGGAAAGGGGCGGACCACGGCACCTCGACGCCCTTGTGTCGCGGCTTGGGCGGAAGTTCGTCGGCCTTGCCGTCTCGTCGCATGAAAAGAAGGCCATCACCACGCGCGATCTGCTAGACTATCTTGGCATCAAGATCGGGCACCTTGACGAACTCTGCAAGAGGATGGGGATGGCCGCGTGACAGCCCGCGCTACCTAGAGGCCGACCGGGGGCGCCCCATGAAGGGGCGCGGGCGGGGACGCGCACCTGCCGCCCCTCTTGCGGGGCCCGCCGCCGGAGCGATGCGCTTATTTGCCGCCGCCTGCGCGGCCAGCCAGCATGTCTGCAGCGCCTTCTTCCGCACCGGCCGCGAAGGATCGGGAAGGGCGGCGGCCGCGGGGTTGTTACGGGGCATGAACTGGTCCGCCAACTATGGGACGGTTCTGGCCGTGGCGGCCCTTTGCATCATGTGCACCATACTGCTTCTGCAGGGGTTTGGGGCCGGGGGATTCTACATAGGCGACACCCCGCTCACCATCCTAGTGGTGTCGATGTCCGTCCTTGTGGTGCTCGGAGTGCTTGACGGGCCGTGCCGCGGAATCGTGGCGCACGGGGGCGGCTAGGCCTAGTTTGGCCGGGTAGAGGCCGGCCCCTCCGCCCCCTGCCTGCACCCGCACGCGCCGCATGGTTCCCGCTAGGATGCCGCGTCGCGCGCAGGCGTGCGGCGGTCGGCAGAGTCCTGCGCACAGCGCACCGGCCGGCGATGCGGCCTCGGCTGCCGTCGCCGCCCCCTACTCGTCCCTCCGCATCCTGTCGTCGACCACGTCCAGGTGCGTCAGCAGGTTGTCGTACCTGGGATCCCAGTGCACCACATACCAGCAGAACGTCTGCCATGTCCTGCCCTCCCACCTTGTGCTGCCGGCCCCCCTTATGGCGTCCCCGTTCCTGCGCGACACGGGAGGGCACAGCCAGAACGCCCCGATCTTGGACTCGGGGTACGTCGAGTCCGTCGCGAGCCTGAGATCCGCCGACTCCCTGCTCCAGATGTGGCCGGGAATCTTGTAGTCCTTTATGACGATGCCAATCTCGCCGTTGTCGACCGCCTCGACCCTGTAGCCCCTGCCTTCTAGGACGGCTATGTGCTCGCGCAGCTTTGGCGGCATCTCGGGCAGCTCCGCCTTTGGGCCTGCGGCGCAGCGCATGCCGCCGCCTCCTTCCTGCGCCCTGTCCGCCATTGCCACGCGACTGGCGCGCAGCCGGCTGCGTATAAGCCCTGCCATGTGGCGCGATCGCGGCCCCGGCCGCATGCACTCCCGCCCCAGATCGCCACGCCGCCGATTTGGCCCCGAGCGCCCCCTAGCGGGAGGCGGGCGCCCGCCTCGGGACGGCCCCGCGCCAGTCGGCGCAGCCGGGCTCGAGGGCGCGGGCCCAGGCCCGACGCGGGTCCTCGATCAGCCGGCGCAGTATGTGGCGGTGGCAGGGGGCGCCGTCCGGCTCGAAGCACAGGAGCGTGATTCCACCGCGCCTCGCCGCGCGCCGCAGGCCCCGCAGGGCAGACCGCGCCTCGCCGCTGCCGCGCAGCTCGGCCAGGAACGCCGCGGCAAAGTCCCCCCACTCCATTGCGCCGGCCTTGTACTTCCCGAGCAGCCCCGCGCTCGGCGCCAGCTCCCTGACCCATTCGTCAAAGTGCGACCGGCGGACTCCCCTCGGGTAGTACCGCGTCACCAGTACCCGTTTGCCGCCGCCCCTGCCGGGCCTCGGCTCGTAGATGCACATGGTGCCCACCGACGGGCCCTGCCCCGTCGCCCTCACCGCGCGGGCCCGATTCAGCACCGCCCCCCGCCCCCTACTCGGCGAGCATGTCGGTGCAGAACTTGCGCGTGTTGCGCCACTTGAGGGCCGCATCGACGTCGGTGATTCCGTCGAGCTTGCCGTCGATCCGGGCCAGGACGCTCTCCATGGCCTCGCCCGGCTCCTCGTCGTCGTACTGCCGCGGCCAGTTGACGACCCACGCGTCCCGCTCGACCGAATTCCCCAGCGGAATGTCGTACCTGGTGTAGAAGCGGTTTCGCGGGTCGGACCTGCGCCGGATTGACCTGCTCAGCAGTCAACCCAACTCTGGGCGTTGACGGTGGGCTAGGACCATCGATCTTTTTTGGTCAGATATGTGCCCGCGCCAAACCGTCTTGATCAACGATACTTCATAAAAATATAACCTGAAAACGAAAGACGTATAACTACTCACGCGGGCGGCCCCCCGGAATGGGGCAGAAAAAAGGGCCAAGCAAGGGCGGCAGCGGGAAAAAGAAGGATCTTACAAAGTCTCAGCAGAAGTTCATGACGAAAAAGTCGACCAAGAAGATATCGCAAAAGTTTGGACAGATCAGGAAGGCCGGCTTCGCCATCAAGAAGATGACCGACAAAATGACCCAGGGGGAGCAGTTCGTGGACTTTTCCGGCGACTCGCGGGCAAAGTACGGCGCCGCCGAGTTCCACAAGAACATGCTCAACGGGTCCCTCTTCAACGCATCGAGTACCACCTGCGCCGAGCTGTCCAAGATAAAGGCAAAGGAGGAGGGGGGCAGGTCCAGCGGCTGCGAGTGGCAGCGCCTCAAGATCAACTCGGCCAACGACGAGCGCAGCGCGCGCGTGCTCGAGGACGAGGCGCGCGAAGCGATCGAGGAGCTGCGGCGCAACGGCCGGCTGTCGGACACCCCCACCTTTGCCGTCGACATACACGTTGAGGAGCGCTGGGACGGCGGGCGCCTGGTCACGCGTGGCGTGTCCGAGGCGCAGGTCAAGATCAACAGGGAGGCGCGCAGGCGCCTTAGAAAGGAGAGGAGGCTTGTCAAGTCGAAATCTAGTCGCGGAACGACCCAGTTTGAGGCGTACATCGTGCTGCAGTGCGTCGACAAGGGGGTGCAGATCGCGGTGGCATGCCTGCTCGTCGACGACCTGTCCAACCTTGCGCGGTTCATCCCCATACTGGCCGACAAGATCAAGGCGCTGGGGATAAGCCGCGCCAGGCTGCTCCTCGACAGGGAGTTCTTCAACCAGGCCGGCGTAGAGGAGTTGATACGGACTAGGTTCCGCTGGATCACCCCCTGCCGCAACACCCCGGCGGTCAAGAAGGCGCTCGCCAAGTTTGCCGAGACCGGGAAAAAGACGGGCGTCGTGCGCATGACCATCACGGGCGAGGACGGCAGGGAGACCAAGTACTGGATGCGCATCGAGCCGCGCAAGAAGGGCGAGGAGGACGACGGGGATGAGGACGGCGCAGCCGGCTCGAGGAAGGGCAGGAAGCTCGAGCCGCACGAGAGGTTCATCGGGTTCGCCGTCAGCCACCGATCGGAAAAGCCCCGCCACTACAAGAAGAGGTGGGGGATCGAGACGCGGTTCAAGATGGTGTCGATCAGGCGGAACAAGACGTCGAGCACCCTGCCGAACGCTCGGTTTCTCTGCTTCATCTACTCCCTGTTCGCCAGCAACGTGTGGGTCATGATCAATGCCGTGTTCTGGCGGCACCCGTCGGACTACGTTCCGCGGATATCGCTAGCGGCCGTGCTCTCCATGAGCGTCAGAATGCTGGAAATTCGCGAGCCTAAACCGCCCCCGTAAGGCCCAGAGTTGGGTTGACTGCTCAGGGCGCGGTTGGCGCTAGGCGCGGCCGACACGCCGATCCACTGCGGCAGGGCGTGGTAGCGGGCAGCCTCGTCCACGGCGCGCCCCGTGAACAGGTTTTGCGCGCCCTCGTAGTACCTGCCGTACGAGACGCAGCCGCGCACGGGCACGTCGCTCTCGATGCTCCTGACCACGAGGCGCCACGCAATGTCGCTGAACGCAAGCAGCAGGTCCTCGGCCCCGGCGGCCGTTCCGTCGGCCCCCGACGCCGAGGCCGTGACGAACATCGTATCCGAGAACGCCGACAGGGTGTAGCGCCCGCGCAGCTCCTTGCTGTCCTCGAGCAGGTACCGCGATGCGGAGAGCAGGTCGCGCCACCCCTCGTGCAGCCGCGCGTGGTCCTCGGGGCCTCCCTGCCCCTTGACGCCGAGCACGTCGAGGATGGCGACCATGCCCTCCGTCTCGGCCGGCATTCCGGGCCCACCGCCGAGCTTTCTCTTCCTGGCAGCCTGCGCGTCCCTGTGCTGGCGGTACGCCGTGGAGTGGGACATGAGGAACTCGTTGGTCATGCGCCCGGGCCTTGCAGCCAGGGCGGTGCGGCCGGACTGCGTGATGGCAAACGACCCCGTCTCCGAGTTGGCAAGGTAGTCGGCGATGCGCAGGTGCGAGACGGCCTGCCGCACCCGCATGCCGAACTTGGGGCGGCCGGACACGGCGTGCACCTCGCCGCGCTCCCCGTCGTCGAGGCCGAAGCGGTCTGCCATGCGGTCGGTGACCCACACTATCGTGCGGGTCGCGCCGTCGCCGAGCAGGTCTAGGACGGGAAGGCGGAGGTCGACCTCGGGCGGCATTGCCATGGCGGGGGGCGGCGCGTTCCGGGATATATTGGATTGGGGCGCCGCCCGCCAGCGCCGCCGCGAACCCGGCATGCGCCACCTCTTCGCCGGCGTCCTGCGGCTGGGGCGACTGTCCGGCCTTCCGCCCCTGGCCCGTCCCGGATGCGCCCGGCGGCTACCGCCGCTACCTGCCCGCATCCCCCGGGTATTCCTGCGAGGATGCGGCCCTCACCGCGTCGACGACCTCGCCGACCTTGCAGAGCGGCACGAGGACGCCGCCCACGTCGCGCCCGAATCCGTTCTCGTCCGTCTCCCTCTCCTCGATGCGGATATAGTCGCCCCCTTCGTTCGAGACCCGCCTTGCGTTGTACCTCCGCTCCGTCGACCCGCCCCAGCGTATGTCTCGAAAGGGAGCAGGCGCCTCGCGCTGGGCATAGTACAGCCGGAACTGCCCATGGCTGACCCTGTGCAGCTTCCTCTGGTGGAAGAGGACGTCGAGCGCCTTTAGCATCGCGTTCTTTGGAAAGCCCGTGGCCCGCCAAATCTCGGACGTGGTGAGCCCGCGCTCGCCGTTGGCCGACAGCAGCGCGAGTATGCCCGCCTCGTAGTACTGCGCGCGATCGCCGGGCGGAATGGCCCTGATCATCTCTAGGTCAAGGCCCCCTGTCGGATGAACCACCGGTTGAACCATCTGTCGTCACGGCCGGCGCACTAGGCGCATATTTGGGGGTTGCAGGCGCGGATTTTGCGCCCGCAGATTCTCCATCGTATATAAGCAAAAAATCCGCGGTTCTGCCCCATCTTATAAGAGGAAAAAGGCGCCGGCGCGGCCTGCGCCGCAGCACGGCCATGGGCGGGCCGCCTCTCGACGACGGGGCCTCGCCGACGGCCCCTGGCGCTGCGCAGCGCGCGGCCGCGCATCCCACTGGGGCAAGGCATATCAGCAACGCGGGGCTCTGGCGGAAGGTATGCTGCCAAGATTTGACGGAGGGGGGCGCCTGCCGCCGGGCGCGCGCCTGCCTGGGCGCCCGGCCTCCAAGCGGCGCCCGGCGCCCGGCGATCGCCCTGCCAGCCTTGTCCCTCTTCCCGCGCCGGGCAGGAGGCATCGCAGCGGCGAACTAGGGTGGTTCCGATGATCAAGAACGAGCATCAGCTGGCCGTGACAGCGTCGTGGGTGGAAAAGTTCGAGGCGGCCGTGGCCGGCATGGACATAGAGCTGGCCGGCGGCGGGGGGGACAGGATACTGATGGCAGAGCGCGCCGGGCTGCGGAGCAAGGCAGACAAGATGAGGCGCGAGATTGCCGAGTACAAGGCCCTCAGGTCGGGCCGGATGCCCGCAGTGGATGCCGACGACCCAGTGCACCTGCCCGAGCAGCTGATCAAGGCGAGGATCGCCCTAGGCATGACGCAGCGCGAGCTTGCGGAAAGGGCGGGCATGCCCGAGCGCCGGGTGCAAGAGTACGAGCGGACGGACTACGAGTCGGCCGGCTATGCGCAGCTAGTGGCGGTGCGCGGCGCGCTTCTGCCGGGGGCGGCGCGGGAAGTCGCGCGCGGGGACACTCCTGTTTTGGATCGCGCTCTGTCCAGGATCAAGGCCGCGGGCCTGGGGGGCCGGTTTGTCGACGAATGCATCGCGGAGCGGTTCTGCGGCAGGGGCGAGTCGGCGGCTGGGGACGCATCGTACGAGCTGAGGCTCCTCTCGCGCCTGCGCCAAATATACGGGTGGGCGCCCGATCTGGTCCTCGGGAACGCCCCCCTCCGCGCGGCGCCGGTTCGGGCCGCGGCCGGGATTCCGGCCGGCGCCGATCCCGCCGAGGTCCGCGCCCACGCCGCGTACGCGAGATATGTGGCAGGGATCCTGGACCGGGCGGCCGGCGGGCTGCGCCGCCGCCCCGGCGCAGTGCAGCTCGATCCTCGCAGGCTGCGCGAGGACGCTCTGGAGGGAGGGAGCGGGGCGATCACGCTTCCCCTGCTCGTCGAATGCGCGTGGGGCGCGGGGATTGCCGTCGGGTGCCTGCCCCCGCTGGCGTTCCCCGTGGCGCACTTTGCAGGCGAGGGATTGGGGTCGATCGTGCTCGCGCGGCGCGGGTCCTCGGAGTCTGGGCTCATGCTGGACCTGGCCCGCTGCATGTACTGCGCCGGCGCGGGACGGGACGGCATAGTCTTTGACGGGCGCGGCCCCGGCGACGAGGGGCCGGAGGCCGACGAGTTTGCGCACGCGGTGCTCGTCGGCCCCCGTGCGGACGCCATGTTCAGGGCCTGCATGGACAGGTGCACGCGGGACGGGGGCGCGCTGTCCCCCGAGATGCTCGCGCGGGCCGCCACCGAAACGGCCCTGGAGGAGGGCGCGCGGGCCGACTCGCTTGCCGACTACATGGCATACCGACTGGAGGGCGATCCCGCCCTCGACTGGCGCGGCGCCGCGCAGGCGGTGCGGGTGGAGGTGCCCGAATGGCGCCGCACCGTCGCGTTGGCCGTTGGGATCCATGCCGACATTGTCGGCCTCTCCAACTCGGACTTTGACCTGCTGCACGACGCGATGGGGCCGATGTTGTGACGGGCGGCGGGGCGGCCGGCTCGCGCCGAAGGGGCGCCGCGGGCCGGCAGGGAAGAGGCGGGCGATGCGCAGCCGCGCCGGCGCCGCCCCGGCGCGTCATGCCCTCACTATTGCCACAAGCACCCCGCTGAGCGCAACCGTGCCGATCCCGGCAAGGACGCTGTACAGCATGACCGCGCCCGACTCGTTCTTTTCGCACAGGCCGGCCCACGTGTCGGGCGGGTACCTCTCGGCGGTGGTCGTCCCAGACGGATTGTATCCGTTCAAGGCCTCGCACGTATAGTTGTCGTACACCCCGTCGATCACCGAGTACGCCGTCCACACGACGGCCCCGATCACGACGGCGGTCGCTCCCGCCGCAACGTGCTGTAGCATGCCAGCCCGTTCGCTCTGCTCAATATAAGGCCGGCTGCCTGCCTTGCTACTGCGGGCTGCGCTCACCATTGAGCGACTCGATGATCGCGGCCACGCCGGCCGCGGCGTCGTCCTCGGCCTCCTTGACCATGTCCCTGATCTTTCCGGTCGACTTTTCGATCGTAGTGCACTCGCGCCTGGCCCTAGACAGCCCCGCTACGCGCTCGCCAATGTCCCTGGCCTTCTGTGCTATGGCCTGGACGTCGACGGCGCCCTCGGCCGGCGCCGAGCCCGCAGCCTCCGCCGCGATGGCTCCTGCCCTTGCCCTTGCCCACCGGTACGCCATCACCACCATCTCGCCGTTCATTACGGCGTTGCCCTCGTCGTCCTCTACGGCGCATGCGAGCGTTGCCCCGTCCGCGTCCTCGTTGAACCACCCCACTCCGTCGGGCAGCGACGACCTCTTCTTTGCTACGAGCACCCCGTACGTGGCGTCCCTGTTGTCCATGGCCGCCTTTAGCTCTTTCCTGATCTCGGTCATGCCGATGCTGTCCTTGTCCTTCATCTCGAAGACGACCCTTGCGCCGCTGCCGCCCAGCGTGGCGACAAAGTCGCCCTTTTTGCTAGCGCCCGCCAGGCCCGCCTCGTCGCCCGTCCTCTCGAGGGCATCGCCGCTCGCCTTTGCTGCCAGCACGAGGCCGCCGGCGCAGCGATCCTCGAAGTCGCGGCCCTTCTGCGTCCCCCTGCCGGCGATCTGCCTGGCCGCCTCCTGCTCGCCGAGCTTGTCCCTGATCTCGCCGAGCGTCCTGTGCAGGTCGCCCTTGAGCAGGCCGAGCGGGCTGTCCTCCTTGTTGGGGTTGAGCAGCTCTTCGAGCAGCTTTCCGTCCTCGCCAAAGTGCTTGGCTATGATCTCGGCGACCTGCCCGTCCTCGCCAAAGTGCTTGGCTATGATCTCGGCGACCTGCCCGTCCTCGCCAAAGTGCTTGGCTATGATCTCGGCGACCTGCCCCTTTTCCCCGAAGATCGAGTCGATCTTTTGGTCAAAGCCCATCTTTAGCAGCTCGAACTCCTTTTCGACGCGGCCGACGTTCTGCGCCGTGCCCGTGGCCGTAATGGCCATGACTCCCATCCGGAGGACGTCCTCGAGCTTGCGGTCCAGCGACGACGACTCGCTAAGGCTGCCAAAGTACTCTACGATCTCGCGGACCTCGGTCGTAAAGCCGCTGATCGCCACCTGGTCGTCGCTGACCGACACGTGGTCGGCGCCTGCGGCCACGCGGCTGCTCTGCTCTACCGTGGCCACGGAGGGCCGCGAAAGGCTTGGATAATAATCGTTGCGGGCGGCCTGCGCGGCCTGCGGCCGGGGCTCGTGGCCGAAAGTGCGTTCCCGTCGCTCCCCTCCGCCTGGCCGCGCGGCATGTCGGACTCCGGTCCGCGTAGCCGTGCGCAGACAAGAGGCGGTGCGCTGTGCCGGCCGCCTCTCCCAGATCCTAATTTGCTGGCCCCGATCCGGTGCCACTTGCCGCCGGCTGCTGCGGCCTGCGGGTCGGGCCGTCAGCTCCGCCCGGAAAGCCGGACTGGGACGCGCCTCGGCGCACCAAACGCACTTATACTGCGGCACAGGGGCTTTGGCGTGAACACCATAAAGTGCGCCCATCTCGTCTCGCCCATCGGCACGGGCGTATCGGACGCTTGGAAGATCATGGGCGACGACGGCAGGCACTACCTCGTCAAGTTCCGTACCGCGGACAACCATACAGTCCTCAACGAGATGCTGTGCGGTCACCTAGCAGAGCGGTTTGGACTGCCCTCCCTTGAGCCGGTCTTAGTCACGGTTGATGCGGGCCCGATAGCGCAGCTCAACTCGGTAAGGATAGAGGCAGGGCTCGACCTGGCCGAACCGGGGGCGCACTTTGGCGTAAAATTCATAGAGCCATTCTTCACCGTCAAGTCCCTTGCCGACATTGGCATACGTCTGACCGCCGAGATGGTGGACAACCTTGACATCGTGCCGGACATCTTGGGGTTCGACACAATGATCCAAAACAATGACCGACATGACGAGAACGTGGCCGTCGTGCCCAGCGCATTTGGGAGCGGCTATTTGTACCGCGTCTTTGATTTTGGGCACGCCTTTGGCGATGCGGAGTGGACGGCAGACACGCTGAAAGAGACGTACGAGGCCTTGGCCCCCATCGATGAGTTCTGCCTGATTACGGATCGAATAGTCGCGCCCGACGACTTTGAACGCTTTTTGCGGGCATTCGAGTCGCACCTCGAGGAGTGGCTGGACGAGTTTCTCGCCGTCCTGCCGCCGGGGCTGGGCCCCGGTGCGCGGGCAGATGCAGAGCTGCTCAAGTCCGTCCTGCTTGCGCTCAGGAGACGCTCCTTGGAGAAAGCCATACTGGGGGCGCCCGCCTTGCGGTGATGGTTGCGATGCCCGACTACCAGTTTTCGACCATCAAGGTCGTCCCCCAGAGCGCACACCGGGAGCCGGTTGCCGTCGGCGTGATTCTCTACGACCCCAAAAGGGGGGAGGCATACAGACGGTTTACCGACAACTGGGACGAAGTGCGGCGCAGAACCGGCCTGCCGTCACTGCCCGACATCCGGTCCATGGCCGAAGAGGGGCCCGTCAAGGTCGGCGACGGCTACCTGGCCGCCCTATCGGAGGGCCAGTTTCCGGATACGCTGCTCGTGACGAGGCCCAACAACCTCATGCCGTTCGACACGCCTCACGATGCCTTGGAATGGACCTTTGGGATTCACGTGGGCCTGCCGGCCCGGCCGGACGACGGAGACGCCCGTAGCCGGCGCGCGGATGCGCTGCTGGGGGAGCGGATCAAGGCCATGGGCTTCGCCCACGGCTCGTACAAGCGCCGGTACGAGTTCAGCGTCCGCCCGCCCGCGGTCAGGTTCCCGCACGTGTTCCTAGGGAACGAGGTGCCGCTCGTGGCGCTGTTTGCGGTCTCTGCCAGGTCGGCGTCTGCCACAGACACAATCAAGAAAAGGATCGGCGACATAGCATCGATTGAAAGATGGCACACGAAGGAGGTATCCTTTATGATGTGGGCCGCCGAGGCAAGGGACGGCGCCGGGCTGGCAGGGTCGGTGTCACGCGGCATCGCCGAAAGGCTTGAGAAGTGGGAGGTCGAGGTGGTCTACCAGGACGGCATAGGCGATGTGCTTGCGCAGATCAGGGATCGTGTATCTCCAGCCTCGGCCGCCCTTATTCGGTGATACTTGGCCCAGCGCTGGCCTCCAGGCCGGTGCGTCCTGCCCCTGCCGCTTGAGGGCGCGCGCTGCGCTGGGTTGCGGCGGCGGCGACCGTGCGCGGCCGTGATTCAGCGCCCGGCGCGAGCACCACGGCCACCTGTCGCACCTGGAGGATGGCTGGGACTCGCGGTCCCTGCTCCCCGGGTGCAGGCTTCCGGGCACGCCCGCCTAGCCGGTGCGCGATCTCGACCGCCCGGGCGCGTCGGCATGGTCGCCCTGGCGCGGCTTGCATCCGGCCAATGTTAATAGCGCGCAGCCCGCCCGGCGCAGCGTTGCGGGAGCGGCACGCCGTGCGGGCACGCGGGGGCGACTCGCCGGCGCAGCGCCGTCCGGGCCCCCCGCCCGCGGCGGGCCGCACGTGCCTGGGAACCGGCCTGGTCGTGCTCGACGTGATCTACCCTGCCGCCTCCACCAGCCCGCGCTGCCTCGCCGGCGGATCGTGCTGCAACGTGCTGGCCGCGCTGGCGTGGCTCGGCTGGCGGTCGATCCCCGTCGCGCGGCTGGGCGACGATCCGGACGGGGGGCACATCGTGCAGGACATGTCGAGGTTTGGCGTCGATACCTCGCACGTGCACCGGGACCCTGCGGCCGCCACCCCGCGCATAATCGAGCGCCTGCTCTCGGGGCCCGAGCCGCGCCACGAGTTCTACTTTAGGTGCAGGCACGGCAGGAGGCTGCCGCGGTGGCGCCCGCCCGGCGCGGCGGCCAGGTCTGCCGCGCTCGGCGCCGTGCCGGCCCCCGACGTGTTCTACTTTGACAGGGCCACGCCGGGCGCGCTTGACATGGCGGGCCGCTGCCGACGTGCAGGCGCGCTGGTCGTGTTCGAGCCGCCCGGGCGGCCGGGGGGCGCGGCCTTTCGCCGCGGCGCGCGGCTCGCGGACGTGGTCAAGACGAGTGCCGGCCCGGGCGGCGCCGCCTCCTTTGGCCCGTGGGCCGACGCGCCGGCCGCCGGGCAGCTGCGCATAGCGACCAGGTCGGAAGAGGGCCTAGAGTACGAGGCCCGGCATGCCGGCGGGCGAGCAGTCGCGGGATCGATGCCCGCCGTGCCGGCAGGCGGCGTCGTCGATGCGGCCGGCGCCGGCGACATGCTTACGGCGGGGTTTTTGCATGCGCTGCCCGCGTCCGGCGCCGCCCGGTTGCGGGGCCCCGCGGGGATGTCCCGGGCGCCGCTGGAGCGGGCCCTCCGGTTCGGGCAGTCGCTGTCGGCGATCAACTGCCGGTACGCGGGGGCAAGGGGCGCAATGTACGCGAACACCGCCGAGGCCGCCGAATCGGCGGCCGAGGCAGCCGCGTCTGCCGGCAGGGTCGACCCCGGCAGGCTCGGGGCCGCGCGGTCCGCGGGCAGCCATGTGCGGGGCGGCCGCTGCGGCGCCTATGCGTGCGGCGCCTACACTGCATGACCTGCCGTCCCGCAAGCCCCCCCCCCCTGCCGCCGCGGCTACTCCCCTGAACGCCCCGTGCACCTCTCCATCGGCCGGCACATTTTTTTGCGCCCGCGGCGCGCCGCCGGCATGGCGGACAAGACGGCCGAGATGCGCAGGCTCCCCCCGGCCCCGCGGCGGCCGCAGCAGGGGCGGCGGGGAGCCGGCGCCGGGGGCGGCACCGGCCTGTCCGCCCCCGTCCCGCGCGACCCCGAGCGCGGGCTCCCGCTGCTCCGCATAAGGCGCCACTACTACGCCCTGGACGACCTGATCGCCGGCGCCGAGGTGATGGAGGCAGTCGAGTCGATCATCTCGGAGAACAGGGCCGCCGGCAAGATCCGCTCCTACGGGCTCCGGCCGAGCGACAGGATCCTGCTCTGCGGCCCGCCGGGCACCGGCAAGACGCTCACGGCGCAGGTCGTTGCCAGCGCGCTCGGCCGCCCGTTCGCATACGTCGCATTCGACTCGCTCATCTCGTCGTACCTCGGCGAGACGGCATCGAACATGAGGAGCGTCTTCGACTACATGGAGGAGCAGAGCCTAGTGGTCCTGTTCGACGAGTTCGACAGCATCGGCAAGCGGCGCGACGATCCGCACGAGCACGGCGAGCTAAAGCGGGTAGTCAACAACTTCATGCAGATGCTCGACGAGTACGACGGCGGCACCCTGATCATGGCGGCCACCAACCACCACGGAATGCTCGACGATGCCGTGTGGCGCAGGTTCGACGACGTCCTCTACTTCGACATGCCCGACCGCGCGCGCCGGAAGGCGCTCTTTGAAAAGCACCTGAGGGTCATGCGGCGGGACGCCGGCATCGACACGGCGGCCCTGGCGCGCTCGACGGCTGGCTTTTCGGCGGCCGACATCATGCAGGCGTGCGTCGGCGCCCTTCGCAGGAGCATAGTCGAGGACAGGGCGGCGGTGGGCAGGGCCGACGTGATGCAGTCCCTGTCCGCCCTGAGGCGGCGGAAGAGGGCAAAAGGGGGCGCCGCGCCCTGAGCGCGCACCGCCCGCACCTCGGGCTCCAGCTGGCCGGGACCGTCGCCCTGCGGGGGCGCACGTGGCGCCGCCCGTACAGGCAGGCCAAGAGGGACCATGCGGAGTTTGGCGCGGCGATCGCCGCGAGCTTCGCCGGCCTCGCCCGGCGCCACAGGGGGATTGCCGATCGGTACGCCGGCTGCGGGTACGTCCCGTCCCACACGTTCAGGATGGACCTGGCGCAGCGCGTGGACGATGACAGGCTCAGGGGGGACCTGGATGCAGTCGGCATCAGGACCGTCTCGTCGGCGCTTGCCGACCGCTGGATGGTAGATGGGACCGGGGACTATGCGGAGCGCCTCTCCTCCAAGGCCGAGGCGCGGGCGGGCAGGCGCAGGCCCACGTTCATCGACACGATCGCCGGGATCGCCTCCGTGCCCCCCGAGGAAAAGATCAGCCACCGCCTCTTGGGAATCCCTGCCGGGGAGGAGGCGTACCTAGACGTCGAGGCCTGGCCCATGACCGACGCCCGGCTCGGGGGGCTTGCGGGCGCCCTCGGCAGGATCGCCGCGGTCGGGGGAGGAGGCGGGGTGCTCGACACGTTCAGTTCGCGCGACTACTGCGCGATCCGCATGCGATGCGCGGCCGCCCTCTTCCTCGAAGTGGCATCACTGCCCGAGGTGAACCGCGTGGGCCCGCCCCCGCGGATACGGCCGATGAACTCCGCGGCCGGCCGCAGGTGACCGGGCTGCGGCCAGCCGCGCTGTCCCTTCGCGGCCCTGACCCGCGACCCAGTTGGTCCGGCGCGGCCCGCCCCGACGCGCATCTCCTTCGCCTCGGCCCGCCGGCGCCGCCCGGGGCAGCTGTTATAGAGCCCGCGCCCGCGCCGCCCGCAATGGCTGCACGAACCTCGATAGAGTCGGCCGCCGACCTGATGCTCGCGCTCCTGTACGCCCCGGGCTCGGCCAGGGCCGTGTGTGAGGACGTCTCGGACACGACGACGCTCGTCAAGCTGCTCTACCTGCTTGTCAGCGAGGGCGGCTTTGGCAGGCTGGCCGGCGACCTGCGCTTTGAGGCGAGGGACTTTGGGCCGTGGTCGGCCGACGTGTTCGACGCCATCGAGGCCCTCAAGGGAATGGGGCTTGTCAACGCGGAGCGGATGCGCGCCTCCTCGCTTGACGAGCTTGCCGACGACATAGAGATGGCTGTCGAGAAGGAGGGGGAGGGACCGGCGCCGTGGATCGAGAGGCAAAAGACCACGTACTATCTTACGCGCAAGGGCAAGAGGGTGGCAAAGACGCTGTACGAGGGGGCTACGCGCTCCGAGCGGGAGAGGATCGAGTTCATAAAGCGCAGGTTCAACAAGGTCTCGCTCGCCATTCTCCTACAGTACGTCCGCCAAAGATGCCCCGGCCGCGCCTCCGAGCCGAGGATCAGGCGGGGGGCTGCCTGACGAGGCGTCGCGGCGCGGCGCCGGCAGGGTTCAAAAGCCGCCCGCGCCGCCGCCGGCCGTGCAGCGCCGCACCCGCATGGTCTGGACCGCCCTTGTTGTCTCGCTACCGCTGGCCGCCGCGTACGCCGGCTCGGTCGTCGGCGTGTGGGATATCGGGCCGCGCCCGTCGGGGAGCATTTCGTACGCCGTCGACCCGGCGCTCGGCCAGGCCGCGGCTGACGGCGCGCGCGACGCGTTCGCCGCGTGGGACGGGGCCAACGCGGACCTCGCGCTCACAGAGTCCGAGTCGTGGGAATCGGCCGACGTCCGCGTCGCCCGCATGGACGTCTCCTGCTCCGGCGGCGCAATAGTCAGCGGGTGCGCGTGCCTGGGCATCTCGCCGCTGTGCCCGTCCCTGGACAACCTGCAGCGGGGATGGCACTGCGCCGTCCCGGACGGGGCGACGATCGGCGTCGCGCCCGGCATGCAAGCCAAGAACGGGACGCTTGTCCCGTACACTCGGGAGCAGATGCGCGACCTTGTGGCCCACGAGTTCGGTCACAACCTCGGCCTCGTGCACGATGCGGACGACGGCTCGCACGTAATGTCCGGGCCGGACGATCCGGCCCTGTACTCCGACCGCGGGTACGCGGTGCCGGGCCGCATCGCCGGCGGCGGCCTGACCCCCGGAATGGAGCTGTCCGAGTGGGCCGCACCCGAGTCGTGCGCAGCATTCTGGGGCCGGCCGCCGGGCTGAGCCGCCCCCTGCCTCCCCGCCGGCATGGGCTGCGCCCAGCGCGCAGCGCTACGTATTCGTCGGGGAGTGCCTGCACCGACTGGTACACCGCCTGCATGGGCCGCGCCCAGCGCGCAGCGCTACCTTGCCCGCCGCCCGGCGGCGCCTCCTTGGAACAGCCTGCGCGGCTCCCACTGCAGCGCCTGCTGCGCCCCGCGGCAGGCGTGATCGCAAGGCGTAAATTGCGGCCCATGAGCCCCGCCCTGCATGGCGGCCGAAGAGATGAGGATCACGTTCGTCGCGCAGGGAAGGGAGAGGCGCGTCGACGTAGACCCGTCTGCGCCGATAAGAGAGGCCGCCCGGATGGCGCTCGAAAGGCTGGACATTGACGACGCTTCCATAGAAGAGGAGGCAAGGACAGCGGAGGGCCGCATCCTAGACGGCGGCAAGAGCCTGATCGAGAAGGGCCTCGCCGGACTGACGAGGCTGTACATCGGCGAGCACGGCAGCGGCGTCGACGGCACTGACAAAATTGCCGACATGGCGGGAGACAAGGAGCGCCGCGACATGGAATTCAAGGAGAGCATGCCGTGGAATGAACTCAAGTGCGTGCTGACCCGAACAATCATGGCCATGGCCAACCTCAATGGCGGCGGGAAGATCATAATAGAAATCAAGGAGGTGCCGGGCAAGAGGCCGGATCTTGTGGGGATGAGCATGGGGAACTTTGACAGCTACAGCCCCGACGATGTAGCAAGTTTTGTGAACGAGTATGCCGAGCCATCGGTGGATGTTGTGCCGCGCAGGATAACCAGCCGCGGTAGGCACTTTGTCGTCCTAGACGTAGAAGAATTCGACGAGGTCCCGATCATCTGCAAAAAAGACGGCCGAAATCGTGCAGGGGCCACCTGCGGCGTGGCTCCGTCTACCACCGCCCAAGGCACAAGGTGGAGAGCACAGACCGATTCGACCACGCCGACATGCGCGAGCTTGTGGGCTCTGCCGCGACCAAGCAGCATGCGCTCATGCATCAGCAGTGCGCTGAGATGCATGCAGCAGGCGGCGGAGCGGCGCCTTCGCGCCCGCACGATGCCAACGGCGATCCCCGCACCACTAGGCACGGCAGGGAGGGTGGAGTCCCTTGAGCGGCGATGACGTCTTTACAATGCAGTTTGCGCGTCGCCTGCCCGAGCACAATCATGTGCCCGCCGGCCTCGGGGACATCCTTGGAAAGATCAGGCGCCTCGGGCACCGCGTCGTGACCATACAACCCTGTCCGCCCCGCTCCGACTTCGCGCCGGAAGATCTGGCAGAGGCCGTGTCGGACTGCAGCGTGGCCTACAGGGGGTACGACTATCCCCACCTGGGGGGCGGCCCGTACGGCTCGGCCCGCGCCACGGACGGATACGCAGAGGCATGCCACGATGCGTTCGGCCACATGAGCATATGGAGGTTCGATCGCAACGGGCAGTTCAAGGAATACGCGGCCCTCATGGAGGATATAGTCGACGACCCGCCCGGCGCGTTCCCGCGTCCGAGGTACCTCGAGCCGATATGGCTGCTCTACGCCGTAAGCGAGGTGTTTGCGTTTGCGTCCAACCTAACGACGAGAACCGGCAAGAGGTACGCCGTCTCGGTGGCGCTTGCCGGAATGGGGGGCAGGGTACTCGACATACGGACGCCCGGGCGGATCGGGTTCTCCGACGAGCGCATGTCGCGCGAGGACCGCATAGAGCTGGAGCCGGCGGAGATCGCCCCGATACTCGGCATCACGTCGCACGGCCGCATCGCACTCGAGAAGACCCTCGAGGTGCTCGGCCGCTTCGGGTGGGGCGGCGACTCGCCGAGGGCGGCGCTCAGGCACGACCAAGAGCTGTTCTACGCCAAGGCGCGGCGCCCGTCGTAGGCGCGGCAGCGCAGGCCTGCCGCCTGCCGCCTCGGGCAGCACAGGTCACTGGGGAGAAGCGAATTCTGTCGGGCACGCCGCACACGGCCACGGTACGCGGGGGCCGGGAGCGTCCAAGCCTTGACGGGGCCTGCGGTGTAGCCACGTTCCCCGAAACCGCGGCGCCGCCGGCACGGCTACGGCCCTGCGCTGCCCCTGCCGCGGCATGGATCCCCCCGCCGCCCCCCGCACAACTCGCCGATCGCCACGGTGCCGAACCGATAGTCCCTGCACATGTCGTAGCGGGCGCGCATCTCCCTCTTCCAGCCGCCGCCCCCGCGGCCGAGCAGGCCGAGCGACTCGGAGATGCGCCCCGTGCCGCCGGCGTGCCGCCCGTTGCGCTCCAGCAGCATGACATAGGCATCCTCGTCGGGCAGCATGCCGCCCTTGCGGCCGTTGCAGCAGCCGCACGAAGGCACAAGGTTCCACATCTGGTCGTCGAATATGAACGACCACGGTATGAAGTGGTCCGCCTCTATCGTCCCCTTGTCCAGCTTGCACCCGCAGTAAAAGCACTCCTCCTTGCTAGCCAGGAATTCTTCCCGGGCCGCCTTCATGGCGGCTGCGTTCCGGCGCGGCCTGGTCTTTGCCGCCTCGACCTTTGCGAGCAGGCCGGGGAGCCCTCCGTTGGCCGCCTCAAGGTACTTTGCCCAGACAAAGGTCACCTCGTCGAGCAGTATGGCGCGGTTTTTCTCAAAGAACCTGCGGGCGTCCTCCCTCACGGTGATCACCCGCCGCTTGTCGTCGTAGTCGTAGAACTTTTTGACCACCTCGTGCCACCGCCCGATCTTGACCTTTTGGAACCTGGGCACGACGATCCCCTTTTTGGACCGCTCGCTCCCAAAGACTTCGCGCAGTATCGTGTCGGTGACCGACTTCACGTCGCGCTTGTCCAGCTGGTCAAAGTCATCGACCGCCCCGAGGCCCTTTGGCTTGTTCCCACTCCCGCCATCCGTCTCCGACCCCCACACGTCGAGAATGGCCCTGACCACCTTTGCCTCCCTTTTGGGGTGGTGGTGCTGCCTTATGCGGAAGACGCACACCTGCCGCCAGTAGTACCGCAGGAACCTACCGGCCAACTCCCTGTACTCTATGACGAGCGGCCCGCGTTCGCCGGGATCCCTTTCGCCGCACAGCTCGATCAGCGCCCTTGCCATGGCGAACTTGTACGTGTTGTCCTTTGAGCCGTGCCCGAGTATCCACATGAACATGTCCATGCGATCCTTGTCGGTGCAGCGGCTGCTCCGCCAGCGCGCCTCGGGCGGCTCGGGGGGCCGCTCGCCGGCGGACATGGACCGCTCCTGCGCCTCTAGGCCGTGGCCGTCGGCAAGGCGGCAGATGTTCAGGCGCCTCCCCCAGCCGACGAGCTTGCCCGTCTTGCGGAGGCGCCGCAGCTCGCGGGACGTCGCATCCTGCAGGTCGTTGCCCGTGCGCCTGCCGTCCCATGCGGACCGGCGCAGCTTGAGGCGGGTGGCGACATATTCGTCGATCGACTCCTTGGTGTGCCAGACGCTCCTTTCGGCGTGCCTCTCTTGCGCGGGATCGCCGGCAGGCATCCTCCCGCCGCGCCTCCCCGCCGCGATCTCGGGCAGGGCCTTCCCGGCAGACAAGAGGGCCTCCCTTACCAGGCGGGGGACCTCTTCGCGCGGAAACATGCGGGGGGCGGGGGCGGGGGCGGTATTTGGGCGTTCCGCGCCGTCCGCTGCCCGCCTTCGGGATATGCGGTGAAAAAGGCCGTGCGATTGTGGATATGAGGCCCCTGCCGCAGCCCGCCTCCGACGCCTGCGCCGCTGCCTCGGCACTCCCTCCCCGCCCCCGTTTCAAGCCGGCCGCCCCCGTGGCATCCCAAACAATTATGGCCGCACCCTCCTGCCGCCCCCCGTGCCCTACGCGGAGGAGAAGCTTCGGCAGATCTGGGAAAAGGCGGATACTCCGCCGCCCAACTGGGACAAGTCCGAGTGGCGCCTGGACGCGTTTCACGCCCTCATCAAGTGGAGCAAGTACGGCAGGCGGGAAGAGTACGGCTGGGAGGTCGATCGCATAGTCCCGCCGCGCAGGGGCGGCGGCGACGACATGTCCAACCTCCGGCCCATGCACTGGCTGAACCACGGGGTAGAGGACGGATGGTGACCCGCCGGGCTTCTGGCGGCCCGGGCCGCCGGGCCCCGCAGCCCGGCCGGCGGCGGGTTCCGCCAGGCCAAGTCCTGCCGAGCCGTCCCTTATCCTGCCCGCTGCGCCCCGTACCGGCGGAGCAGGCTGTCCGCGGCCTCCACAACGCCTGCCTTCTTCTCTAGGAGCGCCCCGCGGGAATTGACCACGACGATCCGGCGCAGCTGCTCGGGCAGCGCCTGCTGGTAGTAGCCGTACACCAGCCACGAGAACATGTCGAGCACGCAGTCGGCCTCTTTCCTGCCCTCCGGCGGCAGGTCCGACCAGAACGGCAGGTACAGCCTTGTCTGGTAGAGGATGTCCCTCATCTCCCGCCCGTTCCTGCGGTAGAACGAGCCGAGCGACCTGACCATCCTCTCTGCCGACGCCTCGCGCTCCTCGTTGCGCACGGTCTCCGTCTCCACGTCCAAAAAGTACTGGGCCATCTTGCCGACGTTCTCGACTATCCTGTCCACAAAGAGGGCGTCGCGCCTCCTCCTGTCCGCGTTGTCCTTGATCCTCCAGTAGGCGCTCAGGCCGACCGCAATGCCGATGCTGACTATCCCCAGTGCAACCGCCTCGGACACCATTATGCCGTCGCGCCTCCGCTGCGCCGCGGGCGCACCGATGCGGCCCGCCGGGATCCCCCGCGCGGCCCCGCACATATCCACAAGCCCCCGCGCGTCCCGCCCGCGCCGCCGGCCCCGCGAGGACATGCCGCCGCGGCCCTAGATGTCTTTTGGCGCATGCGGCGAGGGCCGGGGGGCGGCCATAAATGTGTGGCGCGCGCTTGAGATCAACCCCTCGCCTGCTTGGGGCCGCCGCGGCCCGAGCCTAGATGCGCCCCGCCAGGGGCTTTTTCGCGGCCTCTTCCGCCTCTGCCGCCCCGGCCGCCGCCCCCGGCCTTTATACGGCGCCCCGTTCGCGGCCGGCAATGCCAAGCTTCGAATTCTCGACGATCGTGGTCGTGCCGCACAGCCCGACGCACCACGACACCCTCAACATAGGCGTGATCCTGTACGATCCCGACGGGGGCATGGCATTCAGGAAGATCACCGACAACTGGCCAGAGGTGCGCCGCAGGACGGGCTTTAGGTACGACCCCGGCAGGGACGAGGCGACCGTGCAGGGCCCGTTCACGGTCAAGCGCGGCTACCTGCGGGACCTGGTGGAGAGCCAGTTCCGCGACAGCATCGTGGTGACGCCGCCGAGGATACTGTCGCACTTTGCGGCGCACAGGGAGGCCCTGGACTGGATATACTCGGCCGAGGTGGGCCTGCCCCCGCTCGGCGCCGAGGTGGACGGGTGGAACGGCGGGACCTACGCGCTGCTCGACGAGAGGATTACGCGGGCGGGGTTTCCGCGGGAATGCCACAGCAGGAATCACGAGTTCGGCCTGGGGGGCCGCCTCGCCGTGCGGTTTCCCCGCGTGTTCCTCGGGGGCGGCAAGCCGCATACGGCGCTGTTCGCCGCGTCGCTGGACGCGCCGGACCTGCCTCGCATAGTCATGGCGAGGCTCTTCGAGGTACACGCAATCCGCCGGTGGTCCGGCCTTGGCCCCTCCTTTGCCATGTGCACGGCGCAGGACGAGCAGGACGCCGCTGCAGCCGCGGTCGTGCCGGACGTCCGCGACACCCTGGCACTGCTGGGCAGGATGGGCGTCGATACGGTGTACCGTGACGGCATCGACGCCATGCTGCAGGGGATAAAGAGGGCGGTCCTGCCGCCCGGGGCAGGGCGGGGCGGCGCATCGGCTAGCGAAGGGGGGGGTGCCAACAAGAAATGATCGAGCGTAAACCGCAGCAGGCATCGCGGGTATGTGCGGGCCCGGCCGGGCGCCGTGCGCAGAGCAAGGCGGCAGCGCCGAGGACGGCGGCGGCGCACCCGGCAGGGCGCCGCGGCTCCGGGGCGGGCCCCCGGCCGGCGCCGCCCGGCTGCGCCCCGCCGCAGGGAGGCCGGCGCTAGCCTTGGCCACCACATCCTCCATCGAGTGGACCGAGGCGACATGGAACCCGACGACCGGCTGCTCAAAGGTCTCGGCCGGCTGCAAGAACTGCTACGCCGAGCGCCTCTCGAACCGCCTAAGGGCCATGGGCCAGAAAAAGTACGCGAAGAACTTCGAGTACGCCGAGCACGAGGCCGACGTCGACGTCCCGCTGCGCTGGAAGAAGCCTCGCCGCATATTCGTCAACAGCATGTCCGACCTGTTCCACGAGAATGCGGACTATGCGTTCGTCGGGAGGTGCTTCCACACCATGCTGCGGGCAGACTGGCACACCTACCAGGTCCTCACAAAGCGCCCCGCCCGCATGGCCGAGTTCTCGCGCATGTTCGAGGCGCACTACGGCCTGCCCGTGCCGCCGCACATATGGATGGGCACGAGCGTAGAGGACAACGCGGCGGCGCACCGCATAGGCGAGCTGCTCGGGGTGCGCTGCCGGATGCGGTTCGTAAGCTTCGAGCCGCTGCTCGAGAACATCCGCCCGAGGTCGCTGAGGGGGATCGACTGGGCCATCATCGGCGGCGAGAGCGGCCCGCGGCAC
This sequence comes from Cenarchaeum sp., assembly GCA_965242695.1. GTDB lineage: Archaea > Thermoproteota > Nitrososphaeria > Nitrososphaerales > Nitrosopumilaceae > Cenarchaeum. The sequence goes on along the minus strand of CBDESU010000002.1, from coordinate 581,026 downwards.
CGGCCCATGGCCCGCGAGTGGGTCGACGGCCTGATGGCCCAGTGCAGGCGGGACGGCGTCCCCGTCTTCTTCAAGCAGTGGGGCGGGCGGACGCCAAAGGCAGGCGGGCGGCTCGTGGGCGGGAGGACGATCGGGAGGTACCCGGCCGCGCGCAGCCTTGGCTCGCGCGACAGGAGGAGGATGCGGGCCGCGCTCGGGATGCCTCCCGTGCCGGGTGGCGGTTCATGACGGCCCTGAGTGCGCGCCGGACTGCGGGCAATATCCATACGCCGCCGGAATGAGCGACCCGCCGGCGCGCGCAGCGGGCGGGCGGGGGAGAGCGCGGTGTGCGCGAGAATGGCAGGGGCGGCCACGTTGTCCTGAAAAGCGCCCTGCCAGCCGAGCCGCACTAGCGCATACGGGGGCCGCCCACACCCTATCGGCCCGCCGTCGACGCCAAAGGCCAGGGACGCCCCCGATTCTGTGATCCGTTTGAGACATAAAGGCGCGAAACGGCACGCCCTTGATGGCTCCCCGCACGCCCCGCATTGGGCTGCAGCTCAAGCCGCTCGTCGTAAGGTCGATCATCGAGAGCAGCGGCATGGATCACGACACCATAGCGCGGAAGCTGGGGGTCGACAGGATGCGAGTCGACGACTGGGCCAGCACCGGCAAAATTGAGTACACGATGGTGAGGGCCTTGGCCAAGTGCGTAAAAATGTCCGAGAACCTGCTCCTCAGCACGGTTCCGCCCGAACGCGAGCACCTGCCAGACTTTAGGATGATGCGCAACGCCCCGGAAAGGCTGGATGCCGGAGACCTGCCCACAGTCAGGCGCGTGCGCTACATGCAGTCCGCCGCAGGGGAGATGATGGACGCCCGCGGCATTGCCGCCGGGCCGGACATCCCCGCGGGGGTCACCGTGGACGATTCCGCCGAGGAGACGGCGCGCGCGGAGCGGGCCAGGCTTGCGGTGGCGGGGAGCCTCGACGGGCCTGTCGGGGGATCGTCTCGTGACATGTACGGGATGCTTCGCAGGGCGATCGAGGGGCTGAACATATTCGTGTTCCAGTACCCGCTGGCCACGGAAGGCGTGTGCGGGCTGTCCCTGGCGGACACCGACCCGCGCGCAATACTGGTCAACTCAAAGGACATTGACCAGGCCAAGGCCTTTACCCTGCTGCACGAGTACGGCCACATCCTGCTTGGCATGGGCGGCGTCTGCGACGAGCACGGAACGGCGCGCTTGGACTCGGACAGGAAGCGGGCGGAGATGTGGTGCAACCGCTTTGCCGCCTCCTTCTTGATGCCGGGGGCCGAGTTCGCCGCCGAGCGCAAGAGGCTTGAGGGGGAGTCGGACGACCCGTTCGAGATCGTCAAGGATCTTGCTAGAAGGTTCAAGGTGAGCAGGTACGCTGCGGCGGTCAGAGCCGCCGACATGCCGGGCGGCAGGCACCGTACCGCGTACGGCGGCGTCCTCAACGGCGTGGCGGGGCACCACAGCCGCAGGCAAAAGCCCAAGGACGAAGGCGAGGAAGAGGAAGAGGAAGAGGAAGAGGAAAAAGGCGGGCCGCAGTACCCGGTCATTCTTATATCGCGAATGGGCCGAAAGTTCATCAGGCTCGCCGTCTCGTCGCATGAAAGGGGGGCCATTACGGCCCTTGATCTTGGCGACTACCTCGACATAGACCTCAAGCACCTCGACGGCCTCTGCAAAAAGGTGGGGGTGGGTGAATGACGAGCCATGCGGCGAACTGTATGTAGTCGATACCAGCTCGTGGATAGCGCTGTTCAGAAACTACCCTAGGAGACACAGCGAAGGAACTTGGGCTGGGATGAATGGACTCATTGACCGAGGTCTGGTGACATCGCCCAGCATAGTCTACGACGAGATATCGGCAAGGCAGGACGATCTCTTGTCGTGGATCAACGACCGCCCGCAGATTTTTTTCGAGCCGGACAGGGAAATGCTCGGCCTCGTGGCCCAAATCAGCGGCAAATTTCCACTACTGAACAAAAACAAGAGCAGGTCGACGCCGATCCGCACGCGATCGCGCTTGCCGTGGTGCTACGAAGGCGCGGGCTGTCCGAACATGCGCCGGTCGTCGTCACGGAAGAGGCAAACAGCCCCGACAGGCCTACAAAGATCCCGTTCGCCGCACGGCACTACGACATCCCCTGCATCGACCTGGCCGCCTTGCTTGGGCGGGAAGGACTCGAAAGGTGATCCCCAAGGTGCCGCTGGGGGAGACCATATTCTGGACGGCGTGGTATCTGTAGTAGGGGCATGCTGCCCGACATGACATGCCTGCCGGCGCCGGCCCATGCCCAGAACGCCGACCCGCCCGGGGGCTACACCCCGCGCCCCCATGTGATGGCCCTGTAGCGGTGCGCCACCCTGGTCCTTGGCGCGTACTCTGCGTACTCGGGCCTGCGGAACGCGGCCCTCAGCGACTTTGCCGCCCCGCGCCCGTCGATGCCCTCCCTGAACCGCCTTATCTTGGCGTCCACGCCGGCGGGCACTGTCCGGCGCCTCTTCCTTGCCTGCCTGAGGCCCTTTTGGGTCAGCGAGTACGCCGCGGACGCCCCGCTTCCCGAAATCTCGACGATCCCCACCCTTGCCATCTCGCGGATCTTGAGCGCCAGGTAAAAACTGTGCGGCCTGCGATAGTACGGCACGAAATGGCAGTCCTCGACGTTCTCGCCGGCGAGCGCCTCCCTCTCGAAGAGGAACAGCTCCTTGAAGAGCCTCGCGCGGCCGACGATCGGGCCGTCCTGCGGCGACGACAGCACGAGCAGGATCACGTCGGTTGCCGTGTACTCGGACGCCCTGATCCTCTTGGACTCTTCGACGGCCCGCTTCCAAGTGTACGCGACGGACCCGTCCGGGAGGCCAAAGGCGCCGTTCCCGAGGTCTCGCACCCCCCACTCCCCGTCCTCGCGCCGCGCCATACTCCTGCGGCGGCATGCGCGCCCGTATATTACAGATGGCCGAGCAGCCTGCCGCCGCCCATAACGAAATTATACGGCCGGCGGGGCGGGAGGCGTTGGGCGAAGATGCGGGGCAGGGCATTCCCTGGCGGCCGGGACGGGAACGGGCGGCAGGGTCCCCGCCGGCCGCGCACCGGGAGCGCATCCCAAAGTCTCTCGAGGACCTGATCATACTGCTGCTCGGGCCGTCGGCGAACCCGATGCCGTCACCCTCGCACCTCCAGGCCGAGATGTTCATGCTAGCCCAGGTCAACCCAAAGTTCCGCCCCCTGATCCGCTTTGAGCGCAGCCGAGACGGCCCCTACTCTGACCGCCTCCGGGAGGCATCGTCCAAGCCGGCCGGCCGAGCAGGCGCGTACGAGCTCGACCCCGCCGGCAGGCTGCGCCTGACCGAGGCGGCAGGAGGATGTTCGACGAAAGGGCGGCCGAGGCAGGGCCGGACGGCAAGCTTGCCAGCCTGCTCACCGCCGTCGACGTGATACGCATGCTCTACGACAAGATGACCGCGGACGAGGTGGCGTTTCTCATCTACGACACCTACCCGGAGGAGGCGGATCGCTCCGGCGCGGGCGGAGCCTTCGAGGACGCCGCGGTCCGCCGCCGCCTGGCCGACTCGCTCCTGAAGAAGGACCTGATCGTGCCGGAACGCTGGAGCGAGATGGTCGCCGGCGGCTAGCATGCGCGCCGCGGTCCGCCGCCCCCGGTCAGGGCTCGTACCTCTCGATGCTCCCCTCGCCCATGCCCTCAAACACGTGGTTGACGAGCCTCCTCATGGACGCGCCGCTCGCCCTGATCTGCGGTATTATCACGAGCCTGTCGCTGGTCACCGCCCACAGGTCGTACGACGATCCGTCCATGTAGTCGACAAGCGACAGGTGCATGTGCGAGTCCACATTGTACAGGCTGACGGAGCTGTCCGCCATCTTTGCAATCATCTCCGCGCAGCGCCGGTTCCTGTCCCCGCACCCGAAGACCCTCCTGCCGAACCTAAGGACCGTCGGCTCGGACCTGCCGCTTCCAGCGCTCTCGGCGCTCGCCTCCATGAGGCGGTCGCGGCCGAGCGGCAGGCTGAGAGCCCTCGGCACTGCCGTCCTGAACATGATCTCCGCGTCCGACGATGCCGAAAAGCGGCAGTCGCGAGAGATGGTGCCGCGCCACCCGGCTCGGTGGCCGCCCTCGCCGGAGCCGCTTGGAACGGCGGCGAACCCCACCGTGAGGGCCGCCCTCGCCTCGCCGTCGAGCCCCGCAAAGAAGGCGCCGGGCGGCGCGGCGGCGCGGCGGGCGCCCCGCCCCCGCCCCCTCGCCGAGCCGTACTCGACCCTTACGTCGTACCCCCGCGACTCTATGCCTGCGAGCACGCCGGCCATGTCCCCGTTGGTGAGGAACAGCTTGGATATCTCGGGGGTGTACCTGGATATGAACGCCCCGAACACGCCCCCGAACTCGGCCGGCCCGCAGTCGCTTACGGCGCAATGGTAGCCCGGCCTGTCCGGCATCTCGGCAATGGCGACCCGGAGGCGGCCGGCGCGGGGCCCCCGCCGCGCGCCGCTCCTCCCGATGCCGAGCACCGTCTTGCCGCCCCGCCTTTTCATCTCCATCTCGTACCGCCTGGGAGTCCAGACCTTCAGCGCGCCCGGCAGGTCGTCCGACTTTAGGACGATCGCGCTGATCCTGGCCCCCGCCTCGCGGGCCATGGCCTCTGCGGTCCGCACCACCCCGCCATAGCCCTGCCTCCTTTCGTACAGCGCATCGCGGTGCGCGCCAAGGGCGTCCCGCCCGCCGCCTCCGCGGCCTTTGCCCCGCCGCGCCCCGCCTGTCCTGCCGGCCATGGGCATCGTGCCGCATCTCCTGATATATCCGTGCCGGCGCCGCGCCACGCGGGCAGCCCGCCCGCCGGCAGGAGCCTGCGCCGCTGTAAGCCCCCGAACCATGCGCCCTGTCCCGCCTCTGACGGTTTATACGGAAGCCCTCGATCGGCTTCCCGTGAATGCTCGAGGGATCACGGCCGCGTGCCCGCCCTGGGCCCTGCCGGGCGAGGAGGTGCCCCTGCATGTCCGCATACCAAAGGCCGTCACGCCCACGATAAGGTCCGCGCGCATCCGCCTAGACGACTCGCTAGAGGTTCGCGACGTCATAAACATGCCCGGCTGCGCGCTGCAGGGCCGGACGCTGCAGGCCGGGCCGCTAAACAGGGACAGCATGTCCGACTACGACTACTTTGGGGTGGCCGTGGCCACCTCGGCGCCGTTTGAGGCGCTGGGAGCGGAGGTGCCCGTGACGGTAGAGCTCGAGTACACCGACGGCACGGCAGGCACGGTTGCGGCGAACGTGAGGATATTCAGGCCCTTGCTGCAGTTCGGGGGCGACATGCCGAGAAGGCTGGTGATCGGCGACGGGGACGGCCAGACGCTGCGGCTCCCCGTGACCCTGCGGTACTCTGGCTTTGGGGATGTCAAGCTGCGCGCCGAATGCACCGTGCACGGCGGAGTGGCGTCGGGCGGCCAGTCGATTCTAGACGAGGCACTAGGGATGGCCGTACGCGGGGGGTCGAACGGGGAAGACGAATCCCGCGCCAGCGCCGTCCAAGTCCGCCCCGAGCACGTGGAGCAGACTGCGTCCGAGCCGAGGGCGGCCCCTTGCGCCGGCGAGGGCATGGACGGCATGCCGGATCGGCTCGGTCAGGGAGGGGAGCCGGCCGCCGCCCTGCCGGGTCCCGGAGGCGGGCCGGGCGGGCGGCCCGCGGCGGGCATGCACAGGGCCGTGGAGGCGTGCGTTGCCCTGGCACTGTCCGACATACTGCGCCGCAACGTAGGCGAGAGCCTGAAGATGGAGCCGCAGGGCGCGGCAGGGATCAGGCTGCCGGCAACGCGGGTCGAGCTGAGGCTGCACTACGAGGACCTTGCGGGTAACCAGTACGATCCGCTCTGCTGGGACTACGAGATCGACGATCAGCGAAGAAGCCCCGCCGCGCTCGACGCCGAAATACCGCTTGTCATAACCGGCGTCGACGACAGCGGGGCGTTCAGGAGCGTGGCCGAAATGGACATTGGGGCCTAGCATCGGCGGGAGGCGGGCCGCGGGCGGCCCCGCACATGCCTCGATGCCGCGGAGAGCGGGGCGGTGAGTGATCGAGCGGGGCCTGTGCATCTGCGGCGGCGCGGGTGCCCCGCCCCCTGGCACCCCTTGGATCGTCCCGCTGCGGCCTAGCATGCCTTATAGTGGGGCGGTCCGGCCCTGCGGCAATGCCCGCCAGCAAAAGGGATGTGGAGATAGCCAGGTCACTGTTAGGCTCCGAGGGCAACATTACCTCGCATATCATACGCCTCAACTTCAGCGTCGAGAACACTACCAAGTCCGAGATCAACGCCATGTGCGGGGGGCGGCCGACCGCCGGCGGCCGCCTGCGGGCCGCCTGCAGAGCCCTGCTGCGGAAAAGGTAGGGCGCCCGCGCCTAGGGCCGCCCGCCCGTCCGGAGGCGCCCGCGCCGCGCCCCTGCCTAAGCCATATAACACCCGCCGCGACACGGACTCCATGGACAGCAAGCATGCTTTTGCCTCGCTGGGGCAGAAGGCCGGCAGCATCGATGTCAGGCTGAGCCACAAGATAGTCAAGTTGTTCTCTGAGGGCCTGTACACCAGCCCCAACAAGGCCATCGAAGAGCTGGTGGCAAACTCGTTCGACGCCGGCGCCACGAACGTCCATGTCCTTGCGAGGCCCGCCGCCGGGGAGGGGACAATAGCGGTAATCGACGACGGCGAGGGCATGGACGCCGAGGGCCTCAAAAGGCACTGGTTCATAGGGCGCACCGACAAGCGCCTTCTTCAAAATACCCCCATGGACCGAAAGCAGATCGGCAAGTTCGGAATAGGCAAGCTTGCAACCTACGTCCTGGCCAACCGCCTCACCCACGTCAGCAAGTGCGGAAAGGCCTACTATTCCGCATCGATGGAATACAGCGCGATCAACAACCGCACCAACGGCGAGGTCGGATCCGAAGACCCCGTCACGATACCGCTGTTCCGCATGACAGAGGCGGAGGCAAGGCGGTCCGTCTCTGAGTGGGTTGACACGCCCTTGTTCAAGAGGTCCAAGGTGCGACTCTTCGGCAGGGACAGCCCCCAGTCATGGACGGTCAGCGTCATGTCCGACCTCAAGCCCATGTCCGACCAGATCAGGGAGGGCAGGCTCGCTTGGGTGCTACGCACGGCGCTTCCCCTGCAGGCGGACTTTGCCGTGTGGCTCAACGGCGAGAGGATCAGGCCCAGCAAGGAGGACAGGGATCCGATCAAGAGGTGGGTCCTCGGCAGGGACATTGAGAGCCTGCCGCGGCCGGCCCCGGATGCAAGCGCATCGGAAGACGCGCGCCTGCCTCCCTCGAGCGGGCACAGGTTCGGACTAGATGTGGACGGCCTAGGCCGCGTCACGGGGCATGCCGAAATGTACGAGAGCGCCCTGACCGGCAAGTCCGACGACTGGGGCCGAAGCAGCGGATTCTTTGTCTATACGCGCGGCCGCCTCCTCAACGAGGCCGACGGACACTTTGGAATACAGCCCAACGAGCTTAGGCACGGCACATTTTCGCGCTTTCGGGCAGTAGTACACATCGACAAACTCGACGACGTCCTCCGCTCAAGCAGGGAAGCCGTCGGCGACAGCGAGGCGGCCAGCGCGGCCCGAGACGTACTCCGCGGCATCTTCAACACGGTTCGCAAGGCGATGGACGAGTACGACCGCGGCAACGCACCCGACGAAAAGCTGGCCAACAGGGTGTCGGCGGGGCCGGCCAGCCTGTCGCGCCGTCCAATCGCGGCTCTGGCCAGGGCTGTCTCGGCCGGCAAGGCCATGTCGCGCCACCTGGCGGTTCCTAGCAGCGGGCACGACCGGCGCGAAGAAGCTCTTGCGCGCCTAGATCACAGCGTGATGAAGCCGGAGGCGTTCATCACGGGGCGGGAGATGGACCGCGACGGGGATCCAGAGGATGTGATCGCAAAGTTCGACTGCGTGTCGAGGCGCCTGCGCATCAATGCCCAGCACCCGTTTGTCGTGGCGTTTGACGACGAGTTTACCAACAAAAAGCACAGTCTGCCCCTAGAGCTGCTCGTCATGAGCGATGTAGCGGCCGAGGCGCGGATGTACCAAGACGGGCTCGACCCGGGAATGATCGAGGATATGGTCACGGCAAGGGACAGGCACCTGAGATCCCTGGCCTACGAGTCGGGACGGCAGAGCCCGCCGCAAGTGGCCAGCGCGCTGGAAGGGGCACAGACGCCAAAGGAGTTTGAAAAGTGCGTCTGCGATGCGTTCCGAAGCTTGGGATTCGACGTGAGTCCGATCGGCGGCAAGGGCCAGCCCGACGGAATCGCCACGGCGAGGCTGGCCGCGGACGAGAAGGACGCGGTGCGCAGGTACGCGGTGAGCATAGAGGCCAAGAGCAAGGCGGACGGCGGCAGCGCCAAGGCGGTGTCCGCAAAGGCCGTCGACGTCAGCGCGGTGGCAAGCCACTGCAGGGATCACGAGTGCGATCACGCGATCGTGGTCGGGCCGGCGTTCCAGGGGGGCAGCGCAGAGTCGTCGATCAGCAAGTCCGTCGACATCACTGCCGGCGGCGACAGCGGCCCCGCCACGATCACCTTGATCCGCACCGCCGATCTGGCCCGCCTCGTCCGCCTCCGCCCTGTAAAGCTGGTCGGGCTGGCCGACATGCGCGGGCTGTTCCGCGAGTGCAAGATGCCGGAGGAGAGCGCGGCGTGGGTCGACCGGATCGCCAAGAGGGATGTCAGGCGCCCGCCGTACCGCAGGATTATTAGCGCCATTGCAGGGTACCAGAGGGAAGTTCCGACTACGCCGGTCAAGTACGAGGCGCTCCTCATATGGCTGATGAAGATGGAACCGCCTGTAAAGTTCGGCAAGGCAAAGGAGGTCGCCGAACTGTGCAGGACAATGGCCCAGATGTCCGGCGGCGCGATCCGAGCATACGGCGACAGGGTCGAGCTGGACCAGAGCGAGGAAAACGCCGTCGATGCGATCGAGGCGGCCCTGCAAGAGTGCGAGCGCAAGTCGATCGGGGGAGGAGGAGAGGACGGGGCGAGCAGCGATGGCGCCGGCGCGTAAGGGCGCCGCGGCGCCGGCGGCCCCCCGCCCTGGCCCCCGCCCGCCCGTCCACCCGTTTCCGGCCCGGATGACGCCGGATCTGGTCCTGTCCCTGATGAACAGGGCCGGCGGGGGCAGGCGGCTGCGCGTGGTCGACCCGATGGCCGGCTCGGGGACCGTCCTTGCCGTCGCGCGCGACAGCGGCCACGACGCCGTCGGCATGGACACCGACCCGCTGGCCGTGCTGATGGCCAGGGTGTGGACAGCGCCGATCGACAAAAGGGCCCTGCTCCGGCGCGCCTCGGCCGTGCTCGATGCGGCCCGTGGCAGGTGCAGGGACATGAGGGCCGCCGACTCGTACCCGCGGGGATCGGACGAGGAGACGCGGCGGTTTGCGCGGTACTGGTTCGACCCGGCCGCAAGGAGGCAGCTGGCCTCGCTTGCTGCGGCGATACGCCCCGTGCGGGGCGGCGCGGCCAGGGACGCGCTGTGGTGCGCCTTTTCGCGCCTCATAATAGCAAAGCAGGCGGGCGCCTCGCTTGCGATGGACCTTGCCCACAGCAGGCCGCACAAGAGGTTTGAAAAGGCCCCGGCCCTGCCGTTCGCGAGGTTCGAGTCGGCCGCCGCGAGGGTGGCAGCCGGCTGCATCGGCGCGGAGGAAGCGGGGCGCGGCGCCGCCGCGGCGGCCGACGTGCGCCTCGGCGATGCGCGGCGCATGGACGTGCGCGCCGGCTCGGCCGACATGGTGATCACCTCGCCTCCGTACCTCAACGCGATCGACTACATGCGGTGCAGCAAGTTCTCGCTCGTCTGGATGGGCTACACGATAGGGCGGCTGCGCGGGATACGGTCAGAGGCGATCGGCACCGAGGTCGGCATGTACGGCGGCGGCGGCGGATGCGACGGGGGCGCATGCCCTTCCCCTGAGGACAGGATCATCTCGGCCCTCGGGCTTGCGCGGCGCGCGCTTCAAGGCAGGACGAGGGCGATCCTGGCGCGGTACGTGCATGACATGAGGCTTGTCGTGGAAGAGACGGCCAGGGTGCTCGACAGGGGCGGAACGGCCGCGTACGTGGTAGGCGAGAACACGGTGCGCGGCGCGTTCATACGCAACTCGAGGATGATCGGGCTGCTCGCCGCGGATGCGGGCCTCGAGGTGGTGTCCAGGCGCTCGCGCAGCCTGCCGCAGTCCAGCAGGTACCTGCCGCCCCCGTCGGCGCGCGCCGAGGCGAGGCTCGGCGGCCGCATGAGGCGCGAGGTCGTCCTCGAGATGAGGAAGGCCTAGTCCCGGGCGCCCGCGCCGCCGACCCCCGCATGCATCGGCGCCGCGCCCCGCCGGCGCATTGTCCCGGGCACAGGCTCCCGGCCATTCCGCATGCGTCGATTGGGCGCCGATGCGTCAAAAAGGAGGCCGAGAGCCTGCGCCTGCGGCTATAATGGAGCAATTCAGGCGGCGGCGGGGGCGCGTCACGAGTTATAACCCGCAGATCGCGGGGCGGCGCATGGGCAGGAGGCCGGCCATCCGCGCGCCCAATGCGGCGCTTGACAGGCGCGGGGACCGCCGCGCAACGCCGGCCAGCCGCGCGCCCCCGGCGCCGGGTGGATCGGGCGGCGATCCGGCTGCGCTGGCAGGCGAGATGCCCCGCAGTGCGGGCCACGACCCGGGAACGGCCGGGCGCGATGCGGCAATGCCGGGCGGGGACCATCTGCCCACCATGCGGGGGATTGCGGGCGCCGGCACGGGGAGATCCGCGGCGGCGCCGGCCGTCCCGGCGCGCCTTTTCGGGGCCTGCGGGGTGCTCGAGCCGCAATGATACTCCCGGACATGCACGTGCGCCTGTCAGAGTCGCTGCTCGGCGTAGGCGCCGCGCTGCTCGAGACGATGGACTCGGACTATACGGTGTCCGAGCTCTGGGACAGGGCCAAGGACAGGCGCGAGATCAGGACGTTTGGCCGGTTCGTCGACGGGCTGGACCTGCTGTTCATACTCGGGGCGGTGCGGCTCAGCGGGGGCCGCATAGTGAGGGAGCGCAGGCGCGGCGGGACGGGGGCGCAGGCGCGGTGATCATACGCGGACTAGGGTCCGACCTGGAGTCGTCCAGGCCCGTGCGCTTCAAGCCCGGAGCCAACGTCATACTCTGCGAGAGGCGGGCCGCAGAGGGGGGCGCCGGAGGGGGCCGCGGCGGGTCGCCGCTGCTTGCAATACTCGACTACTGCCTGGGAGGCCAGAGGACGGGGCCGCTCAGGGACCCGCGGCTCGGCGGCCGGACGTTCCTGCTCGACGCCGAGCACGGGGGAAGGCCGTTCACCGTCGGCAGGTCAGTCGACTCGCCGGGCATGGTATGGGTAAAGCCCGCCGCGGGGCTGTGGCCAAAAGGCGGCGCGCCGGCGGCCGAGCCGCTCTCGGGGGCGGCCCCGATCGGGGTCGACAAGTACAGGCGCACGCTGGGGCGGATCATGTTCGGGCTTGATCCGGGGGCGGATCCAAAGGGGAATGGGCGCCGCCCGACGTTCAGGAGCCTCGCCCCGTATGTAATGAGGCGGGGAGGCGGGCGCGGCGCGTACGCCTCGCCCTTTTCGAGCCGCCGGATGCAGCCCGCATCGGACGTCCAGGTCAACAATGCGTACCTGCTCGGGCTGGACTGGGAGCTGGCCGCGGAGCGCGCCGATGCGATCGACTACGGAACGCGCCTGGCGGCGCTCAAGAGGGAGGCGACGGGCGGAATCCTGGCCGGCGTGATCGGCAGCGCCGGCGAGCTGGAGGCGGCCCTGGCCGCGCTCGAGGAAGCGTCAAAGGGGGAGGAAGATGCGATCAGGTCGTTCAGCGTGCACGAGAGGTACGCCAAGCTCGAGGAAGAGGCCGACGGCCTCACCGGCGCGATGCACGAGCTGGTCAACGCAAGGTCGGTGAAGGCCAGGATGCTGGAGGGGTACAGGCGGAGCACGGAGCGGGAGCCCAAGCCGCCGGCCGGCAGCGTCCTTGCGATCTACGAGGAGGCCGGCGTGCTGTTCCCCGGGTCGGTCCGGCGCAGGCTCGACGAGGCAAGGCGGTTCCACGAGTCGATAGTGGAGGGGCGGCGCGAGCTTCTCGGGCCGGAGATGGGCAGGCTCGAGGCGGAGGTGCGCGAAAAGGGCCTGCGGATAGGCGAGCTGGGCAGGAAGAGGGCGGAGATCATGGGGGTCCTCGAGGCGCACGGCGCCGTCGAGGAGCTCGTCGAGATGCAGGCGAGGCACCAGCAGACGGCGGAGAAAAAGGCGGATGCATCGGCGCGGCTCGAGGCGCTCGGGGAGATCGGCAGGAAGGGCGCCGCCCTGGGCGAAAGGATGGCGCGCCTGCGGGAGCGGGCCGAGTCCGGCTACGAGGCCTCCGAGAGCCAGAGGCGCAAGGCGATGCTCGCGTTCGACAGGTGCTCAAGGATGGTATTTGGCGCCCCGGGCAGGCTGTCGATAGGGGTAGCGGAGGGCGGATACAAGCTCGGCGCCAAGATAGGGGGCGGGAACGCCGGCGGCGCCAGGGGGGCCGCCAAGATGAAGGTGCTCTGCTACGACCTCGCGCTCGCCTCGCTGTGGGCCGGCAGGCCCGAGTCGCCCGGCCTCTTGGCGCACGACAGCGAGATGTTCGACGGCGCCGGCGGGCGGCAGGCTGCGCGGGCGCTGCAGGCCGCCGCCGAGGAGTCGGGGAGGCTCGGCGTGCAGTACATCTGCGCGATCGGCTCGGATGCGGTGCCCTACGGCGAGTTTGACGGCGGCTTTGACTTTGACTCCCGGGTCGTCGCCAGGATCGCGGACGGCGAGGGCCCGCTTGGGACATGGCCATGAGATGCGCGCGGCGGTGCGAGGGGGGGGGGAGAGAGGGGCGCCCGGCCTGCGGCTCGCCTGGGCCGCGAAGAGTGCGTAGCCCCGCGCCCCTTTTGCGCCTCCGCAGTCACGCGCCGCCGCCGTCGACTGCCTTTTTGTAGATCGACTTTATGAGGCTGTTTGGGATCCTTTCCCCGTACGAGTGCCGCCGGCAGAGCCGCCTCCATCGCGACTCCCGGATGTGCGTCCTGTCCGTCAGCTCAAAGCCCGAGAGCTTTCCGTACGCGCCGAGCACCCCGTCGAGCACCTCCTTCTGCTCGCCCGACATGTTCCCCGAGATGAAGGCGACTGCGTCCCTTACGCCCCCTTCGTCGCTCGTCGGGATTCCAGAGTACAGCAGCTCGGTAATCCTTCTTCCGCCGTACTTTTTCACGGCGTGGTGCACCGAGGGGACCACGGGGCCGTACTTCCACGACTCCACGTCCTCTTTGATCAGGGCCTCGTCAAGGAGCGCAAGGGAGTAGCCGTGCGCTATGTACGTCAGCTTGATCACCTGCAGCGGGGTCAGCCCGCCGCCCGTGCGGGCTATGAAGTAGTCGGCGACCATCATCGGGAACAGCGGGCCTGCCATGGCTTCTCGGCGCCAGGGCCGCGGGGCGGCATAAGTATGGTTTGGCGGGGGCCGCGGGCCCCTCCGAGTCCGTGAGCGGCCGGGCGACGGCCAGCGCCGCCAGCGGCCGGCTTCCTGGCAGGACGGACAGAGATGCGTGGCCTCCCCACAGGCGCTCAATTTGTCCATGCGTCGCCATGGCCACAAATCTGATTTGGGACGCGCCCTTGGCGACCCTGTTGCTTATATACAAGCGGGCGGCACGCCCGGCTGCGGCATGTACTGCGTGAACTGCGGCAGCAAGGTTGACGAGGCGCACAAGTTCTGCCCCTCGTGCGGGTCCCCGACGACGACGCCGCCCGCGCCGCCCCATGCGATCGAGGACAGCACGGGAAGTCCCATGACCGCGGAAAGGCCAGAGGTCAAGGAGAAAATCTACTTTGACAGCGACGGCGAGCTGATAATCAAGAAGATCGAGCACCGGGGGGCGGGGCGAAAAATCGCCAGCTGGCTTGCGGGCGGCCCCGTGGGCTACGCGGTGTTCGGGCGCGACAAGACGCAGAAGGCAAAGGCCAAGGGCAGGCTGGTCGTGACGCACAAGGCGGTCTACTGCGCGGGAAACGAGTACCAGTTCGACAAGATACTGAGCCTTGCAAAGATCGGCACCCTGAACAAGTCCGTGCTCGTAAACTTTGAAAAGGACGTGGCGGGGCAGAGGTACGACATCAAGCTGGAAATACGCACAAAGGAAATGGACAGGCTCTTTGCGGCGCTCGAGAGCGCGCGCATGTCGAAGGTCGGCTTCTAGGTTTGGATTGGCATGAAAAAAATCTACGTCTACGCTGGAATCGGCGCATGGGTGGCCGTCATCGGCGCGATCGCGGCCGCGGTGCTGCTGGCGAACAGCGCGGAGGATGGCGGCGGCGGCGGCGCCGCCGGCCTGCACGGCATGGGCGATGTCGTCACGCACCGGACAACGGCGGACGCGGCCATAGCCGTCAAGGTGACCGACGCCAGTATCCAGCTCGACTCCCGGGCGCCGCAGACCTGCTTTCTGGGCACGTGCGCCGAGAGCAGGGAGGCGGGCAAGTACGTGGTGACGGTGGACGCATCGGTCACCAACCTCAGCTCCGAGGAGTACTACGACCTGAAGGGCAGGTTCGAGCTGGAGGATGACGGCGGCGGGCGGCGGGCGGCATCGTCGGGCTTTGACCCGTCGGCCGCGTTCGACTTCAGCATAGGGCTCGGGGGGCTGCCCAAGGGCCAGACCATGCCGGTGCGGCTGCAGTACCTGGTCGACCCGCCCGCCTCCGAGTACGTGCTGGTGATCAAGGCGGACTGGAGCGAGGAAGAGACGAGGATAGCGCTGGACAGGGCCGTCAAGCACCGGCCCGAGCTGTGCAGCGGCGGCGGAGGGTGCTTTGCGGGGTTCGTCGCGGGCAATGCGGGCGGCAACATCACCGTCCTGGATGTGGAGGCGAACGTGCGGAAGGGGGTTCTGCTGTCGCTGGTCGAGCCGCCAAGGGCCGGCGAAAGGCTGCACCGCGACTATCTGGGAGTGCTGGAGGCGTTCTGCCCGGTAGGATCGTACGCGCTCTTTGACGAGGACGCCGGGCTCGGGGGCGGCGGGGAAGATCGGCTGGCGGGCAAGCTGTACTGCGAAGGCGAGCCGGTGAACGAGCAGGTTCTGGACTTGGGGCTGGCGGCGCTAAACCTTGACGACTGCGGGGACAGCGAGTACGCGGCGGAGGCGTGGGCGAGGGGGCACGGCTGCGGATGACTGCGGGCCCGCGCCGCGCGCCGCCTGCGGACGAAAAGTGCCACGGCGCGCCGGCCCACGGATGGGACGCCGCACCCTGCCCGTTTTGCGGCGGAGTCGTCTTCCCCCGATGGCCGTGGAGGGACCACCTCCCCGTCCTGTACATCCGCGTGCGCTCGTCCACCCTGCGACTCTCGGCGGGCCGTGGGGGAAGGGCGCACCTCGGCTGCCACGGCTGCGAGATGTCCTTTGTGCCGGCGGACGCGGACATGGCGGCGATCCTGCCCGGCCTGCGGGTGCGCAGGAACGCGGAGATCTGCGCCAGGCACTACTATGGGGACGGCGTGTCGGTGCGCGACCTGCTCGCAAGGCACCGCACCGCCGTCGTCAAGAGGGTGCGCTGGCGGCCGCCGCTCCTCTCGTCCAGGGCGGCCCGCTCCGAGCTCGTAGTCTGCCTCAAGTACAACGGCATACGGACGTTCTGCACGCTTCGGCTGCGCGGCGGCGACGGCTCCTATGAGGCGAAGGAGATTGAGATGGCGTGAACAGCGGCAGCAGGGGAGCCGGCGGCCTCTTGTGCGGCCTGCTCTCCCCTCCTCGAGATCGACGATATGGTCGTGGGCCAGACCAAGGCTTCCGCCCGCCGCGGGGAATGGGAATCGCACGGGGCATCCTCGCCATCGACGTGCCCCGCCTACTCCCGCTGCGCTAGCCGGGGGCAAGGCGCCCGGTCGGGCGTGGCGACCGCCGATCTGGCAGCCGGGCGGCGGCGGCGCGGGCAAAGCGGCCCCGCGTGCAGCCGTTCGCCGGCCCGCTGGCGCGAAGGGCCTGCCGCCCAGAAGGCCTAAATCGATGGCGGCCGCGGCCCCGCCGCTTGGCTGATCGCACAACGATGCGGGCGCAGCGCGCGACCGGGAGAGGGCGGCCCGGCGCGGGGGCCCAGCTGGCGATGCCGCGCGGCCTGACGTCGGAGGCGGCGGCGGACATGCTCGATGATCACTTTGCCGCAGGCTACTCCTCCGGGCGCGGGGCCGCGCGGCTGCCGGTGCTGGCCGTGCACGCGGCGTACCGGCAGCTGGTCCGGGAGGTCAAGAGGTACAGGGGCTGCCGCCTGGGGCCGCTGAGGCCCCACGCGGCGGCGGGCAGCCGAACCCGGCACCTGGGCGACGTGGAGGTCTTCGGCAGGGACGGTCACGTCTGCGAGGCCGTCAAGGTCAGGCACAACCTGCCGATAACGCCCAGGATGGTGCGCAGCGCCTTTGACAGATTTAGGTCCGAGCAACGCCTAGAGCGGTACTACATACTCAGCACCAGCAAAAGGTACGATGCCGTAGCGGTCACCGATGAAATACTGAAGGCCAGCAGGAGGCACGACTGCCAGATCATCGCCAACGGCATGGCGCCGTGCCTAAAGTACTACCTGCGCTTGCTAGTGTCCGCCGACGGGTTTGTCGAAGACTACGTGGGGCTGCTCGGTGAGGACGGGGCGGTGACGCGCGAGCACAGGGAGATGTGGAACCGGATCGCAGGGAGGGGCGCGTACACGTGAACGGGGACGGGACTTCGAGGGCCATGCCGCGCGCCGGTTCAAGCAACCCCGCTCCCGCAGCGCCGCCGCGCGCGATGCGGCACCCTTTGCGTGCACGCAGTCGGCTCCGCCGCGCGCCACTCCTCCGCCCGCCGCCGGCCTCTCCCGTCCTGCCCGGCGGGTTAATACGCGCCCGCCGCCCCCGCCGCCCTGCCGTGAATCAGTACACTGCGCCGCCCCCGCCGCCCGGCAGGGCCACGCGGGACCGAACCGAAGGGGGCGGTTTCCGCTGACGCGGGATGCGCCGCCCGACGGCAGGATCATCCGCGCCGACGCGCGCGATCTCTGCAGGCACATAAGGCCCGGCTCGGTAGACCTGACCGTAACGTCCCCTCCCTACCGCAACGCGATCGACTACAGGCAGCACGTCGCCAACCAGAAGAGCCGGGACAAGAAGTGGATGAGGGGGACGGGCACGTCGACGACGGCCGCGTACCTAGACGACATGGAGGCAATATTCGGCCAAGTCCTCGAGGCGACCCGCCCGGGCGGGTTCTGCGCCATAGTCATAGGCGACGAGGTGGTCAACGGCAAGACAATACCGCTCTCCTCGCTGATCGCCTCGCGCATGGCGAGCACCGAAAACGACGACGACCCCGCAAAGTGGCGCCTCCGCGACACCATCGTATGGCACAAGACGACCTCGGGCCGCAACGGCGCGGGCAACCGGTGCGGCGTGTTCATAAAGCACAGGCGCCCCGGCTACTTTCGGGCCAACATCATGCACGAGTGCATTCTGGTCCTGCAAAAGGAGGGGCAGGCGCAGCGCGCGGCCGCCGCCGACCGCGGCGAGCAGATACCGCTCAACCGCGTCGTCAAGCGCGAGATCGCAAACTCGATCTGGCACATCGCCCCCGTCCCCCCGAATATGGTCGACCACCCCGTCCCGTTCCCCGAGCAGATACCGTGGAGGCTCGTCACGCTGCTCACAAAGAAGGGCGACCTGGTGCTCGACCCGATGAACGGCAGCGGGCAGACGACAAAGGTGGCCCGCAACCTGGGGCGCCGCTACATCGGGCTCGACATCGAGCCCGCGTACGTCGCCCTGGCCAAGAGGCGTCTCCGCGGACGCCTGCAGCTGAGCGACCACCTGATCCCCGTATTCCACAAGGAGGCGTGGCACGACGGCGGGCAGAGCGGCTTCTTCGAGACCGAAACGGCCGACATGTCGGCCAACGTGCCGCCAGGCTACCGGCTAGAGTTCGGCAGGGGCTCGGACGGGGAGGTGCGCGGTGGCAGCGGCGGCATGCGCGCCTACTACAGGGACGAGTCCGGCTCGTACATGTGCTTCATACTCGCCGCGTCGGGCAGGCAGACGCGGCTGAGACTTGGGCGCCCCGGCGAGGACGGCTCGATGCTGCACGGCGCGCTTTTGGGACTTCCCGACGGGCCGTTCGCACTGGCGGACCTCGCCGCGCTCCTAGGAGGGCGCCCAGGCGGCGGCCGGCAGCCGGCCAGGGCGTGCATGGACGTCCTGCTGCACAGCGGGCTCGCCGCCGAGCTCGGCGGGAACAGGCGCAGGTACGAGCTGACGGATGCGGGCCGGCGGCAGAGGGCAAGGCTGGCGAGGGGATGACCGGCGGCCGCGGCCTTTTTTTTTTGCCGGCGGCGGCCACTTGCAGGCGACCGTCCGCCCGGGAGCGGGCATGCAAACGGTTATATCCGCACGCGGGGGCGGCCCCGCATGGCTGCGTCTGAGCTAAAGATCAGGCTGGACAGGGACGGGGGGCACCTCTTGGCGCAGTGCATCGCCAACCCGGCCATCCTTGTGACCGGCAGTAACCGGACGGAGGTCAGGGCGAACCTCAGGACATGCATTGCGGGGTTTGTGCAGGCGTTTCCGGAGACCAAGAGGCAGTTCTTTGCCGGCGATGCGATGAAGAGGCTCATCTTTGTCGAGGCCGGCTAGCGGCGCCGCACCGGCCGCGGCCTGGAAGGCGACCGTCTTGCGCATGGCGGCATGGCGCAGAGGGGCAGGCGCAGGCTCCGGGGTGGATCTGCGCAGGCTTGCGGGAGGGATGCGCGCGTGAGGGAGGCAAGCCTGTACGGGCCGATAAGGATGTCCGGGCCGTTCGCCCGCAAGGCCTTCTGGTACGAGGTAGGCACCGCCCACTGGTCACTGGGGCGAAGGCGAATCGACATGGTGACCACGGCCGGCACGAGCCTGGTGGCCATCGAGGTCAAGGTTCGCGACTGGCCGGCCGTCCTGCGCCAGGCCCGCTTCAACCAGTACGTGGCCGAATACTCGTACGCCGCGATCTGGCACAAGACGATTCCGCGCGTGGATCTGGGCCATTTTGACGACCTTGGCATAGGCGTGCTGGAGGTTGCGGACAGGTGCCGGACGGTTGTTGCGGCAAAGAGGTCCGGACTGGTCGACAGCGAACGCAACGCCTACGTGAGGGCGCAGTGCGCGGGGGTTGCGGGCGGGGGCGCCGCCTGGCGCGGCCCGGTTGCTCGTACGGGCCAGCCTGCCTAGGGGGGCGACGCGGCCCGAGGGCGTCGAGCGGCGGGACTGCGGCCGCGCGGCGGCGTCGGTCGCACCGTAGGGGATGCCCCCGCCGCATGGCGGCGATGCCGGCGCGGCCAAAAAGGCCGCGCCTCGTAGGCCCGCACGCGCACGCCTTTGGGGCGACATGGAAAACACGCGGGGAAGGCGGCTGCTCTCGCAGCCCATGACAAAGTACGGACCGGACATGATCGCCGGCCGCGGCATATCATGGGCCCTGTGCCGCGCACGGCCACGGCAATCGACGCCTTGTGGCCGCCGGCCGGACGATGCGGCGCATCCGCGCGCTAGAACTGCGGCGCGTAGCACTCCCGCTCCGAGGCTTTCACAAACCCGCGTATCTCCCCGGCCAAGGCCCCGTCCTGCCCGCCTCCCCCGTAGGGCATGTCCCCTCCCCCGCCGGCCATCGCCTCGTACGCGCGTTTGACCTCGGCGATCTCGGACTCGGCCATCCCGGCCCTCTCCATCCCCACCGCGTTGACCCTCGTGAACCGGCCGTCGTTGATCAGCGCAAACGGCGGCACGTTCTTTGTGACGGCGCCGCGCAGGCCGACCATGGCGAGCCTGCCTATTCTGGTGTGCGGGTGCACCATCGTCCCGAGGCCAAGGTGGGCGCCTGCGCCGACCTCGGTATGCCCGCCCAGTATGACGCCGGCCGACAGGATGGCCCCGTCGCGCACCGTGCAGTCGTGCGCCACATGCGAGTATGCAAGCAGGTGGCAGCCCGACCCGACCTCGGTGCGGGCCGTCACGGACGGGAGGTTTATCGAGGCGTACCCCCTCATTGTATTGTTCGACCCCATGACGATCTCGCCCTTGCCGGGGTCCTCGGCGGGGTCGGCCGCGGGATCCTCCGGATGCCCGGTATGCTGCGGCCCCGTCCCTATGGTGCAGAACGGGTATATCCAGTTGCCCTCGCCCATGGTAATGCGGCCGCGCACGACGCAGTAGTCGTCTATTCGCGTATGGCCGCCTATCGATACCGCCCCCTCTATGACGCAGCCCCTGCCTATGCGGACGCCGTCGCCGAGGCTCACGTCGCCGCGCACGGACGAGCCGTCGCCGATCCGCGGCGCGCCGTCCGCGGCCGTGTCGGGATCTGCCATGGGCCGCCGCCCCGTGCGCCGGCTTTATCTCTTGGCGGGCGCGGCCGCGGCCGTTGGCCGCCGCGGGAAAAATTATTAATAGCCGCCTCTCCGGCGCGCCCCTATTGCCCCCGACGTACAGCGACAGCGAGACGATGAGGATAGCCAACTCGTTCTGCCATGTCACGCTCGCAAGATTCGAGGATCGCATCCGGCTCCAAAAACTCGGTTACTTGGCGCAGGCGCTCGGGGCATCCGGCGGGTTCATGTTCTCGTGGTACCACCGCGGCCCGTACTCGCCTACACTGACGAAGGAGCTGTACAGGTACGAGTCGCAGGGCAGGCTGGGAGCTGAGCAGCGCCTGACTAGGCGCGAAAGGGGCGTGGTGGCAAGGATGAGGGATTTGCTCGGCGACGGGATCGACTCTTCCTACGACTTGGAGCTCTACGCGTCGCTCTGGTACTTTTTCCCGCGGCGCCGCGCCGCAACGGCCGGGGACGCGGACTCGGCCGTGGACGAGCTGCTCAGCCGCAAGCCCCAGTTCACACGCGAAGAGGCGGCCGGGGCGGCGTCTGCCATACTAAAGTTCAAGCGCAAGATGAGGCGGTAAGCACCACTCCCGGAGGCGGCGGGCCGCGGATTGCAGGAGCACTGTCTTGCCCAAAGCCGAGGGCCGCATCGGCAGCCTTGGCGCGTGCCGGCGCCGCGCCGGGGCACGCAGATGCACATTTTCAGCCATCAGGATCTGCGCGCCCGATGCACGCGGATGCCGTCTTCGCATGCTTATCTGCCGCCGTGCCCGCCTCGCGCCGCGTCAAAGCCGCACTGGAGCATGCAGCCGGCGCCGGCCGCCGTGCCCGCCTGCGACGAAGCGACGCGCTGGATGCGCCCGACGGCATCGCGCACCGTTTCTCTGCGCATCGCCGCCTGTATGGCGTGGACAGATGCGCACCCTGCCCCGGCGTGCGCAAAGTGCTTCGCGTTCCTGCATCCACTTTCCCCGCGCCGGCACTGGTGGGCGGGCACGTCTCTCCCTTGCTCGATGCCGCGCGCCGCGCCGGCATCCTGCCGCCGCATGCGCGTATCTTTCGGGGCTCGAAGCGGCCTGCGCTTCGGCCGCACCCAAAAGCCCGCCCCGCACGAGCGGTGGCGGGAGTCCGCATGTCCGCCCTTGGCTTTGCCGCCCCCGTAGCGTGCACCCGCCCCACGGCCCAGGACCCCGCCTGGAATGTCGAATTGGCCCCGCCCAGCCCGGGCACATTTTATAAGGATGGGATCCGCCCCCAGAGCGGATGCCCCCCAGCGAAAGGGACGTGGAGATAGCCAGGTCACTGTTCAGGACCAAGGGCGACATCACCGCGTACATCGTGCGCCTCGGGATCAGCGTCGAGAACACGACCAAGTCCGAGATCGACAGGATGTGCAAGGGGCGGCCGCGGCGCGGCATTAGCGGCGGCATCCGCCGCCGCATCTCCGCCGCATGCCGTGCAATCCTGCGCAAGATCGGCCGCGGACGGCCCCCCTCCCCCTCCCCCTCTCCGCCTGAATGAGCCGATACGCCTCCGGATCGAGCCCCCCGTCCCCCTGCCTGCGCCTGCGGCGGCGACAAGGCCCACCCGGATTGTGCTGCGAGCTGCGCGCCGCCGGCCGCCCGCCCGCGGCGGCATTTGCTGGGACTGGCGTGCAGCGCAACCCGCGGGCCCCGCAGACCCCGGCCGCGCCGCAGGGCGCATTGTGCCCCCCCCCGCGCCCGCGCCGAACAGAACTAATACCGCCCGGCGGGGCGATCGATGTTGGGCAGGACGGCAGGGGCGGGAAGTCTGCGGCGCTGGCGCCTGGACGGCGCGGCCCTGCGGGAGGCGCGGGGCGCATGACGGGCGTCATCGACATCGCAGAGTCCCATCAGGACAAAGAGACCTGGTTTAGCGTAAAGCGGTTCAGGATAGGAAACACCCGCTTCGAGAGGCCCCTCAAGACTCTCGATGCGCGCGGCCTGACCGAGTCGGCATACGGGAAGGGCTCCGCGCGCGGCCTTGCGGTGGCCGAGACGTCCAGGGAGATACGGAGCGAGTCGACGATCGCCGCCCTAATGGACGAGCGCGACGACGGCAGGATATGCCAGTTCTTCAACCGCAAGCGCTGGCTGGGCCTGCCCACCGTGGTCAACTTCACCCTCGCATTCAACCCGTGCGTGGACAGTAGCGAGGGCGAGGACAGGTGGTGCGCCCTGTTCGACATGTACTGCCAGTTCTCGACCCTGTTCCTGACAGTTCCCAACATGCGCATGCCAAGGACGTCGTGCCTGGACGTCGGCGCCGGGCCGACCATTGACGACTACATCGGCTTTGTCGACTCGGCCTTTGACATACTGGACACCCGAAACGCCAAGCCCATATTCGTGCCGGTGTCGCTGAGGCTGTCGCACGCCGACATGTCCAGGCTCATGGACCACTATAGTCCCGAGCATAAGTTCCTGACCCTTTTATGTGCATCGATTAGGCGTCGATGCAGCAAAAAGAGGGTCAAGGACATGTGCTCGTGACTATACATTGCCGAGGACCGCCTCTGCCTCTGGTTCGACTTTGAGGGCAAGGCCGTCAGCAATGCGACGATGGACAGGATCGCGTACGCGCACAGGCGCATACTCGAGTCGGGCAACACGGGCAGGTCCGTCGCATACTTTGCCAACATGGGGCGCGAGATCGCACCGGGAGCCGCCGCCGGCCCGAGCCCCGCGTCCGACGTGCTTGCATCCGTGGCCGGAGCGAGCATCATAGGATCGAACAGGGAGCCGAGGCGCCCCCCGCCCCCCGCCTGCTCGGCGCAGGCTGCCGCCGGCCGCAAGGCCCGCCTGCTAGATCGGGACTCGTACTACTACGTCTGGACCCGGGATCCGCGGTACGCCGACAAGCGGCAGAACGCGGCGCGCAACGCGGCGCTCCTGGATGCCGAGTTTTCCGCCCAGGCCGAGACATTCATGCGCAACGGCTCGATCCTGCCGGCCATGCGGAAAAAGGACATGCTGGCAAGGTACAGGGGAGGGGCGGTCCTCAGGGCGCTGGCAAAGGGCCATGCAGACAAGCTTGAGGACTATCTTTGAGGCCGGAAGCGCAATCCCGGCAAGGTACAGGGGAAGGCGCATCCCTGCCCGGCGCGCACCGTCCCATAGATCTGGATATGCGTTCGACCCGCGCACGGCCTGCGGGCATGGTCTAAATATGCACATGCAAAGTGAAGTCGGAATGGCGGACAACGGGGAGCCTGGCCCCGCGCCCGGCGGCAGCGGCGGCGCCGCGGGCCCGGCTGCGCGCACGGGCGGCGCCGATCGCATCACAATCTCCATCAACAACACAGCGTACCAGGTCGACGGGCCCTCGATGACCGGCGCCGACCTCAAGAGGCTGGCAAAGGAGCCGATGAACCGCCTGGTCATCCGGATCGAGGGCGGCCCCGCCGCGGGGCCGGGCGGGGACGGCGAGGCCGTACTGGACGACCAGTCCGTCAACCTTGCAGGCGGAATGAGGTTCCGCATCGTAAACGCGGGCGCGTTCGGCGGGACATTGAACCATATCAAGACGCCGGACGCCAGGCACTTGCAGCCCCGCCCAACGCCGCGGGGGCCCGGTGATGTCCCGTGAGGCTGCCGCCCGCCCTCCAGGCCGACATTGACAGGCTGCGCGAAGAGGGCCGCACGGTAGAGACCATACTGGGCGACGAGATCGGCATCGTCGTCAAGGACTATCCCATCCCGGCCGAGATCTGGGACAGGCCGTCGGCCGACCTGCTGATCAAGACGCACCCGACGTACCCGAACGCGACGATCGACATGTTCTGGCTCGACCCGCCCGTGTCGCTAAGGCGCGGCGCCCCGGTCAACGCCGCGACGATCGAGGACCAGTTCGGAAGGCAGTGGCAGCGCTTCAGCTGGCACGTGGGGACCTGGGATCCCGTCCACGACAGCCTGCTGACGTACCTGACCGTAGTGGACGACCGGATGAGCAGGAACGAGTGACCATGAACACGGTCAGAATCACATCTGAGCATCTTGCCACGCTGCGCCGGTACCTGCTCCAGGACCGGAGCGTCGAGTCGGCCGCCCTTGCCACCGCGGGATACTTTAGGACCGAGCGCGGAATCCACCTTGCCGTCAGGGACGTCCTGATCCCCGGCGAGCGCGACTACAACGTGCGCACCGCCCGACACTTGGAGATATCCCCCCTGTACTTCAACAGGGCGATCGGGGCGGCCGATGCGGACGGCATCACCGTTATCCAGATGCACACGCACCCGCTCGGAGGCGCGGCCCTGGAGTACTCCCCGTCGGACGACTACGGCGAGTCCGAGTCGTCGGACACCGTCAGAAAGTGCCTCTACGGCAGGCCGATGGGGAGCCTCCTCTTCGGGCCAGAGTCGATGGCGGGCAGGGTGTGGACCGAGGACGGCGGCGTAGAGCCGATCGACGAGCTCAGGGTGGTGGGCCGCCGGATGGCCATGCGGCCGCTCGCCCATAATGCGGGCGAGGACACCGTCGACACGTCCCTGTACGACCGGCAGATCCGCGCGTTCGGGATCGCCGGGCAGAGGATACTGTCCGGCATCAGGGTGGGCATAGCCGGCGTCGGCGGCACCGGCTCGTCGGTCGCCGAGCAGCTTGCCAGGGCGGGCGTGAAGCGCTTCACCCTGGTCGACCGCGATGCGTTCTCGGCCAGCAACCTGACGCGCATGTACGGCACGGACGCCGCCACGCGGGACAGGCCAAAGGTGGAGGTCGTAAAGGAGAACATTGGGAGGATTGCGCCCGATGCCGCCGTCGACGCGGCGGCCATGGACATTGTGTCGCAGGAGGCGCTCGCATGCCTCGGTGAGTGCGACATGGTGTTCGGCTGCACCGACAGGCAGGCGCCGCGCAGCGTGCTCAACGAGCTCGCGTACCAGTACTTTGTGCCCGTCATCGACGTAGGGGTGGGGATAGACTCGAGGGACGGCAGGATGGCCGGCGGCACCGTGAGGGCGAGCATTGTCGCGCCGTCACTCCCGTGCCTGTTCTGCTCGGGCATAATCAGCCCCGACAGGATACTGGCAGAGTCGCTCGATCCCGCCGACAGGAGGGCGCGCGAGCGCGAGGGGTACGTCGTAGGCCTAGGCGACGAAGAGGCCCCGTCGGTCGTGTCGCTCACCACAATGGCTGCAAGCTACGCGGTGCTCCTGCTCAAGGACATGCTGTTCGGAATTACGGATCCTGCGCGGAGCATGCTGCTCGTCGATGTCGGCACGCTAGAGACGACCTTTCCCGCGTCGAGGGCCAGGCCGGGCTGCGTGTGCGCCGCGAGGACGGGCAGGGGCGGCTGCATGCCGCTGTCGGCGCCGTACGCGGGGGATGCCACGTGAGGGGGCGCGCGGGGCGGCCGGGCTTGCCGCAATTGTGACCGGCGGGAGCGGCGCCGCGATCCCGAACGTGCGGCCCCGGGAACCGTGAGTCTCTTGGCCGCATGTGCCGCCTGAAGAAATAAGGGCACGCACCCTGCGCAGATGCGACGGCGGGACGGGCGCCGCGGCGCCCGACCCGGACTCGAACCGTTTTTAAGCCGCCCGCATGCGCCCTCGGCAGTGTACGGACGGGACATGATGCGGACGCTGAACATACTAGAGTCGTTTGGCCCCATACGCATCGACAAGTTTGACGATCGCCTCCGCATGCAAAAGCTGGCGTTTCTGATCCAAGAGGTGGGCGACTACCACAGCTTTGGGTACTATTGGCAGATACGCGGCCCGAACTCGCCGGCGCTTGCCAGGGAGCTGCGCTTCTGGTGCGACTACGACGATCCGCCCGGCAGGGCCCCCATCACAGAGGAGGACCGGCGGATCGCCGGCAGGGTCAGGTCGCTCGTGCACGGCAGGATCGACGATCCCCTGACGCTGGAGCTGTACGCAGCGGTGTGGTACATCACCCCCATGGCCAACCTAGACGAGGGGGACAGGGAGTCCATCATAGAGACCATGCGGTGCGCAAAGCCCCACTTCAAAGAGGAGCAGGTGGCCGCGGCGCTCGCCGAGATCGAGGAGTTTCGCAGGAGCAGCCGCTAGCCGGCGGCCGCCATGGCCTCCGTCCGCCTCGCCCCCTTTCGTCTTTTGCCGCCGCCGCCCTGCCTCCCGGCCGGCGGCCGCCCTTGAGCGCGCCGTCCTTCCATCCGCCCTTCTGCCGGCGCCGCATATTGGTGGCCGCCGGCGCACTGCGCCAGCGTCGCGCCTGCCGCACGGGCGCCCCTGCGGGGCGGCGCCGGGCGCCGGGCAGCCGCACAAGAACGCATAAACGCCGCGGCATATCCACCCCGGCATTGAGCATATACGACGAGAACAGGACCCTGAGGATACTGCGGTACCTGGGCCCCATCAGGATCGACGGCCTTGGCGATCGCCTGCGGCTCCAAAAGCTCGCATTCCTCATACAGGAGATGGGCGGCGGGGGCCCCTTTCTCTTCCACTGGTACATACGGGGGCCCTACTCGCCGTCGCTCACCCAGATGCTCTGCTCGGGCGACGAGCTTGGGGCGTACGAGGACAACCCCGAGCTCACTCCCTCGGAGCGGGGGGCGGCGTACAAGGTCCAGGCGCTCATGGGCGACGACGTGGACGATCCGCTGCGGCTGGAGCTGTACGCCTCGGTGTGCTACCTGGCCCCCGACCGCGCCCTGTCCGAGGAGGACAGGCGGTCGATCATTGCCAGGATGGGGGAGGAAAAGCGCCACTTTGGAACCCGCGACGTAGAGGCCGCGCTGGCCCGGATCGAAAAGTTCCGCGGCCACGTGTGAGGGCGTCACCCCTGCCTTTTTTCCGTCTGCTGTCGGGTCGATTCTGTATCGCCCCCGTCCGGGCCCCTCCGGCCGGCCAGGCAGGCCGCGCCGTTGCCGTTGCCCGCCGGCCCTGCCGGCGCCCCGGCAGCGCCCCTTGCCATCCTCACGAACGCGGGCCGCACCGTCCGGAGCAGCACGTCAAGCTCGGCCGATCCCGCATCGCAGCCGTGGCTAAACGCCTCGTCAAAGTGGAAGTCGAGCTCCCGCTCGATGCCGCCGGGCCTGCCCGTCTCCATGAACTCGGCGAGCAGCTCGACGCACCTCGCCAGGTGGTACAGTGCGGCGAGGCGGCGCGCGGGCCAGAACCTGTGCTCGGGCGCAAACGACTCGATGTGGTCCCGCTCGTGCAGCCCCTGCATGCGGCGCAGGCGCGCTATCGTGCCGCGTGCGCGCCGCAGCTCGGCCGCGTCGCGCCCCCTGATGACGCACAGCAGGGCCGAGTATATTCCGGCCAGCATGTCGTACTCCCAGCCCATGCCGGATCCCTCCACCTTGACCTCGGGCAGGGACGCCTCTTCGCCGCGCTCGTCAAGGTAGTGCCCCATGTCCTCCCCCCTCCCGCCCACATACGCGTACGAGAACAAGGACAGGACATGGCAGATCTTTTGGACCGGCTTGTCCGGCACGGGGCACGCCCCCATCAAGGCAAAGGCCGTGCGGCACAGGCCTTCCAGCTCGCCGGCGCGCCGCGCCGCGCCCGCCTCCTCCCCCTTGGCATCCGCCGCCGCGCCTCCGCCGCGCGCCGCGTACCGCCACATGAATATGGCGGACATCTCGTACGCCGTGGCCACGTACTTGATGTCGTCCATGCTGCCCGCATTTGCAGCCGCCCCTGCCACGCCGCGCCCGCCTTCCTTCGCCCTCGCTCGCTCCGTCTCTAGCCTGCGCACGGCCTCGAACGCGGCGCGCACCCTGTCCTTGTCCAGCTCGTCGATTATGGAACGCGCCGCGTCGCCTTGCTGCACCGTCGGCCGCTGCGGCGGCTGCATAAAAGGGTGGATGGCGGCAGCCCGTCGCGCGCCGCGGCGGCGTGGCCCGAGCCGGGAAGCGTGCGGGATCTGTGCGCCGGGATGCGGCATGCCGGCGGGCCCGGCGGAATGCCCCCCCCTCTTCGTCCCCGTAAAGGCGGACTTGCAGGCATCGACGCGCCCGCTCTGCGCCAGCGCCGCCGTCCAGGACGACGGGGACGGGCTTGCGCCCGCCTTGGCATCGGCCCTGGCCGGCCGGGGCGGCAGGGGCGGGCGCGGCCTAGCCTGCGCTGCCCTGCGGCGCCGCGCCGCTCCCCGCGCGGAACGCCTCTATGGCGCCGAGCGCCTCGCCGACCCGCTCCTTTGCAAAGTGGGGCTTTGCGCGCCGCATGCTCTCCCTAATGTGCGCCCTTTCCGAGTCGGACAGCCTCCTGGCGGGGGCCAAGAACCACACCGATGCGTAGAGCTCGGACTCTAGGGGGTCGTCTACGTCGCCCACGAGGGACCTCACCCGCTGCGCCAGCTCCCTGTCGCCGTCCGAGATATCCGCAGCTGGATCCCCGCCTCCCCTTTCCTTGTCGTCGTCCAGATCCTCCGTGAGCCCCGCCGAGTACGGGCCGCGCATGGCCCAGTGGTGCACGTATGGCCCCCCGCCGCCGATCTCCTGTATCAGGTATGCGAGCATTTGCAGCCTCAGGCGGCTGTCAAAGCTGTCCGTGTCGAGGGGGCCAAAGGTGCGCAGCACGCGCAGCACCCGGGCTGCGCCGTCCGGATCCGTCACTGCCGACACGGG
This sequence comes from Cenarchaeum sp., assembly GCA_965242695.1. Classification (GTDB taxonomy): domain Archaea; phylum Thermoproteota; class Nitrososphaeria; order Nitrososphaerales; family Nitrosopumilaceae; genus Cenarchaeum. The sequence goes on along the minus strand of CBDESU010000002.1, from coordinate 552,004 downwards.
GGCGGCCGGCGGGAAAATCTATAAAGGCCTTGCGTCCTGTCGGACGCGGCGCGGCGGCAATGCCTGGCCCCTGTCGTTGCGGCCCGTGCACGCCCGCTGTCGCCGCGGGCCCCCGCGCTACTTCCATCTCGGCCGTGGCGTTCGCTACCGCCGCGGGGCCCCGCCATGTGGACATTCCGCCTCCGCCGCCTCCACCGCACGCACTGTACGACGGATCGGCTCCGCCGCCCGCATACTTGGCGGCGTGGCGCCGGGCGCCATCGCCCGGCCTGCCGGCCCGCAGGCGGCGCGTTGCCGGCCCGGCTTACCTGCGCCTCAGCACCCTGTCGAGGATCTCGGTCCTGACGGTGTACGCGGGATACTTTGTATAGACGTAGTAGAAGAGATCGTCGAGATCTTCGTCGCAGTGCTTTTTCTTGACCTCCTCGATGCCCTCGATCTGATCGGCGGGAATCCTCTGCAGCAGGCGCTGCTCGGCGAACCTGCATCCCTTGTCCGTGATGCGAAACTGCCCGTCATCGTCGTCGTTATCATCGCCGGCCATCATCCCGACCGACTTTAAGAACTCGACTTCGTCGTATATGTCGAACGTGAACGGGCCAAAGCGGTGGGCCACAAAGTCGAACGGGGCGCACCCGCGCGCGCGCAGCGGATCGTCGGGCAGCGCCTCCGCCTGCGCCAGAAACAGGAGCTTGACGAGCCGCGTCAGCCCGGCGACGGGGCGGCGGTCGTAGACGTACAGGAGCAGGAGGAGCAGGTCGGTCTTTCTCACGGCCGCGCCCGCGAGGGGGCCCGTGAAAAAGCTTTGCCCGGCGCCGGATCCGCCCCTACCCGGCCCGCGCCGGATGCCTGCAGGCGCGCCCCCCTGCCGGCGCACGGATGCGGCCTAGCCGCCCACCATCTTTGCGAACATGGGCCGCACGATTCGAAGAAGTGTGTCCAGTTCGGCCGATCCGGCGCCGCCGATGTCGCTGTGCCGCAACGCAATGTCAAAGTGGCAGTCTAGGAGCGCCCCTATGTCCGCAGGCGAGCCGCTTCGCATGTACTCGCATACCATGTCGGTGCACTTTGCAAGGTGGTACAGCGATACGAGCCTGTGCGCGGCCGTGGCCCTGTACGCCGGCTCGAGCGACTCGAAGTAGGGCCTTTCGTGCCCCGCCTGGTCGCGCCTGAGGCCGGCGATGGCCTCCGATGCCCTTGCAAGATCCTCCGGACCCTCCTCCCCGACCGCAAGCATGACGGCGCCGTAGATGCCGAACAGGATGCGGCGCTCCCACTCCCCTGGCGGGCCCACGCCGCCGGCCGGGGGCGGCGGCGCCGTCTCCCTTGCGTACCGCCTCGCATCCTCCCGCCTTTCCCCCATGTACGCGTACGAGACGGCCCGCAGCACGTGGCCGATCATTTGGACCGGGTCGGCGGGGATGGGGCACGCCTCCATCAGGGCAAAGCACTCGGCGCACGTTCGCTGGAAGTTTTCGCTCCCGTCGCCGTTGCCGTTGCCTCCGGCGTGGCCGGGCCACTGGTCTATTGCGGCCAGCTCGTATGCCATGGCGACGCGCTCCAGCGTCCTAACCGCGTCGTCCCCGGGCGGGCTCGGCGCGCCGATCGCCCTGTTGATCCTTATCGCGTTGCAGGTGTCGCGGGCGGACGAGCGGTCGGACTCTGGCAGCGCATCGATGAGGAAATGGCTGGCCGCCGCCGCACCCTTTTCACTGCGGCCTTTCCCGCCGCCCGGGGTATCTGCATCCGTCACGTATAGTCCCCCCCGCCAGATCCCCTTGAAGTCTCTGCCTTGCCGAAAGGGAACGCGGTCCTTCCGTTCAGGGCCGAGCGGGCGGCCAGGCGGGTAGCCGCATACGCGGCTTGGCCGCCGCCCTGCCTCCCATCCCTCCGACCCGTTGGCAGGCGCGGCCCGGTTACCATCGACCAGCGCCCGACCTAAGAATCTTAATAAATGGCCCTCGCCGCGCGCCCGCATGGAGCCGGCGCATGAAAACGAGACCATGAAGATAGTAAACTCGTTCTGCGGCGTGTCGCTTGCCGGGTTTGAGGACCGCCTCCGGCTGCAGAAGCTAGGCTACCTGGCGCGGGAGCTTGGGGCGTCCGGCGGGTTCATGTTCTCGTGGTACCACCGCGGCCCGTACTCGCCTACGCTGACCAGGGAGCTGTTCAGGCACGAGTCCATGGGCAGGCTGGGCGAAGACCTGCGCCTGACCCCGCATGAAGAGGGCGTGGTGGCAAGAATGAAGGGCCTGCTCGGAAGAGGGATCAACTCTGCCAAGACGTTGGAGCTGTACGCATCGCTGTGGTACCTCTTGCCGCGGCGCAGCGCTTCTGCCAAGGATGCCGATGCCGCAGTGGAGGATCTGCTGAGCCAAAAGCCGCAGTTTACTCGCAAAGAGGCGGCCGCGGCCATGTCGGCCATCCTAGAGTTCAGGCGCAGGCTGCCGCGGTGAACCTCCCCTTCTCTTCGAGGCGGAACCGGCCGGCCACAAGCCGTAGGCCCGACTCCTTGGCAGGGGATCGCGAGGAGGCGGCCGCGTCGGGTAGCCGGGTGCGGTCGACGCTGCGCCGTGCACACTGCAACCTGTGAAGGCGGGCGTCGCAGAGTGCGGCCTCGGCCGGCAGGCAGGCCCCGCCGCTCGAGATGCGCATGCAGTGCGGCAGGGGGCGCCGGGCGCGCCCCGGCGAGGCGGCGGGATCTCGGCAGGCGGAAATGCGCGGCCGGGGGGAGGGGAAGGAGAGGAGCGGCAGGTGGCGCACCGGCGGGCCGCGGCCTGAGCCTCCCGACAGGGGTCGATATTTTTTGGCATGCCCCGGCACAGCCGCCTCCCGGTCGGGCATTACAGAAACCACAACGCCGGCCCGGGCGGCCGCGAGGCGGCTTTCAACGGCGGCACGCCTGTACTTGTACCGGCCGTTCGAGCGCGCAAAGCTGCCCATTTTGGGCCGCTTCAACGTGCGGCGCAGCCTGATCACGGCGCCGTGCGTGCCGGCCGCCATGTGCGGGCCATCACGCTTTGTGACAACGGCGATCGTGTCGCCCGGGAGGCGAGCGACCGGCTCCGAAAAGGAGGGCGGCAGCGGGCTGCCAGCCGCGCGCCCGCCGGCAGGCGCCGCCTGCGAATCGCCCCGAGCGCACCGCGCGCCGGACCGCGGCATTCCCGCCCCCATCGCCGGGCGACGTGCCGGAATGCAGGCAATTGCAGGCGCCGTCCCCCCCCCCACTCCCACGCCCCGAAGCGCGGCCCGCCGCGGGCGCGCGGCGGCATCCGCACGCGGCCGGCGCCGGCCCGGGCACAAAGCGGTTAAATCGGCCCCAGGCGGCGCGACCGCATGGCAGCCACAGAGGCCGGCACCCTGGTCAGGCGGCCGCGCCCCCGCAGGGCCAAGGAGAGCCGCGCCCCTCCCGCCCGCCGCCCGCTCGTCATTCCCCGCGACGCCGACAAGGGCATCCCGCTGCTCCAGGTGCGCGACGAGCACCACGCGTTCGACGACCTGATCGTCGCCGGCGACGTCAGGGCGCGGCTCGAGAGGATCGTCGACGAGAACAAGGCGTTCGACGACCTGCTCCGCTACGGACTGCGGCCGACAAGCAGGGTGCTCTTGTGCGGGCCCCCGGGCACCGGCAAGACCCTCACGGCCAAGGTGGTGGCCACCGCGATGGGGTACAGGCTGGTCCATGTCATGTTCGACTCGATCGTATCGCCGTACCTGGGCGAGACGGCCTCGAACCTGAGGCGGATATTCGAGTTCGCCGAGAGCGGGAGGTTCGTCGTCATGTTCGACGAGTTCGACATTGTCGGCAAAAAGCGGGACGATCCCCACGAGCACGGCGAGATCAAGCGGCTCGTCAACAACTTCATGCAGATGATGGACGACTTTAGGGGGCGGAGCATCATACTGGCGGCGACCAACCACCAGCACCTGCTCGACCGGGCGCTCTGGCGGAGGTTCGACGATGTCGTATACTACGACAACCCAGACCGGGGCAGGAGGGAGAGGCTGCTTGAAAAGTACCTGGGCGCCCTCAAGAAGTCGGGCCGCATGCCGTACGGGGAGCTGGCCGGAATGACGGACAGATTCTCCGCGGCCGACGTCGCAAAGGCGAGCGAGGATGCGCTGCGGGAGGCGGTGGTCGGCGGCGCCGACTCGGTCGACGAGGCCGGCGTGAGGCGCGCCATAGAGGGGCAGAGGCGGCGCATCGAGGCGGTCGGGCCGGATGCCCGCTAGCATGATGCGGCGCCGGCGCCCCGGCCTGCAAGGGGCGGGCGAGCCCGGCAGGCCAAGATCCAGGCGGGCGCCCGCCAAGAGGGCCGGCAGGGATCCCGCGGCGTTCGCCCGCGCCCAGGCCAGGCTGCTCGACGAAATGGGCGAGTCGTACCGGCGGGACAAGGAGTCGGCGGGCTCGCTCCCTAGCCCGAACCTGGTCTTCAAGGTGGAGCTCTACTCGAGGGTCCGCGAAGAGACGTTCCGCAGATCCCTTGCGGGCGTGGGGATCGAGACGGTGTCGTCGGCGCCCGCCGGGAGCGGATACTGGGTCGGGCTCACGGACGATCCCAGCTTTGCAAGGCTTCGGCGGAAGCTGGAGCGGCATGCTGCGGCAAAGACGGGCAGCTTTATGGACCAGGTGCGCGCCATCCGGGAGATTCCGCCGGAAGAAAAAATCGGCGCGGGCCTGTCGCGCAGGCCGCTGCCGGAGAGCGGGCAAGAGTACGTAGACGTGGAAATATGGAGGCTGGATGACGAGCGGCTGTCCAGGTTCATGGGCGGCATGCGGGCGGTGGTCAGCGGCGACGGCGGCCGCATCACGGACCAGATGACGACGGACGGCTACTGCGCGCTCAGGGTTCGGTGCGACCGGCCCCTGCTCGAAAAGATATCGAAGATGCGGGAGGTCGCCCGCATCGACCGGCCGCCCCGCACGGGCATCAGGGCGCGGACGGGCCGCGGCCGCGGCGGCGCCGCCCCGGCGGCGGCCCCCGGGCCCGGCATGTAGCGAGTGCCCGCCGTCGACTAGGGGGCAAGCAGCCATCCGCTGCCAAGGGACGCGATCGGGGGCGGGACGGCGCCACCCGTCGACGGCGGCGGGCGCGGCGCGCCCGTTGCGGAGAGGCTCCGTACGGGAGCACAGGACACATCCGATCCAGGCGCGCTCCGCCCGCAAGTCTGGACTGCTCGACCAAGGTCGTGTACGACTACCGCGCCTACGCCGTTTGACGGGAGCCAATGGGGGGCACCAGCTCGGGGACGCCGTCGAGGAGGCCGCTCAAACGCACGAGAACTGCAGGATTGTAGGCGCCTCGCTTGGAAACCTAGGCTGCGTTGCGGAAGAGGAGCTTTCCATGACGAAGGAAGTCGACGGGATGCCCGCGCCCCGCCCGGACATACTGTTCGCCATATCGTCAGGAAGCACGCCAGACGAGGACCTGGCGGGGCTGGAATGCCCGGAATACCTTGCAAGACCCAGTCCACAGGCTGATCGGTCCCGCGACGGCGGCGCGCGTGCCGGCACTTGGGCGGCTTTTGCCCGGCTGCCGGCAAAATTGCCGCCCATCCAGCCGCAGCCAAAACTCGCCTCCGCACACCCTCACAGTCTGGCTCGCTTGCCACGCACTCGAGGCGGCCCGCGGCCGTGAACGCTGGCGACTCCCCCCGCCGTCCGCCAGGCCGACTTTTGGGCGCCCGGTTGCTCGGCGGCAGTCCCGGCGGCGCTCGTGTTACTCGTCCCTCCACATCCTGTCGTCGACCACATCCAGGTGCGTCAGCAGGTTGTCGTGCCTGGGATCCCAGTGCACCACGTACCAGCAGAACGTCTGCCATGTCCTGCCCTGCCATACGGTGCTGCCCGCCCCCCTTATGGTGTCTCCGTTCCTGCGCGACACGGGGGGACAGAGCCAGAACGCCCCGATCTTGGTCTCTGGGTACGCCGAGTCAGTCGAGAGCCTGAGGTCCGCAGTCTCCCTGCTCCAGATGCGGCCGGGGATCTTGTAGTCCTTTATGACGATGCCTATCTCGCCATTGTCGATCGCCTCGACCTTGTAGCCCCTGCCCTCTAGGACAGCCATGTGCTCGCGCAGCTTTGGAGGCAGATCGGCCGGCGCGGCCGCCCTGCTTACGGGGCCGCGCGCGGCGCCGTCCCCGCCGTGCACTGCCCGCGCACAGACGGTCTCGACATACTCGCCGTGATCGTCGCCGCGCGCCGCGCTGCCCCTGCCGGGGCTTCCGCCCGGATCTCCGGCCGCGAGTACGAGCGCGTGGCGCCGCACCGCGCCTGCCATTTCCTTGATCTCCGCGCCTGCCATGTCCGGCTTGGGCGCCTCGTAGCCCCTGCGGTTCGCAGCGATCAGGATGGCGTCGCCCCCTCCGGCGGTCGTGGCCTGCCCCGTGCCGTGCGCATCGCCGCCCGCCTGCCCCGTGCCCCCCGCCCCCGCGGGCGCTCCGTCCGCCGCATACATGCGCTTGGCGCGGCGGCCGGCCGTATATGAGATTTCGCCGACCCTGTTTCCGTGGCTGTGCGCATTGGGCCACTGACGCCCCGCGCCGGGGCCGCCGCCCTGCACCGTCTGCACTAGCAGGCATTCCTGCCATCGAAGCAGGCGCACAAACGCCCCCGCAATCTCCCGCGGAGACTTTGTGCGGGCATCCTCGTCGAATACCGTCGCGGGCGGGCGGGCACCCTGGCGCCGCCCGCCGCAGCCGGCAGCACGCAGTCTCCCCTGTCCCTGATCCGCCTGGCGATCGCATGCGCCCGCTCAAGCGACGGCCACATTTTTGCCGCGTACCCGCGCGAAGAAAATATCATGCAGTAGCATGACAGCGAGCAGTACACCCCTTCAAAGCAGGCGGAGGGATCCCCGCCCCGCATGTTTGCGGCAGACCCGTCGTAAAAGACCCGCGCCTGGCTGTCGGCCATGGCCCCGGCTGCCTGCCCGACGCACTCCCGCCGCTCGCCCGCGAACGGCGGGCAGACTTTGCATATCCGCCCCTTGCCATCCATGTCACTGCGCACTCGCTGCCGGCGCCTCTGTGAGCTGCGGCATCTCCGGGCCGGCGATCCGCCGCGCAAGGGTCGCAAACTCGTCGGCGAGCGCCTTGCAAAAGACCCTTCTGGTGCCGCCCACCCTGTACGCGATACGCGTGTGCGGTCCTTCGATGGGGCCGCCCGCGGACGAGACGTCGTAGTACAGGCCGGCGCCTCCCCTTGAGGCGAAGAGAGCCCCCGTCCTGGTGGCATCGACGCACGGAAGGTTGAGGCTGGCGGCGGCCCTGATCAGCTCCGCCGCATCGACGCTTTCGGCATCAAAGGCAAGGGTCTCGCCAAACATCGGGCCTTGGAACCGCTCCCTGAACCAGTCCGGCACATCGGCCTGGCCGTCCCTGAGCAGGCGGGGGAACACCAGGCGGTCCCGGCACTTGACAAAGGCGCCGCTTGCCCTGAGCGCCGACAGGACGGGTTCGGCGTACCGCGACCCTCCGTACTCTTGCTCGACCCTGCTTTCCTCGACGATCCCATCGCACCGCTCTGCAAGCATGCGTATCCCGCTGCGCACCCTGTCGTGGTCCGCGTCGTCGAGGACGACCTGCCCGATCTCTCCATAGTACGTCAGCAGGCCCCTCCGGTCCATGCCCCTGAGCAGGCAGTCGAGATGCGCCTCCGGGATGGCCGTTCGTGCAGGCCCCTCGCTCGCGGATCTTATCTCGCCGAGGCCCAGGACGGGCCTGCCCCCCGCGCCTTTCAGGCGGTCCAGGGCCGCCTCGACCGCGCGGATGCGCCCCGACTTGACGACCTGCAGGCGCCGCTCCACAGCCGCGCATCGCGGAGCAGGTTCCCGACCTCCCCGGCGCCCTCTGCCGTCCGGGCGTCTATCCGCAAAAGGCCGTCCGCGCCGGCATCCTCGGCCGCGCGCCGCAGGTCGCCGTCCGCCGCATCCTCAAGTTCGCCGTCCGCGTGGGTTGCCACCAGAAAGCGCCTTGCCGCCCCGTTGCGCCGCGCCGTCCGCATCCCTTTCAGGGCCTCGCGCGCGGCATCAAGCGTGCCCCGATCCGCCTGCCTGAAGAGCGCAAGCACGACATCCGGGTCCTCGGAGGCCTGGGGGAGCGCAGGCAGTACGGATCCACGGCCGCCGTGGTCGTAAAGCACGACCTGCCGCGCGCCCTCCTCTTCGCCGTCCCCGATCTTGACCTGCCAGACGCGCCTCCCGAACGCCGGCCCGACCGCCCCGGCCCTCGCCTGCCCTCCGGCCGCCCGGGCCATCGCGCCGCAGAGCGTAGACTTGCCCACTCCCGCGCGCCCGACCAGGCTCGCCTCGATGCGCCTGTACTCCGCCGCGCCCGGCGGCTCCTCGATTGCGCCGATCGGCAGAGTGTGCACGCCGTCCCCTGCCACTACGTACGCGGTGCTCCCCTCGGAGCGTATGCCCACCGCGCCCTTGAGCGGAAACGCCTTGTACCTCATCGTCTCGAGATCCACCTGGACGACCTCGGCCTCCGTGCCGGCCAGGAGCGTCTTTTTGTCGTCTGCAAGGTGCAGGCACGTGCCCCCGCCCACCGCCACGTCCAGCTCGCAGCGCGCCGCCCAGCCGCCCGAGGCGGGATCCTCGAACTGCCGCATGATCCCGTTTTCGTCGATGCCCACCAGCGTGCGGCCGTCAACCCATGCCAGCGCCCTGACTGCCCCGCTCATGCCGCGCATGCTGGCCGAGGCAGAGTACGATCCGTTGCGGCGCGTCCACACGACGACCCTGCCCGACCGGTCGCCCGTTGCCAAGAGCTCGTCGTGCACGCCGACGGCCAGCACGCTGTGCACGTGGCCGTGCAGCGGCGAGTACTCCCATGTCCCGCCGTCCCCCCTTTCGTAGACGTGGACGCGCCGCAGGTCGACGTCATGACGGCGCGGCCGCCGCCCAGCCACGCGCACTTCCATATGCGCGACGACTTTGACTGCCACCACCGCCGCAGGGTCTCCGTCCCGTACGATTCTGTGTCCAATGTGAAGAGGGGGCCGTCCCTGGCGCTGACCAGCAGCATGCCCTCCAGCATGTCGATCGCGCTTATCCTTGAACAGCCCAGGAACACCTTTTCATAGCTGCCGTCGCGCACGTCCCACTTGTAGGCGTCGCCGTTGAAAAGCCCTATCACGGCCTCTTTCCCGCCGGGCAGGACGACTCCGGCCGTGGCCGGCGGGCATCCGTCGGGAAGCGCAAGGACGTGCCGCATGCAGTCCATGCGCCGCCTTCGCCCACTTTTCATATAACCGTTGGATCTGGTGCCTGCGACCCGCGGCGGGCCTCGGCGAATGCGGGGCCTCGTCGCATGCCCGACATGCTTGCACGACGGAAGGGCGGTGGGACGCCCCGACGGGGGCATGCAGGCGGGCGGACTTGATCTCGCGCCGGACTCGTGCGTCGCTTGCGACAGAGAGTTTATTACGGGCCGCCCGGCTCGCCAATGCGTGAAGACGGTCTACAAGGCATACATAGACGTAGAGCACAGGGCGGGCGAGCTTGGCCTGGCCGTCCCCGATGCCGTGTGGATACTCCCCTTAAACTTCGAGAGCATGGCGTCGACCGCCGAGGCTGCGTACGCGGCCGACTACGATCTGGTCGTAAAGCTGCTCAGGGGGGTTATGCGTATTGCATGCCCGCGATCGCCCTTGCCACTGTGAAACTCGAAAAACAAAACGCGAAACGACGAAGTATGCGCATCCAGATGTCCGAAACTCGCCCGAATGCCGCGCCGCCGCCCGAAAAAGGCCCGAAATTCGCCCTTTTTCGGTGATCAGCGCGGCGGCGGTCACTCTTTGGCGAGGTACGGGAACGTCTGCCGCGGCTTGCGGCCATGCGGCCCCGGCGGCCCGGGCCCGCCTGCCGCCTCCTTGGCGTGGGTGTCGGGGACGAACCCGTCTGCACCCCTCATTATCAGCTTCAGGTTGACGAAGCCGATGCAGACGGTGCGGGTCTCTCGAAGGTCCTCGACCGAGCCGCGGAACTCGTGGGCGAGTATCTTGTTCTGCTTTATCTCGGCAAACCTGTTCTCGACCGGGGCCCGCTCGGCGGCCAGCTGCGAGTTGTAGGCCTTCTGCTCCTCCGTCAGCTCGCCCCCGATCGGCTTCCGGTGCGGCATCAGGACGTTGGCGCCCTTGAGCAGCTCCTTGATCCCCTGGGGGCCGTTGTCGATGTAGACCGAGGTGCGCTCGGCCGCCGGCGTGTCGGGGCTCGTAAGGGATGCCGTCAGGACTCCCACGTCTGGAAAGTGGCGGCGCAGGTACTCTATCTCGCTGCCCCGCCCTCCCTCCAGCTCGCCGCTGAGGACGACCAGGCCCCGCTTGGCGCATGCGTGCACCGACTTGCAGGTGGTCGTGCCGGCCTTGTGCGAGTACGCCTCGTCGTTGGAGTCCTTGTCGACGGGATCTTCGATGTCGTAGTGCATCAAGTCGACGAGCAGGACGTTGCCCACGTACTCCTGGACCTTTTCCTTGGTGAAGGACCTGAGCTCGTCCATGAGGCCCAGGTCGGTCGGAAGCATGCCGGAGTTGGCCATGATGCCCCTGACCAGCCGGATGTTCCTTGGGGCCGTCGTCTGGTCGATCCAGAACATGCCCTGCAGCGACTCCTGCGAGCAGCCCGTCCAGATGTGGTACAGGGTCATGCACACCATGTGCTCCGCGGCCAGGATGCAGCGGTTGCCACGGTCGGACGCCCTCTCGGGGTCAAGGCCGTGGCGGAAGAGGGGCACGTCGGGCGTGGTCTCGATCTCGTGCTCGAAGCAGGCGACGATGTAGAAGAACATGGCGTGGTCCAGGCCCGTCGCGCCGTGCAGCCACGACTCGTCGCGCAGCGTCCCGTCCCGCGAGACGCGCCGGGCGCGTTGCCCGCACAGCTTGGGATCCTTGCACCCCTCCATCATCAGGGCAAGCCGCTCGTCGGCGTCCTTGAGGAACTTCTTGTACCTCGCAGTGCCGATATTCGCGATGTGATTCGGATCCGCCTCGAACCACGACTCGGGGACGACCTCCTCGTACACCTTTAGGACCTCGGGATCGATCAGGCACTGCTCCATCGCCGGCGTTGCCCGGCCGCCGCCTAAGACGGGGCGGGTGAAATCCGGTTGACAAGAAGTCAAGGTTTTTTGAGCCACGGCCCGACGGAGGTGCAATTTCTGGCGCCCGGATCTTCACTCGATCAAAATTCCAGTTTCGGGTCGAGATTTTCCTCTGGGTGCGATCGCCGGGTTCCAATACGCATAACCCCCCAGGAAGAGGGCGAAGGATGCGAAGGAGGGAGGCGGCGTCCGGAAGGGTGCCGGGGACTGTGACGGCCAGCCGCGGCGCAGGCCCGGCGGCCAGCCCGGCCGCAGGGCGACAAGGCGGCGGTTCGTTCCCGACCAGCGCGTGGTAATCGAAAAGCCGGAGCGCTGCAGAACCGACGGCTGCGCCAGCCGCATACGGGTCGAAAACTACTCGGCGCGGATCATGTACGAAAAGCCACCGCCGCAACGTACACGCACCATCGAGTCGCAGTGCCCCGACTGGCAGTGCTACGGGTGCGGCGACTCGGGGACGGCAACGGAGGGGACGGCCGTCCCGCTGCACCTGTTCAAGCCGAAAAAGGGCGATGCGGAGCCGGAGCGCCCCGCCGCAGCCGCCCCGGCCGATGCGGGGGCCGCCGCCGGGGACAGGGATCCCGCCGCCCTGGCCGGCAGACAGGGCGGCAGCCTGCGGCGGCAGGAGGGGCGGCAAGGGCGGCAGGACGGTGAGTATGACGAGGTGGTCAAGGCCATTCGGGAGGCCCTGGGCGGCGGCGGGGGTGCCGGGGACGCCGGCGAGCCGGTCAACGACTTTCCCGACGATGCGAACAAACGGTTCCGCATCCGACTCCCCCATACAGGCGTGCTTGGCCTCAACGTAAAGCTTGCCGTCCTCAAGAACTGGTTCAACCGCCTCTCGGTCCGCATGAACCAAGAGTCGCTCAAGGACGACGGAGTGGAGATATCCTCGGGGCAGACCTCCAGCATCACCACGAAGACGGGGCTGGCCCTGCAGCCGGGCCTGGCGGCCCTCATTGCGCTGCTGGCAGGCGCCTCGGTCATCCACTCGGACAAGACGTCGCACAGGGTAAACGGCGATTTCTGGGGCCTGTGGGTGTTCTTCGACCCCCTGCGCAAGATTGCCGTGTACTGGCTCAGCCCCGACGGGGACAACGCCGTCCTCGAGAAGATACTGGCGGCCTGGAACGGGATCATCGTGTGCGACGGCGCCCCGGTGTTCCAAAAGTACAGGATACAGCGGTGCTGGGCCCACATCCTCAACGAGGCAAAGTGGTACCTGGGCCAGTTTCCCGACAGCGAGAGCGTCCGGCACGTCTCGGACAGGCTGCACAAGATATTCCACGATGCCAAGGAGTTCAGGGGCACGCATGCGGAGCGAGTCCGCAAGCGCTACGAGTTCACCCGGCGCGTCAGGAAGATCGTCGACGACTACCGCGACGATCCCGACCTGGCCGAGTTCATGACGAAGGTCGGCAACGCCGCGTACGACCTGTTCCTGTTCGTGGTGCTGCCGTGGGTCCCGCCCACGAACAACCCCGCCGAGAAGCTGCTGCGCGAGCCGGTCGTCCTGCGCAAGATACGCGGCGCGCTGCGCTCGGTGGCAGGCGCGATGGCGTTCTGCGCCCTGATGTCCTGCAGTGCAACATGGAAGATGCACGGACTGCGCCCGCTAGCGGAGATCCGGCGCGTACTCTAACCCGCCCGCACCGAACCAGGCGTGGATCGGACCCCTGACTAGGCCCCGAAGTGTGTGAGCACTTGCGCTTCGCGTGACCTGCGTCGGAGCCGATCGCTCCGTGCCGTGCCAGGCCGTGCCGTGCGGCGGATGCTTGCAGGGTGTGCAGAAGGACGGCATGCCGGGCCACCACCCGTCCGCACGACCCGTGTCTACACCCGCCAGCGCCGTGACGCCTCCTAGGGGGAGGGGTACCTAAACACTCACGACGAGGGCGCAGTGCTTGAGGGCATCGGACGCTGTCCTGCGAACGTCGCAGATCTCGCGGACCAGCCTTTCGAGCTCGGCGCGCAGCGCCCTGCCCTCCTTGCCGAGCGGCTCGCAGAATACCGCCTCGAAGGTGTGCGAGCAGGCGGGGCACAACATGACTGCCGATGTCCTGCCGCCTGGCAGATGCTTCATGCCGCAATCCGGCGGCTGGCGCGGCTACTATGCCATGCTAGCAAATCTGTTAAGATAGTCAGCATTGTTGGACGTCCGCGATCGCCATGGCGCGGCTCGTGCGGCGATCGGGGGCGCCTGCAAGGGCCTTGGGAGGGCGATCGGGGGCGCCTGCCGAGGTCTCCAGTCAACCCTCACCGGGCACCCTAGGCGTCAACCAGCCTGTCGACCTGGGCGCATGCCCCGCGCAGGTTGTTGCCCCCTTGAATACTTTATTAGTAGCCATGCTTGGGGCCGCCCGTGCCCCGGAGCGTCAGAATGTACGAATTTCACTCGGATGTGAGCCTCGTCGTGCTGGCCAAGCGCCTCTCAGAGGCCCCGCCGGGCAACCCTGTCGTCGATGTGAATGGAAAGCGGGAGTATTCGACCATCCAGGTCGGCCGCAGGCAGGCGAGGGACAGCCTAATGGGGCAGATCGTCATACCCGAGGCAGTGAGCGCCGATGATAGAACGGTGCTCAGCCACAGCACCTACTGGTTCCACCTTAGCAAAAGGAACAGGCTCGCCGTCATTGCAAGCAGCAAGGATGCGCCATACCGTGCGATCAGAGGAGCGCTGGGCAAGGCTGCCGACATGTCCGCCATAGACTATGACAAGAGGGTGATGGTTAGGGTGGCGGATGCCATCCTGGCAAACACTGACAGCATAATTTATGATCCGCGCTTCGAGTTTGAGGGGCGTGAAGGGTATGACGGCTTGGCTAGGAGCGGGTTTACCGTGACCCGTAGCAGGTGCGCAACGACGCGGATCAACTACGGTGACATGCTCGGGGCTGCGTCTAGGTTTGAGCCTATTTTCAGGGTGCGGCAGGCCGATGGCATATGCGACGAGACAAAAGAGCGGGGAATGATCCTCAAAGTCAGCAGGCACTTTGGATTTTCCGCGTACGTCGACATAGCGCTAGAATCGTGGATCCTGTTTCTAGAAACCTACATCCTGCCCGCAATGCGCAGTGACAGGGCCAACAACACCTTGGGCGATTGATATGGAATGGTACCACGTCTACGGCGTTGTAGTCGGCACGGCATCGCTAGGGCTTGTAATCATGCTCAACCTGACCGGCCACCTCCGGGCCCGCAAAGAGTACAAGTTTCACAAGATGGTGATCAGAAACGCCATATATGATGCAGAGATCGTCATGCGCAACGTGTCGTGCCTGTCGCGCGACTACGACTTTGCCGACGCGAAGGACGTGTCGGAAAGGATTGCCAACTATGCTGGCAAGAACATGGCGAAGATCGACAAGTACATGGAAGAGATAAGAACGCACAGGATGTACCTCAAGAGCGACGATCCGCTGATGAGCAAGATCAAGGAGGTGGTTGATACCTTGGAATGGTTTACTGACTTTTACGGTAGCGACGGTGGCGAACCGTCCGTGAAGCAGAGGGTGGTATGGAACGAGGATCGCGACGAGATTGGAGACGGGATAGACCGGTTACTGAAGGTCGCTGAGAGGATGTAGCGCGCGCGTCCCTTGGCCTGCCGCCGCCCACAATTCGGAGGGTTCATGCGCATCCTGTCGCCGATTAGGCGAGCTCGTCGCCTTCGCCCCGCGCCCCGGGCAGCTTTCCGCCCCGATGCGGGGGTTGCGCATCCGGGGCCGCCGCCCCGCGCGGGGCCGGCTTTCGAATTCGCATCGGGCTGCCCGTCCCGGAATTGCCAGCAGAGTGTCCGCCCGTGTCCCTCTCTCGGCTTGACAGCTGCGCAGCCGCCGGCGCGTTCCGTCACGCCCCGCCGCGCCGGGCTACGCGGGCACCGGCGCCTTCCCAAACCTTGAGACGCAGGCGTGCATCTCCCGAGCGCGCTCCCTGAGCCTGTCCGAGGGGTATCTCGTCCATACGAGGTGCCGCGCCTCTTCCCTGACGTCCTGCGGGTGGTAGCTGTCGAGCAGCCAACAGACAAACCGCGCCGTCGTCCGCAAGTCCTCCCTCTCCCGGTCGCTGAGCGCGGTGCACATGGCGCCGTGCATCTCGATCGCGCCGACTATGGACTCTGCGCGCCCGTAGTTGCGCGCCAGGTACTGCGAGAGGCGTTCCGGTATCATCTCGTCGGACTCGTACGTGTCGAGGTCCTTGACGTCGAGCAGTATCTGCGTGACCATCTTGTCGAGGTCGGCCATGGGCCTTGCAATCGCGTCCCTGTGGCTCCTGTCCGCGAGCCTTGCGCGGCGCCGGTCGAGACAGTACACGAACGAGGCGAGCCCTGCGAACGCGCCCATGGCGACTACGGGCACGTCTAGCGTAATCTCCACTAGCCGCCCACCCCGCTGGAAGGGCCCCGCGCTGCGCCGCGGAAAGCAGGACGGCCCCGGCGCATCCCGGGCGCGCAACCGGGCCCCGCGGGCACGGCGCGCCGCCCCGGGCCGCCGGGATGGGCCGCGGCTCCCCCTGCAGCCTGGGATGGGCAGATCCGTACGGACAGGGGCATGCCGGCCGGCGCACGCGGGGGGTAATCAACATGCCGCTCCCGCCCGCGCCGAACCCAATCCCTCCGATGCACTCTAGGCCGCCGCCGCGCATGGCCCGCGCCGCCCGGCATCGCCTTCTACAGGGCCGCGGCCCCCTTTTATCCCCCCTCCCCAACGGCCGCATGTGCAGCCCGACGGCGCGCCGCTGGCCCTGCCGGCCTCCCTGGTGGGGAGCCTTCCTCGCCGATCTCCTTGCAGTCCCCGTCCGGGGCGAGCCGCGCGGAGCCTGCGCCTACGGCGCTGAAGGCTATCCGGCCGAGCGCAGGCTGTTCTCGCAGCTTGCGCGCGTGCACGAGGCGATCAGCAGCTCGGCCGAGTTTGCCCGCATGCGGGCGGCGATCCTGGGGCGCGAGCCGGAGGCGACGGAGGCGGAGGCCGCGGCGCCCGAGATCGAGCTTCCGCTGCTTGCCCG
Source organism: Cenarchaeum sp. (assembly GCA_965242695.1). Taxonomy (GTDB): domain Archaea; phylum Thermoproteota; class Nitrososphaeria; order Nitrososphaerales; family Nitrosopumilaceae; genus Cenarchaeum. Next base: position 535,897 of record CBDESU010000002.1, on the reverse strand, counting down.
GGGCTAGCACGCGGCCGCAGGCGCCGCGATCCACCACATGGCGGGCCTGTTGCGACCTGTTGACGGCCGCATGATGCGCGGCACCGTCATTGCAATGGAAAGGCCGCAGGCAATGCGCATGGCGCCAGCCGCGGGCCCGCCGCAGGAGCCGCTATCCGATTGTCATCGGACGCGGCGCGCCCCTGTGCGGGAGGAGGAGAGATGGCCGGCTCTAGTAGCCGCCTCGTCAAGGGCGACGTGGAATAGCGCCGCCCCGGACAGGGGTAGTAGCACCAGACCCCGCGTTCCGAAGCCATGACTGCCCCGTCGTCCTGCGCGCTGGAGCCGCGGCGTGCACCACTCCTGCCAAGGCTGCAGCAAATCCGCGTACCCCCCGGCTGCGCCTCTGCCGCCGCGAGCGAGTCCTCCGTGCACCTGCCAAGGCTGCAGCAAACCCGCGTACCCACTAGGCCGGGCCCCCCTCAGCCCCCTGTGGCACGCTTCTGCCCCTGCCGGCCACCTCTTCGTGTACGTGCCCCCTCGGCGATCTCCTACCCCCATGGTAACAGGGTGCACGCGCCGCGTTGTGACTTGCGAGAGGGCGGGCCGCTAAATCGTGCTTGACTGCCGCCGCGTGCAGGCACCTGCCCGTTCCTTCCGACCAAGGCTCGTACGTTGCGGGCGGTACTCGCTAGACCGGCGCCTGCGACAGCCATTAATAACGGCCGCCACGGCGCGCCGTGCGTGAAGGTGTCGCTGTTCCTGGGCGCCGGTGCGTCGGTGGCGTACGGCATGCCGACCACGCGGGACTTCAAGGATCGCATGGCTGCAAAGTGCGGCGCCGACCCCGAGTGGGCCGGTGCTCTGGCAGGGGGCGAGGACATTGAGGAGGTCCTGACGACGGTCAAGGAGGTTGCAAGGCTTCCAGGCACGCGCGGGGGGATATATCTTGAGAGGCGCCACCCCCAGATCAGGAAAAGCGCCGAGTCGATGGGGCGCCTTGAGGACCTCATAAAGCACGAGATCCACGAGGCGTACACATGGAACCCGCTGCACAACGAAGCGCTCGGCTCCGTCTTAGGCGCGTGGCTGGGACTGATCAGGGAGTGCGGGCACGACATCGTCGTGTTCACCACCAACTACGACCGGAGCGTCGAAGAGTACTGCTCGCTTCCCGGGAGCCAGCTCGGGTACACGGACGGGTTCGAGCCGGACAGCACGGGAGACTACATGCGATGGGCGGGAATGCGCGGGAACAACGCATGGAGCATGTCCGGCGCGGGGATGCCCCTGCACCGGCTTCACCTCCTCAAGCTCCACGGCTCGCTCGGTTGGAAGCGCCACGCAACGCACGGCCCCGTGCGCGTCAACTATGAGAAAAAGTCGTCCGATCCGAACCAGCAGGACCTCTTGATCTACCCGTCGCTGTCCCCGAAGGACGAGGAGGAGGACGAGCCGTACGCCACGATATTCAAGCACTTCCGCAAGCAGCTAATGTCGTCGGATGCGTGCATCGTGGTGGGCTTTTCGTTCCGGGACGAGCGGATACGCGACGAGTTTGTACAGTTTGTAGGGCAGGGAAAGAGGCTGGTCGTGGTCAGCCCAACGGGCGAGGAAGACGTGGTCAGGCACATGCCGGGTAGCGAGCCATACCAGGATCCGCACTCGAGGCTGGGGACAGCGCCGCACGTGAGGACCGTCAGGGCCCCTCCACCTGCCGGGGCAGGGCAGGGCGGATCGCCCGCCGAGGGCCTGCTGGGACAGGGGCCGTACGCCTACGCACGGGACGGCGGCATGTCCCGGTCAGACGGCATCCTTTCGCCCGACCTTATTCTCGGCGCGCGGTACGGCCGTGCCAATAACACAATCTACGTCGTGCAGCGCCCGGTAGACACGGACTCGATATCAGAAATCGCCGGCTTGGTGCGCGGTGTCTTGCTTGGCGGCGCCGGCTACGCCTAGCGGAAGGCGTTGCTCCACTGCCCCCGAAGTGCGGCATGCGCGGCACGTGACAAGCAGTGCGGCATTGCCGCCGCTCTGGAATACGTCTGGACGCGCATGTTGAGTGGCTACGGTTAGTGCGGGGCGTAGCGCCGCGAAAATAACGGCGAACAGGGTGTCGATAGCCTTGACCGGCATTACAATACTGGTGGCGAATATGCTGCTCTCTTGTAGCTACCGTGGCGCGGCCTCTCTCGGCGGGCGCGGCCTCTCTCCCGATCTTGGTCGGCAGAGCTGCGCATTCGGGCGGTTTTGCGGACCGCTCCAACACCTGCATTGCGCAGCCCAGTTGTGCCGCTAGTACTTGATCATCTTGGACAACTCGTCAAAGGCTCTGCGGGCTGATCCTTTTAGAGTTATGAAGGCATCCTTGTGTTCGCTGTACCACTGGGTGCGTGATTTTTTGCACAGGACTCCGGGATAGCGACCGTATTCTTCGTGGGGAGTGACCTTGAGGAGGGTATCAAGGTTTGCCAGTATCCAGAGGAACAGGCATTCTTCGGCCGTCTTTTTGTCAAGCCTCTTGTGTCCTGCATGTGGCTTGTTTGTTTTTTTAAATTTTGCCCAGAGAAGCTTGCTAGGCTTTAGGTACGCCGTCAGAATTGCTGATTCCCTGCCACCCTTTTTCTCGGCTCCCACCACATCCGCTACAATGTCTTTGGCTTCTTTTGGTAAATGCCGTGCATAAAACTTTTCCAAGAGAGACATAGGAGGCATACTGGTTTCGCCCGACATCTCGGTCAATTTCGGGCTGTCTAGAGGCACGCCGAGCGACTCTGCCCAGAGTGCATCTTTGGGTGAAGGAATATCACCGCCCTTGTCCGTCACGCTTCGCCTCCCGGTCCACCTCGGGCTCTTGCCTAGTGCCACTAACAATTTGAGAGCAAGCTCCAACGCACCTTTTGCCCATGCCTCCTCCACCGGAAGAGATTCTTTCCACTGTTTAAGTAGCCCCTTTATGACATCGTGGTTCAGCAGGTCGACGGGCTTGTCCGAGAGGTCGTATTTGACGACTGCGAACTTTACGATCTTTTCCAGCGCCTGCTGGCAGTGGTAGGCCGACGCCCCATAAAGCCTGTTTCTGCAGCACACCTCCATTCCTTTGATATCCTGCCGCGCGATTTCAAGCCACTCGCGGGCGCTCGGAGCCTGCGCCGCGTGCTGACCCCGCGCACCTGCCCGCCGGCTCGCCTTGGATGCCATGCCGCCGAGGTACTCCTCGGGATTCTTATACCTAACGAAAGGCACCAGCAGCCTAGGCGGCGCACCTGTCGCTGCCCTCGTGGCGACACATCGTTTCCTTGGTGCAGTGTCCAACACGCGCATGCCCTCGGAACCTTGGCGCGCACATTCCGCGGCTCGGCGTCCTTTTTAGCCGCCATCCTGCAGTGGGAGCCTGTACGTACGACAGCATTGGCAGCGTGGTACCTGCACGGCAAGGGCGGCTCGCCACAGCCGTTGTAAGCAATTGGATGCAGCTAGGGCGCGGGCGCGCATCGGCGGCGAATTGCATGAGCGGTTGTGGACAAGGTATTTTAACAGGGGCCGCAGGTGCGTGCCGATGGAGAAGGCCGCCGCGGTCCCCGAACCCGATGCCGCCCGATCTCTTCTGCGTACAAGGCTTGAGGGGTGCGCGCCGGAGATCTGGGCGTCGTACGAGGGCGCCCTGTACGCCCTCCGTGCAAAGGACCACCCCGACAGGCTAGTCCACTTTTCCCATTCCATGCGGGAGGTCATCGATCTGCTTGCGCGGGCAGGATATGGCGACATGGCGAGGGTCATCCAGGGAGAAGACGACAGACTAAAGGGGCTGTGCATGGCCATAGATCCCGGTGATCGGATCGCCCGCACCTCCATGGCGTATGCTGGCCTCAAAGAAGCCACTAAAATCTACAGCGAGCTGAGCGGCTACGCGCACCACAAATGCGCCCCCACGCAAGACAGGGCAGAAGAAATCACAAAAACAATAGAAGAGACGCTGTTGTCCGTCACCCGGCCGCAGACGGACATAATAAGGGATATGGGAGCCATAGTGGGCGCCGGGCCGTCAGAAGAAGGTGCGGCAAAAATCAAGGGCCTGATGTTCAGGCGCGCGTCTGGGCAGTACCTGCTGGAGAACATGCCGTGCGAATGGCTAGAGTGCCTCGATGCGGCGCGCCTGTTCGAGCCCCTGTCGGCGGGGGCCGCCACGGACAATGCGGCGGACTCTTGGCTGCACTGGTCGCTGGCCGGTTACTTGTCAAGGTGCTCTTCTGCCGCGCCGGACAAGGTCGCCGAGATCATACTCCGGTGCGGGAGGGTGTGCGGCGACACGGACCCGGTGGTGTGCAGGGACTACATCAGGTGCGCCCTAGAGACATCCGGCGAGAGCCTAAGGGAGCTGGCCAGCAAGGCCACAAGCTGCAAGTGGCACATCCTGTCCTCGCACACTGCGGTATCGAGAGACTTTGTCGAGTTGATCGGGCGCCTTTGCGACGAGGGTCTCGGCACGGAGGCGACCAAGCTGATGTCTGGGTTCCTGGAGTCCAGTGCGAAGCGCCTCGGCAGGGAGGACGAGGCGCTGGCCCGGATAATGAGGGATCGCCTGCCCCATATTGCCGCCCGGCACCCCCGCCACCTGTGGCGCCCGCTTGCCGACGCCGTAAGGCGCGCGTATGGGGCCGTGGAGGACCTGGGCGCCGCCTCCTACCCTGTCCCGCACGCCGCCGTCGACGCGATCGAGGACTCGGCAGGCCCCCGCTCCAGGCACTTCCCGCTGCCGCTGTGCGTCATGGCGCTCCGAGATTGCCTAGTGGCGATCGGCAGGGACGATCCCGAAGAGCTGGCAAGATGCCTAGACGGGGCGCTGCGCCCTCCCCCTGCAATATTTGCAAGGCTGGCGCTCTTCCTGTACGGCGAGTTCCCGGACCACCTCCATGATCGCGCCCTTGAAGCGCTCGTCGACGGCTTTGCCGACAGCGGCACACACCACGAGTACTGCCTGCTGCTCGGCAAGGCGTTCGCCAACACGGACAGCGCATGGAGAAGCAAGTTTTTCGCGAAGGTCGACGACAGGGAGCGCCAAAAGCGCTCGGACCTTGCCTCCTACCCGCAGGACGCCGACGAGCAGGCCATGGCGCGCTGGCTGGCCTTGAGAATGCACCCTATACGCGACCACCTCGAAGGGGAGCGCAGGGACCGATACGAGGATGCCGTGAGGATGGTTGGCCCTCCCGAGCACCCCTACTTCCCGTACCGGCTTCCCGGCCTGTCGACGGGGCCCGTGACGTACGACATGTTTGAGAACGGCAATGCCGCCGATGTGTTCGCGTTCGTGGGCGACCATCACCCCTGTAGCGGCGCGGATCCTGACCTTGACCCGATCCTGCGGCCGTTCTACGAGTTCGTCCGCACCCGCCCCATGGAATGCTCTAGAATGGCCCTGAGAGTGGAGGGAATGCATGCCGCGGCGCAGTACTCGTTCCTGTCGGGCATGGTGACGGCGGCGGACAAGGGAGAGGCGGTCGAATGGGGCACACTCTTGAGGCTGGTCTCGGCCGTGCTGGCCCAAGAGTCGTCCGGCACGCGGGCACCGGCCTCGATTGATCCTGGGCTTGAGGCGGCCCGAGTTGTAAAGGCGGGACTAGAGCACTACAGAATAGGGTGCGAGGCAAAGGACTCTGCATGGGGGGTTGTCGAGAAGATCGTCAAGGCAGGGAACCTGACGCCTAGATTTGCGGACTGCGAGGCGAATGAGGACTCCCTTTCGGACTCGCTCGGCACAATAGAGGGCGTGTCGTTCCACGTACTCTGCTCCTACATCAAGTGGATGCTGCGGCACGGCGCGCCTTCCGGGGAGCCAGCACTGAGGGGTGCGGTTAAAACCATAGATGCATACGCCGGCGACCGGAGCGCGCACACGGCCACCCGGCACGCCGTGCTGGGGCTGTTCGCTCCGATGCTGTTCGCCCTTGACGGGAAGTGGGCCGCGTCCATGGTCCACAGGCTGCTCTCCGGCAAGGGCGCCAAGAAGGCATTCTGGCAGGGGTACGCGGCCAACATTGCCCACGAGGGCGTAATGGGCGCCCTGCTGCCCCACTACAGGGAATTCCTTGTCGGCGGAATGTCCAAGTACATCGAAAACACGATCGTGCACGCTAGGACTGTTGCACATGTTGCCCTCGGCTACCTCTATGGGGTGGATGGATACGAAAAACTGTTCTGGAAGTTCGTGGAGCGGGGCTCGGCCGGGTCCATACGGCAGTGCGGATACGACCTGACCGAGGCCATGAAGGACAACCTCGACCGTCCCGAAATCGTGTCCCGGGTCCTCGCCGCCTGGGGCCGCCAAGAGTTCATCGACAGCGCCAACTTTTGCGCCTGGTTTTTCATGTGCGGCGGGTGCGGAGATGCCGCCGCCAGGCACGGCTCCCTGCGGACGTTCCAGACATGTTTGGAGCTGCACAGCGGCTACTTAGATCCCATAGAATTTCCCCTAGGCAAGCTCCGTGATCAAGCGGACGAGCACCCCGCCGAGGTGGCCTGCTGCGTGCTGGGCCTGGCAAAAAAGATCGATCCCAAAGGCGGGCTCATGCCGGACGAACTGCACAAGACGCTAAAAGTCTTGTTGCAGACTGGCTCCGCTGAGGCGAAGGCGGCGTCCGTAAAAACCATCGAGCACCTTGTTGGTCTGGGCTGCAACGATTTCGCAGACTTGCTGAGCCAGTAGCGCGGCATGGTCAATCGGGGCCAGCTCCGCGCCATGGTGAGCGAGCTCGAAAAATGAATAGATGCGCCGCCGCCCTTGACCTCTGCTGACTTCCGGGCCGACTTGCCTGCCTGCGCGCCGTCGGCGGCAGTTCGCGCCGCATGCCAGCCGCTGCCGCGCACGGCGCAAAACGGCCTTTTGGCAGCACACGGGGGCAGGCGGGCGCCTACGCCTAGCCGGGCGCGCGCCCCTCTCCCGCGGGCGCCGCAACGTGCCCCGACAGCCGCGCCCAGACCGCTCGAAGATCCCTCCCTGTCATCCCGCCGGCTCCCGCCCGGCCCCACTCGTCCTCGCCCAGCCCCGACAGCCAGTCCCTGACCTCGGGCCCGCCGGCCGAGTGCAGGTCCCGCCCGCCCTCCAATCCCTCGGCGTACGCCGCCCCGATCCTCCCCGCCGCGCTCCGCGGCACAGAGTTCATCCGCATGAGCACCGCGGCGTCCGTGTCGACCCCATAGTACACCATCGCCGGAATGTTGCGCGCATCGCCCTCGGGCTCCGCCGCCCCGGCCCCCTGCTCCGCGCCGCCGTATATCCTCTGTATCCCCGCCAGGCCCCACGTTGCGCGCTGGATTATCTTCCCGTATATGGCCCGCACGCACTCTGTCACGCCGTCCCTGCCGCCGCCGCCAAAGTGCCTCTGTGCGATGTGCGGTATGTCCTTCCCCGTGACCCAGTCCGATATGATCCCCGCCACGTCGTCGCCGCCCCTCCGCCTGCCCGGCATGTCCGCCTGGATGTCGCCGACCTCTGGTATGCTGGCCGCCATGACCTTGATCAGCCCCGACAGCTTCTTCGAGGCGGGCGAGAACAGGTCCCGCGGGCTCCACTCGTCCGGCCTTATCCCCATCGACCTGACGGCAGAATCCGCGTTCCTGACCGCCTGGGGCGAAAACCCCGTCAGGTCCGATATGATCGACGCATTGGGGCTAGAGTCCAGCGCGCCTGCGTACCTGCGGACCGCGTCGCGCAGGGCCTCCCTGCCGGCCTCGTCGAGCTGGCTGTACCCGAGCGTCTGGCGCAGGACGACCTCGGACTGGCCCGTAAACTCGCCGAGGCTGGCCGCCTGGTTCCTCATGTGCGCTATGTACTGCACAAAGCTCGACCACCGCGGCTCGGCGGCGAGCTGCGACAGGTCCAGCTGCGAGTGGTTTGCGAGCACCTCGGACACCATCCCGGCCAGCGACGAGGCGAGGCGCTCGGTCGTCCTCTTGACGTACGCCTCGGCCTTCATCATCCGGGGGCCGCCGGGCCGATCCGTCGCGATCCCGACGAGCCCAAACGACGGCTGGTCTATGCGGCCCGCCCTGCCGACCAGGTTCCAAAAGTCCCTGGGATCCATGTCGCGGTACGAATGCGAGTACGACGAAATGAGCACCGCCGAGACCGGAAAGTTGACTCCCTGGGCTATGGTCGTGGTCCCGACCAGCGCCCGCAGCTTGCCCGTCTCCATGAGGCGCTCCACAAGGTACCGCACCTCGTCGGGCAGGCCGGAGTGGTGGACGCCCACCCCCTTGTCCAGGTACCCGACGAGGGGGAACCGCTCTCCAAGCTCGCTCGCTACAAACCTCTTGGCGAGCTCCACCTCTTCGTCGCCGCGGCCCGGCGCCCCGTCCATGTTCTCGCATATGAGGCCGGCCGTACTCCACGCGTCCTTGATCGTGCGGGCCAGGACGAGCACGCCGTGCGACGCGTCTAGCTGCGTGGCAAGCAGCGACGTGAGGGCCAGGTTCTTTCCGACCACGCCGCTCGCCGGCCTGCTAAAGCCCCTTGCCGTCCCGATCTTGAAGGTTTTTTCGACCCTGACGGTGTCGGCGCTCGTGGCCAGGGGTCGGAAGTACGTGTCGATTGTGCGCCCCTTGCCGCTCGCATAGTACGCCCCGACGATGCGCTCGTTCGGCTTCCAGTTGATGCCTACCGTCACCGACTTTGGGTTGTCCGGGTCGAGCCACTCGGCCACCTCGTCGCTGTTTGTTATGAAGGGGGTTAGCAGGAGCAGGCCGGCACGGCGGCAGTCTCGCTTCACGGTGGATATGAGCAGCTCTAGGTTCAGCCCCCTCTCTGTGTCGCCCAGGTTGTGGGCCTCGTCGATGATGCACAGCGTGATCGAGTCGGCCAGGCCGTACTTGGGGTTCCTGATTAGCAGCATCAGCTTTTCGGGCGTGGTGACTAGCACGTCAAACGAGCCGCCGCGCCCCAGCATGCCGTCCTCGAACCCGTCGATCTCGACCGCGCCGCTCATCCTTTCGACCCTGATCCCGGCCGGGCCGAGGTCCCTGCGAAGCTTTGCCGTGATCTGGTTGGCCAGCGTGCGCGTCGGCACGACGTAGGCCACGGCGGCGCCGCGGCTGCCGTTGCGGCCGCGCAGCACGGCCTGCACTATCCTGAGCTCGGCGAGCAGCGTCTTTCCGCCCGACGTGGGCAGGTTGATCAGCATGGACTTGCTGTACGGGTCGAGCAGGCCCTCCTCCAGCGCCACCTTCCTCTGCGGGTAGAGGAACTCGAAGACGGGGCGGTCCGACGCGGTCAGCTCGCCGACAAAGCCGGCCACGCCGCCGTCATCGTCGCCCGCCCGCCTTGCGAGGATCCAGACCGAGTTTCTAACCATCCTCTTGAACGCGGGGCGGATGGCCCGGAGCAGCACGTCGAGCTCGGCCGATCCCGCGTCGCCGCCGTGGCCGATCGCCTCGTCAAAGTGGAAGTCGAGCATCTGCTCGATGTCGTCGGGCCTGCCCGTCTCCATGAACTCGGCGAGCAGCTCGACCCCCTTTGCCAAATGGTACAGCGCGGCGAGGCGGCGCGCTGGGTTCAGCCTGTGATCGGGCTCGAACGACTCGAGGTGGCCCCGCTCGTGCAGCCCCTGCATCTCGCGCAGGCGCGCTATCGTGCCGCGCGCCCTCTGAAGCTCGGCCGCGTCGCGCTTTCTGATGACGCACAGCAGGGCCGCGTATATTCCGGCCAGCATGTCGTGCTCCCAGCCCTTGCCGGATCCCTCCACTTTGACCTCGGGCAGGGACACCTCCTCGCCGCGCTCGTCGAGGTAGCGCCTCATCGCCTCCCATCTCTCGCCCACGTACGCGTACGAGAACATGAGCAGGACGTGGCAGATCTTTTCGATCGGCTCGTCCGGCACGGCGCACGCCTCCATCATGGTGAAGCTCGTCCGGCACAGGCGCTCCAGGTCGCCGGCGCGCCGCGCCGCGCTTGCCCCCTCGGCATCTGCTGCCGCCCCGCGCCCGCCCCGCCCCGCGTACCGCCACATGCTGATGGTGGCCATCTCGTACGTCTCGGCCACGTACTCGATGTCGTCTAGGCCGCTTGTGGCAGCCGCCCCTGTCCTCTTCGCATCGGCCCCTGATGCGCCCCTCCGGCCCTTCTCCGCCCTCATTCGGTCCAGCTTTAGCCCGTACACGCCCTCGAATGCCGCGCGCGACCTGTCCTTGTCCAGCGTATCGATTAGGGGGTGCGGCGCCCCGCCGCCCCGTTCGGTGCCTTGGCCGCCTGTCGCTTCCACCGCCATCACCTTACAGCATGCCGCCGAGGCTGTCCGCCGGCACCGGCAGGTACAGCGAGATCAGGTCCAGCCGCTTGGCGCAGCGCCCCGCCTTGACCCTGTTGAACGCCGCCACTAGATCCCTCCGGTCGGCGCCAGTGCCGCGGATTAGGACGCCCACCAGCCTGAACTTTCTTGCCTGATATGACGTCATGGACTCGCCGTGAAGCGCCATGAGCCGCTCGTCTCCCCGCTCGCCGGCCCTGATGCATAGTCGCCTTATCAGTGCCCTTCGGGCTTTTGGCGAGCACAGGGCGTCCATCTGGCCGCCCAGGCTTCTTGCAACCCTCGGGGGCCGCCTCGCCTCGTCCGACGTCTTTGTCTCGCCGAACAGGAACATGGCCTTGCCGTTGGGGCCTCCGAGCGAGTAGCCGGACAAGTCGGCGCCCGCGTGGCTGGCGCTGTCGCTCTTTACGTCGCGCGAATACGGGTACGGGAACAGCGCTTCCTCGTGGTCTTCCAGAAAGCACTCGGCAAGGGACTCGCCGACCCGCCATGCCTGCCTGCTCGACGGAGACGGGGACAGGATCTCGTCCAGCATGCTGATCCCAAAGTCACTCGTGACGACATGGCCGAGCATGTCCCTGATGATCTTTGCGCCCGCGGCGTCTAGGTGTCTTGGGCTCACCCTTCCGCGCATGTATGCGTCGAACCCGTTGGGTCGCACAACCTGGCCCTTGGCGACATACTCCGAATCCTTCATGATGTACGCAAGATCTAGATCAAGGCGCGGCCCGGCGCGCGCGCCCTGCCCGTCCGGCGGCTGCTGCCGCGGTTGTCCTGCGGGGGCTGCCCCGCCCGCTCCGTCGGCGCCGCCGCGGGGGCGCGCGCCGGCCCCGCCCCTCCCAGCCCCGCCCGCCGCCTGGATGCTGCCTGCGTCCACTCCGCCCGCCTGCCCTACAGGCGGTTTTGCGGAAGACTCGGCGCTCTCTCCGCTCCTCCTCGCCCCACGTGCGGCGCCGGCATCCGCCGCATGGGCCCGCCGCTGCCCGGCGCGCGGTGGCGTGGCCGCACTGGGAATCCGCATGCCGTCTGCCTGCCCGCTTGTACCCGACGGGGCCATGCGCGGCACTGCCCGCGCGCCCCCTCCGGCACGGGAATGCGCCACGCGGGCATGCAACCTCCGCCTGCGGCCGTTGCCTGCCGGCCGTCCAAGCCCCGCCCGCGCCGGCCCGCCAGGCAACGGCGGTTGCGCCCCGCCCGCGCCTCCCCTCTTCTTCTTGCCTGCCGCCCCTTCGGCCCGAGGCGCCCCCGTGGCTGGCCTTGGCAAAGGCATCGCGCCCGATGTCAAGCGCCCCGGCCTCCGAGAAAGTCCCCGATGGGGATGTCCTTCAGGTGGTACTGTGGATGCTCTTGGTGGACCAGGTCGAGCAGTTCGATGTAGCTCATGTTGCCGTACCTGTCGTACGTCGATCGGACGGCATCTTGTAGGTCCCTGCCGGCCTGGTTTTCATCGTCCATCGCCCGCAAGAGGGATTTGCCGTGCTCCGTGAGCGAGTAGCAGAACACTGTATTGCCCGACGGAGTCGGCTCCCGCGTCTCGTCGACCATGCCGAGATCCTGCAGGCGCGACATCGTGGCGTTCAGGGGGTACGACAGCGGGCCGAGCGGCGCCGCCTGGAATCCATAGTCTACCGCGCCGCACTCGTCCTGGACGAGAAACGCGAGCTTTTGGAGGCGCACCTTGCCCCTCAGGCTTCCCCCCTCGCACTCGATCAGCTTTAGGGGCACGTAGATGTCGCCGGTGGTCATTGGCGCGCGCCCCCGCGGCCCTGCGCGCCCAGCGCCACTCCCTCCTCTATCTGCTCAAACGTGCCGAGCGCGTCGAGTATGGAGCTCTTGTAGCCGTCGAGGACGGCGCCGATGCGGGCTGTCGCCTCGCTCAGGGCGGCAGCCTTGTACGCAAGGGCGGCCGGCCGCCCCGCAGCCCTCGGCCTTTTTGGGGCCTCTACGGACTCTGCCAGGCCCAGATCGACGAGCTTGGCCAGCGCCGTCCTGACGGTCTTTTCGGTGTAGGGCATCCTGTACTCCTCCGGCAGGTGGGCCGAGATGGGGGCTATCTTCCCGGCGATGCCGGGCGCCGAGATGGGATCGCCGTCGCCCGTCGCCCTGCGGTAGAACAGGTAGGTATAGACCGCGATGCCCACGCCGTCAATGCCCATCATGGCCAGGCCGCCCCCGTACTTGGCGCACAGGCCCCCGTAGGACTCGACCCATGTAGGCACGCTGCCCATCGGCCGCCTCCGCCGCCCAACTCTACAAAAGCATATCCGCCCGCACTTTAAGGAAATTACCACCCCCTGGGCGCCAACTGCCCCTGGCCGCGCCTGCGGCCGCGTTTGGGGGCACGCCCGGCGCCCGCCAACCACGGCCCCGCGCCTGCGGCCGCGTTTGGGGGCACGCCCGGCGCCCGCCAACCCCGGCCCCGCGCCTGCGGCCGCGTTTGGGGGCACGCCCGGCGCCCGCCAACCCCGGCCCCGCGCCTGCGGCCGCGTTTGGGGGCACGCCCGGCGCCAAAATATATTCATATACACGCGCAAATCCCCGCAGGCCGAATGACAATCACGATAGAAGGCTGGTCCTTCTCAGGGCCGTACAAAGAGAGCGGCCTGCGGGACGCCTCCGGCGTGTACGTGGTCCTCGATCACCGCAGCACCGGGTATGAGGACGAATACTTCTACATTGATGTAGGCGAATCATCCTCCGTTCGGACTAGGGTGGCAGGGCACGATAGGAGGCCCTGCTGGCGCAGGAATGCGCTCGGAGATATTGTATTTGCGGTGCGATACCTGCCGGGCAAGAGGCAGAAAGACAGGATGGCCTGGGAACAGGTGATACGGACAAAGGCCAGCTTCCCGTGTGGTGATCGATGATGGCGGCGCGCTCAAAGCGGGGGCAGTCCAAGCACGACGCAGCCGTGAGGGGGCACGCCCGATCGCTGAAGCGCAGCGGCTGGGACGTGCAGGCCGACATCCGTGGGTTCCCCCGCCCGCCCACCGTGGGCGGCCCCGGCGGCCGCCGGCGCCCCGACATCGTGGCCAAAAAGGACGGCAAGACGCGCGTCATTGAATGGGAAACGCCCGAGTCGTACCGCAAGGATCGCAGCCAGCATGCCGCGTTCAGGGCATACGCCAATGGTCGCACAAATACGACTAGCAGCGTGCGCATCTGTTGACGGCGCCTCGCGGCCTAGACAAAAGGCCGATCCGCATCTGACACGCAGCGGGCGGATCAACGCCCGCCAGATCTCCGAGCTGGTGCAAGCGGCACATCGACATGTCGCCCCGCAGGACATCCGGGCGCAGATTGCCATCGTTATGCATCCGGCCCGCACAGCGATGCCCGCGCGGCCCGTGCGGGACTGCGCCCGCCGCACCCGATTGCCCGGTGCCCGCCGCCGCGCCCGCCGCGCCCGCCGCGCCGCCTGCCGAGACGCGGCGCGCAGGGGATCGCCCAATGGTCCGGAGGCGCGGCCCGCCCGCCCCGGCCCCTCCGCCCGCGCCGGCAGGTCTCGCACTGGGCGCGGCGCGCCGGGCTCGGATCCGCTCGTTCGCGGGAACGATGGCGATCGCAGGACAGGCCGGCGCCTCGTACAGCCCGATGCCCGCATTCCGACTTGCGCGAAGGACACCTATATGGCGCCGCGGCGGCCCGCGCACGATGGCTCCCGTAGCAGGCTACGATTTTGGCGCCGGGCGCGCAGGCCGGATCGCCAGGCATGCGGGTGATGCCGCCCGCGCCGTCGCAAGGGGGGCCGCCGGCGACCGCTCCGCAGGCGATGTGGCTGACGGCGTGGCCAATGCGGTCGCGGCGGCGGCCAAGGTGGTCGCCGACATTGCAGACGACTCTGCCAAGGCCGTGCGCGCCCTGTCCAACGAGGATGGCGACGGCGGGGTGCTTGCCCGCACAGCATCCGACGCCGATGAGGCGAGGGCGGCCGCCGCCGCCGCTGCCGCCATTGCCGACGAAGTCGATCCGAACACTGCCCTCGCCCGCAGGATTGCCCCCACCGAAAGCGAAGTGCTTGCCAACCTGGAGAAGGGCCCCATATCCACCGCCGCCCCGCACCTTGCGCCGACCGTGGCAAACGCCGCAAGGGAGGCCGCCAGCGCCAGCCGCCTTGTCTACGAGTCCATGCACCACGCCCGCTCCTTTGCCGCCCGCATGGAGCTGGACTGCAGGGCGGCCATCGAGCTCTACGGCTAGGGAGGGCCCTGGCTTTGGGCCCTGCCTCTTCCGGAGGCTGCGGCCGCGCGCTGGCGCAAGCATCCCATGCGGCTGCTGCCGCGAGGCCAGAGGCTGCGGGACTTTTTGGCCCGTCGATCAGCGTGCGGGGAGCAAGGCCGGCAGGCTAGCGGCACTGCGCGTGGGCGTCGGCAAGAGCCGGCAGTGGCCGCTTGCCCTGCTCCACCGGACCGCCGTTGCCATGGTTCGCAACGACCGGACGCCGGCTTTTCAGCAGAGGGCTAGGGACGCTTGGGCTACACAGTGGGCACAGTCTCCCTGCACGCCGCCGCTCTTCGGCCCTGCCCGCGTCTACTCTTTGTCGCTCTCGTCGGACGCGGTCAGTGCCTTCTTAATTTCCCCGCTAAGTCGAGTTGTGACTTGCTTGGGTTTTTCATCATCACCCATTTGGACGGCTTTGTCCACTACCGCTATAAGAGGCTTTAGCCTATTTTTGCCCGCCGCCACCGCCAGACTCAGTGTGCTTTACCTTTTTGATCACGCCGCCAAGTGTTGGCTGCTCTCGCCTCCGCTTCTCGCCCTCTGCCACTGCCGGACACCCTGTGATTAATATAAGTGGGTTGTGGCCTGGCCTCGTGAGCGGAGGGGAGCAGGGGCCCGAGGGAGCGGCAGGGGGCGACGAACAAGGTACGCCACAAGCGTCAAGACAGGTCTATGAGGAGGTCAAGGGCCAGTACCACATTCACGACAGGGCAAACGAAAACCTGGAGAAAAAGGCGCAAAACTGCATGGTCGCATCTGCGCTAGTGGCAGCCCTGATTGTCACTGCAGCGATGGCGCATGAAGCGGGCCGTCTTGTTTTGGAGTCATATGTTTCGTATATGGCGGTTGTCCCTGTGACCGGACTCCTCCTAGCGATCGTGTTCTGCGTGTTTGTTGATAGGGTGTCGTCGCACCCTGTGACGATTGTGGGGAAGCGCCTGCTGTGCTGCGACGAGCTTGACGAGAAGACGTATGCGGCCTTGGTCCAAAGCGAAGAGGGCTTTTACAAGTCGAGGATCGCTGAATATGCGCGGGCCCTTGTCAAGCTGGAGGAGACAAACAAGGAAAAAGCGCGGCGGCTAAGGTATGCACAAATTTCCTTTGCTTCGTCTATCGTACTTACTCTTATCGTAGTTGTGGCCGCCATCCTATCCTAGCCGCAAATGCTGTGACCCGCGCGATCGCGGCCGGGCCGCCACCTGCCGCGCCTGCCGACCCGCCATGCGTCGGGATCTCGCCGCCACCCGGATGCGGCACGAACATGGCGTCGCCAGTCGTCTGGGACTCGCCGGCGCCAGACTGCAGCGCGATTCCCCGCTGGCGTGAGGAGCCCCGTGTAGAGGCCCTTGGAGGCATCTCAGAGGGAGTGCATGGGGTAGGGTGGACGGGGTTGGTGCGCCTGGCAGGAGGCGTTCTCTCCCCACGTATGCGATACTCATCCCCGTTGCCGCGCCTGCGGGCACGGCACGGCGGTGCGGACGGAATGCGAGCTCCCTGCACTTCACGCCCAATGGGGATGGCCGGCGCGTCGGAGATCCCCTACTTTTGGGCATGCTATGCGCGATCGTAGGCGTCATATCGCCGATCAGCAGGCTTAAATATACTTCCTGGAGCCCGCCCCTCAAGTTGGAAATAGGCGGTTATGACTTTGAAGGCCCGTACGACGAGTACGAACTTGCCGACCTGCCGGGCGTTTACGTCGTCTTGGATATGAACAGTGATGGGACGCCACGCAGCTGCATCGATGTCGGCGAGTCCGGCAAGGTGGCCACGAGGATAGCCGACCACGACCGCGAGCAGTGCTGGGAGCAGAACACTGAAGGCCGGCGCGCATTCGCCGTCCTGTACACGGGCGACTCTGACGACGACTACAGGAGAGCGATAGAAGGCCAGGTGAGGCTCTCGGAATCCCCGCCGTGTGGTGAATCCTGATGGCCAAGCGTAGCGCATCAGGCCAGTCTAGGCACGACAGGGAGGTAAAGCGCATCGCCGACAGGCTGGCCGGCGACGGCTACAGCGTAAGCGCCGACGTGCCGGGCTATCCCAGCCCTGACGCCCTCTGCGATCGCAACGGCGGCAATCGTAGGCGCCCCGACATCATAGCCAAAAAGGGAGGGTCAACGAGGATAATCGAGGTAGAAACGGCGGAGTCATACGATGCAGATCGCGCACAGCACATGGTGTTCAGGGGCTACGCCGACAGGCACAAGAACACCAGCTTTCGAATAGTAAAAATATAGGCGCACCTTGCGCCGATCGTTCCGGATCCACCGTCGGCCACTATGCCCCGCCATTGGCGTCGCCGCCGCCCTTCTGGCCCCCGCTACCGCTGCCCCTGTTCCTTCGGCCTGGACAGCCTGGCCAGGCCTGCGGCAAGATCGAGCGACATCGTGTAGAGCGGGCTGATGTCGTCCTGTTGCGGCGCATGCGGCGCCTCCTCCCCGGCCTCCTGCTTCCTTACCCTTGCAATCTTGGCGGCGTACTCGGCGCTCAGGTCCGCCATGGTGGCCAAGTGCCGGGCCGACGGGTTGGTCGCCTCTAGGCGCTTGACGATCATGTGGCCCAGCGCCGCCCTGATCGTCGCGGCGTTGCGCTCCATGTGTGCGGCGGCCCCCGCGTCAAGCAATATGGCGTCCTCGTCGGGGCATATCGTATAGAGGTCCCCCATGTCGGTAAGCAGGTGCTTGAGGGCCTCGGGCTTGATCGCATCGTCGATGACCCTTTTCCTGAACTCCGCCTTCTCGTCCGAGGCGAGCTCCTTCAGCGTCGGCGGCCTGCCGCCGGCGTGGGAGCCCCTGCCGCGGCTGCGGGGCTCCTCGGCCCCTCCTCCCGCAAGGTCCCCGTCGGCGTCGGCCATGTCTCTGTACGCATCCCTCCTCTTTTCCTTTTCCATCTCTTCCTTGATCAGCCTTGCGATGACCACGTCCTTGTCGGGATCGTCGGGATCGGCCATGCGCGGCGGCATGTGCCTCGATCCCAGTCCGGCGGCCATGTCCCAGTAGAACCTTGCAAACAGCGCCGCCACGAGGTTGAGGTCCACGCGCATGCGGTCCCCCTCGCGGCGCGCCCACTCTCCCCGGGCCGGCGGCGGCGCCCCCGCGCCCCCGCCGCTGATGTCGACGAGCGCTGCCACGAGGACCGGCTTGTACGTGCTCGACAGCCTAGCATCCCTGAAGAACCTGTTGAACATGTCGGCGTAGTCCTTTGCGCCCTCTTCGCCGTCCTGCACGGGAGGCGGCCGGAACCCTGCCCTTTATGCCTTGGCTGTTGCGGCTCACGGTGCGCCGCAGCGGTAGTGCGGCGCGCCGGCGGGCCGTGCCGATGCAGCACCGCCAAGCCGCGCCCTTGAATCCGGCCGGGGCACTCTGACGGCGTGCGCGCGGTGGGGCCGCGCCCTCCCTTCGCTAGACCGGCGTCCGCCGACGGGGCGATAGCGGCGATCGGGGGCGACACCCGAGGCGGCTAAATACCAGCCGGCGGCGTTGCAATGCAATGCGGAGCGATAGCGGCGATCGGGGGCGACACCCGAGGCGGCAGGGCGCGGCATGACGGATGCCGAGGCGACCACACATGCAGCATGGCGCTTACCATGCAGGGGCATCTTGCAGGGCGATCGGGCCGCAGGTTCCCAACCCTGCGGAGGGATGCCTGCGGGCCTCCGTGCTGTCGGACGAAGGAACGGAGCGCCACCGGCGTCATCGACGAGGTGATCGCACCCGGCGACTCGAGCGTGCGCCTCTAGGCCGCT
Organism: Cenarchaeum sp.; assembly: GCA_965242695.1. Lineage (GTDB taxonomy): Archaea > Thermoproteota > Nitrososphaeria > Nitrososphaerales > Nitrosopumilaceae > Cenarchaeum. Next base: position 517,645 of record CBDESU010000002.1, on the reverse strand, counting down.
AGGCCGCCTCATACTTGCGGGCAAGCTGCACGCGGCCTTTAATTACCCCCCGGGTTGACTGCCGTTGATGAACACCACCACGGCGGGCATCCTTGCCGTACTTGGCCTAGCCGCCGCGTCCCCGTTCATGGCTGGGACGCACGCGCATGCCGACGATGGCGACGCCAAGACTGTCGGCAAGTGGGCCATAGGCAAGGCCGCCGCTCCGTCGGACGAGGTCGGCCCTGCGATCAACGCGGCAAGAGCGGATCTGTGCAGTGACGATCAGCCGTCGGTCGAATGCGGAGTGGGGGCCGCCGTCCTGGACGCGACAGAGATCACTCTCAAGGCCACTGAAGCGCGCACCATGGCTTTCGTGACGCTTGCCGTGATCGGCGCCGCGGCGCCCGCCGCGATCGCAATCTGCCGCAAGCTCGGTTCGTACTAGCGCTGCGGGGCGAATGGCGATGGAAGGCACTACACCAAGGCGGTTCGACCTGAACGTCGAGACGGTGCTGGACGACTGGGAGGTCTACCACGCGATCAGGGAGGTCATCGCCAACGCACTCGACGAGCAGGTGCTGACGGGTACGCCGGACATCGCGATCACTGGCGGCGGCACGCACTTTGAGATCCGCGACTACGGGCGAGGCATACGGTACGCGCACCTTACCCAGAACGAGAACGAGGAAAAGCTGGCCAACCCGGGCAGGGTCATAGGCAAGTTCGGCGTGGGCCTCAAGGACGCCCTGGCGACGTTCGATCGCCACCATATCGGCGTCGCACTCAGGTCGAGGCACGGGGACATCACCATAACAAAGTCGTCAAAGCACGGCTTTGACGATGTTGTCACGCTCCACGCCTCCGTGGCCCCGCCGTCCGACCCCGCGCTTGAGGGCACCCTGGTCGTCCTTGACGGCTGCACCGGCGGCGACATGGACAGGGCAAGGCGGCTGTTCCTCAAGTTCAGCGGCGAGACCGCCCTTGACCGCACGCAGTACGGCGACATACTCGAGCGCGCGGCAGGCGGGCCGGCGCGCATATACGTGAACGGGGTCGCGGCCGCCGAGGAGGACAACTTTCTGTTCTCGTACAACATTACGTCGCTGACAGGAACGATGCGCAAGGCGCTCAACCGCGAGCGAACCAACGTCGGGCGGACCGCGTACACGGGCAGGGTCAAGGACATACTGCTGGCCAGCACGGACAAGGACGTCGCAAGGCGGCTCGCCGGCACGCTGGACGGGTACGGAAGCGGCACGCAGCCGGACGAGATGAAGTGGGTCGACGTATCGACCCACGCCTGCAAGATACACAACGAGTCGACGCGCACGGTGTTTGTCACCCCGGCGCAGCTTGAGAACAATGCCGAGGCGGTAGACCAGGCGAAGCGGGACGGCATGACGGTCACGGTGGTGCCAGAGGCCGTCCGGGACAAGATCAGCGGCGCGACGGACGCGTCGGGGAACGAGGTGCGGGACCTGGGCGTCTACAGGGAGGAGTACAACAAGAGCTTCGAGTACAAGTTCGTAGAGGCCGGGGACCTCACCGATGCCGAGCGCGCCGTCTACGACATGACGCCCCGCATACTGGCAACGGCCAGGCTTGGGATGGGCGACATACCGGTGCGAATATCGGAGACCATGAGGATGCTAGCCACCGACTGCACCGCCGGCGTGTGGGATCCGGGCAGGGGCTGGATCGTCATCAAGAGGGACGCGCTGTCGAGCGCAGAAGAGTACGCGGGCACGCTCCTGCACGAGGCGGCCCACGCGGCTAGCGGCACATTGGACATGTCGCGCGAGTTTGAGGCGACCCTCACGCTGCTGCTGGGCAGGGCGGCCGTGGCCGCGGCGGGATCGCCGGAGTCCGACAGGCCGCGCACGGGGTTCTGGCGCCGCAGCGGCCCGTAGGCCGCCGCACTGCCGCCCGCACGGGAGGATGCGCGGATGCAGAGTCGGCGATGCGTCCGGGGCGGCCGGCAGGCGATGCCACGTGTCGCGGTTCTGTGTGTTTATAACCCCTGAGAGGATCCTTGCAGTGACCGGACATGAGTCGATTGGTAAGGGCGCCTTTGCCGCCGGCGCCGCGATCGGATTCTTTTTCATCGCCCCCCATGTCCTAGACGCTGCCGGAATCACAACAGATGTCACCGATTGTGGATCTATCGACAATCCAGAGTGGAGTGAGAGATGCGTACACAGGAACACGATTGTGCATACTTGTTCCCATTATGGTTACAGTATTGACGGGTGCGGCCGTTGCACTCCCCATTCGCATACATACAGGGCGGCAGGCATGAACGTGGCGAGGCAATTGACGGAGCGGCTTCAATCCCTGCTGACAAGTTAGCACGACGGGAGATGTGACCATGCTGTCCTACGCGCACACGCGCGACCCGTCGGTCACGTGGCAGTTGATCGCCTGTGCCTATGTTGGAGTTGCAGGGCAGCCACAGTCGCGTCACAATGCCCTTGCAGTGAAAAGCCGAGGCGGCTACGGATGCGATCTGCCCGACCCCTAAAATCAGCCATCGGATGCCCGATATGCGGTGTGTGCATTGCAAAAACCCTTCGCGTTATTAGAAATGATCGTTGCCGCGCACCGTGGCGATCCCTCTGCCCGAGTTCACGGCTAGGCTCGCCAGCGTCGAGACGGCTTGCTTATGTTCGTGGTGCCGCCTGCGGGCAATCTCCCGAAAGACTGCTGCGCGAGCAGGTCGTCCTGCGGAATATGTGGGGTGCGCCGCGTTCGGCGGCCGAAGCAACGGTGCTCTGCGCCCTGATGTCCTGTAGAGCGACGTTGAAGATGCACGGCCTGCTCCTGCCGGCAGGGATCCGGCGCATATCTGATCGGCCCGCGGGCTGCCAGGTGCGAATTGCTCCTCCTGGCAAGCCCTGAGGCGTGCGAGCGCTTGCGCTCAAAGCGTTGGACGAGCCTACCGAGGCAAGGAGCTTTACCCGGCTCGATGCCATGATGCAAGAGATTCGCGCGGTGGCTACACGCCCCCGGCGCGCATCAACACACGCAAGGCGAAATTGGACGCACATTCTAACCTCGTCCGCCGCACCGTGCAACGTCAAATGCCATTCAAATGTACCGACAGTAATGCATGCGCACGCATACGGGCATGTTGATATACGCCAAGGAGTCGGGCTCGCTGAATGGACAAGGAGGCAGAGCTGCGCCGCGTACTTGTGGAGGAAGTGAAGCACATACGGGACTACCGCTCATACCCCGATCTTGGTCGGGCATTCCAGCACTGGTCTGCCGCAAACGTACTCGGGGTCGAAGACAAGGATGTGAGCGACAGGCTGGAGGGCGCCATGGGAGTTGACGGGGGAATAGACTACTTCCACGTAGATGACGAGAACAAAACCGTCGAAATTATACAGGCAAAATTCGCCGAGCACGAATCGGGCAAGGTAGAGTCGAAAGCGGTCTTAGACTTTTACGGGATTCCAAGAAAGCTGTTGTTCAACACCGACGAACGTAGCTTGCGCTTCCGAGAGCAGCAAGTGATGTACAAAAAGGCACTGGCGCAGAAATATGCGACGCGTTTGCTTTTTATCACAACAGGTCGACTGCCCGAACCCGCAAGGCGTGCACCGCTCTTGGAAGATCAAAACACGTTCGGGGACATAACATTCAAATTCATCGAAACCAAGGAGTTGATTGCCTATGTGGGGAACCCAAAAAGCCCTCCGTGTGAACTGCGCCTAGTCAAGGATGAGTGCTTCGTGGGAACTCCCGACAAAACGAAATTAAAAAGGATGGTTGCCACTGTGCCTGCCCTTGAGCTAAAGAAAGTGTGCAAGTCCATCGGCATTCCGACGCTTTTTTCACTCAACCCAAGATTGCCTCTGAGGGCGAAATCCTCCATTTCTAAGAAAATCAAAGAAACTGTGGAATCAACGCCTGAACGGCTCTGGCACTACAACAACGGCATCAGTGCAGTGTGCAAGCGTTTTGAATATGACAAGAACACCGGCATTGCGCGCATAGACAACTTGAAGGTCGTCAACGGATGCCAGACCATCACGACCATAGACCGTATGGATGGGGTTGATCCGCGCGCGGCACTGGTGATCCGCTTGTCAGAAACAAACGATAGCGAATTTGGCGAAAAGATAAGCAACTGCACAAACGACCAGAGCGTCATAAAGAGCCCGGACCTGCAATCCGACCACCCGTACCTGAAGAAGCTCGAGGAGCGGTTCCGCGAGTACGACAAGTTCCTCTTCGAGCGGAAAAGGGGACAGTGGCTGAGTAATGCCGAACATCCTAAAAGCAAGCAGAGGCTGTATCTGATCAAAAATGTAGACGCCGCCAGGCTAAAGCTGGCATACACCGGAAATCCCCATTGGTCGATGCAGCTATCGGCGGCAGCGATCTTTAAGTTTGATGTGAACGATCCGGTCGAGGCTGAGCCATTTTCTAGCCTTTACAAGGACGCAGATCCCAAAGACTTTATCATTCCTAGCGTATTTGACTACCTGCTTGTCGGCATCAAAAAGCGAATTGAGAACGACACCGCCACTGAGACCGAAGATGTTAAGAATGCTAGGTTTTTGTTGAAGTATAAGATTGGGCAGTATTACGTGATAGGCATGGCCGGCAAAATATTTGAGTCAATAGATAAGGACACAAAAAATGCCATCGTAGATGCAATCATCTACAACGCGATCCACTACGATGCCAACGTCATGGATAAAATAGCCGACGTGTTAGAGGGTCTTGTCACTTGGATTGCGGGCGAAATTACGGAAGTCATAGGGGGCCATGACGGCAAGCCCCTACACGGACAGAAAATGTACTATTTGCGCGACCCGCTTCGCGAAGAGAACCGCCTAGAGAACCTGTACCGGGGAAGAAAAAATGAGTACGCGAAAGGCCCTGATCCGTTTGTGACAACGCTGTGCGAGATACTTGGCGTGCGACGCGTATGACGGCGGATTCTGTCCCTGTGGAGTTTGGTTGCCCTCACTCGTGTTCAAGACGGGGAGGGCACGTTGCCAACGCGCTGCAGGTAGGGCCGGCGCCGCGGCTCTCCGATGCGTGCGGCTCGGCCGCCGTTTTGGCGGAGACGATCCATCTGTAGGGCTTTCGCTTTGTCTTCGCGGACCGCATGTATGCGGAGACCTTACATGTCAGCAGACTGCACTACCGGGCAAGTAGGGGGCGGATCGGGCCGTCGCGGCGGCATGAGCGCTTGGGGACGGCGCGCCGCGACGCCCCTGTTACCGGCTTTCTTGCGCAAAGAGGTAGACGTCGTCTACCACGTGCGCTCCCGACTCCACGAGATCGACATACCGGATGATGCGGCCCCGATCCCGCGCCGCTAGGCGCGCCGCCCTGCCAAGCCCTTATACGGCGCGCGGATCCCGCCCGGCGGTGCCTATTCCGCCCGGCGATGCCATGCGCCTTCCGATACTGCGCATGATCGGGGACGGCGGCGTGCACACGATACGGGACGTCATCGGAACCGTCGCCGGCGAGCTCGGCGTAGGCGAGGACGAGCGGGCCCTGCTCACGCCCAAGACCTCGAGGCGCAAGTTCGACATCGCCGTGACAAGGTGCGTCACCGACCTTCGAAAGGCGGCCCTGCTCAAGAACACCGTCCTCGGCGAGTTCCGCATAACCGGCGAGGGGCAGGCCGTGCTGTCCAGGGACCCGAAGATGATCGACCTAGAGTTCCTCCGCAGGACCTCGGCGCCGTTCCGCGAGTGGGAGGAGTACAAGCGCAAGAAGAACTCGAGGCCGGCGCGCGACGACGGCCCGGCCGACATGGAAAGCGACGGGATAGTGGCGATCATAGACGTCCTCGGGGTCAAGGGCTCCTGGAGGGGCGGCGACGGAAGGGCCGTGCACAGGAAGTGGAAGCGCCTGCTGCGGGACGCCCGGGGCCTCTTGCAGGGAGACAAGGCGCTCGTCGGCCTGAGCACCATGGCCTTTTCGGACACGCTGTTCGTGACGGCCGAGGGGAAGAGCTACGGCGACCTCTTGTTCGCGTTCAGCCGCGCCTCGTGGCCGGTCGTAGTGCACAGCATACGCGAGGACATACCGGTCAGGGGATGCGTCGCATGCGGCAGGTTCCTGCGGCACGCCAAGAACCTGGTCACCGGGCCGGCCGTGGACGAGGCGGCCATGTACCACGGCCTGCCGCAGTGGATCGGGATATCCGCGGCGCCGAGCGCCAACGGCGTCCTGACGAGGGCCATACCGCACTCGGGCCACCCCGGCAACGGCCTGTACGCGATGCACGACATACCGCTCAAGGCATCGGTCGAGCAGGACGCGTGGGCCGTGAACTGGCCGGGGCAGTGCGACGAGGCCGACGACGGCGGCGGCGATGCGATAGAGGACATCGTCGGGATCATAGACGACAGGGCAAACGCGACCCCCGACATCGAGTCGGCGTTCAAGTGGAGGAACACGCGCAGGTTCTGCAACAGCGTACTCGGCGCACCGAACCGGCGGGATCCGGGGCGATCGCCCGGCTAGCGCCCGCCCGCCCGCGATGCCGGCGGCCGGGCCGCGGCGGGCGGCGGATGCGCCCCGGGCTCCGGCCGGCGAGGGATGGGGATCGGGGCCCCGCCCCCTTGGAGCCCGCCCGCGTTCACTAAATAGGCCCGGTTCCGCCCTGCCAGCATGCACAGCGGCCAGCCGTGGTCGCCCGGCGATCTCTTCCGCTGGGTCAAGGAGAATCGCACCCGCGTGCCGAACATGGACAGGCTCTACGACAAGATGGCGAGCGGGGGCTCCTACGGCCACTACGTCCACGCGCACTATGCAAGGAGGCTACACGACTGCGCGCGTTACCGGATTACCGACATCGAGGCGTCGACGGGCGGGCACGATGTCGACATACAGCTGGACGGCTGGATCAACATCCAAGTGTGGCACGGCATGAACGCGCACGGCCACATACTGGCGGCCCAGCTGCATCCGGGGACCCCGCAAAGCATCGACGTTGGACAACGCCTGGGCGTCCCGACCAACCTTGGAGGTGTCCCGACGCACCTCGAGCATGACGGGGCAAAGGTCCGCAAGAAGCTCGCGCAGCTTCCGGACGACACGCTGGGCATCCTGCTGCTGCACGGCGGCCCCTTCGCATACCACATCCCGACAAGCCCCGAGGCCATACCCGCCAGCAAGTGCATCCTCAACATATGCGGCAGAGGCGCCACGTCGGAGCTGCACTGCTCGTCCGCGTTTGACCACGACGACGAAGTCCGGAACGTGGCCGACTGCCTGGGCCTGCTGCTCGTGCGCGCCTAGCCCGCCTTTGATCCCGGATCTGCCGTAGGGGCCGGCAGGCCATGCAGCTTGGCCTGTGCTCGGTGCACAATTTCACTTGCTTGCCTAGGCGGGGCTTGGGATGGCGTCCCCGCAGGAATGACGGGAGTCCGCATCAAAGAGCGCCCGAGACTCTGTTGCAGAGCGCCGTATGGGGGTTGTGGAGCTACCCCGTGGCATGGCCAATCACATCGCCATCGCTAGGCTGGCTGCCGCATCGTGGAGTCAGGCGTACCTCTCTTCTTGGGGGGCGTAGCGGCAGGCGATCCGTCGCATGTCCGCCTTCCGAAGGCTAGCGACTTACTACCCTTTCAAGGGGGGCGGCGCGAACGCGCCTGCGAGTAGCGCAGACCGGCGATGCCTGCAAGCCCAGATTTGCCCTGCACGCATCCGGCATGCCCCGCCGCACCTCATCGTGCCAGCTGTTGTTGCCACCGTACTGCAGGCGTCGCGCATCCGGCAGCCGGCGCCATGCCTCACCCTCCTAAATAGTAGGCATATATAGCCGACCTTGAACGCTCGTTCATGAGCGCCGCCCTCACGCCGTTCCAGCTGTGGACGCTGTTCACGATGTTTGAACACCCGTCAAATCTGTACGACAGCAAGAATCTGCTACTGAGATGCTGCGATTCTGCAATAATGGCACTGCCGGAGGGAGCCGAAGACGACGAGCTTTCCAAGCTCCATTCGGCAGGGTATATAGAAAGCGGCCCGCCCGACTCAGTGTTCGGCCGTGTCTCAACAACGTACAGAATCTCCAACAAGGGCATACACTATGTTCGCAGAAACCTGTCGAACATACAGGAGGCCTGCAACCAAGGCAAAGTCCCAGAGTCGGTGATAGAAGCGCAGGATAACAAAGTTGCAGAGGCACTGCGTACCAAAAGCCCGCACTTGGGTGATTTAATAAAAGAACATGGTATTAAAAATATAGGCCCCATATTAAAATTGATTGAGGCATGTGTACATATTGGCGGATAGGATCGATTTCTTTCCAAGCTTGATGGCAGTTCAATGCACTTGGCATCGCCTGCAATGTTGTCTCTGGATATGATCTTGTGTGAGCGGGCCAACGGGCGGCCAAGCTTGCGCAACTCAGATTCGTCCCTGGTTGCCACACCTTGGCCGTTTTTTTTTGTTGAATGCTGCAGCGGTGGATGGCGAACAGGTCATGCGTGTCTTGCATGCGGACTTGCCATGACTGCGGCGGGCGCTTTTGATGGCGCAGCCCCGCGCTTTCGCCCGCCGGGGTGCCATCGGCGCGGGCCGCATCAGCGCCCCTTCCGCTTTTGTTCTAGATCCGCCAGGGTCGTCTCCAGCCTTGGCTTTTCCTTGACGTATTCTGCTGTCTCGCCCTTTCTGATCCAGTCCCTGAGGCTTCCGAACTCGGCGGTGCTCGACACCAGCTCGTGCACCCTAGAGAGCGACGAGAGGGCGGCGGCCTTGTCGGGATTGTCCCGGGCCGACTCGTATTCCTCGAGCATGCCGCGCAGCTGCGCGTTGCCCCGCTCGCCGATCTCGTCTAGCAGGGCGGCCGGATCCCCCACCCGCTCGGCCGACGGCCGGATCGTCAGGCTAGACGGCTCAAAGAACTTCACGCTGTCAAGGGCAGATCCAGCGCCGGCGCCGCCAGAGCCGCCCGCGCCGGCGCCGCCGGGGCCCGCTTCGGCCGCCCCTGGCACGAACCGCGGCGTCCCTATGGCGTAGATGTCTGTGCCGATGAACGGGAACGCGTGCATCTTGGAGAGGGGGTTGAGCCTCTGGTACGGCCTGTCGGTGTCGAACGAGACGAACGCCACGTCGGACTCGGCGTACCCTGCCAGCGCGTCGTACGACACGGGGGCGCCAGCGTACGAGCGGCCAGGGAACGCGACCAGCCTGACGCCCATGTCCCGCACCAGGAACGACATGGCCTCCTTGAACCCGCTGCCCCCCTTCTGGTACTCTAGGTCAAAGGCAACCATGGGTTCGGCGCCGAGGCCGGCGGCGGCCTTGCAGACTTTCCTGACCGTCCTCTTGTACTCCGACAGGGGCAGCCCGAGGTACGGCACGGCGACGACGCCGAGGCCGGCGTCGACCTGCAGCCGGAGCAGAATGCGCAAAAAGACCTCCATCTTTTCGGGGCTGGATCTCAGGTAGCTTGTGCCAGAGGGCACGGCCGGCGCAACCTCCTTTCCGCCCTTCTTCCTCGCCGGCATGTCGGCGGTCGTCGGCTGGACCAGGTACGCACTGAGCGCCGAGTATGACATCCTCCTGGCGGCGCCCCTCATCTCCCTTCCCCACCGCCGCGCCACGCCGTTTTCCCCGAGAAACCTTGCAAGCGTGGCCGCATTCGGCCTCTTTACGGCCAGGCTCACGTCGTTGTCTAGGGGCACGTTGGTGGGCACGGACGCCTTTTTGTTGTACTCGTAGAGCGTGGCCGCCCTGTCCGGGGTTGTCACCTTGCCCGAGCTGGTGGCTATCTCGACACTCCTTGAGGGGTACGCGTACGGCGACTCTTGGTCCACCGACCTGACCCGGACCTCGAACGTCACACCCCGCGCCCCCATGTGATGGCCTTGTAGCGGTGCGCCACCCCGGACTTTACCACGTACTCGGCGCACTCGGCCCTGCGGCATATGGCCCCCAGTATATGCGTGGCCCCGCGCTGGCCCAGGCCCTTGCGGAACTTTCGCATCCTGGCATCCGGGGGGGTTATGCGTATTGCATGCCCGCGATCGCCCTTGCCACTGTGAAACTCGAAAAACAAAACGCGAAACGACGAAGTATGCGCAGCCAGATGTCCGAAACTCGCCCGAATGCCGCGCCGCCGCCCGAAAAAGGCACGAAATTCGCCCTTTTTCGGTGATCAGCGCGGCGGCGGTCACTCTTTGGCGAGGTACGGGAACGTCTGCCGCGGCTTGCGGCCATGCGGCCCCGGCGGCCCGGGCCCGCCTGCCGACTCCTTGGCGTGGGTGTCGGGGACGAACCCGTCTGCACCCCTCATTATCAGCTTCAGGTTGACGAAGCCGATGCAGACGGTGCGGGTCTCGCGAAGGTCCTCGACCGAGCCGCGGAACTCGTGGGCGAGTATCTTGTTCTGCTTTATCTCGGCAAACCTGTTCTCGACCGGGGCCCGCTCGGCGGCCAGCTGCGAGTTGTAGGCCTTCTGCTCCTCCGTCAGCTCGCCCCCGATCGGCTTCCGGTGCGGCATCAGGACGTTGGCGCCCTTGAGCAGCTCCTTGATCCCCTGGGGGCCGTTGTCGATGTAGACCGAGGTGCGCTCGGCCGCCGGCGTGTCGGGGCTCGTAAGGGATGCCGTCAGGACTCCCACGTCTGGAAAGTGGCGGCGCAGGTACTCTATCTCGCTGCCCCGCCCTCCCTCCAGCTCGCCGCTGAGGACGACCAGGCCCCGCTTGGCGCATGCGTGCACCGACTTGCAGGTGGTCGTGCCGGCCTTGTGCGAGTATGCCTCCTTGTTGGACTCCTTGTCGACGGGATCTTCGATGTCGTAGTGCGTCAAGTCGACGAGCAGGACGTTGCCCACGTACTCCTGGACCTTTTCCTTGGTGAAGGATCTGAGCTCGTCCATGAGGCCCAGGTCGGTCGGAAGCATGCCGGAGTTGGCCATGATGCCCCTGACCAGCCGGATGTTCCTTGAGGCCGTCGTCTGGTCGATCCAGAACATGCCCTGCAGCGACTCCTGCGAGCAGCCCGTCCAGATGTGGTACAGGGTCATGCACACCATGTGCTCCGCGGCCAGGATGCAGCGGTTGCCACGGTCGGATGCCCTCTCGGGGTCAAGGCCGTGGCGGAAGAGGGGCACGTCGGGCGTGGTCTCGATCTCGTGCTCGAAGCAGGCGACGATGTAGAAGAACATGGCGTGGTCCAGTCCCGTCGCGCCGTGCAGCCACGACTCGTCGCGCAGCGTCCCGTCCCGCGAGACGCGCCGGGCGCGTTGCCCGCACAGCTTGGGATCCTTGCACCCCTCCATCATCAGGGCAAGCCGCTCGTCGGCGTCCTTGAGGAACTTCTTGTACCTCGCAGTGCCGATATTCGCGATGTGATTCGGATCCGCCTCGAACCACGACTCGGGGACGACCTCCTCGTACACCTTTAGGACCTCGGGATCGATCAGGCACTGCTCCATCGCCGGCGTTGCCCGGCCGCCGCCTAAGACGGGGCGGGTGAAATCCGATTGACAAGAAGTCAAGGTTTTTTGAGCCACGGCCCGACGGAGGTGCAATTTCTGGCGCCCGGATCTTCACTCGATCAAAATTCCAGTTTCGGGTCGAGATTTTCCTCTGGGTGCGATCGCCGGGTTCCAATACGCATAACCCCCCGGGCCGGCGGGCGCGGCCCGGCGCCTCGCCCCTGCCCTTTTGAGCCCCTTTCGGGTCGGGGCGTATAGGGGTTCTATCTGAGTTCACGAAAACGTATTGAAGATTGCATGCAATTAAGGTCGAAAAAAAGTCACAGAAAACAGTTACACAAAATAGTTACACAAAACAATTGTATCGTGAATTGTTATTCCGCAGCGCGGCACAAGTGCAACATTTATCGCAGGCGGGGCATGCCACTTTATTCCTCAAGCAATATCGGGGGAAGCCTCGCAAGAAAGTTGGCAGGAATGTTCGAATTGGCCAGCACAGGGGGCAACTTTGCGCGCTTTTCCGGAGGGAGTATCTTGTCCTCCTTCGCTTGAATCTCTTCGATGGTCGGCAGGGGGATCTCCTCTTCCGGCATTCTCCTCTGCACGTACGCAAAGTGCTCTCCCGGCCTGAGCCTTTTCTTGATCCCCGCCGCCTTGCGGGGGCTGATCTGCGGCGCGTCGACCGCAGTCGCATAGTCGTAGAACTCGACCGGGACGACTAGGTCGCTCTCAAAGCACCACCCGAGCTCGCCGCTTATGGCCCCGACGCTGTCGAGCCCTACGTTGGACATGGCGGTCTTTATGCCGCGGATCTGCGGCTCGGCGACGTTGTCGTTGGGCGTGTAAGGAAGCGTGGGTATGCGCCTCAGGCGGTCCGCGTTGTCCCGGATGTGGTCGCTGGACCTGTCCGAGGTGTGGTATCCGGCGTTGTCGTCTATGGTCTGAATCTTGCCGACTAGGGCGCTGACCCTGTCAAGGAACCTCGTGTACGCCTCGCTGTTGGCCCGGCCGGGGCACTCCATGACGAAGACCCACCCGTAGCCGACGGCTACGAAGAAGCTCAGGCGTGCGCGCCCGACGCTCGACGTGCGCACGATCTCGACCCCCCTCAGCCCCGCCGACTCGCGCCCGTTCTTGTAGCCCTGCGCATGGCCCTCGTCGATGAAGACCGTATGGTAGCCGGCTGCGGCGGCCTCCTTGATCCTGGCGCGCGCCTCCGCCTGGAAGGCGAGCCGCTCCTCGAGGCTCGCCGCCTTTGGGTGTGCGGGGCGGGGCACCTTGAGCCGTATGCCCATCTCCTTGAAGTTCTTTGCGGCCGTCGAGTATGCTATCTTCACCTTGTACTTTTTCTCAAGATGGTCGTGCAGGAGCTTGAACGTCCACACGTTGGCCTTGTAGCCGGCCGCCTGCGGCCCCATGAAGACATCCATGATCAACTCCCAGCGGATCTCGAGCGGAATTGATCGGCGCCTGCCGGGGCTCTTGCCCCGCGGGGCCGCCTTCAGGCCCCCCTTGTGCATCTTCACCAGCCAGTCCCTGACCGCGTCGTACGATGCAAGGACCATCCCGGCTATCTCGTTGAACGACCTGCCCTTCTTGCGGTGGTACGCGGCCATGTACCTCTTGGCCGTCAGCGCGTCCATCTCCTTGTTGGCAAGGCGCTTGAGCTTGTGGGCGCTCGTGCCAGGCATGAAGCCCTTGCCCACTGGAATCGATCCCTTTCGCCCCATGCCCTACTCTGTCGTCCCTGCTATACCACCACAGGGGTGAAGAGATCTTGACACCTGGTCAATTCTTGTCAACTTTAGTAGAACCCCTATACGCCGCGGTCCCACCCGCCCCCGATACCTCGATCAGCCCCATCCCCGACATCTCGCGGACCTTGAACGCCATGTAAAAGCTGTACGGCCCGTAGCAGTGCGGGACGAACTTGCAGTCCTCGACATCCTCTTCGGCAGGCACCTCCTTTTTGAGGATAAACAACTCCTTGAAGAGCAGCGTTCGGCCGACGATGGGCTTGTCTTGCGACGGCAGCAGGAGCAGGATCAGGTCCGATGCCGTGTACTCGACGGGCTTGATCTTTTTCTGCTCTTCCACGGCCCTCTCCATTGTGTACGCTATGGATCCGTCGGGGAGCCTAAAGGCTCCGTTTCCCATGCTTTGGACGCCATACTTGGCCATTTGGATCACCCGTCAGCCCCCTCTACGGACGCGGCCACGAAGCGCCCGTCGACCCTTCCGCACCCACGGCAGGCCCTCTTGCCGTCTAGCGCAAAAAATATGTGGAGGGCGTCCGCGTCTGGCTGCACGGCGGCAGTAGCCGAGCGGCCTAGCTCGTCAAGCGTGTGCCCGGCAAACATGTCTGTAAAGTTGGCCAGTGCAACCTCGTGGATCCCGGTGGTCCCCGGCAGCGCGCGCGTCTTTTCGTTGCCGATCGTCTGCACCGTATAGGAGGCCTTGCAGGCGGCGCACGACACTTCGTTTTTTGGGCGCACTGCCACCTCTGGCTCGTCCGGGGATGCCCACGCGGCTGCCAATCTGCTCAGCATCAACTTGAGCCCCGCCCGCTTGCCGGCATTAATGTCCCTTGAGCCGCACTATGCGCACCTCTTCCCCTCTCTGGCCATGGGGCGCCTTGACGCACGCCGATCCTCCGCGCGGCGCCCGCCCCCGCCCGCCCGCCGAGCCAAGCCGCCCCGGTCGCGCCTTGACGCACGCCGATCCTCCGCGGCCCCTACATGCTGAAAGTTTATCAAGGGCCGGCCGGCTTGCCAATGCGTGAAGACGGTCCAGGGTGAGGCATACATAGACGTAGAGCACAGGGCGGGCGAGCTTGGCCTGGCCGTCCCCGATGCCGTGTGGATACTTCCCTTAAACTTCGAGAGCATGGAGTCGGCCGCCGAGGCTGCGTACGCGGCCGACTACGATCTGGTCGTAAAGCTGCTCAGGATGGCCGGCCTGCCGTACTCGCTGCTCGAGAGCGCCGACGACGATCCTTCAAAGCTGATCGAGCAGGGCTATGAGTCTGTAGCGCTGCCCCTTCTAGCATTCACGAGGCACGTGCTAGAACGCCGCCCCGAGATAGTATCGCAGACGCTAAGCATCATACTTGATCATTTCCGAAGCAGGCCGCGGTACGGTCCGGACAGGGACCAACGCAACGTCAGGTGCAAGATAGCCAAGGCGGAGGGCGGCAGGTACGTCAGCGCCGAGTACGAGGGCCCGATCGCGGGGTTCGGCGACTTTGTCGAGGGGGTAAAGTGACATGCTCGGCCTGGATGACGTGATCGACAAGCTTGCCGAACAGCACCAGTACCTGTACGCCACGCGGGACGAGCGGGTTCTTGAAGCACAGCTTGAGGTGCTCAACAAGCTCAAGCTCGACGTAGAGTCGACAAAGGAGGCATTCATAGAAGACCAGGACGAGGAAAAGGCCAACCTCTGGCTTGCCGCGGAAGACCTCTGTTCCGGCGCAATTCTAGCCATCCAGATGTTTTGCGATCTAAAGAGGAGCAAGCCCGGCTCCGCATGGAACCAGCTTGTCGCGGCCCAGAACTTTGCCAATTGGAGCCGCGACGAAGACTCTTCCTTGAATCACCTGCCCTCCAAGCTTGCCGCCCGTCTCGATGTTTTGGAAAAGGCTCTGTTTCCGCAGCAACAATTCAACAGCCTCAGCATCCTGGCAAAGACAAAGTGCGGCATATGCGGCTCGCCCACGAACAAGTGCAACCATATACGCGGGGACGTCTACATGGGCAGGCACTGCACCGAGACAGTCACGGAATTCGCTGCCAATCACATGGCAATTGTCGACAAGCCGGGAGACAAAAAGCTCAGGGCCACGCACTATGGCACCGGCGGGGACAAGACGGCAAATGTGATGGCGCTGCTTGAAGAAACGACCGGCGGGGGCGGCGGAACATGAGATGTGCGGCACGCGCAACCGTGCGCAACCCGCGCACGACGGGGAGACTTGGCAGCGGCATGCTTGGTCTGGGGCTGCATTCGGCGCCCAACCGGCGCTGCGCCGACAGGCCGGACTTCAAGGCCGCTAGCGACTATCAGGCGCACTGTGCTCGCCTCGATCCCAATTATGGCCCGGGGCGCGAGGCGATCGGAACCGCGGGACGCGGGCCCGAAAGCCGCGCAGCCGCGGGCCTGGCGGGCCGCCCAGATGCGGCGCTGTCTTTTTGCCCGGGCATCGCATGTCAGCTGCCACAGCAACCTGCACTTGCGCGAGGCGGATGCGCATCACGGCGCTGCCTCGCGGCTGATGCCGCCGCCGCCGCAGCGCGCCGGGACGCGCCTGAGCCGCCAACGCCTGCCGTCATGGCGTCGGCCCTCGGCGCTCTTGCCGCCTGCCGCAAGCGCTGTCTCGCGGGGCGCACAGCGCCGCATCGGCGCCGGAATCTGCAGGCCCGGTGCAACATGCCGGCCCGGCCGCCCCGCGCCCGAGCGGCGGCCGGCGCAATGCTCGGCATCCGGAAGAGAGGCCGCGGGGCGCCGCCGCCAGGCGCGGCACCTGCGAGGCGCGCAGGGCGACACGAACCAGGGGCTGCGGGCCGCCTTGCGCGATGTGCGGGAGGCGATCGGGATGCTGCGCCATGAGCCGCCCGATGCCGGCGGCCGCCCCGCCGCGCAGGATTCGCAGGTCTGGCTCATGGGAAACCGCCATCCAAACGCAGACAGGTCCATCGGATGGGATGATCCGTTTCCCAACCTGAGCGACTTGGACGTGCTGGTCGTCGATCTAACGACACTGACCGTGCAGGTCATGGACCGGATCGACAGGGCAAAGCTGGATCAGGCCCGGAAGCTCCTTGAGGACAGGCTCTTTAGCGGGGGGGTCGTTGTCACTATAACCCAGCCCGTCCTTTCGACTAGGCCTGCCGCCTCGCCGCCTGGCGGCGCCCCGCCCCCTCCGCCCTATACCAACTACCACATTCTCCCCCTATCGATAAAGACCGTGCCGGTCCCAACCGGAACCAGAATAATGACGGACGACAGCCACGACTTCAAGGCATACGCGCGCAGCATCAAAAGCTTTTCATTCTACATCGAGGCCTATCATCCCAAAATCAGCCCAAGACTGCTCGGCAGGCACCACGATGCCGGTCTCGCGCATATAACGGGCCAGGGGATCAGGGACAATTCTAGGCACGATCTTGGGTCGACGCTGTCCATAGCGATGCTTCGCAACGGCCAGTTCGGAGGATGGCATCCGGATGCGGGACGCCTGGTCCTTCTCCCGCCCCCCACGGAGCCGATGGACGCCGCAATCGGCAAGATTCTGTCCGTCTATGGGAAAGCCTCCCCGTGCGCGGAGCTGCCTCCCGCATGGGCCGGACAAGTGGCGTTTCCCCCGCTGGCGAAGTGCGAGGCGCAGATGGGAAGGCTGGAAGAGGACAAGACCAAAATCCAGCGCGAGATTGACAAGCTGGCGGCCGCAAGCGACAGGATTCGATCGCACTTCCGCCTGCTGTACTCGAGGGGCCGGGAGCTTGAGGACGCCGTCGTGGAGGCCTTTAGGGCCCTGGGGTTCGACGACATCGAGCCGATGGGGGGCGCCGACGAGGCGGATGCGGCCCTTGGCATGGGCCGCGACACCCCCTACCCGCGCGGCGTCATCGAGGCCAAGGGCGCGGACGGGGGAGCCCAGATGCGGCATATCCTCCAGTGCAAGAGGTGGGCCAACCAGCGGGCCGCGGCCGGCGGAGGGGCGACAAAGGGAATCTTTGTCCCCAACCAGCACCGCCTGCGGCCCTACCCCGGGTCGCTGGAGGCCAGGATGAAGATAGAGCCGAACCAGCTGGAGCAGGCGGAACTCGACGACGTCTGCATCATTCCCTCCTGCGTCCTGTTCGAGGCCGTAAGGCGGGTCCTCGGCGGGGAAGAGCCGGACAGGGAAGAGATCGCGGCTAGGATTGCCGCTACCAAGGGGGTGCTGAAGGATGTACTCTAGGCGCCCGCCGGGAACGGCCGCCCAGTGCGGGCCTGCAACGGTAGCCGACGGCGGCCCCAGCTTGGCGAGCATGGCAAAGCCCGACGCTGCAGGCCACGCGGGCGGCTATTCCGGCCCCGGCATCCTCTGCATACCCGCGATGAGCATGGCACGGGCGCGGAACCGCGCGCAGCGTCGTGCAGTCGTGCCGGCTCCTGGGCACACGCCTAGCATAGGCGCCCGCGGCACCGTGCGATCGGGCGGCAGGACAGGGGCAGGGGGCGGCACGGCTCAATGAGCACTGTCCCCACCGTCACCCTCAAGCAGGACTGGGACTACCAGCCCAGGCTTGGCGACCCGAGGGGCCACCATGCCAGCCGGCTTGAAGAACTGGCGGCAGTAGCCGACTTTGTCGAGAGGCGCGACGAAGGGTCTATGCTGGTAGTCGGGCGGCGCGGGTCTGGCAAGACCAGCCTGGTGTTCACCGCGGTGAACCGGGCGGCAGGCCGCAGGCCGCAGAGCAAGACGGTACTCCCCGTCCTTGTCAGGGCCACGTCGATCGAGTCCGGCGGCCCGATCGACAAGAAGGAGCTGCTTGTCAGCCTAATACGCTCCCTGCGGCGGGCGGTGTCCGGCAACCGCCGCGCCCACTCCCTGCGCAAGCAGGTCGACAAACTGCATGAGAACGCAACGGCAACAGAAAAATTCAGGACGAGTCATACTTCAAAGACGGCGGTGTGGTCGCTTCGCTGTGGCATGATACCTCCCTCAGCCCTAGCTCTGTTCTTACTACAGTACGGGAATCAGCCGCTCGGGGATCTCTGGTGGGTGACAGCATTGGCCGCATTGGCCCCTGCGCCGATACTGGCCGCAGGTCTGGGCATGCACAGCAGACGTGATACGTCGTCACGTCACGACTATGGCCTTGCCGACATGCAGTGCGACTTCGAGCAGATGCTTCAAGCCCACGCAACAACCCACAAGGTCGTGTTCATCTTGGACGAGTTCGACAAGGTGGACGGGCAGACCGCCCCCGCCATCATGGCCCCGCTGAAGATGCTCATCAACCAGGGCGGGGCGCTGTACATCTTCATAACGTCCCCCGACAAGATCGGCGACATAGAATCCAGATTAAGCAGCGACTACACGGTGTTTTCCGATCTCCTGTACGTCAAGCGCTCGCTGTTTGAAGAGATGGAGAAGTTCACCGACGACATAGTCGGTGAGCGTAGCGCCGATCTTACCGACGAGCAATATGCCGATCTCCTGTGCTATCTCTGCTACAAGGCCGAGGCCGATTTTTTCGCCCTCTACAGGGCCATACGCGACCAGAGAACAGGCACCGATAATCTCGGGCGCCCCGTCATCCGGGCTGACCTGACTGACAAGGAAAGGACCGCCGCCAACCTGCAGAGGGCCATCAAGTACGTGTACGACAGGAAGGCCTATGGCTCGCTCTCGAGGCAGGAGTACAACGACGACATGCTGGAGATCATGTACTACCTAGCCAAGAGCTCGGAAGCCATGCTAGGCCAGACAATTACGATAAGCGGCCGCAAGATAGGTGTTGGTGGAACCACGAAAGAGTATAGCCCCCACGAGGCGTCGGCGGCGCGGGATCTTTTCATGCTGCTCACAGACGAAGGCTACCTAGACAACAACGGCGACGAGTTCACGGTAAGGGGGACACTATCCCGGTTCAAGGGCGGGACACACGTCGAGGAAGAGCGCGCCTTTGTCGACGCCTATGACAGTATGCTAGACGCCATGGTCGACATCGCCAACTCCAAGAGCCGCATGGACGGGCACGGCGAGCGCTTTGATCGGCGAGCCGCTGCGGATCAATGGAAAGACCTGTCTGGCGTCGTAGCGGATGTGGCTTCGGTCTCGGCGCCAGACGAGATGAAGCAGTGTCGTCTTCAGATCGGCTCGCCCGACACCCCGTCCGATCCCCCCGATACGCTGAGGCTACACACCGACCAGGCCCGACGCGCAGTGGCCATGATGCGCACAAGTTCCGTCGAGCTAGTGGCCAAGATGTTCCAGCTGTACCTGGGGCTAAGCCCCGCCCCTGACCCTGTGCCGCCGTCTGGATTTGACCCGCTGGCAAACCTAGCTAATCAAGGTGTGAACAGCACGTTTGCCGACATGCTGTGCAGCGGCCAGCAAATCAGGATCCACATCATTGATGCGCAGGATGCAGTGGTGACTGAAGCAATCAGGGCCGCCATGGATAACATCAATAGCGCCGCCAATGTAGTCGTCGTCTTGCTGGTCGGCGACAACCCTCCTCCGGGACTAGACAAAAGCTTTTTTGTCATAGATTCTGTCGACTCGGCCGAACAACTCACGCCAAGCGCCATTATCCGCGCACGGGACCACAGGGCATACGGGTTTGTTATGAAGTCGCCCCCGACTGTAAGGCAGCTGGGGCTCGTCATGGCGGCAATAGAAAAAATCAAGGACCGTCTCCTCTCTGGCTACGTGGGTAATTTTGAGATAGATTGGATTAGCTTAAAGTCCGTGGCATCGGGCAGGGTGAGAGTGACCGACAAGTGGTTTGAGAACAGGTGGGGCGGCCCTGAGGCGGCCGCGACGCGTGGGGGCGATCTCTGATGCCGCGACGCTTGTCATCATTGCGGGCACATCTCCGCGGCAAACCGTGTGCGGCTCCGGCATCGCACCCCTTCTACTGCGCAGTCGGGCTCTGCGTTGACACTTGCGAGCTCATTCCCTTTGATCTTGCCTGCCCGCGCTCCGGATGTCGCGCCTTTGGCGGGGTCGCAGTGGCCTGCCAGCCCCCGTACCGAGGATGCCATTCCCGCCAACGCAGGCAGTCTGGATCGAGCCACCGCGCGCGGCTCCCTGCCCGTTCACACTCCGTCGTGCCCACCACTGGCATCGGGGCTGTACCGCGCGCTGATGTGGCCCTCCTTGGGGACGGCGACGACCGCGCTGGCGCGGCATCATCCAGCCGCCGCTCCTCCCACAAGGGGTGATCACGGCTTGATAGACTGGGACAAGCTAAGGCCCGACCCAAGCCAGCAGGAAAGCTTTGAGGAGTTGTGTTGCCAGCTGGCGGCGCGTGAAAAAGCTGTTAACGGAACCAAATTTGTAAGGCTGGACCCGCCGGATGGAGGGGTGGAGTGTTTTTGGATAATGCCAGACGGAACCGAGATTGGCTGGCAGGCCAAGTTCCACAAAAAAGGAGTACAGAGTACACAAAAGAAGCAGATCGACAGATCGATAAGGAAAGCCCATGAGGCCCACCCGAGCATGACAAAATATATCGTGTGCCTCCCTGTCAACCAGAGGCAAGGGCGTGACAAGAAATTTCGTGACAAGTGGGGCGAGTGGACGGCGGCATGGAGGGAAGAAACGGGCATGGACGTCGAGTTCTGGGGATCGGCCGAGATCGACGAAAGGCTGAACCGACCAGAGCATACGGGCCGCCGCAGGTACTTTTTCGATAAGGAGTACCTGTCCGCCGCCTGGTTTGAAAGAAACCTTGCAACCGCCATCGAAAGGGCGGGACCCCGCTACACTCCCGAGATGCACGTGGACCTGCCCGTCTCGTTTGCGTTCGAGTGCCTCTGCCGGACCCCCGAATTCCGCAAGGCGCTGCGGGAGGCGGCCAACCGGATCAAGACGCACTGCCACAGGGCCTCCACGCCGGGCGCCCGCGAGCACGCAGCGGGCGATCTGGAGTCCCTCGGCGCCAAGGCCCGCGCAATAGCCGGCGCCGTGGCCGCGGGGGAGTCGCCGGCCGATCCCCTAGACTACCGTGCGATCGCCAAGTCCTCTTCCACAGCCGATGAACTAGTGCGGAAGATCATCGACAGCCTGCGCGAGATGCGTAGCGAGCCTGCAGGCGGCGGCGGCACAGCCCAGTCAGGGAGCGCCCCGCGGCCGTTCGGCGGCGAGCTGCACCACCTGAACGAGCTCCGCCACCTGCTGCTAGGCCTTGGCGCCAGGGTCGGCAGCGGCGAGTACGAATCGGCGAGCAAAAAGGCCCTCGTCGTGCGCGGCGACGCCGGGGCCGGCAAGACCCACCTCTTTTGCGATGTGGCAGAGCGCCGGCGCAAGGAGGCGATGCCCACCATACTGCTGCACGGCTCGGACTTTGAGGGCGGCGACCCCCTAGAAAGAATCAGGACCAAGCTTGACCTGGACACGACACTGTCCGAGTTCCTGTCCGCGCTGGACGCCGCCGGCGAGGCCAGCAGATCCCGGGCGCTCATACTCGTCGACGCGCTCAACGAGGGCGGGGGGCCCTCGGTCTGGCCCAGGCACCTGCCCGAGCTCCTTGACGCAGTGGGCCGCCATCCCTGGATCGCGATTGCGCTGAGCGTCAGGACTACGTACGAAAACCTTGTGGTCCCGGACGGCATCGTGCCGGCCAAGGCGGCATCGATCACGCATGCGGGGTTTGGCGACCTGACCTACAAGGCCGTGCAGGCACTCTTTGATGCAAACAAGATCGAGAGGCCCGGCCTGCCCCTGCTGACGCCGGAGTTTTCAAACCCGCTGTTCCTTGTCACCCTGTGCAAGGGCCTCAAAAACATGGGCCTGACTCGCATGCCAGAGGACAAATTCTCCCTAATGTCGGTCTACAACATGTACATAGACTCGGTCAACGAAAAGCTCTCGGGAACGGACCACCTGGACCGCCCGCGGGAAAAGCTCCTGGTCGGCAGGGCGGTGGATGCGATTGCGGAACTGATGATCGACGGCGGCTCATGGCGCGTAGACTACGAGGTTGCCTACGACAGGCTCGTACAAATCCACCCCGAGGCCGGCGAGTCAAGGTCCCTCCTGTCGCTACTGGTTCGCGAGGGTGTGCTGAGCGTAGACTACGCGCATGCCGAGGGCAGGCCGCGGCGCATAGTCGGATTTGCCTACGAGCGGCTGGCGGAAAACCTGGTGATCCAGTCCGCCCTGGCCGGCTCCACGGCAGGCGAGCTGCCTGGCCTCCTTGCCGGCGGCGGCAGACTGGGCAAGTGCCTGAAAGGGATGCAGGGGCGCAGGGGCATGATCGAGGCGCTCTCGATCCAGATTCCAGAAAAATTCGGCAGGGAGCTGATCGAAGTGGCACCGAGCGATGCGGCTAGCGCACTATATGGGCCGTTCCTTGCGAGCCTAGCCTGGAGGAGCCCGCGCAGCGTGGGCCCATACGCCACAGGCCTAGTCGACAAGTGCCTGAAGCGCCGCATCGAGCCGCACGCCGCCTTTAGATCGCTGCTCGCCGTCTGCGCCGTCCCCGCGCACCGGCTCAACGCCGAGCGCCTGGATGCGATCCTCAGGCCCCTCCCAATGGCAGACAGGGACGCCACATGGTCCGTATTCCTGGACTCGGACTACTACGAGGACGACAGCGTCGTGCGCAGGCTCATTGCATGGGGCCGCGATGCCGACAAGTCTGCCGCCCGGCCGGAAGTGGTCGAGCTTGCCGGCATAGCGCTTGCGTGGTTCCTGGCGTGCCACAACAGAAACGTCCGGGACGGGGCCACCAAGGCCATGGTGTCGCTGCTCTCGGGCCACACGGACGTACTGATCCGCATACTTGACAGGTTCTCCGCGTGCAACGATCCCTACGTGATGGAGCGCCTCTACTGCGTTGCCTATGGATGCGCCCTGTACGCAAGATCGGATGCCGACTTGGAAAGGCTTGCGCAGCACACGTACGAGGCCGTGTTCAAAGAGGGCCGTCCCCCCGCCGACGTCCTGCTCAGGGACTATGCGCGCCTGATCATAGACGAGGCGCTGCACAGGGGCTGCAAGCCGTGCGTTGATCTCGACAAATGCGCCCCGCCGTACTCTAGCGATTGGATCGGGCGGTTTCCCACCCAAGAGCAGGTGGACAGGCTGAAAGCTGAAAACACGTCAACGGATCCCAGACGCCGCGGTGCATCGAAGCTTTTTTTGTCGCTGGGCACACACGGCGACTTCTACACCTACATCTTGGACAAGGGAATGAGGGATCCCAGCTGGTCCGATACTCCATTCCTGCCGGGCCGCCTGCCTCGGGCGACGGCCCTCGCCAGACTGCATCAGAGCATGACCCCCAAGCAGAAACCGCACTGGGAGAAGCTGCTGCGCCTGCTTTACCTGAAGGCGGGGCGCGAAGAGGAAGAGGCACCGCCTCCGATCCGCGGCGGGCAGGCCCCGCCCCGTGCACTTGACTTGGAACAAGCTGCAAGGCTGCAGATGCAAAAGCTCGAGGGGCTGTTGGATCCCGAACAGCGAGCCGCGCTGGGAGGCGCACTGTCGTGGTTTGACCTTCCCGTGAAGGGGAACGCACCCTTTGGCCCGCGCTTTGATCCGCGGGATGTCGCGCGCTGGATTGCGGTGAGGGTGTTTGAGCTGGGTTGGAAGAGCGACCTGTTTGGCGAGCACGACGGCGCGGTACGGCGCCACCCGTGGTTCCCCCACGGCGAGGGGCGCGAGCGGGTGGGGAAAAAGTACCAGTGGATCGCATACCACGAGCTGCTCGCACGCCTGTGCGACAACTACGAGTTCAACGGCGATCCGCCCCTGCAGGGATTCGGCGCGTACCACTCGTCTCAGCAGCTGCACCGCGGAAGGGACATAGATCCCTCGCAGCTCCTCTCTGGGCCGTTCTCCTGCACGGGACGGCGTGGCGAGATGGATGCGCCCTATATTGGATACCGGCACAGCTGGGACGAGCATCTTGACGATGCGGAGTGGGTACACTCGCGCACGAACCTTCCCGACATCAAAAAGATGGTCTCGATTGCCGGAGACGACGGCGCCGAGTGGCTCGTACTCGGCACGCTTTTCAACCCAGACCGCAGAATCCCCAGCGATCAGGAGGTCCACGCGACGCCGTACCGATCGCTTGACTTTTACATGGACAGCTTTCTGGTCAAGAGCGGGGATGCGAACGCACTGGCCAAGCGATGGTCCACGCCCAAGTCGTGGACGGGAGCCGCGCACGACAGCGAGGCGCCATGGCTCACCTTCATAGGCGAGCTATACAACTCGGAACGCTCCCGCATGCCGGCCGGAAAGCCGGGCTCACCTTGGAGGGAGGTTTTCGTTGGGCGAAAGCGCGGCCCCGTCATGGCATGCCCAAACGTGCACGTCAGGGTTTCCCGCTTTGGCGAGTACGACTACTCAACGGCCGTTCACTTCGACCACAGCGTTCCGAGCGGGCTCCTTGTGGACGCCCTGCGCCTCAGGCACGACGGCAGGGGGGTTTTTTGCGACGAGAGCGGCGCGACAATAGCCCGCGATCCCCGCGCCACAGAGTGCGGGCCCACAGCGCTGCTGTTCAGGAGGGACGCAATGGAGGATTTCCTGCGCGCAAGAGGATATGGAATAGTGTGGAGGGCGGTAGCCAACAAGCGCATGCTTGGCGATTTTGCGACGACCGACGACGAGTGGGAGGGCTGGCTTGACATGTGGGCCGCATGCAGCCTTGTCGACGGCTCAATCAAACACAGGGTCAGCATTGAGACTAACGGCGGCAGGAGCGGAGACGAATGAAGGTCGCAGGCGGCTGTCATGGCCACGGCATGCCGGAAAAGGCACCGCGTCCCGCCACATCTCTGGTGTTCAAATCTGACGCCGCGGCCCGGCTTGACAGGGGCGTTCACGGCACGGGCCTTCGGTGCGGGCGTGGGCGGGTCTTGGGCCTGGGGCGGCCGCGCAGGCTCGTGCAGGGGACGCCCCGCGCGCGTCGCGTCCAGCGGCCTAACGGGGCGCGCTGCCGGCCAAGGAACCCTGCGTTCTGCGCCGTCGCGCGCGGCCGCGGCCTCTCTCTCCGCATCCTCGCCCTCAACAGCTCCCGCTCGGGCCGGCCGAAAACGCGGATCGGCAGCGGTGCGCGGCCGGGCGGGCCATTCCTGATCCCCCTGCCGCCGGACGCCCCGCCCGTGCCCGGCTGGAGTCCACCCGACAGCCGCCTAGGGCGGCCGCATCCCTGTGGCGCCCTTACGCCATCGAGCGGCCGAACTCGTCATTTGCGCTGCCGCCCGGCCCACTTTATTACACCGGCCTCCGGCCTCCCTTCCATGGCCCTCCAGAACCAGTGCCCCTTTTGCGGCGGCCGCCCGGTCGAAAGGGGGCCGTGGCTCGCGGGAGTCGAGATGGGCGCCAGTGCGGGCGGCATCGGGGCCACCCTGCGGCTGTCGGGCCGCGGCGAGACGTACCTAAAGTGCTACGGGTGCATGATCGAGTACATCTACACGGGGAGGGACGCCAGGACCCTACTGCCCGGTCTGCAGGTGGAGCGCCGCGCGGCCCTCCAGATCCAGTGCTACCACGGCAGGGGCATGACGGCCCGCGATCTTCTGGCCCGGCACTGCACCGCCGTCGTGAGGAGGGCTCGCGGCCGCCGATCCGCACTGTCGGTGTCCGTCGACGGGGACGAGCTGATCGCATGCTTCGTGCACGGCGGCGTGCGAACGTTCGGCCCGCTAGTCAGGAGGGACGGCGGGCAGGGCGGCGCGTCCCGCTACACCCTCGGGGGGCTGAGCCGCATATGACGGGCTCCGGCGCGGGCCGCCAGGGGCCCCTTCCACTGCGCGAGTTCGACGAGTTCGTTGGGCGCACGGTCGACGTGTCGCTGACGATCGAGGATGTAGTCCTGCTGGTACTGAACGCCGGCGACCGCCCCGTCAAGGGCCTCGGCCGCCTGACCGGCGAGGTCCTCCTGGCCCTGAGGGGGGTGCTTGGCGGGCCGGACGTCGAGACGGCCGCGTTCGAGAAGGGGCCGGGCGGGCCGCGCAGCGAGGACGTCGAGTTTGCCCTAGACAACTTGGCCTTTTCGAACAGCGTAAAGATGACGGGGGACGGCGGGGATCCGGCCGCCGTTCGGTTCGAGATCGCACCGCGGGGCCGCACCCGCATCAGGGAAAAGTGGGACGCGCTTCCGGTTGACTCGAGACGCAAGCTCGCGCAAGGGAGGGCAAAGTGGGATGAAGCAGAGCCCTTAACCATGGATGAACCCCTGTACATCCACAACGAGACCCTCCTGAAGGGCGGTCGGCAGGCGGCCCCGTCGGGCGGCCAGTACGGGCGCTGGACTGCAGAACAGGCGCCCACCCGTAGCGGGGTAGATGCGGCAAGGCGCCAAGTATACGTAGACGGCGGCGACAAGCTCTTCAAGGAAGGCCAATACAAAGAGGCACATGCAGCCTACAAGACGGCCGCAGGGCTGGGCGCGCCCTCTGTAGACCTGTATTTCAGGATGGCCCGGTCACTGGCAGAGATGGGACGGCACAAGGATGCGCTAAAGCACTGCAGGGCGGCAACTAGGGTAGATCCCACCGACGCCAGCGGCTACATCGCCATGGCCTACTGCCTGTACAAGCTTGGTCGCTACGCAAAGGCCCTGCCGCATTCAAGTCGCGCCGTACTACAGGGGCCTTACATCCCCCAAGCATACATGGTGCGTGGTGCAATTCTGAACAGGCTCGGCCGCCACACTGAGGCTATGTCCCACTATCAGAGGGCTATACGGCTCGATCCTGCCAACATAGAAGCACGCCAGAGCATGTCTGACTTGTTGCTTCAATTGGGGCGCGACGAAGAGGCCCTGCCGCACGCAGAACAGTTGGCCAAGTTGGCGCCGAAGAACCCCGCTGCGCATGCGCGGGTGGTAGCATGCCTGTCGAAGTTGGGCCGCCACGAAGACGCGGTCTCTGCTGCCTGCAAGTCGGTCGAGGCGGCGCCGGACAGCATCGACTCGTACCTCCCTATTACAACCGCGCTGTTTGCGCTGAGATCGCACGAGGAAGTCATAAAGTGGTCCGACCGGGCCATGGCGGTCGATTCTGGTGACTCCCGGCCGCACTTTATCACGGCGCTCTCCCTGCGCGAGCTGGGGCGCCAGGAAGAGGCTCTGGCGCACTGCCGCCGGGCGGTCGATCTTGGCGCCAGCAGCACGGACTTCCACCTACTTATGTCCTATCTGCTGCGCGATCTGGGCCGCTTTGCCGAAGCACTGCCCCACTGTGAAGCGGTCGTAGCGGCAAAGCCTAGAGACCAGCCCGCGCTCTCGAACATGGGCGGCATACTGGTTGACCTGGGCCGCCACGAAGAGGCGCTTGCATGTTTTGACGAGGCGCTTCAAATCGATCCGAATCAGCCCGTCCCGCGCTACAACCGAGCACTGTCCCTGCAGTCGACGGGTCGCCTGCGCAGGGCGCTTGGAGAATACAGAAAGGTCGTTAGTCTAGATCCCGGCAGCACCGGTGCATACAACAACATGGGGACCGTGCTCGCAAAGCTGGGCAGGGACTGCGAGGCCCTCGCGCACTTTGACAGGGCGCTCGGGATCGATCCCGGCAACGCCGCCGCGCACTACAACAAAGCCCTCTCTCTCCTGCGCCTGAACCTGATCAGCGAGGCCCTTGCGCACTTTGACAGGGCGCTTGAACTGAGCCCCGGCAACTCCGACGCATACGTAGGGCGCATCTCCTGCCTAGATGAACTCAAACTGGCAGACAAGCCGATCGGACACTATGCGGGAGAGGAACTTGGGACCGCAGCGGCGCAAGGAGCGGCAACTTCTACCGGCGCGGGGAAGCACGCTTCGGCCGCTTCGATTACACCTGCTACGGAAGCCGCAACGAGCCGCGTGGATCGCCGATACGCTCCTGCGCCAGGGCCTGCACGCGGCGGCGACCGAGCACGCTTGGTTGAGTCCCTTCTGTCCAAGAACGAATCTAAAGTGCTAGAATTCAAAACATGGCCTGCCCCGCATCTAGAAGGGTCTGCCAGATCAAAAAAAATATCAGAAAAAATAGCTATAGTACTGTGCAGCTTTTTGAACACGGACGGGGGACATCTGCTGATTGGCGTTGACGACGACGGCAAGGTGGTGGGAGTTACACCCGGCGCCGACAAGATGACACATAAACAAAAGGACGACGCATTGCGACGCCTGACAGACATCATAGTAGAATACTTGGGGGCCGATTGCTACGGCTATTTTGACTACAACATTGTGGAGATCAGAGGTCATGATGTTCTTCACTGTGCCGCCAGTATGTCTCAGGATGGACCCGTGACGCTCAAGAAAGAGCTGGAAGGAAAGCACGAGTTTTTTGTGAGGGTGGGCAGCACATGCAGAGCACATGGCCCAAGAGAGATGTTAATGTACATAAACAAAAAATGGCCTACGTTAAATCCCAGCCCGCGACCAATAGGACGAGCCACAGACGATCGAAAGAGCGAAACGGACAACGCCATGAAAAGCCGAAGCGTGGATCTCTTGACAGATGAACCGGAGCGGCATCTTGGGGGCGGGGGGTGGCTTCCCTGACCGATGCGGCGGCAAGGCTGAATCGCATCGTCTAGTCAGGACGGCAACACCATCTAGGCGCGGGACGACGTTGGATCTGCCCCTGGCATGCCGCACTGACCCGAAAGGGCCGCAAGGCGCCCTTGAACAGGCAGCGCTCCTTGGTGTGGCCGCCACCCCCCGCCCAACGCGGGCACGGCTAACTCTCCTGGGGCAACTATTTAACAGCCCGACACACGGCGCCGGCGTGGAGCCGAAAGTGGCAGGCACGGCTGTCAAGATGCCGCGTTCACGCATGCAGGATGAATCGAGGGCTTGCCCCTGCTGTGATGGTCAGGCGGCAAACGAGTCTGGCAGGACACGGGCAGGACATGCGTCCACCAAGGGGCATGGTAAAGATTTGGGGACACGAACCTTCCCCCAGATAAAACGTCTGAAGAGGGACGAAGAATCACTTGACCGTAGCAATGGGCGATCGTCATACTACCCCAAGTCAGATCTAAAAGGCATCGATTCAGACTACCTTTGCTTGTCTTGCTACGATCCATTGTACGTCAATCGTGACACCTTGAGTGAGGCATGTTTCAATCGCGAGTGCGTTGTCTATACTGACAAGGGAGAATTTTCTGGGAATATTGGTGACCATGGCGGACCCGTATTTGCAAGGGAACAATGCAATAAAAACATACGGGCATTTTCTAAGCTTCAGCGCAAATTTTTGTTTAAAAAACTCTACAAAAAACGTGCAGCCGAATGTGCAAAACTGCGTCAAAGGGATGGAGTTAACATTGACATTATTGCCGCCGTAGATTATTTACTGACACAGGTAAGATACATTACCGCATGGGGCACCTCAAAAAGCGACTATGGATTTCGCCACACGTTTGACACCTACTTCGACAGTTTTAAACGCCTTCAACTGGTAGGCGAACTCACCTCAAAAAATTACATAACCAACGGTAAGGCAGAGGCTTACGTCATAAAGTACGAATATGCCATCAACGAGTTTCATAAAGACCTTGGCATAGTCGACGAAAGTAAAAAACACGACCGATCCGATCGTCACTCGTTCTGGTTTATTGATAAAAAATCAATGAACACGCCAGTAGAAACTAGGTTCGACTTTAAATCAATATACGACAATTCTCTCCCCCTCATAAGATCACTCAACCACGCTTTCAAAATGGGGCACACAGCTTCAAAAATACATGCGTACCCTGCTAGATCGGAAGATTTCAACGCCCTGCTTTCCGTGTGGAAGACGTGCCCGCCTAGCGGCACTGGCACCCTTCGAGCAGAGATGCTTCGCAAGATTTATCGCCGTGCATCAAGGAGGAACGAGACGCACGGGCACTATGACAAGTTCCTGGACGACTACACGTCCGGCCTAAAATACGCCCCCATCCTAATTCACAACGACGGCGTATACTGGTTCGACTACGACACACTTCTGCTGTACCTCGTGTACCTCTACTCGAACAACACCCATCTCTCCGGCACACAAGCGGAGACAGGCCAAACGTCCTACAATAAAAAAAGACAAGCTGCGTCACGAGATTTTGAATCAGAAATACGACATAACCTTCGCATGCGAGGCTTTGTTGTCCACCCTGAACAGGACGACGGAATGTTGCGGATCTCATTTGACAACGAGCACAAAGAGTTTGACTGTATGGCGGTAGACTTAGCGACCAAGACTGTCATCCTTGTGGAGGCAAAGTACGAGGATATGGCTCCTTCCTCAAAAGCTGGGACTAAAATCGTCGACCAGCTATTGCTTGATAAGCGGCGAGGACTGCTTGAACACGTAAAAAAGCAACATTCACGGCTCGAATTCTTTAGAAAGAATTTTCACAACATGCAAAAATTCGGATTTGGTCGAAATGCGGTTTTTGAAGACTACAACGTACGGACATTCGTAGTGACTAAATACGAACCGATCATTTCGCTCTACATGGGCGTTGAAGTACTCTCATACAAACAATTCAAGTCGATTGACCTTATGTCAAGTAGTGAAAAAGGCCACTCGCCCGGGCCTGCCCGCCCACATGAAAACAGCAACCCCTTTTCTGCTTCTGACGGGAGGCAGCACTATTCCCCGCATGGAGCCGGATCTGTAGCCCGCCTCGCGGGGCCTAGCAGTGCGTCACCATGCACGTCGACGAGGCCAGTCCAATCTGCTTCGGGCGGGCGCACGCAGTCATCGTGCTGCGCCGGGCGGTGATCTTCGTGAGGCTTGAGCCGATCCTCTCCCAGATCAACCGTCCTGTCCATAAAGCGGCGCTAGGGCCAGATGTACACGCGACGGGTGATCTACCATGACAGGAATTACACACGGAGTGCCACGCGCCGCCACACCCGTCGATAGCCCCACGCGTCAGCCCAAATCGGCGGGGAAGTGCTGCATCTGTGGCCGGCACATGGGGCTTGACGACATGATCTGCCATATCAAGGCACACCCGCACGCCACGCCTGGCGCCGATGGGAGGTTCGGTGACATTCTGACACTCTTCCCGAAGACAAGAGCGCAGACGACCGACAGCTGGATCCTTGCACGGATGCAGAGCACTGCCATGCTGTCCGACCTCGTCGAGTTCCTTGAGAACAAGTGGTTTAGACAGCGTGTAGGGAAGAAAGTGGCAATCACCTGCCTTAAAGTGGGCACCACGAGCACTTTTTTCGATCGAACCACAACTGTGGATGATCTGTTCTCCAGGGAATCGGTGTTAAAGCTAGGGACGGACACCACGTACCGGGTCCATGTAGAGTACATTGCGAGAATCACTTGCCATATGGCTGACAGCCCGGTATCGATCGTGGCGGAAACATGCATCATACCATCTCTACAGTTTGAAGTCTTGAACGGCAAGACCCAACGTACAGTTAGAAACATTTCTATTGCGCCGTGCAGGGCCGAAGACGACTCCGACGCGCGGTCGGCTGGCCGCAACGGGGGTTCGATCTAGCATTGCGCGTCGAAAAGCTCCGCATCCAAAACCTCCGCGCCGCCAAGGACCTCGTGGTCTCATTCGACAGCATGACGGCCCTTGTCGGGGCCAATGGGTCGGGCAAGTCCACGATCCTGCTCGCATTGCGGGTGCTCTTTGGGAAAGCGCCTGTCACAGACGAGGACTACCACAATGTAAACACCAAGGAGGATATAATAATAGCGGCGACGTTCGGAGGCCTAGGGCCGGCAGCCCGCGACGCGTTCTCGGGGTATGTCGGCCCCGGCGGCACGCTGGAGATAACCTGCATAGTCCATTCGGACGGCTCTAGGGCCGTGCGGACGCTCCACGGAACCGCCCCGCAGAACCCGGACTTTGCGCCCGTACGATCCGAGACGCGCGACGCCATGGCAAAGCCCCTGTACGAGTCGCTTGCTGGGCGGCCCGAGTACGCCGGCCTACCGCTGCCCTGGCCCGGCATCGAGCGAGCCCTCGAGGCCCTGGCCGAGTGGGAGGGCCGCCATCCTGACCGGTGTATGCCGATGCTCGACAGCGGACGCTTCTTCGGCCCCGCGGGGCCCGGCCTTGCCCGGCTTTCAGGCCTTGTGCGCTTCCTGCACGTGCCCGCCGCGGCGCCCGACGCGGCCGAGGGCGGCGCCGCCGGCGCCGCCGACACCGTCCTTGACGAGCTTCTGGGCATTACGATCCAAAAGGCCATCGCCGAAAAGAAGGAATACAAGGCCCTGCCGGGCAGGCTCAGAAAGGCCTGCGAAGAGGCCATGGACCACTCGCTCCCGCCCGAGATCACGTGGCTCGTGGATGCGCTCAACAGCACGCTCGGCAGCCTCGTTCCCGACACGCAGGTGGAGATCGTAGGCGAGCCGCCAGAGCTGAGCATAGGCAGGCCGCGCTTTAGCGTCTGCCTCAACGAGAACAGGTACCCGTCTCCCGTGGCCGGCGCGGGGCATGGACTCCAGCGGGCACTCATACTGGCCGCGCTCTACCACATATCCGGGGCCCAGGCCGACGGCGAATCCTACGCGGACACGACGTACCGCCGTCCGGCCGGCCGCGCCAGGGCCGGCACCGCCACATCCCGGCAACCGGGCGGCGCCGGCGACGCCCGGGACGCCCCCACGGCCATACTGGCAATCGAAGAGCCCGAGCTGTACCAGCACCCGACCCGAATGCGCCACCTGGCGAGGCTCCTGCGATCCCTTCCCGATAAGGGGCTTGCGGGCGTGCCCGGCCCCGTGCAGGTGCTCTACACCACGCACTCGCCGCACTTTGTCTTTGCAGACCGCGTGGGGCAGATCCGGCTTGTCCGCATGAGGCACGGGCGCTCTGTAGATCCGGGCGTGACGACCGTGGCTAGCGCAACGCCGTCCGACATACTGGAGGATGTGCGGCGTTGCGGCATGGCCGGCCCGGCCTGCGCAACGCCAGACCACCTCCTCGCGAGGGCCATGGGCCCCGCCCTGAGCGAGGGGTTCTTCTCGACGGCCGTCGTGCTGGTTGAGGGGCAGTCAGACCGCGTCGTCCTAGAGGCGGTGGCCGAGGCTATGGAGACTCCCCTGGACTCGCTCGGCGTGTCGGTCATACCGTGCGAGTCAAAGTCTGCAATCCCCCTGCCGATCGCGCTGTTTCGCAGGTTCGGGATACCCGTCTACGCGGTCTGGGACGCAGACAGGGGCGAGAGCAGGCAGGACAGGGAGAGCGAATGCATTGCGTCGGCGCTCGGGCATGCCGGGGCCGACTGGCGCGGCCGGATATGCGGCACGTTCGCCTGCCTGGATGTCGACTTGGAGAGCACGGTGCATTCTGACCTAGAAAGGGCGCTCGGCCCCCCGGGAGGGTCCGGTCCCCACCACGAAAGAATGCTTCAAGAGCGCTACGCCCTGCACGGCATGCGCAAGAAGAGCTCGAAGGTACTCGACGCCCGCCTGCTCATGGAAGAAGTTGCGGAAAAGCGCATACGCTTGGAGACGATCGAGCTGATCGTGCGGCAGATCGCAGAGCTGGCGGAGGGGGAGATGGGGGGGACGCCAATATGACCGCCCGTCTCGCCGCTTGTTTCACCCGCGCCGGATGCACCCGAGCGCCGCCGCCGACCGCCGCAGGGAGGCGGCGCACGGCGGTGGCAGCTGCCGGGAATGGCAGACGCACTGGCCCTCCTCCCCGCCCGCGGCGGGCGGGGAGGGGCGCAACGGGAGGGGTCTAGATGAGGCTGCGTGGCATCACACTTGCCAACTTCAAGAGCTTTGCGCACGAGACCGAGATCCCGCTAGGCCGGATCACCGCCCTCATCGGCCCGAACGGCGCCGGCAAGTCCAACGCGCTCTACGGCCTGCAAAAGATAGCGGCCATCATGTCCGGAGGTCGATACCAGCCCGCAAAGTCCGATTATTTCGACGACAACGACGCGGCCGAGATGCGCCTGGGCGTGACGTTCGAGCTGTCCGATATCGAGCAGAGTGTGCTACTGGACCGACCAAACATAAAAAAAGCCGCCGCCCTGCATGGAAACCTTGCAGGCGGCATGCTGTTCAAACATATTAAATATATTGCCGCGTTTGCTGGTCAAGATCTGCAAAGGGAAGAGGCTTGGCTGTCCATCGGCGACGGCAAATTCGAGCTCTTTGCGCGCGCTGGCCTCGCAGGCGGCAAATACGCAGTAGTGTCTAGAGACATAGACATAGCCGACCCGAAAAGCCTGACCCTCCCGCGTCTTGTCTCCCGACCGCATGTCGGAAGGCTGGACAAAACGTCCGATCTATTTGGCCTGCTTGACCACTCGTTATTTCCGGCCGTGTTAGAACTGTTCTCTGGCCTCCAATCCGTCCCGGCGGACCGGGCAATGCCGTCAATGGTGCCCGTGCACCAGAGCGGCGACCTGACCCCCGACGGCCAAAACCTCCCGAACGAGCTCAACGACCTCCGTAGGGCAGAGCAGACCGAGTTCGACAAGCACATGGCGCGCGTCACGCGCGGCGATCCGTCCGGGGTCGAGCCGCGCACGGTCGGCACCGATCTGGTGCTGGAGGTGCGCGAACGGGGCCTCTCCCGGAGGTCCGTGCACACGGACCTTGGCAGCGGGCAGCGCCAGACGCTGATCCTCGGGTGGCAGATGTTCCGCGGCCGCGCCACGATTTACATCGTCAAGGAGCCCGAGCTCCACCTGCACGCCGAGCGCCAGCGGTCGATCCTGCGCACGATCCGGGACAAGTGCGAGGCGGACGGCACGCAGTTCGTCATAGAGACGCACTCTCCCGTCTTTCTGGGGGGCGGCCCGGACGAGCGCGTGGTCCTGGTGACAAAGGACACGGGCCGGTCCAGCGCCACCGAGATCGTCCCCGACAACGTGGGCCTGATCCGGCGCGAGATGGGGATAACGCACGCCGATGCCCTGCATCCGACAAACATCCTGTTCGTAGAGGGCCGATCCGACCTGGTGTCGTTCCAGCCGTTCCTGGGGGCCGCCGCCCCGGGACACGCCTCCTCTACGATGATCTACAGCCTTGACGGGGCCTACAACGTCAAGAACCTCGGGATGCTGATCAGGTACCTAGAGGCGGAGGGCCGCCGCATGTTCGCCATCCTCGACGACGACGACGAGGCCAGGCGCCTGGCCGAAAAGCTGGAGGCAGACGGCCTGCTCGCCGGCAACTTTTACTTCCTGGAAAAGAACATAGAGGACGAGTTCGACGACGACCTGATCGTGGGGGCGGCCCATAGGATGGCAGCCGAGGCGGGGTGCGGCTTTTCGCTGACTGCCGCCAAGCTGCGCGCGTCAAGGGACAAGGGCGAGGCGGTGGCGGCAACGCTCCAAAAGCACTGGAACGCGAAAAAGTGCGGCCGCTTCAGCAAGGTCAGGCTTGCCGAGCACGTCGTCGGCCTCGCCGGCGGGCAGGTGCCGCCCGGCATCGGGGCGGCGCTGAGGGCGGCCGCGGCCCACTTTGAGGCAGGGGACGGCAGGGGCGGCGGCTCGGGCACCCGGGGCCGGGATGGCCGCCAGGGAGGGCGATCCTAGCTTGCCCGGCCAGGACGGCATGCCGCGGCAGAACCCGCCGGAAGGCGGCGGCAAGGACGGCGACGCGGCCCCGCTCGTGCGGCTGAGGATGCATTGGAAGCTTCTGCGTAGCATGCTGGAGGCGCACCACACGGGGTACGTCCTCATTGAGGACGAGGACTTTGGCCGGGAATACCTGCGGCTCTGCCTGAAAATAGAAAAACTGCTCGAAGATCACTCCCTTGCGGGCCTGCGCGCCAGGTACAGACGCCCCGTCGACAGCCTGCAGTTGGAGGATACCGATGACATAGACTGGGACCACGGCATCAAGCAGCGATGCGCCCAGTTCAGCCGCATGATCGAGGAGCGCGTCATACTGGCAAACGCCGACGACGGCCTCCTTGAAGACACAGACCTGCAATACAAGGAACGCATGTCAGGCATAGTCGACCGGCACACGGCTTACAAAAACGCCGAATCGACCACGTACATGGATGCGGTGCGGAAGGCGATGGACACGATGCACAAACCCGGCAGCGCCGCCCCCGACGACGGCGATGTGGGGGAGCGGGGCGATGAAGACAAGCGCGGCGGCGCAGGCGAGGGGGCGGCAGCGGGGGGCAGCGCGGCGGCCGATGGCGACACCTACGATGCATTCCTGTCGTACTCGCACGACTCCAAGGACGACGTGGCGCGGCCGCTTGTCGAGGGCCTGAAGGAGAAAGGAGTCAGCGTCTGGTGGGACGAGGCCGGAATGGGCATTGGAGATGTTCTGCGCAACAAGATCAAAGAGGGCATTGGCGGGGCGCGCCACGGCATTGTCGTAGTCAGCCCGGGGTACTTGGACAGCGGCTGGGGGCTGACGGAGCTGGGAGCCATGTTTGGAAAGGACTTGACAATACTCCCCATCCTGCACGGCGTCAACGTCGAGGCCGCCAAGAAAAAGCTGCCCGCAATCTCCGAGGCCCTGATGCGGCCTTGGGCTGGCTCGCCCAAGTCGATCATAGACGAGATAGCGCGCAAGGTCAAGGCAGGGCGCGGCGTCCACGGCACCGGCGCCACCCCCGTCCATGACGACAACGGCGGCGAGGGCTGGAAAGAGGCGCTCGACGAGACCAGCCGCGGCTCGATCGCCGGCGTTGAAAACACCATATGCGGAAATACAATAGAGCGGGGGCCCGAATCGGACGGCATCAGGGGCCTCCTTGAGGAACACGGGCGCGTCGTCGTCGTCGGCGACAAGGGATCCGGCAAGTCCGCCCTCTTGCGGCAGGTATACGAGAGCCTGGCAGGCTCGTGCAACACCGTCTTCGTAAAGGCCGACGACTTTCTGGGAGTCGTTTCATTCGACGAACTGGACAAAGCCATAGCGCCGGGCCGCTCGTTCGTGGACCTGGTGAGAGATGCGGCCCGAGACGGCAGGGGGGCCGTTGTCATGGTGGACTCGCTCGACAGCATAGCGCGGGACAAGAGGACGATGGCCGCGTTCAAGCAGCTGATAAAGTCGGCGTGGGGAGCCGGCGCAAAGACCGTCGTCACCATAAGGTCCTACGACTACCGCTACTCCGAGTCGATCGCCTCTACGGACTGGGGTGCAGATTACGAACTAGGCCAGCTGTCCGAAGACCAGGTCGCCGGCGTGATGGAAACCTTGGGAAACCCGCACGTGCCGGGCGAGCTCATGCAGCTGCTGGGCAACCCACTCAACCTGTACATCTTTTCCCAGATAGCCGCTGGCCCCGACGGCAGAGGCAAGGACTTTACGTCGATCAGGAACGAGATCAACCTCTACGATGCGCACTGGGACAGGTACGTAGAGCAGGGGCCGTCCGCCGACGAGGTTGCAGTCCTGCTCTACGACGCGGCAAGGGCCATGGCAAAGGCCGCAAGGACCGCCGTCCCGCTCGGCCAGCTCGGCGATGCGGGCGCATCATACCTGGCCCAGAGCGCCACCTTGCTGCGCCGCGTCCGCCACACGGGCCGCGTCGCGTTCTTCCACCACGCCTACCTGGACTATGTCCTGTCGCGGGCCACGCTTGAGGATCAATCCGGCGTCATGGGTCTCCTCCGGTCGGACGAGCACAACCTGTTCGTCCGCCCCTCGCTCCCGCTCATGCTTGCCATGGCGCACGAAAGGTCGCCCCGAGAGTTTTCCAAGCTCACCGCGGGAATCCTCCGCTCCAGCCTCAAGCACTATTGGAAGATGGCCGCCGCCGCGGCCTTGGCGCGCGTGAGCGACGGCAGCGCGGCCGGCTACAATGGGGTGGGCCAGCTGCTGACCGAACAGGCCATGCTGCAAAGGCACTTTCTTATTGAGGCCGCCATGAAGAAAAATGCCTTTTGGCTCGGCGCGTGGGGAGACACATTCCTAAAAGACTGGGCCGGCGACAAGGACAACCCGAACGGGGCCTTTATCGTTGGCTACGTACGGGTAGTGGCGGCGTCGGCCGCTTCGGGCGCCAATCCGAGCGCGTTTCACCTTCTAAGGCTCATCGCAGAGAACAACCAGAACGGCACTGCGCGACGACAAGCGGTAGAGTCTATGGCTAAGGCCGACGCGGAAGATAAGGTGACATGGCTAAAGGAGGCGTCAAAGTCTGCCGATGTAAAGGTGCGCTCCGGGGTAGCGCAGCTGCTGCCCGGGCTGTTGCGTACCACTCCAGGCTCGGTACCCGATATGTTCGCCAACCTACTCGCGTACGAAGAGACATCCAGCGAGCCGACCGTCATGGCAGACGCCGGCTCGATGCGTTTTATGGGCAATCCTGTACAAGACAATGCAATGATAAAGTGGAGCCTTGAACGCATGTTTCCGGACATGCTAAAAGACGACCCCGGCACAATGATCAAGGCCGCGGTGCAGGCCGCCGAGCGCACCCGCGCGGCAGCTCCTTCCGATCCAAGCGCACTGTTCGATGTCCACTTCGACGCATTCCAGCGCATCCTAATGCCAGAGGGCGCTGTCGTCTCGGCAGTGCGGCACCACCTTGAGGAGTGCGACGGCGCCGAGTTCGACAGGCTTGCGCTCCTGCTTGCCGCCAGCCACATGGCCCCCTTCCGCTCCATGCTCATCGAAGGCATGGCGCTCCGCGGAGCCTCCCACCTGAACAGGCTAGTCGACGAGCTGTCCGACCCCCGCGTCTATGAGCTGCACTCGATGCAGGCGAGCATCAAGGGAGCGATCGGCAGCATTGCGGGGGCGCTTGACGGCGCCCAGCTGTCGCGGATACTGGGGGCCATAATGAAGTCCAACCAGCCGCCTGCGGGCGAGCCCGGGCCGACCGAGGAGGATGCAGATAGGCTGAGGGCGCAGCTGCTCGCCGACGCGCCCGGTGGAATGTTCTCCCCCGAGGAGGCAGACTACATACTGGCGGCCCTGGGAGCGGACGAGTCTCCAGAGGACAGGATGAGGTCGGTCAAGCTGCGGAGCGGCCGGGCGCGGGCGCAGTTCCTGGCGGTGTTTCCAGAGCACATGCTCGGAGGCGAGCACTTGGAGCTTGTCAAGGCACACCGCCCGCGAGCTGCTGCCGACCGGCAGCCCCTGTTGCCGCAGGACTTTAAATTTCATAAAATACCCGATCCGGACGTGCCCTTGCAAAGCCCCGAAGATACGATCCGTTCAATGATTGGCAAAGGGCAGGATCGTAAGGGCAGGATTGCACTGCTCGAATCGATTGCCTCCTACCTAGAAAGCCCCAGCGACGCAATCGATGCCGGACTCCTGCCCATGGTAGAGCAATGCCTGCTGGAGAGCAGCAGGGATCCTGATCCTGAGGGTGACGTGGCGGATGAGCCGTCCAAGTTCCTGGCCGATCACCCGGGCGTGCGCAGCCTGGCCGCGCTGTGCATTGCACGACTTGTCGCGATGCGGGGCGGCGAGGCCACAGAGAATGCCCTGCGCGAGCTGTCGAAAGACCCCTCCAACCTGGTCCGCGGAGGCATCGCACGCGGCCTGGCGCATCTCATCCCAGCCCGCTACGACCTGGCGTACCCAATACTGCTGGAATACAGCCGCGATCCGGACTTTCGCGTCCGCTTCTTCCTAGGCGATCGCTTTGACGCTGTCATAAACAAGGACCCCGCGCAGGCCTCTGCGGTAATAGAGAACATGCTTGTGGCGGGAGGCCCGCCGATGCCGGGCACCACCAACTTCCTCCTCTACCTTGCGCTGGAAAAGAAAGATCCGCGCGCCGCCGCCCTGCTGGACCGGGTCGCGGCCGAAGTCAAGTTCCGCGACATCCGTCTTGACATGCCCTTTGCGCTAAAGCCGTACCTGTCCAGCCCTGACCACCAGGGCGCCGCCCTTGACCTCCTCTACAGGATGATCGAGGCGGGGCCGGACGTCGTGCGGTCAAAGGCCGTGTTCTTTGCGTTCAACGGCATTGACGGCAACGACGATGCACACGCAGGCAGTCACGCCTACGCAAGGAAGGTTACGCCACACCTGGGCCTACTAGCATCGCTGTTCGGCCGCGGGCAGTTTGATCTCCAGACGGCCGAGCACGCCGTTCGATTCCTTGAGGCGCACTGGCATGCGATCCCCGAGGTGGCCCTGTCCTGCTTGGAGGCGGTTGCGGGCAGCCGGCCAGACCTGTCCCACCAGCCGGCCCTTGCACAGTGCACAACCAACATCATATCGGGCATGATCGAGCTGTATCATCCCGGCGACAGCGAGTGGCGGCGCTGCCTTGACGTACTGGACATATACGCGGCGGCCGGATGGCCCGAGGTGCTAGCCCTGCTTGCCGCAATGGAGCGCCCGGACTAGCCCTGCCACTGGACAGGCCGGCACCCTGCCGCCCGCCTTGGTTTTGAGACCTAGGAACTAGCCGCCAAGCTCGCGGACCCGGACCAGCCGAGGTTATATTCAGGACGCCCAGGCGATTCCCACTTCCTGTACGGATCCCAGCCGCGGATCACACTGTCGCAGAATTTTCCCGTGTTAAGCCACTTACGCTCCGCCCTTTCGTCAGGAGACCTTCTCAAGCCGTCCTTGACGATCTGCATCATTCCCTCCGCCCCTCCGCCCTCGCCGGTCGCCTCGCACTGCCTCGGCCAGTTGACGGCCCATGCCGAATCCGCGCCCGTCTTCGACGGTATGTCGTACCTTGCATAGTACTCGTGCATGGCGTCTAGCCCCACCGCATCCATTTTTTCCATTTTATTCAGTACAGACACAGCGCTCGGCGTCGCCATTATTCCGATCCACTGCGCCCGCTCGTACCACTCGATGGCTTCGTCCACGGCCTCACCGAGGACCAGGCTCTCGGTGCCCGTGCAGTAGCCCCCCTCCGCAACGCAGCCGCGCACCGGCACGTTGTCCTGCATGCTCTTGGCCACTATCCGCCACGACGCCATGCCGAACGCCTTCAAGAGGTCGGCGGTGGTGCGGCCGCTTCCCATGACCACTATCGTGTCGGACCATGTCGTGACGTCAAACCCGTCCTCGGGCCGCAGAACCTGCCTAGTATAGTCCACCAAATCTTTCCACAAGTTCTGGAGTTCTATCTGACCGCGTCTCCTCCACGCTTCCTTGGTTCCAAGCATGTCGATCGCGGCGAATATCCCGCATGCCTCCTCGGGTCTTCCCTCCGCCTTGCGGGGCAGCTCATCCACCGCGGCCGGCGGCGGCCCGCTCTGCCACCGTTGATACGCGGGGCTCAGCTCGCATAGAAGCGCATCGGTTATCTCCGACCGCATCCTGCTTCGTCCCCCCGCCGCATTCGTCCTGCCTAGCGTCTCGTCCGTTGCCTCCAACAGCGCCCTTCCGTCCGCGCTGATCCGCATGTCGTTGGCGGGCGTGAGTCGCACAAGCCCCGCCCGCGCCAAGTCGTTGGCGGCCAGCTCTACGATTCCGTCCATCTTCTTTCTTCCCGCCCCCGCCAGGTAGGCGTTGAGGGTTCCCGCATCCTGCCCAGAGCACGAGACGGCCGTGCCGGCTGCCAGGTTCGGCAGCCCGACAGGGCTGCCCCCAGCAAGCGCTCTGAGCACCAGCAGGCGAAGCTCGCTCCTGCTTGGAGCTGCCGTGCCGCGCGGTTTCCTTCTGTCCATTTTGCCTTACGCTGATTCGGGTGGAAGGTTGCTAAATAAGATCTTGCTAATTAATCCTTTTAGTAATTTTTTTAGTGACCAGGCCCGCCGCGCCTGCTGACGCTGCGGGCAACCGTACACGCGGGATCCTTGGCACTACCTGCCTGTAGCTACGGGCCCTCTGCGAATGCCCTACCTCGACATTTTATGGACCACGGTCAACTTTACCTCATGGACAGGAAGACCGCCTGATAGAGGGGCAGGATCGGAGTGCTCGCGGAGCCCTGCCCCTGCGCCCCCCCACATGCTAGCACGCCGCCCCGCCAGCGCCCGGGCTAGTAGCGCGGGCGCCGTCACACGGGCGTCCCGTCCTCCCTGACCCACTCGCCCTGCTCCCGGTACAGCGTCAAAAATGCGTCTGCTCGACTCCCTGCAATGTCCTCGCCACCGTCCCTCAACTCCCTGCCTGTAAACACCCAGGCGTGCTGCGTGTTGAAGCCAAGGCAGGCCTTGCTGTCGACGCTCTCCAACATCCGGTAAAAGCAGTACCCCTTAGCCGTCATGATGCGGCTCTTGCGCGCGCAGGCGATGTTCATGACCACCCTGGACCTGCCGACGTACCCGTGCCGCAGCATCACCTCTCCCGCAATCTTGATCACGGTCCCAGCGCGACGGCGGTGGCGGATGAGCGGAAAGCACACCGCCCCCGACTCGTCCACGCCCCTGTACTCGCTCATGTGCTCTATCCGCCCGCCCGCGTCGATTGACGTGCTGGCAGAGACGCGGGGCTTGTCGATCGCAATGGCCATGCTGGGACCCTGCACAAAGCCGCCCCCTAGAAAGCTGTCGCCGCCGGCCTCTGCCTCTGCCGCCATGCGGTTGATCCCGTGGATCCAGCGCCCGCACTCGGTGTCTATGACGGGCAGTCCTATGGCAGGCTCTTCTGCGACCGGCTCCACCACGACGGTAGCGAACAGGGATCCAGACCGTGCGGGTCACGCCCCCTGCTCGCTTGGACGCCGCAGCATTCTATCGCGATCATTTCAGCCTTCTGCCCAGTCCCCCACGCACTCGTTATAGCCGCTTCGATCGGCGCCACCAGCGGCATCCCCGACAGGGGGCAGATCACAAGGGGCATATCGCCACCGCCGGACTGCCGCTACGTTCGATTGCCGCCCCCACAGCACGCCTTCGGGCCAGATTGGAACTGCATTGCGCATCCGCGCCCTTGCCGTCCCCGCGGGCCCTGCAGGCAGGCCCGGGCCGTCATCCCCCGCCTCCTTGCAAGGAGTCGTCCTGCGAACCGCTGCGGAACCGCGATCCGTCCAGCCGTCGGCGGGCTGCGTGCCGGGGGACTCTTCCCGTCCGCCATGAACAAAAAAGGCGATGGCACGCGTCACGCGACGCGGCCGCCGCCTTTGCCGCGACGATCCCTGTTGGAGCCGGGGACGTTCCTCCGCCTCTTCTTGAATCGCGGGAGCCGCCTCTTCCCACGCCCGCATCCGGCGTGGCGTCGGGCGCGCCTGGCGCCTGACGAGCGGCGCGCACAGAAGGCGCAGCGGCGCACCATCCCCAGCGTCTTCCTGCAGGCGCGGCAGAGCATCCACGCCACTGCCAGGTTGCCGGCAAGCGTATGGGCATCCCAGCCAGCAATTACGCCCAGAATCTGCTGCACATGCGGCTCCAATGCGGCAAGCCCGTTTGTGCAGAGCAACAATCCTGCCGCTGCCATCTCGATCATGCATCGGGTTCCATCCAGGTTGTATTTAAGCACTATTATTGATTAGAATTACTAATTTTTCGTTCAAATGGAGGCGGCCTTGATGGCCGTGCATTGTGCGCCTGGGCACCCGCATGGATGTCCGCCGCTTTTTGCGCAGGCAGAGCGCCCGCGGGGCGTGGGAGCGGTGAGGCGTCGACGCCGCCCTGCGGCCGTCAATTGTTCGTCCCCTGCGGTCCCACCCTGCAGGCCTCGCACGGGCCCGCAGCGGGCGGCATGACCCCGCCCCTGCCGATCTATGCGCGAGGCGCCGGCGCAGGAGGCGGGTGCAGGATGCCCAAGCCTGGCCGCAGCGCCCTGAACCTAAGGCTAGGGGCCTGCGTCCGACAGCCCATGGCGCCGTCGAAGCGCGCAGGGCGGCGCACATGTTGCTAGGGGCTTGCACTCCTGCCATTGGGACGGTCACGCCAGAGCGAACCTTGATATGCCGCCCCCCGCCCGCCGATTCGTGAACGCTTCGTTGTTCCTAGGCGCGGGTGCGTCTGCTCCGTACGGCAAGCCGACGACCAAGGCCTTCAAAGATGCCCTGCTCCAACAGACAGAGCGGGGCGACATCTGGCATGCTGTACTGTCTTCACCCCAGCACGAGGATGTCGAGGCC
Source organism: Cenarchaeum sp. (assembly GCA_965242695.1). GTDB lineage: Archaea > Thermoproteota > Nitrososphaeria > Nitrososphaerales > Nitrosopumilaceae > Cenarchaeum. Next base: position 473,654 of record CBDESU010000002.1, on the reverse strand, counting down.
GTTTTCAGCGTAGTGGAGGATCTAGCCGCGCTGGCACAGAACGACGGGGGGAGATTTTATGCCGAGTACAACAATCAAGTTAAAAATGAGATTAATATTATATATAACGCATACCATGTTCTAGTAAACGAGCTATACGAGGCCTATGCGTGGAACCACGAGTATAACGACGCCCTTCAACACACGCTTGGCCCGCTGGTTGCCATGCTGGAAGGGCTGAGCAAAACCGTCAACATCTTTACCACCAACTATGATCGAAGCGTGGAGCAGTACTGCGACATCGCAGACCCCCAAATCGAGCTAGTGGACGGGTTTGTGCCTTCGGGCGGGAAGTATGTCTGGACTGGCTGGCCCTACCCGCCGGGGAATGTGTTCAGCGACGAAGATCAACAGGAGGGCACCCGCCGTGTCCGCCTGTACAAGCTGCACGGATCGCTTACGTGGAGGAGCAACCTTGCGATGGGTGGAATAGTGAAAAACGAAAGCGAGGAACTGTCCCGCGACAAAAACTACGGCAATCTGCTCATATACCCGTCAAGATCCCCCAAGTTCATTGACGACGAACCCTATAACACCACATTCGAGGCGTTTTCCACCGCCCTGGGGCTTTCTGACGCATGCATTGTGGTAGGCTTTTCGCTCCGAGACGTGTACATTACAGCCAAATTCAAAGAATTGCTTGACGCTGGAAAGCTGCTCATTGTCGTGGATCCCGACGCTCTAAACACAATCGAAAAGAGCATGCCAGAATACACGGATATTGTCTTGATTGATGCACCTGGCAGTACAAGCGACCTTTTTCTGCGCAACGACGACGGCAGCGGACGTGGCAGGATACTCGTCATACAGGAAAGCCTTGATTCAGACACATCTCACAAAATCGCGAACAGGGTATTAGAATATGTTCAACTGTGGGATGCGGAAGCTGGGCTCTGAAAATGCTTTACAGCATTTGGCACTGGGCATCCCGACCGAACGCGGCAAGGCAACGCGTGGTTGCCGGCGCGCCGGCGCTTGAACCGCTCAAAATCGGCGCGAGAGGGCCCGCTGCGTCGCGCCGGCACCAGCAAACTATGCACATGGGCTAGAACCTGGGCTGTCTGACTGCATTTGCCTAGACCGCGACGCCCATCCGCCGACACTATAATCCACGCTACGGTCTAGGCCTTCGGAGCGTTTCTGGGATGTGGCTGCTGCTGCGTCCTACCTTCGACTTAGGCTCGTAGGCGAGAGCAGGCGGTTTGCGACAATGCGGGCCAGCACACCTTCAGGCACAGGGCATCGTGACGTGCCGGTCTCGCTTTGGACATTGCAAACGAACGCTCACATGGACTTCTTGGAGCCAGAATTGGCGCGTCCGCCCATCGGAAGCACGCCCCTACCGTGACCATCGTCTATAAGGGGGGTCTGCCGGCCTGCCGGCGTGGGGAGACCTGGGGGCGATCAGAACAACGCCCAGCCGGATAGGGGCGGGGCGGAGGCAGGCGCCGTGGTTGACGCGCGCGCGGAGGATGCGCGCAAGCGCGCGTCCAGAAGGCCTGTCTTTCTCAGCTTTGATGCGCGCGACGAGCGGGACGTAAGGCGGCTTGTCTCGGAGGTTAAAGACGAGCGGCTTGCATTCGCATACAGGGACTATCCTGCAGGAGAGCTGCCGTCTCCAGACCTTCGGGAGGAAATCCGCAAGAAGGTGTCGCAGGCCAGGGCAGTGATTGTGGTCGTAGGGGAGTGGACGCACCAGAGCACGGTAGTCGACTGGGAGATCAAAGCGGCCCAGGCCCTGAACATGAAAATTCTGGGGGCTCGACTCTGCCCCGATGCAGGACACGGCCTTCCGTCCGCACTAAAGGGCTTGAAGGTCATCAACTGGGACGTCGATCTAATCTGCCAAGAGCTATCGTAGTGTTGTTTCATGCCCGGCGATCCACCAAAGCCAGACGCGTCCGCGCGGGATGCGGCAGGACGCAGGGCGGGAGACGAAGACAGGGCGTTTGAGCAGTACCGCATGTACGTCGACGACATAGGCCGCCGAGAACGGCTGCGCGCCCACACCAACAACTTCTACCTCAGCGCCAATGCGGCCCTTGCGGCCGCACTGGCGATGCTGGCGGGGCTGTTTCCCCTGAGCGGGCCATCTCCCCTTTGGGTGCCAGCGGGCGTAATCGGGCTTGTGCTTGGAGGCAACTGGCTGGTCACGATCCTGTCGTATCGATCGCTGGCCAAGGCAAAGTGGAGCGTCGCATTAGATGTCGAGAAAACCCTGCCCCTAGACCTCTACAGCAGGGAATGGAACATTCTAAAGCGAGGGAGCTCTAGATACAGGGAGTTGACAATGGGCGAGCTGGTGACGCCCGCAATCTTCATCATTCTGTATGCGCTTTACGTAATATACGCCCTGTACCCCAGTCTTTTGTCTGCAGGGGCGACTCCCTGAGGCGCCTGCTTCCTGGGCCACCCCGCGGGCCTTGCAAAATGCTGGGCCGTCGCTAACAAGGCGCCCGCTACCGTACGGCGTCGGCTGGGTTGTGGATCCGTGATGTATGAGGGAGAGTGGTTCAACAGGATGCCGGTGCAAGCTGCCGCGTGAGGGAGCTGGGCCTCAAGCGGCGGCAGGCATGCCGATTCCGCGGCGGCAGGCTGCCATGCCTTGGACTGCCGCTCGCGGTGGCTCTTCGCCTCGCCGCAGGCCCTGTCGCAGGCGTCATGCGTGGGGCCTAGATCCTGACAGGCCGATGGCAAGACTTAAAAACCGGCCTTTGGTCGGCCCGGCGCATGGGCGCAGGTGGCCTAGGCCTTGACCAATTTCATGCCAAGAGCGCCGATGAGCTGCGCCGCGAAGTCAGGGCAAGGGAGGATGCCACCCGGAAGAGGGTCTCTGAGCAGCGCAATGTCTTCGTAAGCTTTGATGTCGATGAGGACAAGCGCCAGGTTCGGTTGCTGGCCAGCCAGGCAAAGGATGAGAGATTCCCGTTCCGTTTTAGGGACTACTCCGTCAAGGAGCGGATCGAGACAAAGTGGAAGCAAAAGGTGGCAGAAAAACTAGAGCAGACAAGCGCCATGATAGTGGCCATAGGGGAGCACACCCACAAGAGCAAATCGGTCGCATGGGAGATTGAAGAGGCGCACAGGCAAGGCAAAAAAGTCGTAGGGGTGAGAATGCACAGCGACGTGGATCACAAGGTGCCTACCGCGATCAGCAAGCACGGAGACAAGGTCATACCGTGGAACGCTAAGCAGATCGCCAAGGCATTGGAGTAGTGCACACCGGGAAGGGCGGCATGTGCGGCGGGACGCCCACATGATGCCGTGCCTGGGCCCGACACGGCTAGGACGGTGCCCGTGCCTGTCTTGCCGAACCCCCTTGCCCATCGGCCTTGCGGCGATGCCTACGCCGTGACGCCCAGCATGCTCGATTTTTCTCCTTGTAGCGCTGGCGCAGTGGCTCCGTGGCGCCGGAGGGGCGCAGCGGCCAGGAATGCCGGCCCTTCCTCCGCTTGGGCCCGCCGCTCCGGATCGCCGCATACGGCGCCGGGCGCGGCAAGGCCCGCCGCGATTTGATCTCTGTCGATGCGGGCGCATCAAACACCATGCGTCTTGCACACCAACCTTCTGGATCTCTCAAGCCGTTCCCCACACCTGCATGGCCGCCTGTCCGCGCCAGCCACACGCATGGGGCTGCGCCGGGGTTCGTTCTGGCCCTTCTGCCCCTCGTACGTAGAGCGATTCCCGCCACCGGGATCACGGGCCCGGACCTTTCGCCAAGTCAGCGCGTGCGCTGGCAGCCCGCCGATGCAGGGGCGCCCGGATCATGCCCGCCTCGCCTCGTTCAGCGCCGCGCGCCGATCCTTGCAGCCGTCGCATCTGCCGCAGTGCCTCTCCCCTCCCCTGTCGCACGAGTATGTGGCTCCCAGCGCTACGCCGCTGCTCCTTGCGAGGCGCGCAACCTCTATCTTGGACATGCCCTCAAGGGGGGCCATTACGGCAATGTCGCCGTCGGCCGAGAGCGCCGACTGTGCGCTGCTGACGAACCCCTCCGTCTGGTCCCCGTACCCCGTCCCCCCAATGACCCCGATCGCGACAACCCTGCACGAGTTGAGCCTCGCGAATGCCGCCGATGCGGACAGCAGGAGCATGTTCCGCTTGGGAAAGTACGGGCTGGAGGGGGTCACGCCGGGGGCCTCGGGGGCCTGGCGCTTGCCCGCCGCCTCGTGCGCCCACGCGGCGCGTGTAGCGCGCAGCCCGCGGATTCCGACCACTGCGGGCCGCAGCCGCAGCGGCGCGCACGCCGCGACGGCCGCCCTTTTTTCCCGGCGCGCGGCACTCTGCCCGTAGTCGACGAACAGCGGAACCACCTCGTTGCGCCTTGATAGCACGTGAAGCATGACTGTAGAGTCGACCCCACCCGACGTGAGGCAGACGATCCTCATAGCCGCCCCCTCCTTGGTCGGCTCCGGACAGATCGCCGGTGCCCCCTCTCGCGCCCGCATCCCTGGGATGCTTCTTGCCTCCTTGCGGCGAGCGATCCCTTCCACAGGGCGGGCAGCGCCGTGCAATAGTGGCACTCGGCCGCCGCACCAGCGCACACCGGATCCGACGGCCGCCCCCTCTTTCCCGCTCCCTCATTCCAAAGCGCCCTGCCGCCCGCGCCCCCCTGCCGCATCCGCACTCGAGCGCGGCCGGAGCCTTGCTTCCTTCGGCCTCCCGCTGTAGGTGCGCCCCCTCGGCCGCCTGGCGGCCGGCCCGAACTCCGCCCCGACCGCGACCTCCGCGATCCGGCATTCGGCCGCCCCCGCCTGCCTACATGCGAAGCGCCGCGCCGCGCCCCCCTGCCGCCTCTTTTCGGCGCCGCGCCCCCGCTCGCCGCTGAGCATGCGCCTAGGCGGGAGGCGCCGGACGTGGCCGTCATGCGGGAGCCTCCCCGTCCCTAAAGCACTTGGACAGGCGTGCCAGTGCCTCGCTGTCAACGCCGAGTCCGATCGAGCCGAAGTCCTGGTCCGCCAGAATCGCGTCCCTCAGCCGCGCCATGAATTCGCTGTAGAACAGCAGGTTGTGCTCTAGCGCCCGACTCTGCATGCGGGTTGTGTCGCCATCCAGGCATGCAAGGCACTCGCACCTTATGAACTCGAGGCGGTCAATGCCGACCCACTCGTACGTCGAGGGATCGATCGCCCACCTCGACCAGTCGACGCTGTCAAAGGTGTCTGCGCCGGCGTACGACAGCAAGGCCATCAGCACGGGGTCGCCGCATCCTAGCACGTGCAGTATGTTGTCGGGATCCCGGCCGGTCAGTATTCTGCGTATCTTTGCAGTGGTCCTGATCTTGCTGCCTATAGTGCTCCCCATCTCCCTCTCGGGCACCGCATACATGCGCGGCTCGCCGCCCGCGCTGATGTCCTTTGCCATCCTGACCGTCTCGTCGGGCCTACTCCCGTGCAGTATTGCCATGCATCTGCTTTCGGGGCGGATGCCGGAGGAGCGTCCAAGAGAGTCGCATGCGCTGTCCAGCATGGCGTCGTAGGTGTCTTGGGCGCTGGGCATTGTGTCGTAGCTTGCGTAGATGGAGCAGGGGATTGCCTTGATGCACCGCTCGTAGCGGTCAAAGCCCCACTTCCCGCCCGAGTAGTGTGCTTCGAACGCGCCGCTGTCCACAAGCAGGACGCCTTTCTCGGCGTACTCGCACAGCATCTCGAGGATTGGCGCGCCCATCCCGCCTAGATCATACGCGGATACCAGCATCTGCGGATAGCCTGCGTCCTTGCACACTTTTACCGCGGACCGACACGGCATTCTCAGAGACAGGCTTGAAACGGACGGAAAATAGGCCGGCGTTAAAATCTCCCTGCCGCCAAAGCCCAGGCTGCGCACGCGCGCCTCCCGCGACCCCCTGTGAATGTAATCCGTCCACGTATCCACGCCTTCGTCACCCGCACCCGGCCGGCGGCGCGGCCGCCAGGCCCCCCTCGCTCGGCCGCATCCGCGGCAGACTTCCGCCGCACCCGCTGAGGCTACCCATCGCGCGCCATTTCGGCCGGCGGCTCGAGCAGCTCCCTGCCTCGGGGCGGCCTTTGAGATGGGCGGCCAGTGAGTTATTGCCTCCTGTGGACGCTTGGACTGTAGAGACGAGCATTGCCGGCGCCCGTCCTGCCGAACCTTAATAGCTTGCGGATTTGTGCCGACGGCTGGGAGCGGGCGGCTCGCGGCTGCTGCAGGCACCGGCACATCTCCGCGCTGCCTGTGGCAGCGCATTGCCGGTGTTCCCGGCGAGGCGCTCGGACGTTCCGCGCGTCCTGTGCAATGCGGCCGTGATGTGCGGGTGCCTGTCACCGCACGGCATCCTGCCTGCGCCGCACGCGGTAGCCCCGTCACCCACGTTTCCGGCATTTTCAACATGATCACATTCCCGCCACCCAGATCCCTCGGATGTTCCCAGCAATCCCCACATTCCCGCCACCCAGATCCCTCGGATGTTCCCAGCAATCCCCACATTCCCGCCACCCAGATCCCTCGGATGTTCCCAGCAATCCCCACATTCCCGCCGTTCATGCATTCCATGCATTTGCTATCTAAACCAATTACCTATATTTTGGGATCCACAAACCGTTACACGATCTTGCCCATTAGGATAGTTGAGTTGTGTAGTATTTTCGTTGATCCACCATAGTCATGACTTATTCATTTTCGTAGGTTATCCCCATTTACCGGATGTCACTGAAGGCTTTATATAGTATGGCGGGCGACGGGGGGCAGGGGGTGTTGAACCGCATGACAAAATACCGCATTCGACGCGCAAAGGCATCGTTGCTAGTAGTCGACTCAGTCTACAAAATGATGTAGCCCAATGACCACATCATCTTGATGTGTTTTTTGGCATGCATCTGCGACTGAATGATGCAATGGTGACAAACAAATTGTCCCACCTATATTTTTCTCATCATCTGCCTTGCTGCGTCGTTGGCGATTGTACCGTGCCGCGCGGTCTGGCCCCCGACGTGTACATGTCGGGGAGGCTGGAAGTATGCGCGGTAGTATGGGCACTGACGAGTCGAACTGCCGCCAGGCCGACTCGTTATGGCAGTGGCGGCAGGTGCCACCGCGCCGTGTCGCGCTGTAGCCCATGCCTTGCCTGAAAAAAACGTGTCCTGTGCGGGGGCACACTCCACCGCGCCCTGATTGACGAACCGTCTCCGGCGGCTTGCATGACTGTTGGGCGCCCCGTCTAGGACGCCGCGCTCGCGCCTTCGGCCTGGCATCTTGCCTAGGCAGGCGACAGGGTCGAGCGATATGGGCAGAGGGGCTGATGTCGCCCTGCCGCCACAGCGCCGCGCTGGCTCTTACTTTTTGAATCTTTCGGTCTGAGCCGTTCTGCATCGCACTCTGTCGAGCCAAATAGGGCACATGGGAGGGGGGGAGATCGGCCGCAACCCCTGCATGCCGTTGGCAGACGCTGGCTGGTACCATGCACCGGCCGAGGTTTTTGCGAGACGCCACGGTATACTACCGGCTGGTATTACGGGCAGGCAAGGTGCAATGTAGCCCGCCTGCACTGCGCCCGCAGGACGCTTACAACACGGGAGCACGGCAGGCGGTCGTTTCAGTTGTGATAGATGCCCACCCGTCCACCGGCGCGCTCAGCTTGTGTGCCAAGCCTTGAGGGGATGTCAAGGCCCTGGCCCGCGGCGTGCCTCGCGCCTGCGCAGCCTGTTCGGCCCCCGCGGAAGGCCATGGGGGAGTCGGCTGAGTACCGCGTCGGCGTGCGCACGCCCATGGGCAGCGCCGGGTGTGCGTGCGACAAGCGGTTCTGCCGCAGATGCGGGCCGGCATGCCCCTGATACGCCGTCCATTCGTGGGACGGGCCCCCGTCCATTATCTCTGCCGCGGCTAGCCGGCGCGGGATGTCCAAGGGCATCGTTCAATTGAGACGCATGCGCAACCGTGCGGGGATGCTACCGCGCGGCCGCCTCCAAGCCTCGCAACTCTGCTTCGCGCCCCCCCGCAAGGCCCCGCCCGCAGAATGGAGCTCCGCAACAGACACAAATAGCCGCCCTGCCACGCCCTCGCATGGGAGCCGGGGCCAAGGCAAGCCCGTTCTCCACGGGGGGCGGGGGGTACGAGTACGAGCGCAAGGTAGCGGCGGTGTACCTTGCCGCTATGGCATGCGGGGAAGGCGCGCCGGGGGCGGCCGGCACAATAACCGAGGTCCGCTTCCAGCGCCGCCCCGCCGGTCACCTCCTCGACGACCTCGTAGTCGCATTCGACAGGGACGGCGGCGCGCACAAGCTGTCGCTCCAGGTAAAGCACGGCCTGCGGCCTGGCGCGTCGTCCGACTTCAGGGGCGTGATCGCCGAATGCTGGCAGATGTTCATCGGCGGCGAGGGCATCGCATTTGACCGGTCCGCCGACCTGCTCGGGATAGTGATGTCCCCCGTCCCCGGCGACTCCTACCGCCACCGCCTCCTCGTCCCCGAAATGGCGCGCGACAGCGCGGACAGCGCCGCCTTCTGGGGCAGCCTAAAGGACGGCGGCCACTCCAAGCACCGGCTCGAATTTGCCAACTCCATCAAAGGCACGGTCACAGAGTCCTCCGGATCGGAAGCGACAGACGACGACATGTGGAGATTCCTCAGGCTCCTACACCTGATCGAGCTCGACATGGACGGCCCTGACGCCGCCGGCTACACCAATGCAGTGGAAATGTGCCGCAGGGCTCTAGCAGAGCCGGGCGGGGGCGAGGCGGCAAAGCTCTTCGATGCCCTCAGGGGGGTGGCGGCCGACCTGGCGTCAACGGGCGGATCCATAGGACCGGCGGCCCTGAGGGGGCGGCTCTCCGCCTTTGACCTTGCCGGCCACGCAGGGACCGGGGCGGATGCGGGGCGCCTCGACGCCCACTCGCGCACCGTCATGGCGGGAATCGGAAAGGCGGTAGGGAATAAAGTCGCACTGGATCGCGCCCCCCTCCTAGAGAGGCTTGAAGAGGTTGTCAAAACCAGCGCAGTGACGATAATCCACGGCGAGCCGTTCGCCGGAAAGTCTGCCCTTGCCAGGCTGTTTGCAGAGAAGATGTCGGGCAGGGGCACGGTAATGTTCTTTGGGACGGAATACCTCGGTGGTAGTGGCAGCCCAGAGGCGCTTCTCACCTCGCTCGGCGTGCGTTCCAGCCTGGAGGATATACTTGAGACGCACGGAACGGCCCCGCATCGGTACGTAGTCATCGACGGCCTAGACCGCGTCTCGTATGAGCCCAAAAAGGCGCAGGTTGCCAAGGGCCTGCTCGTTGCCATATCGGACTACAACGCAAGGGCCACCGCGTCGGCTGCGTCGGACAAAGGCGCGGCGTGGAAAATCATAGCGACATCTAGGAACACGGAGATGAAGGCCGTGGCGGGGACGATCGCGCAGTGGTGCGGCGGCGTCCGCCCCTCCCTTCTGGAAGTCGATCCGCTCACCGACGAGGAGATCGGCGAGGTGTGCCGGCAGCTGCCGCAGCTCGGCGGCGCCATCAGGGGACGGCTTGGCGCACTCCTGTTACTTCCGGGGTACTTGGACATGATCGCAAGATGGCTGCCAGCCACCTCCGAGGGCGTGCCCGGGGCCGTCGGCGAGGGGCGGCTCTTTGACCTGTTCTGGAACGAGGCAGTCCTGCGGCGCGTCGGGATGCGCGAGGGAAGGGGGCATGGGCGAGACAGGGAAAAGATCCTGGTCGACATGGCGAAGCGGGCGTACAGGGGGCTCCCGCCCGCGGACCCGCACGATCTAGACCCAGACGCGGTCGACGGCCTCTTGACGGACGGGCTTGCAAGAATAGTCGGCAACCGCCTCGCCTTTGCGCACGACGTGATCGAGGACTATGCACTGGCGAGGATGATCGAGTGGGCGCGGCCGCGCCGTTCCCTCTTTGAGGGGAGCGCGAACACCCGCAGGCTGGTCCGCCCGCTGCGGATATGCGCCGCCAAGATGCTAGAGGCGGACGCCTCGGTGGACGAGTGGAATGCCCTCCTTGAGGACTGTCGGCATCTAGGGAACAGGAACGTCTGGGCGCGCGAGTGCCTGCTCGGGGCGGCCGACTCTGATGTCGCCTGGTCAAACCTGGGCACCATCTCCGGCGTCCTTCTGAGGAACGGCGGGGATCTCTTGGCAAAGCTGCTTGCGGCGCTGCCGAGCGCGTTTCTGAGGGATAACCCGTACTGGGCTCTGGCCGCAAAGGAGCATGGCATTGTGGAGCCGGGCCTGCATCCTGCGTACTACAAGCTTCCTAGGGACGAGAGGTTTGCGCCCGTCCTCTCGTTCGCCTTGGACAACATGGAGGGCCTTGGCGGTGCGGCCATTGCCCAGTTCATAAGGACGGCCGCTTGGTGGTCGCGCAACGGAGCGAACCACGATCTGAAAAGGCGCATCGCAGGGTATGCCGTACAGCATGCGGGCTGGCTGCGCGGCGGCGAGGCGATCCTCGGCCGGGACTACGGCGAATCGGACGAGATCAAAGGCCTTGTCGCTGCAACAATCATGTACTCGTCCGCCTCCGCGCCGGATCTGGTAAAGAAGTTCATATCGGGTAGCCCCTCCATCGTCGGCAATGAGCACTTCAAGCGGGGATTGACCAAAGAATACGGCTGGGCGTACCTCTGCAAGTTCCTGCCAGGCGTTGCGGTCGACGTCCTGTCCCGCGCCATGTGCACAGGCCCTGACTCCCTTGGGCCGCTCAAAGACATACCGGAAATATGCGACGACGGGTGGACCGATCTGCCCTCTCCGCATGAGGGGCCATTCCTTCCCTTTTTGGCATTCCATCCAGAGCACGGCCTGGCGCTCGTGCACAATCTGCTGAACCACGTCACCGGCGAGTGGCGCAGGGCACGGGAGGCGGGTGGCCCTCTTCAACCCCCGCGCATCCCGGTGCCCCAGACCGTCAGCCTCGATTCCGGCCCCGTCTACGTCTACGGCGACGAATACGCGTTCGCATGGGGCGGCCACGCCCCCCGAGCCTCCAACCTGGTGGCATCGGCCCTGATGGCGCTGGAGGTGTGGCTTGATAGCCAGATCAAGAACGGCAAGGAAGCGGCGACGGCCCTCTTTGACAGGGTCCTGCAGCCGACCAACTCTGCGGCCGTCGTAGGCGTCTGCTGCACTGTCGCCCTCGGGCACATGGACAAGACCGCAGAGGCCATCCTGCCAATACTGCTAAACCCGGCGTTTTGGATAATGGATGCAGAGCGGCTAAGGGCAGACATGGTGGCCATCGAGATTCTCCGCACACGTGCAATGCAGTCGGACGGGAGAGAAATATCAGAGAGAAAATTTGATTTGGCAATCCAGCATGCGAGCGGACGATGCAAGCTAGGTGATCTGAGCGGTTTTGCTCCTCGACTGCTCCTTGACGGCCCCGATAAAGCCCGGAGCAGGATGAAGGCTGGCCTCGAGGCCTTCCCCGGCTGTGTCCCCGTTTTCTTCAAGGACGACGTCAATGACGAAAAAACCATGAAAGAACGCCGGAGGCGTTGCGAATTATGGTCAAAAGTAGCACACAGTGACAACTACGCCTCCGCCCAAGCCTCCGGCGGGGCCACAGGGACGGCCTTCGACAAGGGGCGGTTCCCTACCGACGGCGAAAAAGAGGCAGAGAGGCGGGCGACGGCTCGCAAAAAAGCGTCGGATTTTGCAATGTGGTTGAACACATTTATCGAAAAAAACGAGATCGGGCCAGCCTTCACCATAGAGTCGGCGCTAGAGTACGCCGAGCAGGCCGCGGAGGGCGGCTTCCTGTCGTCCCGGCCCAGATACAACGAAGACGGCGCAGCGCACGGCAGGGCCGGCCTGGCCGGGGCCATGGTCGCCCACCGCTGGGACGAGGCGGTCAAAATGGGCGTGGCCAACGCATGCCTAAAGTACCTTGAGGGCATGGCGAACACGATCGACCCGCGGGCCGGGCCGTCCTATCGCTACAGTGCCGCCCAGCCGGTTGCGCACGCCCTCCCGCACTGCTACCTTCGGGGCGGCCGCGGCCGCGGCGCGAGGAATGCGATCCGCAAGTTTGCCGATGCGCGCAACGACGCGGTGCTTGAATCCCTGATGCGCGGGCTTTGCGTCCTCTGGGGCCGCGAAGACAAGCTTGTGCTGGAGTGCATCGCAAGGGCGAGGCGGCGGTTCCCCGACAAAAAGGATGGAGACGGACGGTCGCACGCTGACTGGGCGGGGCGCACAGCCGTGCTGCCCGCACTGCGCGACGTCCCTCCCGTAGACGACGGCACCGAGCGCAAGCTGGAGCGCATCATCGACGACATGCTAGACGACACGATCGCCGTGTTCAAGGAGCTCGAAGAGAGCCGCGCCTACGGGGGGGCCTATCCGCTGTTCCGCAACATGTGGTGCCCCGACTTTTTCAGGGTTCTAGAGTCGCACACTGAGAGCCGGCCCGAGCTTCGCGACAGCATCCTGGACAAAATTGCCTCCCAGTGGGAGGCGGCCCCCCAGCTGCTGGAGTACTTTATGCGGCACACCGTCATCTGGGGCATGCGGGCAGGCCGGGGGGCAGGCCTGCTGGCCGCATGGAAACACCTCTTGCCCCGGGTGATCGGGCCCAGGCTTGCGGCCTGGCACTACCGCAACAACCGGGTGAAAAAATCAATCCTTGCCCTGCTCATATTCGCCGACCTCCCGAAAGCCGCCGGTGACGAGGGCAGGTTTGAGGTTGTCGAGGGGCTTGCCGCCGAGATATCGTCGTGGTGCGCGGCGCTTGCCGGCAACAGGGATGCGGTCGAGGCCGTTGCATCCCTCTTGGCCGACGCACCCCCCGCGCTCCTGCTTTCCCGCGGAATCGGCTGGCTCTGGCAGGTGCTGCAGCAGGCCGACACATCGGGACTCTCCGATGCCACTGTCAAGATGGTGTCGCACCTGCTATACAGGGCCTCGACATGCGAACGGCCGGACGGCGCCCTCCCGGATCACCGCGCCAAGTACGCGTGGATTGTCGACTGCCTGGTCGCCCTCAACGACCCCGTCGCCGAGTCCCTCAAGGACGAGGGGAAAAACCCCTACTCGGGAGCAGGCGGCGGCGTAGGAGGCGGCTTGGATGGGTAATCCTGCGCGCCGTCGCACCGTTCGCGCTGCAAGGCCTGCCCGCATCACCCGGGCGCCTACTGTGGCGCCTAGCTCGCCCGCCCGCCTGCTTGACAATGTCGTCTATCGCGCACGAACCGCCCGCACGCCACGCTCTATCTATCTGGGCTCTGCCAGCCGCGCACTCGGGCGGACAAATGGGCGGGGAGGTGGGCAAGGCATGCGCGAAAGCGCAGCACATCATGGTTGCCTCAAAATCCCACTAGGAGGTTGAACCTTGTTGCACAGGATTTTGACAGTGTTGTCGAATGTGCTGATGGCTGCGATGCTATCGGTGCTTGTTGCCGCCGCCGTACTGCTAGGTCAATCTCTTGCCTTCAATCCAGAGATTCTTCACCTGAGCATCTGTCTTGCCATTGCAGTAGTACTTATTCAGTTTTTACAATCGTATCTAGCCGAGCACACCATCGGGTCCCACCTGCGCGACCACCGCCTTGTACGCGGGAGCATCAAAAGGTCAAGGCAGGCCAGAAAGGTGCGCGCAATCCGCGCCCTGCACGCCAGCGTCTGCCCCCTGATGTCCTACTGCGACATGCTGGCCAGAATGGGCGTCAAGTCCGGGGTGAGCGCATCGGACAGGCCTCAGTTCGAGTGCGACCTTCTGGCCCTCCGCGATGCCGTCGAGAGATCGATCCGCGCGTCGAAGCTGGCCCTCCGCGATGCCGACCATCTTGTCGGCGGGGCCTGCGACGACATCCTCGCGGCAATCCGCTGGGCAGAACGGCCTGTACCCATAGACGACGGCAAGTGGACGGCCGACACGGCAAGGTACGGGCTGGCATCTGACCTGCTCGGCCCCGTGCTGGCCAGGCTGAAGAGCCGCCTCGACCTCGCTGAGTCGCGGCCTCCCACCGCGGCCGGGGAGCAGAACCGCCTGATCCTGCGCCCTTGCCGTGACACCTATCCGCCTGGCGTGGCGGTTCGCGTAAAGGTGGAGGGCTACGGACAGCTCTCGAGCAGGGAGGTCACCGTCACCATCCGTGGCGGGATCTTTGGCTTGTCGCCCAAGGCGACCGGAACGCTGCCGGAGCCAGAGCCAGAGCCAGAGCTGCCCGCTGCGCTCATCCTACCCGTAGACATGGGCCGCAAGAAACTGGATGCCGGACAAGAATACACCGCCCGCGCAAAGTGCGGCGGCCTGTCCGACGAGGCCGCATTCGTCATCGACCGCGTAGTCCCCACCATGTATGCGGACAAGATTGTCTGCACGATGGGCGACTGCATAGGCATCACGGTCGATGACCCGGCCGCATGCGCGCGCGGCGCGGGAAGGGAATCCGTCGGCGATGGAAAGGGACGGCGCCTCACGGTAGAGTCCCCCCACGAACAGATTAACTGCCGCCTAGAGGAGGCAGTGGATTCGCCCGGAACATTCTGCGGGCGGGTAAGATGCGTGGGTGTCGATGCCGGCGGTTCTGCTCGGGATGCCGCGCCCGACGCCGAGCGCTGCGGGGCCGGCTGCATGAGCACGGAGTACGACATCCGTTGCGGCCCAAACCAGCTGATACGCTTCCATTACGAGAGAGGGGACGAAAAAGCCTGGACGGCCGTCCTTGCCGAAGAATCCGACGCTACCGACGCAACCGGCCCCACTTCCGCCGCAGGCGGAGACGGCGAGGGCGGAGGGAGCGGACGGGGCAACGCCGAACCCGTGCCGCGCGGCCGTGAATGGGACCAGGCAGGCCGCACGACGCCCTCGCACGCTGCCGCTCTCAGGCCTGCGCGCGACGCGGCCCGCGCTGCGTTCGGCGCCACAGAATCTGCCCTCGCTGCGTCCGAGGCGGCCGAACTCGTCGATGGCGCCGAGGGAATCGCGCCGACCGGGTCGGCAATTGCCGTTGAAAGCGCATACCATGCACGGTCAGCCGCCCGCGCGTCCGCCGAGGCGGTCGCCCGAGCATCCGATCTCGCGCGCCGCGCCGACACGGACGGCGCCGCCCGGGCCGCGGCCGACGCGGACAGGGCGCATCGCGTGGCGGCCGGTGCCGCCGCCAGGGCCGCCGCTGCGTCGGCCAGGAAGGGGGTGGAGGGACGGTGAGGGGGGCGTCCGCGGCGGCCGCCCCAAAGCCGGCGATAGGCGCAGCCCTGCTTGCGCCCCGCCGGAATGACGCCGCCCACGCGCCGCCGGAGCGGCGGAGGCTGCGGCTGCGGCTGCGGCACGCCCTCCCGTCGGTGCGCCGACACGGCCGCATGCGGGGCGGCGGCCTCTACAGGCGCCCCTGCCGCCCCTGCCGCGCCGCCCCTGCTGCGGGGCGGGCCGCCGTGGCCTCCCTGCCGTCTCCCCGAGCGCCCGCCCACCTCATCACTCGTCCTTGTTTATTACCACAGGCCCCGGCCGCCCCCTCCATGGACTCTTCCCGCACCTGCCCGTTCTGCGGGGGCAGGGCGCACCGGGTACGGCCGATCCTCGCCTGGGCAAGGCTCGGCGTGACAGTGGGAGGAACGGGCGGATTCCTGGATATCCGCAGGCCCGAGTCGTACCTCCGCTGCCACGGCTGCACGATGGAGTTTGTGCGCGCCGACAGGGGCGTCGGCAACATACTCGCCGGCCTGAGGGTGGAGCGGCGCGTGGCAGGCCGCATGCGCCTCTACTACGGGGAGGGCGTGACCGCGTCCGACCTGCTTGCCAGGCACCGCACCGCCATGGCGCGCAGGGCGAGCCGCTACCGCTCGCTCGCGTCCGTGTCCGTCTCCAAGAGGGAGCTGTTCGTGTGCTTCCGGCGCGGGGGCGTCAGGACATTCGGATCGTTCGTCAAGAGGAGTTCCAGGGACGGCGAATACTACGTGTTCACGGAGCTGAGCATGGCATGACCGGGGGCGATCCCGGCGACGGCCGCCGCCTCTACACCGTCGGCGAGATCGACGAGGCGATCCGCCGTACGTCGTGCGACATAGACCTCACCGTAGAGGACGTGATCCTGATACTCCTGCGCGCCGACCCACGGCCCGTACAGGGGCTGCCCGCCCTCGTCCGGCAGGTGTTCCTTGCCCTTACGACCGTCCTTGCCGGATGCCGCGTAGAGCCCGTCTCGTTTTGCGGCACGGCATCCGGCCCGCGCAGCGGCCACGTCGAGGGCGATGCCGAGCAGCTGCTCTTCTCGAGGAACATAGAGATCGCCGGCGGCGGGGAGGGGCCGGGCGCCGAGATCGCCATCACGCCGAGGGGCCGGGACCGCATAAGGAAAGCGTACGAGGCCCTGCCGGCCGGGACGAGGTCCGAGCTGTCCCGGAAGAGGGCCGAGTGGGCCGAGTCCGCCCCTGCTGCAATCCGGGGCGACGTGTGCGTCCGCGGCGGGCGCGTTGCAGAGGCGGATAGGCCGGGCAAGGGAACGTCGGCCTTCAAGTGGGACGTGTTCATATCCTACGCCCACAAGGACGGCGAGGAGGTGGCGGCCAAGCTGGAGGCGGGGCTTGTGCACCGCGACCTGCGCGTGTGGCGCGACGTTGCCCGCCTGTCGATAGGCGACAAGGTGTCCTCTACCATCATGGGCGCACTGGAACGCTCCGCATACGCAGTGACCATCGTCAGCCCAGCGTACGACAAGAGCCGGTACGCGATGATCGAGCTTGGCAAGATGCTGGGCGGACGCCTCGAGGACAGGATCATCCCCATACTCTACAAGACCAGCCATTCCAAAGTTGCGCCCAAGCTTCCGATGCTCGCCGACACCTTCATGAGGTACTGGGACAAGGGCGATCCCGAGTCGATCATGAACGAGATCGCGCGCGTTGTAAAGGATGCAAGGGAAGGAGGGCAGGAGCCCGCGGCGGATACCGGTCGCGATGCGACGGATCGCGACCTGATGGGCATGGCGGGCAGGGGTGCCGCAGAGTCCATCTTCAGCAGGATCGGCGAAAAAACCGTCATCGACCGGAGCAAGGAGATCGGCGAGATCAAGGAGCTTCTCGAGGACAAGGGCCGGGTGGCCATAGTCGGCGACAGGGGCTCTGGAAAGAGCGTCCTGTCGCGCCTGCTATACGAGGACCTCGCCGCATCCGAGGCGGCCCTGCTCGTCAGATGCGACGACTTTCTCGGCATCGAGTCGGCCGAAGAGCTGGACCGGGCCGTCGTCCACGGCCGCAGCCTTGTCGACATTGTGAGCCGCGCCGCGCCGCCAGGAGGGGTGAGAGAGATGACGATAATATTCGACTCGCTTGATGCGGCCGGGCGCAACGAAAAGACCATGCGCGCGTTCAAGCTGCTGTTCGGGATGGTCTGGGGCGCCGGCGCAAGGACTGTCGTCACGGTGCGAAGCTACGACTACGGGAACTCTCCCCTTCTCGGGACGACCGACTGGGGCTCAAGGTATGACCTGGGGCCGCTGCCAGGCGCCGAGATCGACCGAATCCTGGGCGAGATCGGCAGCCCGCCCGTGCCTCCCGGACTGAAGGAACTGCTCGCCGTCCCGCTCAACCTGCACATCCTCTCACTCGTGCTGGAAAGGTCGACTGGGGCAGACCTTGCGTCGATCAGGAGCGAGATAGACCTGTACGATACCCACTGGCACCACTATGTAGAGCTTGATCCTCTAAAGATACGCGTAAAGGACGAGCTCTACGGCATGGCCGAGGCCATGTTCAAGGTGCGCAAGACGACGATACCGTACGGCCCGGACGACCAAGAGGCGGCCGAGGCCGCGCAGAGCTCGAACATGCTAGAGCGCACCGGGGGCGGGGGCATGATCCGCTACTTCCACCACGCATACCTGGACTATGTCATGTCTCGGGCCCTCCTCGAGCGGCACCAGTCCTTGACGGACTATTTGCACGCCGACGAGCACAACATCTTTCTGCTCCCGACGCTATCCCTCACGTTTGCGATGGCGCACGAGAGGGATGCGAAAGGATTTGCAACACTTGTGGAGGAGATCGCGCGGGCCGACATCCGGCACTACTGGAAGAACGCCGCGATCGCAGCACTCGCCGCCGTGCTGCACGACGAAAAGTGCGCCGCCTGCCTCCGGCTTGAGACACTGCTGGCTGACCATTTTATACTCCAGCGACATTTTCTCATAGCGCTGGCAAAGCAACCTTCTGAGTCGTGGTTTCCCGTGTGGGGAGGCGCGCTTGCCGGCTGGGCGACAGATGCAGACAACCACAATGGATCATTTATCGTCGACTGCTTGAAGGTGGCCGCTGCCGATGCGCGGCACCACAACGGTGTGTTTGCCGTAGCCCGCGAGCTTGCGAAAAGCAACAAGAACGGACAGGCGCGCAAAGAAGCAGTCGTGCTGCTTGCCGACATAGATGCCACCGGCAAGGCCGAGCTGCTAAGGGCGATGTCAAGGGACGGCGATCCGCGTGTGCGCTCGGGCGTTGCGCACAACCTCCCTCGCTTGCTGGATAGCAATCCGGATGCGGTCCCTGTCGTCTTCTGCAACCTCTATTCGCACGAGGAGACATCCTCCGAAAAAACGAGCATGGGGAGCTACGGGGCAGTAGAACTGACAAGTACAAAGGCGCAAGACAACCTTTACAACAAATGGGACCTTTGCACGATGCTTCCCGGACTGTTGAAGGCCAATCCTACCGTCATGGTGAGAGCAGTAATACTGGCCGCAGAGCGGATAAACCATGACATCCTAGAAAGGCAGGGCAACGGCTTGGCCAACGATCCATTGTGGCGGTATAGGCAGATGGCGCCTTCAGATGGTGAAGATCCTTTAAGCCATGTTAGAAACTACATTGACGGGTGTAGCGATGAAGACCTTTCATGCCTGATTCCTGCGTTCAAAAACACGAGGCTTGTTTCGTTTCGCCGTATGCTGGTCGACGCCGTGGCAATACGGACTCCCCGGCTTGCTGACGACCTTGCCGTCCTCCTATCTGACCCGCACGTGTATGAGTCACACGCACTCCAACGCAGCGTCCGCGATGCGATTGGAAGCGCCGTCGGCATGCTCGACGAAGCTCAGGCAAAGCGCATCTGCAATGCGATCGCTAGGTCAAACTCCCCTCGCGACCTGACCGGGGCCGAAATGCGGAAAACTGCCCAGGCGCGCGCCGCATTCTTCTCGGAGCTGCCGCGCGCCGTTCTGTCCACCGAGCATGCCTCAATCGTAGACCAGTTTCCCAAGCAGACTACAACGGATGTGCCTCCTCCGTCCGTCACGCTCTACGATCTCCCTGACGAGAAGGCCGCAGAGCACGACCCGCTCGCTGCCGTACGGGCGGTGATCGGCGACGATCTTGGCCGCGACAAAAAAATCAAACTCTTACAGAATATGGCCAAGGTGCTCGGCGGGCCGCACGGCGGCCTAGAAGAGACCCTCCTGTTACAAATGGAGGCATTACTCCTCCGTAGCAAGCACGACGAGGACCCAGAGCAAGACGCAGAAAACCCGCCTGAAGTCGCCCGCGAAGTCGTCCCGAACGTGCGCGGCTTGGTCGCCGAGTGCCTGATTAGGATCTCGGCCGAGAGGAAAAGTGGAGATGTCCTAGAGGCCATACGCGAGCTGTCGGAAGATCCTGTCAACCTAGTGCGCAGCGACGTAGCCAGATCACTCCGCCTCTTGTCGCCGGATCACTACGATATGGCCCGTACCATAGCGCTGGCGTATAGCCGTGATCCAGATCCGCACGTGAGATTCTACCTGCCCGCCTTCCTGCCCCATATGATCCCGAAAGAGCCCGCGTCGGCATCGGCTATGATAGGGAACATACTGGTTGCATCGACTCCGGCACCGATGGGCATTGCCGCCCCACTCTTACGGTTGGCAATCTGCTTGGAGGAGCCCCATGCGACAAGGTTGCTCGACCGCATAGTAGACAAGAGAGAGTTTGATGACCAGCTGCGGATCGACATTTCGTTTGTACTGAAAAAAGACTATATCAGATCATGGAAGCATTCGGATGCAGCCCTTGACCTCCTCTATCGGCTCCTAGGCGACTCTTCTTCTAACGTACGGAGAAAAGTGGTGTTCCTCACACTAAGCGACTTTGACGAAAATCCTGACATAGACGACCGTAAATATATTAAAAAGATCACAAGGCACTTGTCACGCATGATGCTACTGTTAGACGAAAAACCTCTTGATATTTTCATTGCTGATGCACTGACAAAATTCCTGGACAAATTTTGGGCAGAAGTTCCAGAATTTGCCCTTGCCTGCTTGGACAAGATCATAAAAATACACGGTGGCACCGCGGCGTCCGAACCTGCTATGGCGGACCGTTCACTGAAGATCCTCGGGGGACTCCTGTCGCACCACTCCCTCTACGACGACGAGTGGAACCGCTGCATCGACGTCCTCGATGCGTTCGCCGCCGTCGGGTGGCCGGCCGCCCTAGACCTCCTCGCCGAGATGGGGCGGCGCGACTAGCGGCGGCCTGTAGCATAGTCGTATCTAGACGCGCAGGCCCCCGCCGCCATGAATGGCGCGCGCGGGACAACCCTGCCGGCTTTTGGTCCCGAGCCGAAGCTGCTCGGCTGCAGGGCGCCTGGCAAGACGCGGTGCCGCCTCGTACATGGGGCGGCATGGGCCCACCGCGCGCAGACCATTCTCCTCCCGAGCCGCCGATGCCTGCACGGATTTGCGGCAGTTTGTCCACAGCAGGCCAGTATTTGCGCCATTATGCGAGTTATTTGAAAATGTGCGCGCATAAGCACAAATTTATCACTCGATATGCCGTCATTTGCCCAAAAATTTCTTATCTGGCTTGCCTCTTTGGGCATACTAAACACTCATAAGACAAATCCGATCGCTCCGCGGCGTGGAAGGCCAGCCTAGCCCGCACACGGTATCGGAAAAGGATGCGCGTGACAGCCACAATGAACCAGCGCACGATGCGCTTCAGATCGAGGACATCGACGAAGACAAAAACGGCGAGACGACGCCTCAAAAGTACGACATTATGTACATGCCGGCCGACTATACGCTCAGTACGCTCTATGAAATGTGGAAAAATGAGTCCATAGTCCTACCGGAATTTCAGCGCGGGTATGTATGGACATCCAAGCAGGCGTCCCGGCTCATAGAGTCGTTCATGATGGATCTTCCCGTACCGCCCGTGTTTCTAATGACGGACAAGGACGAGAACGCGCTGGTGATAGATGGCATGCAAAGGCTTTTGACCATATTTTACTTTTTTGGCGGCTATTTCAAGAAAAAGGGCAGGCAAGAATCAAACAGAAAGTTTAAGATCGTCGGAATAAACAAGGACAACGAAATTTATGGAAAAGGGTTTGACGATCTTCCCGAGCACATCCAAAAAAGACTAAAAAACCAGGTGCTACGATCCATACTGATCCGGCACATGCGCCCCGATGCAAACGGCAGCGTGGCCTACCACATATTCGAGCGTCTTAACACGGGCGGCACCCTGTTGTCCCAGCAGGAGATTAGGAACTGCATATATGATGGCAAGCTCAACAACCTTCTTCGCGAGATCAACAACGACAAGGATTGGAGAAAAATCTTGGGCAAGCCCTACCCCGATCCGCGCATGAACGACATACAGCTTGCACTTCGCTGCATGTCGCTTGCCTGTAATGGGAACAAGTACCATCAGCCCATGAAGGATTTCCTGTCCGCGTTCATGCACAGCATGCGCGACCCGCCGGATGCGTTTATCCTGCAGGAAAAAGAGCGCTTTGGCAACGTGTGCAGGAGCATAGTCGACTGCCTCGGCGAGCGCCCGTTCCACAATTCGCGCGGAGCCCTCAAGGCCCCCCTCCTAGACTCTGTATTTGTAGCGTTTGCGCGCAATGCCGGCAGCATTCCCAGCAACATAAAGGAACGGGTTGAAAGCCTCAAGGAAAGCGACCTGTTCGCGAAGTCCTCGGTCGTGGCCACCGCTGACGTGTCCGCTGTCAAGTCACGCCTAGAAATTGCCAATAAAGTTCTGTTCGGGTGATCTTCACGGCCCTCGACACAGCTGACGACGATCTTGCGCTGTGGAGCCAGCACCTAGACCAAACGGAGTCTAGGTACACGATCATTGAAAACCAGCTGACCAGGTTCATGCTAGTCCACATATGCGGCCACTATGAAATGGAAATAAAGGGCATCATATTGAAGAGAGTTCAAAAATCGGGAGACCCCGGCGTGACGTCGTATGTAAAATTCCTGCTAGAGCGGCGCGCGCCCGTGCACCCCGACGCGCTCAAGGGCGTTTTGAAGAAATTCGGCGGGGAATGCTTGAGCAGGTTCACGCAGAACACAAGTGAGGCGGACTTGAACCAGTACGCGAATATTGTAGTAAACAGGAACAAAAGCGCTCATGGAGAGCAGATCCAAACATCTTTTGACGAAATTTGCGCATACCATGCCGGAGCAAAGCGCGTCATTGTCGCGTTTGATCGTGCGCTTGAGCATTAAGGGCATCCTCCGCCGAGTTTGCATGTCGAGTGCAAAAAGCGGCGGTCACGGCCGCCGGATGCCGGCGCCCGCAATGAGCGAGTTGGAGGTGAGAAAATGGGGCAGGATCGGGAGCGGCCTGCGCCCCCGCCCCGGCCCGGGCCGTGACACCCTAGGATCGCGGTATAAAGCGCTGCCGGCCAAATGGGGGCAGGCAAGGAGATGCCCAGGGGCGGGCTGTTTCCGCCTCAGCCCAGATCTTCCGCGCGTACATGCGCCCCCCGCTGGACGCCAAGGGCGAGGCGGCCCGGAAAGGGCCGTACGCTGCAATCCTGCGCCGGTTCGGCCAAGCGCTCTCGTTCGATGCGTGCATCGTCATCGGGTACTCCTTCCGGGACCCGCACATATCAAAGGAGCCTGCCAAGTTCGCTGGGCGCGGCAAGGCCCTAGTCGTACTGGGCCCCACCGCCGCGACCGACTTGAGGCCAACGTCCTGGAGGGAGTGTCCAAGTTCCGCGCATGGGATGGGTGGGGCGCCCGGGGCCGACTACACAACGTGGTGCTCCCGTCCGGTTACCAAAGGGGGATTGCCTACGCCCTGGACGAAAGGCTCGGCGAGGGCGGCATGGACGGCACAATCGACGCACTGGAGTCCGCGATCAGGGACGGCGCCCGCCTCATCGAGATGCAGGGGGCCGAGCCCGGGGACGGGTGATCCGGGTGGCCGGCGGCAGGCTCTGGCAGATCATTCCAGAGCGGAGGCACCGGGATCCTTGCAGCTTCCCTCGCTGACGCCTGGCGCGGCGGCCCACTCCTGCCTATTGGCCGGCCGGCAGGATGCGCCGCACGATGCGCCTCTCCTCTCACTGCCGCCGCTCCTGGCCCCTGTGCCGCCGGCGCTACTTCCCGCACTTGCCGCGCGGCGCAGCAGGTTCACCGCCCGGGCGAAGGACAGCATGCCGCCCGGGAAGCTGCCGCAACGCGCGCCCGCACGCGGCGCGGGACAAGGGCGCGCGCAGCGCCAGCGCGGCCGAGGGGCCAGTGGCGAGGGCCCGTATAGTGAGAACGATTGGAATGGGAGGGGTTAGGAGCCCCGGGGGCGCCGGGGAGGCGAAAAAATGACGCACAAGCGGTGGACCGCCAAGGAGCGGGTGGACATAGTGGTCGAGTACCTCTCGACGAACATCGGCGTGGCCGGGACATGCCGCAAGCACGGCCTCTCGCCGACCACGTTCGACAACCGGCGCAAGAGGTTCATGGATGCGGGCAAGAGGGAGCTTGGCGGCATAGGGGGCAACGGCAGGAGCGATCCGGCCAAGGCGCTGGCCAGGGAGAACGGGTCGCTCAAAATCGCCGTCGGCGAGCCGACCCTGGTCAATACAGAGTTAAAAAAAAGCTGGGAGTTGAGGAGAGGGCGAGCGCGGTCAAGAGGGTAGCGGAGGGCAGGATGAGCCTGACCGGGCGCCAAGGTACTGCAGCGTCTCGCGCTAGGCGTCTACCACAAGAAGAGGCCCGTTGAGAAGGGCATCGACACGGCAGTCGCAAAGGCCGTGACCTGCATATCCTCCGAGAGGCCCGCCTCGGGACGAGGATGCTAGCGCACACCGCGTCGTACGAGATGCGGCGCCGGGTCAACCGCAAGAAGGTGGTGCGGATATGCGACGTCTTGGACATAAAGGGGCCAAGAATGACGAAAAAACAGGCGATTCGGGCCGCAAAGGTACGCGGGCCACGCCTTGGACCCCGCCTCCAGTGCCGTTCGCCGGGCTGGCGCCCCTGCGGCCGGACGATCACATGCCTGTCGACACTGCAATTGGATGATTTGCATCAGCGGCATCGACGGCCTTGCGGGCGCTGTTGACGGCCTTGCGGGCGCTGTTGACGGCCTTGCGGGCGGTGGAGCCGCTGGCGCCGGCGCCGGCCGCGGCTAGGGCGCGCTGCAGGATGCGCATGACATGCGGCGGCTCTGCGGTGCCCGCGGCGGCCAGGGCGTTGGACGCGGCGGCCAAGGCGGTTCGCGCCGCGGCGGTTCGCGCCGCGGCGTCATCTAGGGCATCAAGGGCGCCGCGAGCGATGGCGGCCATGGCGCTGCCCGTTGCATCGTCTAGTTCACTGGCGGGTTCACCATTGAGAGTGTCTCCGCGCGCCGCCAACATGTCGTCTAGGTGTGCCGCCGCATCCCGCGTGGCCGCATCGGCCGCATCAAGTGCGGCTAGTGCGGCCGCTGCGGTTTTTGCCGCGCTGTCTAGCGTGGCATTCGCCTTGTTCGTTGGGCCGTCAGCGGGTGGTTCGCCCATGCCGCGCGCCCGCGTGGAACACTACTTAATCGCTCCGCCCCGGCGCATGGCCTGAGTGGGAGGGCGCTGTCTCCACGGGGGCGCAGACCGCCTCGCGCCGCCATCGGAGGGCCTCTTCAGGGCGCCGGCGCCCACCGGCCGCCTCGCGTCCGCGCAGGAGCGACAGCGCCGCTTCCGAATCGCTCCTCGCCGTCGGGCATCCTCCCTGTCAAGCCCAGCGATCCATCCGTCTCCGAACGGCGTGGATCCCCCGCGCCGTCCCGCGCCGCCGCAGGTTCGCCGGAGCCGTTTTCACCCGCCTTCACGGAGGCGGGCCGCCGTCTAGCATGTGCAGCACTCGCTGCGGGGTGCGGTACCTGACGCGCCTGGGCATCCCCGTCCGGCGCACGGCGGGCGGCACAGCCGCGTCCCTGTCAAGACCGGGGCCACTCACCAGGGATGCTTTTTCGCCTTGCCCTGCATGGTTTTTGGCCTTCATGGGCGCCTTTTGCGATCCGCCTTTGCCCTGCGCCTAGCGTGCCGCATGGACGCGGCGGCGCCTGGCGCGCCGCCTCGCTTTCCTGCGGGCTACGCCGGCGCGCCGCTTCTTGGCCCGCAGGTCGCGGAGTGCGCGCCGGCGGCGCCTGTTGAGCCGGTCCCCTCCCCCTTCACCCTGCGGCCCGTCGCGGGGCCTCCACGCGTCGCCGGTGATCGCCATCATGGGCCAGACCTCGTCGCTTAGATCCTCAAGGGTCATCATGCACGCAATTGACGATACTGTCAGCATTGCACTCAAAAGCCAGACGCAGTGAAATATGCCCAGCTTTCGCAGTCCCTGCCCGCCGTTGAATGCGCATGCTGCGGCGTAAGGCCCGCGCGAGAATTCGCCCGTGCATCTGACCAAACCGGCAGAGTACCGCGCAGCAGCCCTGGCCGCTCTGGACGGGCCCGCAACGGCAGGATCGAGGCCCAGCACACAGAAGAGTATCCACCCGGCCGTGCAGGACCTGCCCGCTGCCGTCCGAGCGCGCGCATGCGGCGGCGGCCCCCTGTAGGCGGCGCCCCGTCTGGCCCCCTTTCGCCTGCGGCGCGCATCGGGCCGCCGGCCTGCGATTCCTGCCATGCTCCGCGCCCCCTGCGCGGTTCCGGCCGCGAGCCTGCCACTACGCAGCCGAGCCGCCCCCGTGCACGGATCGGACGGCCAGCGCGCAGATGGCCAGTACAAGCATGAGCGACGTCCCGTGGCCAAGCTCGTGCAGCGGATCGTACCCGTCCATGCTCCCATAGTCCGCGTACATGCCGTGGCATACCCTGTTGCGGAGGTTGATCGACCCCGCCCCGTCGTCGACCAGCCACACCCTCAAAAACTCGGCCAGGCCGCGGCCGATCGCGCCGCCGCCCCGCTCTATCATAGGCTTTAGCAGGTCCAGTTTGGCCTCCCTTCCCCTCGCCGTGCCGGCACCCCCTGCCTCAAGGATGGATCTGAGGGCATGCTCCAGCTGGGGCAGCAGTATGTGGACGGCCGCCGCGTAGCTGCCCGCGCAGTGCGCCTCGGCGCCCTCCCTGATCAGCCGCAGGTTGGCTGGGGCGCAGAGTCCGAACGACTCTATGTAGCCGACGTAGCTTTCCGCTGTTATGCGCCCGCCGTCCTCGTGGGGGCGGGCGCCAGCGGAGAGGGCCGGCCCCGAGAGGCGAATCGCATGCGCCAGCTGCCTTGCATGTCCGCCTGCCTCGCCCTGGCCGGTGCCCCCGCCAAGAGGCCTTGGAACCCCGTCGTCCCCCAAGGAAATGCGCGTGAACGCATGCTCCAGCGGAGAGGGGCCGCACGGTTCCGTCGCCTGCAGGCGCACGACCTCGGCGGTGTGGACAAGCCGCATGAACGTGCGGACGAGGCTCCCCACCCTCTCGAAGCCGCACTGCCCGCGCACCGGGCAAGGCCAGACATTGTACATGTGCGCATGGCCCTCGAGCCGGACGGACTTTTGGGCGGCCGCGGCCTTTTTGTTGACCTCTCGCAGCCTCTCCGGGTCGTCCAAGTGGCGCTTGGCGCACTCGTAGTAGGATAACTTTAGCAGCGGATCCTCCTGCATGTCGGCATGCCGCTCGTACGTCCCTGCCCATGCAGCCTTGGCGGGCGCCTTGTCGCGCGCCACGGCGATGGCCGCGGCAAGGTACGGGCGGGCTTTCTCTGGCTCGAGGCGCAGCGCCTTCCCTACAAGGTGGTCGCGCAGGCCGTCCCTGACCGCAGAGCTCGTTTCGAGGACGGCCACTACCTCGGCTGCTCTGCGCACGGTGCGAGCCGCCCTGCATCCCCGGGTAAATCCTAGGGCAGTCTCCAGCACGCGCCCGTCCAGGCGGCAGTTGAACCACCGGTTTAGGTTGTGCGCGATCAGCAGGTATGCGGAGGCGGAAAACTCGTCGCCGGTGCGCCTGGCGCTATCCAGCACGAGCGGAACCGCTCTGCAGAGCCAATCGCCCCTCTCGGCGAAGAACAGGGCGGTATGGTAGTGCCACCTCAAGAGCGGGCTGATGCCTGCGCCGAGGCGGGACCTGCAGTGCTCGGCGTCGGGGGCTGGGCTGGCCCTGACAAAGTCGAGCAGGGCCGCACGGTCGGACCAGGGCGAGTAGGCCAGCTGCTTGGCCCTGCGCAGATACGACTGGACGCCGGCCTCCCTGCCCCACTCCTGCCGCCCATCCCCGTCCTTTTTAACCTCATAGATCGCGAGGTGGGGCTCTTGTGACTCTTGCAGGTCGTACTCTTGCCAGTTCATGGGCCGGCGCCGGGGCGTTTGCATATGAATGTATAAAACTGGACCCTGGGATGATTTACCGTATTCCTGATAGTGACACAGGCGCGGGCAGGCCAAGGGGTTGTAGGAAGGCATGTAGCAGTAAGCGGGGCGCCGCAAAGTCGCGCCCCTTCGGTCGGATCTGGCGCATGCATCGTGCGGTTCGGCCCCGGTAGCCTGGACGGGCGCCGACTCTTGGGCATCTGTTGCCGCGCCATCGTCCGCCGCCCGCACTCGCCCCGTCGGGCGCCGGGGGCGGGGCGGGGTTCTAGACCGCCGCCGCCTGCCAGCGAACCGCAGTCCTCGCCGCTTCGCCGGGAGCCCGTCCGCCCCCTGTCGCACTACGGCCCGCCCGGCCGCGCGAGGTCCCGCCCGCGCCAGCGGCCCTGCCGCCTGGCCTCGGGCGGGGCGGCCAGGGCTCAGCTTGGAGGCCTGCCGGCTTTGCGCATGCGGGGGGGGGGGGGGCATAATCGAGCCGATTCCGCAGCAGACGGCGGCGGGAATCTCGCCGTGCCGCCTGCGGACGCTGCGGGCCTCGGCATGCCGCCGCCTCCGTGTGGAGATGCCCCTCCGCCGCGCCTAGCAGCGGGCGTCGCCCCGGCGGAGCAGCCTCGATCGGGCCGGAGTGCGGATGTGCTCACCATGGGGTGCAATTTTGATGACACGCCAAGTTGATTCCCAGCCCGGCCCAAATGCCGTGTGCAGAGCAAGACAGCAGCGCCGAGGGGGGATGCGGCGCCCCTGGCTAGGCGCCGCGGCCCCCCGCCCGGCCCGCGGCCAGAGTACCCGTGGCGCGCCAGCGGCCCCCCGCCAGGGCCCGCCCCGCACGGGAGGCGGCGCTAGCCTTGGCCAACTTATCCGCCATCGAGTGGACCGAGGCGACGTGGAACCCGACGACCGGATGCTCAAAGATTTCTACCGGCTGCAAGAACTGCTACGCCGAGCGCCTCTCAAAGCGCCTAAAGGCCATGGGCCAGAAAAAGTACAGGAACAACTTCAAGTACGCCGAGCACGAGGCCGACATCGACATCCCGCTGCGCTGGCGCAAGCCGCGCCGCATATTCGTCAACAGCATGTCCGACCTGTTCCACGAGGACGCCGACTATGCGTTCGTCGGGAGGTGCTTCCACACCATGCTCCAGGCCGACTGGCACACCTACCAGATACTCACAAAGCGCCCCGCCCGCATGGCCGAGTTCTCGCGCATGTTCGAGGCGCACTACGGCCTGCCCGTCCCGCCCCACATATGGATGGGGACCAGCGTAGAGGACAACGCGGCGGCGCACCGCATAGGCGAGCTGCTCGGGGTGCGCTGCCGGATGCGGTTCGTAAGCTTCGAGCCGCTGCTAGAGAGGATCCGCAAGAGGTCGCTGAGGGGGATCGACTGGGCCATCATCGGCGGCGAGAGCGGCCCGCGGCACCGGCCCGTGGACCCGGGCTGGGTCGACGGCCTGATTGCCCAGTGCAGGCGGGACGGCGTCCCGGTCTTCTTCAAGCAGTGGGGCGGGCGCACCCCAAAGGCCGGCGGGCGGCTCGTGAGGGGGAGGCCGATCGGGAGGTATCCTGCCGTGAGGGGGCCCGGCGCCTGGGACAGGAAGAGGATGCAAGTTGCGCTAGAACTGCCCCCGGTGCAGGGGGGCATCTCATGACGGCCTTGAATGCGCGCTGGCCTGAGAACGAGATCTGGCAGCTGTTGGGTACGTGCCTTGACGACTACTGCCCGCCGCATTCCAAATCTTGGGCGGCTTGCCCTTTTCCAGCTTTTTCGGCATAGGCCTGGGAGCGGGCGGGCGTACGGCCAGCGCTGCGCTCCCTGCTTGATCTGGCAACACGCCGCCCGCGCGGCTCATGGCATGCCCCGCCCGGGGCTAGCATAGACTCGCTAGCACCGGCGGCCAGACAGGGCGCGTCTGCGGGCAGCCTCCGACTGCCGCTGGCGGCCAAGAACCTCTGCCGAATCGTCGCGCCACTGCTGTAATGCACAAGGGCGCGTCGGCCGGAGGCGCGTCGGCCGGACGCAGGGGACGAGGGTGGCGAGGGCCATTTCGCAGTGTCGAACAGGCCCGCCACAGTTGGGCGGCCGCCTGTATTGTAGGGGCAGGATGGCGAGAACGCCGCCCCGCTTCCCCGCATTGCAGTTGAGGCGCACCTGCGCCGATGCGGGAGGGCGGTTGGAAAACCAGCTGACAAGTTGTCAACTCCTAGCACTAGCAAACACAGATACCGTACCGTCTGGCGCGGCCTCCCATGAACGGCAGGTCTGGCCCCCGCCCGCTTTCGGCGGGGGGCGGGAGAGGCGTGCGCGGGCGCAGGCTGGCCCATGTCTGTCCTGCGGCCGCGCCGTGCGGGGGCGGCGCGGCGTGGACGGGCGGCGCTAGGTTCAGGCGGTGCGGAGCGGGCCGGGCCCGGTGCGGCCTGCCTGTCGTGCCTGGCGGGGCCGGCATCCTGCATGGGCCGCCGCCCTTGGCGCGGCGCACCTTGCGGACAGGCGCGGCGCCGGACTCTGAGAGGGCGGGCGTCAAGGCGGACGCCCCTGGCCGGCTGGCAGATCGCATGGAAATCTTGGGCGGCACTCGGCGCCTGCCTCGCCGTACCCGGGCCGCGCGCAGTGGGAGGCGGCGCTAGCATTGGCCGCCGTATCCGCCATCGAGTGGACCGAGGCTACGTGGAACCCGACGACCGGCTGCACAAAGATCTCAAGCGGCTGCAAGAACTGCTACGCCGCGCGCCTCACGAACCGCCTCCAGGCCATGGGACAGAAAAAGTACGCACGCAACTTCGAGTATGCCGAGCACGAGGCGGACATCGACATCCCGCTGCGCTGGCGCAAGCCGCGCCGCATATTCGTCAACAGCATGTCCGACCTGTTCCACGAGAATGCGGACTATGCGTTCGTCGGGAGGTGCTTCCACACCATGCTGCGGGCCGACTGGCACACCTACCAGGTCCTCACAAAGCGCCCCGCCCGCATGGCCGAGTTCTCGCGCATGTTCGAGGCGCACTACGGCATCCCCGTCCCGCCGCACATATGGATGGGGACCAGCGTAGAGGACAACGCGGCGGCGCACCGCATAGGCGAGCTGCTCGCCGTCCGATGCGAAACGCGGTTCGTCAGCTTCGAGCCGCTGCTCGAGAATATCCGCGCGAGGTCGCTGAGGGGGATCGACTGGGCCATCATCGGCGGCGAGAGCGGCCCGCACTGCCGCCACATGGACCCCGAATGGGTCGACAACCTGATATCCATGTGCCGTGAGGACGGCGTCCCGGTCTTCTTCAAGCAGTGGGGCGGGCGCACCCCGAAGGCGAACGGCCGCCTCGTCCACGGCGAGGCGATCGGCGAGTACCCGGACCTTGGGCATGCAAGGGCGATTCATGCAAAGCAAGGCGGGGCGTCTAGGCTGGCAGGATTAGTCTGCTAGAATGCAGGCGCAAGACGACAGGATCGACTGGCCGTCTCAACTCCCATTCAGTGTTTCCTGCCTGTTTTGGAGCTTTTCCATCTCGATACGAACCGTGTTCCCCGTAAGGGACTTGAAGCGACGCTCCAGCTCCCGAAACGCCTTGGCGTACCCCGCGCCGCCGCGAGTGAGACGTGTGTAGCCCAGCAGGTAGTAAGATAACTGTGTAGGCTTCTCCATGATCTTGATCGTGCTGCCGATGGGCTTGCCCAGGGCCCTTTCAACAATTTTTTTGTAATAATATTCTTCGGGCGACTTGTTCTCTAACCCGCGCAAGATCTCATTGATATCGGCGTCCATGTAGTCCTCCAACGACCTTTCGACATCGCCCATTCCCTTTTTGATCTTTGCCACTACGCGGCCTACACCCGCGCTGTTGACGTTTATGACAAAATCGCACCGATTAAACTCGTCACCGATCCTTTGAAGGGTCTTGGCCTTTATATGAAGGCCCTCGGGATCTGCAAACACCAGAACTATGGGATTTTTGAATCTCTTGCGCACTCGTGAGATCACATCTTCGACCACCTCGTTGCAGTCGCCCTGGATCACGTCAAAGTCTGATTCGTTTAAAATCCTAGCTAGGCGACCCTGCACCGCCTTTTGCTTGCGTGGGCTCTTCTCTATGCACACCAGATGGTCAAAACCATCTTGAATCTGCGCCACGCAGCACGACGAGCCAGGCAGCCGGTCGTCGTGCGGCGATCCCCTAAACGTGACGGCGCCCGTCCCCGCAAAGAGGTCTATGAAGACGGCCCCGTCGGCCTTTTTCTCACGCACTTGTTTGCGCACCACCTTTACAAATGTCTCCGCGTAGTATTGTATAGCCACCAGCTTTAGCGCCGTGTGGTATTTGTAGTCAGTAGTCGGCCCGTCGTCCGTAATCTTCGCAGAGCCAGCGACCAGCTTGCCAAGCCGACCCCTGAGCCACCCCTCGTCAGTCAACACCATCTGCGCAGGGCGCCTAGGGGGGGCTTAATAACCCTTCTCTGGTTCGCCGCGCGACAGGCGGTTGATGTCCTAGCGGCAGCTACGCCGACACACGTCTGTTGATTTTCGCCACACTCGCACATGAGTGGTGTAGCGATGGCAGTGATTACCGATCTGATCGCCGGGTGGCTTGGTGTCACAGACGAGGCAGCTCCATGCCAGCATCTGTCTCTGCTCGCCCATTGTCGGCCACGTTCAAGGCGATCGCATGATCCGAGTGTTCTGGCCCAAGACTAGGCCTGCGTAAGCACCTGCCCGCGGCAGGTGTCCCTGCGCCCACCGGCTCGCGCCACGGCCGCCTTGCCCCGATGCCACCGCAACTATAGCTTTAATAGGGGGCGCTGGCGTTCGCTCAACTGAAATGGGGGTCGAGGAGGCGAACCAGTTTTGGAGGCGCATGGAGCAAATCACTGCACGGCCCCTCTCCAATCCCGCCGCATTGTATCACTATCTTCCCAAGCCACGAAAATCAGACTACATGGA
The DNA here is from genome assembly GCA_965242695.1 of Cenarchaeum sp. Taxonomy (GTDB): domain Archaea; phylum Thermoproteota; class Nitrososphaeria; order Nitrososphaerales; family Nitrosopumilaceae; genus Cenarchaeum. The sequence goes on along the minus strand of CBDESU010000002.1, from coordinate 441,252 downwards.
GGCCGACCGAGATTTCAGGCAAATGGTGAATAGCGCGGGGGCGCACATGTCCCAAGAAAGGGCTGAGGCGCTGACCAGGCAAGCGATCGCGTTCGCAGACGAGCGCCTAGTGGCCGCCGCAATGCCGGCCATGATCTCCTGCCACGAGCGCCTGCTCAGTGGCCATGGGCCCGATGATCAAGAAAGACCCAGAAAATGGGTGGATGCGCTACTATCCATGCTCCAAGTGCCGCTATTGATTCTCCGCACACTGTTTGGCTGATACCCCTCTCCCTTTCTGCCCCGGCGTGCCGGTCTGCCGCCGGGGCTATTGGAAGACTCACACGTGCACGGCGTTCTCCGTTTTGAGCTGTTGATGCTCCTGCCGCTACGATCCATACTCGTGGCCTCGTTGCGCCAGCTTTTCGTCGATGGCGCCGCATCTTTCCTTGACAGCTACGCTGTCCGAGTCGCGCAGGGGCGTTAGCACTTCCCACACTTGATCCAGCACGTAGCCGCCGCACCTGTCGACCAGCGCCTCGAGGCAATCGGCTACCTCTTCCGGAAAGTCCTTGGCGTACGGGACGAGGTGCTTGACGGGGGCGTACAGGTTGATTTCGCCCTGGTATCCAGCGACGTGGTCGCGGTACAGGGCAATCGTGTCCCCTTTGTCAAGGGGGCTGTTCACAAGCCACATGCCGAGATCGCACCTTGCAAAGCCCGGATCCTTCCACAGGGCCGCCAGTCTCTCTTTGTCAAAGTCGGGATCGTCGGCCTTGCCCCTCATGATAATGGCTATCTGGCGGGCGCACTCTTGCAGCGTCTCGTCGCTCCCGCCGAGCAGGTTCTTTACCGGCTTGTCGGCCCCCTCTAGGCCGTAGAGGTGCGCCAGCATGACATGGACGATCGTAGACTCGGACGCCCGTTTGCTGGCTCCGCATTGCATTGCTCCTTTCTTGGTGAACTCGCGGTACAGGGGGAGCAGGTCCTTGAAGACGTGGGGGTACACGTCGTTCCACGCTACATAGGACTCCCAGAAGGCGCCCTTTGCCTCCTTGCCGCTGGCGATCCTAGTGGACAGCCTCTCCGCCCACTCGTGGTCAAGTTGGTAAAAGCTGGTAAGAAAGGCGCCCAGCACCGCGTGCCTTGCAGCCGAATGTGCATCTGTGTCCCTGTCCAGGTAGGAGTCGAACACGCGCCCTGCCTCGGGGGCAAAGGCCCCCTTTTCCTCTCCCTGCCTCTGGCACCATGCCGCATACTGGTAGGCGGCATGGAACGACAGGCCGTCTACCTCATTGAGCGATGCGTCAAGCGGGCTCATCCCCGTGGGTTCCGTTGCCCGTCTGTTCCGCCTTGCCCGTACGACAACCACTCTCCCCCGCCGCTGTTGCCACCTAGCATCCGCGTCCTCTGCGCATTCGGCGCCGATCTCCACAAAGGCCTCTATCACGTCCCACACGCGCCTCCTCGTGCCCATGTCGATAAAGTCGCCCTTTAGCCCCCTCTCGATCAGGCTGCACATGGCGCTCAGGAGGGATAATTCCGCCGGCCCGCACCCGCGTGCACGCCTGGCGGCCACCGTATGCTCGATCAACCGCAGGGCCCCGTCCCAGTCGATGTTCCTGCCCTCCCGCAACGTGGCGCCTAGGCCCGACACCATGTAGCGAAGCGCGGCGGGGCTGATAGTCCTGGCCTCGTACGCCCTCTTGGAGCACTCTTCCGGGTTGTCTCTTGCGTACTCCTCGAACTCTGTTCCCAGGTGCATTCTCTCGAAAAACTCGTCTACGCTGTCCCCATGCTCCCTCATGTGCTCGAATGCCTGGTCCACGCTTTTGCCAGCCAGCACACCGCTGTCGCTATGCCCCGTGTCCTGAACCTTGACGATGGGTTGCACCCGCTTCGGCTGTTTGGGCTCGCCCATCTCTCTGAGCAGGGTCCGATACGCCGCAAGGTGCTCTCCCTCCAGGTGCTCCCTGACTTGATGCAGGTGCCCGAGCTTCCAGTGCTTTTCGGCTGCCTGTGCCCGGGCCGCCCCGTGCCATACCTCAATGTCGTCGAGCCGATCCTGGCTGGGCCCCCTGTCTATCTTCTTTAGCACCTCCTGCTTCACTTGCTGTCCGAGATGGCAGAATGAGGCCCCTAGCAGTGTGCGATACTCATCGTGCATGTCCTGTCGGTCAAAATACATCAGCACTGATGTTTCGACCTCGGGCCTAAACTCGACGAGAAACTCGGCATAGGCGGATAGCTCGATCTTTCTGAACGCCATGTGGCCCTTTTTGTAGAACTCTACCATGATCTCCCTCAGCCGGGCCATCCCGTCGGACGTTCGCGGGACATGGTTCCTAATGCAGTCGGTGACAAAGATGGTGACAAAATCGACCATCTGCCTCTGGAACAGAGACCATGCATCGTCGTCCCAGTCACGCTTGCAGTCCAGCAGCTCGCTAACTATCTTTTCTGCTTCGGTTTTGCCCACCTGTCTTCCCTTCGGGTCGTCGGTTTTGCCCACCTTCTTCCTTCTCTCGGCGCCATGCTTGTCGACTTCGTCCAGGAAGAGCCCCAGCAGGTTCATGACGGGCCAGGGGCAGCTCTTGGCTAGGGGGAGCATCTTCTCGCGCAGCTCCATGGCGAACCACTCGACGTCCGCCTGCACTGCGAACCGTTGGGAGTCCGGCTTCCTCTCGTTCTCCACCGACGCTTCCAGCATCTTTGCCTTCAGCAAAGAGAAGAACATCTCTGCCGCAATGGCATGCCTTCCCCCAAGGTACAACCTCTTGGCCAGTTCCATATATCCATTGTCGTGCATGATGATGCTGGTACAGTCGTCCCAGCCTTCCTTGAGCGCCTTGACAGCTATCTTTTCTGCATCGGACAGGGGCAGGTCGCATGCGCAGGCAAGAAAGTCCATGTAGACAGCGGGGTTTCGCTCTGACTCACGTTCGAACTTGGTTGTAGTGATTATCTCTGCGATCTTTGCGCCAAACCGTCTTGTGCACCTGCGCAGGTACAGCGACGGCGGCCATATGGGGTAAGACGTATGATCTAACGTGCCTGCAGGCTCTGGCTCCGCAAAATACCTAGCCTTCTCCATGTACGGTAGCCACTCTACGGGCAGGTTCTCAGCCAGCCTGTTCTGAGTGGCCACGCGGTTCTGCATTCCGACGAGCCGCCATGCCAACTCTTCGGACGGAGGCTTTGACAGTATGTCGTCCATTTCCTTGTTTACTGCCAACTGGGGGGAGTCGAGGATTCTCAGCGCCTCCTCCAGCTTCGAGAGCGCACTGGTCAGCTCCTCTTCTGCAGCCTGCCTGCCGTGGTGCGCAATTTCACTGAGCTTGCTGTACATCAAGGCCAGTTTGCTGCACTCGCCGTCTCTGCGGGTCGCATGCCGGGCACGGGGATCGAACACCTCCTGTAGCAAAGTCTTTCTTAGTTCGAAGCCGAGGGATTTCTTTCGCTCATGCTTCGCCTGCTTAGATCTGGCCAGCAGGTCTATGACATCCCTTAGGGAATGCGCTGCGTGCACCAGCCGGCCCGGGTACTCGTACTGTTGCAGCGCGTACAGCGCTTCCAAGTACGCATCCCTGGCCCTTGGCTCGTACTGGGCCAGCCTTGCCGCCGTCTCGTTCTGCGCGGGATCCGTGGCCTCCCATCCGTCCCCGCTCCTGCGCACGGCGCCCGCTAGCCTGCCCGCATTGCCCTCCTCCCCGCCCGCGGCGCAAAGTGCGCTTGACGCGGGCGGCAGGAGGGGCGCGGTACGCGCGTTCCCTGCTACGCCGCCTGCATGCCCTGTAGCGCCGGCGTCTCCGGCTTGCCGGGCCCCGCCGCACCGCCCGTCCTCGGACGGCTCTTGGGCGGCATCGGACATGGGCTGGCCCGCCGCATCCTTGTCCATCTACGCTCAGGGTGCGCCCCGTGCGCCGGATAATAAGCCTCTCCCGCCGTCCGCCTGGCCCGCATCTAGATCGGTGCCGTGCCGGCGTGTAGCTGGGGGCGTAGCATGCTAGGGCCGCGCGGCGGGGTGGCGGGCGGAGCAAAGACGCCCACTCGATCCATCCCATCGATATCTAGTCCCTGTCAGAGCCAATCCCTCCTCTCTCTTTCGTTGTTGCCCGCAGAAACCTATGGCTTTTATTGCGCCGGTGGATGCGGCCTGCATGAGGAGTCACGCTACGGGCAATGGCCATGAGAGAGGTGACCCGTGGCCCGCCGTCGGGGCGGGTCGGGCGCAGCTGGCGTCCGTGGCCCCTCCGTCCGCCGCCCCCACCGGGCGCATCCCGCCATCCCGCCCGTCCGCCCAACGACATCTGTGCGCAACAGGGCCGCCCCCACCGGATCTTCACATATCGGCGCGGCCCTGCTTTTCACGCACAGGATTGTATGCGGCGCCGGGCATGCAGAGGGTGCCACATCCCGTTTTGCCGCACCAGGGCGCGCCGCGCCCTGTGCGCCCAGCCGATTACACGGCGGCGGCAAAGGTGTACAGGAATACATGCGCAACGGGAGTCATAGCTAGCGCAGGGACAGGAGAAAAACGCAGTGCGGATCCGCGCACGGCTGGTACCCTTTCCAGCGCCCCAAAACACACAGAACCTGGGGGCGGGAGCAGCGGGCGCACAAGAGCATGCCGGGCCGAGATATACTGGGGCGAGTGCGCATGACGCCGAGCCACGCGGGGATGCAACCCGAGAGCCGTGCTGTCGCCCCGGTGGAGATCGAGCCGTACCTAGAGTACGCCCAGGAGAACATAGAGAGGAGCCGCATGCTGTTCGGGAAGGGCGATCTGAGGTACGCCGTATTCTCGGCCAATGAGGGACTGGAGCTTTGCGTCAAAGCGTACATGCTACACTACGGAATTATCAGCAAGGCGGTGGCAGCAGGGCATTTTCCCTATCCCGCGGCCGTCAAAAAGATGATCGAAACTACAAAGTCAAACATAGGACGTGAGCCTCCCAACAAGGAACAACTAGAGCGGGCCCTTGACCAGCTGTACAATCTTCAAAAAGCGTTTGACATGATGAAAAATAAGGATCTACAGGCGCAATTGTGGAAGTCGTCACTTAGCATCAAACTTGCCGACAACAAAAGGGATGAATTTGACAAATTTTGGAAAGCGCTATCGGACTGGGGTGAAAAAACAGCCCAGATACAGACTGGACATCAACATTCGTATGAACAAACTCCTGACAAGTGCATATCCATCAAGCAGTCTAAGCTCATTGCCGTCGCTTCAAATGTTAATAAAAACAAAAGCAGGAAGAGTGAAGCCTACAGATCCCGATCGTTGTTAAACAATAAAAAAATTTCTGGGAATGGCGTTCTAGATGTGGAACAACTGTTTGCTCAGGCAAATATGATAATAATTCTTGGTGTGCTAGCTCCTTCCTATGCACACCAACAAATATCGCGGTACCCTACGAAATTAGACGGCGTGGACTCAAAAAAGATTTACGCAAAGCACAAGGACGACGTGAAAGATCTACTTGCAAAAATTTATTTTGTAGCTGAAAAACTCTTGAAGCACTTAAAGCACGGAGCACCATTCTTATTACATGGCACGATCGACATGAGCGACGACGTAAAAAAATTCATGCCACCTAATGGACGAACTCGGTGGAATTGACGGCGGGTTGCGTCCCACAGCCCTTGTGCAGCTCGACTGCTCTCTTCACACCCGTACTCGCACACTTCCCGCACCGCCGCTAGGCTTTGGCCCTTTTTGGGGATCGTACGTCTATACATGTCACCATCCTGCTTTTTTTTTGCTAACGTAGGGTAGTTGACGACAGGATCGGACACTCCGCCGAATACCCGCCTGCATCCTGCTCCATACGCATCGCAGCTTGTCTGCCGCTGCACCAATGCCCGCGACACGACGCCGATCGTACCACCCCGGTCGATATGCGGCACCTTGAGGCTTTGTGGGCCCCCCCGTGACTACTCCTTCGTATCTTAAGGGCGGGAACCGCTGGCGCGTAGCGGCTAGTCTACCAATCTTCCGTCCACCATACGCGAGAGCTCGGCAAGCCGTGCAGGCCTTGCGGCGGGATGGCGCCAGCTGGCGCACGGGCACAGGCGCAAGGCGCACTTCGTCCGCTACGCAGGGCCGTGCGCCAGCATGAGGCGGTGCCAGCTGGGGCACGGGCACAGGGCGAGAGGCCCGTCTTTCCCGTAGCCGCGCTTGTTACTGCGAATCGCCCGATCGACATATTCAAGTACCCCTCAAGCACCCAGCCGCTGGAAACAGCCATGACCGACACAAGGAAGCCCCCCGTCGAGTCCCTAGTGGGCATAGCCCTCGAGTCGGCCGGGCCTGGCCAGATTTCTTCGGTGCTGACGCAGTTTGAATTATATAACGAGACGAGCGGCACCGACACTACACGAATTTTTGCTAGAAGCATCATACACGGTATTCTTTGCGATTATGTATATCCGCACGTACTGGAGACCTTCAAGGGAAAGAATGTCCCCGAAGACTTTCACCTATACGCCGCCCATCTGGAAATGTATCCCGATGAGTTAAAAAACCGTATATTTATTAATGACAATTCGGGCCTCAAGCTCACATGTAGGATCAACAAAGAATTTAAATATAACGATCCCATCTGTGACGGGGATGTGCAGGAACTGCTGAGGATTGAAAGTGAGAAGGCAGATCCTAACGCCGCGACGGTATCGCTGGTGCAGCTGCACGGCAAATGGTACGGAAAGGCTGATCTAGTCTACAACCGAGGAGTGGTGCGTGGAAAGCTAGATCGAGCCATTGCATTCTTACATTCTGCAGTGACAGCCAACGAAAAAAACAACATGCCGTCCTTCTACGAGTCGCTCTGGTCCTCCTGCGAACTACTTGCCGAGTCCATGCTTCTATTGTACAGGCAACTGCCCCTAAAGTCTGAACACAAGGCGATATTTTTGGCACTAAAACAATTCGACAAGTTACACAGCCTGAACTTTGCCGATTCTTATTTGACAATACGCCAAATACGAGATAGCATGCGATACGGCGAGCCGCACCCAGATCGAACAGACGAGGGGCAAAAAAAAGCGCAGGCACTGCTGGACGACTGCCTGTCGTTCTTTGCTTATGCATACGCATTCATGAAAAAGCGGCAGGTTGAAGTCCCGGACTCGGGTGGGACACGGCCGCGCGAGATGGATGTCTCAGGCTTGGGTGCATGACAACGATAGTCCCGAGCATAAGTTTCTGACCCTTTTACGTGCATCGATTAGGCGTCGATGCAACAAAAAGGGGGTCAAGAACATGCGCTCGTGACTAGACCTGCTTGTCCCTGCCCCCACTCCCCTGAATAATCTGTCTCGCCGCGCCCCTCACGGACGGCAGGATACGGGGACCATGATCAGTCGGGATGCAAGTGTCTTGGGCTCGGGCTACTCCGCGTCCTTCTTGGTGCTACCCGCCGACACGGACTTGATCGGCCGGCACAGCAGGGCATGCCACGGCTGCACAGCGCCTCGGCCTGCCCCGCGGGGCTGAACCTGCCGCACGACTTCAACCATCCCTGTTGTTTTTGAAGCTTTGTGGATTTTCACCGCCTTTTCGGCATCCTCCCGTTTTCGATGTTTTATATGTAAACTATTGACTAGTTAGCACTACCAGCTTTTTTGCATTATGTTGAATATCAAGATTTATATATCTTATCGATAACCTTATTAGTAACATGCACGTAGTAATAGGTACGGAGGTGTCCATGATATGACGAAACATCGTATACAACGAGCAAAAGCGCCGCTAAGAGTAATCAATTCGGTCTACAAATTGATGTAGGGTGAAGAACACACCGCCACGGTGTGTTTTTTTTATGACGCTGACATCCATGATCGATCGGCGCAACGCCGAGCAGGCAAAATTGCCCCCTTTTTTATCGTTGCATACGTCTTGTCACGCCGTCGGCAGGCGGGCATGTCTTCGCCCTGCGCATTGGCGGCAGGGCTGCCTTGGCCGCAGGCGCCCACCGCCATCTCGCCGTGCAGCTAGGCGCAGGCTTGTCGTGGGCTGGGGCGTCCTGAGGCCCTGCCCGCCGCCTGCGCCTGCACAGACTGCGGCGCCCAAAGGCCCGTATCGGCTGTACGGGAGCAGGCGAAAAGGGATTGCAGTACGGGGCGTGCATGCCATGGAGGCCCACTCGGGCATGCGCCCCATGCGGCCGGGCGGGGGATGGCACGGTATGGCAAGAGCACGCGCGCTGGCTGCTGCGTGCTTGGCAGATGCATGCCATGGCTCGCACGGCCTCTGACGGCGGGCCGCTTGGGAGGGGGAGGGATCTGCGGCGCTGCCAACTCACATCCATGGAGCATGTCAGGGGCAACAGGGTGTGCGCTCAAAGCATGCTCGCGATCAGCCCGCATCCGTTGCCTGCGCGCACCGCTAGTTCCCCACCATCTCGCACAGCTCGTCAAAGGCCATGCAGGCTGATGTCTCTAAGGCTAGAAGGTCGTCCCGACGTTCGCTGTACCACGCGATGCGCGATCTTTCGCGCACCACTCCGGGATAGCGACCGTATTCCACATGGGGTGTGGCCTTGAGAAACGTGTCCATATTTGCCATCAGCCAGAGCAGAAGGCATACCTTGGCCTCTTTCCTACCAAGTTCCCTGCGTTCTCCGTGTGGCTTGTATCTTTCTTTGAATTTTTCCCAGAGGAGCTTGGTGGGCTTGAAGACTGCTGCCATGATCGCAGAATTTTTGTCGCCTTTTTTCATGGCTTCCTGCACATCTTCCATGATATCCTTGTGCTTCTCTGGCAAACACCGTGCAAAAAGCTCTTCCAAGGGGGGCGTGGGAGGCATCTTGGCCCTGTCCATCATCTTGGCCAGTTTCGGGCTGGTCTGGGTTACGCCGAGCGACTCGAGCCACAGGGAATCCTTGGGCGAGACGCAGCCGCTTTGCTGGGCCTCGCAGCCCCGAGAGCTTTTTCTGAGAGCCCGTAACAGTTCGCGGGCCATTCCCCATGCCTCTCTTGTCCCTGGACCTTCTGGGAGATCCGCCATTAGCTGCTCAACCAGTTCCTCTACGACATAGTGGTTAAGGTCGGCGGGATCCTCTACGAGACCATACTTGACAACCGTAAACTTTATGATCTTTTCCAGCGCCTGCTGGCAGTGGTAGGCCGACGCCCCGTAGTGGCCGTTGTCATGGCACAGCCGCATCACTTCGATATCCTGCCGCGCGATTTCAAGCCACTCGCGGGCGTTTGATGCCTGCGCCGCGGGCTGGCACTGCGCACCATTCTGCCGATCCGTCCCACTTGCCATGCCTCCGAGGCGCCTCAGAGGGTTTTTATACCTAACGAAAGGCCCCTGCGGCCGCAGGCGGCGCACATGTGGAACCCGCACCGGGATTTCTTCCCTGGCGCCGATGCGGCGGATCGCTCCTGACGGGATAGCTGCCCTCCGGGCGGGAAGCGTGCCGAGGATAGTGGTCCTGCCCGCGTCCCGGATGCCCCCTCTGGCGCGCTGCCCAGCCCCCTTGCGCGCGTCCCGCATCCCCGCCAAGGAAGGCGATCCCCCTGAGGGTTCCCATCGTCATATCCGTCCACGACACGCGACCCTACCTGCGCGAGCGCATAGACACTGCTCTGGCCCCGACCCGCCAGGACGCCGAGGTGATGCCGTCGATGACGGCCCGGCCGGCGGCTATCTGGACCTGTTAGGGGAGTACAGCGATGCCGTTTGCACCGTGGGCGCCCACGGCGGCATGTCAAGGACGGCGTCATACGGCCCGATTTAGCCCATGCCCTAGTCACCATGCCCGCGTCTTGGCCCACCGCATCGAATTTTAGTCGTCAAATCCCGCATTTATGACACAAAGCACTTATAAAGACACCCTGTTGCCATTTTTCCAATGTATAAGATCCCAGTATGTCCTTACTGTGGAGCAAACATTTGGAACGGACCCTATCAACTTGGTATGTTTGCGACAAGGGGGGACGACGGCATGCCGACAAGTAAAATGGGCAAAAGTGAGCGATCACTTGCAATGCTCACTGCATGGGCTTGTGCCGCGTGCGGGCATGCTCGATTCGAGTTCAAAAGTTAGTAGTGCTTGTTGCATCCTTTGGTGCAGGGTGCTGACTTGCAACAACGCTCCATGGCTCACCACCGCCCATTTTTTTGACTGTAGTCATGAGCTTGCGAAGTAAGGTAAAGTTAGCTTGACCACGCACCAGCTTTTGTTCGCCATCGGAGCATGGGCAAAAGACCAAGGGAACCCACACAGTCCCGACTCCGTAGAGGCGTTCGGCGCGCAGCCACCGACGCCCGACCGGGCGTGAAAAACCGGCAATTCTGCGTCGACTTTGGGCGGAGTGCGGCTAGCCCCTCTGCCAAAAGAACCTTGATTACAATAACTACAGCAGCATTTGTGTCAAAAATGACAACCAGACGGTCGAATCACCACTCCCGATTGCCCGGGATGTGGGGGCGCGGCGCTTTGCGGCCACTTGCCGCGTAGCGAAGGAAAGGTGTCTGACTATGGGATTTTAAACCCGACAACCAACGCAGGAATGACCGCAATGATACATATGACAAACGCGCTATATGCCGCGTTTAGAAGCTTTGCCTTTTTCTTGTTTATACGCTCCTGCTCCGCCGCGGTCAGCGAATACTCTTTAATACGCAGCTTACAGTAGTCGTTCCCATCGACGGCAATCAACCTTCTATACGCCTTGTCGTCAAACTTGTCAGAGCGCAGTATTTTCTCCTTGGGACTCGGCAGAGGGTGGGGCCGCTCACGGTTGACAAATATACACAGTGCGGTGGTGATAATCATGCCCACCAGGAAGATAAACGCACCGCTTTGCCACACTGGATACTGGTCCAACCAGCCCACTTTGCTGGCCGCTGCTAAGGTGATAAACTGTGCCGCTGCAAGCGCAGTCGCAATCATCAGGTTTTGCGCCTTTCTGTCCAGGCTTGAGTTTACATCGTACTGGAATTGGAGCTCGCGTTGCATTTCATTGTAGAGTTCACCTGGCATCTTTAGCTGATCCCCTCCATTCTGTCTTACGGACGCTTCCTGGTCACCCGCTCCCTCGTCAATCTTGACCATGTGGCCAGGCCGCGACTCTCATACTATAAACGTTGTGCGATCGACCCGTGCGTATTTGGGCGTGAGCTCAAGCCCACTACCCATTGGCGTCTAGATCGGCATATCGACGGCGTCCCGCGCGACGGGTGCCCCGTCTATTATGAGTCCGAAAATTGGCCTAATGTAGAGGCGCATGGGCGCTGGCGCCGGCCCAAGTGCGATGATCGCGAGAGCTCAGGTCCTAGGGTGAGCCGTGGTGGTCGCCTTGGAGGCGCCACCGCGTCCGGCGCTGGCGCGATCGACGTTGCGCCGCTGCGTCGGCGGGACGACCATGGCGGCGGCACTGGGTAAGAGGGTGCAGAGGGCGGAGAACGGGCCGTGTGCATGCCCGCAGCGCGGCGGCTGGGGCGGGGCGCATCAACCTGCCGTCAACCCGCGGCGCCGGCAGGGAGATAGGAGGCCGCGGTGGGCGCGGCCGGTCCCTCCTCCTCTAGGCCTACCGGCTTCCGTCATCCGGCGCCGCCGCTCCTTGCCCCGCCGTCTCCGCCGCCCGGGGGCATACATGCCGGCGGCTCCCCCGCCGGCGGCCCGTCGAGCATGTTCCAGTCGGGATCGGAAAGGGCGCACGTCGCCGCCCTGCCCATCGACGTGACCAGCCTTCTGCCGCTGGCCGCGATCGCCATCTTTCTCGACCCGACGCCCCCGCCGCGCGGCCCCTTGAACTGCACGTGCGCATCCATGCACCGCCTTGCTACGTTGCGCATGCCCCCCCCTCCGCGTCCTCCGAGTGCGCCGGCATGCCGTCGACCTGCGTGTGGCCGAACAGGCGCGGCATCGCATTCTCGTGCCTGGTCCTGACCGGATGCCTGTCCACGTACCCCTCGCGTATGGCGCATACCTCGCGCTGCGGGGCGAGGCCACGATCGGGGGCGCCGTGTCGATGCGCGAGCTGGCACTGTAAGGGCACAGGAGGCCAAAGTACGTGGTAGAGCCCTTGCGGTACGCCGCGATCTCTTTGGCGGTCGGGCTGCGGCCCGACCGCGGTCGGGACTGCGGCGGCGGCGATGCCGCGCCGCAATCCACGATTCCCGCAAGCCCGCCGCACCGTAGGGCCGGCCACATCCGGCCGCCTCCTTGCTATACCGCCACAGGGGTGAAGGATTGTTGACGCCTTGCCAGTTTTTGTCAACTTTGATAGAGCCCCCATACTTGGGAATACCATTCCATGTCTCACGTATTTGCTTCTGCAATGTAGCCTATGCGATTGGGGCTGGCCGATTTCTCAAGTATCGGTCTTATTGCGTTTATGACGGATTCCGTGTTGTCTTCACCTAGTCTCATATGCACGGCATAGAACCCGTCTGCCCTATCCTGCTTGTAGGGCATGTTGCACAGTTGCATCTTCTCCCAAGAGCTTTTTGTGGCAGAGTCAGGAGGTTTTCCCAATGCGGTAGAAAAGTCGGACGCTGCTTCCGGGCCTACTGCAATCAAGGTCTTGCCGCTTTTAATGAACTCGACAAACTTGTCGTGTATGTGCTTGTCCCTAAACGAGCAGCCAATCGCGATGCAGACATCGAACAACTCGGGGATCTTGTCGAACCTGCCTAGGAGTGTGGCAAACGGCTCTTCTCGCATATCCTCGTCTTTGATGCGTAACGTGGGCCGTATGTACGCATCGTCAGATCTGTACATCGGCGTACTCTTGTCCGGCTTTCTAACCGTCACTTTTGTGCCGTCTTCCATACTCTGTTGCCAGTTCATAGACCCATGCAGCTTGTAGAGGAACACCCTGCTACGGGCGGACTCGTCGCTGGGAGTAAAGTCGCCCGACCAGACAAACTCCTTGCTTTTTCGGCACGGCACAAAGCCGTCTATGCATTCGGTGGCTACCTCGGCGTGCCTGCAGTACCTTTCGATGGCTCCATCATAGTTTGTCGTGAATACGGTGACGTCTCCGTTGTCCGACTTGACAAGCCCAAAGAGCGCGCTTAAGACATCCACGGCGGTTGAGTCCGCGGCCGAATTCCAAACATAGGACGATCGCACGAGACTTTCTAGGTAGTTTCTTGCGCGCCCCGACTGTTTGATCAGATCGCCAAATGGTGTGTTATTTCCGCGGTGATGTGTCCCTGCCGATGTATTTGCAAAACGAATCTCGTCATCAAGTGCCTGTAGTATATGCTCGGCGTCGGGAAATCGAGCACTGTCTACAAGATCCTGGCGGGGAAAGTTTTGGCCCAGTTTTTCCCGAAGCTTCTTCGTTGTAGGCATGCCGTACGGGACGGACGCGCCAGCTCCCAGAAACAACGCAATGCGGTTCATACCGCCCTGTCCATTTCCGCGGCTATTCCTGTGCGGGCGCGCGCCTGCGCCGCCGCTGGGCTGATTCATTGCGCCATGGCCTCCGCGCCCGCATACTTGTCGCGGGCTAGCCGCCGGACGGAATCGGTGCAGAGGTGGCAGCTCGCACTCCTGCCCCGCCGCTTCCACGAGTGGCGCGTCGGGTACGTCAGGACCGACGTCTGAAACTGCCCCGGCTCGCGCCGCACGCCCCGCGTTACGTGCAGCAGCTCGGCAAACCCTGCCGCGCCTGCCATCGCACTGGCAAACGCGAGCGGCACGTCGGCCTCCTCCCCCTCCCGTCCGCCGGGGGCCGCGATCCTGCCGGTGGCGCACATGTCCGCCCGTACGCCCCTGATCGGCTTTAAGGATACCTCGCCGGCGGCCATGCCTGTGGCGGCGGCGATGGCCTCGGCATCCCTCTCGTCAATGCACCTGCCTGACCCGAGCAGCTCGCGGATCCGCCTCGCCTCCAGCCCGGTCGCGTCCTGGATGAGCTTGACCGCGCTCGGCTCTGTTCCGTCCGGCTCTGGATAGGCGCAGTGTATGCAGGGCCAGCCATCATCGAACGAGAACGCCGATGCGCCGGCGTGGAACCCGGACGTCCACATGTTGACTATTGTACGGGGTAGCTTGAGGCCCAGCTGCCGTCTCGCCTCCGCCGAGTCCAGCCCGCATACCGCGGTTTGTACGTAAAAGTCCCCCGTATCCCCAAAGTAGCTGTTCATATCCGTCTCGTGGGCCAGCACGTCCAGGGCCGGGCAGGCGAGCCGAAGCCTGTCTGCTGTTGCTACCGCCTTTGACAACCCGATGTCCTCCGCCGCGGTGCCCATGTAGCGCTGCGGGTTTCCCGCATCGTACGCGTCGGGGTCGACAAGGTGCAGCGTGCCCGCGACGCCCCATGGCCACCTTGCTAGGGCCCAGAGCATGGCGTGGGTCACGGCGCCGACCCCGAACACGTGAACCTCCCCCAGGTTGAGGCCTTCTTCCTCCTGCTCCACCCATGCCCTGCCGTGCAGCGCATCCCATTCATACGAAGGTGGAAGCCGCCTCGCACCGCGGGCCTCGCCGATCGAGAACACGGACTTTACGGCCTCTGCCGACGCCAGCGCGGCCGCCACGAGGGGGCCGAAGGGGTTGGCGCCGCCTCCCATGGCCGCGCCCGATCCGGCGCCGACCGTCCAGCCGTCGGCCCCCACAGTAACGCCGTCCGCCGCCGAGCCGGGCGGCGCGTCCGCGCCTATGCCGATCGCAAAGTCGTACGGGGGATGCCATGTGCGCCGCACCTGCGAACATGCGCCGCACGCCCTAGACGATGCCGCCGCGGCGTCTGCCACTGTCGCGCCGCCCCGTCCCCCCGCGTCTATGTTGCGCCAGAACCTGCCGAGCAGGTCGCCTAGCGCCTCGGCGAGCAGCACGGCCTGCTGCGGCCGCGCCTCCCCTCCCGCCCAGACGCCGATCCTCGCCGTGCCGATCAGCTCGGCACTAGCGCCGTCCCCGCCGGCCCGCAAGAGGGCGCGCCGGTTCTTTTCGAGCGCCTCGCTCACGCTATCCTCAGCCTCCTCTTGAACTCGCCGGCGCCCCAGAGCCTCCACCGCCCGCCCGCCTCGCGCTCGTACACGCTAGCCTTCCTGAACGACTCGAGGCCGCCGTCGCAGTAGTGGGGGACGATGATGCTCAGGGCCCCGACGTGCGTGACCACCTCCCACTCGCGGTCCAGCTCGGACATGCGGGTGCTCGACGACGGGTGGGTGTGTATCTGGACGGCGTTGCGCTCGCCCCTCTCGTAGTTGTCGAACCCGATCCTGCGCAGCTCGCTGCCGGCTATGTGGACGTACGCGCCGTCGGCGCCCGCGTGGGTGTCCTGTACGGGGACGATCGCCCTGCTTATGGCGATACTGCGGCGGCCAGGCACGGGGAGCGCGGCCCTGAGGCGTTCCAGGATGCGTCCTGCTCGGGAGCGGCTCTTGCGGGAACCGGCCGGTTCCTTGGGCGCGGTCCACAGCACAAAGACCTCGGACTCCATGCTGGACAGCGCGCCGACCGTCTCGTCGACCACCTTTCTGGGGACGACCCACACCGTCCTGGCTATGGTACCTCCACCCCCGCATGGTTGAGATCATGCCAAAGCTGCATGATCCTGGCCGAGATCCCGTACTCTTTCTTGCCCCGAAGTGGTCCCCAGGGGTCGTTTTGGTGCGACTGGTGGTCGTGGTACTCGCGCCACCCGGGATAGCACAGCCACCCCCTGTCCTCCTTGTACGGGTTGACGTCTGCATGGAACCCGGCGCCGCGCGGCGCCCTGTCCGCCGGCAGCGGGGATCCATTCCCGTCGACCCACCACCCCCTGGGCGGCAGGTAGTTGTAGTCGTCGGCATGCACGTGCAGCAGGAACTCCCTGCCCGCCGACTTGTAGGACAGCCCCACGATGAGGACGGGGAACGAGCGCTCGACTACCCTGATCCCGGCGCCCGCGTACGTGCCGGGGCGCTCTACGAGCGGGGCCGTCGCGCGGTCGAACCACATCTTGGACAGGGAAGGATCCACAATGGTCATGGCCTATTGCACGCACTGCCGCCGCCGCCGCCGTCCTTTTTTGTAACGGTAAGAACGTCGCCGTCGTGGACGTCGTCGTTCTCTAGGACGGATGCGGGATCCAGCGGGGGGCCGTCCTTGGTGGACAGGTCGTAGTTGCCCGCCTTGGACTTTTCGTCGTCCGGGAGCAGCTCGGAGATGACCTGCCCTACGGTCGACCCGCCGTCGAGCACCTCTTCGCGGTCTATTCCGTCGACTATGACAGTGACCCTTATCGGCTTTTCTACCTGCGCCATGCCTTGGCGGGGCCCGCCCTGCTTTATAAGCATTTTTAGGGCGGTTAGGCGGAGCTAAGCATCGCTGTGGCCTGCGGCAGAGGCTCTGGGGTTGCCGCATGGATGAGGGGGCGTGCTACGCGCGAGCTGCCGGTAGCAGATCACCGCGGTGGACAGAGCATGCATCAATGGCCGGCGCTAGGCGTCAAACCGCGCGGTTATGCCTCAAAGCACAGGGTAAGATATATTAGGCCCCGTGATCCCGTCCCGTCGTGGAATTCGAAGAAATTCGTGATCTTGTCACTGCGGCACACCCGTCGTGGCTCCCAGGCACTCCGGGTCATACTTTCACGATACCGGGGACACAAAGTTATGCGTACTACATAGAGAAATTCCCCGCCACCGACGAAAACACGCTGTCTCGTCTGTGCTTGGAACACGGATACACTCTGGTACGGAGGCCGAAGGAAGAGTCTGAGTACCATCCTTCATACTACAAAGTTCTTATCTTGGAGTCTGGGTACGATGGCGAAAAAATTGAGTGTGGGTGCGGCCTAATCGCAAAGTTCATCAGAATATTCCAGGCGAGAGGAGAAGCAGGAACCTTGGATCAGTCCCATGTTGCCGAATTCATGAGCGTCGTGGACAATGCATCCCAAAATATTAACAAAAGCGACTAATTTTGTGATGATTGAGGTATATAAGCCCCCGCAAAGATAAAGCGGTTTTGCGTGCATTATATGATAAACCTAACTGAATTGAAAAACTGTTTTGGATTAATCTGAAGCACTAGAATTTCTATAAATAAAGCCTGGAAACAGAATAATCGGTCAGCATTGTGTATCCGCTACATAAAAAACAAGATGGATGTTTTGATGTGGTAACAGTACCGATAGAGCTGCGGCCTCGCAGCTGTGCAAACCCTGAACAGCTGTTGAAATCGTGATCCAGCTCACGCACTGCAGGTTACGCGTAGGGGACTCTACCCTTCGCCATGAGGGGAAGAAGGGTGCGACACGTGCGGTCACGCGTCAGGACTGTTGCTTTTGCTACCGTGTTGTCCCTATTGGAGGCCGGGGTGCTCCCCCGCCTCTTGGATCTCGAGCGCGACCTCTTCCGTTACCGCATCCGGCGGGGCACTAGGCGCGCTTGGCGTCTGGCAGGCGGTGCGTATGGGGGGCATGGCGGCGTACATGGCACGCTTCCCGCTCGTTGACCCGACCGGTTGTTCAACAGAATTCATCAGCCAGGGTGGACTGCTACGATTCGCAGATCCGTACTCTGTAGAGCGTGCCGGGAGGGTATCGACCCGTCCCAACGCCCCGCTTATGTCCCGGCCCACTCTTCCATACAGGAGCAGCATCGCATCCCACGCCCTCTTCGTGCTGTGCAAGGCCGAGGTCGATCCGGCAGGGGCCGCCTCCAGACACTGCGGCATCTAGTAACCCATCCCACGCACGTACTAGGCGCCATCGTCGGCGCATGCCTCACCGCATCAAAACCTGAGCATATGGATAGTCACAGATTCCGATGTTTTCGCACAAGCCATAGCAAAGTCCTTTTCTGTCTGCCAAGGCGCTCGCGCACTGCTCGGCATGGACCGTGATCGTCCGCGTAGGCCGGCCCTTTCTGCGTCATTTCCTTCATCCGCTGTGGCGTCGTGCCCCTTCTATCGTCAAAGTCCAACACCAGCACCCCGGAAAACTGGCACCAAAACACGAGGATCGTGCCGGCAGAGGCAAACACGAAGCGCTCCTGCTTCGTAAACCGTCCGTTATGGATCTTCCCCCACACACCGTAGCGCAGTCTGCCGACCGGGTTTCTGCAGGCAGGGTCGACAAAGAGCAATGCGCCCCCCAGGATCAGCAAGCAGTGAGGCCCCATCTGCAAAAGGCCAAGCGCAATCACCGCGTGGCACTGCAGGGGCTCTATATATGGACCGAGTACGACCGACGACCAGTAGGCCAGCGATGCCGTATGGACGGTTGCGTACACCATGACGGCCGTGAACAGGATGGAGCGTTGCACCTCTTGCCAGGTCATGGCCAGCCGCCGCCCGGAGCGGCGCCCCCTGCCCCGCCGCCAACTTGCCGCCCCTCTTGGCCTCGTGCTCACGCCTGACACCGCAACCCGTAGCATAAAAGTGTGATGCTGCGGGCAACGCGCGGCGCGCGCGGCCCCTGGCACCGCCAAATCGTCACATTGGACGGCAGCGGATGCAGCTCTTCTTCGAGTCGACATCGTGCGGGCTTGCGCTCCGGCCGCCCGCGTCTTTTGCGCTGCGACGCGGCATCCTGGCGGACGGCCCGATGGGCCTGCGCGCCTGCAACGTTGCCCCCGTGCTGTTCCCGTGACGCTCCTGCGCAGTGTGGTGTTGCGGCAGATGGCCGCCGCAGCTGCGGCGCGATGTTCCGCCCGCGCCGTTGCCGCGCCTGCTACCTGCAAGCCAGTCCTTGGGAGCCGTTGCGGCGTCCTGCCCCGCAGCCCTGTTGCACGCCCCTGCAGTCTGTCCGTTTCATGTGCGGCACGGGCCGGCCGAACCACGCGCCGGCGCGCGCGTTCGTGGCCTGCCCCGGCACGCGAGCGGCAAGCGGCTCTGGATGCATGCACATGCACAGCCGCTGTCGTCCTGACATGAGGCCGATCGCAGGAGTTGCCCCGTCTCACATCGCTTTGCCGCCGGCTCGCCGGGTGGCCTCCTAGCCCGGCAGCACCCGTCTCAGGCCCCGCAGGCGGAGCATCTTTGACGAAAGGGATCGCCGTGCCTGCCGCGCGATGCTGACCTAGGGGCGTCTCCGGTAAAAGTTGGCCTGCCATCCCTGTAGGGCATCCCCGAGGCCTTCCTCCTCCTCGTTGTACGCCTCCATCAGCCTGACCCCGTCCGCTATGGCCATTGCGTCGTGATCTGCGCGCAGCCGGTCCGTTGCAACTCGGCCTAATCCGAGCCGTATCGACGCCGACCGGCACCTGCTGGCCTGGGGAAGGCCGCCGGGGCCGTCTCCGTACCTGAGGGCCCGACCGTCTTGTTTGTGCAGGGTTATGCCGATGTCGGCCCTGTCTCCTAGCATATTCCTCGCCGCAAGGTTGGACGCGAACAGGTATATCTCGGTCAAGTAGTACAGCGCAGACTTTGCCCTGAGAAACGGGTGCTCCGGCGTGGGCGGCTCCCCCCTTGGCACCCATTCAGCCGTCAGGGGCACGCAGTCTGCATCGCGGTCCTCCACCATGCCCATGTAGTGGACAAACTGCCCGCTCCTGTAAAACTGAAAGACCTCGGCGAACTCGCCCCATCGCATCCATGCCTCGACGCATCCGTCCATGTTGTACATCTCTCCGTGCTTGCTTGCTACGTGTGGATAGTACATGCCCCTGAGCTTGACCCGCGACGCTGTCAAGGCGTCCTTGAGCGAGGCGAGGGAGAACTTGCCGGGGCGTGAGGGCCTGATTGTGACCTCCCAGTGCCCCTTTTCTATTATTGACAATATGACTCGATTTGCATTTTCGCCCATTTTTGCGCGTGTCTCTTCCGTAAAAAGGCCGGCATCGATATCTGCCCCTTGCTTCATGGATCGACTCCTCTGCTTTGCAATGCCCCTGTCGACCGCCATTTCTATGATTTCCCTCATGATCTTGGCGTTCGCGGGCACGGTCTCGGGCTTGGGGCTTCGGCAGTACACAACGCCCCGCCTTACGTGGTCGCCGATGCCCTTTTTGCATATCACGGGAACCTCCTTGAACTCGTGCACTTGGATCGCCACGACATACTTTCCGCCATGCTCAAACCGGACCACCTCTACATCGATATCGGGGTCCGCATGCGTGTTAAAGTACTCGGACACGTCGTCGGCCGAATACGTGCGCGCGATGGTCTCGGGCATGGCGTCTATCTCGTGGGCCCTTTCGCCCTTGCCCTCCCTGACGCCGATCACGATGTAGCCTCCTCCCTGGAGGTTGGCCATGGCAAGCGCCGTCTTTACAAGCTTTGAGCGCAGATCTTTCCAGGGCCTGCCGGACTTGAACTCTAGGTCCTCTCTTTCGAGCCAGTGCCGCAGCCTCATGTGCCGTGTCAACTCCTCGGCATCCCTGAACATGACGCCGCGCCTGTCCGCCTGGGGTTATAAAAAGGGGGCTGGGGTGGGCGATCGGGCCCCTGCGCTCGCATTCGGCCTATGTGTAGACAAGTTGTTCATATTGCTTATATACAACCACACGGCCGTCTGTTCATGAACGCTCGAAGCCTAAAGTTTAGAATACAACTCACGGTTATACTCAGCGGCCGCCCGTACCGCGAGTGGGTTATTGGCGTCACCGATGATCCTGCTCGACGCCGCAGGCAGCACCGAGAGAAAGGCCATGATGTCTCGTTGTGGCAGGAATGGGATGCCGACACAGAGAAAACTGCGCGGGACACAGAGACCTACTTCCAGGACAAGGGGATGAAGGGCGGCCCGGGAGGCCCGGGCAGCGCCGACTATGTCTATGTGTTTTAGCCTTCACATCCTGATCGTGTTTTTTGTTAGCTGATGACAGGCACGTATCCGCGCGCCGCCATCGGCCTCTTGACCCCGCCCCGCCGCCACGCGGCCTGTGTTGCACTACCAGCCCCGCCGGTTCGTCCCCGCCTCCGACCGCGCCCCGCATTCGCCCTGCCAGCCGTCCTATGCCGTTATACGGCTATATCTTCCCATCTGCCACTTCTATCCTTGCATGTCTTGTTCGATGCGCATGCCGCCCGGCTACAGTATACAGTGCCAGCCTGCCGGCCCCGCCCAGCCCTGATGCAGAGCGCAGGCACCGGAGCCCTCGCCGCAGGAGCCGCCGGCAAAATAGAGTGACACAACAAACACAAATGCTGCCGGCTCGCGCATCACTCCTCCGTCTCTGATTTCATTTGAGATATGACGGACTTGAGAATGGCCTTGCACAGAGATCCTGCCGCGGGGTTGTTGAGGCACTCGGCGGCGAACCTCTCGATCTTTTCGGGCTTGGACAGCGAGTCAAACCTGCCGTCCCTGTCCATCATCTCCGGGGATACGTTGTCTATAACGGGCTTTACTACATTGTTTCCCCTTTTGTTGATGCGTTTCAGTCTTGGGTCTACTTTTCCACTTGCATCAGGAACTGCTTGTCCATCGACAAGCCGTTCGTTTATGAGCCAAACCTTGGCGGCCTGTTTTTCGTCATGGTCCGCGTTGATTGTCGCGACTGCGATGTTCAAGTCGTACTTGGCGCCGGTGTGGCGGTGTCTGTAGCACTCGAAGAGGATGCGGAACCTCAGCTCTTTGCGGTCCATGCCTGGCCCGTTCCGCCTTGCCTTATAAACGATGGCATGATAGGATCTGCGCCCTACACGCGTGCCTAGGTCGGCCGGCTAGGCGCGCCTGGCATGCACTCCGCGCACAGGAAATGGCCTAGGCGGGCGATCGCAGGGCGATCGCACGCGTCCATGCCCTCATCCCGCCGTTGGGTCAGACGCCGCGATCGACCCTGCCGCCTGCGCGGCCGCGCTGGTCGGCTTGATGATCGGGGCGGCCGGCGGCAATCCCGGCCGGCCGGACTGCGGCGGGTCACGGTCCCGGGCGCTAGGCGCGGCGGCCGGCCGGACTGCGGCGGGCTGCCCTTCCGCGACCCACCATTGTACGCCTCTGAAGGCGCTCGCGCGTGTCGACAGCCCTCCGTCTTTCGGTGCGGTACGGGTGGATGTAGGGCACCTTTGACACTTCGCGCACGAACCGACAACGTTGCCTGTTGTTCAGCCCGACCGATGGGTTGCCGCCTTGCCTGTTCGTCGTGGCCGATGCCTTCCATGCCCTCAAACGGGTATGTTCTAATAGCCTGTCGTATGCGTGCCGGGTGGTAAAATGCGAACGGACGATCCGACCCCTGCTGCGCATTCTGCGCATGCAGCCTCGAGCCGCCACGGTGCGGCTATGCCGGCGGTCGGTGATCGCCCATGACATTCCAACAGGAACTGTGGCTCGATGCGCAGGACCATGCCAAGAGGCTGTCGCTTTTCGTCACGGCACTCGTGCCGGCATGGGTCATTTTGCTAACACGGTACGCATTCTCAGCCGACGCAAACCCCCTGACTTGCCTACTGCTTGCACTGCCCGTGGCCGTCGTTCCAGCTATCGTAATCTGGTGCTTGCGGCGCGCCGCCCTTGCCAGCTCAGACTTTGTGCCCATCAGGGTCAAAAAAAAGTTTGACATTAGTAGCGATGTGGCCCTTTACGCGCTTACATACATTCCCTTTGTGCTCATTGACGAACTCACGCTGGTGAATCTCATCGTATTTATTATTCTTATCATCGTCGTTTACACCATGTACGCAAAATTCAACCTTCTGCACATCAACCCCCTAATTTCTATGTTTTACCGACCGTACCGTGTGGTCGACGACCACGGCAACACGGTCGTGGTCTTCTCCAAGCTCAAGGTCAGAGCCCGTACTGATCTGCCATGCATAGAAATATCAGAAAACCTGTACATCGTCGCGACCGGTGACCGATAGTCACGCCGTCTTTCTCACGACCTTGCGCTTTCGCGATGTCACGTATGTGTCGTTTGGATCGATCACAGATTGCTGCAGGTTTGTTTCCGAAAAGTTCAAAAATGATTCAAAGTGCTTCTTGTCCGGAATGCTTATCGTGCCGTTATCTAGCTTAAGCAGCAGCCCGTCGTCGTCAATATCCGAATGCGAATCAAGATAGTCTCTGTACCTTTCATACACGTCGATGTCCCGATCAAGCATCCCGTTCTGAATCATTGCGTTGACCCTCCTTGCCATCGTCATTGTCTTGGTCCACTCCTTCAAGTCGTCCAAGTTTATGTCTATCCTGTCGTCGTCCGCAAGGTCCTCAAAGTAGTCTTTTATTCTGTCTTGATAGTGCTCTATAAGGTTGAATATCTGCTCGGTCGCCTTCCTGTCCAGAACGAGGAGCATCCCAAACTTCTCAAAATATATGCACGGCAGGTCGAACTTGAACATGATCATGCCGTCTACATCGCTGACGTCGTCGTCGTAGGAGAGCAGGTGCCCTACCTTTTTGAACCCCTCGTGATATACCGCAACACTGTCTATTGTTATGATTGAGCCATGGTCGGGCATACGAAAGAGCGTCGCCGAATACTTTGCCGTTTGCATGCTCTTGAGGCTGTCGATCGGATCTGTGTCCGCCATTTGTAAAATTGTCTTCAACGTTTCGTCAACGAACGAGCTCTTTTTAACGTCCATGATGGTGATGCTGTCACTTTCGTAGTCCTTGTCGAAGTTCTTTATGGGCCGCTTCTCGTCCGCCATGCCCTCCAACCGCCCCTTTATCTTCCTCCTTAGCTTGTTGTGAAGCTTTGTCTTGTTCCCGATTGGCCTGAGCTTGAACGAGTGTAGATGCCTGCTCCTCGTGTCCTTTCTGAGCAAAAACGCCATGGGCATGACATCATCCAGCCCTTCGAGGGCATCCCTGATTTCCTTCCACTTGACCTGCACGGCCTCGGCCGCACGCGCCTGCATATAAGAGCTCGCTCCGGGGAAGGAGCGCAGGGCCTGATTCCCCTCGCCCTCCTGTCTAGGCTTAGGGCGGTGCGGGACGCCGCTGTTTTCCCCTGATGATGCGAGTACCGGCTTCGGCGCACTGCCATGCGTCGAGGCGATCCCACACTGTAACTGCTTATGGTCATGTGGGCGCAAATGGCAGGGGCGGTGACGGTGCAAGTGCAGGACTGCGCCAGCGGTTGCGGATGCGCAGGACACCTGCCTGTTCGCGCGCCGCCGTCCGCTCGCCAAGGCTTCCCTGGCCGGGCCTTGAGCCGGAGCGCTGGGGCCGCCGCCCCATTTTGCGGCCTGCTCTGCCCCCGTTCCGCGTCCCACCTGCCATCCTGCGGCGGGGGAGCAGGGCCGGAGGCGCCTCTCCGGTGAGGTGACGGCCCCGATGAAAACCTTATACGCGGCCCCTGCCCTCGCCGGGCGTGGAAGAGACGAGGCGCCCGGTGTCAAAGCTCGTCGACCAGTTCATGGACGGCGACATACAGCTCCCCGAGATGCAGCGAAACTACATCTGGACCAAGGAAAAGGTGCGCGCCCTGGTCGACTCTATATACAACGGCTACCCGTCCGGCTCGATCCTGCTGTGGGAGAACGATGCGCCGGTGCCGACACACTCGCCGGCTGCCGCAGACGCGAAGCGCGACGCCAAGCCGTCGGTACTCCTGCTCGACGGCCAGCAGCGCATCACGTCCCTAGCGGCCGTAATGAGGGGCACGCCCGTGGAGATGAGGGCGGGCAAGTCGGTAAAGTCCACCCATGTCCAGGTCTACTTCAACGTAAACCACCCGGACGACCCCACGGGCGCTGACAGCCAGGACGACGACCCGGACGACCAGGACGACGACCAGGACGGCGCCCGCGATGCGGCCGACGCGCCGGCCCACCACACCTTCCGCCTTGCGAGCAAAGGCATAGCGGGAAACCCCCTCTGGGTCTCCGTGACGGACGCGTTCAAGAAGGGCGCCTTCAAGGCCCTGACCGAGAACGGAATACGGCTGGACGACCCGAACTTTGAAAAGTACCACACAAGGCTGGTTCGACTCCTGGATATCGAAAAGTACCAGTACCCCGTGCAGATACTCGAGAGGGGCACGCCCTACGCCGTCGTCACGGACATATTCGTCCGCATCAACTCACAGGGGTCAAAGCTGCGCAAGGTCGACCTTGCGCTCGCGCAGGTCACTGTACGGTGGAAGGGGGCCATGAAGGTGTTTGCCGACGCCTCCGACGCCTACCGAAGAAAGGGGTTCGACCTGGACGAGGGGTTCCTGCTCAAGTGCCTCGTGTCCGTGTCCACGCACCAGAACAAGTTCGAGAACATAGACAGGATCAGCACGGGCAGGCTCAAAGCGGACTGGAAGAGGACGCTGCAGGGGCTAGACTTTGCGATCGACTTTCTCAAGAAGAATGCAGGTATAGAGAGCACGGACGTGCTGCCGTCCCTGTTCGCGCTCGTGCCGATCGTGTGCCTGGCCGTCAAAAGCGACCGCACCTTTTCGCGGCCCCTGGGACGCAAGGTGCTCAAGTGGCTCTACGTGGCCCTCATCTGGGGGCGATACTCGAGGGGCGCCACGGAGACCATACTCGACGAGGACCTGGCGCTGCTGCGCGACTCCAAGGACCCGGTGGACAAGATGATCGACAGGGTGCGCCGCCAGTCCGGCAGGCTTACGGTCAAGGCCGAGGACCTGGCTGGCAAGACAAAGCAGAGCTCGCTCTACAACATGATGTACGTGCTGGCACGAAAGTCGGGCGCCCGGGACTGGGGGTCCGGGCTGGCCCTAGGCATCGACGACGACCACAGCTTTAGGGCGATGGGCAGGCAGGTGTTCCCGCGCGCCGCCGTCGTCTCTGCGCTGCGCCAAAGGCACGGCGCCAAGGGGGCGGGGCGGCTGGCGGGGGACATTGCCAACGCCGCGTTCAGCCTAGGCCACGCGGCCGGCTCGAGGAGCGGCATGCCGGTAGAGTACCTGCCGGGGGTAGCCCGCCGCGTGGGGGCCGACGCCCTCGAGGCGCAGTGCATCCCCGCCGACCCCGCGCTGTGGGACATTGGGAGGTACGAGGAGTTTCTTGCCGCGCGCAGGGAGGCGCTTGCCGCGGCGATAAACTCGCTCGTCGAGCCGGGCGGCTCGCCGCTGCCGGAGAGGTGCCGGGAGGAGATCGCCGGCGGCGAGTCGGCCACGGTGGAGCTCAAGTCGTCGATGCTGTACGACCACAAGCGCGGCGACGGCACGGCAAACGCCGAGCTCAAGAAGGCGCTGCTAAAGGAGATCGTGGCCCTCATGAACACCAAGGGGGGCACAATCTACGTCGGCGTGTCCGACGACGGCGCGCTGCTCGGCATCGAGCGCGACATGAGGCTGCTCGGCAAGAGGGCCGGATGGGACAAGTGGTCGCTGGCGCTCACGAACGCGGTCAAGACGCTCGGCGCGGCAGCGGCCAGGAACGTCTCGAGCGGGCCCGTCAAGATCGACGGCAAGACGATCGCGCGGATCGAGGTGCGGCGCGGGGCGAGCCCCGCGTACCTGGATCCCAACGGCAAGGGCGAGTTCGTGGTGCGCAACGACACGGCCAGCATCCTGCTCAACACGAAAGATGCCACCGACTACATTCGGGACAGGTTCCCGGGGCGCGGGTGAGGAGGCATGGGCAGGGGCGTGGCATCCGGGGCGCGGCGGCGGAAGAGGAGGAGGCGCGGAAGAAGCGCCGGCGCGGCGCGGCAGCGTTGGGACGTACACAGCGAACAGGCGCCGCCGGGCATGCCGCCTGGCGCATGGGCGCCCGAGGTCGCGCCGCACGCCCCTCCCCCGCCACCTCCCCTGCCTTCGTACGATGACCTCCTCAGGTCGGCGATGGAGGAGGTCGAGGCCGTAGGGGAAGGCGCGCCGGGCATGCCGCCTGGCGCATGGGCGCCCGAGGTCGCGCCGCACGCCCCTCCCCCGCCACCTCCCCTGCCTTCGTACGATGACCTCCTCAGGTCGGCGATGGAGGAGGTCGAGGCCGTAGGGGAAGGCGCGCCGGGCATGCCGCCTGGCGCATGGGCGCCCGAGGTCGCGCCGCACGCCCCTCCCCCGCCACCTCCCCTGCCTTCGTACGATGACCTCCTCAGGTCGGCGATGGAGGAGGTCGAGGCCGTAGGGGAAGGCGCGCCGGGCATGCCGCCTGGCGCATGGGCGCCCGAGGTCGCGCCGCACGCCCCTCCCCCGCCACCTCCCCTGCCTTCGTACGATGACCTCCTCAGGTCGGCGATGGAGGAGGTCGAGGCCGTAGGGGAAGGCGCGCCGGGCATGCCGCCGGGCGCATGGGCGCCCGAGGTCGCGCCGCACGCCCCTCCCCCGCCACCTCCCCTGCCTTCGTACGATGACCTCCTCAGGTCGGCGATGGAGGAGGTCGAGGCCGTAGGGGAAGGCGCGCCGGGCATGCCGCCGGGCGCATGGGCGCCCGAGGTCGCGCCGCACGCCCCTCCCCCGCCACCTCCCCTGCCTTCGTACGATGACCTCCTCAGGTCGGCGATGGAGGAGGTCGAGGCCGTAGGGGAAGGCGCGCCGGACCCGCTGGCGGCCGCATGGCGGCGCGACGGCCTGGCGCGAGGGTCGGACCCGCTGGCGGCCGCATGGCGGCGCGACGGCCTGGCGCGAGGGTCGGACCCGCTGGCGGCCGCATGGCGGCGCGACGGCCTGGCGCGAGGGTCGGACCCGCTGGCGGCCGCATGGCGGCGCGACGGCCTGGCGCGAGGGTCGGACCCGCTGGCGGCCGCATGGCGGCATGGAGGTGTGCGCAACCCGTCCTTGTCCCCGTCCGCGGACTATCTCCGGGTGGCCCCTGCCGCGACATGGTCGCCGCGCTCGGCCTTGTGCCTCCCTTTGATGTCGTACTTGCCGCGGCCCCGAAACCGGTTCTTGGAGGCTTTTGACTACGGGGATCTTCCCGGCTACGGCGACGAGGACGAGGCGGTGGCCGCGGCCGGCTACGGCGACGAGGACGAGGCGGTGGCCGCGGCCGGCTACGGCGACGAGGACGAGGCGGTGGCCGCGGCCGGCTACGGCGACGAGGACGAGGCGGTGGCCGCGGCCGGCTACGGCGACGAGGACGAGGCGGTGGCCGCGGCCGGCTACGGCGACGAGGACGAGGCGGTGGCCGCGGCCGGCTACGGCGACGAGGACGAGGCGGTGGCCGCGGCCGGCTACGGCGACGAGGACGAGGCGGTGGCCGCGGCCGGCTACGGCGACGAGGACGAGGCGGTGGCCGCGGCCGGCTACGGCGACGAGGACGAGGCGGTGGCCGCGGCCGGCTACGGCGACGAGGACGAGGCGGTGGCCGCGGCCGCGGCCCTTGCCGCGCCGTGGGCGCCGCGCTCGGACTTGCACACCCGCCAGCCGAGATTGTTGCATCTCGGGTACCCGATCCAGATGACCAAAGACGCGCAGGCATCAGTCTTGACGAACCTTGCACAAAGCGAGGACTTGCCCGACCAGAAGATCCTGCAAACTGATGCACCGGAGGCGCTGGAACGTCCGGCGTGGGTCGGGGTTGAGGCCCGCGTGGCCGGGGTTGAGGCCCGCGTGGCCGGGGTTGAGGCCCGCGTGGCCGGGGTTGAGGCCCGCGTGGCCGGGGTTGAGGCCCGCGTGGCCGGGGTTGAGGCCCGCGTGGCCGGGGTTGAAAAGGAGGTGGCATCTATGATGGCCTCTGCCACCAAACGTAAAGACAAGCCCGGCAGGCCAAGCTCTAGGAAAGAATGCGTCGGACGGCGCGCCCTGCAAGACCCTGCCCGCATTCGCAGCGGCGGCACCCCGTGCAGGCAATTCATGCAGAACAGCGAAAATACCTTTCCTGCGCATGGCCCCTGTGCCTGCAACAGCGATGTCTGGAACTGCACTGTCTGTGCCGCCTGTACCAACACGTCGACAAGCCACGGTGCGCTAGCACACGACAAGACGAAAGGCAAGCTTGTCATCAATGCGGCCCGAAGACTGTGCATCAATGCGGCCCGTGCTACGCTGGCCCGGTCTAGCGACAAAGCAGTGGGCATATTGTTCGAATCTGTCAGATGTGCTGTCTTCTTTTCCTTGGGGACGATTAGTTGATGTGCAGTACAAGGCGTCCGGGCCCCCTTCTGCTGTGCGTAGACGGCATCCTACTGGCCCCCCTTGGTGCAAAAAACACCGCTGCGCACGGCCTGCCCGGCCGCATGCGTGTCTGGGACGGAAAGCCGACCCCAAGCGGCGGCTGCCGCACTGGAGTGTGCACCCTGCGCGGGCCGGCGGGTTGGCCAAGGCGTAAGGCAGGAGGCACACCCGCCGCCGTCCAAGGGCCGCCGGCGGATCCCGCAGGCCCCTGCCGCGGCGTGGCCACAACGTCGCCGCCTAGCATCGGCCGCAGGGCGGCACACAGGCTCCTACATGCCGAGCTTTCGGTGCTTGATGCGCGCGGTGCAAGGATGCCTTCCGTTGTCGGGCGGGGGCGGCAGGGCGGGCAAAGGGCGCTTAGGCTCCTTGGCCGGGCCACGCATGCCGCCGGTCCCCCTTCTAGACACAGCCCCTGCCGGGCCCACAGCCCTGCCGTCCTGCCGTCCTACCACACCCCCAGCATCAGGACGGAGTCCCGTGCTCGCAGGCCTGATCGGGCGCACCCTCCCGCCGCCCGCCCCACGGAGGCTGCCTGCGCATGAACCAGCTAAAGCTGAGCCTCGAGAACTGCTACGGCATACGCCGCCTAGAGGCCGTACTAGACTTTTCAAAGGGCAGGAACGCCGCCGTCTACGCCTCCAACGGCACCATGAAGTCGTCGCTAGCGCGCGTGTTCAAGGACGCAAAGGGCGGCGCCATCCCGAGCGATCGCATATACGACGTGCCCGGCCAGTACCAGATATTGTGCGACGGCAAGCCGATCGAGCCAGACTCCATCCTGGTGTTCGATCCGGCCGACGAAAAGGACGAGGCCCAGACTTCGGCTGGAATCCTGGTAAACAACAGGCTTCGCACCGAGTACAACTCCATCATAGCGGGGATGCGCGACGACCTTGGACACCTAGTGCGGCGCCTGAACAAGCTGTCCGGCGTGGTCAAGGGCAGCATCCCCTCCACTATGCTCGCCGACTTTGGCATGGGCGGCCGGCCAGACGACCACATATACCAGCTCTTCCTGTCCCGCTCCGGTGATGCCGTGGAACATGAAGGGCCAGAAGATCTTAAGAACGTAAAATACAGCCAGGTGTTCAACGGCGACACCGAAAACCTGCTGAAGAACCCCAAATTCAAAAGGCTCATAGAGCAGTACATGAAGAGATATGAAAAGCTTGTCAGTAAGTCCAAGTTCCTAAAGGGCAGGTTCGACCACCACGCCGCGGGCGGCGTCCAAAGCGCCTTGGACAAGTCGGGGTTTTTTGACGCAGAGCACACGGTCGTCTTCAACCCAAAGAAGGGGCACAAGGGAGACCCCGAAGAGGCCAGGACCGTGAAAAAGTACACCGAAATCATTGAAAACCAAAAGAAGGAGCTCAAAAAGGAGCTCGACCAGGACTGGAAGGACATGGAAAAGATGCTGGCTCGCACCGTGGGCCTCAACGCGTTCCGCGTCTTATTGGCCGAAAACCAGTGGCTGATCCCGCTTCTGGACGACACCGCCGCCCTCAAGAGGCGCCTGTGGTCGTCCTACCTGGCCCTGGAGCAAGGCCTTGTCGCTGACGTGCGCGAAAAGTACGAGCAGGGCAAGGCCCGACTCGACGAGATCGTAGAGGAGGCGGAGTCCGAGCGGCCCGCGTGGAATTCCATCGTGGCAGAGTTCATGCGCCGGTTCTACGTCCCGTTCAGCGTGGGGATAGCCAACCAGGCCGAGGCACTGCTCGGCATCAGCGTGCCCGTCCCCGTATTTACGTACAGGGGCGCGGGCGGGGACAAAGTGGTAAAGCGCGGGCTGCTCAAGACGACCCTCAGCGACGGCGAGAGGCGCGCCCTCTACATACTGAACATGCTCTTCGAGGTGCGCAAGCAGATCGACTCCGGCAAGGAGGCCGTGGTCGTCATCGACGACCTAGTCGACTCGTTCGACTACAAGAACAAGTACGCCATAGTGCACTACCTCAAGGAGGTGCTCGACCGCCCCGGATTCCACATGGTCATACTCACGCACAACTTCGACTTTCTCAGGACCATCAGGAGCCGGGGCATCGTAGGCGGCAAGCGGATCTTCCTTGTCGACAAAACGGACAGCGAAACGGCCCTGGTGCGGCCCAAAATTCACGACAACCCGCTGGACGAGTTCATAGGAGACCTGGCAAAGCCGGCCAACCTGATCGCATCCATTGCATTTGCAAGGAACATCATAGAGTACACCCGCGGCACAAAGCATCCCCGCTACCTAGCGCTTACACGCCTCCTGCACTGGCGGGAGGGGACGGACCGGATCACCGTCGGAGAGCTCTTGGATATCCTTGACAAGACGTTTCCCAAGGCCGAATTGCCCGACACGGGTGCGAGCCCCGAAGCCGGCAGGGTCTTTGACATGATCATCAGCGAGGCCGACAGGTGCTCGCGGGCGCACACAGAGGGC
Source organism: Cenarchaeum sp. (assembly GCA_965242695.1). Classification (GTDB taxonomy): domain Archaea; phylum Thermoproteota; class Nitrososphaeria; order Nitrososphaerales; family Nitrosopumilaceae; genus Cenarchaeum. The sequence continues at coordinate 409,981 of CBDESU010000002.1, read as the reverse complement.
GCGCTCAAGGAAAAGATCATCCTCTCGGTAGCCACGCGCCTCCTTGCCGAGCGCCACCTTGCGAACCGGCTGCTGGGCGGGCGCGCCCCGCCGGTGGACGACAAGATCAACATCCACGACTGGATAGACGAGCACAGCAAGGCGCTGAAAGAAAAGGCGAGGGCCGAGGGGCGTTCCCTGAACAAGCAAGAGGACAGGGAGCTGAAGACACTCGACGACGTGGCCTTGATGACGCCCGAGGCGATCCACATCAACTCGTTCATGTACGAGCCGATACTGGACATGCCCGGCCAGCACCTGGTCGATCTCTACAAGTCTGTGAACGGGCTCGGCGGGGAGGCGGGCGGGGCATGACCGGACATACCTGTTCCTCCGCCGGATGCGACCACTCTTCCGACTGCGCACGGTCGCCTTGCGCGCATGCCCCGGCAGGGCAAGGGGCGGTGGCTTGATATGAAGCTAGAGTTTGACTGCGAGTACAAGTCCATCGGGCGATTCAACCCCGTGGATCTGGAGCAGTTTAGCATCATCACCGGCAAGAACGGCTCGGGGAAAACCCACCTGCTAGAGTCGATAAAGCGTGGATCCTGTAGAATCGACTCGATCGACACCCGTGATATAGTCCTGTTTGACTTGATTGCCTTTACGATCGAAAACGAGGCAGAGTACGAGACTCGTAAGATCACCGAAGAAAAGAACAACGCGTGGTCTGTATTTGGTGGCAAGAACCAAAACACGATATACAACATCAAGATTCTGGCCGGTCTGGCCGATCAATACTTGACAAAGGCCGAAAAAACTTTTATCAAAGATCTGGCGGCCTACGACTCAAAGCCCGTCATGCAGGTGGAGGCGACAGACTTCATGGACGAATCCCTTGCTGCAAAATTTATCGAATACAAGGATAGATTCCACAAGATCTTTTCCAGCGATGACCTAAAAAACGATCTCCGGGCCGAAAACACACGACGACTTGCTGAAAAACTTGACATATTCATAGACGAGATCGACAAGTCCCGCTTTGTCCACGACTACGATGCGACTGTGCTAAAGGAAGACTTCCTTCCCGCGCAGCTTGGATCCGTATTCATGAACTATAGGCTAACCGAGTACGTTGACACGGACGAGCGCCGCCACGGCACAGACCCCGCCCCCGAGCAGCACGAGCCGGGCCAACCCGATGGCCGAACCGGTAACAAAACGATACCTCCATGGGAAATAATCAACCAGTTCCTTGCGGCGTACACGGGAGGCAGGTACTCCGTCACGTTTCCTCCCCCGCTCACATCCCGCGACGTCGCGTACGGATCGCGATCGTTCAGGCCCCAGATGAGAAACGCCGAGAAAAACATAGAGATCGACTACGACAGCCTCTCGTCGGGCGAAAAAGTCCTGCTCATGCTGGCGCTGTGCATGTTCAAGGCCGAGTCAGAGTCCGTCTTTCCCAAGCTACTGCTGCTCGACGAGGTTGACGCCACATTGCATCCCTCCATGATAAAAAACCTACTGCGGGTAATCACGGGCGTGCTGAACAAAAAGGGCACTAGGGTTGTTCTGGCCACCCACTCGCCGACCACGGTAGCGCTGGCGCCAGATGATTGCACATACCTGGTCCACCCCGAAGGTGAGGACCGGATCGTCAAGTCACCAAAAAACAAGGCTGTCGCAGTACTGACCGAAGGATACATGACTCTTGACGAGGGGCTGCACCTCCTCGACCAGCTGACCTCGAGGCAGCTCATAGTCGTCTCCGAGGGGGACAACGTAGCGTACATTGAGGCGGCGATCAGGCTCTTCGCGCCCGACGACGCCGACAAGATCGACGTGTACGACAAAATCCGCGCCAACAGCGGCGACGGACAGCTCAGGACGCTCTTTGAGTTTTTCTCCCGTGCCAACCACAAGACACCAATTGTGGTAGTCTGGGATCCTGACTATAGCTCCAAGGGGGTGAAGTTGACCCCGTCCAACAACACATACCCGTTCGTGCTTGCCAGCAACCAAAACAGCAGGGCGAAGAGGGGGATAGAGTCCCTGTTTACCGCAGCGTGCTTTACGAACGCAGAACTTTCGCACCTTGACCGTCCCAACCGCCCCGTGGAGACGTCCTTCGACACAGACCGGAAGGCGGTATTCAGAGCCAGGATGACGTCCAATCCGACCCGAGAACAGTTCGCCGGATTTAAGGATCTGGTCGAGTACATCGTAAGCCTACTGCCGGATCATCGCGAGGTGCACGAATGTTGAATCGCCGTAAGATGCCCAAGTGCGGCATGATGCGCTATGGACTTGGGGCGGCTGGCCAGATGGCCGTCCCGTGCGCGCCGATCCGCGGTCGCGTCCCACATCTCCCCGACCCAGGCGCCCGCCGCCCTGCCGAGAGCCCTGTGGCCCCCCTGCTCCACCGCGATCCGTATCCTTGCAGGCGTGGTAGCGGAGAGGGGGGCGGCATGAGCGAGGCGAAGGACCTAGACAACATGGCCCTGATGACGCACGACGCGATCCACATCCACTCGTTCACATGCGAGGCGATCCCAGGCATGTCGGGCCGGCGCCTGGCCGATCTCACGTCTGCGCGGGCTCGGCGGGGAGGCGAGCGGGGCTTGACTTGTCGCGCCGCCCCCCTTGGCCGGCTACGGGCGCCCCTGCGTGGGCGTGCGGCGGCCGCCGTTCCGCCGGGGCCGCGGCCAGTGCCCCCGCCCCCTGTGCTACGACGCGGATGCCATTGGCTCCCTGTCACGTTGCCTAGCCCGCCGGTGCCGGCTAGGGGCGCGACCCTACTCGGCCAGGGCTTGCATGCCGCCCGGGAGGCCGGCCGCTACGCCGCGGCACAAGGCGATCGCCCTGCGCCCGACATCCAAATTCCGGCGGCATTCCTGCCGGCAACGGCGCCCGTACACGAGTCCGGCGGTTGGATTGCGCCGCGCATCCGCACGGACGCCGTGCGTTCCGCGGGCCTCCACGTCGGCGGCCCGGAGGCATCCGTCAAGACAGGCATCAAAAGGCGCCATACGGGCGGCGGCGCCCCGTCCGCCCGCGCGCTCACGTCTCTAGCCGGGAAGGTGCCGTTGCCTGTCCCGGCGAAAAACGGCATTCCGGAGGCCGGCGCGGTCGCCGTCCCTAGACACGGCCCAGTGGGAACGGCGATCGCCCGGCGCGCGGCCGTCCTGGGAACCTGCCCCTCGGCATCCCTCTTGGCGCCGCCGGGCGACACGGATCATGTTGGCTTGCGCGGCAGGGCATGGAGCACGGCCACTAGACAGGCAGGACGGGGGGCAGGTTTGGCGCCCTCGGCTACAGGCGAGCGCGGCCGCACCACGTCGTCCCGCCAGGCGAGCAGTCTGGCCGGCCTGCATCCTGCCCCCGCCCCCCTCCCTTGCTGTGCGCCAGACACAAACTGTAGACAAGCCGGCAGATGCCGGCGGCACGAACACTCCGCACGCTCAACCGCTAGGCTGGCAAGGGCGTGGAAGTCGCATGAACCCCCTAGCGTGCATGGCAGGGTGACTCTCTGATGGCTAGCCTTCGAGGCGCACTCCTGCTTGTCGCAATTTGTGGCTGCCCGATCGTCGCCATGCTCCTAGTAGACCGGGTGCTCCTAGCAGACCCAAAGTTCGAATTTGGCGACAGGGTAATATTCTTTGCAGAAGTGATTCTTGCCGCCTACCTTGCCGCGATCGTCTTTCTCTACTCCCAAAAAAACGATCGGTCGATACGGGGCCACCTGGCAAAAGTCTGGTCGATGCTAGAGCGCAACGAAAAGGCAAAGCAGGCAAAAAAGCTGCGTAAAAGCCGCGCCCTGTGCTCCGACATGAATGCCGTGAAAAGCGACTGCCTAACGCTGGTTGAGGCGGGCAGCAAATCAACCGAAACGCACCCCAATCAATGGCCGCAATTCTGGGACGGCCTTGTCTCCTTGGACGACCGCATCAAGGCATCTGTCGGCAGGGTAAGGCGCGATCTGGACGGGATGGACTACATCGACGACTACACGTACGATGCCATTACGGAGGCAGTCGACCAGCTTGGGGATGCGATCCATGTGGACGAGGACGGCAGGACGGTCGACACCGGCCGGTACCAGCGCGCGGCGGACATGCTGGGCCCCGTACTGCTCAGGCTCGACCGCCGCCTCAACGCCGCCCCGCATGCCACTTCGCCGCTCTTCCCGACAGCCGCAGCGTCGGGCAGCTCGGGCCCCTTTGAGATCAGGCTAGACCAAGCGCTCTACCCCCCCAACGCGACAGTACGCGCGTCGGTGGCGTTCGACGGACCGTTTCCCGGCAAGAAAGTCACCGTTGCCATACTGGATGAAAACCTAGCAACTCTGGCCAAAACAACCGAGAGGGCGCCCGTGCCTGAGACGGGCCAACCTGGCCCGAATGTCACCGTGGTGGACGTAAGGCCAAGTGGCATGGCAGTGGGAAAAGAGTACATTGCCCAGGCTGTGTGCGGCGGCCTGGCCGCCGAGGCCGTGTTTGCCGTTGACGAGATCCCCCCCGACATAGAAACCGACAAGTCGATATACCTCATGGACAGCGACATTCTCGTAACCGTCATGGACCCAACCGCGGACACGAGCAGCTCAAAGAAGGGACACGTGGGATACACGAAAAAATCGCGTCTTGTCATAGAGTCCCCCCATGGAAGAATAGGCAAGTACCAGCTTGAGGAAACCGAGCCATCGTCCGGAGTGTTCCAAGGGACGATCAGGTGCGCGGCCGTCCGCAACGACGGCTCCGTGCGCAGGACCCTGCTCGGCGGCACGCACGTAGCCAAGGCCGGGGGCAAGGGCCCGGAAGACGGCGTCATACCGTGCGGGCCAAGCCAGCTGATCCACATCAAGTACGCAAACGAGTCTGGAACCGCGGCCACATCGGTCATTGTCGGGGGGTTTGGCTCTGTCCTTGAGCTGAACCGAGACGAGTACACGTGCCTTGACCGCGTGAAAATAGGCGTTATTTCGCCCGATCTCGCCCCCGACGGCGGCAGCGGCCGGCCAGCAACAATAGGGGACGACCGCCGCGACTGCTGGCTGACCGTCTCGACCGGCGAGGGGTCGCTTGAAGGCTACCGCCTCGTCGAAGCAGGGCAGGGCAACGGCAAATTCATGGGCACCGTGTCCCTTACGGGCGTTGCCGGCATGGGAGACAAAAAGAATTCCAATGACTTGGAACACGGCCGCACCGGGGGATCGGGGCCGCACGACGGCGCGCTTGCATGCGGGCCGTACGACGAGCTGAAGGTGTCCTTTGCGTCTGCGTTTGGTGGGCCAGTGATCCAAGCTGCGCCGATCCGCTGGCACATAGGGGAAATCCGCTTCTCCAAGGCCGCATACCTGCCGGGCGAGGAAGTCACAGTGCGCGTCACAGACCGCGACATGAGCCTCAACGACGACAGGCCAGACCTGTCTCAAGTCAGGGCGTGGTCGCATTCCGACCGGGAAGGCATCCGGGTGCCGATACGAGAGACTGGCTGCGAATCGGGCATCTTTGAGGGGCAGTTTACCACCAGCGAAGATCGATCGCTCCCAGAACAGCTCGTCCTCAAGGCCAATGACGGCGACGTAGTCTTTGCCGAGTACATCGACGAAACGCTGCCGCATCCGTACGCCTGCAACGACTCCATCGCCATCAACTCCGCCGCCTCAATCACGACAAGCAAAAAGAAGGCGAGCCCTCTTGCGAGGCTCGTGGTGGACGACATGCGCATCACAAACAAAAAGACGGGGGGCGCGCTAGTCGCCGGCGACAATGCAGAGGTCGCCATCAGGGTAAAAAACCCCGAACGCGAGATCCATTTTACGGCAATCCTGCAGGTCTCCGACTTGGAGGGGGTGACGATGGAGCTGCAGGACCAGCCACTGACAGCGGGGCTAGGCGGCTATGCAACGCACACGTTTTCGTGGACCCCGCGTTGGCCGGGAGCATGCGTCGCCACCGTCTTCCTCTGGAAGAGCTTGGACGATCCAATTGCGTACTCCCCTCCCGCCTCCCGGGAGGTGCAAGTGCTCGACCCTCCGGGGGGCAACACCCTTCCAGAAAATGGGGCGGACGGCCGGATGCCGGCCGACGGCGACGCCGGCAGCGCTGGCGGCGGGCCCACGCCAGACGGCGGCGAGGGCGGACACACCCATCTGTCCCGCGGACCGGCACAAGGGGGGCGGGGCAGTTGACAGGCGCCTTGCGCCCCGCGATCCGCGCGCCGCCGGGGCCGGCGCGCCGCCGGGGCCGGCGCGACCGGCGCGACCGCACACCCTGCATCGCCGCTTGGCACTGCAAGCCATGCCGTACCGGGCTCGGCACGACAAGGCCGCATGCCGACAAAAAACTGTCTGGCAACGCGGGCGCCCCTCGCAGGTGCCACGACTGCGCCAGCGCGCTCATACGCCTTTCCCTAGCCCGCCCTGCTCCTCTCCGCCCGCAGCTAGGCGGGGTAGCGGGCGGCCGGAATGCAGAGGCGGGATGCAAGGGGGAGCAGCCGCACCCCGTTGCGGCGTCTCGCATGCCTAAGGGGGGCGCCTGCCCGAGGGCCCAAGAGCGCACCGCACGCCGGCGCGCGCCATGCGGGCCGTGGGCGTCCTCCGTATGTCCGCAGCTCAGCTGCCTCTTGCCGCCTGTCTCCTTGGTCACCCTGCTGCGGCCGGGACGCATCCGCGCCAGCCGCACCGTCCGGAACGCTCCCTGGCGCAGGCCACGCCGCACGGGCATCGCTCTGCCCGGCCGAGCGCCCGCCGCCGCGTCTCTGCCCAGCCCGGCTCCGACCCATCTGCGATGCCCGATCCCGCCGGGCCGCGCGCCGCCGCCCCCGCCCCTGCGGCTGGCTCGACACCTGCCAGCTGGCGTGATAATGCTTATATGCCGTACTTTGACCCGCCAAGCGTACATGACGGACAAGCCGTACCGGTGGCACCCAACCCGCACGTGCCGGACGCGGTACACGGACTATTGCTGGCGGTATGACGGCAGCAGCGACATGTTCGAGCTGGTAAGGGAGCGCGCCCATGGCATCGCAGGGGCCACGATCCGCATACTGGATGTGGGGTGCTCCGACGGGGAGGCCGCCGCGCATCTAAAGGAAAAGCTGCTCGAAGCGGGGCTGAAAGTAAGTATGTCCGGCATAGATCTGGCGCCGGAAGTCGCCAGGGAGGCGAGGCGCAACCTAGACGGATTCTACGAGGGCAACATTGAAGATGCCCGAATTGACGAGAAGTTCGACATTGTGCTGTGCGCCCGGCTCATGCGGTTTGCATTACCCCACGAACAGAAAAGGCTGGTTAGGGCGTGCGCTAGGTGCTGTGCGCCCGGCGGCGCGCTTATACTGGACGGAGTTCCGGTGACGATGCGCAACACGTACCACATGGTCAGCGCAGCTAGGGCGGAGGAGTACGGGAACCTGCTGGTCAGCGCATGGGAGGGCTTGGGCTGGCGGTCGCGCCGGGAGCGCGCGTTTACGCTGCGCATTAAGAGGGAGTACGAGTTGGCCAAGCACATGGCAAATCGCGCCGTCCGAGACCCGCTGGGATCAGCACAGGCGGCATTTGGCGCAATCAGGAGGGAGCTCAGGCCATGAGGCCCAGGACATTCGCCCCTCGTAGCGCTGGTGGCGGTTCCGGGGCGACCCGCGGGCCGCTCGGGCAGATGGCCAGCCCCGCCCATGTCCTGTCCCGATCGCGCCATACCGCGGGCGGCGGCAGGGTGCGGGGCCCCGCATGCCCGTGCGATGCGGCGCCCGCAGGGGCGGGGGCAAGGCCGCCTCGGCCGGCGGGCGGTGGGCCGCAGCGGCCGCGCAGAGGGGGCGGCACGGGAAGGGGCCATCCCTCGGCGCGCGGGCCGGCTGTGTGCTTGGTACGCCGCCGCATCGGACATCGGGGCTGCGCGCCCCGCCTGTCGCGCGCGGCTTGGAACCGCCGCTTGAGCGGGACGGGTACGCCGCCGCCCGCGGGCGCCCGCCCCGCCCGTGGAATACGCGCACCGGCGCGCACCGGAGGTGCTGTACGTTGAGGCTGCACAGCATCTCGCTCGAGAACTTCAAGAGCTTTAGGGACGAGGCCGTGATACCGCTGAGCCAGACCACCTGCCTGATCGGCCCGAACAGCGCCGGCAAGTCCAACATCCTGCACGGGCTGAAGACGCTCTCGTCCATCATTGCGGGGATCTACTATGCGCCAGAGCCGGGGGACTATTTCAACAACGACACGGACAGAGAGATGAAGCTAGCCGTTGTAGTGGAGCTGTCCGACGACGAGCGCAAGTACATGGCGGAGCACATAGATGCCCCCGCCGCCGCTCCTCTGCATGGCGACCTTGGCGAATGGCTCTTCAAGCGCCTCAAGTACGAAGTATCGCTCGGGAACGCCTCCCAAACCCACGCCGTCTCACTGACATTCACGGATGCGGATTACCACGTATTCGCAAGCGTGACGCAGGACGACGGAAAGTACACCGCCCAACGGCGGGACATCGACATGATCGACACGGTGGGCAAGGCTCTGCCCGACCTCGAACCCTTCCATCTAACCTCAACTAAGATTGATTATCTCCTTGGAGAAATCGACAAACCCCTCATCAGCATCATAAAGGACATGTTTTCAGGCATTTCAGACATTGGCATGGGCAGGAGCATTCCCCAAAGCAGCAGCCCCCACGAAAGCCACGGCATAACCCCCGACGGCAGCAACCTCTTGAACGAGGTGAACAGCCTGCCTCTTGAAAAGAAGATTGAATTCAACAAGTTTATAGAATCAATAACAGGCGGATCCATTTCCGGCATCGAGGCCAGCATGAAAGATTCCGAGCTGGTACTCGAGGCGGCCGAACCGGGCCTGGGCAGAAGGACGCCTAGCGCGGACCTTAGCAGCGGCCAAGAGCAGCTCGTTCTCCTTGCCATGCAGCTGTTCGCCAGGCCGGGCACCGCCTTCATCCTGACCGAGCCCGAGCTCCACCTGCACGCAAAGGCGCAAAGGCAGGTTCGGAGGAGGCTCAAGGATGCGAGCTCACAACTGCAGATTGTCATCGAAACGCACTCGCCCATATTCCTGGGGGCGGGTCCCGGCGAGGCCATCCTCTTGATCACCAAGTCCGAGGGGTCCTCGCACGTGACCCCGATCGGCCCCGACAACCTAGACGTGATCCGCCACGAGCTGGGAGTCGCTCACAGCGACTCGCTGCACCACGAAAACATTCTGTTCGTAGAGGGTGATTCCGAGCATGTTGCGCTCCCGAGATTCATGTCGGCGCTCGGGTACGACCTTGCGCCGAAGACCGCTGTCTTCAACCTTGGCGGGGCGGGAAGGATCAGGCACCTGCCGTTGCTGCTCCGGTACTTCAAGGCCGACGGGCGCAGGGTTTTTGTGATCTTGGACAACGACGAAAAAACGCATTCATACACGAAAAAGCTGGCGAAAAACAGCCCACTCGACAAAAACTTTTTTATCTTCGACAAGAGCTTTGAGGACGCGTTTGCGAGCGCCACGATCATGGATGCCGTCAAGGGGATGTGCATGCACCATGGATGCAAATTTTCCCTGACCGCGGACGATCTTGACGCCGAGAGGGCCAAAGGCCGGCGCGTGGATGCGGTGCTGGAGGAGCGCTGGCTACAGGAAACCGGCCACGTCTTCAACAAGGTCGATCTTGCAAAGCTGCTTGCCGGCCTGCCAAGCGGCGCCATCCCTGACGAGATCAAGTCCGCGCTGCGGGCGGCCGCGGACCACTTTGGGCAGGGCGGCGACGGCGGACCGGCCGAGGGCGGTGACACTGGGGGCGAGAACCCGCCGTGATCCGCGATGCTGCCGACTGCCGTACAGGGCGGCCTGGCCTAGTGCAGAATGGGGACGGCGGGCCGGTTCCCGAAGCGGGCTCGGACTCCTACCTCGCCGCGCCCCCGGCCGCGGGCGATCGCGTCCCGCCGTCCCGCCCGGCGGGCCGCCAGGGCGGTCGTCGACATGCGGCTGGGGGGCCGCAGGCAATCGCGCCCCGTCGCCCCGACCGGCGGGCCGCCCTGCGCACGGCCTGCGCCGCCGCAGCACGCCGTCCGCTCCGCCCGGCACGATCGCTCCGCCCGGCACGATCGCTCCGCCCGGCACGATCGCTCCGCCCGGCACGATCGCTCCGCCCGGCACGATCGCTCCGCCCGGCACGATCGCTCCGCCCGGCACGATCGCTCCGCCCGGCACGATCGCTCCGCCCGGCACGATCGCTCCGCCCGGCACGATCGCTCCGCCCGGCACGATCGCTCCGCCCGGCACGATCGCTCCGCCCGGCACGATCGCTCCGCCCGGCACGATCGCTCCGCCCGGCACGATCGCTCCGCCCGGCACGATCGCTCCGCCCGGCACGATCGCTCCGCCCGGCACGATCGCTCCGCCCGGCACGATCGCTCCGCCCGGCACGATCGCTCCGCCCGGCACGATCGCTCCGCCCGGCACGATCGCTCCGCCCGGCACGATCGCCCCGCCCGGCGGCGGCGCCGTTCGAGCGGGCGGATGCGGGGCGGATGCCGGGCCGGGAAGGGGCCCCGGGCGCGGCAGTCCTGCCGGCTGGGGGGCTGGAGGCGGCGGCCGGCCACCGCCGCCTGCGTACGTCCCTGTCCGCGCCCGGCACTGCGCGGGTTCTTGCCGCGGGCCCCCGGGGGACGGGACGGGAATCGATCCAGGCCGTGCGGGGCGGCGGTCCTCAGCTGCCGCCGTACCCGCACGGACACGAACCGCGGCGGCCGGTACGGCGGCGGCCGGCGATCGGCCGACACTTCGCGCCGGGGACGAAGGCGGCAAGGCGGCAGATGACGCCGCGGCGGAGCCTGCCGCAGATGCCTCCAAGGTGACATGTCTGGCGGCCGGGACTAGGTGCCACCGGGCTGCCCGCACCCGCCGCCTGCCGCATGTGCGGACAGGGCGGCAGGCTCGGCGCGCTGCGGACTGCCTGCCGCTGCGGGGGCCGTGAGAAGGCGGAGGGTCGCGCCGCCCGCCGGACCTGCGCCTAGGCGGCAGGCGAACAGCCTATATGGCCGGCTCGCCGCGCGCCCCGCATGGGCGCGATATTCCTCGAGATGGACGGCCTCGAAAGGGCCCCGCCCCCCATGCTTCGCAGGACGCTGCTGGAGCTCGCCTCCGTTCGGCGCGCCGTCGGGGGCAAGTGCGGCATCCCCCTGAGGCAACTCCTGGAGGATGCGGGGCTGTCGAAAGATCCCAAGGAAGTATCCCTTGTGCTCAGGACGGTAGCGCAAAACAATGTCGTGTTTGTGGATCACCAGGACTTGTACGACACGTTCACTCTTGGCTTGACCCTAGGATGCGATGTGGCCATCGAGTGCAATCCCCGCCTTGTCGAAAAATGGGTGTCACGGGCGGGGGGCGGCCCCGGCGCCTATGCGTTTGACGCCGTCCCGCAGGACAAGCGCGACAAGATGGCCGGCGAGCTTGACGGCCGCATCGGCCTGCTGAAGGAGCGCCTGCCGCGCCGGCCCTGACCGATGTCGGCCCGCCGCGCGGGCAGGGCCACTGCCGCCGCATCGCGGGAGCAGGCAGGGCATGCGGGGGGATCCGCGCGCGCGCACGCCTGTCCCACATCGCGCCTGCGCCGGAGCGCGCCGATGTCGCCTTCTATGCGGACGGGAGTGGGCTGACAATCTTCGCGCGCCCTGGTTCCGGACTATGTCGTGACGCAAACCCGGCCGTAATGCCCCCTGCACCCCTGGACACCCCGATGGCTCGCGGCATCCGGGGTGCCGCGGATGCGCCGGCGGAAGCCGTGCGCAAGCGGGATCCGTGGATCCTACCTATCCTTATATGCGCCAGGTGGGCTCCCAGCCGCATGGCGGAACGCGCATGGACAAGGTGCGGCAACTGCGGGCATTGGGAGCGGGATCCGCTCGGAATGGGCCGCCATGCCTGGCGCAGTCTGCCCGCCGCGCCCGGCCGCGTGCTGGATGTGGCCGGGATGCTCTTTGGCGGGGCCTACTATACCACGGCCGACCTGTGCGACGCGCCTGGCGTCTATGCGGTGCTGGATGTGCGGCGCGATCGGCGCGGCCGACGCAAGTACGGGTGCGTCGACGCGGGCACGTCCAAAGGCATCCGCACAAGGGTGGCCTCCCGCGACCGCAAGCGCTGCTGGCGCAGCCACGCAGAGGGCGCGCCCGCAGTTGCCGTCCTGTACATGGACGGCGCCCTCCGCAGGAGGCGCATCGAAAGGACGGCAAGGGCCAGGCTGAAGCCTCCTTACGGCGTTCTGCCCCGCTGATCGGAAGGCAGGCGCGCGAGGATTGCCTGCCGCCGGCCGCGGCCGTGGGAATAAAGGGATGCACCCCGCCGTAGATGCGCTTGGCTGTGGCGAACGGACTATATGGCAGGCCTGTACCGCGCCCTTCATGGGCGCGATATTTTCCGACATGGACGGGCTTGAGGATGCCTCCCCCCTCGTACTTCGCAGGACGCTGCTGGAGCTCGCCGCCGTGCGGCGCGCCGTCGAAGGCGTGGACAGCATCCCGCTGGGGCAGCTCTTGGAGGATGCGGGCCTGTCTTCAAGGGGCAGGGAGGCGTCCCTCGCGCTTAGGGCCGCCGCCCAGAACAACGTCGTGTTTGTGGACCACCAGGAAATGTACAACACGCCATATCTTGGTCCGTACACGCACCTGTACGCAGCCATTGAATGCAATCCCCGCCTTGTCGAGAAATGGGTGTCTAGGGCGGGAGGCGGCCCTGGCGCCCATACGTTTGGCGCCGTACCGCAGAACGTGCGCGATGCAATGATCGGGGAGCTTGACGGCCGCATAGACCAACTGAAGGGGCGCTTGCCGGGTAGCCATCTTGACGACAGCCGCGGCTGCTACGTGCGCGGAGGCGGACGGGCGGGATAGTAGACGGCCGGGTCGCCGGCCGCCGCGCTACAGCCGCCTGGCGGCCATGTAGTGATGCGCGCCCGGGGCCTGCCCACCGCCCGCGATCGCCGCCTCAGGTCGACATGGGAGGCAGCCCGTCCCGGCGCTGCGAGCAACGCCGCGCCCAAGCTGACACCCGCGGATCCAAGAACACGTTATATGCAGCCGGCCGGCTCGCGGCCGCATGGCAAGAGGCGCACCCCGGCCTGCACCGCGCAGCGGCAGGGGGCGTGCCAGGCGGGGAACCGGCTCGGCGGGAGCAGAGCGGAGCGCAGCGGACAGGGGCGGCGCACGGGGGCTCGGCTGCGGCGCAGGGGCCGCCGCCGCGTGGGGCGGTTCCTGCGCACCACGGCGGGCAAGGTGCTGCTCTTGCGGGCAATGGGAGGGGCCGGCAGGCATGATCCGCCACGTCCGGCGCTGCCAGCCGGCCGCCTCTGCCTCCGCCGGCCGCCGCGGCGCGGGCAATGCGGTGCTGATCCTCGTCTCGCCTGGCTGGCGGGAGATGGCGCCCGGCAGTGGCTGGATGCTGATACGGGCGCCGCCCGGCCGCCCCTTCGCATGCCTTGTTCGATTCCTTGAGCAGGAATGGCTGCGGCGCCGCATGCGGAACGGCTCCAGGATCGCCCGCGTCGTGGGCGGGCGTCCACTGCCCTACGAATGCAGCGCGGCACCTGGCGCCGCCGCAATGTTCGGCAGGATGGCATCCCTCGTGTTCGAGACGGACGACGGGCACGTTGTCAACGCGCTGCAGGCGGGGCCGGCGCCTCCGCTCCCCGATGCGTGCGGCTCGGCCGCCGTCCTGGCGGAGACGACTCCCCTGCCGGGCTTTCGCTTTGTCTCCGCGGACCGCATGTGTGCAGAGACCCTGCATGTCCGTACAGACGACGCTACCGGGGTATGCAGGGGGTGGATCGGGCCGTGCGCGGCGGCATGAGCGCCTGGGGACGGCGCGCCGCGACGCCCCTGCTGTCCTGCCCCATGCGCAATGAGACGGACTGCAGCTACCACGTGCGCTCCTGGCTCAACGAGATCGGCATACCGGACGCCGACATCAGGGCGGAGGAGCAGCCGGCCGGCGCCGCGATCCGCCCGCCCAACCGGATGGACCTCTACCTCCTCGACAAGCGCGTCATAATAGAGGTCAAGCGGCAGGGGAGGCTCACCAGGGGGCCGTACGAAAGGGGCACGGGATCGGGCCGCAGCGAGTCGGCGTACGAGCAGGTTGGCCGGTACATGGCGGGGGAGAGGGGGCAGGAGAGGCTCTACTCGGACGGCGGCATGAGCGAGCGCGGATGGATCGGCGCGGTCACGGACGGCCATGTCTGGTGGGTCTGGCTGTGGCCGGCAAGCCTGCCGCCGGGCGCCGAGCCGGAGGAGTGCGTTGGCTGGGCCGGCACCGTGCTGTCGCGCTACAACGCCGAGGATCTTGCCCGCATCATAAGGCGGGAGTGCTCGCCGGCGACGCGCAGGATGGCGCGGGGCGGGCCGGCCGCGGGCGGAGGCGTCTCCCGCGTGCAAGCGCCGCTGTGGCCGGGCTTGGGATCGCATGTGCGTCCGACCGCCTGGCCCAAACTACCCTGTCCACCGGGATGTTAAGGCCTTGGCGCTTGGCTGGACGGAGCTGGCGCGGCAGGGCGGCCGCGTCGTGCATCGCCGACTGTGGGCGCAGGGTGATGCGTGCCGGATGTCGCCGCCGGCATCTGCCACACACTGCCTTGGGCTAGGTTGCCCGACACCTGTGGATGTGCTCCGTGGCCGCTCCCGCTCCTTCTAGATCGTCTATGCGTGCGCGGGAGGCTAGGCGTCTGAATGCCCGCCTGAGTGCGATCTGTCATGGCACAGAGCATATAAGGCCCATTTTTTTCTGAAGGCCCGTGTCAGTGCCGAATCGTAGTTCCTACCAGTACAACCTGCCGGTTGCCGTCTGGGTGGCGACTGCGACGCTGCACCGTGACCGAGGAGTCGACAAGACCTTCACTACAGAAGATATACGTAAAATGATCAAGGAACAAAAAATCGGCAGCACAAATGACGGGTCAATTGACTGCAACATTACAACATACTGCGTGGCAAACCATAATGCTGACGCAGGTTATACCCACCGCAAACTATACCGTGTCGAGAAAACCGGCAGGTACAATAGGTACAGGCTATACAGAGACGGCGACGACTATGATCCTGCTAGAGAAGGCGGTCAGGCAGAACCTGACAAGGATGAGATACCCGCAGGCTACCGGCGTCTCGTCAAGTGGTACCGTGGCGAATATTGCCGCCCAACATCAACGCCCACAAAAGATGTGGATCCCTCCGATCCGGGCGCCGCGCCGGCCGGGCATGCGCCCGCAGGCCCGGAGGTCGGCCCCGATCCAGCTGCCGCTGGCGGCGAACCGCCAAGTCGGATGCGGCATGACGCGGGTGACGACAGCGGCGCGATCCCGGGAACGCTCCCGGAGCAGGCAGGCCGCCCGGCAGCACTGCTGCCCAAAAGTATGGAACCAGATCGCCGCTACGACACGTTCATATCGTACGCCCATGTGGACGGAGAGGTCGTTGCGGCACAGCTTGATGCGGGGCTTGTCGCCAGGGGCCTGAGCGTCTGGCGCGACGAGTCCCAACTGTCGATAAGCGGCCTCATGTACGACGAGATCAAGGCCGGGCTCGACGGTTCGCGCTATGCCATAGTCGTCATTACGCCCGCATACTATGACGGACGGCACACGCTTATGGAGATAGGAAGGATCGTGCTTGGTGACTACAAGGACAGAATCATCGTAATCTTCCACAAAACCGACCCTGACGATGTCGCACTAAACTTGCCCGCCCTTGCCGGCAAGTTCATGAACAAATGGGACAGTGACCCCGGATCCCTCATGGACAGGATCGCTGACAAAGTGAAAGGCTTGGGAGAAGCAGGGAGGCCGACAACCTCCGCCGAATCGGGCGATGCCGCCGACCCGGGGCCGCTCGACAAGGCAAGCCGCGGCGCCGCAACGGGCATTCCTAGGACGATCAACGGCGCGACCCTGCGCCGCGTCAGGGAGGTCGCCGCGGTCAGGGGCCTGCTCGAGTCCAACGGGCGGGTCGCCATAACGGGAGACAAGGGCTCTGGAAAGAGCGTCCTGTCGTGCCTCCTGTACGAAGAGCTTGCCAGGCACGGGCCGGCCCTACTCGTCCGTTGCGACGACTTTCTCGGCATAGAGTCCGCCGAAGAGCTTGACAGGTCCATTGTCCCTGGCCACCTCCTTGTCGGACTCGCCGGCCGCCACTCGCTGGGCGAGGAGGGGGGCATGACCGTGATATTCGACTCGCTCGACGCGGCAGTCCGCAGCGAGGGGACCGTGCGGGCGTTCAAGCGTCTGATCGAGCAGGTCTGGGCCGCAGGCGCCAGGACCGTCGTCACCGTGCGAAGCTACGACTACAAGTACTCCCGCGCCCTCGGGGCCATCGACTGGGGCGAAAGGTACGAGCTTGGGCCGCTCTCCGATGCAGAGATCGACGACATACTGGGCGGGACTGACAGCCCCCGCATCCCGGCCCGATTGAAGGGCCTGCTGGCCAACCCCCTCAACCTGAGCCTGTACACGCTCATCCTGAAAGGGTCGCCTGGCGCTGACCTTTCGTCGATCAGGCACGAGATCGGCCTGTACGACGCCCACTGGCGCCACTATGTGGAAACGGGGCCGCTCGGCCCGCGCGTCAGGAACATCCTCTACGCCGCAGCCGAAGGCATGTCCAAGGCGCGCAGGACCATGGTCCCCTACGAGCCCGACGACCAAGAGGCGGCCGATGCGGCGCTGAGCGCGGGCATCCTGCGGCGCGCCGGCGCAGGCGGCATGATCCGGTACTTCCACCACGCATACATGGACTACGCCATGTCGAGGGCACTGCTTGAGAGGCACCGGCCCATAGAGGCATACCTTCGCGCGGACGAGTACAACGTCTTCCTGCGCCCGACGCTTTCCATGGCGCTGGCCATGGCGCACGAGCGGGACGCGGACGAGTTTGCATCGATCGTAGCGGGCGTGGCCGGCGCCGACGTCAAGCACCACTGGAAGATCGCCGCCGTTGCCGCGCTAGCAAACATGGAGCACGGCAAAGGGTGCGGCGCATGCGCCGGACTCGCCGGCATGCTCTCGGAACACCCGATCCTGCAGCGCCACTTCCTCATGGCGCTGGCAAAGCGCCCGGATGCGTCGTGGTTCCGCGTGTGGGGCGAGGCCATCACCGGCTGGGCTGAGGATCCGGACAACCCCAACGGCGAGTTCATCATTGCCTGCCTAGAAGCAGCAGCCGCCGCCGATGCGCGGCACCACGACCGCGTGTTTGCCGCCGCTAGGGCCCTTGCCGTGGGAAACAGGAACGGAAGGGTGCGACAGAGGGCAGTCGCGATGCTTACCGACATCGACGCCGAAGGCAAGGCCGCATGGCTGGGGACAATGTCGGACAACGCCGATCCGCTCGTGCGCATGGGCGTGGCGGCCAATCTGCTACGCCTCCTAGAGGCCGAGGCGGACGCGGTCCCTGACATATTCTGCGCCCTCTACACGCACGAAGAGCCGTCGGGTGGGGAAATGGGGATTGGATCGCTAGGGATGACTAGGACGATAGGTGCGCCGGCGCAGTACAACGACACGATCCGGTGGAAGCTTGGCAAGATGCTCCCCCGCCTGATGGAGGTAGACCCGCCCGCCATGTTGCGCGCCGCAATATTGACCGCAGAGCGCATGAGCCGCCGCGCCGTGCCCGATGCCTGGAGTGGCCCCGCCAGCGGCCAGCTGGTAGACTGGCCCGACCCCGCGGGCCTCTCGGGCCGCGAGGGATCCATACTGAGCGCCGCCAAGCAGCACGTAGACGCATGCGGCGACGAGGCATTCTCGAGGCTGGCCTCCCTGCTGGCGAGCACGAGGCTCGTTCCCTTCCTACGCATGCGGATTGACGGCATGGCAAGGCGGGCCCCCGTGTTTGCCGGCGAGCTTGCCGCCCTACTCTCCGACCCGCAGACGTACAATCCCTACGGTCTCCGCCGCAGCGTCGGCAACGCGCTGCGGCAGGCCCTTCCCCTCCTCTCCGACCCGCAGGCGGCGCGGGTCTACGAGGCGATCGCCGCCTCGAACGCGCCTCGCGACAGCACGGACGGCGAGATGCTGCGAAGCGAGAGGGCGCGCGCCGCGTTCCTCTCCGAGCTGCCCCGCTCGCTCCTCTCCCGGGAGGACGCGCGCGTGGTGGACAGGCACCCGCGGCCAGCCTTGGAGGACGCCCAGCCCATTGCGCACGGCCCGATCCAGGACATGCTTGTCTGGGAGGGGACAGAGGAGCCGCTCCTGGCCGTAAGGGAGTTGGTGGAGGCCGACCTAGATCGCGGCAGGAAAATTGAGCTGCTCGACAGCATGCTGAAGGCGCTGACCGGCAAGGACGGAGCCCGCCCGGACGAGGCCCTCTTGTCCAAAATGGAGTCGTTCCTGCTTCGCAGCAAGGACGATCCCGACCCGGAACGGGACGAGCCGCCCCCGCTTGGAGACTCGCCGGCGACAGTGCAAAGCGTGCGCGGCCTGGTCGCCGAGTGCCTGATCGCCATACTGACGCACCGCAAGAGCGGGGACGCACTCGATGCCATACGCGACCTCTCGGACGACCGCGTCAACCTGGTGCGCAGCGACGTGGCCAGATCCCTTCCGCGCATGCTGCCTGCCCACTACGACGCGGCGCGCGCAATAGCGCTGTCGTACAGCCGCGATCCCGATCCTCGCGTGCAGTCCTTTCTTCCCCCTGCGCTGTACCGCATACTGCGGCAGGATCCGGCGTCGGCATCGTCGATGATCGAGAACATGCTGGCGGCATCCGGCCAGGCGCCTGAGACCGTGGCGCCGCTCCTGCTTGCCCTGGCGGTGGAACTGAGGGAGCCCCACGCGGCAGGCATGCTCGACCGCATCGCCGACGAGGGGGCGTTCAGCAAGGAGCTGCGCATGCGCATACCGTTTATTCTCAAGGAAAGATTCCTCGGTACCGGGCACCAGGATGCCGCCCTCGACCTGCTCTACCGGATGCTGCACGATCCCCTGCGAGAGGTGCGCCACAATGCGGCGTTCTTCACGCTCAACGGCTTTGACGACAATCCCGACATCGACAACCGCGAGTACATTGCAAAGATCGCGCTGCACCTTGCGCGCATCACCGACCTACTGGCGGGCGCCGCGTTCGACCTGTCCATTGCCGAGATACTGGCCGGCTTCTTCGAGAGGTTTTGGAAGGAGGCGCCCGATGCCGCCCTGGCGTACCTGGAAGGGGCCGTAAAAGACCACGGCGACGCCGTGGCGTCCGACCCGCCCGCGGCAGAATCCTCGCTGAACGCGCTGGCGGGGCTCCTGCAGCACCACTCGCTGTACGACAGCGAGTGGAACCGATGCGTCGACGTGCTCGACGCGTTCGCCGCCGCGGGGTGGCCGCCCGCCCTGGAGCTGCTCTCAGAGATGGGGCGGCGGGACTAGTAGCGGCCTGTAGCGCAGCCGTATCCAGACGCGAAGGCCCCTGCCCGCCATGGATGGCGCCGCGGGGATGCCCAGCCGGCTTTTGGTCCCGAGCCGAGCTGCTTGGTTGCCGGACACCCCGCGGGCCGCTGATGTCGCCACGCGCATGGGGCGGCATGGCAGCCCACAAGGCTCCCGCCGGCCCGGCAGGCCGCGCCGGCGCCGCGATCGCGCATCCTGTCCGATCCTACTCCTGCGCACCGCCGCCGTAGCGCCCCCGTCCAACGCGCCTGCCGCGCCTCCTACCGCCTCTTCCGCCTCCCCCGACCTCACCACGGCTGGGCTCTCCTCCCGCCCGCGCGCTCCGGGCCGCCCACTGCCGTCCCGGGCGCCGCCCGCTCTGCCACCTCCTAGCAATCTGGCGGGCGAAACGACCCGCACTGGCGCCTACCTTATTACCCCAAACTCCAGCCTGCCTGCCATGGATCGTCCCACCGCCCCGTGCCCGTTCTGCGCCGCCTGTCCTGCCCGACCGGGGGGCCGGCGGGCCCTGCGGCACTTCCCGCCGCGCCCTCGGGGGGCCGGGCCGGGCATGCTCGAACCCGGTGCCGGCCGCCCGGCGCTGCCCCCGCCGCGGGGGATCGGGCTTGCCCGGCGCGCTGGCGCGCCGCTCGCCGCAGGGGGCGCCGTCCTACTGGTCATGGGCGCCGCCGACCACCCCGTCGAAGGCATGGGACGACCGCCCGGCGCTGCCCTCCCGGCCCTAAAGGGCATGCCAAATGGGCCTGGCGTCGAGCCGCCCGTGTCCGGGCGGGGGCAGGGCGGGCCGCGCAGCGGGGACGCAGAGCGCGCCTTGGACGGCCCCTCCCTCCCGAACAGCGTGAAGATAACGGGCGGCGGCTGCGGCGGAGGGGATGCGGGCGCCGTGCGGCTCGAGCTCGCGCCGCGGCGCCGCGCCCGCATCAGGGAAAGGCGGGACGCGCTCCCGGCAGGCGCGGGGCGGGCGCCCCTGCAAAAGGGGGCCGAGCGGGATTCGGCGCCGCCGCCAGGCGCCGCAGCTGATCCCGAGTGCACCCGCAACGAAGCGCTCTTGAAGGGCGGCCCGCAGGCGCCGCCGGGGGGCCAGGGCGGGCGACCCGGCCCCGACAACCCGCCCGTCGCCGGCGGCGGCAGCGGCGGCGAATCTAAAGCGGCAAGGCGCCAGAGGTACGTGGACCGCGGCGACCGATTCTTCAGGGAAGAGGTGTACGACAGGGCGTATGCCGCCTACTCGGTGGCCTCGAGGCTGGGTTCGCCCGATGCCGACCTGCAACTCAAAATGGCCGTCTGCCTGGGCGAGCTGGAGCTCTACCAGGGAGCGCTAGGGCACTGCAGGGAGGCAATCAAGGCGGATCCCGCGCGGGCCGACGGCCATATTGCCATGGCCCGCTGTCTGTCCATGCTGGGCCGCCATTCTAGGGCCCTGCGCTGTGCAAAGCGGGCCGTGGTGTTGGATCCGTCCAACCCCCGGGCGCATTCAATGCGCGGCATCGTCCTGAACCGCCTCGGCTGCCACGCCGAGGCCCTGCGGTGCCACCTGAGGGCGGCGCGCCTCGATCCCCGCAGAGTGCAGGCGCGCCACAACGCGTCGTTCTCCCTGTTCCAGCTGGGGCGGTACGAAGAGGCCCTGAGGCATGCGAAAAGGGTGACCAAGATGGCGCCAAAGGATCCCCTGGCCCACGAGAGGGTGTCCACCTGCCTGTCAAAATTGGGCCAGTACAAGGAGGCCATGCGCCCCGGCCGCAGGGCGATCAAGGTCGCGCCAGGCCGAGTCGACTCGTACATCCCGCTAATGGCCCTGCTGCAGAGGCTGGGCCGCCACAAGGAGGTCATGCATCTGTGCGGCCGGGCCATCGCGGCGAACGATTCGGATCCCCGGCCGCACTTCATCATGGCGCTCTCTCTGCGCGCGCTGGGCCGACCTGAGGAGGCGCTGTCTTACTGCTTCCAAGCCCTAGGACGTGATCTTTCTAAAATGGACTTTCACACGCTTGCATCCTACCTGCTGCGTGATCTGGGGCGGTTCAGTGAGTCGTCACTGCACTGCGAGGTGGTCGTCTCGGCCCGGCCCGACGACCCGCCCGCGCTCTCGAACATGGGGAGCATGCTGGCGGAGCTAGGCCGCCACGAGGAGGCGCTAGACCACTTTGACAGGGCGATCCGAATCAAACCGAAACAGGCCGTCCTGCACTACAACCGCGGGCTGTCCCTACAGGAGATGGGCCGCTTCGGCGAGGCGTTGGAGGAGTACAGGCTGGTCGCCGAGCTGGATTCCACCAACACCGGGGCGCACAACAACGGAGGAATCGTGCTGGCGGAGCTGGGCAGGGACGGCGAGGCCATTGAGTACTTTGACAGGGCGATCAAGCTCGATCCGGGCAACTTTAGGCTGCACAGCAACAAGGCCCTTTCCCTGCAGCGCCTAAAGCTGCACCGCGAGGCACTCGCGCACTTTGACCGGGCGATCGAGCTGGATCCCGGCAACGCCGACGCGTACGTCGGGCGGCTCTCCTGCCTGTCCGAGCTTGGAGCGCCTGACGAAGCGATCGGCCACTACGCGCGCGAGTCGCTCGGGCCTGCCGAGCCACCGCCTAGAAGAGCCGCTCCTAGCGTTGTTGATCCGCACGCGCAAGCGTCGGCCGCCACGCCATCTGGCGGCCGCGAACAGCTGGTCAAGTCACTCTTGCCCAAGGACGAGTCCGAGGTGCTAGAATTCAAGTCGTGGCCCGCCTCGCGCCAAGAGCGCACTTGGCAGCCTGGCAAAATGGAAGAAAAAGTAGCCCGGGAGCTGTGCGCCTTTGTGAACACAAAGGGAGGCGATCTGCTGATCGGCATCGGCGACGACGGCAAGGTGGAGGGGCTCGCGCCCGGCGGTGGGCGGCTGTCTCGCAGGGAGAGGGACAGGGTCCTGACATGGCTAACAAACGTAATAGTGGGATACCTTGGGCCCGAACACGACGGCAACTTTGACCGCGAGATTGTGGCGGTCGACGGCACCGACATCCTGCACTGCGCCGTCACCGCGTCTACGACCGGGCCTGTTAAGCTACGAAAGCGCATAGAGGGAAAACACGACTTTTTCATTAGGGCCGGTAGCACATGCATCCCGCTCGACACAAGGAGAACGCCCGACTACGTAAAAATAAAGCGGCAGGGGCTGGCCTCCGACCAAAAAACGACGGGACAATCTGCAATAGAACTGGAAAGCGAACTGACGGCCGATGCAGAAGGCAACGACATAGGCTATCCTGTCGGCTAGTCTGACACGGCGCTTGAGGATGGGGTTTGCCGCTGATCAACGTGGTGCCGGACTGGCAGGCAAGGGGCAGGCTAAGCCGTGGCGGCAGGTATGGCTAGGTAGCAGGTGCGCTAGGGCGGGGCCTGCCACCAGCGGCCTTTTGGCATAGGGACACTAACAGATGTGGCCAAACCGTAGGCGCCACCGGGCACGCGTTTGGATGCAGTGCAGGCTAGGGCCGCGCTTGGCAGCCTGCCCCGGGAGAAAGGCGGCGCTGACGCTAGCGGAATCAAGTCCGCGCCGCTGTTCCGCGACTCACAGGCGACCGAGGCCGCTGTGGCCTGGCCGGCTGCCAATGCCCGTGGCGAATACCGGCCGAGGATTGAGCACGACCTGCCCGCGAGAGCTCAGGTCTTAGGGCGGGCCGTGGCGGTCGACTTGGCGGCGGCACTGGAGAAGAGCGGCAGGGGGCGGAGAACAGGCCATGTGCATGCCCGCCGCGCGGCGGCTGGGGCGGGACGCATCAGCCTGCCATCAACCCGCGGCGCCGGCAGGGAGGGGGGCAGGGGCCGCCGAGGACGCGGCCGGATCCTGCCCCCGGCCTGCCGGCTTCCTTCATCCGGCGCCGCTGCTCCTTGCCCCGCCGCCGCCCGGGGGCATCCATGCCGGCGGCTCCCCTGCCGGCGGCCCGTCGAGTATGTTCCAGCTGGGATCGGCAATGGCGTAGGTCACGGCCCTGCCCAGCGACATGCCCCGCCTTCCGGCATTGGCCGCGATCGTCATCTTTCCCGACCCGACGACCATGCCGCGGTGCCCCTTGAACTGCACGTGCGCATCCATGTACCGCTTTGCGACGTTGCGTATGACCCTCTCCACGTCGTTCGAGTGCGCCGGCATGCCGTCGACCTGCGTGTGGTAGAACAGGCACGGCATCGCATTCTCGTACCGCGTCCTGACAGGATGCTTGTCCCCGTACCCCTCGAGTATGGCGCACATCGCGCGCTGCAGGGCGAGGGCCACGATCGGGGGCGCCGTGTCGATGCGCGAGCTGACCCTGTAGAGGCACAGGAGGCCAAAGTACGTGGTCGAGTCCCTGCGGTACCCCGCGATCTCTTTGGCGGTCGGCCTGCGCCCCGACCGCGGCCGGGACGGCGGCGGCGGCGGCGGCGATCCCGATGCCACGTCGCGATCAATTATTTCCGCAAGCCCGCCGCGCCTCGGGCGCCGCACCCCTCCTGCCGCCTTCCCCCTCTTTTTGAGCGCAATGTCTCCAGCCCGCGGCGGCCGCGGAAGGGAGGCAGGCGGGAGGGGCGCGGCGGCATCCGGGTGGCCGGAGGCGGCGGGCAGGATCGAGCGGATGGCCTTGACAGTGTCTCGGCCGCATCCGCCGCCGTCGGCCGGCTCGACGGACGGCAGCTCGGCGCCGTCCACCAGTCGGACGTCCGGATTGGACCTGATCATGTCGACGAGCGGGGGGATTACAGCCCTCTCGACGGCCCTGAACTCGGCGCCGGGGTCTATGCCGGCCTCTTCGGCGTAGTCCCCAAACAGGGTGAGCCACACGTAGACGGGCTCTTCGGCGCTGCGCAGGTTGTGCACCGAGTCGGACTGCCTGTTCCTGTCGGGGTAGGCGCCGTGCTCGTCCGTGACCTTTGGGAGGCTCCAGATCGGGCCGAGCGCCTCTTCGAGCGATGCCGCAGACCTGCTCGGGGCGGCCGTGATCAGCACGGCATCGCCGCTGCACGCGGCCACGATGTACGCCCACCTGCCCATGCTACGCGCCATGGTCTCGTCGATCACGGCGTAGCCATTGGCGCATATGCGCTCGACTATCCGCGGGATCAGGTGGGCCGCGGCGTCCATGCTCGCCGACACGGCGTTGGCGACCGCATTCTCGGACACGTCGATCCCGTAGTACCACCGGATGTAGTTGGCCGCATCCTGGTAGGACATGTGCTCGGTCAGGTCCAGCAGGCGCTCCCTGATGATCGCGCCGAGCGCCGTTCCGGGGATCGAGATCGGCGTGCTCGCCTTCCAAGGCAGCCCGCACGCCGAGCAGCAGCCGACCTCGAGCTTTAGCGCTACGGCGCAGCCTCGCCCGACGCCGCCGATCCGGACGGCCTCCCTGGCAAGGTCCTGCAGGCGCCTGCCCCTGCCGTCGGTCGCTTCAAACTCCAAGAGCCATCCTCCGATCAGGTCGTAGAGCCGCTTGACGGCGTACCCGATTACGACATAGTCGGCGCCGCAGCACCACGAGGGCCCGAGCGGGACGGCCAGGGTGCACTCGGTCTTTGTGCTGTTCGACTTTCCCGGGCCGCGGCGGCGGCGGCGTCTGGAGGGCGCCGCCGGTTCCGCCACCGCCGTCGCCGCCTGAGATTCGGCCCCCTTTTTCCTCCCCCTCCTCCCTGCCGCCGCGCCGCCGCTGTCGCCGCCCCTCCGCCGGCTCCCGCTTCCCTCCAGGCCCCGCTCCGGCGAGTCCGCGTTCTTGTCCCTGCCGCCGCCGCCGCTGCCGCCGCCCCTCCGCCTGCCGTCGTCCCCCTCGTTGTACGATCCGATCTTTGCGCGCAGCCTGTCGCGCTCCCTGTGGCATATCGCCCGCGACGAGGTCGGGCTGTTGGGGTTTTCATGGCGCCGGAGCAGGGTGCGCATGCCCTCTACATCCTCCTCGAGCCTTCTGCATCTTTCCGACAGCTCGGCGCTCGTACCGGCCGAGGTGGCCAGTGCCGTCTTCTGCAGGCGGCAGGTGATCCTCAGGCCGTCCCGTTCCGCGGTGACCTCCGACAGATTGGACACAAGCTGGCGGATGGTCTCGTTGAGGGTTTCCGTCTCGGCGTCATGCCTGCGGTGCACATTCGCAAGCTCCCTGCGGAGCAGGGTGACCTCGGACGGCGATCCCATGGCCGCGCGCCGAACCAATTTGATCGATAAAGGTTTGGATCCTTGGCGCCAGGTTCGGGTGCCCGGCGCCGCCGAACTGCCGCAGCCGCGGCATGTCGTCGGCAGGCTGTGCCAGTGCACCTGCCACCACCTGCAAGCAGCCTCGCCCCCCCTCCCGTCAGGCGTCAGTGGCATGGGTGAGACCTGAGCTCTCGCACCTGCCCGCCCCTTGGGTTTATTAATGGCGGCTAAAAGGCCCCGCCATTGCCCTGCAAACGGATCAAGGGGGTGGCCGAACTGCGGAAAATCCGCAGCGAATCCAAGGGCGTCCTTGCAGTTCCTTCTCACAACGGCTCGACCATCCACGTGCCGGTCTGCCATGTCGTAGACGAGGCGGCACTTCCCGGCGGTTCCGAATCAGCTGTTGGAAACTGGTGCTGGTACGCAAGCATGTTTGACGCTGCACGTGAGGCACCACCGCCGCTCTTGCCTTGCCCCGAGTGCGACCCCGGCCTAGACGACAAGATGAGCGCACTCAACAAGAGCGGCACGTTCCTGCATGCCGAAGTCTACCGGATATTGAGAAGTTCCGGATACCGCGCAACCGCCGAGCATCCCGTCCAGGTCGCGCCGTTTGTGCAGGACCCCTTGAAGCGCCCACGGGCCCTAAAAAATGAGGAACACTCTGTGCACCCCGTCACCGTCACCGCCGAGTTCCAGCGCGCGCTAGCCGAAAGCCAACAAACCGGACTCGCCAAGGAACGGGTAGTTGATATAGTGGCTGCCACTCCAATAGTGCCTCCACTCGAGCTGATCCTTCCCATCGAAGTCAAAAAGGCCGATCCCGGATATGCCGACTGGGTATTCATGAACTACAACACAAGTAAGACCAGTATGATCGCTACGCTGATATCGACCCATGACTTGGATGGACTGCTGCTCTTTGGGATTCCGGGATCCGACTTGGATTCTCGCCCACTACGCGTGGAGAAAGCCAGGATAAGTATCCCGTCAATATCGACAAACATTTACGACGGCGCCGTGCCGCTGATGTTAAACAAATCATCCAAATACGACTTTAAAAATAGATCCTTAAACGAGGCGGCAACACAGGTTGTCGAAGGCACGTTTGGACTGATAACGAATAAGCTAATTCACCAGGTTTCCACTGGTATTGGCTACAACACTTCACAGTGCTACATTCCGATCGTCGTGACCACGGCAAATCTCCACTCGTGCAGGTACGACCCAGACGACTTTGAAATGTCGACCGGGCTGGTTTCAAAGGGAAATCTAAGAAAGGAAGAGTTTTTGATCTACGAGTGCCCCGCACCGATCACCACGGCCTTCCCGCACCAGCTGACCCATCTTGACAGGCGACAACACGTACGTTCCCTGACGAAGTGGCAGGTCGTAATCGTCCAAGCGCGGAGCTTTGAGAAGTTGCTGGGGCTAGTCCGGCAGGCGGGTTTGCATAGTGGCTAGACGAGCCGCGGCTGGATGTGCCCGCGCGGAACATCTGGAGTACGTGCACCGCATCGCCGTACTGCCTTGCCGCATGGTCAGGCGACACTCTGTCGACCACATGCACAGGGCACCGACCCCTTCTGGACTCCTCCGTCCCATGTCGTCGCCCATGTCGACTCACCGCGCATGCTCCTGCACACCCTCTGCCAAGTTGCCGCGACACGATTTACCTGTCACGTTGGCTTCATTGCCGCGGCTCTGCCTATAGCACCATGACCCTCGGCGCCTCCACGGCGTTGCCTCTACGAGAGCGCGCTGGCGATCACCGGCAAGACCACAAGCACCATGACCCTCGGCGCCTCCACGGCGTTGCCTCCCCGTGCTTGTTCACACCTAGATTGGAGTCCGACTAGGGTACCTGCCGCCCACGGGCTAGATGACATTTGAAACGTTATATTGCCCTATTCACGACGCGGGCCGTGGAGACTAGGCACCTGGCCGTGCGCCTTGCGTGGCACGACCTAGGCTGGAGCGGCATGGTTTGCGCCGATCCGCGTGCCAACACAAAGTACTGCACCGCGCCGGGATCGCTTCTTGCAGACCGGATCCGACGCCGCATCGACCTCGATCTTGAGACAAAGTTCAGGGGAAGGCCCGTCTCGGAGATTGTCCGGGCGGGGTATCTGCCGCCATGCTACTGGTCGATCAACGCGGCCGGCATGGACTCTTCCAAGATTACCGACACGCATCCGTTTACTGACGTGCACAGCGAGGAAGGGCTGTTCAACAGCGTGCCGCCCCTCGAGTACGATCTGGATCCGTTTTCGGCCTTTACATGGCCGTTCGCCATGGTATGGCCGCATTCTAAGCTAGGATCGCGGTACGTAGAGCCTGACGAAGTGCAGAAGCGAATAACGTCCTTTGTCGGTAGCCTGCAGGGCGGCTCCTCAGTAGCGTTCATCTACTGCACGCCTAACAACCCGGTCACCGGGGATGACCGGCGCTCCCTTCTAGTCGGCGCCGGACTGATAACCCGGGCATCAATGCCAAAAGACTACAAGATGAGCCCAGAGCTCGTCAGCCACATGCGCGCCCAGCCGGGGATGGAGAACTTTCCTGAGTCCGCCTGGCAGTTTAAAGTCAACCTTGATCCCGGATGCACCGTAGTACTTCCCTACCACGAGTACCTCCGCTGGTGCGAATCCGCACGCGACTTTGAAGAGCAAACAAAAAGACAAGACAGTCTAAAGGACGTGTCCATACCCGTGGCCGATCCCAACCTCGTGCCCCACTTCAAGTACACCTCGATGCACATTCCGGCCGACAAGGCCCTCTACATCCTCTATACGATGAAACGCTCAGTCATGCAGATGAAGAATGACGGCGTGGTGGAGACGGCCCGGCTAGACGATATGGAGAAAAAGTTGAACCGCATGCTAGAGTCTGCGTGGCGGGAGCGCGGGCGCTACCCGGGCCTTGGAAACGTGGCCACCGCCATATTGAAGGACACTCTCGGCGAGGATGCACTCGGGGCTGTCATCCCCCACATTGTGGAAGCTGGTAGATCGCACAACGACATGGATGCCATCATCGGTGCGCTTGCCCCCGACCCGCAGCAGGGAGCCAATTCCAGACAGGGCGTCTTTAAGCAGGCGCACAGGGTGCTGCAACGGCGGCGGGGCGATCTCGAGTTTTGTGCGCGCCTGGATCTTTCAGCGCCACAGGCCATCTACATAGTGGAACGGATTGACGACGAGGGATCTGACGATCTGATGGGCAACCCATACCTGCTGGCGGAGCGCCGCGCCTGCAACAAAAACCACTGGGACGCCAACGAGCTCGACTGCGGCCTCTCGCTGTACCAGATCGACATGGCCATGCTGCCCGACCCCGACTACGCATCGTGGGACTACGGGTTTGATGCAAAATCGCCAGAGCGTCTTGGAGCTGCAGTTGCGGATATTTTGGTTTGCAACGCCGACGAAACCGGCTCCACGTACATGGACCGAGGCGGAGTTGCAAAGGGGCTTGAGGACTACCCCCTCTACTACATACGGAAAAAGCTGAGCGTCGGGCGCAACCGCCTCAAGACCCTTGAACAGGACCCCACATTTACGTCGGCTTTTGCGGTGTCCGACGACCCCGGCTCAAAGGAGAGTGCGCACTACCAGCTCGGGGGCATGAGGCGCATGGAAGAGTCTATCGAGAAGTTCGTCGGCGGAATGCTGGCAAAAAACCACGATCTGGATAGTCCTTGGCAGAACGACGACCTGTCGGCGCATGCCCTCAAATCTCTGTCCGCGGAGGAGGTGCAGCGCCGCAAAGACGCTTACTCTGCGGCGCTCTCCGGCGGGCTGTTTGTGCTATCCGGCAAGGCGGGCAGCGGAAAGACAGATGCGATCGCCGCGATCATAAAGAGGCTTAGGAGGGACGGTGTCGGGCCCATCTACGTAGTGACCCCGACCGGCAAGGCGGCCCTTGTCATAGCCGCCAGGCTCAAAAAGGACGGGCAGCTCGGCGAGGGCGGTTCCGTCGAAGTCACTACCATAGACCGCCTCCTGTACGTGTCGGTAGGAAAGCACAGCCCTACTCCGGGCCTGTACAAAAACTACAAAGAGTCGCTGAAGGCATTTCTAGACCTGGGGCCGTCACACTTTGACGAGTTTCGGGAGTATGCATCCAAGGTGCAGATTACGCCGCGCGCCCTGATCATCGACGAGGCCTCGATGGTGGATCAAAAGCACATGGCGGCACTCTTGTCTGTCGTGTCGCGCCAGAAGCTGAAGCACCTGATGATTGCAGGCGACGAGCGGCAGCTTCCGCCCATCGGATACGGCTCGCCGTTTACCGACATCATACACCACCTGAAGAAGACGGACCGCGACGAGCGCCACCTGCGGCTCGAGGGCAACCTCAGGTTCAGCACTGACACGGCGCTAGGCGGCCTGGCCGCGCTGTTCGAGGACGACAAGGAGCCGTCCCTGCCCGAGATCAAGCACGCCATAGCGCGCGCGGAGGATGGCGAAAGCGCCAGCCCCGACGCGTCGCTGGCCATCGCGTACTTTGACGACGCTGACGGGCTGGAGAGGGCCATGTCGGGGGGCCTGTCGACGATAGCTGGCCGCGGCGGGCAGGCCGGCACCGCGCCGGTTCGCGACCTGATCCGGGAAATTATCGCCGGAACCGGGGCGGCGGGCGAGGATCTTGACAAGATCCAGATACTCTCGCCTCGTCGCGTCGGCCCGTTTGGGACGGCGGCCACCAACCAGCGCATCGACGAGAGGTGGCCCGCGCTCGGGCCCGGTGCGAAGATTATCTGCGAAAAGAACATGTACATGTACGCCGTGCGGCAGTCGCGCAGGACCCGCGTTCTTGGGCTGGCCAACGGCTCAATGGGGTACGTCAGGAGCAACGGGACGCCCCACTTTGCCAACCTCGAGGATCTCCGCAAAGACTACGACAGCATAGACGACCGGGTCCTGAAGAGGGAGATCGACGGCGGGGACAGGGCGCAGGACGAGCGGGCAGAAAGAAACTTGGACCTGGGATACACCATAACCGTCCACAGGGCGCAGGGCAGCGGCTTTGACCACGTCTTTCTCGTACTCTCTGACATGGGCAGGTTCATGTCCCGCGAGCTGCTCTACACCGCGCTGACGCGCGCGAGGCAAGATCTGCGCCTGCTGGTAAAGAGCGACCTCCGCGAGAGGCTCCCGTTGCTGTTCAGCCGGGCGTTTGCGAACTCTGCGACCGTCAGCAGGAGGACGCTGATGTTCGGCCCCAAGGGCTCGCCGTTCAGGTCGTACCGCCTTGCCACCAGTAGCGGCGGCTCCATCGAGGTGCGGTCAAAGGCCGAGTACATCATAGCCAAGCTCTTGGACGAGTCGGGCATCGACTTCGAGTACGAGCCCGACGATCTGTACAAGGAGTCCCGGATGAGGCCCGACTTTAGGATCGACGGCAGATACTACTTGGAGCACCTAGGCCTTGCCCACAGCAGCGTCTACATGGCCAGATGGGGCCAAAAGAGGCTGGAGTACCGGCAGCTGGGCCTAGAAGCCGACCTTGTCACGACGACCGAGGGGACCTCGCCCGACTTTGAGGCAAATGTAAGGTCCCTCATAGAGGACATACGCGGGGGCGCGGTGAAGGGCGAGGAGGGGGACTACTCCCTCCACCACTACGTGCTGTAGGTGATGCCCATGGCCCTTTGTCATCTTTGCAGGATACTGCTCATGCAGGCCGGCGACACGGTCCCGTGCCACCGGGTTGCGCCCGGCAGGATGGGCCGGTTCCGAGATCCTGAGACGACGATTGTGGGGATCGCCACGCTCCGCACGCATGCACGGCGCCGTGCACGGAGGCCCGAAACACTATGAGAATCGCACTCTTCCTGGGCGCAGGGGCGTCCGTCCCGTACGGCATGCCGACCACGAAGGATCTGCGGGACAAGATAAGGCGCGGCGATTCGGACTTTCCTCGCGAGGACCTCTTGGACTCCGACCGGTTCCCAGACATTGAACATGTCCTATCCACACTTGATCAACTACTCGGCTTCATGCATTCCCCCGCAGGGCAGCTCTACGAAAAGTTCATAAAAACCGCACCTAGTGAGGAAACACGCGACAAACATTCGTACATGCTTGCCGTAGAAAGGTTTCGTACGTACGTAGAGGATTCCCAAGCCTCCAAAGAGATCATCGAGCGACTGATAACCCAGAACTACAAGTGGAATGTGTCCAACAACGAGAGCGCCGAAAAAATTTTGCGGCCGCTTTTCGATCTTGCAAAATCAAGGAAGGGGCACATTACTGTTTTTACCACAAACTACGACACAGTCATAGAGGAATATTGTGCACAACCCGACCATGACATTGAATGCGTCGACGGCTTCAAGCTCCACGCTGCGAGACGCACTCTTATCTGGGACGGTAAGTTTTCCCCCCAAAACGATGATTTCAGCACAAAAGTGTTTCTCTACAAGCTACACGGATCTATGAGCTGGCTAGCAGACGACTCCGGCGACCAAGGATCCATACTCCACAAGCCTGACACAACCGCGTCGGACGACCGCGCCCGTGACATATACATACGCCCCTCGCTGGACACCAAGGGTGAAGCAACCCAGAGAGAGCCGTACGCAACAATCCTGCGCCGATTCGAACATATCCTCCCGGCATTTGATGCCTGCATTGTAATAGGATATTCCTTTAGAGACCCGCACATATGCGAAAGGCTGATTAAATTTGCAAAAGCCGGCAAGACCCTAGTCGTGCTAAGTCCCACTGCCGCAGCCGATTTCAGGGGCAACGCCTTGAACGAGAAGTCTACATACCAAGACAAAGGCGGATGGAGTGGAAAATTTCCGCGTCAAATTACGCTTGAATCCAGCGGCAAGCGGAGGGACGTTCACATAATCAATAGGAAGCTTGACGGGGATGACATGGATGGCATAATTGACAGGATAAGATCAGCAATCAACGACGATCCCTCCTACCATGAGACGGATGCGGGCACGGGGGCCGGTTCGGGGATGATCTAGATGGACGGCGTTGCAAACACCAGCTGGGTCGCACCTCGCGGTGTAAAAATGCCATTGGGCAACGGGCGAGGGCGGTGCTACGCGCGGAAGTATGGTAGTGCACCGGCGCGGGTGCACACGTCATGGCTGCATTTCATGATCGCCTCCCCCGCAGGATCCTGCTACGGCTACACTGCCGCCACGTGTGAATCGAGGCATCAAGCAGGAGTGTTGCCGCGCTCGGCCTGCGCCGTCGATGCCGCCAAGCGCGTGTATCGGTACTACGGCCCGGGCGGAGCCAAGCGCGCATGCGCGCATGCGCCCGAGGCGGCCTCGCGGGCCCGCGCGCCAACCAGCGCCGCCGCCATGCCGAACAGGAAAGAGGTGGGAGGGCAGTGATTGGTGTGTCCGACGACCCCGCCTTCCGCGTCGCCGTGCAGGCCGCGAAGAGGTTAGTCCTTGCAGGTTCCACGTGCCGGCGGGCCCGCGCGAATTGGACAGTCCGGGGCGCCGCCGTTCCCCTTTGCCATCACGCCGCGCTGTCAAGCCTGCCGGCGCCGGCTAGGGGTGCGACCCTCTTCAGCTTGGAGCTGCATGCCGCCCGGGACGCCTACCTCCACGCCGCGGCACAAGGCGATCGTCCCGCGCTCAACATCCAAGTTCCGGCGGCATTCCTGCCGGCAATAGCGCCCGCGCCCGCGCCCCGTCCAGCCCGCACCGTAGCGCGCCGTCCGGTGTGCCCGGCACGATCGCCCCGCCCGGTAGAGCAGCCGGGACGGACGGATGCGGGCGGATGCCGGGCCGGGGGATGCCTCGTGTGCGGCAGGCCGGCCGCAGGGGGGCCGGAGGCGGCGCACGGCAGGGGGCGCCCCTGTCCGCTGCCGGCGTTGCGCGCACCCGCGCCGCGGGCCATTGGGGGCGGGGCGGGGGCGGGAGGAGCGGCCCGCCCGCGCGGCCGCGGCTCCTCCCGGCGGTTGCCTTTCAGGGGCGCCGCCCGCCCGCGCCGCCCGTTCTGCCCGCGCCCCGCGCTCCCTGCATGGCGGCGCGGCACCGGGCGGCGGGCCGGGCGCTTGCGATCGCCCGCCCGCCCGGCCGATCTATGGACCGGACGGGCCTGCCCGATCTCCCGCCCGCGCGGCCGCCCCCCTGCCGCAGGGGCAGCGTTCTCAAGCTGGTCGCCCCCTCCCCCCGCCGCAGGGCCGCTACAGGAGTGACCCTGCATGAAGAAACTAAGTCTGGACATCAAAAACTGCTACGGCATACGCAGCATGAAGGCCACGCTCCACTTCGACAGCGGCAACAACGCGGCGATATACGCATCGAACGGGACCATGAAGTCGTCGCTAGCGCACGTCTTCAAGGACGCAAGGGACAAAAACAACGACAAGCACAGGGACAGGATATTCACCGACGAGATATCCAGCCACGAAATTCAGTGCGACGGCGTGGCGATCGACCCCGATGCCATAATGGTGTTCGATCCGGCCGACGCGCTAGACGAGGTGCAGGCCTCGGCGGGCATCCTGGTCGACAAGGCCCTGAGCGAGGAATACGGCGACATCCTGGCGGGCCTGAAGAAGGGCCTGGGCCACCTTGTGGTGCAACTCAACGCCCTGTCCGGCGTCGTCAAGACCAGCATGCCGGACACCATACTAGAGGACTTTTGCCGCATCGACTACCACAAGGGGGAGATCTACGAGCTGCTGCTAGGACACGACGGCCACGATCCGTCAGAGTCCGAGCAGATCAGGGCCATAAAGTACGTGGAGGTGTTCAACGACGACACAAAGAGGGTGTTCGGCACCGCGGACTTTCAGAGGCTCCTTGACAGGTACGTAGAGCGCCACGACATGCTGGTGGAGTCGTCCCGGTTCCTGAGCGGGCAGTTCGACCACCACGCGGCAACGGGCATCCAGAAAAGCCTGAAAAATGCGGGGTTCTTTGACGCAAAGCACATGATCGTAATGAACCCCAAAGAGGGACGCGACGACAAGGCGGAGGAGATCCGAGGTCCGAAAGAGCTCGAAGGCCTCATAAAGAGCGAGCTGGACACCATTGAAAAGGAGCTCGACGACGACTGGGCCGAGATGGACAAGCTGCTGGCGCGCACCACGAAGCTGACCGACTTTCGCCGGCTGCTGGCGGCAAACCGCTGGCTTATTCCGAGGCTGGCCCACCCCGGATCGCTAAAGAGGGACCTGTGGATATCGTACTTTGCGGCCGAAAACAACGCCGTTGCAGCCCTCTGCGGGCAGTACCGCCAAGTCAAGCAGAGGCTCGGCGAGATTGCCGATGAGGCCAGGTCGCAGGAGACCGAGTGGAGGTCGATCGTAGCAGAGTTCCGGCGCCGCTTCCACGCCCCGTTCGAGCTCGACGTGACCAACCAGGCCGAGGCGGTGCTCGGGACGGAAATCCCAGCGCTCCAGTTCACGTACAGGGACGAGGCCCCGGGAGACGGGGAAAAAGCCCGGAGAAAGGAGGTCAAGCGCGAGCAGCTAAAAGTCGTGCTCAGCGACGGCGAGAGGCGCGCCCTGTACATACTGAACATGCTCTTTGAGGTCAAAAGGCAGATCGGCACGGGAAGGGAAACAGTCGTGGTGCTCGACGACCTCGTCGACTCGTTCGACTACAAGAACAAGTACGCCATAGTGCACTACCTCAAGGAGGTTCTCAGCGACCAAAACTTTTACATGGTACTACTCACGCACAACTTCGACTTTCTAAGGACGATCAAAAGCCGTGACATCGTAGACGGCAAGCAGATATTCCTTGTCGACAAGAAAGCGAGGAAGACGACCCTGGCGCCGGCCAAAATCCCCGACAGCCCGCTGGACGCGCTCATAGGCGACCTGGCAAAGCCTGCCAACCTGGTCGCATCCATTGCATTCGCAAGAAACATCGTAGAGTACACCCGCGGCGCAAAAGACTGTCGTTACACAGAGCTTACCCGCCTCCTGCACTGGCGGGAGGGGACGGACCGGGCCACCGTCGGCGCGCTCTTGGACGTACTTGACAAGACGTTTCCCAAGGCCAAGGTGCACGACAAGGGGATTCCCAGGGGCGATACGGTCTTTGACACGATCATCTGCGAGGCCGAAAGGTGCTCGCGGGCGCGCACAGAGGGCGTGCTCAAGGAAAAGATCGTCCTCTCCATAGCCGCGCGCCTCCTTGCCGCGCGCCTCCTTGCGGGCCGGCTGCTGGAAGGGCGCGCCCCTCCGGTGCACGACGAGATCAACATCCGCGACTGGATAGACGAGCACAAGAAGGCGCTGAAAGAAAAGGCGAGGGCCGAGGGGCGTTCCCTGAACGAGCAAGAGGACAGGGAGCTGAAGACGCTCGACGACGTGGCCCTGATGACTCCCGAGGCGATCCACATCAACTCGTTCATGTACGAGCCGATACTCGACATGCCCAGCCGCCATCTGTCCGACCTCTACAGGTCTGTGCGGGAACTTGTCGGGGAGGCGAGCGGGGCATGACCCGTCGCGCCTCTCTCACTGACCCGCTACGGGCGCTCCTGCGCGGGCGTGTGGCGGCCGCCGCCGCTCCGCCGGGGCTCAACCTGAGGCCCCTGCACCCTGCCCCTCACCGGGGGCGCTCTTGGCCTCCTGTAGCGCTGCCCGACCTGCCGGAGCCGGCGGCCGGCACGGCTCTCCTCAGCTTTGGGCAGCATGCCGCCCAAGAAGCCGGCCGTCGCCGCCCCGCCAGGCGGGCCGCCCTGCGCACAGCCTGCGCCGCCGCGGCGCGCCGTCCCGTGGGCCCGGCACGATCGCTCCGCCCGGCACGATCGCTCCGCCCGGCACGATCGCTCCGCCCGGTGGTAGCGCCGCCTGAACGGGCGGATGCCGGGCCGGAAAGAGGCCCCGGGCGCGGCAGTCCTGCCGGCTGTGGGGTTGGAGGCGGCGGCCGGCCACCGGGGGGCGCCCCTGTCCGCTGCCGGCACTGCGCAGGTTCCCGCCGCGGGCCCCCGGGCGGCGGCTGGACGGGCATTAATCCCGGCAGTGCGGGGCGGCGGTCCGCCGCTGCCGCATCCGGCCCCTGCGGGCCGGCCGCCGGCGCTGGCGGCGCCCCGCCCTGTCGGGCCACCGCCCCCGGGAGGGC
Organism: Cenarchaeum sp.; assembly: GCA_965242695.1. Classification (GTDB taxonomy): domain Archaea; phylum Thermoproteota; class Nitrososphaeria; order Nitrososphaerales; family Nitrosopumilaceae; genus Cenarchaeum. The sequence goes on along the minus strand of CBDESU010000002.1, from coordinate 373,395 downwards.
GATCGCATCCGGCGATCGCATCCGCCCGGGGCCACCGCCCCCGGGAGGGCGATCGCATCAGGCGCGGCGCCCCGCACGGCGCTGCGCGGCGGCGCGATGCGGCCCGAGCCGCGGGCTGCGCCCGCAGGCGCATGGGAGGGCGGGCGCATGATCTACCTGCACGCGGCCCGAACGCCGGCGATCGCCTGCGCGGCCCAGCCGTCCGCCCCGCTCCGGGAGGGCCGCGGGCGCATCCGCGGCCCGCCCTCCGCGCCCGTCCCGTGGGGCGGGGACCCCGGGCCCGCCGGCCCACGCAAGGTATATCCGGCCGGCCCACGCGGCCGGCAAGCTGCAATGAGGTGCAGCCGCGCTATACCGGGAGGGATCCCGCGATGAACCGCCCGGACTCGCAGTGGATCGGCCGGAGGTGGTTCGAGATGCGCATGGGCTACGGGACGTACCTGGGGTTCGTATTCGGGTTCGGCAACTTCATCCTCATCCTCCACGGCCTGACCGACTGGTTCAAGGACTACCCCCTACACTGGTTTGCACTTGCAGCCGTGGCCTCCATCATTCCCATCGCCGTCATAGTTGGATACCGCCACAACCGCACGCAGCAAAAGATCGAGGCGCGCAACCTCACGCACCTCAACCCGTACATCAACCACCTCATACCCGGCTCGAAGGAGGAGTTTGCCATCCGCATAATGCTGACCGAGGCGGCCTGGATGGCCGAGATGGCCGAAAAGTTCGGCGACCCCGACCTGGCAGCGCGCATCAGGGCCATCGGAAGGGCATGCCGCAGGATTCTGGACGGCGAGGGGGCCATGGAGTCGCTCCAAAAGGAGGGACTGTAGGTGATACCATTGGTAAGCGACAAGACGGCACGGCGTTGCCAGTGCGCGGAGGCTACCGGGGCATGAGGGTCACCACCGACTGGGTCGGCCGCCGCTGGTTCGAGATGCGCATCGGATACGGCACGTACATGGCGTTCATATTCGGCTTTGCCAACTTCGTGCTGCTGCTCCACGGCCTGACCGACTGGTTCAAGGACTATCCCGTGATCTGGTTCGCGGTGGGCATGATGGCCGTCATAGTGCCCGTGTCCATCCTTGTCGGGCACCGCCACAACCGCACGCAGCAAAAGATCGAGGCGCGCAACCTCACGCACCTCAATCCGTACATCAACACCATCGTGCCCAACTCGAAGGAGGTCTTCCACGAGCTGTACCTGCACATGTGGGTGGACCTGATGATCCTGTCGACCCGGCATCCCGAGATGAAGGACGAGCTGGTGAAGATCAAGGCGGCCCTTGTAAGGTACAGGGGGGGCGAGGCGGCCACTGACGCGCTCGACAGGGAGGGGGTGCGGAGCCCCGACAGCCATACGGTGCCCGGCGCCGGTACGCCGGGCGGCGGCCGGAGGTGGGACGGGCCCGCAGCGCCGGGCGCCCCCGGCAAGGAGACCTCCGGCGCCGCCGCGCCGGGCGAACCCGGCAAGGAGACCTCCGGCGCCGCCGCGCCGGGCGAACCCGGGCGAGACGGGAGTGCCGCGCAGGACACTCGCTAAAGCCCACTGCAGGCAATTTGCGCCCTTGCCGGCAGGCCGGCGCCAGATGTACACCGTGCGGGAGTCTTGAAGCTACTAAAAGTCCAGGACGAGGTGGGATCCGTGCCTGACTACGGTCCTCCTCGCCGTCGATGCTAGGCGGTCGTACAGCTCGTCGTCGACGTCGTGCACGTGATCCCAGTCGCCAGGCTCTGCGCGTATGGGATGGAAGTCGGGCCAGTTTGTGATCACCGCGCGGATCCCCCAGTCCGCGGTGCTGTCCCTGTCCCTCATCCACTCGAACGTCTCGTGCAGCTCGCCCATTGGTATGTGCTCCACGCTCTCGCAGAATATTACAGTGTCCGGCACCTCTTGGCTCCCGCGCAGCGCGGCCAGTCCCGTGGCCTGTACAAACTCGACCCCGCCTGGAGGTATCCCGTAGAACCTGCCCGCCGTCTGCTCGACCAGCCCCCCTGCCGCCGCCGACGGATCCACCGCCACGGCGCGGATTCCGAGGTGCGTCAGGGTGGCGGCGATCTCGCCGCGGCCGCACCCTATGTCGAACGCAAGCATTGGACTCCGCGTAGCCGACGTGCGTATCGCCTCGGCCTGCTCCTTTGCGGACGTGTTGTCGGGCATGGCCCTGCACTCGTTGTCGTCAATGTCCAGTATCTTTTGCACCCTGCCGTACGATGTCGCGCCCAAAGCGTAGCACAGGGCCGCGCCCATGTTCGCCGGCCCGAAGATGCCCCTGTACCAGGATGCGGTCTCGGGCATCTCGCGCCTGGCCGTATAGTAGTCTGCGGTGTATCCCGTGACGAACCTTCTGCGGTATGCGATGGCCGCGGCCGGCCGCCGCCATGCGTTGGCCACCGCCCAGGCCGACGCCCCCCTCCAAGCGGCCATTGCCCTGCGCGTGGTCGGGTTGGAAAGCCGCCGCCTCAGGCCGCGGCTCGCGCCGTGCGGCCCTTCGGCCCCCTCTCCCCTCATGACCCTTCGGCCTCCGCATCTTTTCTGCGGCTAGGCCGCCCTGCAGGGAGCATCGATCGCCGAACGCTCCCGGAATCTGCCGCGCGGGGCCTGCATTCGCCTAGTGTCTGCATCCAGCTAACCGAATCGCGCCCTCCCCTGTATTTTATATACCGTGCCTGGCCCCCTGCGGTGCATGGCTCGCAAATTCACCGCAGTCGTGCTGTTCAGGGACACGCCCAAGGAACGCAAGTACGCGCTAAAGTCAATCCCGTCGCTGGTGGCGCTAGACCCCGACGAGATCGTCGTCGGCATCGACGACGACAGGGGTAAAGACTTTGATCGGTTTGTCGAAAAGGCCTTCAGGGAGCTCGGCTACGGAAGCTATACGCTGGTTCCCGTCGTGCGCGACCCCTCCTGGCGGCTGCACACAGCGCATGTGCTGTGGGACTGCTTCAAGGCGGCCAGCCACGACGCAGTCTTTGCATGCAACATAGACACGATCATACAGCAGGACGTGCTGGTAGGCCGGGACCTGGTCGGCAAGGGCGACCTGGCCATGATGAGCTTTAGCCTGTGGCACAAGGTCCGGACGATCCAGGACTACATACGCCGCGTCTACTTTCAGCGGCAGACGCGCAGGGAGGCGACGCTAAAGGGCACGTCCGGGACGTACTGGATATACCTCCCGTTCCTCTACAAGGCTGTAGACTACGACGAGTACAAGGCCGTTGCAAACGGGTTCGACTCCCTCATATACTTCCAGTTTCTCAGGAGTGGCTACAAGTGCGTCTTCAGCCACACCGTCGGCGCAAAGTGCATGGACTACGAGAACAACGACCTGCCGTGGCGCCAGTTTTGCCGCGGCGCGCACTATGCCGCCAACTGCGAGCCGCTGTACGCCCAGAGCCGCCCGCTCAGGCGCATCAGGAAGGCGCTCGGCGAGGCCGCCTTTAGGAGGGCGTTCTGGCTGAGGGCCGCGCTGGGGATGCTGCCCGAGATGTGGACGACGCAGTACTACGGCATGTGGAGGGGATACTGGTATGCCGTCAGGAACCCCGAGTCGGCGCTTGTCCGATCCATGACGGGCGTCACGTGGGACGAGTACAACCTGAAATACGGCGGAAGCCAGGTCAAGGCGCTGAAGGAATGGAGCCGAACGGGGACGGGCTTTTGACCGGGATCTTCGGGGTGTTGCCGCACCGCGGCGCCTGCCGGCCTTCGCCGACCCTGCGCGCCGCCACGCCGGCGGCGCCGGCGCCTCGCAAGCTTTGGCAGGGCAATGCCCAACGCGCCGGCGTCCTGTGAACGGGCGGCACCGCGGCGTCGCCTCGGGCTATCTTGCCGCACTGCTACCTTCCCCATGGAATTCCAGTAACTGCGTATTGCCCAATATGGGCAGGTTGCAGCCTGCCTCCGCATGCCATTCCCGTCCACCGCACCTTTCGTTCCACGTGCCCGGCGCGCGTACTGTGGCGACGGACTTTGCTGTGTTCATACTGCGTTTTCTTTAGGACACGGGCGACAGCGTTTGTGGGGGCACGTGAGGGCCGCGCGTGCCCCTTGACGATCAAACCCCACCAGAGCTCGCACAGACTAACTGAAACCGCCTAGAGCCGCCGCTACAGTGCATGGCTTGCAGCGGGGTATGGCGTGCGCATGCGTCGCCCGCACCGCGCAGGGCCCCCCGGCGCCATCCTCCCGCATCCGCGTCTGACGGCTCTGCCTGCCGCAGGTGCGGCACTGCTGCACCGGCACGGCACGATCGCACCCGAATGCGGGCGCTGAGGAGGCAGGGAGCATGTCGGGACGACATGTTGCCAAGAGTGCGCCGGACGGGGCCCGCGCCTGCTCGCAAACATGTAAAAGGGCGCCTTCCCCCCGCGCCGCGTGAAAGGATGGGGGCAGCGGCCATGAAAGAGGTCGGCCGCTACAACGACATACATCCGTCGGCAAGGATCGCCGAGACGGCCCGCATATGCGGCTGGTGCTACATCGGCCCCGGCGTCGAAATCGGCGAGAATGCCGTCGTCGGCAACTTTTGCGAGATAAACTCGGGCGCCTCCGTGGGCGACGGCACGCTGCTCAATCCCTACTGCGTGCTCAACAGCGACACCGTCGTCGGCAGGGGCTGCATATTCGGGGCCGGCGTGATGACGGCCGACGAAAAGCACATGACTGCCAGGACGTCGAACATAGCAAAGAGGCCCTGCCGCATAGGCGACGACTGCCGCATAGGGCAGGGATCGATGCTCGTATGCACCGAGCTTGAGGACCACGTCTCGATCGGCGCAGGCTCCCTCGTCCTCGAGCCGCGAATACCGGCTAGGCAGGTGTGGGTCGGCAGCCCGGCGCGGTTCCTGCGCATGATGACCGACGAAGAGATGGCGATCTGATCCGGCATTGCCGCGCGCGCCGATTGTACCGGCGTCATGCGGAGGCCGACTCCACGGCCCTCTTGACCCCGGCTGCGACCCGATGCACGTCCTCGTCGGACAGGTTTGTCGTCGACGGCAGGTACAGCCCCTCGGCATGCCTCTCTTCCGCATTGGCAAACGCCCCCGCGTGCTCAGAATAGGCGCAGCCCCTGGCCACCCCCTGCAGGTGCAGCGGCCTCGGGTAGGGCCTGCAGTGGATGCCCTCCGCGCGCAGCGACTCCCTGACATGCAGGGCATGCGGCGTAAACACGTCGGCGTACCAGCGCGGCTCTGCGCCGTCGAACCCGACCAGGCCGCCGAGCAGGTCCCTGTACATGCGGCACATCTCGCCGAAGCGGCGCGTCCGGCTCCGCAGCGTTCGCAGCTGCGCAAGCCCGAACGCCGCCTGCATCTCGGTCATCTTGAAGTTCATGCCCCACCTGTCGTAGTTGTCCGACATTGGCCTGAGGTGCTGGCGGTCGCTGCGGCCGTGGTCCTTGAGGCGCGCCAAGAGGTCGAACGTCTCGTCGTCATCGCAGCACACGGCGCCGCCCTGCCCGCCCGTCGTCAGGTGCTTTGTCGACGCAAAGCTGTACGTGCTGATCTTGCCCGGGGTGTGGTGGTCGATGGCCTGCGCGCAGTCCTCGACGAGGCGCACCGCATCCGATATGCGCCCGTTGGCGTGGACTACAATCGACTGCCTCTCCTCCCCCGCGCCGCCTCCGGCTTCCGGCTCGGAGAGCAGGCCGCGCCCGTCGACGTCGCACACCACAGGCCGCTCGCCGGCCGCCTTGGCCGCGTTGAACGCGAATATGCCGTCGTGCGCCGGCACGAGGATGCCGCCCCTCCCGCCCTTGCCGGCAAGTGCGGCGCACACTGCGCAGTACAGGGCGGCCGTCCCGCTCGTCACGGCGACGCAGCGCCTGGCTCCGACGAACGCGGCAAACTCGCGCTCGAACTCGCGAACCGTCTCGTGCTCGTTGAGGTAGCCCGAGCCGAGCACCCTTGAGACCGCATCGGCCTCTTCCCTGCCCCAGTACGGGACAAACTGCGGCATGCCGGTCATGGCGCCCTCTGCCCCCCGTCGCCGTGCGCCCTCTTCCACTCGGCCGCCAGGCGCGGAATCTCGGTGCGGGGCGTGTGCTTGGCCTCGAACCCGATCGCGTCCCTGATCCTTGCAAAGCTGACGCGGTAGTCCCGGTTGTCCTCGCTGTGCGTGATCCTGACGGAGGCGCCGGTCGCCTCGGCGACAAACCCCGCAAGCTCTCCCTTGGTGTAGTTTTGCGCGTCGGATCCCACGTTGTACACTCCCCTGGCGGACGGCTCGTCTACCACGCCGGCGATCGCCCGCGATATGTCCTCTACGTGGCAGACGGGCCTGCAGGCATCGGGCTGGAACACGTCGATCTCTCCGGTCGCAAGGGCGGCGCCGGTCAGGTCGTTGAGCAGCACGTCCCACCTGGTTCGGCCGGCGCCGACGCCGTACGCGGTGGCGCACCTCAGGACGGCCGCCTCGGGCACCGTCCTCAGCAGGTACCTTTCGGCATTGACCTTCGTCAGGGCGTACATCGAGACCGGGAAGAGCTCGCCGTCCTCGTCGACCGGCTTTTCGGCCTTGCCGTAGTTGCTGCACGTGCTCATGAATATCATGCGCCGGCCAAACTTGGCGCAGCAGTCGCCGGCGACCTCGGCCATGTACTGGTTGACCAGCATGGCCTCTTCGGGATCCTTGGCGGTGTTTGGCAGCGTCAGGGCCGCCATGTACACCGTAGCGTCGTGCCGCTTCACCATGCCCCACGTGTGCCGCATGTCCGAGACGTCGCCCCTCACGAACCGGACGCGGTCGGACGAGACCATTCGGTGCAGGTACCCCGGGTCTATGTCGTGCAGGAGGGGGTCGAGGATCGTGACCGCGTGGTTCCCCGCCGGCGATCCGAGGAGCGTCTCGACAAGGGTCGAGCCGATGTACCCCATGCCGCCGATCAGCAGTATCCGAGCCATGCCTGCCCACGCCCTCCTCCCCTAGCGCTTCCGGCCGGCCACGGCCCTGGCCAGCCAGTAGGCTTGGTGCCCCTCGAGTTCGACCTCGCGAAAGGCGGACAGGAGCGATCGCGCCTCGTCCTCGGCCAGCGCATACTCGGCGCCCGGGTAAAAGTCCTCCTTGGGAAGCTGCGCGAAGAACTTTCCACCGTCCTTTAGCACCCTGGCCGCCTCGGACGCGTACGACCTCTGAGTGGCCCTGGGCATGTGCTGGAACGCCAGCTCCGAGTAGACTATATCGAACGTGCCGTCTGCAAACTCCTTGAGCGTCGTGCCGTCGTTGACATGGAACGTTGCGTTGCGGACCCCTTCGTTGTACCTGCGAGCCTTGGCTATCATGTCGGGGACAAAGTCTACGCCGTGGTACTCGCCGACCAACCCTGCGACCTGTTTGCATGTGCGGCCCATTCCGCAGGCAAGGTCCAGAACGGCCATATCGGGCCCAAGCTCCGATGGGTCAAAGTGGACTCCCCCGAGCGACTCGAACTGCTTCATGTCGAACCCGTCGCAGATTGCGTCGACCGCGGCCTCCACGCTTCCGCCCGCTTTCTCTTCCCAGTATTCCTTGGTGAGGGACCTGTCGCGGGGCCCCTCTCCTGTAGGGGACCGATCGCGGAGCCGCCCGACGTACGCGCAGGCCCTGCCTACGATTCCCATTGCGCTTTCCGCCCGCCGCCGAGTGTATATAAATGAGAAATCGGCGGATGCTCAAGATCTTGGATACTAGGACATCTCCGCCGGGCGCCCCGGTGCAGCGGCACCTGATGCAAGATCAATCGGCACCGTGTTGCCGGGCCGCGCACCTGTCGCGGGCGCCCCTGCGGGCCTGTGCGCACGCGCTACATGCAACGGCGGCTTCCCCTGCCAGCTGCGTCGCCTCGTCAGGGTCCCTGCCGCTCGATGATGTCGAGCATGGCCGCCTGAAACGCCTGCACGGAGAACCTCTCGGTGTGCCTTGCGAGGCCTGGCAGGAGGCGGTCGTAGCCGCCCCCGAGGGCATCCCCTACCTTGGCGACCGCCTCGTCCTCCGTCGAGTACCGCAGCTCCCTGAACGGTACGGTCTCGGGATGCGCCGTGTTGTCGGGCACGACGGGCACGCAGCCGGCCGCCGCCGCCTCCACCACGGCGATGCCGAACGACTCGGGCCGCGCATGCAGGTAGGCCCTCGCCCCGCCTAGCGCCCGGTCCAGCTCGCCCTCGCCTGCGTTGACGTGAAGGTGCATGTCCGGCCCCGCCCCCGCCCGTAGCGCCGCCAGGTGCTCCTCCTGCAGCGGGCCCCTTGCGTTGCCGACGGCGTCCCACCTTGCCCCGACCCTGCGCATCACCCTGGCTGCAAACTCGTAGTTCTTCTCGGGTGCGAACCTGCCCGTAGTGGCCACCCTGCCCTCCTTCGGGACACTGCGCAGGGCCTTGAACCGCTCCAGGTCGACCGGCGGGTAGACTACCCTCTCCATGCTGGCACTCCCGAACAGGCTGGCATACGACCGAGCGGTGCTCTCCGTGTTTGGGATGGCCACCGCCAGGCCGTCGCGAAACGCCGCCATCGTCTTCCGAAACGCCGCCTGCTCCAGGCGCAGCCTGAGGGCGCGCAGCGGCGAGCGCAGCAGCGAGCGGGGGCAGCGGCGGCGCAGCACCTCCGACTCTGCCCTCAGATCGGAGTTGCCGTACACCAGTATGCGCGGCGCATCCGTCCTGCCCCAGACGAATCCGCCGTCCGTCACGATGAGCAGGTCGCTCCCCGTGTCCCCGAACAGCGCCCGCACCTCGGCGCCAAAGTCGGGTGCGCCGCCGCCGATCCCTCCCTCGGGCACCCGCGTCAGCCGCACCTTCCTGAACTTGGATTGCGGATGTGCAACCACGTCCCGCTCCCTTGGCTCCCGCTCGGGTTGCCCGCTGAACAGCACGCCGGCCGGCGGCCGGACGCACCGCAGCTCCGTGTCGTGGCCCGTCCGGTCCAGCGCCCCCAGCAGGGATAGCGTGACCCTCTCGCCGCCGCCGGCGACATGGAAGCTGTGGTGGACTACGGATATCCTCACGCCCCTGCGCGCCCCCTGGTGGTTATAGGGTTTGGCTGCCGTCCTTGGGTGTTTCCGTGCCGCTCGGTGACCGGTCACCGGGCGCAACGGCCGTGTGCAGCGGGGAGAGGCGGCGGCATCTTGTGTACCCCTTCGCGGCCGATGCAACGGCCCAATGGTCGGCCAGACCGCCCCGCGTCAGATCGCAACAGCGCCTTGCCGTCGCGGTGCTCCATCCTTCGGACTTTTGACCTCGCAAAAGCGGCAGCCTAGGTTGATATAGGCTTGCTAGGTGCCTCCTCTCGTGAGATGTCCGAATTGCGGAAAGGACACGCCCCGTTGGCCGTGCTCTTGGTGCGGTTACGACCCGGAAGTCCGTAAGGCGGCCGTTGAGGGGACTACCGGGGGCGGCGATCTCTAGACGCCCCATCCCTCCATCTTTACTAATGCTTTTTCAATGTTTGTGAACCTGTAGTTTTTCTTTTCTTCTCTTTGTCTATTGTAGTATGACTCTATGGCTTTGTTGTCCTTAATTAGCTTAAAGTGTGATCCAAAGATCTCTTTAACATGAACTTCCTTTAGGGTTTTTTGTTCTAGGAATATGGCTATTATTTCCATGCGGTTAAGAAAGCCTTCGATCTCCGCCTCCCTTCCTTCAAACGAACTGCCTTCTCCCGCATTATGCAAAAAAGCTTTGAAATGTTTTTTTGACCAAGGTTTGCGCAGGGTTACAATAAGGTTGGCCGATGCTACGTCGGCCAGCCTTGCCGACTCGCGGCGTGCATGCCGGAGAGCTTGGGCGGAAAAGAAGCTGGCAAGGATCGTTGATACACTTACGGCTATGGGTAACAGCAGATCCGGCCAGGTCATGCCGCCGGCCCGCACTGGACGCTATATGACCTTAAGGACTTCTAACATCCGTTGACACGTTCCACGGCGTCTAGCGCGGATGGCTGCTGGCCTGCCGCCGGAAGGAGATCGTCCATGGCCGTATGTCTACGTTTCGGCCGGCATCCTCGCTGCTCTTGCACCGCCTGCACCTGTACAACGCCCAGACGCATGCGGCAACCGATGCCCGCCGCGCACATCGGCCACAAATGATCTTCATAATTTTGCCTATTCCGTACTTGTCGTCGAATGCACCGATGTTTTCAAAGGTAGGGGGCCTTTGAGATGCCTGCGGGCCTAGAGGACATCCCGCGCGGGAACACGAGTCGGGGCTGGCGCTGGCGGCCTCCGAGATTACGGGACGAATGCCGACTCAGTGGGCGCTGGCACGGCGCGGCAGACACTTTTCACAACTACCAACCGCATGCCCCGCGGGATCGACGCGGGTGCCGCTCTGCACGGTCGTCAAGCAGGCCGGCAAGGCGGGGCCGCAGTGTCGATGCCGCCGCGCCGCCCTTCAGGGCGAACGGCAAAAAATAGGGATATTGGGCCGCAGTTCTACCTGAACCTGCACGCCCTGCACCATGACTGGACGCAGATGTATCCCCTGCTGTTTCGCAGGCCGAATTCCTTTGCGACCTCGTCGTGCCCGCTTGCAGCCTTGCCGCAGTGCGGGCACCTTGCCATGTCGATGTTTGGCATGCAGGGACGTGACTGGGCGGCCTTATAAACCCTCCTCCCGAGGGGGGCGCCGTGAGGATCGCCGTCGTCCACCGCAGCCTGGGCGTCACGGGCGGCGGCGAGCGCGTCTGCCTGTCGCTCCTCAAGGCGCTTGACCGCACGGGCCACGACGTCGCGCTGCGGTGCGTCGATCCCCCGCACGGGGTGCGGTTCGCCGGCGGCGAGCGGTTCCCCGCCCTCCCGTGGTCCCCGTGCGATGCCGCCTGCCGCGCCTCCCACATTACGCTGCGCAGGGTGCGGCTGGACCTGGCCTCAGGGCAGGGCGGGACCGCATCGCCAGGCCGCGGCGGCCTCTTCGATGCCGGCCCCGGGACCGACGCGCTCGTCGTGACCGACGGCGGATTCGCACTCGAGAGGACGGACGCGCCGCGCGTCATACTCTACTGCAACGCGGCCCTGCGCGAGGAGGGAAGGATCGACCACCTCCGAAAGAGCCGGTCGCCGAGGGCCCGCCTGCGGTACTACCTGGCCAGGAGGGCCGACAGGAGGGTGCTGCGGCTAGCGCGCGGCGAGAGGGTGCTGCTCGTGCCAAACTCTGCCGACACCAGGGAGGTGGTCGGGCGGGCGGTCGGCAGGGAGCCCGGCCCGGTGGTGCACCCCCCGGTCGACCTGCGGCGGTACTCGGCGCTGCGGCATCGCGCCAAGGAGGACGTTGTGGCCACGGTCGCCCGCTACGCCCCAGAAAAGAACCTGGTCGGCGCGGCCCGGATAATGTCCAGGGCCGGAGCGGGGCGGTGGGAGGTCGTCGGCGGCGCGGCCCACTCGTACCAGCTAGAGTACCACCGCATGGTCGCCGGTACGGCGGCCGGCATCGGCGCCCGCCTCCGCCTCAACGAGGGGCCCGGGGCCGTCGACGAGGCGCTCGGCCGCGCCCGCGTGTACCTGCACGCGTCAAAGGAGACGTTCGGGATCGCGGTGGCAGAGGCAATCGCGGCGGGGTGTGTGCCCGTCGTGCCAGACAACTCGGCGCACCCCGAGACGGTGCCGTTTGCCGAGCTGCGGTACGGGACCGAGGAGGAGGCGGCAGGGATCGTGAGGGAGGCGCTCGACGGGCGGTACGACCATCTCTTGCCGGCGCTGCGCGAGCACGTCCAGGGGTTCTCGGAGGAGGCCTTCCAAGAGGCGATGCTCGGGATAATCGAGGGGGGGGGGGGGTAGATGAATGACGGCGGGCTAGGCGCCCATGTTATCGGCAGGGCGGCAGGGGTGCACCCCACGCCAAATTCTGGACGTAGCGGGGCGCGGGGAGCGGCCCCCCCTGCGATCCCTTGTTGGGTCTGCCCCGCGCGGGTCATGGAGGCAGCATGGCATCGCAAAACTTGCCCGTGTTCTACACCTGAGAGCCACGCCGGCGTCGGCAAGGTTCCCATCTTCCCGTTGATGCGAGCGACGATCTGCCTACTGATCTCGGCCGCATGAGCGGCGCGCTAGCCCACCGCCTGGATTTTAGCAACGCAATCATCCCAATCCTTTGGCAACCGTGCGTCCATCCCATTGAAGGCGGTGCGAAGGCGGAGGCTCCTTGCGACAGCGGAGGCAAGCCCCTTGCGGATGTTTCTTTGATCACGATGCCGTGGAGGTGCCGCGGACCCTTGCAGCCCCTAGCTCAACCTGCGGGCCGGAGCATATCTGCTATCACGATGCCGTGGAGGTGCCGCGGACCCTTGCAGCCCCTAGCTCAACCTGCGGGCCGGAGCATATCTGCTATCACGATGCCGTGGAGGTGCCGCGGACCCTTGCAGCCTTGAATCCATGCAGTGGCGTTGCGGCTGGATGCCGGCAGACGCTTCAATCCCGCGACTTGCCCCGATCTAGCGTCCGTGTCGCCGCAGACTGCGTGGCGTCGCCCCGCGTGTGGGGAAGGCGCCTAGACGCTCACGGGGAGGCAAGGCGAGGCGCGGACGACATGTCATAAATAAGCCGCAGCGTACGCCCGATTGTACGATGCTAGTCATGCTCCGCTCCGCTCCGCTCCGCTCCGCTCCGCTCCGCTCCGCTCCGCTCCGCTCCGCTCCGCTCCGCTCCGCTCCGCTCCGCTCCGCTCCGCTCCGCTCCGCTCCGCTCCGCTCCGCTCCGCTCCGCTCCGCTCCGCTCCGCTCCGCTCCGCTCCGCTCCGCTCCGCTCCGCTCCGCTCCGCTCCGCTCCGCTCCGCTCCGCTCCGCTCCGCTCCGCTCCGCTCCGCTCCGCTCCGCTCCGCTCCGCTCCGCTCCGCTCCGCTCCGCTCCGCTCCGCTCCGCTCCGCTCCGCTCCGCTCCGCTCCGCTCCGCTCCGCTCCGCTCCGCTCCGCTCCGCTAACAGGCTCCAAGTCCCCCGGCAGGCGCCGCCCTGATGTTTCAGGGGCGATCTGCGATCGTCTGGCAGGCCGCCCCATACGGACGCGGGCGCATCCCTGCAGGGGGTGCATGCCTTGAGGGGCGAGCAGGCATTCAACCGCGCGCTCGGTGATGCACTCGCAGGCTCCAAGCCCGCGTGGAAAAAGTCCATATTCGTCGAAGAGACCCGCCTGCTCCGCGAGTCAAAGTCACTGCGCGTCGACATACTGGTCGCCGGGCAAGACATGCCTCCGGTGGCGATCGAGACGTCCTACGTCCGCCGCGATGCAGACGAGGATGCCAAGGCGCGACTTGGCAAGCACTACGCAAAGAACGGGGACGAAATCAAGACCGCGATAGCGGTCGAGCTTCAAAAGTCCCACCGCAACACAGCGCGCCTCAGCCAGCGGCACGTCCTTAGGTACGCCGTGCATCAGAAGACGTCGACAGACGGCTACCGCCGGTTTCCCGCGCGCGGCTTCATAGAAGGATCGTACGAAGACATCGCACGGCTCGTCTCGTCCGCATCTGTACCAAGGGAGGACGTAGAACGGGCGGCGCAGGATGTGGCCACGTGCGTCAAGGAGGCGGCCAACATACTGGATGGCGCAGTAGACGACGAGTACCTGCGCAACCTGTCCCAAATCCTGTACCAGAGATCAGCGCTCAACGGGCTGCAAACCACGTGCATACTATGGCTCAACGCGATCCTGGTCCAAAAGGCGCTGTATGGCGGACTCTACGACATACCAAAGCCGTCGCAAAACCCGCTCGAGTGCGCCGATGCGTGGAAAAAAATATACGAGATAAACTGGAGGGCGATATTCGAGCCGGCCGTCCGCATACTGGATGATCTACTGCTGATCGCGCCAGGCGCAGTCGCCAGGTCGTTTGACCGCCTCCACAGGGCCGCCGCAACAATAGACGCGGCAAAGATCGGAAGCGAGATAAACATAGGCGCCGAGCTGTTCCCAAAGCTCAGCAAGGATCGAAAGGAGTCTGCCGCATTCTACACCCAGCCGCCCACGGCGGAGTTCCTCGCCTACGCCACGATCAGAAAGGACATGGCTGATTGGGTCAGCCCCGATCTGTTCGAAACATTCAAAATTGCGGACATGTCGTGCGGGACCGGGACACTTCTGCGGTTTGGATACCGGCAAGTGAGGTTATATCATGAACAAGGCGGCGGCACGACAAAAACTCTAGAGCTCCTGCATCGGCGGGCGATGGAGGCGGGTCTGTACGGCGCGGACATATCGCCCATAGCGGCGCACCTGACATCGACCAGCCTCGCCGTGGTGTCAAGGCAGCCGTACGGAAAGACAAACGTGGGCTGGGTTGGGGTCGGCAACCAGAACAGGACGGGATCGATCGAGTACATCGGGCACAACTCCATACAGGACCTCTTTTCCGAGGGATTCGGCCTGTCGACGGGGCGCAGCGGCGCGGGCGAGTCGGTGGTGGTAAGGGACGGTGAAATAGCCGCAGTGCTTATGAATCCGCCATACTCGCGCACGAGGGGCGGGCAGAGTGCGTTTGATCTGGACGGCCTGTCCGACGACGAGAAGAAGGCGTGCAAAAAGAGGTGGGGCGATTTGATCAAGGGCGAGGACTGCGACAAGAGGGCGGGAATGGCCGCCACGTTCCTGTGCATTGCGCGCAAAAAAGCAAGGCCTGGCGGGCGCATAGGGTTCGTCCTTCCCAGGACGGCGGCGTTTTCCGACGTGTGGGCGACCACGCGCAGGATGGTCGAGGCGTGGTTTACCGACATTACAGTTGTGGCAGTGTCGCCGGGAAAGGCGCTGGGCAAGGATGCGCTATCGGCCGACACGATGCTGGAGGAAATAATGCTGGTCGGCACGAAAAGGGGCGAGAGGTCCAAGGACTCGTCCCCCGTTCGCTGCGTGACCCTCCACGAGCCCGTGCTGCGCGTCGGCGAGGCGGCGGAGGTGGCAAAGGCCGTAATGGCGGGGCCGGACGCGGGGACCATAACGCTGGGGGGCGACGAGATCGGCGTATCCCACACGTTTGAGGCTCGTGAGGGAGAGCCGTGGAGCGCGGTCGGGTCGGTCAGCGATGTCCTAGAGATGATCAAGAACGGACTGCTTGGCGGCCGCCTGCTGGACATGGAGGGCGATCTGGCCTCAACGTTCGACATGACCACCATCGGGGACCTGTTCGAGGTGGGCCCCACGCACGACCTCATAGGGCATCTGGAAAAAAGGGACGCCCGCGGCGCATTCACATTCACGCCCGTCACTGGCAAGCCCGATGCGGTCGGGCTGCACCGCTCCATGTGGAAGTCGGACGGAAAAAGGCAGAGGCATCTCCTGGCCACGCCGACCCACAAGGGGACAGTGCATGTCGACGGCGGGGGCGACGGCGGACAGAGAGCCGGCGACATGTGGGGCAGGCGGACCACGCTGTTCTTCCAGAAGAACATGACGTGGTCATCGCAGGCCATGGTCGCCGTAATGACAAGGCGCAGGGTGATGGGCGGGAGCGCCTGGGTCGGGCTCCGGCACGGCGACAGGCGCGTCATGAAGGCGTTTGCGCTGTGGGCAAACTCCGTGTTCGGCATGGTGGCACACTGGGCCAACGGGCAGAGATCGCAGCAGGACGCCCGCTCTAGGATGCAGGTCGGCGCGGTCGCAAAGGTGCAGTGCCCCGACTTTGCCAAGCTTGGTGACGACGCGCTGGACGCGGCGGCGGCCCAGTTCGACGAAATGGCGGGGCCGCTGGTGCGGCAATCCCGACACCGCGTGGGGACAAGCCAAAAAGGGCACGCCCGCCCAAGGCCCATATCACTACGCCCCGCTTACCAGTCGGATGGGGACAAGGCGCGTGACAGAATAAGCGCGGCCGTGACCAGCATGCTCGGCGCGCCCGGGTATGACTACAGGGAGCTCACCCGGCTGTGGTGCGCAGAGCCGAGCGTGATGAAGCGATCCCGGCCCAGAACCCGCAGCAAAAAAGACGGCGGGCTGGCCTGCGGCTCGGCCAAGCCGTGAATGTGACCGTCCTAGCTTCCTAGAGCGGAAGAGAGCCCTTTGCACTGTACCAGTTTTGTGCCTCAGGTATGGTGCGACCACATGGGCTATGTCGATCAGAAGCGGTCGCCTGCGGTCGCCTGCGGCCGCATCCCAGACAAAAGGCAGTCGAGGCCGACCGCCGTGTCCCGCGCAGCGCCGGCCGCGGCCGCGGCGTCTGCCTCCTCGGCCGCCCTGCGGCAGAGCCCGAGGGCGGCATCCCGGTCGCCGCGCCGGTCGGCCCTGCCCGCGCCGATCAGCCAAAAGACGGCGCGCATGGGAGGCAGCTGCCCGAGGACCTTTTCAAGGTGCCTGCGCAGCGCCCACAGGAACAGGCGCACGTCGTACCGCCCGGCGCCGGCCCCGTGTGCGTTGTTGTTGCGCACCCCGAACATCTGGTGCGACACATCGAGCAGCCTTGGGTCTCCCTTGAACACGCTCTCCATGCCGAGCTCTTCCTGGATCGACCTAATGTCGTCGACGCCCTGGACCCTGCGGTTGTGCCGGAACAGGTCGGCCTGCGTAAAGAGGCCCAGGACGCGCCGGAACTCGTCCAAGCGGGCGAGCGTGATGCTGATGTTGACGGGGGTGTGCATGTGGGCGCTGGCATTGAACAGGCGCTGCCCGACCTGGCGGTAGAACAGCTCTAGGCACGTTGCGATGGCGATCGGGAGGTACCTTTGGATGAGCGGGTCCAGGCTGGCGCCGACCTCTTCAAGGTCGTGGAACAGGCTGAACACAAAGGCCCACTGGCTGCCGAGCATCCGCGGCGAGACGGGTCGAGCCACCACTTCTGCGGGCCAACGAGCGGGGGCGCCAGAATGCCCTACATAAGTGCGTAAAACGTGGGCTAAGGACGGCAGGAGGAGACGATACGCCTCGCCGCCGCCGCGGGGGCGCCCTGGCGCGCAGGGAGGGGCGGAGGCGAGCGGGGCCGCGCCGGCCGGCACGGCCCCCGACAGGGGCCTCTTCACCGCCGAGCCGGGAGGGACCGCATGGGGCCGCGTGGGCCGCCGGCCGGACGGGCGCCGCAAGGGTTATTTTGGGGCCGTCCAGCGGCCGGCTCGATGGCTGGGGGAAAGGAGGGCGGCGGCCGCGAGCGGTTCGGCTTTGCCAAATGGTCCAACGGGGAGTTCCGCGACTGGTTCGTCGCGATCGCAAGTGAGGGCAGGAGGAACAACACGTACAAGTTCGCAATGGCCCGGTTCCTGCTCGACCTCTGCTGCGATCCGTGCATGGTGCTGCGGATGTACGGGCGGCCGAGGGACAAGGAAGCGCCGGGGGCGGTCGACACCGCAGGCGGCATAAGGGTGAGGTACGCCGAGATTGCGCGGTACTTTTTCGCATACTACTGGCCCCTTGCATGCAATGCGGGGCTCCGGCAGGGGCCCGCCACCGAGACGCCCCTGGTCATGACGGCGATCGAGAAGGAGTTTGGAGAAGGCGAGTACGGGCAGTCGGTCTGCCAGGCAATCCGCGACGAGCCCGAGAGGACCGGGCGGTGCATAAAGGAGATCGCAAGGGTCATGCCAAGGCAGGTCGTCTACAGGTTCCAAAAGGTCGGCGGCAGGGAGCCGCGCATGTTCTACCAGTACGCGGCGGGGCCGGCGGACAAGGAGGGCAGTCGCCGGGTCGACCTGAGGGGCGGGATACTGGTGAACCGAGCCGCATCGCGGTTCTTACGCGAGAACTACGGGGCGCTGAGCAGGGCCGTCGCACTCGAATGGCTACGGGCCACCGACTCGCTCAACCCCGGCTCCCCCAACCTGGCCGGCAGGTTCCTCGCGGCCTACGACGGATGCGAGAGCGTGTGCGGGTTCCTGCCCGGCCTGGAGATCGGGGGGCGACACTGCTTCTATTGCGACGCGCGCCCACGGCCCGACGAGCGCATGTGCATCGACCACTTCCTGCCGGCCGACTACGTGGGCGGGGCCAGGGCGTGGAACCTCGTCCTCGCATGCCAGGGATGCGGCCGCGAAAAGGTGCGCATGCTCCCGCCTCCCGAGTACGTCGACGCGCTAGCGCGCAGGAACGCCGAAAGGAGGAAGGGCGCGGCGCCCGTCGTGCAGCTGGGCAGGATGGGCGGCCTTGAGCGGGATCTCGGTCGGCACTACGCGATCGCTAGGAGGCGCGGGTACCCCGTCGCCGCGTCGCTACCAGTCGCTAAGTCGTAGATGCATCGCCGGGGGACGGGGGATGGCGTCAGGCGAATTCCTGCGACCCTCGGATGAGCGGCAGGCATGCCGAAGGACCGGCGGCGTTGCCGGTGATCGCACTGATGCTAAAGACAGCACCTGACGTTCTGGCCCGCGGTTCCAGATCGGGACGCGGCGGGAGCGTGATTTATCGACAATTGCATGTCTCCGGGTGCACTTCATGGGCAACGCTAATAAAGCCTGGATCGCGGCGCCTAGGCATGACTAAATCAAAGGCGCAGAAGGGCGGCGACGGCTCTGAGATGCGCTCCGCAAGTGTGGATGCGCCGTTGCATCCGGCTAGGGGCACCGATGTGTCCCTGAACCCGGGTCCGGCAGAGCGTCCCGCTCCAAAGTCCGGTAGCCGCGGCAAGCAGTAGCGGCCGATGGCGCCCGGACATACTGCCTGGGCCAGCTCCCGTCAGCTGGGCCATCCAGACAAGTGTCATTTCTGGCGACAATAATCTGAGTGTCCGCCCGAGCGTCTACGGTTGCCCGCCGCTTGCCCCTGCCGTTTTTGTCCCGGGCTGCCTTTTTATAGCCGTCCTGTGGGGAGGCGCTGTGGCAGACACAAACAGCAAGCGCTCGGTACGGGGATATGCCGCGGCCCGCGCCACTGAAAGCGTTGATGCGCCCATGCACAGGATGCTAGCACCGGGCGGGCTTGACGACCCGAAACCGGCAGGCCAGCCTACCAAGTCGAGACTGAAGTGAAGCTAGCACCTCTAGCCTTTTTTTCAGGGCCGGTATCATATCCAACAACTCAGACTCGTATTTGCTAAGGATATCATAATATGTGCTCGTGACGGCCAAATTGCTCTTACCCGTTTCAGACTCCTTGTCGAGTAAAGGCATCAGGTACTCTAGCCACTTGTTATGGTGCTTTATGCGCTGATAGACGTTTTGCACATCCTGCACTAGCTCTGAATTAAGCATTACAAGGTGCCCCGAGTACAAAAAGCTATCATAGGCATCATGATTTAGAAATGCCAGAGTGTAGTTGACTTTCTTATATGATGGAGTCTGACGCGACGACTCTGAATCTACTATTCTTACCTCCCTTCGTTTGCGGCCATCTGTACCATCCAGCGCCCTCATCGCGTCCTTGAGTTCAGCGCAAAGTCCCGTCGCCACCGTTTTTCTGGTCTGGTGGCCGTTCCACCTCCGCTTGATCGCCCACACTGCGGGTGCGCCTATGACAGCGAATGCGGTGACGGTGGCGACACCTTGATCAAAGTAGGGCCACTCCCATGCTACTTTTGCCCACTCCCATGCTCCTTCTAGCCATTCCAATGCATGGCGCCACTTCCACGACCTAATATGTGTGCAAGCATGCAGATAGACCAGATCTCGGCCTGAGATGCTGGTCCCGAGACAATGGAGACGAGGCGAAGATCTTCTGACCGTCCCCCGGATCGGAAATCGACTCCCGGGCAGGCGTGAGGCTTGGCCGATCGGCTAAATGGTTATTAATGTGCCGCCTAGCGGCGCTGTGTTGGGAAGGAGACGCGCAGATCGGTCGCATGCTAGGTCCGCCGCTATGGTGACAGTCGCCGTTGCGATCGCCTCCGCCGCGGCCCTTCTTGTGCAGGGCGTCCCTGTTGCTGATGCCGCCGAGCTGCTCTCCGGCCTGCAGGCGGCAACCGCGCCTCCTTCGATCGCATTTCCGGCGAGCGTGCCCGTCGGCGGCACGGGCCTGATCGCGGTCAACTACACGGCCGCCCCCTTCCTGGCCGCATCACAGGACACCGCCGCCGCGGGTGGCGGGTTCATACTGCTGCGCTTTCCGGCCGGCATAGAGGTGGCCTCGCCCGGCTACACGGTCTATCCGGGAACGGTCGAGATGGGTGGCCTGCCTGGCGAGTTTGCGGTATTCCACGCCAAAAAGGCCCTGCCTGCAGCCGCCGCTGGCGAGGACGAGGGCATCCGCACCGCAGAGATCGCGATTACGGTCTCCGAGCAGCCTGCGCCTCCGCGGAACTTTGTCGACGTGCGCGTGGTCGGAGCCGGCGGGGCAGTAGCCGGCGCCTTGGCAGTGCTTGAGACAAGCGGCGATGCCGTCCGCTTTGACGTTCGGTCTGCACACGCGGCAGCCGCAAGCTCGACCGCCGCGGAATCGGCCCCCGCCATGGACATGCCCCGCGATTCAAGCTCCGCATCCTCGCTCCCTCCCCCCGACGCCCTGGCCGCCCACCTTGCAAGGGCGCTCCCTCCAGGCGCCGATGCCGCCGCGTGGCTTGCCGATAATGCAGGCGACCTCCCCGCAGTCTACCGCGATGCGGTCGCCGCCGAGCACCGCCGGCTTGCCGGCGCCTCGGGCGCCTCGGGCGCCTCGGGCGCCTCGGGCGCCTCGGGCGCCTCGGGCGCGTTCCAGTTCCCGACCATATCTTCGTACGTGTACGGGACACTGCTCGCGCGCGATGCCGACGGCATCGTGCGCGGCCAGGCAGGCGTCTCGGCCTGCATGTACGACGTGGGGGACGACAACCGCACGCTGACGCTGCTGGACAACCTTGCAGACCCGTCCGACCCGCGCGGCGCCTGCACCGCGACGGACCGCACGGGGTTCTTCGAGATGAGCGTGCTCACGCTCGACCCGACCGATCCATCCTCCCCCGTGGACCTGCGCATAGTCTTCGAGGCCGACGCGCCCCACTCCCGCGTGGCAGACGCCCGCAACGCGACGTACGCGCTGCACGCAGCGACGGCGGGCGACCTCTCGGATCCGATCAGGGGGTTCAACGTCACCGTTCCGGACGGCCACGAGTTTAGGCGGGCCCTGTGGGTGCTCGGCGCGATCGGGGAGGCGCATGCCCGCATCGCCGTCGAGTTCGGACACGATGCCCCCGCGGCCGACGCAAGGTGGGACCCCGCATCGCCGGCGGCCTCGTCGTACAACCGCACGTCCGGCGTAATGACGGTCAGCTCGGTGCACGGGCAGGGGGCGCGGCACGGAGCCGAGGCCTCGCCGGCCTCCATAGCGCACGTGTACATGCACCACGTGCTTGCGGGCCTGCCGGGGGGAGGCGGCGGCAATGCCGGGAGCGAGGCCGCCTGCCCGGCGCACCTTCGCATCGACCTGCCGGTTGCACAGGGCGGCTGCGCGTGGCGGTCGGGATGGGCGCACTTTATGGCCGCCGTCGTGCAGGAGTCGCCGTCTCTGCAATACCACCACCTGCCCGTCGCCGTCGACTTGGAGGTGCCGGCGTACGACGTCGGCGGGCGGCACGTCTACGGGTTCGTCGCCGGCGCGGACGTGCCCGGAAACGTCGCCGGCGCGCTGTGGGACCTGTACGATGCGGCCGACGAGCCGGGCGACTCGGTGAGCGGCGCCGGAATTGCGGTGTGGAACGCGACCGTATCGATGCGGCACGATCCGGACGGCCCTTCGATACTGGACTTTAGGCAGGCCTGGATCGGCATCGCCGGAAACCCTCCTCTTCGCAGCGTGCTGGGGCTCAACGCCATCGACGTCCCTCCCGACGCACCCCCCTCGCTGTCCGTGTCCAACGCGAGCCTGGCCGTCCCGTACGGGGGAACGGCGAACACGACGGTCGCCGCCGTCGCCGCCGCGGGCCCCTCCGTATTCGAGCTTGCACCCTCTGCCGCCAACGGAACCGGCATCGCTGTACAGCCCCCCGCCTTTGCAAACCTCACGTACCGGTACGACGCGGGCAGCGGCATTACAACGGCCTTGATCACACTCGCCCCGAACGCGTCTGACGTCGGGCTGCACCTGCTCAACGTGACGGCGCGCACGGCATACGGGCTGTCAAACCATACGATAATCGCGGTCAACGTCACCGATACCGTGCCGCCGTACTTTGCGTCCGTGCCGTGGGACGTGCGCGTAGAGGCCACCGGCCGCCTCACAGCCATCAACGCCACGCAGCTCGGCGTAGTAGCATACGACGAGGCCGATCCTCGTCCCGTCCTCTCCCACACCCCCGCCGGCCCCCTTCCACTTGGCAACCACTACGTGCGGTGGACGGCGACGGACGCGTCAAACAACTCGGCTGTGGCCACCATGTACCTGATCGTCCAAGACACGACGCCGCCCGAGTTCGAGGCGGCGGCAAGCCTCACGCTCGCGTTCGCGCCGGGCGCGCAGCCGGTCGCATCGTACCGCATTCCGAACGCGACCGACCTGGTCGACGGCCAGGTGCACGTGTCGTGCTGGCCCCGCCAGGGCTCGCCCGTACCGTGGGGGACGACGACGGTCGCATGCGATGCCGGCGACAGGTCTGGAAACTACGCGTGGGCCCAGTTCACCGTCAACGCGACCCGCGACGACTCGCTAGGCGGCCCCGCAATGTCCGCGTCCAATTCCACGGTCGCGCTGGGGTACGACCGTACCGCCCGCATCGAGGTGGACGCGACGGGGGCGGGGCCCTCCGTCATGTCGCTTGCCGCAGCGCGCGACGGGCCTGGGAACCATACCGTCCCGCCCCCGGCCTTTGCAAACATGACGTACCACTACAACGGCAGCAGCGGCATTACGACGGCCCTGATCGTGCTCGCCCCGAACGCCTCTGACATCGGCTCGTACCTGCTCAACGTGACGGCGCGCACGGCGTACGGGCTGTCGAACCACACGATAATCGCGGTCAACGTCACCGACACGACCCCTCCCTACTTTGCGTCCGTGCCGTGGGACGTGCACGTAGAGGCCACCGGCAGCCTCACGGCGATCAACGCGACCGCGCTCGGCGTAGTAGCATACGACGAGATCGACCCGTACCCGTCCCTCTCGCACCGTCCGGCGGGCCCGCTCCCCCTCGGAGATCACTACGTGCGGTGGACCGCAACGGACGCGTCAAACAACTCTGCCTCTGCCACGATGTACCTGATCGTCCGGGACACGACGCCGCCCCGGCTCGAAAGAACCGAGAACCTCACGCTCGCGTTCGCGCCGGGCGCGCAGCCGGTCGCCTTTTACGACGTCCCGAACGCGACCGACCTGGTCGACGGCCCCGTGGACGCAACCTGCCGGCCGGCCCCCTACGCGCACATCCCGTACGGCCTGACGACGGTCGTATGCGATGCCGCCGACAGGTCTGGAAACTACGCATGGGCGCAGTTCGGGATCAACGCCACCCGCAACGGCACGCTTGCCCCTCCCCCCGCACTGGAAACCTCCAACTCTAGCGTCGCCGTCGAGTACAGCCGTACGGCCCGCATCGAGGTCGACGCGGCGGGAGAGGGGCCCGTCTCTGTCGAGCTTGCCGCCGCCATTGTGGACGGCGGGAGCGGCAACCGCACCTATCCCGTTCCGGCCTTTGCAAACCTCACGTACCGGTACGACGGAAACGGCACCACGACGGCCTTGATCGTGCTCGCCCCGAACGCCACGGACGTCGGGCTGCACCTGCTCAACGTGACGGCGCGCACGCCATACGGGCTGTCCAACCACACCGTCATCAGGGTCAACGTCACCGACACTGTACCGCCGTACTTTGCGTCCGTGCCGTGGGACATCGCAGTAGAGGCGACCGGCAGGCTCACGGCCGTCAACGCCACGCGGCTCGGCGTGGTCGCATACGACGAGGCCGATCCCCGTCCCGTCCTCTCGCACCGCCCGGCCGGCCCCCTGACCCTGGGCGGCCACCATGTGCGGTGGACCGCGACGGACGCGTCGGGCAACACTGCCTCTGCCACGATGTACCTGTTCGTCAGGGACACGACTCCTCCCAAGTTCGCGGCAACGGAAAACCTCACGCTAGCGTTCGCGCCGGGCGTCCAGCCCGTCGCCGCATACCCCGTCCCGAACGCGACCGACCTGGTCGACGGCCCCGTGCAGGCGTCGTGCTGGCCCCGCCAGGGATCGCCCGTACCGTGGGGGACGACGACGGTCGCATGCGATGCCATAGACCGGTCGGGAAACTACGCGTGGGTGCGGTTCAACATTACGGCGACCGGCAACGGCACACTTGCCCCGCCCGCGCTGGCCGTCCCGAATTCGAGCGTCGCCGTAGAATACAACCGTACGGCCCGCATCGAGGTCGACGCGACGGGGGCGGGCCCCGTCAACATGTCGCTTGCAGCAGCGCGCAACGGGCTCGGAAACTCTATGGCCCCGCCTCCCGCCTTTGCCAACATGACGTACCGGTACGACGGAAACGGCACCACGACCGCCATGATCACGCTCGCCCCGAACGCCTCGGACATCGGCTCGCACGCGCTCAACGTGACGGCGCGCACGCCATACGGGCTGTCCAGCCATGCGACAATCACGGTCAACGTCACCGATATGGTCCCGCCGTACTTTGCGTCCGTCCCGTGGGACGTTGCGATAGAGGCCACCGGCAACCTGACGGCGCTCAACGCGACGGCGCTCGGCGTGGCCGCATACGACGAGGCCGACCCGTCGCCCGTCCTCTCGAGCAGCCCCTCTGGGCCGCTCCCGCTCGGCGACCACCGCGTACGGTGGACCGCGACGGATGCGTCAAACAACTCTGCCTCGGCTACAATGCGCCTGTTCGTAGTGGACACGACGCCGCCGTCGTTCTTGGGAGTGGCCGTCAACGCCACGCTGCCCCCCTACGGCGGCGGTTCTGCGGGGCTGTACGCGCTCCCGAACGCGACCGATCTTGTCGACGGCGCGGTGCCCGTAGGCTGCTCGCCGCCGCCTTCGCACAGCCCGCCCGCGTACGACGGCCTGATCCTGGTCGAGTGCGACGCGTCCGACCGGTCGGGTAACTCGGCCCGCGTGTGGTTCTGGGTCAATGCGACGCGCGAGGAGGGCGGCTCCCCTGGCGGCGTCGGCGATATGCCGCCGCGCCTGGCCCTCTCGAACTCTAGCGTCGCACTGCCGTACAACGGCACGGCGGAGGTGCGGGCGAGCGCGGAGGGGCAGCCTACAATCGAGCTGTCCCTTGTCGATCCATTTGGCGGGGGAGCAGCGCCGGCCCCGGCGTTCGCCAGGGTAGAGTACGTGCGCCCGGACGGCAACGCCACGGAGGCCCTGATCGCACTCTCGCCGAACGCCACCGACGTCGGCTCGTACGCGATAAACGTGACCGCGCGCTGGGCCGGCGGCGCTCCCCCCGCCCATGAGGTGCTGCTGGTCAACATCACCGACGGGGTGCCGCCGCTCCTGCATGTGCCGTCCCGTGCGGTGCTGGAGGCGGCCGGCAATCTCACGGGAATAAACGCAAGCACGGTCGGCGTGTGGGCCGCCGACGAGGCCGACCCGTCGCCCGTGCTGTCGCGCAGCCCGCCCGGCCCCCTCCCCGTAGGCGGCCACGACGTGCTGTGGACCGCGACGGACGCGTCGAACAATACGGTATCGGCCTGGATGCGGCTGACCGTGCGCGACACGACGCCGCCCGTGTTCGCAGGCGTGGCCAATCTTACGCTGGCATTTTCGGGGGTGTCCCAGCCGTGGGCAAACTACACCGTCCCGGCCGCGCTCGATGCGGTCGATGGAGCGGACGTGCGCGTAAGCTGCCAGCCGCCGCCGGGATCGCCCGTGCAGTGGGGGCTGACGCAGGTCGTCTGTGTCGCGCTAGACTCGCCCGGCAACATCGCCTGGGCCAGGTTCTGGTTGAATGCGACCGGCGGCGTAGCGGAGTGAGGTCACTGAGGGGACGTGGTTGCGGTTGTGTGGGGTGGAGGCCAGCTGATGGCCTTGTGCTGCAACACCGAGGCAGTCAAGAAGCCACCTGCCAAGTTTGCCGAGACCGTAAAGAAGACAAGCGCCGTGCCATGACCATCACGGGTAAGGACGGCAAGCAGACCCGGTACCGGATGCGCATCGAGTCGTGCAAAAAGGGCGGGGAGAACGCGGAGAACGGAGGTGCCGGCTCGAGGAAGGGTAACCTCAAGCCAGACGAGAAAATCATCCGGTTCGCGGTCCGCCATCGATCGGCAAAACCTCGCCACTACAAAAAGAAGCGCGCGGGGGGGAGGGGGAGATCGAGACACGGTTCAAAATGATATTGAACAGATAGAACAAGACACCGGCTACCCTGCCGAACGCCAGCCTTCTTTGCTTTAACTACTCCCTACCCGCCAGCAACGTATGAACAGCGATCAGTTCCATATTCTGGCAGTGCACCTGTCGGACTATTCCACGAATACCGCTAGCAACCGTGTTCACCATGAGCGTCCGAATGCTGGAAATTCGCGAGTCTAATCCACCCCGTAAGGCCAGAGTTGGGTTGATCGTAGGATGCTCCACAACGTAAGGCGTACAGGGGGCATGCCAACCGCATTGACAGGCGTTGCGGGTTTGGTAGGGGCACCAGGGCGATCGCCGATGCGTGTCGCAACGATCCCGTCCTGGCCGAGGCCATGGCAAGGCTCAACAGCCGCGTCCGATCGCCCTGCTTCCGTAGGGTCGCGGATGTTCCTTGTGCGGATCGACGACGGCTTGGCTTCATGGACCGCCCTCAGCCACCAAGACGGCTTAGTGCTTGTTGCAAAGCCGCAGCGCGGCACACCACACTATTATTCCACCGATGGGTCTTGGCGCCCGTGCCAATAGGGATAAAAGAGCTTACGTTTGCAAGTGGGCCCGACGGCAAGACGCCCCTGTCCGTCACGCCTGCCTCCGTTGTGATTCTGGTGGGTCCCAACAACTCAGGGAAGAGCTTGGCTCTGCGCGAGGTAGAGGCATTTTGCTCCGTACCCGACCCGAAAGCACTTGTGATATCTGACGTAACGCTTGTCTACCCAAAAAATTTCAATGAGGCGTTGGAGCTAATCAACAAGTTCAAGACGAAGCCTCCCGAGGGAACGATATTACAGAATGACCAAATCTATGCAAACTACTACACACCAGGGGTGTCCGAGCCACAGCAGTCACTACTACACATTACATCCATTAAAAATGGCATTAAGCATAACGACAAAAGCTATCTAATACCGAACATAGTGCGCCACTACACAATCCGCCTAGACGGAAAGACTCGTCTGGCTTTGGCTAGTAACCAGCCCACCGGCGACCTGCAGGTTGCGCCCACGAACCACCTCATGTCCCTCTTTCAGAACGAATCCGAACGCGAACGCGTGAGAAGTCTTACAAAAGAAGCGTTTGACCTCTATTTCACGATCGACCCTACCAACATGCGCGAATTCGTTATACGGCTAAGCGAGCGCCCACCCAGCGACAGCAGGGAAGAGCAGAGCCTTGACACGACCTCAAGGAGGTTTCACTCCAACGCGCGGCCCATTTCCGACTTTAGCGACGGCGTCAACGCCTTTGTGGGGCTGCTCGCATCCGTCATGAGCCTAGATCACCGCATCATGCTGATTGACGAGCCCGAGGCGTTCCTGCACCCCGGCTTGGCTCGGCTCCTGGCCAGAAACTTGACCAGAATAGCCAAGGACCGGGGCGCGACCCTGCTGGTTTCCACGCACAGCTCCTCCTTCCTGCTGGGCGCCATAGACTCGTCGACAGACGTGACGATAATCCGACTTACATACGACGGAAAAAACGCGACAACAAAGGTGCTGGAGCCGAACCAACTCTCGCAAGTGACTAAATCTCCCCTGCTTATGGCGACAAGGGTGCTTGACGCGCTCTTTTTCAGTGCGGCCGTAGTAGTGGAGGGTGACACGGACAGAATGTTCTACGAGACAGTCAACGCACAGCTTAACGATAACGACCGGGGGATCGACCAATGCCTTTTTATCAATGCACAAAACAAGCAGTCGCTATATAAAATTGCCGAGCCACTGCGCAAGATAGGCATGCCTACAGCGGTAGTGGCCGATTTTGACATAGTCAACCTTCGCGAGAACGAATGGAACTTGCTGTTGAGCGCGGTCGGTGCCCCTCTCGATCCCCCCTTGCATTCCAACTGCCCCGCCATTACATCCGAACTCGGTGACCGTAAGGACGCCAACGGAAAGAAGCTTATCCACACAAAAGGCCTACATGCGCTTGTCGAAAATAAGGATCAAGCGTTGGACTTGATTGAAAAGCTTAAAATGCACGGCCTCTTCATGGTAAAGGGTGGCACGCTTGAAACATGGCTCCCAGACATCCCTAGTAACGACTGGTTCGAGAGATCCCTTGAATTCCTAGCCGAAAACCCGCAGGGCGAAAAATCGGACGGAGTCAAAGAGTTCCTAGACGACGTGGGTAAATGGATTGCGGGTGCAAGGACGAGGGGATCACAGAATTGACCCACTGTGACATTCAGGGTGCCGAACGCGCCGCAATCTGGCAGGGATCCCATGATGGCCATTGATAGCAGCGGGAGGGATCTCTGGAGCAATACCTGGCCGGGCGTGTCGAAGAGGCCGTGCCAAAACATGCCGGCGGCCTGGGAATCGCCTTCAAGGCGCGCCCACTCGAGCGTGCGCGCGGCCGCCGCCGGTCTCACCCCTTCGCCCGCTTGTTGTACGATGCGGCGGCCCGGTGCCATGTCTCAAAGTGGTCATAGTATGCCGTATATGCCTTCTCCGCATCGTTGCCTCGGGCGCGCTCGCGGGCGGACTTTAGCCTGTCAAGAAAGGCGGCCCCGCCCTCTTTTTCAACCTGCTCCAGTTCTTTGACGCGGTGCTCCAGAAAGTGGAGGGCGGCATGCTCCAGCTCCCCCATGCCCTTGCCCTCTCCCGGTACCTTGCACCATCTGCACCGGCATTCCTCGAGCCCAAGGGCCTGTGTCACCTCGGGATGGCGGGCGTAGGGCACCTTCGAGTGGAGCGCGGGCAGGTAGAGGCGCGCCGAACGCACGGCGCCCCCTGTCTCGAACGGGTTCCGATGCTCGCCGTAGCATATTGCGTGGGACGCGCCGCTGATCTTGTCGTCGGCAAGGGAAAAAAGTCCCCCGTACGCGTTGTACACAGGCTTGCCGTCCTGGGAAAGCTTGCCTGTGAACTCCTGAAAGTCCATCAGCTCGGACTCCCTGGCCCTGGCCTCGTCCATGCGCGCCACCCATACCATGTGCCCCGCAACCGGAAGTTCGCGGTAGGCCGACACTATCTCGTCGACTGCATCGATGTCGGACAATGCCTCCTGATCAACCATTATCATGGAGAGCAGGTTGTTTTTGCCGGGCGCGAGCCTGGCCGCCAGCTCGATCGACCTGACGTTGACGGCAAGCCACTCCGATCCGCCGCCCTCCATGTAAAAGTAGGGCGGCACGACCCACCTGGGCGAGGCGGCCCTGACCTTGTGGTCGGATTCAAACTCCTCGTACTCGTTTGCCTCGCCGCTCGCGTCCACGACCGCGCTGTTCTGGTACCTTGTCACGTTTTGCACAAAATCGCGCAGGGCGTCCGTCGCCTCGTCGTCTTTCACCAGCATGTTGGGGGAAAGGCGTGGTTGGCGGGGTGCTGTCGTCGCACCTATTCCGTACTCGGCCACCAGCCTGTCGAACCATCGCTTGCCGGCAACCTCGTCCGCATCGCCCCCGAAGACGTATGTGTGCGGATCGATCACGTACGGGCAGCCAAGCCTCTTCACCATCGACGCGGCGCGCTTCTTGACCCCCTCTAGGACGTGCGCGGGCAGGATGACCGTCCCGTCCCACCCGAACCTTTCAAGCCACCCCATTTCCCGTGGCATGTTGACGCGTATGGCAAGCTCGGTCATCTCATGTCACCTGCAGTGCTGCCTCACGTAGGCATGGCGCTCGGGGATCACCCGCGTCGACCTCTTTGGCCTGACCGCCAGCCTGCACTCCGTCTTGTTCACCTCGAGCAGCCCGATGCCCGACCTTTTAAACGCCTCCCGATCCACCCGGGCGGCGGTCTCGTGCCACAGGCCCACGTACGAATAGTCGGCAACGTAGAGGTTCGCGTACGCCTGCCTCACGGCCCCTTTCCAGTCGTAGACCTTGAGTTCTATCGCATGCATTCTCCGGTTCTTGATGCACACCAGATCTATTCTCTTGGTGGAGAGCGCCCAGTCTGCAATGCGCGCTTCGTATGCAAAGGGCTGGCCGGCAAACGGGCCGGTGGTCGTGACCGGGCCGTACAGCGATCTTTCAAGAACGGTCATGACAGCCTGCTCCTGATCTTTCTCATTTCGAGCCGGAACGCCCCGTCCTCAGCGCGGTACTTGGCCAGTGCGTAGCCGACTGCAATTGCGCCGAGCACTGCGGCCGACCCGCCAACCGCCGGGGCGACTGGGGTCAGGTCATCGAACAGGGCCAAAGATGCGGCCAGCGCGTCTAGGGCCAGTGCAAGATAGACGATGCCGGCAGTGATGAAGGATGCCATGTACGCATGCTCGATATGCGCCGAAGCGGCGCCGCGCTTGCCGCTCGACTCATTGTAGTCAAACAGTGTCCTTTTGTACGCATCTAGCTTCGTGAACACATCGGGATCCCTGACGATGTCCTTGATCTTGGACCTCCCCTTCTTGCTCTCGATTATGGACAGGAGTGCCGGCTCCAGCACCTTTTTTTGAATAATTCCGTATGTCGAATCGACGTCGTCGTCCGTGGCCCTTTTCCTGTCGTCCGACAGTCTGAACAGCGTGGCACCAAGCACCATCATCGCGCTTGCCAGCCCCACAAGCAGCGCTATGTCGACCGGGATCACTTGCGCCTCAGCACCCTGTCGAGTATCTCGGACCTGACGGTGTACGCGGGATACTTGGTATAGACGTAGTAGAGGAGATCGTCGAGCTCTTCCTCGCAGTGCCTTTTCTTGACCTTCTCGACGCCCTCGATCTGGTCGGCGGGAATCCTCTGCAGCAGGCGCTGCTCGGCGAACCTGCATCCCTTGTCCGTGATGCAAAACTGCCCGTCATCATCGCCGTCGTCATCCGTCATCATCTCCACGGACTTTAGGAACTCGATTTCGTCGTATATGTCGAAGGTGAACGGGCCGAAGCGGTGTGCCACAAAGTCAAACGGGGCGCACCCGTGGGCGCGCAGCGGATCGTCGGGCAGCGCCTCCATCTGCGCCAGAAACAGGAGCTTGACGAGCCGCGTCAGCCCGACGACGGGGCGGCGGTCGTGGACGTACAGGAGCAGGAGGAGCAGATCCGTCTTTTTCACGGCCGCGCCCCCGCTGGGGGTTATGAAAAGGCTTCGCTAGGCGAATCTGCGCGCCCCGCCGCCGAGCGCGGGGCGCGCGTGCCCGGGAGCCGCCTTGCCGCCCGCCGCCCTCCGACTTGCTGACGCCTTCCCCGCCGTCCCCTTACGACGAACAACACCGCCGAGCGCGGGCTGTGCGAGATCGTCGTGCACAGGAGGATGCTGGGGCCGTCGGGCAGCCGAGACGATGGACAGGATGGGGGCCTGTCCGCCTGCGTACGACATGCACGTCGCCGGGCTGTGCTACAGGGAGGGGCAAGCAAAGCACGCCTACGGCAGTTCGCCTGATCGCTTGTGTCAGAGGCGGCACCGGGGCACTCGGGTGGGCCATGAGGGGCGCACCGCCCGGCGAGGGCGGCGTTGGGAGGGGGGGGGGGCGGCACGACGACCCGCAAGGCCCTCGCCGGCACAGCGGGCTGCGCTGGTGTCCCGCAATCGCGCGCTTCACCAACCCTCCCTCTGCGCCCACACCGCCGCCCTTGGGGGCGGCCTCGGGCATGGGCGGCCACGGCACCGAGCCGCCGCGCAGCTCGCTGTCGGCAGGCGAGATGTTCGCGATGGCGTTCTCGAACGGCACGAGGGTGGTGATCACAGAAAAGATCATAGACGGCACGTCGGTCTCGCTGGGGTGGGACGGGCACGGCGGCGCCCGCGCGTACGACGTGGCGGTCGCCGTCGTGCCGGCCGCGGGATCCCCTGGGGTCGGGGCCGACTGGGCGGTGCAAACCGTAGGCGGCACAAGCCACAGGATCGACGGCCTCGATCCCTACTCGGAGTACGAGATACGCGTCGGGGTGCGCGGCGATCCCTCGACGCAGAGCGCCGTGCGGGCCTTCACTGGCGGCTGAGGGGGCGGCGGGGGCCTCCGCCGCCGGATGCGGCACTCGGGCCGAGGTGGTGGGGAGGGGGGGGGGCCGCGGCGCGCCGGCGGCACGCCGCGCATGCCGGAGAGCCAAAGGCCTTAAACCGCGCCGCTTGCCGGGCCGGGCATGGGCAAACAATACGGGAACGGCGGTGGGGAGCAGGGCGGAAAGAAGAGGCCCTTTACGATCGTCGTCCCCTTCCTTGACACCCCCCGGGGCCGCGCCTTTGCCGCAAGGTCGCTGCCGTCTGCCGCGTCCCTCGGCCCCGACGAGATCATAGTCGGCGTCGACGCGCCTGCCGCGCCCGACCTGGCAGGCTTTCTTGCCGGCGCGGCCGCTGCGGCATCGGCCCCAGGCATCAAGCCGCCCGTCCTGCGCGCTATAGAGGTGGAGCGCTCGCCAGAGTGGAGGCTCCACCCGGCCCGCGTCGTCCATAGGTGCCTGGAAGAGTGCCGCACCGACACGGCCCTCCTGTACAACATCGACACGATACTGCGCAGGGACGCCCTGAAGGGCCTTGGCATAGTCGGAACGGGAGGCGTCTCGCTCGTCTCATTCTCGCTGCGCCTGCACACGGACGGGCCGGGCTCGCACCTGCGGTACTTGACGTACCGCCTGCGGGCGCTCGTACGGGGGGCGTCAAACTCTGGCATGTTCTGGCTGCACCTTCCCGACTACCATGCGCGCGTCGATGCGGCCGGGTACGCAAGGGTGGCCAACGGCTTTGACACGTACATATTCGAGAGCCTTGCGGCGGGGCCCGGCACGACGGCCGTCGCCGTCAGGACCGTAGGGGTCGAGGCGATGGACTGCGAGACGGGCGACCTGGAGCGGAGGCAGTTCGGGTACGGCCTGTGGCTGTACGCTCGCCGGCGCGCGGGCGGGCCGCTCTCGCGGCTCGCCGGCGCACTGGGCATCCTAAAGCACGCCGCGCTAAACTCCCACCCGTACAGCCTCAAGGGGTACAACTGGGCGAGGGCCAACCCCGAATCCGAGCAGGTCCGGATCGTCGGCGGGCTAGGGTACGCCGAGTGGAGCACGTACCACGAGCCGCGGCAGGTTCGCGACCTGATGGACTGGCCGCGGCGGGGGACAGGGTTTGACGCCTCGTCCGGCTAGCGCGGCAGGAAGCGCGGGATGCCGTTGCGGGCCGCTACGCATCAAACCGCCCGGTCACGACACAAAGCACCGGAACGATCAAGGTGCGCTGCATGATCCGAGACATGCCCATCAATGGCGGCTCAGGGCCGCCCAGGCGCCGTAGCGCACGGCCCATGGCGGCAGAAATTTTAACAGGACATATGGCGCACGGCCCGTGGCGCGGCGCACGGCTTGGCAGGGGCTTGCCTGCGCAGGAGGGCGGGCCTGGTGCCGGAGGGCAGACGCCCTGCGCGGGGAGGAGTGGGCAGGGCGGGCGGGCGGGCCGCGCCAGGGACAGGAGGCGGCGGCGGTTCCCGTCGCGGCAGGAGCAGGGCGGCCGGGCCACATGGCGCCACACGGGGCATCGTACGCGTTCGGATCGCCGCGCAGGGGGCGGCAGGACGGGAGTTGGGCATGCGAATGCTAGCGACCACCATAGCGTACCAAATGCTGCGGCACGGCGTGCGCGGCATCGGAGTCCGAATCGAGCCGAACGACTTTGAGGACTACATGAGAGGAAGAGTAGGAGATGCGCACGTTCTTGCCCACGAAACGGGCGCGGTGCTAGACGATCTGAGGCAGGCCGGCGCGGCCGATGGCCTTGACTTTGACTATGACGAGGTCTTCAAGCAGATGAAAGTGGGCATGCCGGCAGAACCGTGGCGTATAGGGGAGGATCTTGCCGCATGCTACCTAGAAGACGACCATAAAGCAGAGATCTACCGACCAAACCTAGACCTGAGGAACCCGCGGGCGATAAGCGCGGGAGCCGATCTGGTCGGCTATTCGAGCCTGAACGGCAGGACCGTCTTCCTTTTTGGCGAGGTAAAGACGCCCAAGGGACCTGGCAAGAGGCCCCCGGAGGTGATGCGACGACTGCGCCAGCAGCTTGGAAAGCTGGAACGCAGGGCAGATCAGTTACACCTTATCAGGTGGCTGCAAATAAGGCGCAAAGAGGGCGGCGCAGGGGCCGTGGATCCCTCGAGGTACCGCGATGCGATCGAGTCGTACGTACGTCATGGTCGGCTTTTGCTGGTCGGCGTGCTGATCACAGAGGAGACGCCAGACGAAGATGATCTTCTCGACACCTGCGACAGCCTGGCGGGCAAACGGGGGCAGAGCGCCCACCTCCAAACGGATCTTTTTGCGCTTTACGTCCCGGCCCGCATCAGCGACCTGCCGGGACTCGTCCGGGGGGACTCTTCGTGACGGACGGAGAAGCCGCGGGCGGCGACAGGAAGGACCGCGGCGGGAATGGCGCTACAACGGCCAGCCATTTCCTGATCGATGCGCTGCCGGAGTCCGACCGCTCGTCTGCCCGTGACACCCGCAACATGATAAAGATCAACAGGGTGATCAGCGCGCCGAGCCCGCCCGGAGACGACGCTGTCCGCATCCTAGAGCGTGTTTCCGAGGCATACGAGCTGGCCGCAATAGACCAGTGGTCCGGCCCCTCCCCCGACGACGGGATCAAAAACTTCCAGCGAACATGCGCCGAGTGCTTTGCCCTGATGGAAGAGTGCCCCCTCCCCGACGATCCGGTCCAAATGATCAGCCACGTACTGCGGGCGGTCTCGTATGCGTACATGGGGGAAAAGTGGGAAGATGCGAGGCGGTATGCAAGGGAGACGGCGCCGCCGCCCCCGGCCGACGGCGTAGACTTGCCAGGGGGATGGGAGCGCCGCATCCTGTTCGGCATCTACGGAGCCATCAGACTCGCGATTGCAAAAGAGGGCCCGGGGGATCTTGCAAGGGCATCGGAGACCATCGCAAGCCTCAGGCGCGACCAGGCGGGGCACGAAAGGCCCTACTTCGAGTCGCTTGAGCCGGCGTTCCGGGCCGCGGCTGCGCACAGGCTCGCCTCGCTGTACCACCTTGCCAAGTGCACCGACATGGTATGCGAGTACATGCAAAAGGGCTCGCCGGCGGACATAGAGGCGCGCCTAGACTACCACTTTGACAAGGCACTGCGGCACAGCGGCGGCGCGGGATCGGCCGAGCTAGACACCCTTCTTCGAATCGTGCGGCCCATGTTCTCAAAGATGGTAAGCAACTCGATATGGGAGGTGGCCAGGAGGGTAAACTCAAAGGTAGGCCAGTTTGTCAGCGCCATGGCGGGGTCGGACCGCCCCATACTTGAGCTGCTGTACCCGCAGCAAAAGGCGCTATACCGCGAGGGGCTGCTCGATCCGGCAAGCCGCGCAATGGTGATCAGCCTTCCCACGTCGTCGGGCAAAACGCTGCTGGCCGAGTTCAAGATACTCCAGGCGATCGGCAACTCGGACGGCAGCGCCAGGATCGCGTACGTCGTGCCCACGCGGGCGCTGGTCAACCAGATCGCCTCAAGGCTGCGGCGGGACATCGGGGCAGACCCCCTCGGAATAAAGGTCGAAAAGGCGACCGGAGCCGTGGAGATAGACGAATTCGAACGGGCCATGCTGTCGGGGGACAAGCCGTACGACGTGCTGGTGACCACCCCGGAAAAGCTCCTGCTTATGGTCCGCGATCCGGGCGGCTCCATCGCCAAGTCGCTTGCGCTGTGCATAATCGACGAGGCCCACAACATGGGGGCCGAGGCGGCCGGCGAGAAAGAGGGCGGCGGCGGCGGCAGCGCAAGGGCGGAAGGCCCGTCCCGCGGCTGGAACCTAGAGCTCCTGCTGGCCACCATCAAGCGGGACTGCCAAAAGGCGGGCCTGCTGCTAATGACGCCGTTTGTACAAAATGCAGACGACATTGCAAGGTGGCTCGACCCCCGGTCGCCGAGATCCGTGCGCATCGGGCTCGACTGGAGGCCCAACGACAGGGTAGTCGGAGTGTGCTATGCGAGCGGAAGGGGAAGAGAAATCGAGGGAATGTTCGAGCCACTGGCCACAAGCAACGAAACCGTCGTCGTGGACAGCAAGATCAAGGTCGGCACAACCACGAATTTTTCCATCACGGCATCCAAGGTCATGCCGAACAAGCACAAGACGGCGGCCCTCTTGGCGACCCAAGTCAATGCAGAGCACAACTTCCTTGTGCTTGCAAGAACCGTGCACGATGCCTGGAGCACCGCAAGGATCATCTACGACAACCAACGCAGCGAGTTCAGTGCGAGCAGCGACCTGGACGTGGCCAGGAGGTTCGTCGCGAGCGAGCTCGGCGAAAACTTTCCCCTCGTGAAGTACCTGGGCAAGGGAATCGGCGTACACCATACCGGCCTGCCCGACGATGTCAGATACCTCATGGAGCTGCTGATGGAAAACGGCGACCTGCGCACGCTGGTGGCCACCACCACGATCGCGCAGGGCATCAACTTTCCGGTCTCCGGAATTCTGGTCTCGTCGTACCACTATCCCCGCAAGGTGATGCCGCGCGAGGACTTTTGGAACCTGATCGGCAGGGCGGGGCGCATCAACCAGCCGTCCCTCGGCATGGTCGGCATAGCCGTGGACAGGAGGAACGGGGCGGACGTAAAAAAGGCGGCCGAGTACGTCATGAAGTCGGCCGAGGACCTTGCGTCGGAGCTTGGCAGGATGGTCGGCGCGGTGGCCGGGGGCGCGGGGGCGCAAGGCCTGGACCTGAGGCAGCTTGCGGGCGACCCGCGCTGGTCGAGCCTTGCGCAGTACGTGGCGCACATGAAAAACCAGGCGGAGACCCTGAGGCAGTTTACCGCCGAGTCCGAGATCGCGCTGCGCCAGACGTACGGATACGACAGGCTAGAGCCGGCGGCGCAGAGCCTGCTGCTCGATGCAGTCCGCAGGTACGGCGAGTCGCTCGACGAGCGGCCCGGCCTGTCGCACCTGTCCGACATCACGGGGTTTTCGCCCGAGACCGTAGAGGGCGCGATCCGCGCCATCCCGCGCTCGGGGATCGAATCGGGCGACTGGAATCCGCAGGACATGTTCTCCCGCGGATCGGGCAAGATATCAAGACTGGTCGGCGTGATGCTCGGCAACATCCCCGAGGTCAAGAACCTCTCGGATGCAATGTCGGGCCCGCGCTCAACCCCCGACGCCATAGGGGCCCTCATCTCCGACTGGGTGTCGGGCAAGAGCATAGTGGACATCTCCGCGGACCACTTCGGGGGCACCGCCGAGTCCGAGATCACCGCCTGCGTCAGGGCGCTCTACCAGAAGGTCGTCAATTCGGCATCGTGGGGACTGGCAGGCATACAAAAGATACACGACTTTGGCGGGGACGGGGAACCAGAAGCCCGGGGGCGGCGGGGCAGCCAAGCGGCGAACCTGCCGGCCATGGTGTACCACGGGGTCGACACCGATGCGGCGGTGCTCATGCGCATCAACGGCGTACCGAGAAGCATCTCAAAGCGCATAGGCGCGGAGTATGCCCACGAGCACGATGCCGACAACATCTATGCCGCCGAGAGCGGCAGGGTGCTAGGGTGGCTCTCTGACCTTCCCGGCAGCGCATGGAAGCCGGAGGGCGGCTCGATCACGGGCGAGGAGTGCAAGACGGTTTGGAGGCGGCTGTCCGGCGTCGCCGGCCAGCCGGCGGCGGCGTCGCCGGCACTGCGGCGATAGCTGTCTGCAGTAAGCGGTGTGTTCTCTGGGGACAGTGGGCGCAAGCCCTCGGATCCGGCTCGGCCAGAGTCAATTGCGGCAAGTTGTTGTTGATCAGCCCTACTTGAGAATTAGAGACTAGGCAACTATCCAGGCTTTTGAAGTGATCACGGCGGAGCGGAGCGGCGGCGGCTTGCCCGAGATGCCTCGACGTGCACGGCCAGCCCTTGTCCCGCCCGGCAGGCGGGCCGGGGTGGCGGCAAGGTTTGCCGCCCGCCTGTTCGCGGGCCGGCCGCCGGCGATATCGGGAGCCGGCACGCAGTCTGATCCTCCCCCCGCGCGCCGCTGCCGCGCCCCTGGCTAACGCACCTAACGCGCGACCTGCCGCCCTGCACCGCTTTTACAACGGCGTCCCCCCCTCCCGCCCACGCACTCCTCCGAGCCGCCCTCTGCCATCCGCCCTCTGCCCCCTCCCACTCCCTGGCAATCTAGCGGGCAAAACGGCCCGCCACGACCCTACTTTATTACGCCTACTTTATTACACCTGACTCCAGCCTCCTTGCATTGGACTACCCTGCCCCGTGCCCGTTCTGCCCCGCCCGTCCCGTCAAAGGGGGGCCGCGGCTTGCGGGAGCCGAAACAGGCGCCAGCGCGGGCGGCACAGGAGCCTACCTGCTGCCGGCAGGCCCCCGCGAGGCGTCCAAACGGCGTCGCGTGTTCATGATCGAGCGCATCGACACAAGGGGAGATGCCAAGGTCCTGCCCCGCGGCCTGCACGTAGAGCGCCTTGCGGCGTTTTACACGCGATGCTGCCGCAGAATTGGCATGACGGCCCGCAGGCCGCCGGCCCGACACGCCTCTGCCATCGCGAAGGGAGCCGCCCGCCGCCAATCGATCCCCTCGATGTCCGTCGACAGGGGCGAGGCGATCGCATGCCTCCCGCACGGTGGCGCGCTGACGCCCGGCTCGTTAGTCAGGCGGCGCACTGGACCTGGCGGCACGACCCACTGCGTACTCTGGAGGCTGAGCCGGGCATGACGAAGTCAGGTGCGGGCCGCCCGGGGCCTCGCCCGCCGCTGGATATCGACGGGTTCATTGGGCGCATGGGCGACACATCGCTTGCGATCGAGGATGCCATCCTGCTGGTCCTGCGCGCCGATCCGCGCCCCGTCAAGGGCCTCGCCCGCCTGACCGGCGAGGTCCTCATGGCACTGAGAGACGTGATCGCCGGGCTGGACATAGATCTGGTCATGTTCGAGACGGGGCCTGGCGGGACGCGCAGCGAGGACGTCGAGCGCGCCCTTGACAGCCTGTCCTCCTCAAACTGCGTGAGGATAGCGGGGAGGAGCGGGGATCCAAGCGCCATGCGGTTCGAAATAGCGCCACGGGGCCGCGCTCGCATCAAGGAAAAGTGGGACGCGCTCCCGGTCGGCACGCGGCGGATGCTCTCGCAAAAGAGGGCCGAGTGGCACGCGGCGGATCCCATGGTGATGGACCCCGAGTACGTGCACAACGCGGCCCTGCTCAAGGACGCCCTCCTTGACGCCGTGACGGACGGCCTGGACGGGCGCCGGGCCGTGGAACGGCCGCCTGCCGGTGGCATGGCGGGGAAGTCAAAGCACCAAGGGTACGTGGTCCGCGGCGACCGCTTCTTCAAGGAAAAGAGATACGACGAAGCGTACGCCTCCTACAAGATGGCTGCAGAGCCGGGCGCGCCCGATGCCAGCCTGCACCTCAAGATGGCCCAGGCCATGGCGGGAATGGGCCTGTACGAAAAAGTGCTAGAGCACTGCAGGGCGGCAACCGAGGCAGATCCGGCGAACACTACCAGGCACACCGCCATGGGCCGCCTGCTGTCTGCGCTAGGACGACACGCCGAGGCCCTGCCGCACCACCTGAGGGCCGCAAGACTCGATCCCGGCAGCGCACTGGCGCACCAAAACGCGTCATTTACCCTGTTTCACCTTGAGAGGTATGAAGAGGCACTGCGGCATGCGGAAAGGGCCGCCGAGATTGCGCCAGAAGATCCGCTGGCCCACGAGAGGGTGTCCGCATGCCTGTCAAAGATGGGCCGCCACGAAGAGGCCATACGGCCCGGCCTCAGGGCGATCGAGGCCGCGCCCAGCCGCATCGACTCGTACATGCCGATAATGGCTCTGCTG
Organism: Cenarchaeum sp.; assembly: GCA_965242695.1. Taxonomy (GTDB): domain Archaea; phylum Thermoproteota; class Nitrososphaeria; order Nitrososphaerales; family Nitrosopumilaceae; genus Cenarchaeum. The sequence goes on along the minus strand of CBDESU010000002.1, from coordinate 333,593 downwards.
CAACGACTCGACCGCCACGAAGAGGTCCTGCAACTGTGCGCCCGGGCCATTGAGGCGAAGCGATCGGATCCTAGGCCCCACTTTATCATGGCGCTCTCCCTGCGCGCCCTGGGGCGGCAAGAGGAGGCGCTGGCACACTGCCGCCAGGCGGTCGATCATGATCCCGGCAACATGGACTTCCACATACTCTTGTCCTATCTGCTGCGGGATCTGGGCCGCCTTGACGAGGCGCTGCCGCGCTGCAAGGCGATCGTCTCGGCCAAGCCTGGCGACCCGCGAGCTCTCTCGAACATGGGCGGCATACTCGCCGACATGGGACGCCATGGGGAGGCGCTTGCCTGCTTTGACAGGGCGATTCAAATCGACCCGCAGCAGCCCGCCCCGCGCTACAGCCGCGCGCTGTCCCTGCAGGCGCTGGGGCGCCTCTCCAAGGCGCTCACGGAGTACAGGGAGGTCGTCAAGCTGGACCCCGGCAACGCCGCGGCGTACAACAACATGGGCACCGCGCTAGCTGCCCTGGACAGAGAAGGCGAGGCCCTAGTGCACTTTGACCGTGCGCTCAAGCTCGATCCCGGCAACGCCGCGGCGCACCACAACAAGGCGCTGTCCCTCCAGGACCTGAACTTGTACAGGGAGGCCCTAGTGCACTTTGACCGGGCACTCGAACTGTACCCCGGCAACGCCGACGCGCACATAGGGAGGATATCCTGCCTGGCAGATCTTGGACTGCCGGACAAGGCGATTGGCCGGTACGCGGGAGAGTCGCTCGGTCCGGCCACGTCATCGCTTATAGGGGCAGCTCCTAGCGCCATGCGGCGCCGCACGCCGCCGCCGCCTGCGGCCGCGCCCGACGACGGCACAGAGCAGCTAGACAAGTCGCTCCTGTCCAGGGACGAGTCCGAGGTGCTAGAGTTCAAGTCGTGGCCGGGCTCGCGCCCGAAGGGCCCCTCGAAGCCGGCCAAAATGGAGGAAAAAATAGCCAAGGAGCTGTGCGGCCTTGTGAACACGAGGGGCGGCGATCTGCTGATCGGCGTGGACGACGACGGCAGGGCGGAAGGCCTTGCGCGCGATGGCGGACGGCTGTCGCGCAAGGAGAGGGACGAGATGCTGGCATGGGTGGCAAACGTAATAGTGGATTATCTCGGAGTCGAGCACAGCGGGTATTTTAACAGCAAGATTGTAGAGGCCGACGGCCGCGACGTACTGCACTGCGCCGTCACTGCATCCAAGGATGGGCCCATAATACTCAAAAAGCGCCCTGAAGGAAAGTACGACTTTTTCAAGAGGGCCGGGAGCACGTGCAGGCCACTCGGCTCAAAGGAGATGCTCGAGTACATAAAGGCAAAGTGGCCCGAATGGGCCTCCCGCCCGCAGCATGTGAAACAGCCTGCGCCAGATCAGGGGAGTGAAATGGTGGGCGCCGTAAGAGGACAGGGCATCGCCTTTCCTGTTGTTGAACTGGTGCACCTGCAGAGGGCGAGGAGGATTGCCGCCGATCGCCGTGCCGGCAGCAGGGCGCGGACGGGTGGCCGTATGAGCCGCGCCGGCACCCGCGCAACCCGGTTGCCCGCCCGCAAGCCCGCCGCCCGCAAGCCCGCCGCCCGCAAGCCCCGCGCCGGAACGGCCCGCGCCGGCACCCGCGCAACCCGGTCGCCCGCCCGCAAGCCCGCCGCCCGCAAGCCCGCCGCCCGCAAGCCCGCCGCCCGCAAGCCCGCCGCCCGCAAGCCCCGCGCCGGAACGGCCCGCGCCGGCACCCGCGCAACCCGGTCGCCCGCCCGCAAGCCCGCCGCCCGCAAGCCCCGCGCCGGAACGGCCCGCGCCGGCACCCGCGCAACCCGGTCGCCCGCCCGCAAGCCCGCCGCCCGCAAGCCCCGCGCCGGAACGGCCCGCGCCGGCACCCGCGCAACCCGGTCGCCCGCCCGCAAGCCCGCCGCCCGCAAGCCCCGCGCCGGCACCCGCGCAACCCGGTCGCCCGCCCGCAAGCCCGCCGCCCGCAAGCCCCGCGCCGGAACGGCCCGCGCCGGCACCCGCGCAACCCGGTCGCCCGCCCGCAAGCCCGCCGCCCGCAAGCCCCGCGCCGGCACCCGCGCAACCCGGTCGCCCGCCCGCAAGCCCGCCGCCCGCAAGCCCCGCGCCGGCACCCGCGCAACCCGGTCGCCCGCCCGCAAGCCCGCCGCCCGCAAGCCCCGCGCCGGCACCCGCGCAACCCGGTCGCCCGCCCGCAAGCCCGCCGCCCGCAAGCCCCGCGCCGGAACGGCCCGCGCCGGCACCCGCGCAACCCGGTCGCCCGCCCGCAAGCCCGCCGCCCGCAAGCCCCGCGCCGGCACCCGCGCAACCCGGTCGCCCGCCCGCAAGCCCGCCGCCCGCAAGCCCCGCGCCGGAACGGCCCGCGCCGGCACCCGCGCAACCCGGTCGCCCGCCCGCAAGCCCGCCGCCCGCAAGCCCCGCGCCGGCACCCGCGCAACCCGGTCGCCCGCCCGCAAGCCCGCCGCCCGCAAGCCCCGCGCCGGAACGGCCCGCGCCGGCACCCGCGCAACCCGGTCGCCCGCCCGCAAGCCCGCCGCCCGCAAGCCCCGCGCCGGAACGGCCCGCGCCGGCACCCGCGCAACCCGGTCGCCCGCCCGCAAGCCCGCCGCCCGCAAGCCCGCCGCCCGCAAGCCCGCCGCCCGCAAGCCCGCCGCCCGCAAGCCCGCCGCCCGCAAGCCCCAATCGGGATCCCGCGCAACCCGAGCCGGATCGGCCCGCAAGCCCGCCTCCAGAACGGCCCGATCCGGCACGGCCCGGGCCGCCCTCCGCACAACCCGCACACGCGCCCGCACGACCGGCACCAGCGCGGCCCGAGCTGGCGCTAGGCTTAAGTCGCAGGCCTCAGCGAGCCGCACGATGGATACGAAGCGGCGGCGCGGCGCCGTCCGATGGGACGTCTTCGTATCCTATGCCCGCAAGGACGGCAGGCGCGTTGCGGAAAAGCTTGAAGAGGGGCTTGAGCGCAGGGGACTGCATGTGTGGCGCGACGACACCGGCCTGTCGATGGGTGACAAGGTGTCGGCCGCGATCATGGATGCAATGGAAAGATCTGCATACGTGGTGGCCGTAGTCAGCCCCGAGTACGTCAAAAGTATCTACACGATGATCGAGGTTGGCGGCATGCTGCGAGGAAAACACAGGAACAGGATACTTCCGGTGCTCTACAAGACCAACTACTCCGGGGTTGCATCCAAGCTTCCAATGCTGTCCGACACCCTCATGGAGGCATGGGACGATGGCAACCCGGAGCGGTTCTTGGACAAGATCGCGAAGATCGTAAGAGGCTCGGGGCGTGGGAGGGGACACGCGGCGAGGCCTGGTAACCCTCGCGCTGGAGCCCGCACGGCCCCCCGAGACCGCACGGCCCGCACGGCCCCCCGAGACCGCACGGCCCGCACGGCCCCCCGAGACCGCACGGCCCGCACGGCCCCCCGAGACCGCACGGCCCGCACGGCCCCCCGAGACCGCACGGCCCGCACGGCCCCCCGAGACCGCACGGCCCGCACGGCCCCCCGAGACCGCACGGCCCGCACGGCCCCCCGAGACCGCACGGCCCGCACGGCCCCCCGAGACCGCACGGCCCGCACGGCCCCCCGAGACCGCACGGCCCGCACGGCCCCCCGAGCCGGCACCGGCCGCGCGACCCGCACCGGCGGGCGCACCGGCCGGTCGGGCGCCAGCACCGCCAAGTCGATCAGCAGGGCACTGGGCCTGCCGGGCGGCCCCCGAGCCGGCACCGGCCGCGCGACCCGCACCGGCGGGCGCACCGGCCGGTCGGGCGCCAGCACCGCCAAGTCGATCAGCAGGGCACTGGGCCTGCCGGGCGGCCCCCGAGCCGGCACCGGCCGCGCGACCCGCACCGGCGGGCGCACCGGCCGGTCGGGCGCCAGCACCGCCAAGTCGATCAGCAGGGCACTGGGCCTGCCGGGCGGCCCCCGAGCCGGCACCGGCCGCGCGACCCGCACCGGCGGGCGCACCGGCCGGTCGGGCGCCACTTCGCGCCGGGGGCGCAGGAAGCGGCGAGGCAGAAAATGACGAACGGGGGAGGGGGCCTTCCACTGGAGACCTTCGGCGACCGGATGCATCAAGGTGGCAGGGCGCCGCCGGCGGCCGCTGGGGCTGGCCGCCTGCCGACTAGCGGCGGATACCCCTTGCGCATCAACCTGCCGGCGGTGCGGCCGGCGCAGGACAGCGAACGCCAGGCACAGGCGCGCCCCGGCGCTTGGCATGACGTATCCGGAGCGGCAGCGCGATGCGCCCCAATGGGACGTGTTCCTGTCCTACGTCCACCGGGACGGCTGGCGCGTTGCGGAGAGGATCGAGGAGGGGCTTGAGCAAAGGGGCCTGAACGTGTGGCGCTACGACGCCCGCCTGTCGGTGGGCGACGACGTGTCGGCCGGGATCAAAGAGGCGCTGGCGGACTCTGCGTACGTGGTCGCCGTCGTCACCCCGGTGTGCGCGAGGAGGCCGCCCCGCGATGTCTGGACTCCGGCCGGGGCGCCGGGAGGGCCCGCATGGGGATACTTCCCGTGCTCCACAGGACCCGCCCCTCCTACGCTGCGTACAGGATCCCTGCACTGGACGGCGCCCTCATGAGGCGGTGGGACTACCGCGACCCCGATTTGCTCCTGGACGAGATCGCGCGGATAGCGGGGGGCGCGGGGGCGCCGGGAGGGGAGCCCGGGCGCCTGGACGGGTCGCTCCTGTCCAGGGACGAGTCGGACGTGCCAGAGTTCAAGTCGTGGCCCGGCTCGCGCCCCGGAGTCGACTTGAAGGCGGGCAAGATGGAAGAAAAGATAGCGCGAGAGCTGTGCAGCTTTGCGAACTCTAGGGGAGGCGACCTGCTGATCGGCGTCGGCGACGACGGCGGGGCGGAGGGGCTCGCGCCCGGGGGCGGGAGGCTGCCGCGCAAGGAACGGGACGGAATGCTGGCGTGGATGGCGAACGTGGTGGCAGAGTACGTCGGGCCGAGCACAGGGCCTGCTTTGACTTTGAGATCGTAGAGGTCGACGGCACCGACACACTGCGCTAGGCCTCCGTCTCCGCACCCCGCCTCCCTGCCGGCGCCGCAGGTTGACGGCAGGTTGATGCATCCTACAGTCGTGCGCAGCGGGCTTGCAGACGGCCCAACCTCCTCCGCATCCCGCGCCTTCTTCCCCCGTGCTGTAGCCACCGACATGGCGGCCCAACGAGGCGGCACGGAGTAGATCGCTCCGGCACCGGATGCGGCGTCGCCGCCAAGGCGACCGCCCCGACGCACCTTGAGGCTTGAGCCTTCACGGCCGGGCCTCCAGGCATTAATATAGAGCTGGTTGCGGCTCGGCTTTGTGGACAGGGATGATCGCAGGCCGGCAGATGCGGCGGCGCCGGCAGGACAAGCTGGGCAGGATCCACAATCACCATCGAGACGGGTCTGCGAAGAAGTAAAAGACCTGTTCCGGATTCATGACAATGCGGGTGTGAACATGGGAAAGAAGGCGCAAAACCTCATGATTGCGTTGGCGGTCATAGCAACCCTATTCGTTACCGTGATCACGACGAGCCCAACAGATCGACTAAATTGGCAACTGATCGAACTCATGATCTGCCTTTTTGGAACGGGTGCCATTATAACGATCGGGCTTTCTATAGCTATCAACAGTCCATCATTTTATCGTGTACAGATTATGGAGGGGCGGTTGCTGCGTTCCGGCAAGCTTGACGAGGAGACGTATGCAAATTCGCTCAAAAATGAAGAGGCCTTTTACAAGTCGCTTATCGTAGAATACGCTCGTGCACTTGAGAAGTTAGTAAAAACAAACGAGCGTAAGGGGTGGCTCTTGACAATTGCGTATACTATGTTTGCAATGACAGGTTTTGCTGCCATTGTCGTGGTTATAAATACATTTGCAGTTCAGCCGTGACACACGATGGCTGTGTTGGCGGTGGAGTTGCAGGAGTAGTCGATGCGGTGTGGAAAGTTGGTGGCCGTGCCCTACGGCACGCTGGGCTCGGTGACCGATGCCAGCCCTTGTCGACGTTTAGGTATCGGCCACCCCCGGCGAGCGTGAGCATAATTCAGCCGAACTCCGAGAACTTTTCAGTGTGCTCGTGCAGGCGCAGCGGGCGCGAATCGTACCTGCCGCTGGCAACGCCACTTGCCCTTCCTGGCGCCTCCTCGTCGCCATGCCGAAGATCGGGAAGCGGCGTCCATCGCCGGTTCCCCCTGCATATTCGGCAGCGCAGGCAAGCCTGCCCTTGCACTCGCCTGACCGAACCGCCAATGCAGCCGGTTGGCGGGCCGCGCCCCGTGGCGACGGGCGCGCCATGCGCGGCCCCCTGTTGCCCGCGTCTTCTTCGGTTCGGCCCTGATCCCGGTTGACACGATCGAGCCCGCCTCCATCCCCGAGGCGATCCTTCCACTGCCCCGGCCGGACGCAGCTGCAAGGCCTCCGTCCTGCCCCCACCGCACTCCCGCCGCGCCGGCCGTCGAACCTAAATACGGCTCACTGCGCTATCCGGTGCATGCGCCTCAGCGACGACAGCACGGCCGTGCTGCATTTTATACTGCTGGGCTCCGCAATAGTGGGCATCCATTTTATCGGACTGCTCGTCATTTGGCCCACGCTGGATCCAGAGATTGCAGACTTTGGAGCGGCTAGCATCATGGGGGCCTTGATCGTACTGGTGGTTGCCATTTGGAGCACAATGAGGGACAGGCGCATCGCAAACATTGAGCGCATGGTAAAGGCCCTGTACGACCGCTCTGGACTAGACGACGGCAACGGCAGCCGCGGCCGGCATGGCGACGAGTGATGCGCCCGCCGCCCCGACCGAAGATGGCGCGTCGTATGACACGGGGCTTGACCGCATCGACTGTTGGGCCTTGGCATGCCGCGCGACAAGGCCCGCGCGGCAAATGGGTCAAGAAATGAGGGAATGGACACAGACGGGGCCCCCGCCGGCATGCTCAGATGTCTGACGGCATCCGCGGCGGGGCCGCCTCCAGCAGGCGACGGCGGGCAGGCAGACAGCGTCGTGGGGGGAGGGGGTGAGGGAGCGGCAGAATCGATACTTGTCGATCGAGCGATTGGCGCGCGATGCAGTAGGCGCGGCGGGTGCGGAGGTGGCGGACAGCGGCCGGGGTGAAGAGCCGCGCTTCGGGCGGCCGCGGGGGACAGGCAGGGCGGGCGGGCCAGAACAAGAGGACGTATCAGCCGCCGCCGCCCGCGTCGACCGCCGTTGCGCGTGCCTTGAGTCCAAGGGGGGCCGGGGCGGAGCGGGAGGCGCTAGGCTCGGGCTGTGCGCGTACCTTCCATCCGTCGCGTTGCACGGGGGACCGGGGACGGTGAAGGGCGTGAGTGTATCCGCGACAGGGCCGCGGCGGCGGTCGCCACGACGCGCCCGTCCTCCTCGCGCGGCGCGGGCGGCGAGGGCTTGGGCGGGATCACGGGGTCGGCGCGGCGCAGGCCGGGCGGGGAGGGGGGGAAGATGGAGGGGCCGGAGCCGCCTGCGCCGCCTGCGCCGCGCGCTTGGGGCGCCTAGCCGTACCCGACGACCGATGCGATCGCAAAAAATAGCCCCACGACGACCCCGACAACAGACACGGCAAACGCAACATATGCCGCGCGCAGCACTCTGGCCTTTTTCCTGTTTATGCGCTCCTGCTTGGTCAAGGCCTGCGCGCACTCTTCGATCCGCGCCTTGTAGTACTCTTCCTCCCCGCCTCCGACCACCTCTTCATACACCTCGTCGTCAAGCCTGTCGCTGCGCAGCAGCTTGCCCCCGACAATCAACACGGGCTGGGGTTGCGGAAAGTTGACCCATACGCACAACCCGATGGTCGCGACCATGCCGGCCATGAAGGCGATCGCCGCGGCCAACCATGCAGGATCCTGGTCCGGGCGGCTCGATACGCCGCCTATGGTTATAGTTGCGAACAGCGCAGCCACTAGCGCAGTTGCAAGCATCAGGTTTTGCGCCTTTTTATCCAGGCTCGTGTTTGCATCGTCGTGGAAGTGGAACCCGCGTCGCACCTCATCATAAAGCTCTCTTGGAATTTTTGTGCGATCGCGGCAAGGCGGCTTTGCCGGCTCCCCGGACTCCCCTGCATTGTCGTCTGCCTCGGCCACGCGCCCGAACCGCAATGCCTATATTATGAACGTTGCGCGCTAGCCCGTTGAGCGGCGAGAAAAAGGACAAGCGTCCACAGCGGCGCCGCCGCACTCGGATTGGCGGCGAAATCATACACGTGGTAGCTGGCTCAGGCGAGCGCCGGGACTAGCCGCGGCCGGGCGTCTGCACACGGCACAGCGGCGCCGCCGCACTCGGATTGGCGGCGAAATCATACACGTGGTAGCTGGCTCAGGCGAGCGCCGGGACTAGCCGCGGCCGGGCGTCCGCACACGGCACAGCGGCGCCGCCGCACTCGGATTGGCGGCGAAATCATACACGTGGTAGCTGGCTCAGGCGAGCGCCGGGACTAGCCGCGGCCGGGCGTCCGCACACGGCACAGCGGCGCCGTGATTCCCCCACGGCCCAACATATGCGGCCTTGGGGCGTGCAGGTTCGGCGCCAGCGCCGCCAGCGCTCTTGCAGCATATGTGCGCGCGCGGCGCGCGGCGCGCGGCGCGCGGCGCGGGATGGCGCATCATGCTGCGGGGCCCGCCGCTTCCCGGCTGCGATAGATGACACTGCCAGCATACGACCACCCGCGCGTGTCGGCCGAACCTCCCCGCGTACGGCAAGCCCGGGACCGGCAGCTGCCAGCATACGACCACCCGCGCGTGCCCGGACCACGATGTCCTGTCATCATGGGGCCGCCGCGGCGACCGCACCGATCGCGCCCCTGCCCCGCCAAGCAGCATGCGGCGCGGCTTGCCTGGTTACGGCCTTGGATGCGAGGCGATCGCCCCGTCCTGTAGCGGCATTGTGCTTGGCGCCTTGGCGGGCGGCGGCGGCCCATCTCGGCCCCTGAACGCAAGTGTACAGCCATGCAAACAGCAGGACGGCGGACTCTGCACCGCAACCGCGTCAAGCCGAAGATCGACAGAAGCCCGCCACCGGGCCGGCCGCAACCCGTATATCGCCGGCAATGCGGGGCCTGCCCGAATGCCAGAGGAAGAGGCGCCCCGGCGCCGCCGCCGCCGTTCGCTTGGCGGCGAGGTCACGAAGGCTGCGCAAGAGTCCGACGACAGCGGCGGCCAAGGCTAGCCGCCGCCGGACTGCCCGCGCCCGCCGTCTGCCGCATGTGCGGACGGGGCGGCAGGCTCGGCGCGCTGCGGACTGCCTGCCGCTGCGGGGGCCGTGAGAAGGCGGAGTGTCGCGCCGCCCGCCGGACCTGCGCCCAGGCGGCAGGCGAACGGCCTATATGGCCGCCTTGCGCCGCGCCCCTCATGGGAACGATATTTTCCGACATGGACGGGCTTGAGGATGCCTCCCCCCTCGTCCTTCGCAGGACGCTGCTGGAGCTCGCCGCCGTGCGGTGCGCCGTCAAAGGCGTAGACAGCATCCCGCTGGGGCAGCTCTTGGAGGATGCGGGCCTGTCTTCAAGGGGCAGGGAGGCGTCCCTTGTGCTTAGGGCCGCCGCCCAGAACAACGTCGTGTTTGTGGACCACCAGGAAATGTACAACAAGCAGTACCTCAGCTCGTACACGCACCTGTACGCAGCCATTGAATGCAATCCCCACCTTGTCGAGAAGTGGGTGTCACGGGCCGGGGGCAGCCCCAGCGCCCATACGTTCGACGCCGTCCCGCAGGACAAGCGCGACAAGATGGTCGGGGAGCTTGACGGCCGCATCGATCGGCTACAGGGACGCCTGGCGGGCCGCCATCTTGACGACCGTCGCGGCTGCTACGTGCGCGGGGGTGGACGAGCGGGATCGTAGACGGTCTGGTCGCCGGCCGCCGCACTACAGCCGTCTGGCGGACATGCAGTGGATGCGTGCCCGGGGCCTGCCACCGGCCGCGATCGCCGCCTCAGGTCGACATGGGAGGCACCCTGTCCCGACGTTGCAGGCAACGCCGTGCCCAAGCTGACACCACAGATCCAAGAACACGTCATATGCAGCCGGCCCGCCCGCGGCTGCATGGCAAGAGACGCACCCCGGTTCGCACCGCGCAGCGGCGAGGAGCATGCCGGGCAGGGCGCCGGCGCGGCGGGAGCGGAGCAGAACGCAGTGGGCAGGGGCGGCGCAGGGGGACTCGGCTGCGGCGCAGGGGCCACCGCGTGGGGCGGTTCCTGCGCGCCACGGCGGGCAAGGTGCTGCTCTTGCGGGCAATGGGAGGGGCCGGCCGGCATGATCCGCCATGTCTGGCGCTGCCGGCAGGCCGCCGCCGCTGCCGGCCGCTACAGCGCGGGCGAGGCGGTGCTGATCCTCGTCTCGCCGGGCTGGCGGGAGATGGCGCCCGGCAGTGGCTGGATGCTGATGCGGGCGCCGCCCGGCCGCCCCTTCGCATGCCTTGTTCGATTCCTTGAGCAGGAATGGCTGCGGCGCCGCATGCGGAACGGCTCTAGGATCGCCCGCGTCGTGGGCGGGCATCCCCTGCCCTACGAATGCGGCGCGGCGCCGGGGGCCGCCGCAATGTTCGGCAGGATGGCATCCCTCGTGTTCGAGACGGACGACGGGCACGTTGTCAACGCGCTGCAGGCGGGGCCGGCGCCGCCGCTCTCCTATGCGTGCGGCTCGGCCGCCGTCCTGGCGGAGACGACTCCCCTGCCGGGCTTTCGCTTTGTCCCCGCGGACCGCATGCGTGTGGAGACCCTGCATGTCCGTACAGACGACGCTACCGGGGCATGCAGGGGGTGGATCGGGCCGTGCGCGGCGGCATGAGCGCCCGGGGCCGGCGCGCCGCGGCTCCCCTGCCGCCGGCTTTCCTGCACAAAGAGGCGGATTCAGTTTACCACGTGCGCTCCCGACTCCGCGAGATCGGCATACCGGACGCCCACATCAGGGCGGAGGAGCGGCCGGCCGGCGGCGCGATCCGCCCGCCCGGCCGGATGGACCTCTACCTCCTCGACAAGCGCGTCATAATAGAGGTCAAGCGCCAGGGGAGGCTCTCCAAGGGGCCGTACGAAAGGGGCACGGGATCGGGCCGCTGCGAGTCGGCGTACGAGCAGGTTGGCCGGTACGTGGAGGGCGAGAGGCGCCAGTGGAGGTTCTACTCGGACGGCGGCATGGGCCGGCGCGAGTGGATCGGCGCGGTCACGGACGGCCATGCATGGTGGGTCTGGCTGTGGCCGGCAAACCTGCCGCCGGGCGCCGAGCCGGAGGAGTGCGTTGGCTGGGCCGGCACCGTGCTGTCGCGCCGCAACGAGGAAGATCTTGCCCGCATCATAAGGCGGGAGTGCTCGCCGGCGACGCGCAGGATGGCCGGGATCAATGCGGCCGCGGGAGGCGGCGGGCAGGCGGGCTTGGGCCGGGGCGTTCTGTTCGCCGCCCGCACCGCCGGCTCGATCGGCGCGCCGAGCTCCGGGGCGGTCAAGGGCGCGCCGCGCGGCCCCTTCGGCGGCGTAGCCAAGTCCAAGGTGGCCTCCAGGGGAGGCGGTTGCGGGATGTCCGGCGGCTTGGACGCACCGCCCGCTCGTCCGGCCGCCGGGCCGCGCGCGTGCGCAGTACAGCTGCGCCTCGACACCGGGAAGGAGGGCGCCGGCGACAAGAGGGACGGCCGCGGCCGCCGCAGGGGGGGAGGAGGGGGCGTGGAGGCGCCGCGCTTTGAGTGGGTCGTGAGGGAGATGTGGGGCGAGTGGGGGTGGAACGGAAGGACCGTGTCGGCCGTCGCCGGCAGTACGGTGCGCGTCAACCGCAACTGCTCGTACCTGGAGGAGTTCAAGGGGGGCAGGAAGGGGGCCGAGGCGGAGCTGATAGACGCCAGGTTCGGGCTGTGCGTGTACCTTGCGTCCGTCGCGCTGCACAGGAGCATCGGGGGCGGCGAGGAGTACGAGAGGGTGCACGACAGGGCCATGGCGGCGGTCGCCATGACGTGCCTGTCCTCGTCGCACGACGTGAGCGACGAGGACCTGGCCGGGATCGTCAGGGCCGGGGCGGCGGGGAGCGCGGAGGGGTAGGGGGCGTGGCGGCCTGCGCGGGCGTTGGGGCGCCCTGCTTTTGGGCATGCTATGCACGATCGCAGGCGTCATATCGTCGATCAGTAGACTTAAATATACTTCCTGGCGCCCGCCCCTTATGTTGAGAATAGGCAGCTGGGAGTTTGAGGGCCCGTACAACGAGAGTGCGCTTGACGACCGGCCGGGCATTTACGTCGTCTTGGATGCGAAGAACGATGGATCGTACAGCTGCATCGATGTCGGCGAGTCCAGCGAGGTCGCCACGAGGATAGCCAACCACAACCGCGAGCGGTGCTGGACGCGGAACACCGAGGGCCGGCGAGCATTCGCAGTCCTGTACACGGGCAACCATGGCGCCGACTACAGAAGGAGCATAGAGCAGGATGTAAGAGGCTCAACATCCCCGCCGTGTGGTGAATCCTGATGGCCAGCCGTACCGCGTCAGGCCAGTCTAGGCACGACAGGGAGGTAAAGCGCATCGCCGACAGGCTGGCCGGCGACGGCTACAGCGTAAGCGCCGACGTGCCGGGCTATCCCAGCCCTGACACCCTCTGCGATCGCAACGGCGGCAACCGTAGGCGCCCCGACATCATAGCCAAAAAGGGAGGGTCAACGAAGATAATCGAGGTGGAGACGGAGGACTCGTACGATGCAGATCGCGCACAGCACACGGTGTTCAGGGGCTACGCCGACAGGCACAAGAACACCATCTTTCGAATAGTAAAAATATAGGCGCACCTGCGCCGATCGTTCCGGATCCACAGTCGGCCACCCTGCCCCGCCATTGGCGTCGCTGGCCGCCTCTTCGGGCCCCCGCTACCGCGGCTCCTATTCCCTCGGCTTGGACAGCCTAGCCAGGCCGGCGGCGAGGTCGAGCGACATCGTGTAGAGCGGGCTGATGTCGTCCCGCTGCGGCGCCTGCGGCGCAACACTGGCCTCCTGCTTCCTTACCCTTACAATCTTGGCGGCGTACTCGGCGCTCAGGTCAGCCATGGTGGCCTGGTGCCGGGCCGACGGGTTGGTCGCCTCTAGGCGCTTGACGATCATGTGGCCCAGCGCCGCCCTGATCGTCGCGGCGTTGCGCTCCATGTGTGCGGCGGCCCCCGCGTCAAGCAATATGGCGTCCTCGTCGGGGCATATCGTATAGAGGTCCCCCATGTCGGTAAGCAGGTGCTTGAGGGCCTCGGGCTTGATCGCATCGTCGATGACCTTTTTCCTGAACCCCGCCTTCTCGTCCGAGGCGAGCTCCTTCAGCGTCGGCGGCCTGCCGCCGGCGTGGGAGCGCCTGCCGCGGCTGTGGTACTCCTCGGCCCCTCCACCCGCAAGGTCCCCGTCGGCGTCGGCCATGTCTCTGTACGCATCCCTCCTCTTCTCCTTTTCCAGCTCTTCCTTGATCAGCCTTGCGATGACCACGTCCTTGTCGGGATCGTCGGGATCGGCCATGCGCGGCGGCATGTGCCTCGATCCCAGTCCGGCGGCCATGTCCCAGTAGAACCTTGCAAACAGCGCCGCCACGAGGTTGAGGTCCACGCGCATGCGGTCCCCCTCGCGGCGCGCCCACTCTCCCCGGGCCGGCAGCGGCGCCCCCGCGCCCCCGCCGCTGATGTCGACGAGCGCAGCCACAAGGACCGGCTTGTACGTGCTCGACAGCCTAGCATCCCTGAAGAACCTGTTGAACATGTCGGCGTAGTCCTTTGCTCCGCCGTCCTTGTCGCCCTGCACGTGAGGCGGCCGGAACCCTGCCCTTTATGCCTTGGCCGGTGGGCCACCGCGCGGGCGGGGCGGGGCGCGCTGGGGCGGGGCGCGCTGGGGCGGGGCGCGCAGGCATTCTGCATCTGGCTGGATCTTCCCGAACTCAGACAAGACGGCGATCGCCTCTCCGGGCGCCCCTTGACCACAGCGGACATGTCTTTGCGTCCCTCATTTAGCCATCTGAACGCGCCGTTCGCGCCCGATCATCTTGAGCAGCTCGTTAATAGATCCACGAACCAATTCTTTTAGGTCTAAGAGGCCCTTCGAGTATTCGACGTACAACTGGGCGTACGATTTTTTGTCCAGTACATCGGGATAGCGTCCGTATTCCTCGTGGGGAATGATCTTGAGCAAAGTGTCTAAGTTTGCCATCATCCAGAGCAACAGGCATGCTTCAGCAACCTCTCCGGGGAGGTGTTTGCGGCCCGCATGCGGCTTGTACCTTCTTTGGAATTCGATCCAGAGAATTCTGACGCACTCTTCATACGCCGTCGTGATTATGGCGCTATTGTCTTTTTTATCCCTGGCCTTTTTCAGCTTTTTCTGGATTCTATTTTTGGCCTTCTTTGAAAAATGCCGGTCGAGGAATTTGTTTATCAGCTGTGGGGGCGGGGCTTCCATTCTGATGCGAAATCTCTCCACCGCTGACCTAGGCACGGGTATGCCAAGCGAGTAGGCCCATATCCACTCTTTGAGCGAGAGAGCGCCCTCAGCACGAGTTTTGCCGGCTTCCCTAGAGCAGCTTCGTGAGCCTCTGACAATTTCATCCAACATGTCGCAAGACGTTGAGATTGCATCGTTTGCCCACTCATTCTGCGTCGAGCCCATCTTTTTCCACCTGCGAAGCAGCTTCCTGATGAGATCATGATTTAGATGCGCGGGATTTTCCATCAACCGGTATTTGACAACCATGAATTTTACGGTCTTCTCCAGCGCCTGCTGGCAGTGGTAGGCCGATGCCCCATAGTGCTCTTTATCGTAGCACATGTCCATCACTTCGATGTCCTGCTGCGCGGCTTCAAGCCAATCACCAGCGTCCGGAGCTTTCGCCGCGGGTTGGTTCTGTGCCACAGTCTGTTGATCCGCCTTGCCTGCCATGCCGCCAAGAAGCTTACGGGTAATTAGCGCTTAAGTTCTACGGTTGGATGCGGTACGAATCCAGTATTCTGTAATAGACCGTCTAATCATTTTAAAGACAGGAATTCCAACTTCACTTTCACCAGTGATTGCAATTCAAGCATTGATCGGTGATCGCAAAACCAAATTTAGCGTCCACACGCCCTATTTCAAAACCAAAGTGTTATATCATCCCGGTGTGGCCCGCCGCCGAATGCCGGAAAAACTAGAGAGGTTGGTTGTGGGCGGACGAAGAAAATCCCGTGTTGCAGAATGGACGCGCCCCTCCACGCACCTATCGGCTACGTCGTTAAAAATCAGTGAAGTCGACGAACTCTATGCTGAAGTTAAGCCCGTCGCATTACGCCAGGCGTACCGCCGTTTTCATAAACATGGCAGAACAAGAAAGTATGGAGCCGGGAGACAACATGAATTCGGCCTTCGTGACAGGCTTGTCATGGCACTAATGCAGCTCAGAGGTAAGTCAGAAGAAGATGTGGCGCTGGTGTTTGATGTGTCTCATGACACAGCACGAGCGGCACTGACGGAGTTGTTACCCATCCTCCATATGATTCTCGACATTCCAAGACGGCTTGGACGGAGGGTTTCTAGGCCTAGACGCGACCGTCCCCTTGATGACTACCTAGATCTGGAGATGGGTGTCATAGACGCATTGGTCGTCAACACCACAAAGCCCCGCGACAGGGATGTCCTGAAGTCCTATTCTAGGCGTAAAAAGGGCGTGGGTCTTAACGTGCAGACATCCTTGGATGGCAATGGGTATATCATCGATGCGACGCGGCCCGTACGGGCCGCGATCAACGACGCCGCCCTTTATCACAGGACGCGCAACTACCAGCTACTCCGTGCACTGAAAAAGTGGTTTGCCGACAGAGCGTACTACCATGTCGAAAAGTCTCCAGATATCACGCTAATCCACGGCGATAAAAAACCACCTGGCGGTGAGCTATCCGAGGAGAGCCACAAGAAGAACTCGTACATAAACAGCCAAAAGTACTATGTTGAACAAACAAATGCACACATTAAGAATTACCACATATTGGATAAGCTTCATTGGTTTGAGACCGAACGGATGGACATGATCTTTCAAGTCGTCTGCGGACTAATCAATTTCCGCAAAAAATGTAGGAGGAGAAACCCTGTAGATTGGGGGCACCGAAATCGCAGGCCGTGCGAACGTGTTCCACAGCCAGAAGGTTGGAAGTATTAGGCCTACATTCCAACGAGAAATACGCAAGAATGCATGGGGCATTCTCCATCTAAATCGATAATGTTAATGGATGAAAGACTGGGATGGCTTCCACCCCTGCACCTTGTTTGGCACTATGGCAAGACACGGCTCGCTAGAAAAGTTCCACGCCGGGCTATGTGAGGGCGGAGGCGGGGGTACGGCGACGGCCTTTCACCCATCCCCCGTATTCAACCGTAAGACTTAGCCGCTAATTACCCGTAAGCTTCCAAGGGGCATCCGCGGGATTTTTATACCTGTCGAAAGGCGGCCTTCGGCAGTGCAGGCGGCGTCCCTGTTGCGGCCTCCGCAACGGCGTGTATCGCACCAAGGGATGGTATAATAGGGGAGACACACCGCCGCAGTGGTATGGACAACTATGGTAACGAACGCGTAGATTTCGATTGGAACAACACCACACACTTTGGAGTATCGCCAGGTACGTTTTCAAGGTCACGCGTCCCCTCCCTCGGCGCACGCATCCTCAAGCGGATCCAGGTTTCGCCGCCCCCTCCCATGCTGAGGATGCTCCTACTCCGTGACATAGCGGTGACGGACCGCGGGGTGCAATTTAGAATAAAGTACCACGATCTACTCATTCCTGGTTCAATTATGGACGACAGTGCGTCGATCAACGTGCAGACCGGGCAAGACGAATGGATGTTCATGCAGCTTGACGACCACTTTGAAGAGCAAGAGATCAGCAAGATGCGGCAATGGGTGGCTGCTACTGAGGGCAACCTGCTCAAGATCGCCACGGAGTTTGAGAAGCACCACCGGCAAACGTATTATTTTCTGTACGAGATATTGGCGCTCTGGCATGCGCTTGGCGGGGCCACGCCTGCGGAGCGAGACGCCCTCCTCAATGACACCGACACGGCGCTCAAGCTGCATCACAACCGGATTCTTGCTGAGGCCCTGTCGGCGTACCGCCAGAACAGCTCATGCGTAAAGCTGCATCCTAGGCACAACAACAGGCAGCCCGACCTGTCGGTAGACGGTATCTTTGTAGACGTGAAGACCGTCCTAATGACAGGCGTGCACAAGCAGGCCTTGCTGGACGATTTTGCTAGAAAAATCGCCGGGGATGTTGTTCTAGACAAACGCGTCTCGGAGCAGGTGGGCGATAGCGGGACGCTCATTGTGGGGGCCTGGTCCAGCATAATCAATTCGATTCTTCAAGCCGCGCTGGACGGCGGTATCATCCGCGACGGGGGGTTCGAGTACAAAACCCACGCAACGATGCCGCCCTTGTCTGAAAACAAAACAATCTTCTGCTTGCCCGCTTCCGAGGCGTTTCAGAACACATATCTAGAACTTGATCGTGGCGATACTGTCGCTGCGGTCAACCACTTGGCCCAGTCTGCACTGGAAAGAATTAACATTGTAAGATCAAAAAAATATTTTTTGCGTAGCAATGTGCGGAAGAACTGCACATACGGGATATCGAGCGACGAACCGGGGATCTATTTTGAAATACGCTAGGATGTCCAACCGACGCCAATGCGTGGGCGCCCTTGGCATGCAATTTCACAACATATGGGCATCCGATAGGGGCCCGTGCAGACTATAGTCACGAGCACAAGTTTCTGATCCCCTTTTTGACGCATCGACTCCCAACGTACGCATGTGAAATGGTCAGAAAGCCATTCTCGAGTTGTGCCTATGCGCCCGTACCATCTCCGCCCAGCAGGGCGCAGTACTCGTTGTAGCCGAGCTCGCCCACCCTGTTTATCACCTCGGTCGCGCGCCGGCGCGTCGGCCTGTTTTTGAGAAGTGCCTTGAGGATGCTCTGCAGGTCGTCCCCGCCAAAGCGGATCTCCTCGTGCAGGGACTCGTTGTAAGCCACATCCTCCAGGCACGCCAGCACCTTCTCGGGATGCCTGTCCGCGAATGGCCTCAGCTCCCTTAGCAGGAACATCGGCATGGCATTGTCGGGCGCCGCCTCTAGCGACCCGTGCAGCAGCTCCAGCGTCTCCTCCGGCTCTAGGGGGCTGAACTCGACCCACCCGCTAAGAGAGTCGTTGAACGCAAACCTCCTGTCTTTCCATATGCTCCTGAGCCTCTCGCTGTCGAACGACTCGCATTGGTGGCCGTTGTGGGCCTTTAGGATCAAATAGACGATCCATGCGCAGTGCGATCTGCCGCTCTTGTTGAGGTTTTTTGACATGTCCTCGAACAGCCCGTCGGCCTCGCCCATACGCAGGAGGTGCCCCTGCGTGACGTGGTTGATGAGGCCCTTGCTGTACGGCATAAAGTCGCCGCCGTCGTCAGCGGACGGGCTCTTCGGGCTGGCCACGCCTGCCCTGTACATCCAAACCATGTCGCCGAACGAGTTCCAGTCGGGATCGTTGACGAGATAGCCCGACCACGCGGCGCGAGTGAGCTCCCCTGTGCCGCCGCCGAATACACCTTTTATTCTTCCTTGGATCCAGCCCTTGTCGCACCGGTACAGGAGGGGCAGGATGTTCCCTACCGCCGCATGCCTCGAGGGCGTGTTGTAGATGTCCATGCCGATGTACCTGTCGAGGAGCCCCTTCACCTCTGGCGCAAGGCCCGGCTTTTCGCCTGCATGCCTAGACCGCCACATGGCGTATTCGCCGGCGGCCAAGAGCGTCATGCCGCCGACCGTGTTGTGAATCGTCGACGCCGCATCGCCACCTGTCTGGGCCGCTCTTTCCTCGTCCGACAGATCGTCTTCTCCACCCAGCATCACCATGCCTTCTAGCAGGCCCCATAGTTCGTCCCTCTTCGAGTGCTCGATGAGGTCCTTGCTCAATGCGGTTCTGAGCAGCGCCGCCGCCGTGCCAAGCGCCCCTGTCTCGTCGCCGAACGCGGCGCCCCCGTCCGTGACCGACTTGACGGTGGAGGCGCAGAGGCCTAGGACGCCGTCCCAGTCAATGTCGGCATTCTTGCCCGCCGCCGCCTGAAGGCCGGCGAAGAGCGCCGCCCTCAGGCGCGGATGGTACCCGGCCAGCTCGCCGGCCCGCTTGGAGTACTCGCCTGGATACTCATTGCAGTACTCTTGGAACCTCTCCGGGGTGCCGTCCGTGTTCCAAAAGTAGTCGTCCCTGCCGCCGTACGATCGCAGGGCCTCCATCACGGCGTCCGGCTCCAGCCCCTTCTTGAGTGACGTGGTGTCGATCCCGACCCGGGCCGGCCCGTACTGCACAACAAAGTCTGGACAGGCCGAGCGGAAGTCCTCTCGTACAGCATCCCCCACGATGCCCATCTCGGCCTCGGTCAGCTGGTCGCGCACGGGGGCCAGCCTGTCCACCTTCCAGCGCCGTACGGCCTCGTCGGGCGGCGGGCCTCTGCCCTCCCGTTCAAGCTCGCCCGCTATCTGAACATACGGCTCGCCCGGGCCGCCCGCTACCCTGTCCAGGTACCCCCTGCGGACTGCCTCGGGCAGGTGCCTGAACCTGCCCCTGAGCAGCCAAAAGTACTCGTGCTTCATCTCCCGCCTGCCGAAGCAGGCCCCGACCGCGGCGTTGATCTCGTCTTCAAAGGCCTCTGGGAGGGCCCTGTAGACGTGGAGCTCGATGCGCCTGAACACCGGATAGCCTTTTTCCGCCAGCGCCCGCAGCGCCTCTTTCAGCTCCGCAATCGACCTCTTGCCCAGCTCCACCAGGAGCCTGGCCAGCGTCCCGGTCAAATCCGACTTGAAGTCGGGCGGGTTGTTTGCATGGTCCTCGATCGCCGGCCGCCAGTAGACAGACGCGTCGCCGTCGCGCTCGCTCTCGGGGAGCGCCGTGTTTTCCATGCGTATGATCCTGGCCAAGCGGCGCACCAGCATTGCCGTGGTCTGGACGGGCGCCTTGTCGAACAGGCGCGATACTGCGTCCTTCAGGGCGAGTCCGAAATAGTAGCTTCCCACCACGGGCACTACGTCGATGTGCTCGATTCTAAGGCCACCCAGTGTGTCGGTTCTGCCCACCCGGCTAGTCACCGACAAGAGGGTCCCGGCCAGCTTGACCGCGTCGCCGGCGTGCGATCCCGCCAGATGGACGGCCAGCTCGCCGACCTCCTGCACCGCAACCGAGTAGTGGAGGGGGTGGCCTTGCCGCCCCGGTCGTACTTGCCGGGCGATTCTGAGCGCGTGATCGGGCGGCATGGCGAGGGCGGCGCGCACCGCATGCAGCTGCACTATCGGATCCTGCGGCCAGCCGCCTGCCTCCAGCATGCTGGCCAGCGGCCCGGCGGCTAGCTCGGGCATCTCCTTTGCGCATCCTGCTAGGTATCCGGCCAGTGTCCTGTCGGCAAGGATTGCGCCACCGTCCCCTCCTTTTGCCCTATGCGATCTTGAAAAGTAGCCCTCCTCTACCAGGCGGGCGAGCCATTCCGGCCCTGCGTTCTGAAAAAAATAGTCGCGCAGCGAGTCGTTCTTCGACAGCAGCGTTTCCAGCTCCTCAAAGTCAGACTTCGTCGGGGTTTGCTTCTTTATGAGGCGCTCGACGTCGTCCAGCGCATTAAAGTGGGGCGCTAGCAGCTCTTCAAGCAGCTCTTCAAACTCCTTCACTGTAAGTCTGTACTTTCTTTTGTCACGCCGGCTGCTGTGATGCGCAATGCCGTCGAGCCGCTCCTTGTTTTTGGCTATTTTTCTGTAGAGGGTGTCATCGTGCGTCGGCTGCCCAACGCGGTTCATCACAACCGACAAATTGTGCGCGAACCCTTTCTTGTTGTCCTTTTCGGCCTCGCCTTTGGGCTCCTTCTTGCTGTCCATCTTTTCCTGCTTGTAGACCATCACCAGAACTTCCCGCAGCGAGTGCGCCGACTGGCACACCCTGTCCTCGTTGTCGTGATCGAGGACCTTGATGCCGCCCCTGAACGCGCCCGCCACCTCTTCGCCGTACCTGCCCTCCAGCATCCTTGCGATTTTTTCCTCTTTCTCGCTCAGCACGGTAGCCTCCTCCTGCTTGTTGATCGTCCAGCGGGGTGTGCGGCACAGCGCCGCTTCCAGCGCCCTGTAGCCGCCTGCCCCTGCCGTGCAGCGCACCGGGGCCGCATGCGCGGCGCGGGACGGCTGCGCCCGCCCAGCACGCTGCACGCCGATCGCATCTTCAATGGGGCCGCACCCGAGGTGCGGAAGTGGCGCGATCGGGCACAGCACCGCGTACCGAGCACAGCTTCAATGGGGCCGCACCCGAGGTGCGGAACGCGATCCGAGGCGCGCGGTGCGGCATGCGCCACCTCGTTCCTGCAACTACACTGCACGCCGGCGATCGGTCTCGCACGCCAGCTGCGCCTAGGGCATGCAGTCGGCCCTGCCGTAGCGGTAGGGCGATCCTGTCCTGTCATCCCCGCCTACCTGTGAGCCATCAAGGGCGCGCATTTTTGGCCCCTAATATCCTTTTGTGTGCACGGTATGCGGTGGAAAAATACCCTTTAAATACACTCGTGTGGCGGCCCCTTACAATGGCCACGGGCAAGGTCTCATGCCGCAGTTGTGACACAGGCGGGACGATAAACGTGTTGGCTAGCGGCCTGCCGCCCTCTGTGGACTCTGGTTGCCCCCCGGTGCGGGCGGAAGCGATCGCACGGCGTCCTGCCGATCGGCTCGAACAGTGCCGCCGCCGGGCCGTGTCCCGTACCCTGCCGGGTGGGGCCTTCGTGCGCCTGCCCCAAGGGGGGCGGCGGGACTTTGGTGGGGGGCGCCCATGACCCCCGCACCTTCCCGCCCTGCGGGCGTTCCAAGTGGGACGGGCCGGGCGCGCGCCGACAGGTACGACAAGTCCGCCTTGGCCGGCACCGACTCCGACTACCTGTGCCTCTTCTGCTACGATCCACTCTACGTCAATGACGGCACGGCGGAAGGGGTGTGCTTCAACCGCGCATGCGATGCCTACGCGAGCAGGGGGGAGTTTTCCGGTGACGTCAGCGGCGACGAGGGGCCGGAGCGCGCAAGGGACCTGTGCGCCGAGAGCGTACGGCAGTTCCGCAGGTTCAGCAGGGGGTTTGCGTTCCGCAAGCTCTTCGAGGCCAGGGCGCACGAGTGCGCAAAGCTGTTCAAAGGCAACGACATGAATCTGGGCATCCTCTCCTCCATAGGCTACCTGCTGACGCGCCTGAGCGGCAATGCGGAATGGGGCCGCTCGGAAGACTACTCGGAGTTCCGCCGCGAGTTCGACCAGTACTATGACCACTTTGACACACTGCAACTAGTGGAAAACCTGTGCTCCAAGTACTACATCACCACCGCAAATGCAGAGCCATACGTCATAAAGTACCACCGCGCTTTGCAGAGCTTCGACATGGCCTTTGGACTTGTCAACGCCGGTAACCGGCAGGATCGGGCCGCATGCTACTCGTTCTATGACATAGACCGGAAGTCCGGAGGCAGGCCCGCGGAAAGCGCGTTCGACTTTCAGACAATCTACGACAACTCTCTGACCCTCGTCGGCTCGCTCAACCATATATTCAAAATGGGGCACGATATCTCAAAGATGCACCGCTACCCGTCCCGATCGGAAGACTTTGCCGCGCTGTTTTCCGTCTGGAGGACGTGCCCGCCGGGCGGCGTTGGAATCATTACCGAGGAACGCCTCCGCGAAATCTACGACGGTGCCGCCGTGATGAACAACATGCAGGGGGACTTTGGCAGGTTTCTAGAGGACTACACGTCCGGCCACACGTACGCGCCGATCCTGGTCTTTGACGGCGAAAGGTATTACTTCGATTACCCTGCCATGCTTCTTTACTTATTATACCTGTTTTCAAACAACACCTCGACTTCCGGCACGCAGACCGAAGCGGGGCAGACAACATACAACAAAAAAAGACAGGTCGCCGCGCACCATTTCGAGGAAAAAATAAGGCAAAAGCTGCGCGACGACGGGTTCGAAGTCCACCCCGGGCCCAACCGGCCGCAGCTGCGCATGTCGTTCGACAACGCAAAGACAGAGTTCGACTGCATAGCCGTCGATCGCGCAAAAAAGGTCATCGTGCTCGTAGAGGCAAAGTATGAGGACATCTCGCCCTCTTCCAAGGCAGGGACGACTATGGTCGGCCAGCTGGTGCTTGACGGGCGGCGCGGCCTGCTCGAGCACGCCAAGAGGCACCACCGGCGGCGCCGTCTTTTCAAGCGCCATTTTGCAAGCCTGAAGAACTTCGGCCTTGACCTGGAAGAGTCATTTTACGACTATGCTGTGCACACTGTAATAGTGACCAAACACGAGCCTCTGATCTCGCGGCACATGGGAGTCGACATAGTCTCCCACGAAAAATTCATGTCCGCCGACTTTCGGGGGGATGGCGGCTCCCCGTTCCGTCCGCCCCCCGCTTCTGCCCTGTCGCAGATGCCTAGAGCGCCGCCAGGCGGGCCCACCTCGCAAGGCAGGCCGGCTGGACTGGCATCCCCCTCCGTAGCCTCCGCCGGCGGCGGCAACGGATGCGATGATGGGGCGGCAAAGCGCCAAGGGTACGTGGACCGCGGCGACCGCCTCTTCAAGGAAAAGAGGTACGACAAGGCGTATGACGCCTACAAGATGGCCGCTGGGCTGGGCGCGCCCGATGCCGCCCTGCATCTCAGGATGGCCCAGTCCCAGACGGGGATGGGCCTGCACGAGGAGGCGCTGGAGCACTGCATGGCGGCAATCAGGGCGGATCCCTCGAACGCCGCCGTGCATGCCGCCACGGGCCGCTTCCTGTCTGCGCTCGGCCGCCACGCCGAGGCCCTGCCGCACCGCCTGAGGGCGGCAAGCCTCGATCCGAGCAGCGCGCAGACGCACCACGACGCGTCATTCACCCTGTTTCACCTTGAACGGTATGAAGAGGCCTTGCAGCATGCGAAAAGGGCCGCCGAGATCGCGCCGGAGGATCCGCTGGCCCACGAGAGGGTGTCCACTTGCCTGTCGAAGATGGGCCTCCACGAGGAGGCCATGCTGTACGGGCGCAGGGCAATCGAGGCCGCGCCCGGCCGCGTCGACTCGTATATGCCGCTAGTGGCCTTGCTGCAACGGCTTGATCGCCACAAAGAGGTCCTGCGATTGTGCGGCCGGGCCATCGAGGCGAACCGGTCGGATCCCAGGCCGCACTTTGTCATGGCGCTCTCCCTGCGCGCGCTGGGCCGCCAGGAAGAGGCCCTGCCTCACTGCCTGCGGGCCGTCAAGCTCGATCCCACCAAGACGGACTTTCGCGCTCTTGCGTCCTACCTGCTACGCGATCTGGGCCGCTTTGGTGAGGCGCTGCCTCACTGCGAGGCGGTCGTCTCGACCACGCCCGACGACCCGCGCGCACTCTCGAACATGGGCGGCATGCTCGCGGAGCTCGGCCGCCACGAGGAGGCGCTAGACTGCCTTGACAGGGCGATCCGGATCGAGCCGACGCAGGCCATCTTGCACTACAACCGCGGGATGTCCCTGCAGGCGATCAGCCGCCTGGCCGAGGCGCTGGAGGAGTACGGGCGGGCCGCCGAGCTGGATCCCCGCAACACCGGGGCGCACAACAACGCGGGGATCGTGCTGGCGGAGATGGACAGGGACCGCGAGGCGCTCGGGCACTTTGACGCGGCGATCGCGCTCGAGCCGGGCAACTTTGGCCTGTACTGCAACAAGGCTTTTTCCTTGCAGAGCCTGAAGATGCACCGCGAGGCGCTCGGGCACTTTGACCGGGCGCTCGAACTGAGCCCCGACAACGCCGACGCGCGCGCCGGGCGGCTCTCCTGCCTGTCCGAGCTCGGTCTGCCGGACAAGGCGATCGGCCGGTATGCGGAAGAGTTGCTTGGGCCGGCTGCGCCGCCACCGCCGTCGATCCGTAAGGGGGTGGAGGGACAGTGATCGCCGCCGCTTGGGAAGGTGCCGCCGCCGCTCAGGGCCCAGCCGCACGCCGCACCTTCATCCCGCTAACTGCCCCCGCCACGGCCGTCCGGCACGCCGCTGCCCTCGAATTCCACCAACGTTCACTTGGCGTCCCCTTACGCCAGCACTCCCTCCCCCACACCTTCGCCCCGCTCCGCTCGGTCCCCGCGGGCTGCCGGTGGGCTGCACCCGTCCGTCAACTGTGCACCGCTTCCCGCCCAGCCCAGCCCCGAGCCTCACGGTTGCCAGCGCGTGCAGGCGATCGTCGACGCGCCCCCCGCCCAGACGGAGGTTTGAATTAGCTTTGCGCATCAAGAGGATCCGCGTGCAGAACCTGCGCGCCGTAAAGGACTGCACCTTGGCCCTTGACGGCCTCACCGCCCTAGTCGGCCCCAACGGTGCCGGCAAGTCCACATTCCTGCACGCCCTGATGCTGTTCCAAGGAGACATGACCGCCTGCAAGGACGACTACCACAACAGGGACACCACGCAAGATATAAGCATCCAGATCACATTTACCGATCTTCCAAATGCAGTCATGACCGCGTTTCCAAAGTACACCAGTGACAACGAACTTGGCATCAAACGCATTATTCGCTGGAAGGACGACGAGACGGCAAGCTCACTTCACGGATGCTATCCTGGCAACCCCGACTTTGAGGATGCCCTAGACGAATCAGACGATGATGCCACCCTCAGGTACTATGTCGAACTGTTTGAAATGTCCAAGTACTCTAACTTCCCCGAATTGACATCAGCCAGCAAAATACGCGACTACTTGAGAGACTGGGTACAAGACAACCCCGACAAGTACAATGCCCGCCACGACGACGAGGCGCTCATGGGGGACGGCGTTGACGGCGCCGCTTACCTGAAAGAGCACGTATACATCCTCTACATCCCTGCCGTGCGTGATGCGGCAGCAGGGAAAAAAGGGGGAGGCGCGGGCTCGGTTCTGGGCGGCCTCTTGGACGAAACCACCAAAAACGCATTTGCCAGAACGATCATACATCAAGACTCACGAACCGCGCTCAAAGATATGACCCCTGCCTTTATGCGGGGCGAAGGCCTTTCCGAGCTTGACGAGCTCAAGTCACAGGTGACCAAGACACTCGAAAGCATTGTACCCGGCTCTCAAGTCAAACTAGAGTGGCACCCGCCAAGCCCGGACGGCGACATGCCACGGGCCGAGCCGCGCCTCGCAGAGGACGAGTACGTGTCGCCGGTCGGTACGGCGGGGCACGGCCTGCAGAGGGCGTTTGTCATCATGGCCGCCCTGCGGCAGCTTCCTTGGTTGCAAAACCTTGACGGACCCAAGGGTGGGACGCATGAAAGGCCGTCGGTCGTGCTTGCCGTCGAGGAGCCGGAAATCTACCAGCACCCGACTCGAATGCGCCATCTTGCAGGCCTGTTCCGCTCGATGTCCCAAAGTGGGCTTGACGGCGTGGCCGACCGCATGCAGGTAGTCTACACAACCCATTCGCCGTACTTTGTCGGCGCCGACCGGATCGGACAGGTGCGCATGTTGCGCAAGGTAGACGGCGGCAGGGACAAGCCCAAAACCACCCGCGTATGGCGGACCGACATGGACAGCATCCGAAAGAGGCTTGTCGACGCAGGCGCCACAAGGCGCACCGACCCGGGCAGGCTAGAGCACGACTTTGACCGCATCCTGACTCCTATGATGAGCGAGGGGTTCTTTGCCGACAGGGTGGTTCTAGTAGAGGGCGACACCGACCGGATAGCAGTCATGAGGGCGGCCGAGATGCTCGGCACGCCGCTTGACGAGAGGGGCGTGGCCGTCATATCGTGCGGGCCAAAGGGCAACCTGCACGCCCCCCTTGCCATGTTCAAGGAGCTAGGCGTGCGCACGTACGTCGTCTGGGACGGGGACAACAATAAGGAGAGCGAAAAAAAGAACAACGCCTGCCTCTTGTCGCTGCTCGGGATGCCCCGGGACGAAATCGACGCCGGCGCTTGGCTCGGGGCCATCACCCCCGACTTTGCCTGCTGCGAGGCCGACATGGAATGCATGCTGCGCTCCGACATGGGGGAGGAAATACACGCACCGCTCGCCGTACGGTTCAGGCGGGAGTACGGGCTGAGTGGCAGGAGCGACAAGAAGCCACTGCTTGCCTACCTGATGATGCGGGAGATGGAGCAGAGGGGCATGCGCCCCGAACGGCTGGGGCGGATAGTCGAGGCCATACTGGACGGCAGCGCGGCGGGAGGCTCGAGCCCGGCATGACAGCTCGCGCCGCTTTCGCACAGGTCGGCCGCCTGGCCGGCGGAGATCCGCACCCGCCACGCCCCTTGTGCCTCCGGGGCTGCACGGCTCCCCCACCATCGCCGCCTTCCCGCGCCCCAACGCCTCGCATCCCTGGACCTGCCTTGCGAGCCCTGCGCAAGGCCACGCCGCTTCGTCTTTTGCCTGCGCGTGGAGTTGCGCGGATGCAGGGGACGTGGCGGGGGCGGAGGGCGCCTGCCCGGGCACCGCCCGCGCCGCAGCTGCGCCCCGTCGTCCAGCCCGGCGCGCCGCCCGCGCCGCAGCACGCCGTCCGCTCCGCCCGGCACGATCGCTCCGCCCGGCACGATCGCTCCGCCCGGTGGCAGCGCCGCCGGGACGGGCGGATGCAGGGCGGATGCCGGGCCGGAAAGAGGCCCGGGCGCGGCCGCCCTGCCCGTAGGGGGGCAAGATGCGGCGGCCGGCCCCTCGGGGGCGTCCCTGTCCGTTGCCGGCGCTGCGCGGGTTCCCGCCGCGTGCCCCCTAGCGGCGGCTGGACGGGCATCGATCCCGGCAGTGCGGGGCAGCGGTCCGCCGCCGCCATATCCGGCCCCTGCGGGCTGGCCGCCGGCACTGGCGGCGCCCCGCCCTGTCGGGGTAGCCACCTCCGGGAAGGCGATCGGATCCGGCGATCACATCCGCCCGGGGCCTCCTCCCACGGGAAGGCGATCGGATCCGGCGCGGCGCCCTGCATGGCGCTGCGCGGCCGCGCGATGCGGCCAGAACCGCGGGCTGCGCCCGCAGGCGTATGGGAGGGCGGGCGCATGATCCCCATGCATGCGGCCCTGGCGCCGGCGATCGCCTGCGCGGCCCCGTCCGTCCCCACGCCCTGCGCGGGCCGCGGGCGCATCCCGAGCCCGCCCGCGCCCGTCCCGGGGGGCGGGGACACTGGGCCCGCCGGCCCCCGCAAGGTATATCCGGCCGGCCCCCGCGGCCGTCAAGCTGCAATGAGGCGCCGCCGTGCCGCAGCGGGAGGTATCCCGCGATGAACCGACCCGACCGCGAGTGGATAGGCCGCCGCTGGTTCGAGATGCGCGCCGGCTACGGCATATACCTGGGGTTCATATTCGGGTTCGGCAACTTTGTCCTCATCCTCCACGGCCTGACCGACTGGTTCAAGGACTACCCGCTGCACTGGTTCGCACTGGCCGCGATAGGCGCCATCGTCCCCGTAGCCATTGCCGTCGGCTACCACCACAACCGCACGCAGCAAAAGACCGAGGCGCGCAACCTCACGCACCTCAACCCGTACATCGACGTGATCATACCAGACTCGAAGGAGGAGTTTGCCTACCGCATACTGCTTGCCCAGGCCGCATGGATGGTCGAGATGGCCGAAAGGTGCGACGAGCCCGAGCTGGCCGAGCGCAACAAGAAGCTCGGAAGGGTGTGCAGGAAGATCCTGGACGGAGAGTCGTCCATGGATGCGCTTCAAAAGGAGGGGGTGTAGCCAGTGCCCACCAAGCGCGGCGGCACCCCTCGGCGGCCCGGGCTCCGGCGGCGCATCTTTTCGCGCGGCGGCGCAGGCCGGGGCAGTGCCAGCCGCCGAGCGGGCCTGGACGCCGAGTGGGCCGGCCGCCGCTGGTTCGAGATGCGCGTCGGCTACGGCACGTACATGGCGTTCATGTTCGGCTTTGCCAACTTTATACTGCTCCTCCACGGCCTGACAGACTGGTTCAAGGACTACCCTCTGCACTGGTTCGTGCTGGCCACGCTGTCCGTCATAGTTCCCGTGTCCGTCCTGGTCGGCCACCGCCACAACCGCACGCAGCAAAAGACCGAGACGCGCAGGCTCACGCACCTCAACCCGTACATCGACCTGCTCACGCCCCGCTCGAAGGAGGTGTTTCTGGAGACGTACAACCACGCGCTGGTGGACCTGATGATCTCTACGACCAGGAATCCCGAGCTGAAGGCCGAGCTTGTAAAGATTCGCGCCGCCATAGATAGGTACATGGAAGGCGAGACCGCGTCGGGCTCGCTAGACAAGGAGGGCGTGCGGCGGCCGTTCCCGGGCCCTGCATGGTTCGGCCCCGAAGAGCCGAAGTAGCGCCGCGGCGCGGGGCTGCGCACCCTCTGGCTCCCGCATGCTAGTGGACGACGGCGTGCGGCGGCCTGCGCCGCGTCGGGCTCAGCGCGCTGCGCCTACGGGCCCTGCATGCTCCACCGTTTTGCCACTCGGATGCCATGACCGGCGCAGGTATGGGCCCTTGCGGTGCTAGGAGCTCCGCGTTGCAACCTCGGGCTGATCCGCGAACTCGCAGCGCATTCTGTTGCCTAGGCCGGACGTCGGCTGCCGGCGTGACGCATCTGACCGGGCGGAGGCAGTGGCGATGCGGCGAGCTGCGTGGCTGGATCGGAAAGGCGGGGCCGGGCAGTACCGATGCGATCGCTTGGATGCGGAGCAGGACGGTGGCAGGGCCGCGCACCGGCCCTACCGGCAAAACCCGCCTTGAGCAGGCCGGCGGTATGGCGCAGGGCGGGCCTTGGCCGAAGCTGGCGCAACCTCCGCGCCTCTGGCAGTCGCTTGGCGGGGCGCCATCCTTTGCCGCACCATTCTAGGCCCCTGCTGGCCGGGCCTCGGGCAAAAAACCCGTGGAACACCGACGTCGCCCGAGCCTAGCTGCGGTTCGGGCCTAGGCTAAAGACGTAGTTGACTCCCTCTTCCACCTTGTCCGTCACGTACTCTGCCGGATCCCTCCCTGCCGACCGCGCGCAGTCGACAAACCTGCAGTATCCGTACATCTCCAGCACGTACCTCTCCTCCAGCTCCCCCATTCTCCTCGGGGTGATCGGGTTGACATGCCAGTCCGCCGGGGCAGCTCCCTCCCTCTCCCTAGGCGTCGACACCAGCACCTTTTCAATACCCTCCCCGAACAGGGCGTCGATGATCTCTAGGTGGTTTGTCACGTGCTCCATTCCCTCGACAAAGAACACCTGCCGGATGCTCCTCCGCCTAGCGAGCCCGCGCAGGGCGTGCAACTCGCTACGGAGATCGATCCTGACGAACTCTATCCCGTCCGCCATGTTGTTGTCCCTGGCGTACCGCAACGCATCTTCCGAGTAGTCCACGCCGACGATATCGGATCCAAGCTCGCCGCGCAGGTACCTCGTCCCCGGCCCCGACCCGCAGCAGAGGTCCATCGTCGGCGCCTCCGCCAGGGCATGCCTTGCAAGCTCTGCGTACATGACGTAGTGGGCCGCCCACGCCGATCCCATGGCCGTATCTGCCGAGTACGCATAGTCAAAGCGCTCCCGCGGTTCGTCCGCCGCGCCGTGATGCCCACCGCCACGGCCCCTGCTCCGCATCTTGGCCCACGCGAGGCCTGCCCTGACCGCCTTCATTGCGGCAGCCCGTGCCGCGCCCGTATTTATGTGCGGGAGAGGCGCAGGTGTGCCGGTCGCCGCCGCACAGGCGGCCATCGCCGGCGGCGCTCCGGGCCGCCTGCCCCCGTCCGCCGATGTCCCACTTCCACCGCCCGCGCCCGCGCAGATAACACCAATAAGGCACTGGTGCGACGCGCGGCGCGTGAGGCCGCAGCGAACTGTGACTACGGGATCGCGCCTACGCGCAAATCCGTCCCGTCTAGGACCCCGTAGCGCCGCTCCTTGGTTGGCCGCCGCCTCCTCTCTTCTGCTCCCTTCCATGCGACACCAGGCCGTCCCGGCGCAGCTGGGATCGGATCTACAATGACGTCTCTTGCCGCCGCCGTGCGGCGAGCGGCGGGGCGCCTTGGACGGTGGGAGGCCGGGGCCCTGCCTGCGGCGCCGCCCAGCCCCGTTGATGCCGCCAAGAACAGCGACAACATACCGCACATCACAGGCCTGATCCCTCCAGATGCGCACAGCATACTAGATGTCGGCTGCGGCATGTTGCACGATGGCAATCCAATGACCGAGGACATACTGCACGAGATATGCCGCGGCGGCGAATACGAGGTGACAGGAATAGATGCATTCCCACCATGCGTGAAGTGGAGGGAGAAGAACGGGCCCCCGGGGGACTACAGGATCATGGACGCAAGGGACGTGCGAGTGCTCGGCCGCCGCTTTGACGTCGTCATATGCCACCATGTCATAGAGCACTTGCCAAAGGACGACGGCCGGCGCCTGCTGGCCACGCTGGAAGGCATGTACGGCCGCCTGCTGGTCATCGCCACGCCAGTCGGATTCGTCGACGCCGAGTACAACGTCAGACTGCACCACAGCAAGTTGGAAAGGCATCTGTGCGGCTGGGAACCGGGCGAATTTCGCAGCAGGGGGTATCGCGTCCTAGAGATCAAGAACCAGTTCATTGCGTCAAAAACGCGGCCGCCAGCTCCGCGGCCGGGGGGGGGGGAGGCGGTTCGCATGCCTGAGCCGCCCGCCCCTGCCCCGCCCGCCCCCTCCGCGACGCCGATCCGCCGATCTCTTCCCCGCCGCATCGCGCGTCGGGCGATCCTCTCGTACAGGGACTGGCGCGACCCGCCCATAGTGGACGCGTCCCGCCTGTGCAACGGCGGCAGGAACGACGGCGTTCGCCTGGTCGGATTCGTAAAGTTCCGCAACGAGGGGAGCGAGAGCGGCAACCTGGAGCGGTGCCTGCGCCACATGGTCCGCTTCTGCGACGACATACTGGCATGCGACAACGGCTCGACCGACGACTCGCTCCGGATCGCCGAGCGCTTCACCTCCAACATCATGACGGCCCCCGACGACTTTAGGCGCGAGCTGTACGTCAAGCAGCAGATGCTCGAGGCCGCGCTGCGCCTCGACCCCGACTGGCTAGTCTGGCTCGACGCCGACGAGGTCTTCGACCGCTCCGGCGAGCTAGGCGACATACGGTCCCTGTGCAGGCACGGTGACCAAAAGGGAATCGATGCATTCCGGTTCAGGTACTACAACCTGTGGAAGTCCCTGGACAGGTACAGGACGGACGAGCTGTGGTTCAAGGCCTGGCAGACCAAGCTGTGGAGAAACACCGGCCGCCTTGCATTCGACGTGCGCGAGGGCCTGCATCACCAGCAGTCTCCCGCCGGCCTCGGCAGGTCCAAGCTTGCCACCACGAGGGTGATCCACTACGGGTTCTCCACGGGAACTTCCATCTCGCAAAAGTACGAAAACTACAAGCGGCACGGGCAGGCGGGCCGCATGCTCGAGCGCATAAGGGACGAGTCGACGCTGCAAACGGAGCCGTTCTCGCGGGACTGGTTCCCCCCGTCGGCCCTGAGCGTCTCGGTAGTCTGCCTCGTATACAAGTCCCCCGCCTACGCCAGGTTCGTGCACGACTCGTTCGAGCGCCACACCGGCAGGGGCCGCGGCGCAAGGTACGGCAACG
The DNA here is from genome assembly GCA_965242695.1 of Cenarchaeum sp. Classification (GTDB taxonomy): domain Archaea; phylum Thermoproteota; class Nitrososphaeria; order Nitrososphaerales; family Nitrosopumilaceae; genus Cenarchaeum. Next base: position 301,007 of record CBDESU010000002.1, on the reverse strand, counting down.
TCGAGTTTACGTTCGTGGCCAACGACCCGACCGACCGGCTCCTCGAGTTCCTGCGCTCCTCGGGCATGAGGCACACCGTATTCCGCAGCCCCGACCCCGACGAGCACTACATGAGCCGCGTGTACCGCGCGTGGAACCACGGCGGCATGGCAGCCGGCGGCGACGTCCTAGTGTTCGTCAACTCTGACATGGCCTTTACGCCGGGGTGGCTCGACAACCTGCTCAGGCGCCTAGACGAGAAGACGATCGTCACGTCCCGCCTAGTAGAGTCGGGAAAGATGAGCTCTGGCAAGTACGGGATCGAGAGGGACTTTGGCACGACGCACTCGAATTTCGACGACGAGGCGTTCCAAGAGTTTGCCAGCCGTATCTCCGAGGACAAGGCCAAGCAGGGCGGCCTGTTCATGCCGTGCGCCATATACGCCGACACGTTCCGGCGCAGCGGCGGCTATCCCATAGGGAACAGGACCGAGCCGGACGGCTCGACGACCTCTGGCGATGCCATATACTTCTACGAGACGCTGAAGTCGATGGGCGTGTCCCACGTCACGGCGTTCGACAGCATCGTGTACCATGTGCAGGAGGGCGAAAAGGACGAGTAGGCGGAATGCCTCCGCCGGTCACCTGCCGTAGCTCTTGCTTTCGATGCACACGCTTGGGTCGCCGCCGCGCACCATCCGCCCAACGTTGTGCTTGAGCGACTCGTCGATGGCCCTCTTGAAGGCCGACCTCCTCTTCACTGTCTCTATGTTCTCGAACGACTTCTTTGCAATCCTCTCGAGTATCTCGGTGCGCCTGGCCCCGTCGCCGCCCGCCTCGGCCTCCTCCAGCTCGCGCTTGAGCTCGGCCGTGTCGTCGAGTATGTGCCACAGCCGCACGTTTTCGATGCACAGCCGGTCCACGAGCTCGGAGAACGAGTTGCACGAGTTGACAAACTCGGCGACCTCGTCCATGGGGGGGCCATATTCGGCAAACACCTTGGCATCCCTGCCCGCCGCCGCTGCCGGTGCGCGGCCGTCCGCGGCCTGGCCCTCGCATCCCTCGCTCACCTGGCCCTCGCCTCCGGCATCCTGGCGCGCAGCCACGAGATCACCTCACCAAGGCTCTCGTCCAGCCCGATCTCTGCCTCGAAGCCGAGCACGCGCCTGGCCTTTTCCACGTCGGGCACACGCCTCTGCACGTCGTGCTCGTACGGAGGATCCGAGACCGTGCGGAACGGCCTGTCCGGGTTGATCCTCTCCCATATCATCCGGGCCAGCTCCATCACGGTCGTGCTTGCCCCCGTCGATATGTTAAAGTCCTCGTTTACGGCGCCGGGCGACTCGGCTGCCATCCGGATGCCCCTTGCGATGTCCCTCCCGTTGGTGTAGTGCCTCACCTGCCAGCCCGAACCCAGTATGTGCAGCGGATCCTGCCCGAGCAGGCACTTGTTGACCAGGTCGGGCACCACATGGGACATGAGCAGCCTTACGTTGCCCGACATGACCTCTTCCTCGCCTAACGCCCTGTCCTCGCCTACCCCTATGCAGTTGAACGGCCGTACGATCGTGTAGGGCAGGCCGTGCTGCTCGAGCGCGCCGCGCGCAAAGTACTCGGACGCGAGTTTTTGGAAGCCGTACGTGGAGGACGGCGGCGGGCACTCGCGCTGGTGCCCCTCGGGGGTAGGCCACACGGCGGCGTTCTCGAACGCCATGCTGGAGCTGACGACGACGATTCGGTCGAGCATCCCCCTCTTGTGCCTGTCGATGGCGATGTCGAACGTGTTGGCCTGTATGCGCTCGTTCTTGGCCAGCAGGTCGTACGCGTACTTGTGAAAGTAGGAGATGCCGCCGATCATGGCGGCGCCGGCGACCACGTAGTTGAACCGCGTGCCCGCCTCTTCTCCCTCCAGGAAGCTCTCGCGAAACCTGTCCGACGAGCAGTCTGCCCTGACCAGCCTGAACGACGGGTGCGAGTCGTGCGGGCGCACGAGCGGGCCGTACTTTGAGTAGTCGTCGATGCCGACGACCGAGTACCCCTTCCCGAGCAGCTCGGCGCACAGGTACGAGCCGATGAACCCCTGCGATCCGGTGACGAGCGCCGTCCTGCCGCCGTCAGACATCGCCGATCCTCCTGTTGTCAGCCAGCACGCCCTTCAGGAAGTCGTACTGCACGCCCTCCCTCGATGCGAGCGCAAACAGCGCCTCCGTGTCCTTCGGCAAGCACGCCCCGCCGAACCCGCGAAGGTTCTTGTTGCAGTCTAGGTACGAGTCGATCATGTTGTCGCGCCTGACTGCCAGGCCCTTGACCTCGTCGTAGTCGGCGCCGACCTTGCCGCACACCTCGTAGAAGAGGTTTGCAAATATGATCCGCGTAGAGTTGAACACGTTCAGAAAGTACTTGACGGTCTCGGCGTTGACCGGCGTGGTGCGGACGTACTCCCTTGCCAGGTTGCCGTGGGCCTCGACGATCCGGCCGTACAGGTCGTCGTGGTCTGTCCCCACGACGCACACGTCCTGGTCGCAAAAGTTCTGCACCGCGGCGCGCTCGAGCAAAAACTCGGGGTTCATGGCTAGCCTGAGCGACGGGCAGGCCTTTTCGAGCTTGGAGACGGTGCCCGGTATGACGGTCGACTTTACCACGACGTCCTTTGTCTCGCCCCTCTCCCTGGCCATCGCCTCGATCGAGGTGCAGACCTGCTCGACGGCAGACGTGTCGCACGTTCCGTCGGGGTTCTGCGGCGTGCCGACGCACACGAATATCATGTCCGAGGAATCGTACACCTGCTCTAGGCTTGTCCCCTGCATTTTGACGTCATGCACGGCGACATCGTGCCCCCTTTTCTTCTCTAGCCCGAACTGGACGGCCGATCCCACGGTGCCGACGCCGACTATTCCTATCCTCAACGCCTCTTCAGCCTCCCTAGCAGCTTCTGGGCCGCGCCGGCGCGTGGGGGCGGGGCGGCGGCCTCTGGCTCGTTCCGCCTCGTCTCAAGCCCTCCGCAGTGGTAGCTGATCGCGTTGAGGGCCTTTGTAATCTCGACGCCGCCTGCGCGGCAGCGGTCGAAAAAGTCCGTGTCGCCAGTGATGCCGTCGTCGGTGAGCGTCGGCCGCATCGGGCCGAACCTGTCCCATACGTCGCGCGGGCAGACGAACGGCATCGCATCAAAGCGGTGCCCGTAGGCGGCCTCGTCGGTGGCCATCTCGTCCCTGTGCACCTCGGAGGCTAGCTCCTCGAACCCCGCCGCGTCGAACTCGTCGGGCAGGGTGAGGCCGAGGTTCCTGGTTGTGTGCAGGGACGGCAGCGTGCCGGGCTCAATGAGCCTGCAGTTGACGATGCGGTTGGGGGCGGCCCAGGAGTAGAGGTTCTTGAGCCAGTCCCTATAGAAGGCGTGGTCGGTGGCGATGGGGCACACGTAGTCGGCATGTCTGTACCCAATCTCGTACCCAAAGTTCCAGCCCTTGTACAGGTTCCACAAAAAGTCCTTGTCGGCGTCGTGCTCCATGTCGACGTACTTGTAGTTCCTCGCCCTGAGGTAGTCGTAGACCTCTTCCGAGGTGCGCCAGCACACGAATACGATGTCATAGTCCTCCTTGGGCATCCCCGCGTTGGCGACGGCCTGGCCCAAGGAGAAGTCTAGCATGTCCGTGGCCTTGCCGATCTGGCAGTACAGGACCACCTTTGGGTAGTCCCACTTGCCGTTGTCAAGCACGCGCGGCGGGGCCTGCCGAGCGTATATTAGCATTGGTTGCCCCTGCCCCGCACTCGTGGAGGCACTGGCGCGTGCTGGATAGAGTTGCGTACCAAACCCGTTGCATGGCGGCAGGGGCATTGCCGCCTATCGGGAGCACGGTTGCATTACAAAGGCTAGCCGTGGTGGCATTGCAGCCTGCTGAGGCCAGCATACGGTCGACGAGGTGGCGCCGGCCGCGACATGGAAGTCATAGACCCTCGCCTCAAGGCATGGTTGTGAAGATTGTCGTCGTCCACCAGAGCCACAGGCTCGGCGGCGGCGAATATGTCCACACGTCTCGCCTCAAGGCACTAGATCGCACCTACCACGACGCAGTCCTGCGCTCCATCGAGCCGCCGCACGACGTCGTCTTTGCGGGGGGGGGGGGGGCACAGAGTGGCTGATGCCCCCACCTACGAAGCGCCCTGCGATGCGGCGTGCACCTATGAAAAAACCGGGGCGGGGGCGAGTGAGGCGAGATTGGCATGGTGGTGAAGGTGCTGTTCCGTATCACCGCCTTCGTGTGCCAAGGTCGTACGGTCATCCTCCACCGCCGTACCCACTGGCACGGCACGCGGCATAGAGTTCGCTAGGCCCAAGCCTGCCGTATTGGTGGGTGCCCTGCCGAGCCCTCCCATCTCCTAACCTGTCGCCCTTATATGGGCCATCACCGCCGTCCATGCATGGCCTTCCCGACCTGCGACGGCATGCACCTGCCAATGCCCCACATGCCCGGCGGTGATCCTGTCCGCATCCTTGGGGACCGCCTCGGCCTCCGGGCATCCATGCAGACCCCTCCGCACCGTCTCCCTACAGCCACTCCTGATCGGCGCGTGCATGGTGTACCTGTGCACTGCGTGCTGACCCCTCCGCACCGTCTCCCTACAGCCACCCTCGCCCTCCCTGTAGTGTTGTCCAGCGCTACGACATGGTTGCCAGTCCTTCGCAACGCTCCCGCCCGCACCGGGGGTGCATCCGGCCGCCTGCGATGCCCGTTCGCGCCCCTTCCCTCGCCGCTCAATAGTTCAGGGAGGTGCCGTGCGTGAAGGTCTCCATCGTCATCCCCGTGTACAACGCCGAGCCGTACCTCGACGAGTGCATCCGCTCCGCGCTCGACCAGACCTATCCCAACACAGAGATAATAGCCGTCGACGACGGCTCGACCGACTCTTCCCCAGAGATACTCGACGGGTACGCCGACCGCATCCGCGTCTTTCGCAAGCCCAACGGGGGGACCGCATCCGCGCTCAACCACGGCTACCGCCAGATGCGCGGCGACTGGTTCAAGTGGCTCAGCGCCGACGATGCGCTAAGGCCACACGCCGTGGACGCACTTGCGGGGGCGGCGCGATCGCTCGGCTGGCCGGCCGACCGCATCTTCTACGCAAGGTACGACTTTGTCGACGAGCGCGGCGGGAGGGCCGGCCGGCTCAGGAGCATAGAGCCGGACCACAACGGCAAGACCGACTTTGAGCGCAACGCCATACTGCTGCACCACTTTTACGGCAACGGCAACACCAGCATGTTCCACAGGTCGGTCTTCGAGAGGTGCGGGCCGTTCAACGAGGGGATCGGGTTTGCCGAGGACTATGAGTTCTGGCTGAGGTGCTGCCTACTGCACGGCTGCGGCATGCACCTGGTCCCGCGCAACATATCCGTGTCCCGGGTGCACCCGTCGCAGCTGACGCAGACGCGCGCCGGCGAGATAGAGGCCAAGAACGACCGGATCAGGTCGATGGTGCTGGACCAGCTGCCCGCGGACCTGCGCGGGAGGTACGTCGAGGCAGCGGCCCGGGTGAGGATGCCGCGCGGCCCCCTCTCCGACAGGGTAAGGGTGGCGGCGCACAGGGCCCTGTTCGCATGCGTGCCCGAGAGCGCGGCCAGGGGCGTGGTCAGGTCGTACCACAGGATCAGGAACGACGGGCTGTAGTCCTACCCGCGGCGCCGGCCGCGGGGCTCGGCCTGTTGGGGCGCCTGCCGTCTGCGTCCTTCTGCCATCCTATCTGGTATCTCCACAGCGCTGGCCCGCGGCACCTCCGCGGGGCTCTCCGCCGGGATGTGCCGCGCCCCTAGCGCGCGGAGAATGACGGGTGGGTTGGCCACTGTTAAGCCGAGACCGTGCGTGTGGGATGGAAGGGGGAGGGGATGCGATCGCGGGGTGCAGCGCCCCGCGCGCGTCAGGTTTGCCACGGTGCAGCGTCAAGGCGTAGATGGGGGCGCCGCTTGTCGGATGTGGGCAGATTTGACCCACGCTCAGCCGCCGTCAGGGCCGTTGCCCCGCCCTCTGTCTTGGCAAGTGCGCCCCGCGTTGACGCTCCTGTGGTCTAACATTTGCTTTGACCGGGGCATGCCCGTCATGATTCCCTGCGCCGCGTTGCCGCGCGGTGCAGGGGAGGGCAGTGACGATGCTCCGCCACGGGGCGGCCAATCTATAACTAGCGCCCGCGGAGGGGGGCGCCGTGCTGCGCGTGCTACACATAGGCGATGCCTCTGGCATTCCCTACATACTGGCAAAGTACCAGAACAGGAGCGGGCTGTGCCGCGCCGACGTGGTCACAAGGGCGCTCGGCCTGCCGCACGGGATCGCCTCGTACTATGGGTCAGACGAGTGGCGCCGCGTGCCGTGGCGGTACTCGCCCCTGTGGCGGGCCGGCGCGACGAGGCGGATTGCCGTGGCGGTGCGGTTCGAGGACATTCTGAGCAGAATGGCTCCCGGATACGACGTATTGCACGTGCACGGCGGTAGCCCCGAGCTGGTCACCGTGCTCAGGAGAAGGCACCCCGGCAAGAGGATCATATTGCACCACCACGGCGACAATCTCAGGGATATGAACCCGGCGTACAGGGACGAGCACGATCGGCACGCGGACAGGGTGCTCGTCAGCACCCCCGACCTATGCGAGTACGGGGGGCACGAGTGGCTTCCAAACCCGGTCGACACGGACCTCTTTGCGCCGGCCGGTCCGCCGGCCCGCAACGGCAGGGCCGTCTACTTTGTCATACGTGACGAGCCACGCGAGGTCAAGCTGGGGCTGCTCAAAGACGCCGGCGCCGGCCTAGACTGCACCGTCCACGACACGAACGAGTCCCCGGTTTCGTACCCCGACATGCCGGCCTTTCTCTCCGGGTACGAGTACTATATCGACATAAAATGGCTGCCGATCGGCAAGGTAATGGCGGCGCTGAGCACGACGGGGTTGCAGGCGCTCGCGATGGGGCTAAAGGTGGTCGACCACAACCTAGACAAGCTGGAGGGGCTTCCAGAGGCGCACCGGCCCGAATCCGTCGTGGCGCGGCTGCATGGGCACTACGGGGGATGATCCCGGCTACCGGCGGCGCGGGCGAGACGGCAGATGCGATACGGCGACACAATGGCGAGCGCGGCCGCCGCCGCACCTTGCGTGCCATGGCGACGCCGACGGGTTTGCAGGCAGGGATCACGGCCTTTGGGCTCGCCTTGCCGCATCGAGCCGGCATCCTGCAACCGGCGCCCGCGCCCTTAAATTGGGGCTTCCCCCGCCCGGACGCATGGGAGCGAGGCGGTGCCTGCTTACGGTGGCCGGCTCTGGCACGCGGCTGCATCCCGTGTCCAGGGAGGTGCCAAAGGAGCTCCTTCCGGTGCCGGCCGGGCTGCCGCTTCCAGAGGCGCCGGGCGGCCCGGGAGGCCCCGTCCTGCTCAAGCCTGCCCTGCAGGTAATATTCGAGAGTCTCTACGCGCACGGAGTGCGCGAGTACTGCCTTGTGACGGGGCGGTCAAAGGGCGCCGTCGAGGGGCATTTTACGCCGGATCCCGGCGCGCCGGCGCGCCTCAGGGAGCAGGGCTTGGAAGGCCTGGCCGCCGAGGCGCAGCGGTACGAGGATATGCTGGCCGGCTCGAATATCGCGTTTGTCCGGCAGCCGGGACCGCTAGGCTTTGGCGATGCGGTCTCGAGGGGGAGGGGCATGATGGACCGCGGCGACGGCGAGCCGTTCATCCTGCACGCCGGCGACGATATAGTCGTGTCCGAGGGTGCCGGCCACCTGCGTCGGCTGGAAGAGGCGTTTGAGGGGAACGGCGCCGACATTGCGTTCCTGCTCGAGGACGTCGACGATCCGTCGCAGTACGGAGTGGTAGAGGGGCCCGACATGGGAGGGGGTGTCGTAGACGTCAGGGCCGTGCGCGAAAAACCGGCCCGCCCGGCGTCTAGGCATGCCATCGTGGCCATCTACATGTTCAGGCCGTCGATCTTTGGGTACCTGGATGCAGCCGCCGATGTGCCGCCCGGGGCGCGCCTCGCCGAGGCGTTCCGACTTGCCATCAAGGACGGCCGGACGGCCGTCGGCGTCCTGCTCGGCGACGGTGAGCACCGCATGGATATCGGCACGCACGGATCATACTCGAGGCTGTTCGCGGCCCTGCCGGGGCGGCGGCCCTGAGGCCCGCCCCCCCGCCGACAGGTCATGCCGCCTGCACCGGGTCTTCAAACATGCTCACGTCATTGGAGAGGCCCGCCCTGCCCCCGCCCAACTGTCATGTCGCTCCGTCCCCTACATGCGCCGGCAGGGCGTCGTCGACGCAGATGCCGTACTGGACATCGTTGTAGCTCAGGCCGCGCAGGCCCGAGCCGCGCCAATTCTCTCCCCTCTTCCCGGCGTACCAAGCCGCCGCGCCTGCCAAGTACCGCGCGGATCGCTGGTGGATCGAGCGCCGGGCCGCCCATGCGAGCGGTTGGCTGCGGACGATCTTGCCGAGGAACGAGCCGGCCAGCCTGCCGCGAGGGCCCTGCCGCAGGTCCTGCAGCATGGACGGGTTTGCCGCCACCCACTTGCCGCGCAGGTACCTTCTGCGCCTCTGGTACCTTGCTAGGGCGCCGCGCAGCAGCTTCCTGCGCCCGGCGTCCATCAGGGCAAACTCCCTGCCTATGGATCGGCGGTGCGCCGCGTTGTACTCTTTCCGCGCCATGTCCGTCCGGGAGAGCTGGCCGCTGTGCATCCGCCACCCGTAGACGGGCCGCTCGATGTGGCGCAGGCGGTACCCGGCGAGCACCAGCCGCAGGTCGAGGTCCCAGTCCTCGGAGCACCTGTAGCCCGGGTTGTACGGCATGCGGTCTAGTATGGACCGGGGAAAGATGCACGTCCCGTGGTGCATAAAGTACCCGTCAAGGACTAGGACGGCCTGCCCGAACGCGTCAAGCCGGTTGATCATGGGGCCTGGCCGGTACGGGTACGTTCGGCCGTCGGCCGTGCCTGCGCTCATGAACGGCATCGTCTTCTCGCCGGGGCCGAGCCTAGAGTGGGCGTCGAGCAGGTCGCGCACGGCGTTCGGATACAGCACGTCGTCCGAGTCGCACCGCTTTATCCACCGGCCCGCGGATGCGGCCAGTCCGGTGCTCAGCGCGGCCCCTATTCCGCCGTTCTCGCTGCGCCTGACGACGGTGATGCGGCCGCCGTACCGATCGAGCGCGGCCGCCGTGCCGTCCGTCGAGCAGTCGTCTACCACGATTATCTCCTTGTCGGGGTATGTCTGGGCTAGTGCCGAGTCGATGGCCTGCCCGACCAAGTCTGCCCGGTTGTACACCGGTATGAGTATGGATACCTTGCCAGCGTTGGACGCGGCCGCCACGAGCTAGGGCGCCCGCAATTCCTAATATACCGTTGCGCAGGGGGCGTCGCATGCACTTGGGCATGCCCACGGGCGAAGGGAGAGGCGGACGGCCTTGAAGGTCGGGGTAATCGAGCGCTACTTTATGAGCAGCGGCGGCGCCGAGCGCGTCACGCTGTCGATGCTGCGCATGCTCGCCGGGACGGACCACGAGACTGTACTGTACACGCTCAAGCCGCCCGCGGAGGTGCCGGAGGGGATACGCGTGGAGGTGCCCCCGTGGTGGCGCCGCCGGCCGACGCCGCCGCTGGCCCGCCGGTACTCGGTGCTGCACACGGACCACAAGCCGCTGTTCGACATGGCGGGGGACAGCGACGTCATCATAGTCTCGGACTGGGGCGTGTTCATGGGAAGGAACAGCGCCGATCGCGTCCTGTTCTACTTCCACTCGCAGCTGATGCCGCACACGGGCGCGGGAGTCAACCCCGACTACGCCGGGGACACGGCCTACTTTTCGCATCTTCCGGATGCCGCGGGCCGCAAGAGGGGCGTCAGGGCGCGCATACGGGCGCGCCTCGTGGCAAGGCGCATCGGGCAGCTGGCCGACCCAAAGATCGTCCTTGTCCCGAATTCGGAGTTTGCAAGGGGCAGGATTGAGCGGGCGTTCGGACGCGCGGCGCACGGGGCCGTGTACCCGCCCGTCGACGTGGGCGGGATGGCCCGGCGCGCGGGAGGGCCCAAGGCGAGGCGGGCCGCGACGGTCGGCACGTTCGATCAGCGCAAGATGCACGATGCGAGCGTCCGCATTGCGGTGGCCGCCGGCGTGCCGCTCGACGTTGTCGGCGGCACGCTGGTGCCGGAGCACGAGCGCGTGTTCCGCTCAATAGAGCGGGGCGCCGCCAAGGCGGGCGGGGACGTCTCGCTATACCGCAATGCGGCGCGCCCCCGCCTGGAGGAGATCGTCGGCGCGGCAAGGGTGTACCTGCACGCCTGCGTCGAGGACTTTGGCATATCCGTGGTGGAGGGGATCGCGGCCGGCTGCGTTCCGATAGTGCCAAACAACTCGGCGCACGTCGAGACGGTGCCGTTTGGCGAGCTTCGGTACGACACGGAGGAAGAGGCGGCCGAAAAGGTGCGCGCCGCCGCCGACGGCCGGTACGACTCGTACCTGCCGCGCCTGCGCGAGCATGCCAAGGGGTTCGCCGAGGAAGAGTTCCACCGCCGCATGCTCGCGCTTGTCGAGGGGCGGCCGGCGCCGCCGTGATCGGGCGGCGGCGCGCAGGTTGCGGCAACGCCCCGGCGCCTCCGCACTCTGTCGCTTTCACGGTCCGCGGGATGCGGCCGGCGCCGCCGTCCGTTCCGCGGCCGTCCTGCTAGGGGACGGCGCCCGCACCCCATGCCACGCCCTTCCGCTGGCCGCTACCCGGCAAACCCCGTGCCTCTCTCGGGCCAGTCGGCCAGGCTGCGAACCTGCCCCGGCTCGTGGTACGTCGTCCACTCGATGTAGTCCGACTTGGCGGCGATCCTGACCGGCTCGGACTCGGGGTGGGACCTTGCCCAGTTCCACCCCTTCAGGCTGTACGGGTGGCAGTTGACCGCGGCGTGCTTTAGGATGGCCGCCGCGCCGCGCAGCGCCGATGCCCGCCCTCCGCCCGCCCGGCTCCGGCGCGCGTACAGCCACAGGCCGTACCCGAACTGCCTCCACTCCAGATCGCCGTTCTCGCGGTCCATGGCGTCGACGCCGAGCGTCCCGACAGTGACTGCGCGGGTGCCGGGGCCGGCCGCCATGGCCTCGAATATGTACGTGTCAAAGCCGTTGGCTATGGTTGCGTATTCGGCGGGGTCTATTCGGGAGCGGTAGTCTGGGAGGTGCAGCCAGAACATGCCCGAGTTGGCCGTGCCGCGCACGCGCGAGCGCGCGCGGTACGCCAGGTACCGCAGGCGCGCGCCCGGGCTGTCGGTGCGCATGCGCAGGGCGTACGAGACGAGCGAGACGCCGTCCCTGCCGACGGCGGAGAGGCCGCCGAGCGCGCCAGGGCGCAGGACGGTGTCGATGTTGTACAGCAGGACGGCATCGGTGCGGCACCGCGAAAGGCACTCGTGGACCACATGGGCGGCATGCATGCGCCACTCGCCGGAGCGCTCCACCGGCACGGCGCGCAGCGGGACGCGGCGCGCGCCGCCGCCCTCCGCCGCCGCCGCCGCGCCGGCCAGGAACTCTTCCAGGCCGGGCGCGGCCGGGGCGTCGACGCCGACGACGATCTCGTCGGGGCCCAGGGCGGCGGCCGACGGGAGCGACCTCTTGGCAAAGGCGCGGCCCGCGGGCGTGTCGCGGAACGGCACGACCACGGTGAACGGCCTCTTCTCCGATGCGGGCGCGCCGCCTCGGCTAGCGCGGAGGCCGAGGCCGAGCGCCCGCCTGATCGCCGCGGACTGCATGCGGCGCACGCCCGCGCGGAACTCGGCCGGATACGCCGAGTAGTAGCCGCCCGAGGGCCGGTACGCCGCGTACTGCCACAGCATGTTGAGCGCGCCCCTCCTCGGAATGTCCGAGCCGAGCATGCACTTGGCGCACCTGCCGAGCGCGTACAGCGGATGGTACCCGAGCGCCCTCATCGAGTGCCCGAACTCGGAAAAGTTGTGGCTGTGGCCCAGCCTGTCTAGGTGGACGTACCTGGCATCGGCGTAGACGGCGGCCGACATGCCGGACATCTTCGCCCTGAGCACGGTCTCCGGCTCGAACCCGACCATCTCCGGATAGCGGCCGCGCTCGGAAAAAAACCACGCCTGCCTGACGAACCGGCCCGCCCCGCGCGGGTCGTGGGCGGGCGGGTCGTTGTAGTCGCCCGATGCCACCGCTATGGACGGATCGGACTCCATTCTGGACACGATGATCTCCGCATAGTCCCTCGCGAAGTCGCAGTCGCCGGCGCCGAGCATGTGGTAGTCGTACCTCCTGTCCAGGCCCATGTTGAGGAGCCGCGGGATTCGCGTAAAGTCCGTCGTCGTGCTGCCCGTGTGTGTTACGCGGACAGTGCCGGGGTAGTCCTTCTCGTACCGCCCCAGTATTGCGGCCGTGTCGTCCGTCGAGCCGTCCTCTGCCACGCTTACGGCCGACGGGGGCAGAGACTGGCCTAGGATGCTGTCCATTGTTGTCTCGATGGTCGCCTCCCCGTTGCGCACCGGGAGGAGAACGTTGTACGTGGGGGCCTTCGCCGCCATTGCCTCCGCCTGTGGCTGGGCCCCGTTAAAGCGTTTGCACCTGCGTGCGGCGCGGGGCCTCGCGGGCCTAGGCGCCGGGCGGGGCCGCAGGGGCGCCGCCTGGCAGGACGGCCCTGCCCCGCGCCGCCTCACTCCCATGTCGCTGCCAGCACGGTGCTGCGCGTGTCCGGCTCGCCGCGCACCTCGACGCTGATCTCGTAGCGCGTGTTCGGCTCTAGGCCGTCTAGCTGGCCGGACGTGCCATCTACTATGGCCGATGCCGCTACCTCCCCGCCGCCGCGGGCCGACACCGCGACGACATCGTACAGCAGGCCCTTGGCCCCGCCGTATGCGTCCCACGCCAGCGACACGGTCGTGCCGTAGACGATCCTGTCGGTGATCGCCACGCGCGTCCCGTTGGCGTGGGCCGCGGGGGACGCCGCGTCGATCGCCGGCGGGCTGCGCTCCCGTTCCCGGTGCGCCTCGTCGCCGGCCTGGCCGGCCGCCCCGCCGGCGCCGCCGGCGCCGCCGGCGCCGGCCGCAACGGCGGCCGGCTTTGACACGGTGATGTTGACGTTGTCCAGGTAAAAGTTCTGCCCGTGGTTCATCTCCCAGAAGTCGTGGAAGTGCACGTACACCTCGCACGGGCATGCCGACGAGTCGACGCCCCTTGCGTACACGGTCGCGCTCGACCAGCCGCTGTCGCCCTGGCCGGGCACCCTCTCGCTCCCGTACAGGGGCTCGTCCGCGAGGGAGCGCCCCTGCGAGTCGGTCACGTCGACGGCCAGGTTGTTCGTCCAGCTCCCCGTCCTGTATATGATGCTGCCGGTGCGGAACTCGAGGTCGATGCGGATGTCGCCCCCCGTGTGAGACGGGGGGACGGACACGCTGCGGGCGGCCCCAGCGCTGCCCTTCCAGCAGTTTCCGTTGCCGCTGACGTGCGCCGAGCCGCCGTGCTCGGCAGAGTGCCGCATGCCGTACTGCACGACGTGCGAGGTGGCCCCGCAGGTCCTGTCGCCCCCGGGATCCCAGACCTGCTTGTACGACCACCCGCCGAGCGACGATGCGAACGCATCGTGCGACCTGTGCGAGACGGACGCGTCGGATACGGCCAGCTCGAACTGCCCGCTCGCGGACGCGCCGTGCGGGTCGACGGCGGTAATGCTTACGGTGTACGAGCCCGACTGCGACTCGCCGGGCGTCCACACGACGGCCCCGTCCCCGGACAGCGCAAGGCCGGGCGCCGGCGGGCTCGAGGACACGGTGACGTTGAGGCGGTCGGCGTTCGGGTCGTGCGCGTGGACGGCGTGCCGGAGGCGGCCCGTTTCGAGCACGGTCGCGTTCGGGGATACGTCGACGGCGGGCGGCAGGTTGGGCTGCGCCGCGCCGATGCCGACGATCTGCAGGCCGTCGTCGTAGAGCGACGAGACGACCGCGTACAGGGCGGGCCCCACGGCGGCCACGGACACGCCGCTCGCAGTGTACAGCTCGTCGAACCCGCCGGCGCCGTCGGTCAGGGCCGCGGCGGGGGACGGCGAGGCGGGGTCGGTAATGTTGATGATCTGGACGCCGCTGTCGGGGTGGACCGCCGCGTACCAGTACGTGCTGGTCGCACGGTCGGGCGAGGCCACGACGGCGTACGTGGCGCCCCCGAGGGATGCGATCGCCACGTCCGACGCGCCGTCGAGCTTTTCAAACCCGCCGGTCCCGTCCCCCGCCGATGCGACGGCCGCCGGCGAGGCGGGGTCGGTAATGTTGATGATCTGGACGCCGTCGTCCCTCGCCGCCGCGACGACGGCGTACGTCGACGGGCCGATATGGGCTATGGCGACAGACGATGCCCCCGCGAGCTCGTCAAACCCGCCGATCCCGTCCCTCGCCGATGCGACGGCCGCCGGAGATGCGGGGCTCGTAATGTCGACTATCTGGATCCCGCCGTCCCAGGACGATGCGACGACGGCGTACGTCGAGGACCCGATGCGCGCCACGTCGACGCCGGACGCGCCGGCGAGCGTGTCGAACCCGCCCGTGCCGTTGACGGCCGACGACAAGAGGACGGGCGAGGCGGGGTCGGTAATGTTTGCAATGTAGAGGCCCCCGCCCCGGCCGTAGCCCGGGACGGCGGCCGCCACGTACGTCGACGCGCCCGACCTGAACGACGTGATTGCCGCGCCGTGCCCGGGATCGCCCGCGCTGCCCGACCGCGGCACCGCGAGCGACGGGAGGGGGGCCGGGCGGGCCGGGTTCGTGGCGTTGATCACCTGGATTGCCCCGTCGCCGGCCGACACGGCCGCCGCGTACATCCCGCCGTCGACGATCGCAAGCGCCACGTCCCTTGCCCCGCCAAGCGTGCCAAACCCGTCGTGCCCGTCTCGCGGGGACGAGGCGTACGCGGGGCGGTGCGGGTCGGTAATGTCGATGATCATGACGCCGTCGGCGTACCACCATACGGGATAAGAGTAGGCCACGGCGGCGTACGTGGATCCGTTGAACTCGGCCGTGTCGCTCCCGCGGGGGTTGTCCATGCGGAACGCCGAGACCGGGACGGGGCTCGACGGGTGGTTCAGCGCGGGAGGCGGCGCCGCGGTGACGGCGAACGTGGCAGTCGCGGTGTTTCCCCTCCCGTCGGACGCGGTGCACGACACGCTCGTCGTGCCGGCCGAAAACAGCGATCCCGGCGGCGGATCGCAGCGCACGGGGACCGGCCCCTCTAGGTCGGTCGCCGCGGGGACGGCATAGTCGACGGGCGCCGGCGCCCCGCTGATCCCGAGCCGCACGGCAAGCGGCCCGATGGCGCCAAACGCCGGCCGCGTGGTGTCGAGTACGGTCACGTTCTGGAGTATCGCCGCGGTGTTGCCCGACGCGTCGGTGGCATTGTACCGTATGATCGTCGTTCCAAGCGGGTACGCGCCGCCCGGCGCGCGGCTGTGCGCAAGGGACGGGCGGGGATCGTGGTTGTCGGTGGCGTTGACGGGGCCCAGTATGACGGGCGTGGCGGGCAGGGCGGTCGCCTCGACGGTCCTGTGGCCGGTGTCGCCGCCTATGGCCGGCGGCTCTACGTCGTCGACGGCTATGGCCAGCGGGGCCGAGCGCGACAGGCCGTGCGCGGTCGCGGTTACGGTAGCCGCAAAGTTCCCCGCGCTCGACGGGGATGCCCGCACCTCTGCGATGCCGGTGCCGTTTCCAAGGTCGCGCAGGACAGCGGACACCCCGCTTGGAGCGGCGCCGGCGCCGATCTCCAGCGAGAGGGACACGGCATCCCCGTCGGGGTCGGAGGCGCCGACGGCGAGCCTGTGCAGGCGGTCGTGCCCGATGCGGACGCTCGGCGCGACGGAGACCGTGGGGGCAGAGTCGGCGCGGATCATGATGTGGTCGACTGCGGCCGACTGGTTCGCCTCGCCGGAGAATGCGACGAGCCTAAAGTACGAGCGGGCCGGATCCCCCTCGGCTCCCAGCCGTATCGCATCGACGTCTGCGCCGCGCCAGCCGGATATCGTGCCGTTGTGCGAGGACGCGTTGGCCCAGGACAGGCCGTCCGCAGAGTGCTGCAGGGCCACGGCCGACGACGGGCCGCCGGCGAGCGACATGCGCAGCGAGGCGCGCGCGTATCCGGTCGAGTTTATCGCCTCGAGTACGGTCGCCACGCAGCCGCCGGCGGACGGGGCGCACCCGGACGACACGAGGGCCGCCGAGCCGTTCTGGCCCGCGGCCGGCGCCGCGCGCCAGTTTCCGCCGCCCGACATCGCCCACGAGCCGGTGCCCGACTCGAACCCGTCGTGGAACCGCCCCGTGCCGGCCGATGCGGCCAGCAGCTGCGGGATCGAGGCGAGCCCGTTGAGGACCATGACGCTGCCGAGCGGCGGGTGGCCTGGCGCAGCGCGGCTCCAGCCTGCCGCAAAGTCGGAGAACGCTGCGGGGGTGCGCGCCGCGCTGCCGTTTCCCGCTCCGTACAGGGACGCCCATACAGCGGCCGTCGCGTTGTCCACTGTGTCGCCGCCCTCGTTGGCCGCATCGCGCAGGTCCCACAGGGCCGAGGCGACCCGGCCGGCCGAGCCGTCCGCAAAGCCGGCCCCCGACTGCCCGCGCACCCTCCACTTTGCCGCCTCCAGGTCGATCGGATAGCGCTGCTCCTGGTACTGCAGGAGCCGGCCGTCCAGGGCAAGCGCCGGGAAGAAGTGGGCCCAGCCCTCGGACCAGGCGCAGGCCGGAGTGGTCTGCCTCATGATTGCATCCGAGCAGGCGGCGCTGCCGGGGACCGCCGATCCGGTCGCCCCGCGGGCGTCGCGCATTACATGGTGCCCGTACTCGTGCAGGATGGACGCCGGGTAGGCCTCGGCCCCGTGGCTTGCGCCGCGCTTTACGGACGACGAGACGGTCATGTTCATGCCCGTGCCGTCGTACGAGCTCGGCACGCGCGACCTCGTGTCGTTGAGCCATACTATGTCCAGGGGCGGCATCGCGCGGCCTGTCGCGTTGTGCGCGGCCTCGCGCCCGAGGGCGACCGAGTCGAGTATCCAAAACGTCCTGCGCATGCCGTCGTCCCCGTCCATGGTTGTGGCGCCGAGCCCCGTGAGGTAGCCGTCCAGGCCGTCGGATGCGTCGACGTATGCGGCGTACGTCCTGCCCGTACCGTCTACGACCCTGCCGGCGGGGGCGGCGGCGGACACGTTCAGCCACAGGTCGACCGGATCGCCGTGGTCGCCGTAGATGAATATGTGCCCCCAGAACGCCCCGTCCATGTCCGTGACCTGGCAGGCCGGCTCGAACGTGACGACGTCGTGCAGCGGGGCGAACGAGCCGGATGCCAGCCGGTCGACAAGGCATACCGTGATGCCGGGCTGGTCGCGCAGCGCGCCGTCGGGCGATGCGCTGCGCAGGGCTCCGTACGCGAACGTCTCGCCGTCGTAGACCTCCGTAATGTCGGGGTACTGTATCGAGCTCTGGCCAGAGGCGGCCGGCGGCGCCGTCCCCGTCCGCGAGGCCAGGGACGGATTTTCCGCCAGCAGCCTGTCGCGGTACTCGGCAGGAAGGTGTGGCGCGTGGTCGGCCAGCCACTGCCGGGCGCTTGCCTCGTCGGGGATGACCCTCTCTAGGTACCGCGCCAGCGGGTCCGTTGGGGGAAGCACCTCGGCGGCGTCCAGGCCGTCCTGCGCGCCGGCGGCGGCCTCTGCGGGCGCCGCGTATGCCGCCGCGGCGACGGCGACCGCAGCAATCGCAACGGCGGCCCGTGTCGCGGCTGGCACGAACCCGCGCCAAGGGCCCTGCCATAAAAACGACGTGCTGGCTTGGAATCCGTGGATTGGCGGCCTGTGGAGGTAATACGGCGCGCACAGAGCGGAGGGGAGGGCGCTACACGGCTTGGAGAGGCTGACAAGAGCTGCACGGCACGCCGCCGCCCTCGACATCCTCCCCGAATGCGCAGGCTATGTCGCCTCACAACCCATGCCTCCGTCCGCCTGTACAATATGACGGCGAGGGGGATCCGCATCAGCCGCGTCCGAGCGTATGCGTGCAGGCAGCTCTTCGCTCTCTTGTTGCACGCTTGCGCCTTGCCGCGGCATCGTCTGTTGTACAAAAAGTAGCCCTATGTGGAGGGTCACCGAGGGGGGAGTTCAGATGGCAGGGATGATCGCGCCCGATCGCATCGGCGTTCTTGCCGCGCGGCATCGGCGCCGGCTGTGCCGCCGCCCGGTAGGCTCCGTTGGCCGCCCTGCTGATTGCTCTCCTCTTCCCACGGCCGCCAGACGCGGCAATCCGCCGCCGCCTGGCCCTCCTCCCCGGGCGGCCAAACCCGAGGCGCATGATGTTTGCGCACGCGTTGATCGGCCTGCCGCGGCACCTGCGACCGGCTCCGATCCGGGATTCCTTGCCGCGTACGCACACCCCTGCGCACACGGCCGCACGCTGCGCGCACGCGCCGCGTTGTACGCGAGGCGCGCAAGCCAGTGCCGGCCGATCGCGCCGGCGAGCTGCCCTCCCGGATCTCTTAATACAGGCCGCACGGCGGAGCGTCCGTTGCACGCCAGCGCCCTGCATGCCGTCCCGGTCATTGTCGCACTGCTCGCCCTCGCCCTTGGCGCCCCGGCGCCCCTTGCCGCCTCGCATGCGCAGGAGGAAGGCGGCGAGAGGCCGCATGCCGACGCCCGCGTTCCGCCCATGGACCAGCTGGCGCCGTACCTTGAGAGGGTGATCCCGCCCTCGGCGGACGCATCGCAGTGGCTGGCCGACAACGCCGGGTTCTTGCCGCAGGGGTACCGCGACCTGCTGCTCGCCGAGCATCCCTCGCTGGCGGCGCGCACTGGATCGGCGCAGCCCCAGCCCGGCGGCCCGCCTCCTGCCGTCTCGGGCAGCTCCTCGCCCAGCCTTCCAGATCCCGCCGACATATACGACGGCGAGACGTTCGCGTACGGCTGGCTGCGCGCCGCCCAGCCCGACGGATCGATCCGCGCCCAGCCCGGCGCGACCGTCTGCCTGGCCGACCGCGCGCAGCAGGGCGAGCTCGAGACCCTCAGGCATGCGATCACCGACGAGCCGGCCTGCCAGGTTACGGGAAGCGACGGGTACTTTGGCGGCCACATCTTCATTGACAACGACTACGGCGATCCCGTCCGCCTGTGGCTGAACGTCTCGGCCGTCAACCCGCGCGGGACGGTCATCGACGGGGCGGGCAGGGCGTACCATATGCAGGTCAACGCCACCGACGACCTGGACGGCTACATTACGCGGCTCGGCAACGCGGACATGGGCGCAACGAAGGACATTCGCAAGGCGCTCTGGATACTCGACTCGGTCTCGCTCGGCTGGGAGACGGTACGCAACGCGACCGGCCGCGACACGCCGCATGTCCATGTGAGGTGGCTAAACGACCCCCGCTCGGCCGCGCCGAGCTCATACGACCCATCCGGCATGAACATGACAGTGGCGTCGAATGTGAAGCGCGGGGCGAGCCACGGGGCCGAGGCGTACCCGGCGTCCATACTGCACGAGTACGGCCACCACGTGATGCGCACGGCGTACGCGGCGGCCGGCTCGGCCTACCCGGGAGGCGGCCAGTGCACGGCGGGGATCATACGGGCCGCGTCGGACGCATGCGCCTGGGCGGACGGCTGGGCCTACTTTTTCCCGTCGCTCGCGCTGGGCGACTCGCTGGCCAGATACCACGACCAGCGGTACCCCCTTGACCTAGAGCCGGCAAAGTGGCGGCTGCGCGGCTCGTCTGCAGGGTCGAGCTTTGCAGGCGGCTCGGCCGGCCAGGTCGCAGCTGCACTGTGGGACATCCACGACGGGGCCGGAGGCGAGGCCGGCGACACGGTGGGCAACGCGACGGCGGGAATATGGAGTACGCTGCACGGCGCAAGGGGGCCGGGCGAGGCGTATACGGCAGCGTCGTTCGGCGGCTTTGCCGCGGACTGGAGGGCCGGCGGGCATCCGCGGCTCGAGAGCATCATGGTCCTCAACGGCCTAGAGACGGTGCGGTCGCTGCTGCTTGCAGAGGCGGCGAACGGGAGTGCGGCCAGGTTCGCCGACGGGTTTGAAGGCGGGGCCGGCTCTTGGATAATGTCCGGCGGCGGCAACTGGCGCGCAGCGCCGGCGGCAGGGCACGACGACTCGGCAGCACTCGCCTCGTCCGGGTGCGGCGCGGACAGGGGCTGCGAGGCCACGGCCATTGCGGCCGTGAACGCGTCCGCATACGTCCGCACCACGTTCAACTTTTCGCTTGCCGGCGGCCCGCTGTCGGTTCTGGACGTGCAGCACTCGGCCGACGGCTCGTCCTGGGCCACGGCCGCCTCGTACAACGGCTCGGTTGCGGGATGGCGCGAGGCCGCTGTCGATGCCGTGCGGGTGGAAGGGGACAGCGCCTACCTGAGGCTCGTCGCCCACTCCCCGTCGCAGAACCATTCAGCCGTTGTCGACGATATAGTGTTCCGCTCCGACTCGCCCCCCGTTGTGGGGGCCGTGCAGGGCATGCGCATCGGCGAGGGCCGCGCAGGGGCCGCCATTGTCGGCGCCTCGGATCCCGACGGCGATGCCGTCTCGCTCTCGCTTGCGTTCTCGCCCGTGGACGACGTGCGGGGGAGTACGATCACCCCGAACGGCTCGGCCGGGCTCCTGCCAGACGGCGCCGGCAGGGCCGAGTCGGTGTGGGTCACACTAGACGACGTCGGGGACGGCAGGGGGATAGTCAAGGCGCGGGCCGCGCAGGCCGGAGCCGGAAACTTTACGGCCGTGCTGACTGCGACGGCTCACGGCCTGTCCGACTCCGCGCCGGTCAGAATACGCGTCGACGACGTCATGCCGCCCGTGATCGCCAACGGGACTGCAGACAGGGCCGCAGAGGCGGCGCACTATGAAGGCACCCCCGTCGTACTGGAGCCGGTTCTGGTCGCCGACAACTACGATCCGTCCCCGTCCCTTGCGCACAACAGGTCGTCAAGCGGCCTGTATCGTATAGGGACCACAGTCGTGCTGTACAGCGCGGCCGACTCGTCGGGCAACAGCGCGGGCGCATCGCAGCGGATTGCAGTGTCCGATACGATCCCGCCGGCGATCGGGGGAGTCCCCGGCGACATTGCGCTGCACCGGCTGCGGGGCGGCGCGCCGGCAGTCGCGGACTACGCCCCGCCTACGGCGACCGACCTGGGGCGGGGCGTTCCCGTAGAGTGCACGCCCCCGCCGGGCACCGATCTCGGGTACGGCGCGACCGCCGTGTCGTGCGAGGCGGTCGACGAGAGCGGCAACAGGCGGGTTGCATCGTTCAACATTGCCGTTGCGCTCCCTTCCATACTGCACGGCCCGTCGAGCCCCGTGCCGGTGTCGTCGCTTTCGGCTCGCGTGCAGGGCGGGATGATGGCCAGCCCGCGCGGGATCGACACGGCAGAGGTGGACGGCTCGACGTACGCCGTGGTGGCGTTTTCGCGCCCCGAGTGGTGGAACTACGACGGCGTCCAGATCGTCAACGTCACCGACCCGTACCGCCCCGAGCACGTCTCGTGGATCAGCGACGGGCGGGGCGGCTTTGACAGGCTCGCCGGGGCGATGGACGTCGCGGTCGTGCCGGCCGCCGGGAACGGCACGGGCACGTTCGCAGTAGCCGTCTCTCCCCGCGACAGGGGCATCCAGGTGATCAACATTACAAACCCCGCCCTCCCGTCCCCTGCCTCGTCGCTGGCGGTGGGGGGGAGCGGCTACACGTCGGGCCCCGGCCAGGACGGAGGAATCGCCGCGTTCGAGGGCGCCGGGTCGGCGTACGTGATAGCCGCGATGCCGTGGACCGGGGGCGTCTACATCGCAAACGTCACCGACCCCGAACGGCCGTCCCTCGTCTCGTCTGCGACCGACGGCGCGGCCGGCTTTGACGAGCTGGCAGGAGCCTCGGGGGTGGCAGTCGCCGGCATCGGCGGGAATACGTACGCCGTCGTCGCCTCGTCGTCGGACGACGGGGTGCAGATAATCAACATTACGGATCCCGCCCGCCCGGCGGCCGTCTCGTCTGCGACCGACGGCGCGGCCGGCTTTGACGAGCTGGCAGGAGCCTCGGGGGTGGCAGTCGCCGAGATCGGCCGCTCTACGTACGCCGTCGTCGCATCGACGCGGGACAGCGGCATCCAGGTGATCAACATTACAAACCCCGCCCTGCCGGTTCCCGTCTCGTCTGCGACCGACGGCGCGGCCGGCTTTGCAAAGCTCAACGGCGCAAGCGACGTGGCGATAGCGGGCATCGGCTCGAACACGTACGCCGTCGTGGCGGCGCCGGACTTTGCGACCAGCTCGCGCTGGTATGCGGCGGTGCACCCGGACGGAGGAGTTCAGATAGTCAACATTACGGACCCGGCCTCGCCGGCCCCGGTGGCGGCCCTGGCCGACGGCGCCGGCGGGTTCGACGAGCTGTACACGCCCAACGGCGTGGCGACGGCGGTGATTGGGCCCGCGCTGTACGCCCTGGTCACGTCGCTCTACGACGACGGCCTGCAGGTCGTCGGCATCGAGGCGGCGGCGCCGAACCTGCCGCCGCGCATTCGGCCGATCCCCGACATGGCGGTGACGGAGACGAACAGGCTGCGGCACGATGCTCGGGCGTCCGACCCCAACGGCGACCGCCTGTCGGTGGAAGCCTCGGCCGTCCCGTCCGCGCCCGGCCTTGCCGTGTCCGGGGACGGGGCACTCGAGTGGGTGCCCGGCGAGTCGCAGTCGGGCCTGTACTCGGTCACGGTCGCGGCGACCGATTCGCACGGCGCGTCGGCGAACAGGACGTTTGCGCTGACCGTCCGCAACGCATCGGTGCACGCCGTTCCGACGAGCGCGTTCTCGTCGTCGCTCGACGGGTGGGCGTACAAGCACGTCGTCGACACCCGCAACATGGCCGCGCACTGCGGCCAGGGCTGGGCCGGCAGCGTCCAGTACGGGCTGTCGCGCTCGGCCGAGCGCGGAGGCTCGGCGCACCTAGACTACGTCAACTCGAAGTGCTGGTTCGGCAACGCGGGGGCGGCCAAGAGCGTGGACGTTCCGGCGGGGCACGGCGGCGGCGACATGCGCATCGACCTCGACTACCGCACGCTGGCCACCATATACAGGACCGGCGGGGGATCGAACAACCTGTACGTGGCTGTGAGCGACTCGGAGGGGCGCGCCCTTGCCAGCGAGCTGATCTACGCCAACGAAAGGATACCGGGCCAGGAGGACAGCGGGTGGAGGAGCGCGACCGTGTACGCCGAGGGGGCTTCGGCGTTGGCGTGCCCGTGCGAGGTGTTCGTATTCACGCACGACGGCTGGAGGATGCAGCACCACAAGCAATTCTACCTGGACAACGTCGACATCTCCGTTGCAAGGCCGGCCGAGTCGGCGCCGCCATCGTCGGGCGCGGTATCGGGCTCGGCAGGCTCCGCGCCCGCGCCGCCGCGCAACTCGCTGACGGTCGACGAGATGTTTGCGATGATGTTCTCGAACGGGACGAGGGTTGCGATCACCGAAAAGATCATAGACGGCACGTCGGTCTCGCTGGGGTGGGACGGGCTCGGCGGCGCCCGTGCGTACGATGTGGCCGTTGTGCCCGTCTCGGGATCCGACGGGGACGACGGCTGGGAGGTGCACGCAGCAAGCGGGACGAGCCACAGGATCGATGGCCTCGATCCCTACTCGGAGTACGAGGTGCGCGTCGGGGTGCGCGGCGATCCCTCGACGCAGAGCTCGGTGCGCGTGCTTACCGGCGGGTGAGGGGGCTGCGGGATGCGGCATTCGGGCGGGTTGCGCGCCCGGCTTGCGCCGGCGCCCCGCGTGAGACGTGCCCCGACGGCCGGGTAGTGGCCCGCCGGGCTTGATCCGGGTCGACTTGCGGGCTGATCCTGCATGCCGCCCGACCGCGCCGCACTAGTCGGCATCGGGGCCAGGGCGGAGGCGGCGCACGAACGCCTCTGCAATCTCCTGCGGGGACCTTTTGCGGGCATCCTCGTAGAATACTGTCGTGGGCAGGCCGGGCACCCTGGTGCCGTCCATCGTAACCGGCAGTATGTAGCCGCCCTTGTCCTCGATCTGCCTGGCAATCGCATGTTCCCGCTCAAACGACGGCCACTTTTTTGGTAAGTGATCAGGTGATCGGGGCGGTCTACAGGCGTCAAATGACGTGCCAAGTGTAGATCTGGTTGGCCCTTTGGTCGATTTTTCTTCACAACGGGGATGAAGTACCGTATGGGGGCATAGGCGGCATGCGCAAGACAGCGTGCGAAGCGATCTTGGTCGAAAAGCCCGATCATGGGAAGCGGGCCGATCACCCTGCCGCCGCCGAGATCGAGGCCCTGAGGGCAGAGATCGAGGCCCTCAGGGCCGACAACGAGCGCAAGGATGCCGAGATCGAGGCCCTCAGGGCCGACAACGAGCGCAAGGATGCCGAGATCGAGGCCCTCAGGGCCGACAACGAGCGCAAGGATGCCGAGATCGAGGCCCTCAAGCGCGCAAACGCGCACGACGGCGGGCCGCATACGCCCCCCCTCGCACAACACCCTGTCTGGAAAGGCAGAGAAGGCGCGCAAGAAGCGGTCCGCCCGCGCCAAAAAGGCGGCGGACACGACCGCGAGGCGCCCAGGCGGGCAAAAGGGCCACAAGGGAACCACCCGGAAGCCAAAGCCGACCGAGTTCAAGGAGCACGCGGCGAAGAACTGCCGCAGGTGCAAGAGCGAAGAGATCGAGAGGACGGGTGAGCACACCCGAAACATCACGGAGACGCCTCCCCCGCCCAAGGAAGTCACCACGCAGCACACCATCGGCGAGTACGACTGCAAGAAGTGCGGGCTGAAGGGCTTTACTCCCGAGACGGGCCTCCCCGACGAGGGCGCGTACGTAGTAAACGAGTCTAAAGATGAGAGAATGCAGGGGGGCAGGTGGCCGTGGCCTGCCGGGGCGGCATACATTAAAAACACGGTGTAGATCGCTGCCGGGCAATGAGAATAAGTAAGGAGATACCCAAGGGCGGAAAGCTTTTGATCAACTATCCCGTGGGCAAGCTAAAGAAGATGCTCAAGAAGGAAACCAACAGGACAAAGGCAGACCGCATCAAGGCATGCATAAAACGCAAGAAGGGCATGGAGATTCCGGCCATTGCGGCCGAGCTAGAGGTACCATACTCGACCGTGCACCGTTGGCTGCTGGCCGTTGCGCGCGAGGGCCCCTCAGCCCTAGACCTCAAGAAGAGGCAGGGCGCAAGGTGCCGCCTTGACGACGACCAGTGCAGGAAGCTGTACGAGATAGTCGAGGAGGGCCCCGCCAAGCACGGCTATTCGGGCGACGCGTGGACGGCGCGGCGTCTGATTCCCGTCGTCAAGAGGGAGTTCAAGGTGGACTACGGCGTGCGCGGGATGCAGCTGTTGCTGCACCGCATCGGGCTGTCCAGCAGGGTTCCGCGGCCGCGGCACCCCAAGGCGGCCACCAAGAAGGAAATGGCCAGGTTCAAGCGCAGGGTCGCCGCCATGAGGGGGTGGCGGAAGGGCTGCTCGGTTTGCATGATCGACTCGGCCTCGCTCATCGCGGGGTGGAACATGCAGCGCGGCTGGTACCCGACCGGAAAGACGCGGTTTGCGCCCGTCACGCTGTCCCGCAAGAGGACCCACATGCTCGGCGCCCTGTACGACGGGGAGCTGGACATAGAGTTCTTTGACAAGATCAACAGCGAAGCCATCGAGTGGTTCCTGCGCAAGCAGCTGGCCCGCAGGGAGTGGGTCATGGCGATCCTCGACAACGCATCGGCCCACCATGCAGGCAACATTGAGAGCCTGGAGGAAGAGTTCGGCGGCCGCCTGGTCCTCGTGTACCTGCCGCCGTACACGCCCGAGCTCAACTCGATCGAGATCCAGTGGCGCGTGATACGCAAGGCGATTGCCAACATCGCGTTTGCCGACACCGAAGCCCTGAAGAAGGGCGTGCGCAAGGTTCTGCTGAGCGACGACGCCCTGATCGTGCCGATCGCCTCGTATGCAAGGGACAAGAACAGGCCGAGGCCGCGCCGCTGCACCGTCAGGGTGGAAAAAAAGGTCGTGCACTCTCCGTACTACAACTGATCCGCGCGCTGGCATCACACGCGCCGCCGCGGGACGCGCGGCGGGCCCGCGGCCCCGAACCTTCCTGCCAATTTCAGGTCGATTTCCCCTGCAGTGTCACCCCAAAATGTTCCTGCGCCATAAAATTGGTGGCCCCTGCTCGTTTGGCGACATTCGGGCGGTTTTTTGCCTCGTTGACGCCAAAATTGCCGTCTATTGGCCGCTACAACCAAGATTTGTCCCCGTATACTCTCATTCCCTAACTCGTTTACTACGGCAAGAACGTGGTCGTGGAGACGACCGAAAACTTTGTCGACCGCCTGACGAACCGCAGGATCGCCGAAAAAATGACCCGCAGGGGCGTCCCCATGTCGGCCGGCACCGCCCACAACGTGGTCAAGAGGACGGGCAAGGCCCTGGCGGTGCCGGCAAACGCGATCCTGGCGGCGATGCTGCTAGCCTGCAACGTACTCAACGTCGACGAGACGTAGTTCAGCCTCAACGGCAAGCTGGTGTGGGTCTGGATCATAACCGACCCGATCACGGGCATGGCGGTCTACGTCATACGGGACTCGAGGGGCCGCAAGGTGCTTGAGGAGGTGCTCGGAAAGTGGGCCGGAACGATCGTCTGCGACGGGTGGCAGGCGTACTGGGCGTACCACATCCAGCGCTACTGGGCGCACATACTGCGCGAGATGCACGACATCCAGGCCAAAAACCAGGACGACTGGAACGCGGCGCACGTCACGCGCATGATCGAGAGGATATTCAACGATGCGGTCGCCGCATCCAAGACGTGCAAGACGATCGGGGCCAGGAAGGCCGCCCGGAGGCGGCTGATCCGGCGGACGCGGTACATCGCGCGGCAGTACATCGACGATCCCGTCCTCGGCAAGTTCATGGGCAAGCTGGACCGGGCCGCCGGCGACCTGTTCGAGTTTGTGGTGGACCCCACCATCCCCCCGACGAACAACATCGCCGAGCGCGGGCTGCGCGAGATCGTCGTGCACAGGAAGATACGCGGGGCCATCCGGGCCGTCGAGACGATGGA
Organism: Cenarchaeum sp.; assembly: GCA_965242695.1. GTDB lineage: Archaea > Thermoproteota > Nitrososphaeria > Nitrososphaerales > Nitrosopumilaceae > Cenarchaeum. Next base: position 273,939 of record CBDESU010000002.1, on the reverse strand, counting down.
GTGGATGGGCAACCTGTTCGCCTGTGTCATGACGTGGAAGTCGCAGGGCAAGGACTACCGGGAGGAGCTCGTAAAGTACGTCTAGAGCGGCCAGATCACCTGATCACTTACGAATAATCAACGTCGGCGCCTGGGGCGGGGGCGGGGCCCGTCCGGCCCGCCGGCGGCCATCCCCATGGGCCATGGGGGCGGGGCCCGTCCGGCCCGCCAGGGCATGCACTGCACGGAAACCGTCAAAAAATTCAAGACAACAAGCCGCTACCGGCGCCGTCCTAGCGAACGTCTACGGCAACGGGGAATAGTCGACGGACACCGGCCATGAGAGCGACCCGTCGGCGTTGCCGTGTTGCCCGAACTTGAACACGAATGCGCCGGTGTCCGCATCGAACACCTGGATGCGGTGGTTAAAGCGATCGGCCACGGCCAGCCGCTCGCCGTCGGGCGAGTAGGCCACATCGCTCGGATAGATGAGCGATCCGCTGGCGTTGCCGTGTTGCCCGAACTTGAACACGAATGCGCCGGTGTCCGCATCGAACACCTGGATGCGGTGGTTAAAGCGATCGGCCACGGCCAGCCGCTCGCCGTCGGGCAACGAGTAATCAATTCCAAACATACCGACGAACGACCCGTCGGCGGTGCCGCTTCGCCCGAACTTGGAAACAAAGGCGCCGGTGTCCGCATCGAATATCTGGATGCGGCTGCTCTGGTCGCCCACGGCCAGCCGCTCGCCGTCGGGCGAGTAGGCGACGGATATCGGATATGAGAACGACCCGTTGCCGTAGCCGCGCTGCCCGAACTTGGAAACAAAGGCGCCGGTGTCCGCATCGAATATCTGGATGCGGTGGTTTCTAAAGTCGGCCACGGCCAGCCGCTCGCCGTCGGGCGAGTATGCGGCATCGGTCGGGTAGTTGAGCGACCCGTTTGCGATTCTACCAAACTGCCCAAACTTGAACACGAATGCGCCGGTGTCCGCATCGAACACCTGGATGCGGTGACTGGAATAATAGTCGCCCACGGCCAGCCGCTCGCCGTCGGGCGAATACCCGATACCTGTCGGGAGGTTGAACTCCCCGTCGTCGTTGCCGAGTTGCCCGAACTTGGAAACAAAGGCGCCGGTGTCCGCACCGAATATCTGGATGCGGTGGTTGCCGCGGTCGGCGACAGCGAGATATGTGAACGCTGGCGGCGGAACGAACGCGACGGATATGGGCCGATCAAACCTGCCGTTGACGGTACCGGGCCCGCCGAGCGTGAAGTTAAAGGCGCCGGTCTCGGCATCGAATACCTGGATGCGGTCGTTTCCCTGGTCGGCTACCGCTATTGATGCGCCGTCCGGCGACCATGCGGCGACGATCGGCTTGTTAAAATTACCGTTGCCGGCCCCCTCGGCCCCGAACGTAAGGGCGTGGGATCCATTGCCGGCGTGGAATACCTGCACGCGGTTGTTTCCGCGATCGACGGCGACGATCTTGCTCCCGTCGGGGGAATACGCGACGGAACGCACAAGGTTGAATTGGCCGTCGGCGGTGCCCTCTCCCAAACCCGCGTTGCGGATATGCGCGCCGTTGGCGGCGTGGAATATCTGCACGCGGTTATTCCACCCGTCGGCAACCGCAATGTTTGCGCCGTTCGGGGAGTATGCTACCGCGCGCGGCGTTTGGAACTGGCCGTTTTGGAACCCGTAGGATCCAAACGAAAAGTCGAACGCGCCGTTGGCGGCATCAAATACCTGGATGCGGTTGTTGCCATAGTCGGCGACGGCGATCTTCTTGCCGCTTGGGGAATACGCCACGGAATTCGGAAACTCGAACTTTCCGTGGTCGGTGCCCCGCGATCCAAACGCAAAGTTGAACGTCCCGTTGGCGTGGAATACCTGGACGCGGTGGTTGTCCATGTCGGCGACGGCGATCTTGTGATCGTGCGGATTGACGGCCGCGGACGCGGGCCGGGTAAACATGCCGTTGGCACTGCCCTCTGATCCGAACGCGGATACGAACGTCCCGTTGGCGTGGAATAGCTGGACGCGGTGGTTGCCCTGCTCTGTTGCGACGATCATGCCAGGCGTTAGCATGTCGGCAGGGGGCGCGGCAGGGCCTATATCGGGCGACGGCATCGACACGTCCGCGAATGCGACGGAACGGGGATTCGAAAGGTATCCGTTTCCGGCGCCACGCTCGCCGAACTTGACGTCCAGCGTGCCGTTGTCGGCATGAAATACCTGCACGCGGTCGTTATAGTCGGCGACGGCGATCTTCTTTCCGTCCGGCGACCATGACGCGGAAGCCGGATCGTCAAACTGCCCGTTTCCGGTGCCCCGCTCGCCGAACTTTAGGATGAACGTGCCGTTGGCGTGGAATACCTGCACGCGGTCGTTGCCGGAGTCGGCGACGGCGATCTTCTTTCCGTCCGGCGACCATGACGCGGAAGCCGGATCGTCAAACTGCCCGTTGCCGGTGCCCCGCTCGCCGAACTTTAGAGTAAACGTGCCGTCGGGCCGAAACACCTGCACGCGGTCGTTGCCGGAGTCGGCGACGGCGATGCGAAGGCCAAGGGGCGACCATGCCGCGGCGACGGGCTTGTTGAATTGCCCGTTGCCGGTGCCGGACGTGCCGAACGTGCGGATGTGGCTGGCGTCAGTCGCATTGAACACCTGCACGCGATCGTTGCCGGAGTCGGCGACGGCGATCTTCTTTCCGTCCGGCGACCATGCCGCGGAAGTCGGATCGTCAAACTGCCCGTTGCCGGTGCCGGACGTGCCGATCGCGAGGATGTGGGCGCCGTTTGGCGCGAACACCTGCACGCGGTCGTTGCCGGAGTCGGCGACGGCGATCTTCTTTCCGTCCGGCGACCATGCCGCGTCGACTGGCTTGTTGAATTCCCTGCTGCCGTTGCCGGTGGATCCAAACTTGCCTGCGAACGTGCCGTCGCCCCGAAACATCTGCACGCGATCGTTGCCGGAGTCGGCGACGGCCAGCATGCCTGGCAACGGGGAACGCGGTGGGGGCGGCGGCGCGAACACAATGTCACGCGGGAACTGAAAATAGACACGTGATCCCGGTTGCCGTTCCCCGAATTCGCCGGCGGGCGCCCCATCGTCGGCGAATAACAGGGTGATGCGGCTGTTGCCCGTGTCGGCGACGGCGATCACGTCGCCGGTCGGGGAATAGGTAGCCGAGTACGGAGAGTTAACCTGTCCGGCGCCGTACCCCCTCGTTCCGAACTTGTCAGCGAATGCGCCGTAGGCCCCGATAACCCAAACGCCGTGGTTGTTGAAATCAGCCATGGCGATCTTGTCGCCCGACGGTGTATACTGTGCGGAACGCGGAAACTGATACTCGTTACTGCCGCCCCCGTACGATCCAAGCGTCCCGGCGGGCGTGCCGTCGGGGTAAAAGATCTGGGCGCCGTGAGTGCCCTCATGCGCCACAATTATCCTGTCGCCCGACGGTGTATACGACACGGAATACGGCCGATCAAACTGCCCGATCTCCGTACCTGACTTGCCAAACGCGAGGGCAAAGTCGCCGTCAGGGTAAAACAACTGGACGCGATTGTTACCATGATCGGCCACGGCAATCCTGTCGCCCGATGGGGAATATGCCACGGACACGGGCCCGTTGAACTGCCCTGGGCCAGAGCCGCCGGAGCGGCCGAAGTTGGCGCGGATGGGATCATCAGATCCGAACTCGTCGGCAAACGTGCCGTTGAAGTGGAACAGCAGGATGCGGTTCCTGTGCTCGTCGGCCACGGCAATCATGTCACCCGACGGGGAATAGGCGGCCGCCACCACGGTGTGGAACTCGCCGCGGGCAGTACCTGCATTCCCCAAATGGAGAATAGGGATGCCCTCGCCGCTGAATAACATGACACGGTCATGCCCGGTATCAACCACGGCAAACGGGGCGTTAAACTTGACTTGGGGAGGCAAAATAGACGGCCCATGGCCAGACATGCCGCCCACGGCGCCGGCCCCAACGGCGCCGGCCCCAACGGCGCCGCCCGGCAGCGCTACCGACATGATCGACGGCGGCAACGCAGGCAACGCGGCCGATGGATACTTCATGTAGCCGAGCTGCCCACTTGCCGCGCCAAGTCCCCCGAACTCGGAAACGAACCCGCCGTCGGCGCCGTCTAGGATCTGGACGCGGTCGTTGCCCGTGTCGGCAACGATGAGCCGCGCGCCGGCCGTATCAAAGGCGGCGGCCGCGGGGGATGCAAACTGCCCGTTACCAATGCCGAACGAGCCCACGGCAAACGAGAACTCGGCGGCTTGATTTGCCTCGCCGCGCCCTACGTAATCGAACACCTGGACGCGATGGTTGCCCGTGTCGGCAACGATGAGCCGCGCGCCCTCCCTGTCCAGGTCGACGGCGTGGGGGGCCGCAAACTGCCCGTTGCCGGAGCCGCGGGATCCAAACTCGAATACGGGCGTGCCGTCGGGCTCCAAGACCTGCACGCGATCGTTGCCCGTGTCGGCAACGGCGAGCAGGCGATCGCGCGTGATCGCCACGCCCTTCGGCCCCGAGAACTCGCCGGGGCCAGAGCCCTGCGACCCGGCCATGAATGCCGGCACGCCGTCGACGTGGTAAATGTAGACGCGATGGTTGCCCGTGTCGGCAACGGCGAGCAGGTCGCCCTGCGGCGCGAACGCAACGGCTGCGGGGCTCGTGAACTGCCCGACGGCGCTGCCCTGCGACCCGAAGGCGCGGGCAAACGTGCCGTTCGGATAGAATACCTGGACGCGATGGTTGCCAGTGTCGGCAACGGCAATCAAGCCGTCGGCGCTTATCGCGGCGCCCTCGGGCGCCGAGAACTGCCCGTCGCCTGCGCCACGCGAGCCAATGTCAAAGGCATGGGCGCCGTCGGGGCTGAACACCTGGACGCGATCGCCGGCAGTGTCGGCAACAACGATCGTGCCGGGCCGCAGGCCGTCCATTGCATCGCCACCGGTCTCGGCATAGGCCGCAAGCGGGGCGGCGCCCAACACCACCGCCACAGCGGCAATGGCGAGCAACGGCAGGAAGGCCCGAGACGTCGGCAACCCGACGACGCGGGAGGGGGTATTAATAAAAGCTTCGGCCCTAGGCGTCGCGGCCGCCCAAAAAAATTCAAGCCCGCGGCCCTGACGTCAGGGCGGCGGGGCGGCACACTCGGCGATATACTCCACACTCTGCACGAGTAGCCCGCCGTCGGGGGGCGGCGGCGGGGGCGCCGCCCCGTCCAAGTTGATCCTGAACCACAGGTGGCGCTCGCCGTCGGGCCGCAGGCCGTCATCCAGCGGCAGCGACGCCGTCCCGTCCGCGGGCAGGGCCGCGAACGCGCCGCGGGCAGGATCCACCGTGCTTATCTCGGTGAGGGTAGACGGCAGCGATGCGGCATCCGCGCCGTGCGGGGGATCGCCCACGGGATCGAGAAACCACCGCGTCGCGCTGATCTCGACGCTCTTGACGACCAGCGAGCCCGTGTTGTTTATGGTCTGCCGGACCGGCTGCGAGGCCTTGCCCGGGGCGGCGCTCACGGCAAGTGACTCGTCGGCAAGGCCTATCGAGCAGCTGTCCGCGCCGCCCGTCGGCGGCGGCAACAGCAGAGGCGCCCCGACTGCGAAGAACGCGCTCAGGCGGTAAGTGTAGACCGCATAGTCCCACATCTCAGCACTACCTCCCGATGCGGCATGGCAGAACGGCGTCGAGGCCGGGGCACCCCCCAACCAGCCTGCCGGATCCGCGGCGCTGCCGCACCCGGGCACCTCCGTTATGCGGCCGGCGCTGTCCATGTGGTAGAGCTTGGCATGCGGCGGCTGGCCTTGGAGCAGTATGATCGCGATGCCGTCCAGCGCAATGTCCGCATCGGGGCTGCCGATCTCCACGACGGTGCCAATCCTGCCGGCCGCGCTTGCGTTCCCAAGCCCCGCAAGAGCGGCCAAGGCTACCGCCCGCCTCTCGTCGCTGGCAACCGTGACGTTGATCTGCCCGGTGTACGCCTCCCCGGTGCCGGAGCGGGTAAAGTTGGTGCGGAGGGCAAACTCGACTGTAGCCGCCTCTCTCGAGATCCCGGTCTGGTTGGGCGGAAGCATGCCGTTCCGGTCAGGGGCGATGTGGGAGAGGTCGGCCGGCGGCACCGGCGGCGGCGTGCCCCCGTTGCCGTCCGGCGGCGGCGTGCCCCCGTTGCCGTCCGGCGGCGGCGTGCCCCCGTTGCCGTCCGGCGGCGGCGTGCCCCCGTTGCCGTCCGGCGGCGGCGTGCCCCCGTTGCCGTCCGGCGGCGGCGTGCCCCCGTTGCCGTCCGGCGGCGGCGTGCCCCCGTTGCCGTCCGGCGGCGGCGTGCCCCCGTTGCCGTCCGGCGGCGGCGTGCCCCCGTTGCCGTCCGGCGGCGGCGTGCCCCCGTTGCCGTCCGGCGGCGGCGTGCCCCCGTTGCCGTCCGGCGGCGGCGTGCCCCCGTTGCCGTCCGGCGGCGGCCGCCGGACGGGATCCGTGCCGTTGCCGTCGCCCTGCAACCCAAGTATGAAGTGTAGCGTCCGGTTTGGATGGAATACCTGGACGCGATCGTTGCCCGTGTCGGCGACGGCAAGCTTTTCGGCAAAGTTCATGGATGCGCCCCCCGGCGCCATGAACTCGCCCGGGCCGGAGCCGTGCGACCCGAACGTAAAGTCGAACACGGTAGTGGTGCTCGCAACCTGCTGGACGCGATCGTTGCCCGTGTCGGCAACGATCATCCTAGACCCACGCGCCCAGTCAAGCGACCTGGGGCCGTCAAACTCCCTAGGGCCGTCGCCGTGAGATCCTAGACTCCGTTCATACGTCAACTCGATCAATCGATCGTGATGGTAGTTAAAAACCTGGACGCGATCGTTGCCCGTGTCGGCAACGGCAAACTCCAAGCTGCCAAGCCGGCTAAGGACGGCCATTGGGCTCTCAAACTCCCAGTCACTGTCATTGCCGTACGTTCCAAACGAGTGACGATCGGCATGCGATCCCAATGTGCGGGCATGAGTGCCGTTGGCATAGAAGGTCTGGACTCGATGGTTGCCCGTGTCGGCAACGACGAAATCATCAAAGAAGTTTATGCCTCCGGTGGCCGACGCCGGAAACCGGAGCTCCCCCGTACCATTGCCCTCCGAGCCGAACGTGAGGACGTGGGCGCCGCTGAAATTGAACACCTGGATGCGATGGTTGCCCGTGTCGGCAACGACGAGCCGACCACCCGACAAGTCGATAGAAACTGCCGCCGGGGCCCTGAACTCGCCGGGGCCGTCGCCCTCCGAGCCAAACGCGAACAGGAACATGCCGTTGGGGCCGAACACCTGGATGCGATGGTTGCCCGTGTCGGCAACGACGAGCGTGCCGTTCTCAAACAGGGCAACGCCCTCCGGCGCCCTGAACTCGCCGGGGCCGTCGCCGGCGGTATAGTTGCCGGCGGTATAATTCCCGGCGGCCGGCGGGGGCATGGACTGGGCATGGGCAGCATCCGGCCCCGGCACCGCAGCAGGCAGGAGCAACGACAGGGCGGCCGCGGCGGCAACGGCAAGCAACAGGGACGGCGGCCGGGGACGGGCCGAACCTGCACCGCAAACCATGCCGGCCGCCCGGGCGCCCAGGCTATAAGTCCGCGCACGCGGCCCACGTGCGTATTTAGGTCGACATAGGCGTCAACCTGCTCCTGTGTGGCATATGAGTGCAGGGATGCTAGGTGGGCTAGTACGGGTTTACGTTGTCCCGTTGACGACCGGTAGGCCATTGGATCGGGTCAGGCAGCAGCTACCAGGTTCTGCGGCCCCCGGTTCGACGGAGGTCCCGGGCCGCTCGGCGCCGCAACGGGGGCGGCGTGAACGGTAGCTGGACGGGCCCGCGCAGCGGGCCGCTTCCTACCGGCCTTCTCGGCGGCGGCTGCCTTCCCTGGCACATCCGCCACGGCAAAGCACCGCTGGCTTTGTTTGGGTGCGCTTCGTGGTGCCGCTCCGCCGGGACGCCCTCTTTCAGTTCTCTGCTTTGCCGGCTTTGCCTGCCTTTCCGGCCCCGCCGGCCTTGCCTGCCTTTCCGGCCCCGCCGGCTTTGCCGGCGTTCCCGGCTTTGCCTGCCTTTCCGGCCCCGCCGGCCTTGCCCCTGCGCCGCACGCGTTCGACGCCGGCCCGCGCGCCGGCACGGCGATGAGCGGGTCGGCCCCGGCACGCGGCGCGACCGGAGCCGGCAGGGGGCCGCGCCGGCCGCGGCCGCGCCGGCGGCTGGGCGCACACAGGTGCCACCTGGATCCCTCGGCGCGTATCTGGGCGTACTCTGGGGGAGGAGGGGATCCGAGCTCCTCCCTGATCGCGTCGGCGTAGCTGCGCTCCTGCACCATGTACGAGCCGGCGACCGTGGCGATGTCTGAGAATATTTTCCTGCCCGTCGCCGTGACGGTCCTGCCGCCGCTCTTGCGCCAGCCGATGAGCCACTTCATGAACCGCTCGACGCCAGTCGTGTCGGGCGACAGGCCCGGATACAGCATGAACGTGGCGATGTGGCCTGCCGCCCCGTGCAGGTAGGTGTACATCTCTTGGATGCCGGCCTCCCTGTAGTCCTCGGCTATGGCGGCGACCTCGTCCTCGAGCCACTGCGCCTTCTTCCTGATGTCGGGATCCTGGAACGCCCCGCCGTGGCCCTCGACCATTTTTCTTGCCCGCCTGAACACGTAGACGAACCGCGCATGCAGGGCCTCGGCCACTGCCCTTTTCTGGGGGTCGGCCGCGGCCCTGATGATCGCATGCCTTGCGTGCCGGGCGGGGTGGACGTAGTCCATCTGGCTGCACCTGCACACGTGGTAGTACTGCTGGAGCTTGTCGTGGACTGTGGGGGCGTAGCAGCGGTCGGGAAAGTTGCACTCTAGGACGGCGCCGGCCCTGCTCGGGTCCGCGTGGACCCGGGCCGCCGTCCTAGACAGTACGACCCAGAGGTACCCGCGCTTGGCCTCGCGCCGGCGCCGGTTCCTGCCCGTCCCCGGGGCGCTGCCGTCGTCCTCGGGCTCCTTTTCGACGAACGTCACCATGCCCGTCTCGTCTGCCTCGGCGGGGTTTGCCTGCATCTCCTCCTTGTCGCGTATCTGCTGCGCGCGCCCGGCCAGGCCTCGCCCGACGGCGTTGATTGCGGCGCCCACCGCCGGCGGCTTGATACTGACGTTTAGGCCGTCGTCCAGGAACGCGCTGATCGTGCCGGCCGTGCCGTGGCAGTGGGCGTGCACGGCGCCGGCGATCGCGAGCAGGTTGGATCCCATCACCGTGTCGTCCACGGCGCCGTCCCGCGGCGCCCTTATCCGGGTGCGCACCCTCTGCATGCAAGGTCGCGGAAGACGAGCCACTTTTCGATCTTTTTGATCTCCACGTCGACGAGCTGCTTTGTGACGGTCTCGGCCTTCAGGTCCGTCCCGCCGCAGTCCGGGCACCGGGTCGCCCTGCAGAAGCGCTCCTCGACGGGGCCCCGGGGGCGATCTTGGCCGTGGTCCCCTCGTGGCCGGCCTCGTGGCCGGCCTCGCGGCCCGGGCCCCGGCCGGTCGACGCGGCGCGGCGCGTCTCGACGGCCTGCCTCTGCATCTGCCGCATCGTCAGGGACCCGGTCGACGTGGGAACGTTGGGGCCGTCGTGGTACTTTTCGCTCGACTCGAGCTTTTTGATCTTGATTCCCGCATCCTCGAGCATCTTCTTGTACAGCTCGATCTCGGCGTCCTTGCGCCTTGACTCCACGCCCATGACCGTCATCTCTTTCCTCATGTCGGCCATCTTTTCGTCCTTGCGCGCACCGTCAGCCTCGAGCCAGTCGATCCTGGCGTGCGCCTCGGCCAGCGCCCTTCTCATCGCGCCGTCCTGCGTCTCGTACCTCTGCATTGCCGCCGGCGCCCGAGCCTACGTATAGGTAGGCTTCGCGCCGTTAAATGGGGATTTCGCCACCCCTGGCCGTGCCTACGTGGAGCGTCGACCGCACCGAGTACACCGTCAGCGTGAACATCTGCGGGAACAGGGGGTACCAGAGCACCGTGCCGATGCCTGTCATGGACAAGCTCGGCAGGCCGGCGAGCATCACCTTCAGGCTGCGCGGGGACGAGATCGTCGTCGTCAAGGGGCCCGAAGATGCATCACCGGCCCGCCGCGGCCGCGGCCGCGGTAGCGGCACCCGGAGCGGCACAAGGCGGCGATAGGCCCGCAGGCGTCGAGCAGCAGGGCGGCATGTGCCGGCGGCCACGCCTGACGAACGGCCGACCTAAATACGCACGCTTGGAATCCGTGGACTGGCGGCCTGTGGGCAGCCTCTTGGAGGGCCGGAGGCGCCAGGGTCCCAGGGATTTCAATCACGGCCCGCATCCTCGGCCCATCGCTTAATACCGGACGCACGGCCGCTCGCCCGTTGCACGCCGGCGCCCTGCATGCACTCCCTGCCACCGTCGTACTGCTTGCCCTTGCCCTGGCCGCCCCATCGGCCCTTGCCGAGCCGCATGAGAGGGAAGGGGCGGGCGGCGGGGAGCCGCAGGCCGACTCCCGCGTTCCCCCGATCGACCAGCTTGCGCCGTACCTCGAGAGGGCCATTCCGCCCTCGGCGGATGCATCGCAGTGGCTGGCCGAGAACGCCGCGTTCCTCCCGCAAGAGTACCGCGACCGGCTGCTCGCCGAGCATCCCTCGCTGGCGGCGCGCGGGGGATCGGCGCAGCCGCCGGACGGCGGCGCCGAGCCTGCCGTCTCGGGCAGCTCTTCGGGAAGCCTTCCCGATCCGGCCGACATCTTTTACGGCGAGACGTTCGCGTACGGCTGGCTGCGCAGCGCCCAGCCGGACGGATCGATCCGCGCCCAGGCGGGCGCCACCGTCTGCCTGGCCGACCGCACGCCGGCGGGCGCGTTCAAGACGCTCCGGCACGTGGTCACCGACGAGCCGGCCTGCCAGGTTACGGGAGGCGACGGGTACTTTGGCGGCCACATATTCATCGACAACGACGACGGCGACCCCGTCCGCCTGTGGCTGAACGCCTCGGCGGCCGGCCCGCACGCGACGATCGTCGACGGGGCGGGCCAAACGTACGCCGTGCGCGTCAATGCCACCGACGACCTGGGCGGCTACATTACAAGGCTCGGCAACGCGGACGTGGGCGCGGCGGAGGACGTCCGCAAGGCCCTCTGGATACTCGACGCGGTGTCCCTCGGCCGGGAGACTGTCCGCAACGCGACCGGCCGCGACGCGCCGCACGTCGACGTGCGGTGGCTCAACGACGCCGGATCTGCCGTGCCGAGCTCGTACGACCCGTCCGGCATGAGCATGACCGTCGCGTCGGGCGTAAAGCGCGGCGCGAGCCATGGGGCCGAGGCGTACCCGGCGTCCATACTGCACGAGTACGGCCACCATGTGATGCGCACGGCGTACGCGGCGGCCGGCTCGGCCTACCCGGGCGGCGGCCAGTGCACTGCGGGCATCGCGCGGGCCGCGTCGGACGCATGCGCCTGGGCGGACGGCTGGGCGTACTTTTTCCCGTCGCTCGCGCTGGGCGAGTCGCTGGCCAGGTACCACGACCACCGGTACCCCCTTGATCTCGAGCCCGCAAAGTGGCGGCTGCGCGGCACGTCGTCCGGGTCAAGCTTTGCCGGCGGCTCGGCCGGCCAGGTCGCATCTGCCCTGTGGGATATCCACGACGGGGCCGGCGGCGAGGCCGGCGACACGGTAGGCAACGCGACGGCGGGAATATGGAGCGCGCTGTACGGCGCAAGGGGGCCGGGCGAGGCGTATACGGCCGCCTCGTTCGGCGACTTTGCCGCGGACTGGAGGGGCGGCGGTCGTCCGCCGCTGGAGAGCATCATGGTCCTCAACGGCCTGGATACGGTGCAGGCGCTGCTGCTGTCGACAAACGGCAGCGCCGCCGGGTTCGCCGACGGGCTTGAAAACGGGAGCGGCTCTTGGATAATGTCCGGCGGAGGAAACTGGAGGGTGGCCCCGGCATCGGGCCCCGGCGGCTCGGCGGCGCTCGTCTCGTCAGGGTGCGGTACCGGCAGGGGCTGCGAGGCCACTGCCGTTGCGGCGGTGAACGCGTCCGGGTACGTCCGCACGGCGTTCAACTTTTCGCTTGCCGGCGGCCCGCTGTCCGTCCTGCACGTGCAGCACTCGGCGGACGGCTCGTCCTGGGCCAGCGCCGCCTCGTACAACGGCTCTGTTGCGGGGTGGCGCGAGGCCGCTGTCGATGCCGTGCGGGTGGAGGGAGGCGGCCACGCCTACCTGAGGCTCGTCGCCACCTCTCCGTCGCAGAACCATTCGGCCGCAGTCGTCGACGTCGTATTCCGCCCCGACTCTTCCCCCGTCATGGGGGCCGTGCAGGGCATGCGCGTCGGCGAGGGCCGCACTGCGGCCGTCAATGCCAGCGCCTCTGACCCGGACGGCGATGCCGCCTCGCTCTCGCTCGCGTTCTCGCCCGTGGACGATGTGCGGGGGAGCATGATCACCCCGAACGGCTCTGCCGGTCTCCTGCCCGAGGATGCGGGCAGGGCCGAGTCGGTGTGGGTCGCGCTAGACGACGCTGGGGACGGCAGGGGAGTCGTCAAGGCAACGGCCGCACTGGCCGGAGCCGGAAACTTTACGGCCGTGCTGACGGCGACGGCGCACGGCCTGTCCGACTCGGTGCCGGTCAGGATAAGGGTCGACGACGTCATGCCGCCCGTGATCGCCTCCAACGGAACCGCCGACATGTCCGCAGAGGCGGCGCACTACGCCGGGACATCCGTCGGACTGCCGCCGGTTTTGGTCGCCGACAACTACGACCCGTCCCCGTCCCTTGCGCACAACAGGTCGTCAAGCGGCCTGTATCCGCTTGGGACGGCCGTCGTGGTGTACAGTGCAGCCGACTCGTCGGGCAACACCGCCAGTGCCTCGCAGCTAATTGCGGTGTCCGACACCGTTCCGCCCGCGATCGAGGGGGTTCCCGGCGACATTGCGATGCACCGGCTTCGCGGCGGCGCGCCGGCCGTAGCGGACTATGCCCTGCCGACGGCGACCGACCTGGGGCGGGGCGTTCCCGTAGAGTGCACGCCCCCGCCGGGCGCCGAGCTCGGGTGGGGAACGACCGCCGTGTCGTGCAAGGCGGTCGACGGGGGCGGCAACAGGCGGGATGCATCGTTTGACATTGCAGTCGCATTTCCGCCGATACTGTACGGCCCGTCGAGCCCCGTGCCGGCATCGTCGCTTTCGTCCCGCGTGCAGGGCGGCATGACGCCCAACCCGCGCGGGATCGACACGGCCGAGGTGGACGGCTCGACGTACGCCGTGGTGGCTTTTTCGCGCCCCGAGTGGTGGTATCTTGACGGCGTCCAGATCGTCAACGTCACCGACCCCCACCGGGCGGAGCACGTCTCGCTGGCAGTCGACGGGCGCGGCGGCTTTGACAGGCTCGGCGGGGCCGTGGACGTTGCTGTCGTGCCGCCCGTCGGCGGCGCCGCAGAGGGCGCGTACGTTGCGGCCGTCTCGCCCCGCGACGGGGGCATCCAGGTGGTCAACATTACGGATCCAGCCTCCCCCTCCCCTGCCTCGTCGCTGGCGGCAGGCGGGGGCGGCTCGACGTACGGGCCGGGCCAGCCCGGCGGGATCGCCGCGTTCGAGGCAGGCGGGTCGGCGTACGTGATAGCCGCAATGCCAGGGGGCGCGGGGGGCGTCTACATCGCAAACGTCACCGACCCTGCCCGGCCGGCCCTTGTCTCGTCTGCCACCGACGGCGCGGCCGGCTTTGACGAGCTGGCCGGCGCCTCGGGCGTTGCGGTAGCCGAGATCGGCGGCTCGACGTACGCCGTCGTCGCATCGTCGTCGGACAGCGGCATCCAAATCGTCAACATTACAGACCCCGCCCGCCCGGCCGCCGTCTCGTCTGCCACCGACGGCGCGTCCGGCTTTGACGAGCTGGCCGGCGCCTCGGGCGTGGCGGTCGCCGAGATCGGCGGCTCAACGTACGCCGTCGTCGCCTCGTCGTCGGACAGCGGCATCCAGATCGTCAACATTACGAACCCCTCCCTGCCGACCCCCGTCTCGTCTGCCACCGACGGCGCGTCCGGCTTTGCGAGGCTCAGCGGTGCGAGCGACGTGGCGGTAGCCGGCATCGGCGCGAGCACGTACGCCGTGGTGGCCTCGATGTGGGACCACGGAGTGCAGGTCGTCAACATTACAAACCCCGCCTCGCCGGCTCCGGCGGCGGCCCTGTCGGACGGCGCGTCCGGCTTTGACGAGATGTACACGGCCAGCGGCGTTGCGACGGCGGTGATCGGGCCCGCGCTGTACGCCCTGGTCACGTCGTTCTACGACGACGGCCTGCAGGTGATCGGCATCGAGGCCGCTGGGCCGAACCTGCCGCCGCGCATGCCGCCGATCCCCGACATGGTGGTGACGGAGACCGGCAGGCTGCGGCACGACGCCCGGGCGTCCGACCCCAACGGCGACCGCCTGTCGGTGGCAGCCTCGGCCGTCCCGCCCGCGCCCGGCCTTGCCGCGTCGGGGAACGGGATGATCGAGTGGGTGCCCGGCGAGTCGCAGTCGGGATCGTACGCCGTCACGGTCACGGCCACCGATTCGCACGGCGCGGCGGCCAACAGGACGTTTACGCTGACCGTCCGCAACGCATCGATCCACGCTGTTCCGGCTAGCACGTTCTCGTCGTCGCTAGACGGGTGGTCGTACAAGCATGTGACCCATGCCCGCGCCACGGCCATGTACTGCGGCTGGGGATCCGCCGACAACGTCCAGTACGCCCTGTCGCGCTCTACCGAGCACGGGGGCTCGGCGCATCTCGGCTACGTCAACACATGCTGGTTCGGCGACGCGGGGGCATCCAAGAACGTGGGCATTCCAGCCGAGCACGGCGGCGGGGACATGCGCATCGACTTGGAGTACCGCACGCGCGCTAACACGTACAGCAACGTCGTGGGAACAAACAACCTGCACGTGATCGTAAGCGACTCGGAGGGGCGCGTCCTGCACTGGGAGCGGCTGTATACCAACGAGAGGACGCCGGGCCAGGGCGACAGCGGGTGGAGGGACGCTACCGTGTACGCCAAGGCCGTCCCGGCGTCGGCGTGCCCGTGCGAGGTGTTCGTGTACACGATCGACGACTGGAGGATGCATACCGAGCAGCAGTTCTACCTGGACAACGTCAATATCTCCGTGGCAAGGCCGGCCGCGTCGCCGCCGTCGGGGGCGGCCTCGGGCTCGTCCGATTCGGCCCCAGCGCCGGCGCGCAACTCGCTGACGGTCGACGAGCTGTTTGCGATGACGTCCTCGAACGGCACGAGGGTGGTGATCACCGAAAAGATCATAGACGGCACGTCGGTGTCGCTGGGGTGGAGCGAGCACGGCGGAGCCCGCGCGTACGACGTTGCCGTCGCCCCCGCGCCGGCCGCGGGATTCCCTGGGGACGAAAGCGGCTGGGCGGTGAATGCCGTGGGCGGCACGAGCTACAGGATCGACGGCCTGGATCCGTACTCGATCTACGAGGTGCGAGTCGGGGTGCGCGGAGATCCCTCGACGCAGAGCTCGGTGCGGGTTGACACCGGCGGCTGAGGTTGCGGCGCGGGCGCCGGATGCGGCGGCCGGACGGGGCGCGCACCGGGGTGGCGCGGGAGCCCGCCGTGCCCTGCATGGGGCAAGTCGGAGAGGCGGCACCGGGTGGGAGCCGCTTCTTGACTGACTTGATCTTGGGCGCGCCCGCCGGCCGAGGCCCGCATGCTCCCCATCCTCAGCGCCGTGAACATGCAGGGAATGCGCTGGCGGTGCGGGGCCGGCCGGATACGGCGGCTGTAGCACAGGTTACACCTGCGCTCGCTAGCGGCGCGGCTTCGCATCGCGGAGCAAGCTCATGGTGTGCTTTGCGCTTCGTGGCCTGGCGTGCGCGAGACATGCTCCGTAGCAGTGCCCCGGCATGGACGTTACGCCCGCCTGTGGGAATACGGCGCGCGCGGTTGGAGGCGGGTGCGTGCTCCGCGGCTTGGAGATGCGGGCAAGAGTGTGCCGGCGTGGCGCCGTAGCTAGGCGTCCACCATCCTCTCCGCACGCGCGGCCGCCGAAGGCCCGTCATTCCATCCGCTTGTACAACGCGACGGCGTGAGAGGGTCAGCATCAGCCGCGTCCGAGCGTTGCGTGCGGGCAGCTCTTCGTTCTCTTGCTGGACGGTTGCGTCTTGCCGCGGCACCGTCAAATCCTTTTATGCAACGATTCGGCGGCCTGAACGTGGGTAGCGTGACGGTTGCATGCTTGATGACGGCGGTGGTGGCAGCTGCACTTGCAGTGCTGGCTCCAGCGGCGGCCGATTCCGGCGTGCCCACGCCCCTCAAGCAGTTGGAAGCGGGGGTGGATGCAGTCGACGTACTGTGCAATGAGGGCCGGATACCGCTGCTCTCGCCTGGAGGGGCACTGGCATGCGTGTTTACGGGGTCGCTCGACACGCTTGTGGACCGCGGTTGGCTAGAGGGGCCCACAAAAGATGTGGAGCAAGGCTCGGAGACGCACCCGGACGGCCGGGATCGCGCTTCCGACGCATCAGATGCCCGAGAACCGAGCCTGGCGGGGCAGAGTAGCACCTCCGCCCCGCGCCTGCCGAATCTGCACCACAATACCCTAGCAGTCTCCAAGTATCCCGTGGTCGGCGAAGTGGCAGAGATGACGTTCACTGTGGCCTACTCCGACTCGAGTGTATTTGGCCCTGGCGCAGTTCACCCGCTAGCAAGCCTTGTGGTGGGAGTCACCATGTCCGGCCGCACCCAGCCGGACAGCGTCTTTGATGTGGTCTCGAACATAGGGACGGGCGATCCCGGCGTTTTCAGGCCCTACGATCCCGACAACGTGACCACGGTCGCGCAGCCGGGCGAGACCTATACCGTAAAGGCAAAGTTCAAGATATTGAAGGAGGGCGTCGCAAGAGTAGTCGGACTAGGACTTGATTATGATTTTCTAGACATACACATGGCGGTGTCGAAAAACAAGTCCATGCCCCTAGACGAGTACGCTGCGACAGGGCAGACGTACCTGGACCACATGATGGCACGGGGGCAGGAGGTGCAGCCGCCGCAGTTTACCGAGTACGACGTCGGGCTGTCGGTGCCGACCCATGCCCTCAACAAGACCACGCTACTCGGGGAGTACAACACAATGCTCTCGTCGTTTGCAAATGGGTACATCGAGCTAAACTACACCGAGGACCAAATAGTCGACGAGCTGTTCTACTGGGGCTACCTGCGCAGCGACATACGCGAGTTCTTTGTGCACATAATGGGCTACACCGAGGAGCAGGCCGACGCGGTCCGCATGGGAGACGACCTGCTTGCGGCGGCGTACAGGTGGGGCGAGGGCGACACGGACGAGATAGTCCACGACATGCTGACCCGCAGGAACTATACCGCAGCCGAGGTGCGCGACTTTTTCAGGGAGTACATGTGGTACACGGACGACGAGGATGTCGCGCTGATCCTCAACGCGACCGCGGCGGCGCGCACGCAGGCGGGGGCGGCCGGCCAGCAGCAGCAGCGGGCAGGCCTGTTCACCGTGTCCGGAAGAGTGCACGGGCCGGGATACTCCACCACTGCGCCCATGCCCGTACACGGAATAAGGGTGTGCGCATATGATCATGATGCCTCCACCATGCGGACAAGCCTGCTGCGCACGTCTGCATCAACGGAGGCCTGCACGGTCACGGCCCAGAGCGGGGCGTACACATCATAAATATCGTAAACGACGATCCCAGCGACGGCACGACCGTCGATCTAGTATTGCGCGTCCTGTCGGAAGGGAGTAGGCTGCGCGTCGCGGGCACGTCCGGCGCGCTGTATGCCCACGACGAGCCTGTGGCCGGCAATTTTAGCGGAACCATGCTCGACAGGAACATCACGTTGCCGTGGCCCACCGCAGGCGCAGGCCGGATCATAGACGCGATAAGCGACGGCCGGCGGTTTTTTGAGGGATATGACATAGACAAAGCCTCCTTGACAGTAAAGTGGCAGCACAATGCCGGCGCCAGCGACTTTGCCGACAGGGGCAATAACTCTGCCGCGTACGATGCATCAAGCAACACCATGTGGCTCAACGGGGTCGGAGCGATGGCAGGCGACGACTCGCACAACAGGTGGACGATACTGCACGAGTTCGGGCATCATGCAATGGATACTGCGGGAAGGCTTCCGGCCGATCGGAGCTGCCCGTCCCCCCACTACCTTCACAACCAAAGCGGCTCGAGCTGCGCATGGACGGAGGGATGGGCCGACTTTGTGCCCCATATGGTGGACAACAGCTCCAGCCTGCGGTGGGTCGATGGCGTCTACATAAATCTGGAGCGGGACAGGATTGAGTACATACCCCGCACGGTATCGACGAGCTTCGCCAGGACGGGCGCGACGGGCAACGAGGGTCACTTGGTCGAGGGGCAGGTCGCGGCCGCCCTGTGGGACATAAAGGACTCTCTCGTCGACGCCGAGCTCGACAAGGCAGGCCACAGCAGGCTGAACCGGGCGCTCGACGACCTGGCCATGGGCGACGACGAGATCATCGGCACGTTTAGGGCGGCCACATACTCTAGCTTTGAGGACTTTTACTCGGCATGGGAGTCTGCCCGGGCGCCGGCGCACTCGGCGCGCAATGTGATGGAGCTGCACGCGATGGGGTTCGTCGACGGGACGCGCCTGCATGACCGGTTCGGCGGGCTCGGCAAGTGGGAGGAATCGGGCACCCCGAACTGGCGCGCGGGCGCCCCCAACGAGGGCAGGCAGCCGTCGGAGCACCACCCTGACGGCAACACGGTCGCAAACGTGCGCCACTGCGCCGCCGAGTGCGTCTTGACGCTTGGGGACGGAGTCGATCTGTCGGGATACGAGACGGCCGAGCTGTCGTTCTGGCGGTTCGTCGACAGCCACATCCGCCGCGGCGACTACCTGCGGGTCGACGTCTCGCCCGACGGCGGCTCGACCTGGAGCACGGCGTACACGTGGGGTCGCGGGTCGGGGGGCGACGACGGGTGGCACCGCGAGACGATGTCGCTGGCGCCCTACCTGGACAGCACCGACTTCAAGGTGAGGTTCGCGGCAAGGCTGTCGTACTCCACCTCGGATGCGGCGGTCGACGATGTCGTGATCAACGGCACGGTGCCCGCCAGGGCCGGCGACACGGTCGATGCGCTGTCTAGCGGGTTCGCGGCCTCGCTCGAGGGCTGGACGTACCGGCAGGTCTCGTCAGACAGCCTCAACCGCATGTACTGCGGCGGCCGGAACAATACGGCGTACGCGCTGTCGCACTCGCAGGAGCACGGCGGGTCGGCGTACGTGGGCTACGTCCGCACCTGCTGGTTCGGCAACGCCGGCGCCGTCAGGACGTTCGACGTGCCGTCGTCCCTTAGCCTGGCGGATATCAACGTGACCGCCCGGTTCCAGAGCTTTACCGGGCTGAGGCACTCGACGGGCGGCCACACCAACAACCTGCACATGATAGTCAGCGACTCGGCCGGCAACGTCGTGGCCCGCGGGGCCCTCTTCCAGGGGCTGCGCGACACGGTCGTGCGGGACACGGGCCTGCGCACCTCGTCGATCACAATGCCGTCGTTCGACCCCGGGCGGTGCCCGTGCACGGTGTTCGTGCACCTGCACGACAGCTGGATAGCCAACTGGGACCAGCGGTTCTACCTTGACGACCTGAAGGTGGAGGGGCAGGTGCCCAGCACGTGCGGGATGGACCTGGCCAAGAGGTTCCTGGACGTGGGGTTCACCCCCAGATGGACGGGGACGAGCGGGTTCGACACCCAGACCGTGCGCAACACGGGAACGCTTCCAATCTCGGCGCTCTCGGTTGCATTCTCGCGGATTACGGGCCTCGACTCGCGGGGAAGCCCAACGTCGTTCACCCTGCCCCCCTCGGTGGCCGAGGTGCGGTCGGCGGCGGCCGGGCTGCCGTCTTGGACCCCGGCGTCAAGCCTGGTGCAGCTCGGACCTATCCCGGTGGGCGGCTCGCTTGACATGCAGTACAGGTACAACTTCGGCGGCGAGCCCGCGCTGCCCTCCACCGTGCGCCGGGTCAGCCAGGCGATGACGTACACCGCCACGTGCGGCAGCGGCGGCGCGCAGGGCGGCGCGGGAGAAGAGGGACAGGGCGGCGCAGCGCCCGCATCCGCGGTGCAGTCGTACGGGTCACTGGCCCTGGCCGCACCGCGCAACGAGACGGCCCCGATGTCGCAGGCCCCGCAAGTCCTAGTTCCTGCCCCGCCATCATTCCCGCCGCCGCCGCCTGCCGCGGCGGGGCCGGGCATCAGCGGCCTGCTGGCCGGCGCGCCGCCGGTGCACAGCACCCTGAAGGTTCACGAGCTGCTCGAAATGCAAGCGTCGAATGGCACCAGGATTGTGATAACCGAAAAGTACGCGTACGACACGGACGTGGTCGTAGACTGGGACGACCACCCGGGCGCCGACCGATACAAGGTGGTCGTGAACAGGGCCGACTCGCCGCAAAACCGCACCGCAGACGCAAACGTGACCGAGTCTCGCTACCGGCTGACCGGCCTAGAGCCGTCGACCGAGTACGTGGTGCGCGTCGGCGTCAGGGGGGACGACACGACGCAGAGCTCCGTGCGCGCAACGACCCTCCCGTTAGGTTCCGCATCCCTCCCGCCGGGGCTGCTCCTGGAGGCATCGCTGCGCGCCGCCTCGGACAAGATAGACCTTTGGTGGCACGACACGAACGGAGTCGGGAGCAGCGGCAGGCACCGCCTCGAGGTGTCGATCGACGGAGGACAGTTCGAGGCGGCAGGAGCGCGCCGTGCTTCCCCCGCAGGCGCGGAGCAGGCCGTCCGGCCCGAGTGGCTCGGCTCGACGCTGGCGTACAGGGTGTCCGAGCGGGTGGGCCCGCAGCAACTCTTCTCGGGGAACGCAACCGTCAGGATTCCAGACTCTATCCAGGCCCCGCTGAACTTGGCGGCCGCCCCGTCCGACACTGCGGCCGGGACCGTCATCTACCTCGGCTGGGATCACGCGCCGCTGTTCCGATACTACACAGTGGAGATGCAGGAGGCGGGCGGCTCGTGGGCGCAGCTAGGGCGGACGCCGCACAACTCGTTCGAGTACAAGCCCCCGCAGGGCGGCGGGATCGCAGAGTATGTATTCCGCGTCCATGCGCAGCTAGGCAGCGTCGTCTCTCCGCCGTCCGATGCGGTAGCGGTTCGCGCTGCGCCGGCTGCGCCGCCGGGAGGGGGCGTGACGGGCGCCGCGGCCGGACCCTGGGGCGGCGCGGCGAATGCCGTGGGCGGCACGAGCTGCACGATCGACGGCCTCGATCCGTGCTAGGGCTGCGAGTTGCGCATCGGGGGTGCGCGGCGAACTTGGACGCAGAGCTCGGTGCGGGCTGCCGCCGGCGGCCGAGGGGCGGCGGGCCGCCGGATGCGGCGGCCGGAGGGGCGCGCACCGGGGTGGCGCGGGCGCCCGCCGGAGCCCTGCATGGGGCAGGTCATGGAAGGACTCGCACCGGTGGGCGTTGCTACTTGTCTGACTTGATCTTGGGCGCGCCTGCCGGCCGAGGCCCGCATGCCGCTCCTTCATACTCTCCTCCGCGCAGTGGACATGCAGGGAGTCGTGTCAGCCGCTGCAGGACCGGCAGGATGAAGCGGCTGCCGACACAGGTTAGAACCGCGCCTGCCGGCGGCGCGGCTTACATCACGAAGCAGGCTCGTGGTGTGCCTTGCGCTTCATGGCATGGCGTGCGCGAGACATGCTTCGCCGCAGTGCGCCCCTGCATGGACATTACGCCCGCCTGCGCGGGGAATACGGCGCGCACGGTTGCGGCGGCGGGGGCATGCTCCGTGGCTTGGAGATGCGGCCAAGAGTGTGCGCTGCGCGGAGCCATATCTACGGCACTCGTGCCATCATTCCTGCGCACGCTAGCGCGGCCACCGCGGCGCACATCTTTCCGTCATCTTGTACAATGCGGCAGCATGATGGGGATCAGCACAGCCGCGTCTGACGTTGCGTGCGGTCAGATCTTCGTTCTCTTGTTGCATGCTTGCGCTTTGCGACCCGCTCCCCGTCTTGCCCCTCAGTCAAATCCTTTTATGCGGCGATTCAGCGGCATATGCGTGGGTAGCGTGACGGTTGCATGCTTGATGACGGCGGCGGCAACGGCCCTTGCAGTGCTGGCTCCCGCGGCGGCCGATTTCGGCGTGCCCGCGCCCCTCAAGCAGTTGGAAGCGGGGGTGGATGCAGTCGACGTACTGTGCAATGAGGGCCGGATACCGCTGCTCTCGCCTGGAGGTGCACTGGCATGCGTGTTTACGGGGTCGCTCGACACGCTTGTGGGCCGCGGTTGGCTAGAGGGGCCCACAAAAGATGTGGAGCAAGGCTTGGAGACGCACCCGGACGGCCGGGATCGCGCTTCCGACGCATCAGATGCCCGAGAACCGAGCCTGGCGGGGCACAGTAGCACCTCCGCCCCGCGCCTGCCGCATTGGCACCACAACACCCTGTCAGTCTCCAAGTATCCCGTGGTCGGCGAAGTGGCAGAGATGACGTTCACTGTGGACTACTCCGACTCGAGCGCATTTGGCCCTGGCGCAGTTCACCCGCTGGCAAGCCTTGTGGTGGGAGTCAGCACCATGTCTGGCCGCTCCCAGCCGGACAGCGTCTTTGATGTGGTCTCGAACATAGGGACGGGCGACCCCGGCGTTTTCAGGCCCTACGATCCCGACAACGTGACCACGGTCGCGCAGCCGGGCGAGACCTATACCGTAAAGGCGAAGTTCAAGATATTGAAGGAGGGCGTCGCGAGAATAGTCGGAGGTGGGTTTAGTAGCGATGTTGCAGAGATATACATGGCGGTGTCGAAAAACAAGTCCATGCCCCTAGACGAGTACGCTGCGACAGGGCAGACGTACCTGGACCACATGATGGCACGGGGGCAGGAGGTGGAGCCGCCGCAGTTTACCGAGCTCGACATCGGGCTGTCGGTGCCGACCCATGCCCTCAACAAGACCACGCTGCTCGGGGAGTACAACACAATGCTCACGTCGTTTGCAAATGCGTACATCGAGCTAAACTACACCGAGGACCAGATAGTCGACGAGCTGTTCTACTGGGGCTACCTGCGCAGCGACATACGCGAGTTCTTTGTGCACATAATGGGCTACACCGAGGAGCAGGCCGACGCGGTCCGCATGGGCGACGACCTGCTTGCGGCGGCGTACAGGTGGGGCCATGGCGACACGGACGAGATAGTCAACGACATGCTGACCCGCAGGAACTATACCACAGCCGAGGTGCGCGACTTTTTCAGGGAGTACATGTGGTACACGGACGGCGAGGACGTCGAGCTGATCCTCAACGCGACCGCGGCGGCGCGCACGCAGGAGGGGGCGGCCGGCCAGCAGCAGCAGCAGTAGCGGGCTCGGCAGGGCCGTCCCCGCCGTTCAGAATGATGCAGCTGCCGCCATGAACCGCCCGCACCGCATCGATCGCGCCCCTCGGGCCGGCCAAGCGCATGCGCCCGCCCGGATCGCGCCCTCGATCTTACGGGGGGCTGTTCTGCCATGCGGCTCCGTGGCCTGCCGCCCCGCGTCTTTCCAGCTCGTTCCACACCGACGCGCACCGCCCGCGGCTGAATTCGGGCTTTCTTGCCCTCGGCGGCCTCGAGTATGTAGTCCCTGTCGATCCCCGTGGCCGCAAGGCGGTAGATCGGCGCGCCGATCTCGAGCAGCGCCGGGCTGTGCTTCTTGTCCCGTATACACTCCATGAACCGCTCGTAGCGCCTCTGCGTCTCCTCCCCCTCAAAGGACACGTTCGCCTCGGGCAGGTCGCCAACGACCCTGTGCGGCATTGCACCCGTCTGCGGCACTGCCCGCCAAAGCGCATGCGCCTGCGTACGGCGCGCGGGCCCGGGACCCGGACCCTGCAGGGCCGCAGACGCGCCGGCTAGTCCTACGGCTCGTCCGACGAGCCGCCCTCGGCGCCGCCCACGATCTCCGGCAGGTAGCAGCCCCTCTTGGATGCCTTGACGAACCGCCGCAGCTCGTCGTCGAACCTGCCCCCACCGCCGCCCTGCAGGCCGAGCCTCCCGTACGCGGCCCTGACGTCGGCCATGTCGGACGCCGTCATGCCGGCCCTCTTCATGCCCTCCTCGTTGACGCCGGCAAGCCTCTGGCGGTTGACCAGCGCGTACGGCAGCACGTCCTTGACGACGGGCATCATCATTGCGACCATGGCGTACGCGCCTATCCGGCAGTACGGGTGGACCGACACGTTGAAGCCGAGGTTGGCCCCGCCCTCGACGCTCGAGTGGCCGCCGAGCGTGGTCCCGTTGGCCATGGTGACGGAGTCGCCGACGGCGCAGTCGTGCGCTATGTGCGAGTACGACAGCACGTGGCAGCGCGAGCCGATCGAGGTGCTCTCATCGACGGCGGGAAGGTGGACGGTGCTGTACTCGCGTATGATGTTGCCCGACCCGATTGTTATGCTGCCGCGCGCGGGGCTCTCGGCGGGATCGGCCTCGGGATCCTCCAGGTGCGCCGAGTGCTGCGGGCCCGTCCCTATGGTGCAGTATGGGTATATCCAGTTGCCCGGGCCGATCTCGACGCGCCCGCGCACGGTGCAGTAGTCGTCTATGCGCGTGCCGTCGCCCACCGCGATGTCTCCCTCTAGGATGCAGCCGTGGCCTATGCGCGCGCCGCGGCCGAGCCGCACGTCGCCGCGCAGGACGGCGCCGTCTGCTACCCGTGCATCGCCGCCCGCCATGCCGCCGCCCGCGCCCGCCGGCTTTTGTGCGTTGCGCCCCCTGTCCTTCCAGCGCCTGCCGTTGATGCGGCCCGAACTGGGCCTGGGGGAGGGCTCGAAGCTGCGTTGCGCCACTGGCCTTGGCGCATTCGGCACCGGCCGTTGCTGCCACCGACAATGGCGCCCACGGCCGCTCTGCCCGCCCCGGCACTGCGGCTCAGCGCCCTGCGCCGGCGAGTGCCGTCAAGAGGCCCGAGCATGCGCGCAGGAGAGTGCCCCTGCGCAGGCTCCCTGCGGGGGGAGGGGTGGGCGGGGTGTGGGAACAGACAGCGGGACGCGGCGGGGCAAGCGGCACGTGGTCGCCGCTTGCAGCTTCCTGGCTGCGGCCGCCCTGCTTGAGCGGCCCTCGACGGACGCCCGCAGGCAGTGGGCGTATCCGCGGGCGATCGCTGGCGGCGGCGCCCCCAAGCATGCGAGCACCGGCAATTCTATGGCTCTGCACGTGCAAGTTTTGGACCGCCTCGGCCGACACGCCCCCCGCGCGGCGCTTGAGCAGGGCGATCCGCCCAGTGACAGCCGGCAGGCGCTGTCGTGGGAGCCTCGGCTTTTTCCTTTGCGGGATGCGGAGCATGCTACGAGCAATGCGATCGCCACTGCACTTGCGCGGCGGCTTACGCATGCTTGATGCGCACCGACGCGCGCAAGCGCACAATTGGACGCACGTTCTAATTTGACACTGCGCATTGGGAGGCGATCAACACCGTTCAAATGTGCAATCAGCGACGCAGGTGCACGCATACCGACACATTGATATACATTAAGGAAATCCGCATGCTGAATGGACAGGGAAGAAGAGCTGCGGCACGTGCTTGTGGAGGAAGTAAAGCACATTCGGGACGATTATACATACCGCGATCTCGACCGGGCCTTCCAACACTGGTCTGCCTCAAACGTGCTGGGAGTCGAAGACAAGGATGTGAACGACGCGCTGGAAGACGCCATGGGGGCCGACGGGGGAATAGACTATTTCCATGTGGACTGCGCGAACAAAACAGTCACAATCATACAGGCAAAATTCAGCGAAGACAGGTCGTCCAAAGTGGAGCCAAAAGCAGTCCTTGACTTTTACGCGATTCCGAAGAAGCTGCTGTCCAATACCGGCGACTGCAGTTCACGCTTTCAGGAGCAGCAAAAACGGTATAAGAGTCTAGTTGAGCAAAAATATTCGACGCGACTGCTTTTTGTCACAACTGCGACCCTGTCCGAATCTGCGAAAAGCATCACACCGTCGGTGGACCAGAACATGCCCAGCGATACAACATTCGAATTCCTCGAAATCGGGGATCTGATTGCCTATGTGGGTAACCCAAAAACCCCTCCACGCGAGCTGCGCTTGATCAAAGGAGAGTGCTTTGTGGGCGCAGCAGCCGGTACGCAGGTGAAAAGAATGGTCGCCACCGTGCCGGCTTCCGAGCTGAAGGAGGTGTGCAAATCTGTCGGCGTCCCGACACTTTTTTCCCTAAACCCACGATCGTCCCTGGGTTCGAAGTCCGTTGTTTCCAAAAAAATCAAGGAAACTGTAGAGTCCGAGCCTGCAAGACTCTGGCACTACAACAACGGCATTAGCGCAATATGCGAGCGTTTTGAATACAACAAGGAGACCGGCATTGCGTGGATAGACAACCTGAAGATAGTCAATGGATGCCAGACCATCACAACCATAGCCAACATGGACGACGTTGATCCGAGAGCGGGACTGGTGATTCGCCTGTCGGAAACGAGCGACACAGAATTTAGCGAAAACATAAGCAGGTGCACAAACCACCAGAATGTCATAAAAGACCCGGACATGCAATCCAACCATCCGTACCTGAAAAAGCTCGAGGAGCGGTTCAAAGACTACGACAAGTTCTTCTTCGAGCGGAAGAGGGGGCTGTGGCTGACCTGGACCGAGCGCCCTAGAACCAGGCAAGCACTGTACCTGATCAGAAATGTGGACGCGGCCCGGCTAAAGCTGGCATACACGGGAAGCCCCGATTTGTCAATGCAGCTGTCGGCGTCAAAGATATTCACGTTTGATCCGAAAGACCCGGATAAGTCGCAGCCGTTCATCGGCCTCTACGAGGATGCGGGTCCGAAAGATTTCATCGTGCCTAGCGTCTTTGACCACCTGCTTGGCAGAATCAAGAGACGGATTGGGGAGGGCATCGGCGTCGGCAAAGACGAGAAAAACGCCCGGTTTCTGCTGAGGTACAAAATTGGGCGGTACTACGTGATAGGACTAGTTGGCCGAATACTCGGCTCGATGGATACAAACACAAAAAACGCCGTTGTGGACGCAATCATCGACAATGCGATCAGGTACGACGCCGACGTCATGGACAAGATGGACGACGAGCTGATGGATCTTGTCATCTGGATTGCGGACGAAATTACGGAAGTCATAGGAGACCATGCCGACAAGCCCCTCAGCGAGCAGAAGATGTACTATTTGCGCGATCCGCTTCGCAAGGAGAACAAGCTGCCGAGCCTGTACCGGCGAAGGGAAAGATGGCGCAAGTACATGGGAGGCCGAGATCCGTTTGGGACAAGGCTGTGCGAGATACTTGGCGTACAGAGCGCATGACAGTTCCCTCGCCTGTGAAAAAGGCCTTGACCTGCACTTGGGGCTTGCATGGCTCCGCATCACGGATCGGCCCGCGGCTCCGCGCGCGGCACCACTGCCCTAGCGCATCCATGTCATGAGGCGCGCAGGGAGGACTTCGCAGCCGCCGCGCGCCTACTTCCACTCCCCGCGCCGGCCTCGGCAGTGTGAAGTATGCCGCAACCGAGCGGGCGGGAGAGCCCCTACAGCCTTGCCCCGGCCGCCCGCGCTGCCCTTGACAGCGCCGCGAACGGCTCTTCCATGGACGACAGCTCGGCCCTGGCCCTGGCCCTGGCCCTTGCCCGCGCGCCGGGACCAGCGGACAGCAGGGCCCCGATCCTGGCTCGCAGGCCCGCCGCCGTGCTGGCCCTGGACAGCAGGCGAAGCCGCACAAGGCGCGACTCGCCGGTGGCATCCGCGCGGGCCCCGCCCGCGTCAGGCCCGTACGCGACGGCCGGCACGCCGCGCAGGGCCGCCTCGAATGCCATGGTCGATCCGGCCGCCCCGACAAAGGCGCGGCATGCGCCGAGCAGGGGCATGCCGTCGTGCACCCCGCCGGCGATGACCCTTGCTGCAATGCCGAGCGAGGACCTAAGGCCCCTTGCCTGCCCGGGCCTCGGCAGGACGGCGACCATGGCCAGGCGGCGCCCTCCAAGGACGGCCTCGGCGACCTCCTTTGCCCATGCGGCGCCCCCGCCGGCGGGAGGCCTGGCAAGGACGTATCCCTCCGCGGCCGAGACCGCCCTCTGCTGCAGCCGCCGCTTCGCCCCGCCCTCCGCAGGCGCCGGCTTGCGCCGCGCCGTTGCCGAGGCGATCGTCCCCCTGAACCGCACGATGTCGGCCGCGGCCAGCCCGCGCCGGACGAGCGGCGCGGCGGGGGCATGCCGCGGTATGATCATCTTTTGGACCAGCGGCGCCGTCAGCCTGGCAAGCTCGTCGTCGCCCGGCTCGTCCATGCCGAACGCGACATGGGGAACGGCAAGGCCAAAGGCCGCGCGGGCCGCCTCTGCCGACGAGACGCTCACGGCAAGGTCGGGGGAAAAGCCGGACGCCAGGCGAGCCAAGGGGCCGAGCCTTGACACCCTTGCATCGAGCCTGGCCCTCCTCTTGGCCGCCGCACTCCCCTTCCCGTCCCCGGCGCGGCCTGCCGGGGAATGGGCCGCAGCCGCAGCCGCAGCCGGCCCGCCGGCCCGCCGCGCCCCCAGCCGCCGCGCGCGGGACAAGGCAAGCGCGGTCGGATCGCCGGACGTCGTGAGCAGCGTCTCGTGCCGGCGGGCGACCCTCGAGACGGCGCCCTCGAGGAAGAGCAGGTCCCTGGCCGCCGGCGCGTCGAACCAGACCCTCATGCGGCGCCGCCGCCTCCGCGGGCAATAACCGTATTGCCGGCCGGGCCTTCCGCGGCCCCGTTCCCGCCTCCACCCTCCCCCGCCGCCGGCGCGCCGAGCCTGTCGAGGATGGAGCGGCTTCCGGCGACCGGCATGAGCCTGTTCTGGCAGTCGTATACGACGGGGACGAGCGAGGCCGCGTACGCCTCCTCGACCTGCCGGCGCGCCCTGGCGTGGTGCTGGACTATGCACAGGCAGCTCGTTCCGCGCAGCGTGGCCGCGCTCAGCTCGCCGGCGGCCCTGAACCGCGCCGGGCCGCCGCCCATGCCGTTCTCGAGGAGGTACCTGGGCTGCAGCGCCTCGTCGTAGTAGGGATCGAACGTGCGCACCTTGAAGCCGAGGCCGGCCAGGCCCGCCGCGATGCGAAAGCCCGGCGAGTCCCGCATGTCCTCGACGTCGGCCTTGTAGGCCATGCCGCATACCATGGCCGTCCTGGCCAGCCCCATCGACTCGACCCTGCCGAGTATGCGCCCGCACACGTACTCGGGCATTGCGGCGTTGGTCGCAAGGGCGTTGTCGATTGTCGTGAACGGCCGGCCGCCCGACGACTCCCTTGCCGCCTCGGACAGGAACCTCGGGTCCTTTGGTATGCAGTGGCCGCCGGCGCCGGCGCCCGGCGCGAACGGCATGAACCCGAACGGCTTGGTGGCCGCCGCCGCGATGACCTCGCGCGAGTCTATGCCGAGCGCGTCGCACAGGACGGCCAGCTCGTTGACCAGCGATATGTTGACGAGGCGGAACGCGTTCTCGTACGACTTTACGACCTCGGCGGCGGCGGCCGAGCTTACCCGAAACAGGCTCGCGCTGTTGACGCGCCTGTACACCTCGCTTGCGATGCCGTACGTCAGGTCGTCCGAGCAGTACGCGACGCGCGGTATGTTCTCCAGGCCCCACCTCTTGTTTGCGGGGTCTATCCTCTCGGGGCAGAACGCCAGCCCGCAGTCCCTGCCGACGGCCAGGCCGCGCGACTCGATCATGCGGCGCACCGTGTCGGTCGTGCCGCTGCCGACGCTGCTCTCTATAATGACGACATCGCCGGGCCCAGAGCCGGCGCCGACAAACGCCTCGGCCGCCGCCATGACCCTCGCCGACGACGGCTCGGGCCCGCCGGGCAGCGGGGTCGGGACGCAGATGATGCCGATTCGGGGGACGACGGCGTTCGGAGGGGGGCCGCCCCCGACGGAGAGGAGCCCCGACTCGACGGCCCTGCCGAACTCGCCGGCCAGGTGCGCCTCGGAGCTCATCAGGCGCCCGGCGCGCAGCCTCTCGACGCGGCCCGCATCGACGTCGATTCCGGCCACGCGCACGCCGCCGCCGCTGGCGAGGCGGACGGCAAGGGGGAGCCCGACGTACCCGAGGCCGTACACCTCGACGGCGTACCGGCCGGCCCGCACGGCCTCTAGCGTCGCCGCAAGGGCCGTCCCGCCCGCATCGCCGCCTCCTGCCACGGGGCCGCCCCGCCAAGAGTCTCAATAACTGTTCTTTTGCGCCGCGGCCCGCGCCCGCGCGGCCTACAGCGGCCTGCCGATGGATGCCGCCGCCCTTGCAAGGCAGTCGAACGGGTCCTCCATGGATGCCACCTCGCTGCGGGCCCGCGCCGCGGCGGCCCTCTTTCCGGCCGCGCCGGCGGCGAGCATGCCCGCCACGCGCCGCCGTATGCCCCGCTCGGTCGTCTCCCTGCTTGCAAGGCGCCTGCGCACAAGGTACCGCTCGATGACGTTGGGGACGCCGTTGTAGGACACGGTCGGGACGCCCGACAGGGCCGCCTCGGCCGTCATCGTCCCGCCCGACCCGACGAACACGTCGCAGTTGTCGAGCAGGTGCCTTCCGTCGTGCGCCATGCCGGTTACGGTGACGGCGCTGCCGAACATGGACCTGATCCGCCTGGTCTGCTCGGCGTACCGGGACAGCACGAGTATGTTCTCGGAGGGAAACGCCCCGGCCAGGGCCCTGATGGCGCCGTCGGCGACGTTCGAGCCGTCGGTGTACGACGCCTGCGTCTCGGTGGGCCTGACGAGTATCGTCCTTTTTGACGGATCGACGGGGAGGCGGCCGCCCCCGCGCGCAGCAGGCCTCTTTGCCGTTATGGCGCCGTCTATCGACCTGTACTGGACGACATCCGCGCGCGGCATGCCGTGCCGCGCGATGGCCGCCCTGGGCACGATCCACGGCACGAGGAGCTTTGCGACGAGCGGCGCGGTGAGGCTGAGGACCTTGTGCGAGTGCGGCGCGTCGATGAACGCAATGTGGTCGATTCCGAGGCCGTGCGCGGCGAACGCCGCGTCGGGCGAGCAAAAGCTGACCGCAAGGTCGGGGCTGAACCTGGACGCGGCCGGAACCAGCTCCTTGATGCGCCGCGCGCCGGCCGCAAGCTTGCCGCCCCGGGTGCCCCCGCCGTGCCTGCCGATCTGCACGGTGGGGAAGCGGCGCACCCTGGCCAGCTCGGTCGCCTCCCTGTACGAGCGCGACGTGCACAGCACCCTGTGGCCGCCCCTTCTAAGCCTGCGCACCATGGGCTCGAAGAAGACGACCTGCTTGGGCGTGAGAATGTCGAACCATACCCTCAACGGGGGCGGCCCGCGCCCCGTCTTCAATAATCTTTCCGGCGCAGTGCCGGGCCGCGGATGCGGCCCCGGGGCGCATCGCGCACGCGGCCTGCCGCGGGCCGGGAGGGAAGGGCGCCCCCGTCCCTCGGCGGGAGGGGGCGGGCCGGACAAGGGGCGGCGCCCCCTGCCCGCGATCGCCCCGCCCGCCGACAGGGAGACGCCGCGGCCTGGATGCCGTCCAGACCCATGCGCAGCCGCGGCCCGCGCCCCACAAAAGGTAATATGCGCCGCGCCGCCCGCGCCGCTCGCTTGATGTCCAACGCCCGCCTGGCGACCGTGGGCCGGTTCGAGCTGCGCCTGCACCACCTGCTCGTCGTCGGTGTGCTCGCCGCCGCATTCTCCGTCTCGTTCCTGATACGGGCGCAGCCTGCCGAGTTTGGGTACGAGCTCAACGAGTTCGACCCGTTCTTCAACTACCGCGCCACCGAGTACCTCGTGGACCACGGCCTGCCGGCGTACCTGGACTGGCACGACACGATGAGCTGGTTCCCCAACGGCCGCGACATCTCGGCTACCTCGCAGACCATGCTCCACATTACGGCCGCCTACACGTACGCCGCCTTTGGCGGCGGAATGCCCCTGTACGACTTTACGATACTGGTGCCCGCCGTGTTCGGCTCGCTGACGGCGGTCGTCGTGTTCGCGCTGGTCAGGGTGATCGGCGGGACGACGGCCGGCCTGTTCGCGTCCCTGCTCTTTGCCGTGTCCGTGCCCGTGATAGTGAGGGGGACGATCGGCTGGTTCAAGTCCGAGCCGGTCGGCCTGTTCTACGGCCTGCTCGGCGTGTACCTGTTCCTGAGCGCGCTTAGGGGAGGCGACGGGGGAGGGACGCCCCGGGGCCGGGCGATCGCCGGGGCCCGCATGGCCGCCGGCGGCGTCATGCTCACGTTCGGACTGGCGTCGTGGGGCGGCATCCAGTACATAGTGGTGCCCCTGTGCCTGTTCCTGCTGGCGCTGCCGCTGCTGCGCCGCGACCACTCGTTCCTTGCGTGGTCTGTGCCAGTGTTCGCGGTCGCGTTCCTCGGGACGGTGCCGCTCTTTGAGAGGCCGGGGATCGGGTTCGTCGAGGGGATCGGCGGCGTGCTGGTCGGCGGCTCGGCCGCGTACCTCGCCGCCTCGTCGCTGCTGCAGCGCTTTTCGCGCAGGGCCGCCGCCCTGCGCAACGGCCTGATCTTCCTGGGCGGGACGGTCGCAGCCGGCGCCGGCGTGCTCGCCGCCAACGCCGCGGCGGGGTTCATAGCGCTCCCCTCGTTCCGGTACCAGAACGCGCTCAACCCGTTCCTCAGGTCGGTCGACCCGCTCGTCGACTCGGTCGCCGAGCACGCCACGACGACGACCGCGCAGTCGTTCTTCTTTTTGTCGATACTGATGGTGTTCGCGGGGATCGGCGCCTGGCTGATATTCTCGAACAGGGAGCGCATACGGTCGTACAGGATCCGCCTGCCGGCCGACATGATCGCGTTTGCGCTCATATTCGGCGTGGCCGGCGCGTACGTGAGCTCTACGTTCATCCGCCTCGAGCTGTTCGCATCGCTTGCCGTCATCGTGCTCTCGTCGATAGGGCTTGCAGTGCTGGCGTCTGAGGCCCTCCGCCCCGACGTGCGCACAAAGCGGCACGTGCGCGGCATGCCGCTTGCCGGCAAGATCGCGTTCGTCTCGGCCGTGGTCGGCCTGCTTCTCGTGCCTACCGTCGTCCCCATACAGGGCAACTGGGTCGACAGCGTGCGGGCGCCGCCGACCATACTCAACGGGGGGACCAACTTTGGCGCCGTGTTCGGCGACTGGCCGGACTCGCTCGAGTGGATGCGGACGCAGACGCCCGAGGGATCCGTGGTCGCCGCCTGGTGGGACTACGGGTACTGGATTACGACGCTTGGAAACCGCACGTCGCTTGCCGACAACGCGACGATGGACACGTCGGCGATCCGCGAGATCGCGCGGACGATGCTCGCCGACCCGGACGAGGCGTGGAAGAGGCTCAACGAGATGGGGGCCGACTATGTGCTGATATTCGTGGCGGGGACAAAGATACAGAGCGAGCCCGTCGGGGCGTACCTGCTCAACGGGGGCGGCGACGAGAGCAAGAAGCAGTGGTTCATGAGGATTGCCGCCGACGATCCCGTGGAAAAATACCTGCATGTGGACGGCCTGTCGGGGACTGACCACTTTTGGGACAGCACCCTGGCCGGCAGGATCATCCCCTACTCTGTCATCGCGTACGTAAACCCGATGACCAACGAGCAGTCCGGCTCGTACGTCCCGGGGTACACGCCCGTGTACGCGATGGACTTGAAGTACCCGCCCGACGGTACGGGCCCGTTCCGGCTCGCGTACGCGTCCGAGACGTTTTGGCGCGAGTCGCCGGGGCCGGTGACGGCCGTTCTGGTGTACGAGGTGAACAAGGAGTACGATCCGGACGTGCCGACGATGGAAGAGGTGCAGGAGATGATCGCCGAGCAGCAGAGGATGGCGCTCGGGACTGCCGTGGTGAGGACCGCCGCAGGCGACTTTACGATAGAGCTGAGGCCGGACATTGCGCCGCGCACGGTGGAGAACTTTAGGAGCCTGGCCAGCGCGGGCTTCTACGACGGGACGATATTCCACCGGATAAACCCCGGGTTTGTCATGCAGGGCGGGGATCCAAATACCATAGGGGGCGAGCGCGAGACGTGGGGGGCCGGCGGCCCAGGCTACGCGATACCCGCCGAGATCAGCGGCATGGCGACGCACACAAAGTACGCGGTGTCGATGGCAAGGGGGGCCGACATCGACAGCGCCGGCTCGCAGTTCTTTGTCGTTCTAGGGGATGCGCCGTGGCTCGACGGGCAGTACACGGTGTTTGGCATGGTGACGGAGGGGCATGCTACGGTCGATGCGCTAGCGTCAGTCGAGCTCGAGGGCGGCAGGTTCCCAGAGCAGCCCGCCGATCCGGCCGAGACCAGGATACAGACGGTGCTGATACCGTAGGGGATGGGCGCCGCCCCGGCGGACGCGCCGCGCAGGTCATCCCACGCGCTTCCACGCGACCATGTTGCCCATGCGGTCGTCTACCTTGCCGGCGGTGCTCGTCTCGTAGCCTAGCCTGCGCATGTCCTCGGGGTAGATGTGCCACAGGTGCCTCTCGTACTTGTTGCGGTACTCGTCGCCCTGGTAGTGCCTGCCGTAGGGCATGCCGAGGACCACTGTACGGTCGGTCATGGCCTCTAGGGCGCGCAGCACGCCGGGCGCCTCGGACTCGCCGAGGTGCTCGGGGCCGTGCCAGAAAAAGCACGCGTCGAACCGCTCCTCGACGAGGCCGGATATGCTGCGCACGTCGCCTTCGACTACGCGGACCCTTGGGCCCTCGTAGGCCTCCTTCAGGAACCGCGCGTTCTCGGGAAACGCCTCTACGATGGTGACCGTCTCGCATGCGGCGATAAAGTCGTCAAGAAAGTGCTGCCGCCGCCGGTTGGCCCCGACGTACAGCGCGCTCTTGTGGGCGCCCGTGAACAGGTCGGGAACGGCCGCATGCAGCTGCTCCTCTATGTAGGGGAGGGGCCTCCTGCCGGTCGCCGACGGGGGAGGCTTGAACTGCGGCCCGTACGCGTCGCCCATGCGCCGCCGCCGGCGCGGGCGCATTAATAGGCTTGGCGGGGGGAGGAGGGGAGGAGGGGCGCAAGCGGATGGCGGCTCTAGATGCAGCGCCCGCCGGCTCTAGGCTCTGCCTGCCGCGCGCTCTACGGCGCGCCAGCCGCCAGGTGGCATCGGCTGGCGCATGGCGGCGCGCCGCCTTGGCGCGACTGCGCCGTTCGTGTACGCGCGCGCCTCGCAGGGGATGCAGCGTCCCGCGCGGCACCGCTACGGGGCCTGCGGAAGGAGACAAGGGGCAAGGTTTAGATAGCTAGCCTGGGCGCAGGCCTCGTGAGCGACTCGATAGACATGCCGCTGGATCTAGCCATGGCGGTCAATTCCTACATGAGGGAGTGCAGATCGCTAAAGGTCCAGTGCCTCATGTCGGAGGGGGACATTTCCAGCATGATCACCACAGTGAGTCATGCTGTCGCCAAGGTGGCAATGATCTCCAAGGACCAGCACGATTCGTTCACCCATAGCATATATTCAGTGACATGCGAAGACACCAACGGAAGGCTCCACTCGCTACAGCAGGACAGCCATGTGCTCCTGTTCAGCGGCGAAGGAGGTGGGTTTTTTGACATAGTACAGCGCATCGTCAAGAGACTAGGGCCGGAGGTGCTTGCACCGTTTACCGAGTCTGGAAAAATCAGGAGCATCCTTGCAGAGTTTGAGGCGAATACAGGCGCGTCACTAAAGCACAAGAAATCCGTGAAGAAAAGGACCATTGGCACCATGCCAAAGACCTCTCTGGAATGGGACAAAACTGCTGCGAACCGCGAGTATGACGCTGTCGAAGATGTATTCAAAGACGCCGAAAAAAAGAACTTGGTGATTGACAGCCTACGCGCATTCACAGATGGACGCGAGGCCATGGACATAACTGTATCCCGCAAGGGGCTGATCACTATCCACAGTGGAAACGTAGAGGGGATATACGCCAACGTACTGCGCCCGATCATAGACAATGGATTAGAACGCCGCAACCGCTTTTCGCACCGCAGCCGGAGCGAACGCGCTGACAAAGAACCGAAGCCTTTGCTGATCAAGTACAAAAGGGACGTGTTCGCAGACGATGACGACATGAAGCGGTTTTGCAATCTGATCGATGAGTATACACACTGCAACTATGTGATAGTGCATGCCGGCAACCCACACCTCTACATATCCATAGTGGACAGAATGGACAACTCCACAATTGCCGTAAGGTCTGTGGGTGACGATGCACTGGCCATAATACCGCAGATCCGGACATCCGAGGCGTCGTTGCTGCGACTTACAGAGTTCCTGGCATCTGCATTTTACGAGGGCGTGATCGGCGAGTATGAATGGTGACGAGCACTCCGCAGAAAACTGCAGAGAACGGTGCAACGCTGAATACGATGCATACTATGCCACAGTGGTAGTATCTGTGGGACTGAAAGATGCCTTTGGCCCCAACGAGGAGTGCAGCTTCAAGGTAAGCGAGCCGACAATGCGCACGGCTGCATCAAAAGATGTCCAGCCCGATGCAATTTTCCAGTGTGACAATGACAGAAAAGGAATAGTCTGCGAAATCAAGTCGTCGTTGCCGCAGGACCAGGAGCACATGGTTCGTGACCTGGGGGAACAAATCGCCAAATATGCCGAAATTGAGACGGGATGGAAGACTAATAACGGTAGAATCAGGGAGCACTCTATACTGCTTCTTGTCCGTAAGGTTGATGTAGAACACGCCCGCGTCCTGATGCAAAAAAATAAGAGCGGTGCATCCATCACCGCAACAAATCTATGTTTGGGTCATTGGGAGGAAGTAAAAATAAAGGGTCGAAAGACCCGGGAGGTGATACGACTTGGCCTTGATAGTGGAAGTACCGGCTGCAAGTATTTCGACAAACGCCTGAACGCTTGCATTGAGATGCCTATAGAGGTGACGCATGCCAGGTATGAAAAAAGATTGTTTGTAAGAGCGAGTCCTCCAGACCTTTATGTGCTGTCCATGCTTTACCAAAACGTACTGCCATTGATTGCTGACAAGAAGGGCTACATTACAGTGACAGTTGAAGATCTCAAAAGTAGACTTGACAACTACTATGCAAGCTGGTCGGGGCTACAAGGTGAGCAAAGTCAGATAAGGACTCGCTGGATAACACGCGGACTGAAAACGCTATATAAAATGAAATTAGCGAAAAAACTTCCTGATGGCAGGTACCGCATTAATGCACTACCACGCCAAAAGAATGTCAGGGAATTTCTCTTGGACAAGATGTGTAGCGAAAACATGTCTGCGGTTCAGACTACACTTGACGATCATTGATTGTACACGTAGCCGATCGCCGGCACGCTAGTGGTGGTGGCCGAGCCGCTCACTGCCACAGTATGCGGCGCGCCAGAGGGCCGTGTCGTCGACTGCGATCTAGTCGACGCGGGGGTGGTTCTGGCCCGGCCCGAACGTGTCCGCGCAGGGCTTTTCCGTCTCGATGCATGCGAACTCCGTGTCGTCGATGCGGTGCACGCGGTCCATCTGCGGCGCGTGTGGATCGTGCAGCCACTGCGTGGCAATGACCCGGTGCAGGCAGTACTTCCTCGCCATGGTGACGTCGTTGCATGTGCCCTTGTCGGTCGGAGTCACCGGGACCATCTCGCCGCGGGCGCTGAACCTGCCCAGCGTGTTGCCATGTAGGCCTTTTTGCGCCCGTTGTACGACCTGTCGTGAGGGCCCTTCTGCCCCGACCGCTGCATCCTGTTGAGCATGCCGTCCTCGATGCGCGTGCCGCGGTCCGGCCCGGCAGGTACTTTTTCATCTCGCGCATGTGGGCCTGCCTCTGGATGTGCCCGCCGTATTTGCACTGCGTCGGGAGCGTCCGGGACAGCACATCCTTGGCGATTGCTATGTAGCGACTCGCAGTCTTCTGCCCGATCCTCCTCTGAATGGCGATGCTGTCCTAGTAGGCGTTCGTCTTGGCGTACCAGATGTACAGCAGGATTATGTGCCTGGGCAGGAGCCTTGTCGCATCGGCCGCGCCTGCCAGCGCCACAAGTGCGGCCAGCGGCGCGCCGCACCCCCATGGACAGGACCGCCCGCCGGGCGGCTCTGCCGCACCGCCCGGGGACGGCGCCCCGCGCCGCCACCCTCGCGCCCCTCCGGGCCAGCGGCGCCCCACGCGGGATCTGCCTACGCCCTGCCGAAAGCCCTCTTTATCCTGCATAGTATGACTGATGCCGCGCGGGAGAGCGGCCCGGCCGCGCCGCGCCCAGGCGCCGTTCCGTCTGCGTCCCCAGCGCCGGCGCGGCGCAGTACGGGCGGCGCAGGCGGCGCCCCGCCCGTCCCGGCCTCGGCCCCGCCGCCCCTTTCTCCGCGCAGCGGTTGCCGCTGGTCGACAATGTCGTCAATGACAAAGATTCTTTTTTCGGCCGCCCCGCCGCCCAGCACGCACCACCGGCGCCCCCAGGCCTCGTGAACGGTCACGCCGTCCCGCAGGGAGCGCCCTGCGCCCCCGTAGCAGGGCGCGACGAGCGACAGAAAGCCGTCGCGCATGCTGATCGCGTTCCCGTCGTCGTGGTCGGAGTGCTCGGTGCCGCGGCCGGGATGCGTGTGGAACTGCGCCAGGCACGAGAGGGACTGCGACATCATCGCCCTGCCCAGGCGCGCCGCGTCGTCGGCCTGCACCGCGAACTGCCCCTCGGCGTACCTGCCGCGGGGCACCCCGACCGCCGCGACCAAGTCGATCTTTCCGCCGCGGCCGGTGCGGAGCGACTCGGCCCCGTACCAGTAGACCACGGACTCCTCGCGGCGGTCCCCGTGCTCGGCGAATATGTCGTACGTCGCGTCCAGCAGGCGCCTCGGCACGGCAAGGCGCCTGCCGCTCTTGCTGGCCCGCAGGACCTCGTGGCTCGGCCGCCAGTATCCGCTCATGCGCGCCACGCTCCGCGCCGCAGCCCTGCCGCCCCAGCTTGCGGGCGCACGTGGAGGCGGGGTTCGAGTCGGCCGGCCACTCCTGCGCCCCTCCCCTTCGGGCCCCCTGCCGGACGCCATTCGTCTCCTGCCGCCCCGCCCGCCTCCGGCGCCGCCCCGCCGCGCAGGGCGCGGCTTGCCCCTTGCCGTCCAGCCGCTGCCGCCTTCGGCCCCCACTTTTCTCCATGTATGTCCCTCGGCGTCGTGCCCCCTGCGCGGCACCAGCACTCGGGGAACGGCGCCGTGCGCGAGAGCCGGTGGCGGCAGTTCCAAAAGCTGTAGAACATGTCCGAGCGCGCCGCCCCGTCCAGCGCGGGGCGCAGGGGCGGGCAGGCCGCCTTGAACGCCTCGGCGGCGAGGAGGGTGCCGCTCAGCATGGTCGCAAAGTTGACCGAGAATTCGGGGGGAAGGGCGGCGGCGAGCCTGCGCAGCGCATCGCCCGAGAGCGCGCCGCACGCGGGCGACTCTAGGTACCTGTCCAGGTCGCCGGGGTCTACGCCGGCGCGCCCCGCCTCGGCCCGCCGCCGATCCGGCTCCATGTCGCGCAGCCGCTCGGCCACGCCCTCGTCGCTCTCGCCCGCCTCGACGGGGTTCTCGCACCTGAGGCACGCGGTGCCGCCTGCCATGTCGTATACGGACACCCTGGAGGACAGGTCGTACACGCTGCCGCCGCGTATGATGCGGGGGATGCAGCCCTGGATGGCGTGCCGCGCCCTGTTGTTGTCGACGCACGAGACGACGTGCCCCTCGCCGGACAGCCCGCCGCTGCTGGCCAGGGCCTCTATCCCCTCGTCGGTGTGCTCCGCCCGTATGCAGGGCGAGCGGATCCTCCCGCACAGTACCTCGGCCTTGGGGCGCCCTATGTCGGCGCCAGTCGCCATGACGTACCGCGCCAGGTTGGTCGGCTCGACGGACTCGTCGCCCAGGGCGTAGTTGGACTTTCTGTCGACGACGAGCAGGTCGGCCTTGACTTCGCCAAGCGAGGCGATCGCCTGGCAGAACGCATGCGCCACTGCGCCGGCGCCGCAGACCGCAATCCGCCCGAGATCTATATGCGCAGGCAGGGCCGGGTTGGCCGGGGCATCCTCCCGTCCTCCATGCACCTCTAGATCGTAGGTCGAAAAGCACAGCGACTCGGCAAACCGGCCCTTTTTGACGTCCAGGCCGCCTAGGCGCTTGAACACCTCTCCGACCGCAAGGCAGGCCGCCGTCGCCGCGCCGAACGGGTTGTGGCCGTCGCCGCTAGGCGCGGCCGCATCCGGCGCGGGTCTCGAGCCCTGCCACACGTATGCCAGCCATCCCGAGCAGGCCGCATGGACCTCGAATGCCGCCCCCGTGCCGGCTGGTGCGCCCGTGCCGAGCAGCACGGCGGCATCAAGCCCCTGCTCCGGCTCGCCCTGCGCGAGCCGCACATCGCAGCCGCGCGAGCACGCGTCGAGCGAGTCGACGAGGGACCTGCCAAGATCGCCCCGCCCTGGCGCGGGAGGGGGAGCGCCTGCCGCCACGTCGACCCCCTCTGGGACGCAGACTGCCAGCTCGCCGACGACTCCCTTTAGCCTGCACAGCAGGTTGCAGGCGGTCCACAGCATGGCCTGCCCCTCGGAACCCTCCGCGGCCGCCTCGGATATGGAGACGGCCACCCTCTTGGCCCCTGCACCGATTCGAGGCAGGCGGCCCCCGCGGCTGTCCAGGTGCCTTTCCATTCAGCCCGCCTCCATGTCGACAAGGCTGTCGATGATCTTGATGCGCCCAGGGCGCTCCGACTCTCCCAGTACGCGCCAGCGGCCCTTCCAGCACTCGTGCACGGTTATGTTGCCCATGAGCGGCTCCGTCCTCTTCCCGTAGTAGGGCGCGGCCAGGGACAGAAAGCCGTCGCGCAGGCTGATGGCGTTGAGGTCTTCGTTCTTGGAGTGTCGTCCGTCCCCGCTCGGCTGGGTATAGAACTGCGCCAGCGACCCCATCGACCCCGGCGCCTGTCTCCTTATTGCGTGGCCGAGGCGGGCGATCTCTGGCTCTTCCACATGGTAGTCGACCACATTGCACTCGGCCCGGGGCACTCCCAAGGACAGGACGGCGCTTGTCCCGAGTTGCGGCCGTCCTGTCCCGTACCAGTAGGCGACCGACACCCTCTGCCTGCACCTGTTTCGCTCGAACATGCGGTACGTCTCCTCGACGAGGCTTTTCTGGACAAGGAGCGTCCTTTTGCCGTCGCCCGCAGCCGCGATCGGGATAGCGTCCTGAGAGGGGCTCATTGCGAGCGTCGACCTCCGTAGTACGGCTCCCTTAGCAGGTCTTGGAGCACCGTCAGGGTCGCATGCAGGGTGTGGCGCCTGGAATCCCACACCTCTTCGGGCTTGGGCGCATGGTTCGACTGGTAGTACTCTAGCACCATCGAGTTGCAGACCATCTGCTTGGTCACGCCGTCGGTCAGGGTGTACGAGAGGTGGTAGCCGATATTGACGCCGGGTGGGTTCATGGCGGGGTTTGCGGGAAGCCACCGCGCGTCCCTGTTCGGATCGAAGGATCCCGTGTCCGGGTTGACAAAGGTCACGCCGGGCGGCCAGTCGCGGTAGTACGACATGTCCATGTCTATGTGGTAGTCGTCGCGCCGTTCGCAGCCTTTGTCAAGCGACCACATGTCGACGCGCAGGCGCAGGCCCTTGTAGTCCGGCTTGAACAGCCAGCCGTGCTGCCTGGCGCGCCTGCTGCCCGCGACCTTGATCAGGTCCTCTTTGAACTGCGATCGGGCGATCGCGGTGTCGGGCCTAGCAGGCGCCATCCCCGTCCCCTCCGATAGAAAAAAGGCAGGCGCCCCCTGTGGGGCTCCTGATCTCGATGGTCGTGTTGCCGTCCTGGTCGGTCTCGATCGTGCGGACCGGCTCGCTCAGCTTGCCGTCGAGGCTATTCCCCTCTCCGTCCACAAAATGGGCGTTGGGGCGGCGCGTCTCTCCGAGCTCCTCGTACCCCCTGTCGAGGGCAGAGTCGATTGTCTCGCCGTCATCGACGCTCACGCTTGCCTCTCGGGCGTTGGCGGCATCGATGACGATGACATTTTTCCTCATCTTGCCGGGGGGCCTTCTACCCCCCTATATAAAAGCACTCAAAAAAACTCACGGATGAACACAGGTTGGCCCCGCGTACGATAGTATTGTTATAAGGGAGCATGAGGCGGCGCGGCCGGATGGCCCGCGATCGCCTCGTCGAGGCGTTAAAGGGGATCGGCTGGAGCGAGGGCAACGCATCCGTCTATGCCACCCTGGTCGAGCAGGGGGTGATGAAGCCAGCCGACCTGGCTGCTAGGTCGGGGGTCGCCCAGGGCAAGATATACTCCGTCCTTGAGGAGCTCAACCAGAGGGGCGTCATCGTAAAGATCGGCGACAGGCCCGCCCTGTACGACGCGCAACACCCGCGGGGGGTCCTCGACAAGGAGCTCACGGCCCTTCAGGCATCAAGGGACGCGGCAGTCGGCGCGGCCGAAGAGGCGTACGAGGAGAGGCACGCGCAGGGTGCCCGGAGCGCGGCCTGCTGGACGGTGTACGGCATGGGAGGCATACAGGTGCAGATGCACGAGCTCTTGGCCGGCTGCAAGGAGTCGGTGAGGATAGCGGATCGCGACCTGCGGTGGCTTGATGCGCATGCCGAGATGCTGGCAAAAAAGGCGGAGACGGTGAAGGTCGAGCTGGCCGTGCCCGAGTCCCTTTCAATGTCGGGCGAGCCCTACATGCGCGGGGCAGAGGCCCGCACGTGCAGGGACATTGAGACGTGCTGCCTGATTGACGACGAGGTCGTCATGGCCAGGTTTGAGGCGCCCGACTGCGCCCTGCTGGTCAGGGATCGCAGCTTTGCGGCGCCGCATGTGGAAAGGTTCAAGAGGGGGTTTAAGGCAGGCAAGGAGGTTAGGGTGCCGGATCTTGACTCCTAGGCAGGTATACCCGCTCCTCTTGGCGCATGCATGCGGCGGCGCGCCCGTCCGAGGCCGGACGCGCTTCCAAAAGATGATCTTTCTCATGCGGGAGCACCTCAAGGACGATGAGCGCATTCCCAACTTGGGCTTTGCCCCGTTCGACTACGGGCCGTACTCGAAGACGCTTCAGCGGGACATCGACGCGCTCACGTCGGACGGGCTGATAGGCGAGGGCAGGTCAGACTCTGATCGCCCCGCCAGGACGGTGTACACCTATACCATCACCGAGGCGGGCAGGGAGACCGCCGGCAGGCTCTTGTCCGATCCGCGGTACGAAGAATACGGCTTCAACAAGGCGTACGACAAGCTTGAGGAAATAAAGGCCGAGTTCAACGACACCGCCCTGCCCGACCTCTTGAGGCACGTCTATGCAAGGTACCCCGAGTACGCCGCGCTCAGCAAGTACGAGATGTGGTGAGCCGCAGTCCAAGGCCGCCGCGGCGCTCGGGGCGCGGCGCTTCCGGCGGCATTGCTTGGCGGGGCGGCAGCTACATCTCGGGAGCGCCTGCGCAGGCGGCACGGGGTGCGGGAGCGGCGGGCCGACTGCGCCCCCTGCCCGCACCCTGGCCGCAGGTGGCGCGGGGCGCTCGGGCGGCTCGCCGCAATGGCCCTTGTGACGGCTGACGGCATCAAGGCGATCGGACGGCAAAGCGCTATTACGCCCGTGCGGGGTGCCCGCCCGATGGCGCCCG
This sequence comes from Cenarchaeum sp., assembly GCA_965242695.1. Classification (GTDB taxonomy): domain Archaea; phylum Thermoproteota; class Nitrososphaeria; order Nitrososphaerales; family Nitrosopumilaceae; genus Cenarchaeum. The sequence continues at coordinate 230,411 of CBDESU010000002.1, read as the reverse complement.
CAGCCAAGCGAACGCTCCTGTCCGGCGCGTCCGCACCGAGCGAGATGTCCCTCGAGGTGAACGTGCTCCGCTACCTAGCAAACTGCATCGAGCGCAAGGTACCCCTTGAGGAGGGCTATGTTGAGATGGCATCGCCGACCCAGAATGCAGAGGCCCTCCTAGGCTACGACTCGCAGGTCAAGCTGCCGGACGGCAGGTACGTGCTGCTGCAGTTCAAGCGGCCCCTGCCAAGCGGCGACACGCTGTCCTTCAAGGTGCCCTCCCGCCAGGTCTCGGCGCTCCTGAAGACCTGCCCGGCATCCTCGTTCCTTGTCCTGCCCGCGGTCGGGACGAACGGCAAGATGTGGGGCGCCAGGGCCGGCCTGCTCGGCCGCACCCTCGTCGTCGACGCGTGGGACCTCTACATGCCGCTTGCGGCCAGCACGACGGAGGGCCGCCGCTGGGTTCGCAGTGCCAAGACGTTCGTCCGGACCGTCCGCGTTGACGCCGCCGATGCCGCTGCCGGCGCAGGGGCCGCCGTCGACGTCTCGCAGGGACGCGGGCGGAAGTGGATCGAGGGACTCTACTCCAGGCCGATTTCGAGCATGTGCGACGGCACGGGCGGCCTTGGGTTTGCAGTAAGGGGCGGCTCGGTCAGGATGCGCGGCGGCGGGAAGTGGGGCTGCAAGGAATGGAGGGAGGCGGCAGCGGGGCGCGCACGGGCGCATGCAGAGGCGCACCCTGACTACAAGGACGGGGGAGACCTGCACGCACCCGCCTCCGAGGTCCCGACCGCGCTTGGGCACGCGCGCGAAGAGGGCAACACGGAGAGTCCTGGCGGGAGCGGAACGGGCACCGCCTCTGCTGCCAGAGGCGGCCGCTATGCGATCAGGATCGGCGATGCATGACTGCCCTGCCGCTCCGCCCGGCGCATTCCCGCGTCCGGCCGCCGCCAGGGCGGCATCGCGCACGACCGCCCGTGCTAGGTCTCCGCGAGCCGGTCGCACAGTATGGAGTGCCGCTGTGCAACTTGTCTAGGATCGTCTGCCTCTGCTTGGGTGTCAGGTTCCGGGCGTCCAAGGACATGAGCGCCTGCCATGACCTGATGCACTCGTCGCTGTGACCCGGCTCTTGCGCGGTGCCCTCGGTGTTCGGTGACTGCGCCCGACCCGTCTCCCGTTCATGTCGCGTGCAGGGTAAATGGCCTGTCAGTTGGTGTCCGCAATGATATGGAGGCCACCTTGTACATTTCATCGAACTGGATTATTACAAAATTAAACTGTGTAATTGCCCTGCCATCTCTAAATTTTTCGTCGTGACTACAGATTTTGAAAGCGGCGCAAGTCTCGCAATTGATAAAAATTGGGGTCATTTTTTATCCGAGATTTGTAGGACGGGTCTATGTTTACAAGGCGCTCTAGAATGTCAAGCGAGTGGACTGTTTTATCACGTTTTACGTATGCCTGTGCTAGCAAGTACATGCCGTTGGCATTAAGATGATCGACCGAAAGGAGTTTGTTGAGCACGTTGATAGACTCTTGAGCATTTTCCTGCGACAGTAGCACTACCCCCATATTTAGCAGACCAATGGGGTGTTCGGGGCTCAATTTCAGCGCTTTGGATAGGCAGTCATACGCTTCATTCTTTTTGTCATCATTCATATAGATGGCTCCCATGTTAATTAACGCCATGACATATCTTGGGTCGACTTGCAGTGATTTTTCATAATATGTCAGCGCATCCTCGTTTTTGTCCAAGCGTGACAGACATAGCCCCTTGCTATAATGCGCCGCGGCATCTCGGGGCGCTCTGGACAGTATTTTGTCAAATAGTTTTATGGCTTCCTCGTTTCTGCCCTGATCGGATAGCGACACCGCCATATTTTTAGCTGACACGAGATCGTCGGGGTCTAGGCGGTATATTTCCCTGTCCAGTTTTGTGGCGTCCGACGGATAATCCTCACGGATTATGTCCACCTTGATTTTAAGCATGGGGAGATCATCCGGGATCTGTTTTAGGACTCGGTTTGCAGACTCCAGTGCCGACAAACGATCTCCCATGATGTCGCACGTTCTGGCTCTGAGTCTGTTTACGTGGACGGAGTTTTGATCCAACTCTAGCAACTGGTTCGACAAGGCCAGCGCTTCATTGTATTGCTCGCTAAAGACTAAGTTAAACAACTTGCGATGCATAATGCGATTGCTCCTCCCCTCCACTTCGATCAACTTGTCGTAAACCAAACACGCATTCTTGTGACTGTGGAAGCCTTCCAAGATGCCTGCTGCCCGCTGCAGCGAAGACGTACTACTCTGTGCAGATTGCGCCTGTATGTAATTTTCTACCCTTTTTAGCTCGCTCATGCTGTGTTCCGTATAAACGGGGTTGGTTGCTCTGGCATCAGGCAGGATCGATGCAAGGTTAACACTGTCCTCTATTCTGAGTTCGGGGCTTATAGACAGCCATGGAGAAAAATTCGATCGTGACGCCCCCGGCTCAGATCCCATCGATCTGTCTCGCTTTTTCCATTTGTCCGTCAGATCATCCCACATCGCCTTGCTTTCGGGATAATTGTCAAAAACAAGCCATTTGTCGACAATCTTCTCAGCCTTGTCATACTCGCCTTGGCTCAGTAGCGTGGTCACGATCAACCGCTCCTCGATCAGCTCTTCAAACATTATGGAGAGCTGGATCGGGTCTTGAGCGATGTGGGTCTTGAACCACATGATCAGCTCGTCGGACATCTTGTCGTCTTTGTCCATGGCGCAATCGACAGTTAGGCGTATGGATTTTAGCGGAAGTACGAGCGTAGCGCCATTTGCGCTGACCAGGTACTCCGCCGCCATCATCGATGTGCGTTTATTCCCGTCGCTTAGACAGTGGGATTTGCAGAGAGACTCCATAAGAATTGCGGCCTTTTGATGCAGTTCGGGATAGAACACTTTGCCGAACATGGACAAATCCGGTTTTTCTAGGGCCGCTTCTAGCTGGCCCTTGTTCATTACCGTGGCATTCACGCAATGACGGCGGTTTAGCGTCCCGAGCATGTCCATTATGTCGTCGTACGCCAGGCTATAGATAACCATGTGTCGTTCGCCCCGCCCCTTCTGCCTTCGCCGTACCAGCATGGACGCCGCGGAGCGGGCGCTCCTTGAGCGCGATCCCGCGTCTAGCATGTGGCAAAGGCGGCATCACATGCAACCGCCCGTGCTAGATCTCCGCGAGCCGGTCGTACACTATGAAGTGCCGGCGGTACAGCTTGTCTAGGATTATACGCCTCTGCTCGGGTGTTAGGTTCCGGGCGTCCAAGGGCATGAGCGCCTGCCACGACTTGATGTACTCGTCGCTGTGGCCCGGCCCCTGCACGTCGACCCCGGCGCTCGGGGGCCGCGCTCGGACCGTCTCCCGCCTGTGGTGCGGACACCGCAACAGGCCTGTTTGCACGTACGCCGTGTTGTGCTGATCCGTGCTTATTGATGGCATGTCGGTCGGCGCAGGTGCGCCGACCGACTATAAAAAGATTGTTTGTATATAAAGCGGGCCGGACTGCGAGGTTCGGCCTCCTGACGTTCAGCAGGCGCCGCTAGGCGCTGCGTCCAAGATGGCGTGGTTCATGGCAACCGTGGGGCGTTGGACTCTGTAGGCGGCAGGCGGTTCTGACCTGGGGATGGAACGCAAACCCGTGCAGCGCGTCCAGAGACGCGGACTGCTCCCGCACTGCCCCTGCGGACACGGCGCGGCTGGTGGCTGAAAATTAAGACCGCCCGATAAGCCGCCGCGCCCGCGGGGGTTTACATGGGTTCAACCATTGGGCCCAGCGCCGCCGCGCGGCGGCGGTCGCCCGTGCCGGCCTGCGGCCCGCCCTGCCGTCCCAGGGGACGTGCCGCGCCTCGACGCGCAGCAGCCGTATCTGACGCCGCGACGGAGGGGGTGGAGGTGCAGGAGGCCGACTGCGCCGCGCCGGCGGCTCGAGGCGGGGTTCCCAAGCCTGCCGGCGGCCCGTCCGAGATGGGGGGGGGGGGCGTGGATCGTGCCGATGCCGTGCAGGCGCCAGCCCGATGGCGCCCGCAGCCGGGCGAGCGCTCCTGTACGGAGCGCCCGCAGCCGAGCGAGACGTCCCTCGAGGTGAACGTGCTCCGTTGCCTGGCAAGCTGCCCTGAGGGCGGGGGAGGCCCTGCCGAGGGCGGCATCGCGATGGCATCGCCGGCCCAGAATGCAGAGGCCCGCATGGGCTGCGACTCCCAGGTCGGGCTGCTGGACGGCAGGTACGTGCCGCTGCAGTTCAAGCGGCCCCTGCCCGGCCGCCCCAGCTCCTTTGGGGCGCCTTCCGGCCAGGCCCCGCTCCTTTTGGGGCCGGAGGCGGCCTCTTCGTTCTTGTCCTGCCCGCGGTCGGGACAAGCGGCTAGACGCGAGGCGCCAAGGCCGGCCTGCTCGGGTGCACCCTCATAGACGACGCGTGGTACCTCTGCGCGCCGCTTGCCGCGAGCATGCGGAGGGGGTCTGCTGGATTTGCGGCCCAAGGCCCGTCGACGGGACCGCCCGCGTCGATGCGGGCGCCGCCGCGGGACCTGCCGCCGCCGTCCTGAGGGGCCGCGGGCGGAAAAATGTCGAAAGCATCCCCTCTGGGCCGATTTCCCGCCTGTGCGGCGGTGCGGGCGGTTGCGGGTTTGCGATCAGGGGCGGCGCGGTCAGGGTGCGCGGCGGCCAGAAACTGAACCGCCAAGAATACCGCGAGGCGGCGGAGGCGCGCAGGCGGGCGTGCGAGGCCGCATGTCTGGACAGGGGCGGGGACGGCGCGCGCGGGAGCGGCTTTCGCGGCCGCGTCCCGCCGGACGACGGGATCGACGTGAAGGAATTTGCGAGGCGCCCGGACAGGAACGGCGGCCTGCGCGCCGGAGGCGGAGGCGGCCGCTGCGCGATCAGGATCGGCGATGCATGACGGCTCCTTCGGACTGCCTAGGCGCCCCCTGCGCCGGCGGTTCCCGCCACCTGCGAGCGCGGCGCTAGGCGCGATCGGGCCGCCGCCGCCCTCCTTGGGGCCCCGGCCGCCGCCCTCCTTGGGGCCCCGGCCCGGCCGTCGCCGGCGGAGGCGGCGCCGCTGGTGCGTGGGCTGCGCAGCGGACACAATCGTTGCAATTGCAGGCCGGTACGGCATTGTCGCTGTCCGTTTCTTCATGGGATGCAGACACGCCGCATATGTGAATCAATACTGCTAGTATCTTTCAACGATAGGCATGGCAATAGCAGCACGGATTAGGTGTTGGCAGGCGCAGGGCGTCTCCTGTGTAGCGCCTGCGCTAGGCGCCCTGCGCCTGAGTGTGCATTAACACCGCGGCCGCCCCTGCAACGGTTTATACCGCACCGAATCGCCCCGCCCCCGATGACAAGGCTGATGGTAGTGGAAGAGGTGGCCAAGAACTTGGCGCTGCGCGGGACGGCCGTGCACCTGTTCGACCACGCCGCCTTCAGGGATGGCGAGGCGGAGCTGGACTTTGCGGGGGTCGCGTTCATGGGCCGGGCATTTGCCCACGAGTACCTACGGCTCAAGTCGAGATGCCCGCACGGGGTGGCCGAGGTCAACGTGCCGGAAGACGTCGAAAAGATGCTCGAGATCGTGCGCAACGCCAGGCCCAGGGCCGGCCGCCTCACGGAGGAGCTGCTCGAAGAGCCGATACCCCTCATGATCGAGGAATGACAGGGCAGACTCTTTTTTTTTTCAGCGCGATTTTCTTGCGGGACGGCATCCCTGCTTGAGATGTCGGCGTGCATGCCTGCAGGCGGCATGCCATGCGGCATGAGCACCGCCATCAACGCGCCATGCGCTGCCGCCTTTTTCGGCAGCCTGCACGGCACAGCGGCGCCGACTGCGGCACCGCGCACTGCATCTTCCCCCGATGCCGTGAAAAAGCCGGCCCTCGGCCGACAGTTCGTGTGCAGTCCGCACCCCGTGGATCGCCGCAGCCCACTCCGCCCCCGCCGCGGCGGGGCAGGGCGTGACCATGCCTGAAGGCACGTTCATATGCGGCCGCAGTCCGGCCCCCGGCATGGCAGGAACTATGGCTAGAAAGTGGACCGAGAGGGACACCGAGCTGTGCAGGGAGGCCATCGCAAGCGGCATGGTCTACAACAAGGCGACCGGCAAGCCGCTGACGGTTGCCGAGACGCAGGCGCAGTACGACGAGTACGCGCCCGTCCGCGCCGGCCTGGTGGACTACGAGACGTTCAGCAAGGACAGGATCGAGGTGAGGCCGTTTGAAGACAGGCGCCCCGACAAGCCGTGCCGTACCGCAGGCGGGCAGGACTGAACGGCCCGCCCGCGAGGGGTTTTTTCCGTTGAAAGTCATGGGCAGCTTGGGCGCGGCGAGCCGGTGATCGCCGCCGTTGTCGGTGTATCCCGGCGTTGCAGGGGGGACCCGATGAGGATGGCCCGTATGCCTTGACCGGCCTCGGAGAGGCGGAGGCAGGGCGGCCCGGCGGCCGATCGTCTGCGGGCGCGGCGGGCTCGATGCAGGACGGCGGGCGGCCCGCGGAATCGCCGGCGGCCGATCGTCTGCGGGCGGGATGATCTCATCGAAAAGATCAAGAAGCACGGCATACGCCGGCGGCCGGCGGCCGATCGTCTGCGGGCGGGGCGATGCTAGGTGCCGTCCGGCCCATCTAGATGTGTTTGGATGCTATGGCTCATCGCCCCTTGCGGGCTTCCTGCATATGAAGTATGCGACTATGACCCGCTCGCACAGGATCCATATGGCCGCTACCAGCAGGAATGTCAGGAACGAGTCCACGGCGGGAGGGATGTGGACGCCCGCGTAATGCCTCAGCCCGAAGAAATCCGAGTTGGCCACTCCATGATCGCTGAATATCGAAAATCCTGACAGCGCCACAATTGCCACCACGCCGCGGCAAAGAGCGCATGGGTTTTTTCCGATCGCCCACAGGTCAGACATGTCCCCTTGCCGCCCGGGCCAGCATGATGCCCGCAGGCGCCAGCGCGCCGAGTGCAAAGACGTAGCTGAGCGGCGGGGAGATGGCCACTAGGGATGTGGCGGACATGGTGGCAAAGATGGTTACGCCGAGGCCGAGGTTCAGCATTCGGAGCGGGCGCCCGGGACGCGCCCTTGCCAGCCCCTCCCTTGTCTCGCTGGCCAGCCTTGCGCCCCTCGCCTCCTCGCCGCCTTCCTTGCGGCTCCGCACAAACATGACCTTGTACCCGCCGGCCTGGGGAGGCTTCGCCCCCTCGCCGCCAGACGCCTCGCATGACATCGACACGTGCACGGTGCAACGGCTGGAGCCCGCGCGGGAAAGCTTCTCCAAGTGCTCGACCAGCCCGTCCCCGTTGCGCAGAATGAAGCAGTTGTCATCATGAACCACCCGCGCCGCATCGACGACGCCCCTCGATCCGGCTAGGCGCATGTACCTAGCCAGGTCGTCATCCTCGATCCTTCGAAGCGCCACTCCGCTATGCGGCTCCATCGCATACCACCCCGTACCTTTCGAGCTCGTCCCACATGGACACGCACTGGCCTCGGCTAAATTCGGGCTTTTTGTCTTCGACGGCCCCGAGCACGACGTCCTTGTCGAACCCCCTGGCCGCAAGGTGGCAGATTGACGCGCCGATCTCGAGCAGGGCAGGATCGTGCTTCTTGTCCTCCATGAACTCCTTGAACTGCTCATAGCGCCTCTGCGTCTCTTCCTCGTCAAAGGACACGTTGACCTCGGGCAGCGTGTCAAAGACCCGGCGCGCCCCCTGGCCGTCCCTGAACAGCGCCTTGCAGTACGGCCCGTGCAGGTACCACCCAAATCGGTACCCCAGGTCCACGCCGAACGCCTGGAGGAGGCGGACCGTCTTTTGCAGCGTGAGCCGCCCCGCAAAGTCGTCCATGCTAAAGTTGCCGACATCCTTGAGGATGACCGCAAGCTCGTAACGATCCATGTCGCACATGGCATGCTAGCTGTCCGCTCGATGGGCTATAGGTCGCATGCATAGGGCCCGCCAACATCGCGTGTGGCCGGCCCGCCCTGAAGCCCCCGTCCTCCCTGCGCTCATTGGCCGAGGAGGCACAAGGGTCTGTTATAACGCTTGCGATCTTTGAGCTGGCGTACGGGCGCCACGCGCAGCCCAGAGGCTGCCCCGCCCACCTGCCCGCCCGCGATCTGGCGCGGGGGCGCGGCATGGGCGCGCGCCTGCCGGCCGTCCCGCTTCCCTACTCGCGCCGGAATGGCCCGCCCCTGCCGCGGGGCGCCTGTTCGGTGTGGAGGGGGGCGGTCATGTGGCCGGCCCCCTGTCTAGCGTGGCACATGGGCGGATTCGCACCCGAGCCTCATGCCGCAGTGCACAGTCGGTGGCAAGCTAGACGGCCTTGGCCGCTGCCGTGCGGACGCCGCCCGTGTACGCCGCCACTTGGTGCAGTCCGCCGCCAGCCGCAGGGCCTCGCCGCCCCGGCAGCGCAGGCGTGCGATGCCGGCGCCCATTCGGGCCAGGCGGGCAGCGGTGCGGCCCGTTGCGGAAGCCGGTCGCATGCCCCGGCGTGATCGCCTCCGGGCGAGCCCGCCGCCGTCCCCTTGATCTGTGGCTGCTCCTCCCGCACTCGGCCGGCTCGTCGGCATCCCTAGATGCGCGCGCGGGCGCGCTCGGGGGTATCCTCCGCCGCCATGCCGGCCGCCGCGCCCCGCCTCCCCGCCTCCCCGCGCCCCGGCCTCGGGAGGATGAGGCCGCGGCAGTCTAGGGCCCTGCGGAGAGGGCAGGCGGCAGGGTTTAGATGGGCGGCCCGGGCGCAGGCCCCGTGAGCCCTTCCCCGCGCATGCCGCCGGACGTTGCCGCGGCGGTCGATTCCTGCAGGGGGGGCCGCGGGCCGCTAAAGGCGCAGTGCCTCTTGTCGGACGGGGACTTTTCGAGCGCGGTCGCCGCGGAGGGCGGGGCCGCCGCCAGGGTGGAGATGATCTCTAGGGATCTGCGCGGCCCGTTCGTGCACTGCGGGTATTCAGTGGCTCGCGACGGCGCTAGCGGGACGCTCCACTCGCTGCAGCAGGGCGGCCGCGTGCTCCTGTTCGGCGAGGGGGGCAGGCTCTTTGACATAGCGCTGCGCGCCGTCAGGAGGCTGCAGCCGGGGGTGATGGCGCCGTTTACCGAGTCTGCGGCGATCCGTGGCATCCTTGAGGGGCTTGAGGAGAGCGCAGGCGTGTCCCTGAGGCACAAAAGGTCGGTGAAGAAGAGGACCGCCGGCGCCATGCCCAGGACCGTCCTGGATGGGACGGGGCCGCCAAGAGCCGCAGGTATGGGACGGTCGGGAGCGCCTATGCGGACGCCGAGAGGCGGGGCCTGGTGATCGACAGCCTGCGGGCGTTTGCGGACGGGGACGGCGGCCTGGACGTCACGGTCTCCCGCAGGGGCCGGGTGGCCGTCCACCGCGGAGGCATCGGGGGCGTCTACGACGGCATACTGCGGCCGATCCTGGACCGCGGAATGGCGCGGCTCGCCCTCTTTTCGCGCCGCAGCCGGGGCGAGCGGCCCGACAGGGAGCCGAGGCCCCTGCTGGTCAGGTACAGGAGGGCCGTGTTCGCCGGCGGCGGCGACATGAGGAGGTTCTGCGAGCTGATCGCCGGCTATCCGCGCTGCAACTATGTGGTCGTGCATGCCGGCGGCTCGCACCTCTACGTGTCCGTGGTGGACAGGCTGGACAACTCTACGATCGCCCTTAGGTCCGTCGGCGGCGATGCGCTGGCCATAATACCGCAGGTAAGGACGACCAAGGCGTCGCTGCTGCGGCTCACGGGGTTCCTGGCGTCGGCGTTCTGCGAGGGCGAGATCGGCGAGTACGAGTGGTGACGGGAAGGGGGCTTGCCGGATGGCGCGCGGCGCGGCTGCCGCGCAGGGGCGGATCGCGCGCGCGGCGCGCCTCGGAAGCCGGGGATGCGGGCTTGCGAACCCGGCCGCCGCGACGCCCTGGCAGACTGCGAGACGCTTGCAAGGGATGGGATCGGGGCGAGGCCGCTTGAAGGCGGGCGCCTTGAACCGCCGCACTACTCCGCAAGCCGGCAGATGCATTGTGCCTGGGCGCCCGGGCCCGTGACCGCCAGCCGCCCCATCCCTCGGCCCGCCCGCTGGCGGCGCCCGTACAGCACCGCCCGGGGATCGCCTCCTCCTCCAGCCCCCTCCGCGCCCGGGCGGCGGCCATCCCGCCGCGGTTTATTACCGCCGCCCCGCGGTGCGGCTCGTGCAGCGCGTCCCGCCGAACGCCCCGCTGACCGGCCGCGAGGAGGCAGCGGCGGCCGCGGCCGTCCTGCGGTCCGGCGCCCTCACGTCCGCATCGCACGAGGGCGGCGAGCAGGTGCGCGGCTTCGAGTCCGAGGCCGCCTCGTACACGGGCGCCTCGTACGCGGTAGCGGTAAACTCGGGAACCGCCGCCCTCCAGGCCGCCCTCTTGGCCCTCGGGGTGGGCCGCGGCGACGACGTCTTGGTCCCCTCGTTTACGTTCGTGGCGACTGCCAACGCGGTCGTCTCGGTCGGCGCCAGGCCCGTGTTCGTCGACATTGACGAGGACTCTTACACGATGGACCCGTCGGACCTGGAGGCGCGGATGACGCCGAGGACGAGGGCCGTAATACCGGTGCACCTGTACGGCCATGTGGCCAGGATGGACGAGATTGGAGAGGCGGCAAGGAGGAGGGGCGCGCGCGTCATAGAGGATGCCGCGCAGGCGCTAGGCTCGAGGCTCGACGGGAGGCATGCGGGCACGCTCGGCGATGCGGGCTGCTTCAGCCTGTACCCGGCAAAGGTGATGACGGCGGGGGGCGAGGGCGGCTTTGCGGCCACGGACAGGCCGCGCCTGCGCGACCGCATGCGGATGGCGCGCAACCACGGGATGCTGCGCGGCCACGACGCGCGCATGCCAGGGCTGAACCTGCGCATGCCCGAGGTGGCCGCCGCCGTGGGGAGGGCGCAGCTTGCAAAGCTGCCGCGGTTCCTGAAGGCGCGCCGCCGCAACGCCGAGATGCTCTCGGGGCTGCTCGCCGGCGCCAACGTGCGGCTGCCCTCGCCGCGCGCCGGCGAGGATGTCAACTGGTACCTGTACACGGTCTCGGCCGCGAGCGGCCGCATCCGCGACGAGCTGGCCCGCAGGCTCAACGCGGCCGGAATCGGCGCGACGGCGTACTATCCGGTGCCCGTGCACCGCATGCCGTTCTACGACACGGCCACGCGGCGGCCCGCGCGGCCGCTGGCGGCGACGTACCGCGCGGCCCGTACGGTGCTCTCGCTGCCGGTGCACCCGGGCGTCGGCGAGGAGGATATCAAAAGGACGGCCCGGATAGTGCGGTCGGTCGCGGGGAGGCGGCAGCAGTCCGGGTGAGCGGCCCGCCCGGCGCCGAGCGCCGCGATCCCGCCGCCGTGCATGGCGGCCCGCTCCTCCCGTACGGGGCCTTGTCCTTGGGCGCCATAGGCTTCCAGGGCGCCGCTTCCTCGGGGCCGCTAGCCCCATCTCTGCCGCTTTAGGCCCAGCGCCAGGCCCGCGCTGAATATGATCACCTCGTCGGCGCGCGGGCGCCCCTCGCCCGGCCCGGGGGCGCTTCTGCCGACTTTGAATATCTCCCCCTTGGACTCCTCCGCATCCTCCAAGAGGTGGCGGATCCCCGGGTCGGGCGGCCCGTCCCCCGTGCCGGATCGCAGGCGGTCGGGATCGCGGAGCGCGATCAGGCCGGGCGCCTCCGCGCCGGCCGTCATGCCATCAGGCCGCATCCTGCCATCTCCTCCCAGACCCGGTTGCACCTGTCCCCCTTGAAGCGATCCCGCTTTGAGGCGACTTTTTCGACAGCGTCGGCGCGCGCCATGCCGCATGCCTTGTGGAGTATGTGCAGAGACGCGGCGATCTCGAGAAAGTCGCTGTCGTTCTCGCGCCCCCTGATAAACTTCTTGAAGCGCCCGAAGCGCTCCTGCACGGCGGGGTTGACAAACACCATGTCCTTGTCGTATGGCACCATGTCGTATATGGATGTCAGCGCATGGCCGACCGTCGCAAGCCTGGTGCAGTACGGCCCGTGCAGGTACCACGAGTAGTCGTAGCCGAGGTACACGTCGAACGCCTGCACGAGGTAGACGAATTTTTGGATGCGCAGGCGGTGCTCAAAGTCGGACATGCTAAAGTCCAGGTCGGGAAGCTGCCGCAGTATGTGCCCGAGATCAATCGTCAGCCTGTCCATGCCCGCATCGGAATGCGGCGGGCATAAAAAAGATCGCCCCCCGCCCCCGCCCTCCTGCGCCCCTTTGCTTCGGCACGGCGCGGCCGCCCCGCCCGCCTACCGCATCGGCTATATGGGCGCGCGCGGCGGCCCTGCCGATGGACGGATCGGCGCCCGGCGGCGGGGCGGGGGAGTGCACGGAACGGCAGGGGGAGGACTGCGGCGAGTGGCCCAGCGAGAGCCTGCGGCGCATGATCGACGACATAGAGTCGGGGAGGATAGAGACGACCGACTATCCGAGCGCCAAGGAGTATCTGGAGCACCTCGACGCCGTGCTGGCCGGCGACGAGTAGCGGCCCAGGCGGCGCTCCCTCCGTCGATCCCGACGGCCGCATCGCGATGGGGCAGCGGGATCGCACTGCGCACAAATGATATATACCGGCCTATGGCAGGCCCGCGCGTGAGCAACATGCTGCAAGAGGCCGGGACGCCGCCGGAGGATGCGCCGGCTCCTGTGGCGGGCGCCGGCCGGGGCCGGCAGGCGGCTGCGGAGCGGCAAGAGGACGTCGCGGACGCCAAGCTGATCGCGGCCGTAGAGGCGGAGAGGGCGTACTGGGCAAAGCGCGGCCCCATAGAGCATCAAAAGGCGCATCAAAAAGCGCAGCTAGAGGCGCAGCTAGAGGCGCAGCTAGAGGAAAACAGAAAGTACAGCCTAGAGTACAACCGTGACCGCATGATAGAGGTCGACGAGGACTCTGACCAGACCACCATACTCGACGTCGAATGGTACGACGCGGGCACTACATGCGACGTCTACCTTCCGGGGATGCACGCCCGCAACGGCGTCAAGCCGTCGCCGATTACTCCCGAGGAGCTACTCCATACGAGCGACCAGGCGCGCATCATAAGAAAGGGCTCGTGCGCCTGCGACTGCTGCAGCGACTCGGCGCTAGCCATAGGACAGGACTCGCGCCGCTGCGACTGCTGCGACGACTAGGCCCGCGGCTGCAGCCCTGGCCGCGACTGTCTCCCTAGGCGCGCCGGGCGCGATCAGGGCCGCGGACAAGGCGCCTAGCCGCATCGTACGCCGCAAGCGCATCGCCGTGCCGCCCGAGCGCCGCAAGCGCATCGCCGCGCCCGGCATGCGCCGCCGCATTTCCTCCGTCGATCCCGACGGCCGCATCGTACGCCGCAAGCGCATCGCCGTGCCGGCCTAGGGCGGCCAAGGATCTGCCGCGCCCGGCATGCGCCGCCGCATTTCCTCCGTCGATCCCGACGGCCGCATCGTACGCCGCAAGCGCATTGCCGTGCCGGCCTAGGGCGGCCAAGGATCTGCCGCGCCCGGCATGCGCCGCCGCATTTCCTCCGTCGATCCCAACGGCCGCATCGTACGCCGCAAGCGCCTCCCCGTGCCGCCCGAGCGCCGCAAGCGCATCGCCGCGCCCGGCATGCGCCGCCGCATTTCCTCCGTCGATCCCGACGGCCGCATCGTACGCCGCAAGCGCATCGCCGTGCCGGCCTAGGGCGGCCAAGGATCTGCCGCGCCCGGCATGCGCCGCCGCATTTCCTCCGTCGATCCCGACGGCCGCATCGTACGCCGCAAGCGCATCGCCGTGCCGGCCTAGGGCGGCCAAGGATCTGCCGCGCCCGGCATGCGCCGCCGCATTTCCTCCGTCGATCCCGACGGCCGCATCGTACGCCGCAAGCGCATCGCCGTGCCGCCCGAGCGCCGCAAGCGCATCGCCGCGCCCGGCATGCGCCGCGGCGCTCCCTACGTCGATCCCGACGGCCGCATCGTACGCCGCAAGCGCATCGCCGTGCCGGCCTAGGGCGGCCAAGGATCTGCCGCGCCCGGCATGCGCCGCGGCGCTCCCTCCGTCGATCCCGACGGCCGCATCGTACGCCGCAAGCGCATCGCCGTGCCGCCCGAGCGCCGCAAGGGATCTGCCGCGCCCGGCATGCGCCGCGGCGCTCCCTACGTCGATCCCGACTGCATCATCGTACGCCGCAAGCGCCTCCCCGTGCCGGCCGGCGGCTGCGAGCGCATCGCCGCGCCCGGCATGCGCCGCCGCATTTCCTCCGTCGATCTCAATGGCATCATCGTATGCCCCGAGCGCCTCCGCGTTCCGCCCGAGCGCTGCGCACGAGATCCCCATGTAGACGAGCATTGCGGGCGTGGGCGGCTCCGCGCCGGCCGCCCTGCACCGGCGGATGACGGACTCGTGCAGCTCGCGCGCGATCCGGGAGCGGCCGGGCAGCCGCGCCATCGCGTGGGCCTTTGCAGAGTCGATCATGACCTGGACCGGCGGGCTGTCCCTGAACGCGCCCCGGGCGAACTCCTCTACGCCGCGGTGGGCCTTTGCCACGTCTAGGGTCGCATCGCCCTCCCCGTGGACCACCATGTTGCGCTGGCTCATGACGTCTATCAGGATCTCTGCCACGCCCCCCTTCAGCGCGGCGCCCGCTCCGCACTTGTCGAGGATGGAGCGGACGCCGTCGATGGTCGAGACGTTCAGGCTGGCCGCGACGGCGCCTCCCCATCCTCCGCGCCGGGCGGAATCAAAGGGGGCGCGCCGCATGATCAGCTCCATCGAGTCGTCGTCGGGGTTGGAGTCCAGGTACACCTCCAGCAGGCGCCTGCACACCTCCTCGATCACCGTCGCGAGCCTGATGACGACCAGGTTGCGTATGTCGGGGTCGGCGCTTGCAAGCAGCGGGAGTAGCCGGAACAGCCTGAAGACGGCGCCTTCCAGCCCGATGCGGGGCAGCTTTGCGACCGATCGCGCCCGGATTCTTCGCCTTCCCACGCCGGGCCGGCCAGCGGTGTGTATATAACCTTTGGGTACGACTTGCAGGCTTTGCAAAGGCGGCCCTTGGCCGCGCAGGCGCCCAGCGCGCGGCACCGCGCCGCCCCGGCGCCTGCCGCGCGGGGCTACTGCATGCCTGCCGAAGGTGCGCAGCGGGCGCAAGGGCGCAGATGCCCGGCCCGACAAAGCCCTTTGACGGACTGGCCGAGCCGCACCCGCGCCGCTGCCACGAGGCTCGGCGTTCGGCCCGGCGGCGGAGGAGGCGGCCCGCTGCCCGCATCGGCTATATGGCCGCGCGGGGCGGCCGGCCGCATGGACGGATCGGCGCCCGGCAGCGGGGCGGAAGAGTGCACGGAACGGCAGGGGGAGGACTGCGGCGAGATGCCCAGCGAGAGCCTGCGGCGCACGATCGACGACATACGGTCGGGGAGGATCGAGACGACCGTCTATCCGAGCGCCAAGGAGTACTTGGAGCACCTGGACGCCGTGCTGGCAGACGGCGAGTAGCGGCGCGGACCGGCGGACCGCAGTGCATGATCGCAGGGCATATAGGGGTGCTGGCAACGGCGCACATGATGCCGCGGACGGGATGCGGGGGCGTGACTCCGCGCCGCATCGCGCGCCGCGCCGCGCCCCGCCCCGAGCGCGCCGCGCACGGGCGGGAGGGTGCGGGGGCATGACCGGCGGGAGTGCCAGCGGCAAGGGATTCGCACTAAAGGTCAGCCCCCATGTGATGCGATGGGTCCTGGACAGCGCGGGATGGCGGGACGGCGAGCTGGCATCGAGGACCGGGATCAGCGTCAGTTTGATCAGGCAGTGGCGGCTGCGCGAGTCCGAGATCCGCATGGGCGACCTGAGAAGGATTGCCCGGAGTATCAAGTGGCCCCTGTCGGCCTTCATGGCCGCCGAGCCCCCGCGCGAGGCGCCGGTGGCCGGCTTTCGGCTCGGACCCGACTCGCCGGAAGCGCCGCCGTCCAAGCAGCTGTGCTCGGCCGTGAAGATGGCGCGCGAAATCCAGCACAACGCGCGAGAGCTGTGGGAGTACGCCACGGGCGATCCTGCGCCCCCCAAAGGCGGCTTGGCGGCCGCGGCGGCGGCGGCGGCGGCGAAGTGCACGGACGATCCCGAGCTCGTCGCAGCCGGCGAGTCGGCCCGCATGGGGGTGTCCGGAGGCGCGGCCGGGAGCGGCCCGGCCGGGCTTGACCGGCACGGCAGGACCCAGCTACTCTACGCCGCTCTGCGGGACGCGGTCGAGTCGCGCGGCGTGTTTGTCGCGCAGGCGGACTTTCCCGTGGGGGAGGCAAAGGGCCTTGCCGTGGTGGGCGAGGGGCCGCCCGTCATTGTGGTCAACTCGGCCGATGCGGTCGGATCCCGCATATTCACGCTTCTCCACGAGTACGCGCATGTGATGCTCGCCGGCGGGAGCCTGTGCCGCCCGGCCCCCGAAAGCCTCGAGACCGACGGCTTTGGCAGCGGAAAGGCGGTCGAGGGATGGTGCGACTCGTTTGCCTCGTCGGTTCTCATGCCCAGGAAGGAGTTCCTTGCCGCGCTAGACGAGGAGGGCGGCCGCGCCGTGGGCGGAGTCCTGAACGCGCTGTCGCAAAGGTTCCTCCTGAGCAGGCGTACGGTGCTTGTCCGCGCCATTGGCCTGAGCGAGGGGCCGGCCAAAAGGGCCTACCTGGGCCGCTACAGGGAGATGGGGCCCCCGCCGGAGCCTGGGGACTCGGCGGGCGGCGGGCATGTCCCGCCAGACGTGGCATGCCTGAACAGGCGCGGGCGGCGATACGTCCAGCTGGTATCAGACTCGGAAGAGGACGGCCTTATCACAGAGTGCGACATGGCCATGTACCTAAATCTCAAGGCAAGGCACTTTGACGGCCTGCGGGCAAGGGTGTGGGGCGGCTGAATTGCAAAGTCCGGTGTACGTCGTGGGCACCAGCACATGGATACATCTGAACAAGGTTTATCCCGCCAGCGTGTTTCCAAGCTTGGCGCTCCGCTGCGAGGAGATGATCAGATCGGCGGATGCTCTCGCACTGCACTGCACCGCACCGTCCTTGACGAGATTCGCATGGACAACGACGAGCTTGTGATGTGGGCGGACAAGCACAGAAGCGCCTTTGTGCCCCGCACCGGTGCGACGGACGCGCGAGCGGCGGGGGTGGCGCGCGACCACCCGTCCCTTGGCGGCCGCAGGAGCGGGCGCGACCGCGCGGATCCGCACCTGATCGCGCTTGCACTCTCCATAAGGGAGGGCGTCGACGGCGGCCCCGCGCCTGTCATAGTGACGGAAGAGAGCCAAGTGCGCGAGATAAGGATTCCCCACATCGCACGAGAATACGGCATCGACTAGCGCAGCACGCTGGCCATGTTTAGGAGGAAGGGTGGGCGTTTTGACTGCGCATCTGCCCTAGTATCGTGCCTATCCTTGTTGGACACTGCCCTTGGCGCGCACTCCCAGGTGGATGGAGCCGGCGCCGGACCTCGGAACCGCCGTTTAGGCGCCGCGCCGCCTTGGGTCACAAACGTGATCGGCGCGGACTCCTTGTTGATGTTTGTGTTTATGGCATAGTTGTTCAGCCATGTGAACAGGCTGGTGTACGAGACGGACACCATGGCAGACGCTGGCCTGTCGGGTACGGGCGCCTTTGACACGTACATGGCTTTTGCCCTGTACGTTGCCCTTCTTACGGTGTAGACGCCTCCTGGAATTTTATTGCCTTCGTGGTCTGCCCATGGCTCTGATTGGTTCATCATGAACTGGCTCTTGAAGCCAAAGCACCTGTCAAGGAGCACATGTTCGCCCGTTTCTATAACCCCGCGTATGGTGTCTGCCTTCTCAGAAGCCCGGTCTGGAATTTTCTGGAAGGCGGTCTAGATATTGGCAAGCTCCATAATGGTGAGTATCATGTCGTTTTTATCGTACGAGAGCCTGCCGGAATGCAGGGCGGCCGAGTCCGGCAGCGCCCATACGCCGATCAGATCAAAGGCGGCAAGTACAGATCCCTCAGATACGGGAGCCGGGGTGGCATCGATCATGGCGTAGATCCCATCTTCGGCTGAAAGATGACTAGGCTGCCAGGCGATCCGCCGTTCCGGGGCAAGGCGAGGGCGCACCTAGTCACTAGCGGTACGGATGCGGCCGCAGGGTCGGATTGGCCGCCTGTCGACCCTTGCTATGCCGCTCTTGCTCGGGAAGTGCTTACGCATGGTAGCTTGAAGAAGACGTACCCTGTGGCAGCCTCCATGTCACTCCTTGCCGCAGCGCCTGGGCGCCGCAGGTCGTCGATCAGGCTGCACAGCTCTGCGCAGGGATCCACCGCGGATGCGTACCGTGCCTGCACTGGGACTCCTGCGTTGGCGGCATGATCCCGCAGGCGGCCAAGAATTGCCGCCGCCGCGCCGCCGCCCCGCCTTCCAAGATGGTTGCACACTGCCAGCGCATAGAGGGCCGTCAGGCAGTGGCGTGCAGCCGCGGGCACCGAGTCGAGCGCGCCAAGAAACGGCCCAGCCGCCTCCCGCATGTCCGCGTGCGTGCCCAGGCGCCGCATCATGGACGGCAGGTGGCGGCTCACCGCCGGCCCGTGAGGCCCGCTCAGCACCTTCAGAATGGCCCCGGACGCGGCCGACGCGTGCGCGCGGCCCAGCTCCTCCAGCACTCGGCCGCCGTGCCTGTCGGCGTACGCCCCGCTCCCCGCCATGGCGAGGATTGACCTGGCGACCCCCTCGGGCTGCCTGCCGGCCAGCCCGGCAAGGGCGCGGCAGACGTCGTGAACGTCGCCGTCCGCGCTCTTCTCGTCAAGGCCGCTGGCGCATATGTCGAGGTAGCGCAGGCCCACGTCGCCGCCAAACGGCGACCGGCCGGCGATGCGGCTCGTCAGGACGGGCCGGCAGGCCGGCCGCCTCAGCGCCAGGTCCTCGATCATGGGGCCCGTCCTTTCCGGGCTCTCGCCGTAGGCGACTAGGAGGGAATCGATGGCTTCGCAGTCGACGCGCTCGTCGCCGCCGGCGCGGCGGAGCGCCGCCTGGACCGCGTCGAGCACGGCATCCGCCCCCGGCTCTCCGTGCTCCGCGCGGGCCACGCGCAGCAGGCGCAGGCCTGCCGCAACGTGCTGGGGATCGTCGGACGACAGGAGGGATTCGGCGAGATCGTCGCACTCGCGCGGGGCCCCCGCCCGGGCCCCGCCGGCCAGAAAGGCCGCATAGTCCGCATCGCCGAGTCCGACGAGGCGCGACGCAAGGGCCGCGCCGGTGCGCGGATCGGCCTTGCCGATCTTGATGAGCGCACGAACGACGGGGCCCTGCGCCAGGTCGTACCGGACCTTGTCGGCTATGCAGCTGACCAGCCTGGCGAACTCGCCGCAGTCGGTGGCCGTCTCCCGCAGGCCGCTCGATACGGCCCCGACAAACGCATACACGTCGCATTCGGCAAGCATTCGGGTCGCCTCGCCGATATCGGCCGCATCCCGCCCGATTCCGGCCTCCCCGAGCAGGTCGCCAAGGGAGTTCTCTGCAAAGTAGCGCGGATCCTTTTCGCCGGCCAGGGCCTTGATGCGGTCCGCGATGCGGTCATCCATGCGCCTGCCCCCATTCCTTGCCTGTGCCGGCCTGCCCGGCTGCCGGGCCGATGCGGAAGAGTATCTCCAGCGTGCCCATCTCGGCAGTGCATCGCTCGTGCAGCTCTGCCCCGCCCCGCCCGAAGACCACAAGGCCGAACCCGCACGCCTTGCGCCCATCGACTTTGACATGCGCCTGCCTTGGTCGTAGATGGACGCGGCAAGATCACATATCCTTTTTTCTATGACGGTGGCCTGGACCGTCCTGCCCTCCGCGACTCTCCGGAGCCGCCCTCTTGCGGCCCTCCCGTCGCCGGCAAGGGCGATGTAGAACCGGCCGCTATCGACCATGTGGCATTTTGTGACCTCCTTGTCGGGGCGGCCTTCCTTGCGGTCGGAGACGGCCGCGGCGCCGTCGTCCGCCTGCGAGGCCATGAGGAGGGTCAACGGCGCGGGCCTCCGGCGCGCGCGGGCCTAAGCGGGAAGTGGGCGGGGTGCGCCCGTGCCTGCGGGCCGGGGGCGACGGCGCGGCACAGTGCGAGCGCGCGGGCGTGCATGCCTGCGGCATGCGGTGGAATTGCGCCCGCCTCCATGTCGCCGCACGCATGCACTGGGCTATATTGGTTGCAACGGGCCGCTACGAGGCCGCCCTTCGCCCCCTCTTGGCGCCTGCGGCGCGGGGCTGCAGCCCGCCTGCGCGGGCTCCCTGCATCGGGATTGGGGGATCTGGGACGGGCGCAGGCCTGCGGCCAAGCCTGCGCGGGTTGCTGCGGAACGCGGCGGCCGAAGGCCGCCTGCCGGTGTGATGCGGGGTTTGCAGAGGCGCCGCTGGCGCGCGGGCGGCCCTCCCACGGACGCCAGCCGCGGTCCGCTGGCGGAAGAGGCAGGCCCGCCGCCGCACTGCCTCGATCTCGCACTTGTCAAGCAGGGCCTTGGCGCGCAGCCGGCTAGGGCGGAGATTGTCCTGCGTGTGCTCGGCGTCTGTGGCGGCGGGCGATGCATGTGCGGCGGGGATCGTGATCGGCATGGCGGGACGGCGCGGCGGCGCGCCGCGGGCCGTCCGCCCGCGATGCGCTGCCGCGGAGGGGCGCGGCTGGAATGCGGCGCGACGCAGGGCCGCGGCGGCGGGCGGCGCATGCAACGCGCTCGGCAGCCTCCATGGAAACGCCTAATATGGGCGGCGCAGGGCGCGCGGCGGGCATGATGTTCAGCGAGGCCCGGCTTGAAAACATAGGGCCGATAAGGCGCGCGGCGATCGGGGATCACAGGCTGACCGTGTTCGTCGGCCCGAACTGCTCGGGCAAGTCCATCGCGGCGCGGCTCCTGCACGCGGCCCGCCGGCTCGGACTCCTCCCCGACGGCGCCGGCGCCGGCGCGCTCGCCGGCGCCGTGCTCCGGGGCGCCGGAATAGAGGGATCCGATGCGGTCACACACTCGATGCCGTCGGGCCGCATCGAGCTGGTGGGCGCCGGCTCCGGAGGCGGCGCGGTGCTCGACTTTGGACGGGGCGGACCGCAGGGCGGGATGCGGCCCGTGCCGCCGGCGCCGGCCGAGGCCGGGGCGGACGGCGCCGGCGAGCGCAGCGTGTACGTCCCCGCCGGGAGGGCGGCGATGATCCAGTCGCTCCTCGCACTGGTGCCGGCAGGGGGCGGCCCCTCAAGTTCGGCCCTGCGCCTCGAAGCCCCCGCGCCGCTCGATGTCTGCCACCGGATGCCCGGGCACCTCGCGCAGTTCTGCCGCATTGCACTCGAGGCGCTCTCTGGCGGGCTCGACGGGCGGGCGCAGGAGATGTTCTCGAGGGTGTTTCGAGGCTCGATCAAGGCGCCCGGCGCGCCCGGCATCCGGGCGAATGCCTACGCCGACCCGCTCGGCTTCGAGGCCGGGATCGGCTCGGCCGCATCTGGCGTCGCGTCCGCATTCCCAATCATGGTGGCCCTGAACCACCTCGATCCGGCCGGGATGCTCGTCGTCGAGGATCCCGAGGAGCATATAGAGCCGATAAGGCAGATAAAGCTCGTCGGCGAAATGGTCAAGGCCGCATCGGCGCGCGGCATCAACATGGTGGTCACGACGCACAGCCCCTTTGTGGCGCATGCGGTTTTGGGGCTGGTCGGCAGCGGCGCCGTGGGGCCCGAGGACCTTGGCATGTACTACTTTCGGCGCAGGCGGGGATCGTACACGGACGTCGAAAGAATACGCGTCAACGGGGCCGGCGAGGCTGAGCAAGAGCTGTTCGACGAGGCGATCGACGCCTTGGCGTACGGGAGTGTGGTGCCAAATGCTCCCTAGCCACAGCTTGGGGCTGATCATGGACACGGGCATCGTCCTTGATGTCCTGTCCGACCGCCCCGAGAAGACACTGCATGACGCTATGTTCGAGTGGGCCGCCGGCGTCGTGGGCAGGATCAACCCGCCCCCGCGCGGCAGATCCATCACCGTGTTCGTCTCGGCGGGGGTGTACCGCGACTATGGGGCCCGACTCGGCCGGGCCGGCCTGGCCGCCCCCAGCTCCTACTGGCACAGCTTGCGAAGGATAAAGATTACTAGGGCAGTCAGCCGCCCCCGACGGCTTCTCTTCGCGGTGCAGCCGGTAAAAACGGACGACGCGGATGCAGGCCGATGGAAGGGCGACCGCTTCGACAGGCCGTTCTTTGCCCTCTTGTCGGCCGTAGGGCGCACCCGCGCATGGTCCGACCGTCAAATCATATTCGCAAGCAGGGACAGGGATGCGAGCTCCCGCATGCGCGACATGGTGACGGGGCTTGGATGGGCCAGTAGGGTTCATTTTGCGGACTGCCTCCCGTCGTGCGAGGAGTTGATCGCGTGCTAGGCACGCGCCGCGCCGGGGGCGGTGAACGGTGAGGGTCCTCCAGGTCGGCACGGGCGGCTGGGGCCACAACCACGCCAGGATACTCGCGCAAAAGGGGGCGCTGGCGGCCGTGTGCGACGCCGACGAGGAGAGGGCCGCCGAGTACGGCAGGCGCCACGGCGTCCCGCACTATATGTCCGTCTCGGACGCCCTGTCTGCCGAGCGGTTCGGGGCGGCCATCGTGTGCACCCCGACGTCGACGCACGTAGAGGTCGCGTCCGAGCTGATCGGCGCCGGCAAGCACGTGATGGTCGAGAAGCCGATGACGTACGACCCCGGCGACGGCGAGGCGCTGGCGGCAATGGCCGCCCGCCGCTCGGTCGTGCTCACGTGCGGGTACATCGAGCGGTACAACCCGTGCGTGTCGTCGGTGCGCGGGATGGTCGCATCGGGCGAGCACGGCGGCCTGGTAATGGCCGAGTTCCACAGGGAGGGGCGGATGCCGCCGCACATACGCGATGTCGGCGTCATATACGACACGGCCGTGCACGACATCGACACGGCCATGTGGCTGTTCGGCGCGGCACCCGAGGTCGTCTTCGCGAGGGCCGGCAGCATACGGCACGAGCACGAGGACTTTGCGACCATAATGCTCGGGTTCGGCGGGGACAGGGCCGCCGTCATATCGTCGAACTGGGTGACGCCGACTAGGTCGCGCACGTTCAGCGCCGTGTTTACGGGGGCCGTCGTCTCGGGCGACTTTATCGCGCAGACCGTGCGGATAGAGACGGGCGAGGAGACGCGCTCGCCGAGGGCGGCGTGGTCCGAGCCGCTGCTCGCCGAGATCGAGGCGTTCATCGCCGCCGCCGAGGGCGGCCCTGCCCCGCTCGTGGCCCCTGCCGACGCCGTGCGCGTCACGCGCGTGGCCGAGGCGGCCCTGCTCTCGAGCCGGAACGGGGCGCCGGTGTATTTGGACCTGGAGTAGGGAAGCCTGCCTGTTTAACGACGTGGCCCTAGCAGGGTGGAAGCTATGACCCACGACTCGCATGCTCTGGGTTGCCGCTACGACCGCGGAATGGTATGTACAGATACGCCGTAACCTGTGGCAGGCCGTATGTGCTGTGCCGGACGACACTCGCCGGCTGACACGGCTTTTATCCGCCGCGGGACTGATCTGCGGCTGCCGTTAGGCAGTGCACAGGACGGCAGGGGAGGATTTTTGCCGCATGGATTGTGGCACTGGTCTGAATGCGCTTACGTCGTGGGTTTCCTGCTTGATTTGTCTTTTTGGAATTAGTCTCGAATATCTCCCATCCGATCCTGCTTATTGCGATCCTGCCTCTTGCGCACGGCGGATTTTGCAAGCTTTTTAACAAAAAACTCCACCAAGTCGCCGCGGATGGACTTGTAGTGCACCAAAAAGCGATCTCCAGAGTGCCTTTCAGCCATTTTCAATATGACAAACGCGTTTAGTGCTTCGCTAATCCACGCTTGCTTTGGCGGATAGGAGAACGGGCCTTCTGCATCTCTGAGTTTGTCCATTATTTCTTTCAGATCAAACATATGATCTACCGCTTTCCGCCCCTTGGTGCTCAAATGTTTATCTTTAGCGATCAGTGATGAAAAAATATAATTCCAGAGGATGCTCATGGTATATGCTATATCTGGCTTGCTGTCGCAAAACTTGGCAACGCTGATCATTTTTATGATCTGTTCGGATTTTACTATTATGCCATTGTATAGGTGCCGATTTAGCACGGCGTTGCTTGTCTTGCCCCATACCCTCTTCAATTGAAAATAGGTTTCGCGCTCAGAACTTCGCATGTACTCTACAATTGTTACTTTTCTATCAAACGAGGCCTTTTTTTCGCTTTGTTTCTTGCCAAGAAAGACGACCCACCGGGAGCTCTTGGATGTGTGCACCATCAACATTATATCGTGTGCTGTAGTATTGCGCTTCCAGCCGGCGAAATCGTCATCGTATTTTCTAATCTGGTTGAGAGCGTCGATTTGGCCGCTTTTGTTATTTGGCAGCGACCGCTTGACTTCGACAACGAGATCGACATCCTTTCCTTCCGATACCATGTCTGGTGTAACGGGGTCGGTCGCCTGGATCCTGTTACGGGGGCTGGGGTGCATTACGGGCGCAATGCGTGATTCTGCCCCGTAGTGCCTTTCTAGTACGTGCGCAAGCGCACACATGGCTCCTAGGGTCGTCTTGTAGTTGTCTATGCTGTCTAGCGTCCTGTCTTCGGCCGTCCGGCTTTCATTTGTACTCGACAACATCCCCCTCTTGAAACTTTTCAAAAATGTGTGCAATCAGGCGAGATAGCGATGCCTGGGTTGTCCTCAGCTGAGGCACGATCGTGATTTTGTCTGATGACATCACCCATATCTCGAACGACGATCCGTCCATGTGGTCGACGAGAGACATGTTTATGTAGGGATTTGCATGGTAGGTGCAGGCTGAAGTGTATTTCATGCTCTGGATGGCATCGATAAACCTGCGGTTCTGTTTGCGGTCATCGAAGGTGTCTGTTTCGAGCTTTATGACTAGCGGCGAAACTTCGCCATCGTTATCCTCTCTTGAGCGATTTGAATAGAGGTTGAACTTGTTCATGGCCAGACTGAGGACGTGCGGCAGAACACGCTCCTTGAAAGCCAGGAACGAATGCCGGAATTTGAACAGCCCGCCGCGCGAAAGGTATCCCTCTAGGAGCACGTCGCTGCCCTCCGCCAGGACAAATTGTGCCTTGTCGATCCACTGGCCATTCTCTAGCGCCAATCTGATCGACTCTCTGTAGGGGACGCCGGTATACGTGATCGCGGATTCTCTGTGGTCTGCACTCGACTTCAGCTTTTTCGACTTTCTCACATGTGTCATTTTTTTGCCAATTCGTCTGTGTCCAGTGATCCGCTTTGTCGTCAGCGTGAGTCCGGTCTCTGATTCGAGCATCCCAAGCATGCCCAGTATTTCACTGGAGGTGAAGTGCGGCACATAGGCATATGGATGCATTTTTTCAAGTACCGATGGGAGGGTGTTGACGAAGAGGGGCTTTCCATGGGTGACTGCAAGGTAAATCTGGGGAATGTCGGTCTGCACGACAAGCAGCCGACCCGACCTGTCTTCGGAACTCCCTTCTATCCTCAGGGCGACCGCTGTGCTCTGTCCCGCCCTGCCTTCTTTCTCGATTTTTACTCCGGGTCCAGCCCTCTGAATCGTCTTGACGATGTCCCCGTCCGCTGCGAGCAGGAATATACTGATCTGGCTGCTGGAATCGCCGTTGAGCATGTCTTCCAAAGCTCTGGCACACTGCCCTGGGCCTCCTAGCGACCGCAGGTATCGCGGCTGCACCTCCGAGCCGGGTTGATCCTCCGTCGTCATGGATTGCCTTGCCATGCCCACTTCGGCACGGTAGATGTTATAACCCTTGGCCGTTGGCGTCGCACGGACGCTTGTGCCTGGGGCGCCGAGAGGGGCGCGCCGCACGGAGCCGGCGCTAGGCGTTGCCGCCGCATGCTGCCCTTCAAGATCATGTAGGTGGCGCGCTCCGAGTCGCGCACGCATTCGACGATGGAGACCTTCCTGTTGAACGAGGCCTTTTTCCTTTTCAGCGCGTCCTTGAGAAAGTCTGCCCACTGGGCGCTCTTGGACATGTGCGTCATCGGCACTATGTCGTGCGTCGGGGGACTGCGCCTCCAGCCGTCAAGATCGTCGTCGTACCTTCCAAGCTGGCCAAGGGCGGCGGCCCTGCCGGCCCCGCCGCCTGGCAGCGATCGCTTGACTTCGATGACAAGATCGATGCCCCTTCCCTGTGACAGTATGTCGGGCGTGACGGCGCCGCCCGCCAGGCTCCCGCCGCGGCGGCCCGGGCGCATCGCGGGGGCGATTCTCGACTCTGCGCCGTAGTGCTTTTCCAGCACCCGAGCGAACGCGCACATGGATTCCTGGGTCTGCGTGTAGCTGTCTATGTCGTCCAGGATCGCATCCTCTGCCGCGCGCTACTCGTACTCACGGACGTCGCCCTCTTGGAACCTTTCAAAGATGTGGCTGATCAGTCGGGAAAACGACGCCTGGGTGGCCCTCGCCTGGGGGACGATCGTGATCTCGTCCGGCGACATGATCCATATCTTGAACGCAGACCCGTCCTCGAGGTCGACGACCGACATGTTCACGTAGGGGCTGGCGCGGTAGACGCTGCCCGAGGCGTGCTTCATTCCCTGTACGGCCTCGATGAACCTGCGGCTCTGCTCGGGGTCGTCGAACGTGTCCGTCTGGAGCTTTATGACTAGCGGCGAGGCGTCGTCGCCGCCGTTGTCCTCCCTTGAGCGGTTTGAGTAGAGCTCGAACCTTCTCCTGGCCATGTCGAGTATGTGCGGCAGGACGTGCCTCTTGAAAACTAGGAACGAATGGCGGAACTTGAACAGGCCTCCCCGAGAAAAGTACCCCTCCAAGCGAACGTCGCCGCCCTCCAAGAGGATGAACTGGGCATCGCCGATCCACTGGCCGTTTTCTAGCGACGACTCGATCGCGCCCCCGTAGGGAACGCCGACGTGGATGATTTCGGACCCGCTGCGGCCGCCGCCCGCCCTCACTTTTTTCTCGCTTCGCCGGCATGTCGCCTTTTTGCCGGCCCGGCTGTGGGACGTGATGCGCATCGCCGTCAGCATCAGGCCGGTCTCTGACTCGAGCAGCTCTAGCACGGACCGCATCTCGCCTGAGCTGAAGCGCGGGACGAAGGCGCGTGGGCACACCTCTTCGAGGACGGACTGCATGGCGCGGACGAAGGCGGGCCTCTCGTGCGTGATTGCCAGGTAGACCATGGGGACGCCGGTTTGCAGCACGAGGAGGCGTCCCGGCCTGGCCTTCGAGCTCCCTCTGACCGACAGCGAAACCGCCGTCTTCGGCGCGGCGCCGGCACTCCTCGCGATCCCTATCTTGGGCGCCGCTCTCTGGATTGCCTTGATGACGTCCTCATCCGATACGAGCAGGAGCATGCTGATCTGGCTGTTCGGATCGCCTCCGAGCATGTCCTCTATGGCCTCTGCGCACTGGTCCCAGCCTCCAAGCTGCTGAAGGTACGGGGGCAACGCTCCTGCACTGTGGCGCCGCTCTGCCCCCGCCATGGACTGCCTTGCCATGGCCGCAGCGATCCGGTGGGCGATATAGCACTTGGTCGCAGGTTATTGAGGCGGTTCGCCGCACCGCCCGCGGTGCCTTGCCCCCACGGCCTTGCACTCACAGTCGGGTACTTTGTGTCCACTTGGGGCGATCGCGCCGCCGGGCTGCGCGTTGCGGACTGCGCCGCCGATCGCGCCGTGGCGCCGGACGGCCGGCGGATGGCAGGCGGAGCTGCACCGTCTCTTCGGTGGGCTTTCGCCGTATTTCTACTGGATTAGACGTGTGATTCCCAACCTTCGGTTCCTTGGTAGTCGCATGCATGCCCTTCGCGATCAACACATGGAAAATCTGATTCTAGAAGCTAGACGACATGGCCTTTGGTTGCAGCGGCGTACGGATGCTTGTCCCCGAGGCGTCGAGGGGCGCCGCCGTGCAGAGCCGACGCCCGGCGCTGCCGCCAAGTGCAGCCCTTTGTGCCCCCTCACTGCATGCAGCGAATGTAACGGGAGTCCCGACCGCGGCTCGCGGGCGCACTGGGGGCGCAGGCGCCCGCCGGGCTGTATGTCTTTACGCCCTCCCCTTCGTGTCCTCTTCCCTTACATTCTCCCCGCGCCGGAACATCCAGCTGTTCGCCCTTGCGAGCGCGATCACCCACGCGGCGACAAACCCCGCGGCGACCGCAGCCTTGAGGGCCGACGAGGCCGCCGCGTCGTACTGCCCGAGCCCCGACACGGAGAGGGGGCCGAGGACGAGGACGAACAGCCCGCCGCCGCCGAGCAGCATGCCCCACATGACGGCCATGAACGCGTACAGCCGCGTCGCGGCGCGGGCCGTCACTGCACCAGCGCCCCCGCGGCGGCCGTCGCCACGGCCAGGCAGCTCGTGAACGCGACGAGCCGCAGTATGGCCGCGCACATCTGCCCCTCGGTCAGCGGGCCGTCCGAGACGAGGAGCCGCACGAGCGAGAGGGGCGCGTTCGGCCGCGGCGATGCCGCCAGCCTGCAGTCCGGCAGTATGTCGACGCCGCTGCCGCCCTCTAGCTGCCTGTGCTCGACGATGCGCCTCACGCTTGCCAGGTACAGGAACGAGTTGAAGACGGCCGGCAGGACGGCGATCACGGCGACGATCTCGGCGCCGCCTGCGACGGCGATCGCGCCGTACGAGGCGCCGAGGACGAGGGCCCCAGAGTCGCCCGGGAATATGCGGCTCGGCAGGCGGTGGAACCTGTAGAAGGCAAGCGAGGCGGCAGACAGGGCAGCGGCCGCGCCGGCCATGGCGAGGCTCCCGTCCATGGCCAGCGCGGCCGCCAGGGCCGCCCCGGCCATGGCCATCGCCCCGCTCAGTATGCCATTGCCGACGTCTATCGAGTTGGCCGTGTTGCCCATGGTCGAGACCATCACGGGCACGACGGCCAGGTACAGGATGGGTATGCGCACGTCGCCAAACGGCGGGAACGCCATCGAGGTGTCGTACGCGCCGAGGGCGAGTATGGGCGCCGAGCATGCCGCAAGGCAGACGGGCTTGAACCAGCCGCCCATGACGCGCAGGTCGTCGACGATGCCGACGGCAAAGGCGGCGGCCGCCACGGCCGCCACTGCGGCTACCGCGTTCGACGGGGCTGCGGCGTACAGCGCGGCCATGCCGGCTAGCAGCCCGGCCGCTATGGATATGCCGCCGGGCCGGACGACCGTGGGGCGGCCGGGCTTGTGTATGTCCGGCACGCCCATGCCGCGCGCCTCGAGCCATTTGATCAGGGGCGGGGTCGCCAGGTACACTACGCCGAATGCGGCGGCCGCGGCCGCGGCGGCCGCGTACAGCATGTGCGGGTCGGCCGGCAGGTGCGCGCTCACGCCCCGGGCACCGCCGGGGCGCCCGCCGCGCCCTCCTTGGCCTCTTCGCCTGCGGCGGGCCCAGGGCCCGCCTCTTCGCCCGGCCCCTGCCCGCCGGCCTCGGCGTACCTCTCGGCTAGCCTGTACCTTGCGTACTTGTCGTCGGGCGAGTACCTGGCGGGGTGGGCGCCGGCCGTATCCTCACCGCACTCACCGCACTCGCGCTTCAGCGTGTAGCGGCCGCATGCGGGGCACCTGCGCATCAGCGGCTTTGCCAGTTTTGTCAGCCCTCCCTGGTCTTCCTGGACTCTTCGCGCGAGAACGCGAACGAGCCCTTTTTCTTCTCGACGGCGCGCTGGACGCCGTCGACGATCGGCTTTAGCTCCCTCTCGGCCGACTTGAAGTCCTTTGCGGTCACGGCGATGCGGTACTTTGGGGCCCCGAGGTACGTGACCTCGACGCCGGGCATGCCGAGCGCGCCGGACAGGGCCTTTTTGATCACCTCTACGCCGTCGGGCCTGGCGCTCGTAATCTCCATTATCCCCCTGATCTCGACGGACGGGAGGCGTATCTTGGAGCTGACCTCGGCTATGGCCTTTGCGGCCTTTGGGGGCAGGCGAAGCCCCTTGAGGAGCCCGTCGGGGCCGCCGGCGCGGGCTATCTCCAGGAAGGCGTCGTGGACGGTGTTGAACTTGGCGTCGAGGGCCGCCTCTATCCTTGCCGTCTCCTCGTCGGTGAGGCCGGCGCGCTCGCGGACGCTGTCGAGCAGGGTCCGACCCTTTTCGTACTTTTTGGCCTCGTGCATCTTCATCTTGCGCTGCTCGGCAGAGACCTGCTTGAGCGACAGGAACACGTCGGACCTGCGCGGGTCGACGCGCTTTACGCGGAGGACCTTTTTCTCGCCGTCCTTGAGGTGGCGCCGTATGGACCGTATCCAGCCTGGGGCTATCTCGCCAATGTGCAGGAAGCCGCGCATGCCGTCGAACTCGTCGAGCGAGACGTACGCGCCGTGGTCGATGATCTCGACGACGGTGCCGATTACGATGTCGCCCTCTTCGGGCAGCTCGGGGGGCGGATCGGGCGGCATGACGGCGCGCCGCCGCATGCGTGCCAATTAAACCCTGAGCAGGAGGACGATCCGGCGCCGAGCGGAGGCCGCATGGGCTAGGCGCGCGCCCGCAACGCACGGCACAGAGGGATGCGAATGCCATCGCTTTCCTCGTCTGCTCCTGCCCGCGCGCGTGATCTGATGCCTGCGGCTGCTCGGCTGCCGCCTTTTCCCACACCCCTCAAAAGCACATATGTCGTTTTTAGGCCGCCACAGGGCAAAAAACATCATATTTTTTGTAGTGCCGCGCGCGTGGCTTGCCGTGAAGACCGAGTACTGAACCTGCTTCAAGGGCGGGATCACCGGGGCGCCGCTCAACTAGCCGCGCGGAGACCCTTCAAGGCAGTGCGCGGCCAGGCTGGTGGGCGTCGGGCACGCGCGGACCTACAAGCTGCTGCGAAGGCTCGAGGGCGAGCGGCTCGTAGAGGGCACAAGGGTCGTCGACTTTAAGGGCCCGGTCGAGCGGTGGCGCCGGCGGCGCCTGCCGTTCGAGCGCCGGGACTACAAGGGGGAGGGCGGGATGCGGGCCCCCGTCGCAGTCAGGGCAAGGACAGTCCTGCGGCTTTTCGAAGATGCGGGACTGCGGGGCGGCGGGCCCTGCCGCGCCGACGCGGGCCCGGGCGGCGCCCCCGGGATGCCCGGCGCCGCGCCCTGCCCCAGCTGCCCCCGTCGCCGCCGGCGAGCGGGGCGGCCCGGCCGCGACATCTCTGCCCCCGCCGCTGTCCTGCAAAAGAGGGCTCAGCCCTGCGACGTAGTCGACATGGACGACCTTGCTTGGTCGTGTCAATCTAGGCGTTGTTGGACTACATAGTCGCTGATTATTCTTTTACATATTATATTAAGCTCACGAATGACGGCAATACTGTGCCCTTTCATCCGTATCTTGGTAATCTGCCTTGTGAAATATGGATTGGCTTGCTTTATTTGCTTTAACATTTCTCTGATTTTCCTCCGCAGGACTCTTTGATGTTTGCTTGAAATCAGGTCATAACATGCATGCGTTCATTTTAGTATTGCCGTAATGCTATCCTCATCGCTTGGATCAAATTTAAATTTGGGATGTTTTTTGATACACTGCATTACCGCATTAATCGCATACGAGACGATCACGCCAGTTGCATCGTCGTGTGAAAAAGAGCAGTATTTGGTGGACTATAGTCGCGTACCATGAAATTCCACTTTTTGCAGAGCGTTGTTAAGCTTTTCCAATTTAAAATCTCCCCGCCCCCTACACAATCGTCGCCGAATACTATAAAGGAGACGACGTGTTGGCGTAAAGCTGACTGTATTTGTCAGAATCGACCACATATGCCACGATATGCGTCAATTGATCCCATTATCAACTGTCACCACGCTGGTTATGTTTGCGGCAGTCATCTCTTTGTACTTTTCGTCCTGCGCAATATCTAGAGACGACCCGCCCTTTCACTCTGCCACAATAGCATGATCGAGGGTTTGCGAGCAGGCGATCAGATCGGGGACGACTCGACGGGCCGAGTCTAAAATTACGACTACTTCGATCAATTGCACCTCATATCCTATGGTCCAAGCGGCAAAGGCCAGCCCACGGCTCCGGCGCACAGCCCGATAAATTTATTCACAAGTCTTGTGTGCTTATTAGCGTACAAGTTGATCAACTCGTTCACAGATTACCCCTCGACCGTAGTACATCTGCAGGTTGGTGAGCAGGCGAAGCACCGAGTTACCACAGCTTCCTTCCGAGAGGTAGACTCGCATGAAATCCTTCGCAATCTCAAAGTTCATGGAATCGCCCGTATGCAGGTCGATTCCTAGGACGTCAAAATAGCCATCTTCCAGCTCGGACTCGAGCCCCCAGAGATTGAAAGGTCTGCTAGATCCGAACACTCTGCTTATGAATAGCCTTAAGTCTGCTATGGGCTTCTTGAAAGTGAAATCTAGAGTCTTGCCTTTTATAATGTGCCTACCGTCGACCTGCCGTGTTCCTAGTCTATGGCCTTCAATACCGATGACCGTGTTTGAGTACACATCTTTTGATATCCTCACTAGATCTAGGTGATCGAGTACAGATTTCCCATGTTTCATAGCAAAATACCCCGTATTTCTGACATCGTCAGAAGCATATTCGTCGGGGTTGGTGCCTTCGCCACGCATGATGCGAAGCTTGTTGTATGCAATTGTGTCTTCAAGGCCTTCTGCGTTATGCATAATTTGTTCTATTTTGTGGGCCATTGACCCATTGATAGTCAGGTTTATGTCTTCAATCTCTGATGTGCTACCGTCCTCGTTTGCTTTGCGGCGGAGTTCATCAGAATACCTGGCACCGAATCCCTTGAACGAATTTCCGGTTTTTTTAGCTATTGCTTTAAGTATACCGTGGTACATCCATGTCCTGTCAAACGAGTGTGACCAACCGTCTGTAAACATATCCACAATTTTGGTGGCGATTTCCGATCTCTCGTTAGTATGTAGGACGTAGAAGCGACTATCGGACGTGTCCATAAATGCTTCGTATACAACCCCGTCGCATCTCACCTGTAAGATTTTCAACTTGTTCACCCCTGTGTCAGTCACAGACCACGCCATGCCGCCCTCCGTTCCTTCTTTTTTACAACCGCCATTTGTCTCTAGCACGTATGACTTGAGCTCCCCGAGGCGTCCTCCCAACTCTTCGTCGTTTTCGCGCTTGGGTGGAGATATCCAGCTTTCAAGGCATTCATGAAACTCTTTTTTGCTTTGCACTCTTGGGAGACTGTCACCGTCTGTCATATCTCATCACCGTAGGTTTCAATCCGCGAGTTGAGCTGGACGAGCCCGACGCCCGCGGGGCCCGTGCCCCCGACGCCCGCGGGGCCCAACTTTTTCACCAGCATGGCAATCGTGCGCAGTCCGGGCATGGGCTATTAATCTGCTTCTCTTGACCCACAAGCGCCGCCTCTATCCACACTACCGGAAAGTGTTCCCCGGCGCATGTGTCCCGCAGGGCCACTAGGGACTTTCCGCGGGGCGTGCCTAGCATGCGGTTCGAGGCAAAGCCGTATGCCGTCCGCCTGCCCAGGCTCTGGCAGAAGGGGTGGGCCGGCGACCGTGCGCATGGCGGCCGCCTCTGGGCCCGCGTCCTATTCTTACTAAAAATCCTCCAAGGCCATGTCCTTCCGCTCTGCGGCAGGCTCCTTTTCCTCCTCGACGCGCTCGGCGACCACGTCGATCTCTTCCTTCATTGCGGCGGCGCCGGCCGGCACGGGGCTCGACGCGAGGTACACCCGCTTGGTGGATCCAAAGTCGTACTCGTACTTGAAGCGGGACACGCCGCGCAACACGTCGCCGACCTTCGTCTCCTCCATCGTCGGGACGCCGCGCATGCTCGCATCATCCTCGTTCCACGCGTACTCGGCGCCCTCGATGACAAAGGCGCTCAGGTGGTCCCAGTGGAACCACTCGTACCGGACGAGATGCTCCAGGTCGTACAGGCTGGCGGAGGCGGCCACCCTGACTATCAGGCGCTGGCCCTTCCACTTGGCCGTCACGACGAACGTTTCCTCCTTGCACCGGGGGCCTCCCTTTGCACCTGCCTTCTCTAGGCACTCGGGCAGGTGCGCCTCTATGGCATCGACGGCGAACTGCCCGCCGCACACGAGGCACCTCATCTTCCATTTCATGCAGGGGCCGCACCGGGGCGGCTTTTGAGGGTTTTGCGCGGCATGCGGGAGCCTCCGCCCCCCCCTCCTGCGCCCCCCTCCCGACCGCTTATTACGCTCGGCCGCGCCCGCCGCTCCGTTGGCGGCGGAGAGGGGGACGGTGCTCGTCACCGGATCGCAGGGGTTCATCGGCTCGTACGTGTGCGCCGAGCTGCTCGGCCGCGGGTACTCGGTCGTCGGCGTCGACGACTACTCAAAGTACGGCCCGCTCGTGCGCCCGCACGACTCGCACCCGTCGTTCCGCCTTGTCAGGGCCGACTGCGCCGGCGAGGCGTTCCGCCGCAGCCTGGTAGAGGGGGAGGAGGCCGGCACCGAGTTCGACTACATCGTGGCCGGCGCGGCCATGATCGGGGGCATATCGTACTTTCACAGGCGGGCGTACGACCTGCTCGCAGCCAACGAACGCATACTGGCCAACACGTTCGATATCGCGGTGGACCGGCACTCGAGGGGACGCCTCCGCCGCATCGTCGTCGTCAGCTCGAGCATGGTCTTTGAGAATGCGTCCGTATGGCCGACGCCCGAGGGGCACGAGGCCGCGTGCCCGCCGCCGTCGTCGACGTACGGCTTTCAAAAGCTCGCGTCCGAGTACTTTGCGTACGGCGCGCGCGAGCAGTACGGCCTGCCATACACGATAGTGAGGCCGTTCAACTGCGTCGGAGTCGGCGAGGACAGGGCGCTCGGCGAGGAAGAGGTGATGTCGGGCAACGTCAGGCTCCTCATGTCGCACGTGGTGCCCGACCTGGCCGCAAAGTGCCTGGCCGGCCAGGACCCCCTGCGCATCCTCGGGTCGGGCGCGCAGGTGCGGCACTACACGAACGGGAGGGACGTGGCGAGGGGGCTGCGGATGGCCATGGAGTCGCCCGATGCCGCAAACGAAGACTTCAACCTGTCGTCGGCGAGGGGGACGACGGTATCCGAGCTTGCCCGGATGGTGTGGGAGAGGATCAACCCGGGGCGGCCGCTCAGGCTCGTATCCGACCCGCCGTACGAGCACGACGTGCAGCGGCGCGTGCCGGACGTGGGAAAGGCCAGGCGCGTCCTCGGGTTCGAGGCCGAGGTGTCCCTCGGCGAGAGCCTGGACGAGGTGATCTCGTGGATGCGCGGCCGGGGCGCCGGCGGTGCGGCGGCGGGGGCCGGGGCCGGCCGATGACTGCGCTGGAGCGGGCGCCGATCGCGCCCCGCGGCGCGCCCCCGGAAGGGTTAATTGCAAGCCAGCGGCGCCGCGCCGCATGGCGGCACTGCGCTTGTCGAGCCCCGCGTTCGCGGACGGCGCGGAGATTCCGCGCAGGCACGGCTACAAGAACGGCAACGCCACGCCGCCGCTCGAGTTTTCCGGCGTGCCGGACGGGTGCCGCTCGCTTGCGTTGGTGGTCGACGACCCGGACGCAATGAAGCCGGCCGGCAGGGTGTGGGTGCACTGGACGGTGTGGGACATTCCGCCGGAGGCGGGGCGGCTAGGCGGGGGGACGGGCCCGCTGCCCGAGGGGGCCGCAGAGGGCCTCACGGACTTTGGTAGCACGGGCTACGGCGGGCCGGCCCCGCCCGACGGCCGGCACACGTACGTCTTCACGCTGTACGCACTGGATGCAAGGATCGGGCTTGCCGCCGGCTCGGATCGCGCCGCGCTCGAGGGGGCCGTGAAGGGGCACGTGATCGAGCGGGCCGTCCTGACGGGAACGTACGCCCCGTAGCACTCGGCCCCGCAGCATCCGCGGCGGCCGCGCGGCAGGGTTCTCCTTTCCGCGTGACGCGGCCTGGCCCTAGCCTGCGCCGGCGCGGAGCATGCGGCGCCGTTCCTCCCGTCCGAACTTCGGGCGCCTCGGCCGGCGAATGCATTTAGGCGGGCGCCGCCGGCCGCCGCCGTTGGCCGTGCAGGAGCAGCTGCCGCTGGGTGGGGCGCCGCCTGGCTCCAGCGCCGCGGGGCGGGCCGATGGCGCCGGGGCCGCCCGCCGGGGGCGCGGGGTCGTGGTGACCGGGGCCCGGCCAAGAGGCCGGGCGGGAATGGCGGTTCGGACGGTCGGCATGGAGGACCTGCTTGGCCGCCGGCTCGCCGCAGCGGAGGCAAAGTGCGCCCCGCGCGCGCTGCATGCGGCGGGCCCCATGGAGATTCCCCTGCCCGGGCCGAGGGTCTCGGTAATAGGGTCGAGGAACGCCCCCGACTCTGGCCTGGCCGCGGCCCGCGCCGTCTCGAGGGCCCTGTCGGGGGCCGGTGCCGTGGTCGTCAGCGGGCTGGCCGCGGGAGTGGACGCGGCGGCGCACCGCGAGGCCATCGACTCGGGAGGACGCACAATCGCGGTGATCGGCACGCCCCTTGAAAGGTCGTACCCCGCGTCAAACGCCGGCCTACAGGAAGAGATCGTGCGCGGCCACCTGGCCGTCTCGCAGTTTGAGGAGGGCAGCCCGGTATCGCGGTCGAACTTTGTCAGGCGCAACACTACGATGGCCCTGCTGTCGGATGCAACCGTGGTTGCGAGCGCGACGGGCAGCTCTAGCGGGACAAGGCACCACGCCCTGGATGCGATCAGGCTCGGCAGGCCGCTGTTCCTGCACCGGTCGGTCGTGTCGGGCCCCGCAGCCTCTTGGGCGGGAGGGCTGGTCGGGCACGGGGCTGTCCTAGTGGACGGGCCAGAGGACGTCGTAAGGCATGTTCGGCGGGAGTAGGAGCCAGTGCGATCCCGAGGATGCGGGACGGGCGGCGCGAGCCGTGGCTGGGGCGCGCACGGCGGGCGCGGGCGCCGGGCCAGGGCTGCGATGCGGGCTGCGCGCAGTCCCGTGCCGCGCGCCGTCCCTGCGTAGCGGTCCGGCGGCGCGCGGCATTCCCTTGGCGCCCTGGCATGGGGGAGCCCGGGCGGGGGCCGCGCGCAGCGGGCAGGCCGGGCTGTTCGGGCCTCTTGCCGGCAGCGTCCGGCGCTGCCCCTGCGCCGTGCGGGGCCGCCGCGGGCCGCCGCGGGCCGCTTGCCCAACTGTTAAGTAGGGCCGCCTGCGGGGCGGGGCATGAACAAGGCAACGACGGCCGTGCTTGCGGCCGTTGCAGTGACGGCGATCCTTTCGATTGCGGTCGCCCCGATCGGGTACGCGTACGCGGCACCAGGCGGGCAGGCCGAGCCGACGGGCGCCGACGGTGCACACGACGGCGAGTACGACGGGGAAGGAGGCACCTGCCCGTTCAAGAACAGGCAGGGCGCATCCGCGCCGGGCGCTTGGCAGGGTTTCTAGGCCTGCCCGGCCCCCCATTTCTCCTAAAGGCCGCCAAGCGGCCGCGTCGTGCCGCCGCCCGCGGGCGCTCAAAAGTCGATTCCCTTCTTGGCCTTGATGCCCGACTTGTACGGGTGCTTGATCTCTCTCATCTCCGTGACCAGGTCGGCCTCGCCGATCAGCTCCTCGCGCGCCCCGTTGCCGGTCAGCACCACATCCAGGCGCGCGGGCCTGCCGCGGACTATGTCGAGCACGTCCCCGATGCCGACCAGGCCGAGTCCTACGGCGTAGTTGACCTCGTCGAGTATGACCAGGTCGTACGCGTCCGAGTCGATGCGTCTCTTTGCCTCGGCGAGGGCCGCCCGCGCGGCGGCCTCGTGCTCGGAGCGCGGGCTCTTGTCGTCTATGATTCCGACGAACCCCTTGCCGGCCGGGACGAGCTCGAACCGGGGCCCGAGCATCTCTGCCGAGTCCATCTCGCCGTAGTGCCACGATCCCTTTATGAACTGGACCATGCAGATGCGGCGCCCGTACCCCGACGCCCGCAGCGCGAGGCCGAGGGCGGCGGTGGTCTTTCCCTTGCCGCCGCCCGTGTACACTATGACGAGCCCTTTCTGACTTGAGTCTGTCACGTGATCCACCGTCCTTCTAGTCTCTGTTGACGCGCTTCACTGCGCCGCCCGCGTGCTTCCCCGCGCAGCGTGTCATCGTCCTTGCCTGCCTGCAGGCAGGGGATCTGGAATGGACCGGCACTGTTGTCGTTGTGATGCCTCACTTCGGAGAGCGGCCGCCGAGTAGGCAGATAAGGCTTTCTATGGAATTTACTGTCCTGCGGATCCCGGCAGCCCTGCGCCGGTTGCGTAGCGCTAGGCCCGCGGCCGTGAGGTTTGATGTGGCGGACATTATGGCAGGCCGGATGCCCCCAGGCGCCGCCCCAGTTGTTGGGCGCACGGTTTTATGCCGTTCCGCCGGATTACCTTGCAGTCTCTGTCTTTTAGGTGACCGATTGCTTGGGCGCATGACTCTGCCCCCTCGCACTCGCCGGCCGCCGCCGGTTCCATCACTACGGTGCACTCCAGCCCTTCATTTTTCTCCCTTGCATCTTCAAAATCGACTGCAAACGCCTTGGCATCATTTAGCACCGACTGAATTTTCGCCCCTGCCTTCACGTTAAACGAAATCGCATGTAGCGCAAATATCCAGTCGCGGGAGGAGACGCTGCGATCCGGGACAAAGCGGCCACGCCGACCGGCAAACGCATGCCGCTTCGCCACCACTCCTCCCATAAAATTACCGTCGTTTGACAGCGCAGCGTCGATTTCCATGAGCAGGATTTCCTTTGGGCTTTTTACGCGGCCTGATCCGGCCCGCACCACGTCCCTGCCTATGTATGTTTCGAACGCGCGCTGTAGCGAGTCTTCTAGGGACGAAGCGACCACCGCGCGCGGCGGTGTGAATTGCAAAAGGTTGGTGTACCCCTGCGCAAGATCCTCGAGGTCGTCGACGCCGCCTGGCATATCTGTGACTTGGATGGAATTTACGATCCCCTCGAGGGATTTTAGATCCGCCCCGGGGCATCGCGGGCTTAGGCTGCGCAGGCTATGCAGAAATCTGTGAGCCGCCTTGCCCGTCTCCGGATCGACAACTATCACCCCGATGTTGACAGGCTCGTTTTTTATCGGGTCCGGCACGAACCTAGAGACGGAGTAGCTGTACGCGCCCATTAGGAACTCCACCTGTCTAGGCCGCTCGCCCACCCTGGAAAGTGCCTCTTGTCGGACCTTGTGGCGTCCATTATTTTCTTCGGATCTCTTGACGACATTGCGGTTTTTAGGATGTCATACTCGTCGTCGGGTATGCCCCACTCGCTGGGCATTCTGTCCTTGGCCCTGTCCATGTCTGCCCGACTAGTCTGCGTCATCTTGTCGACAGGGCCGCGAAATGAGGATTCGCCGGATATTGCGTCTGTTTGCCACGGCATGTCTGCAGTCTTGTACGGAAGGCTGGCCGCGGTGTCCGAGTCCCATCCCGGCCCGCCAAAGCAGTGCCCGTGGTCTATGAGCAGGTAGCGGTAGCCGGCGCGCCCGCCGTTTGACGGAACCAAGAGGGTGTTGCCGTCGTTGCGGTCAGTGCTGTGCGCAAAGACGTCAAATGCCACAAAGGCTGGGACTTCCTCTAGGTTTGCGATCTGTGGTTGTCTAGGTCTGGGATGCACCCTGCCGCGCATGTCGTACGCCTTGTCGTAGAACAGTGTTGCAAAGTGTGGGCCTGGCCGCGTCTTAGTTTTCTGGAGGCCCAATGTCCGCCCTATGAATTCAGCGTCAATATAGACTACGGCGGGCTCGGCCACGGACAACCCCGCCTCCTGCGCAATCCTTGTCGCAACATACTCGTTGAAGCGCGACTTGAGGCTGTCGTCGCCGTACATTTTTACTACATAGTCGCGCCCGTCGTTGGCGGCCATGCGCCTTGGGCATGACGTCACCTCCATGTCGGGGACAATCGGGCCGTAGTCCATTACTGCGCAGAGCCTCATGCGCGGGCGGCCAAAAGCCGTCCCATAATAACGGCGTGGCGCAGCTGCGTACTTGGCGCATCCGTCGTCAGCCGAGAGCCTGCGCACGCTTTGGGGGTGATGCGTGCGCGATTGGAATGGGGACACGGCGAACCGGCCGGCTCTAGCGGCGGCGCTAGCCAGGCGTGGCGGCGCCTGCACATCCTCCTGCGTACAGCGCTACGAGTCGTGCCCCTCCCCCTTCTAGCGCCCGCCCTACAGCATCCTGAACAGCGCGTTGACTACTGCCGCGGCGGCCGCGCTGCCGCCCTTCCTGCCCCCGTTCGTGATGAACTCTAGGTCTGCCCGCCCTGCGAGTTCCTCCTTGGACTCGGCCGCCGAGATGAACCCGACCGGGAGGCCGACGACGAGGGCCGGCCGCGCCGCGCCCTCCCTTGACATGGCGAGGACCTCGAGCAGGGCCGTCGGCGCGTTGCCGACGACGACGATGCCGCCGTCGATGTCCGCGGCCGACTCCCTCATGGCCGCCCGCGCCCGCGTCGTCCCGTCCCTCTCGGCCCTCTCGGCGACGGCCCCATCGGATATGCGGCAGACGACGGCATTGCCGTGCCTTGCGGGGCCCTGCCGGCTGATCAGGCCGGCCACGCCGCTGACGTCGGCCACGATGGGCCTGCCCCCGCGCAGCGCGCGCAGGCCCGACTCGACTGCCCCCGCGCTGAACCGCACCGCGTTGGAGCCGGCAAAGTCAAAGTCGGCCGTCGAGTGTATTATGCGGCGCACTATATGCCACTCGCCGCCCTTGTACGGGTGCTCGCCGATCTCCCTTTCGATGACGGCCATGCTGGCCTCCTCTATGGACATGCCGGCCCGGCTCGGCCCCAGGCCGGCGCCCGGCCCGGCGCCGTCAGGCGGCGGCAGCCGCCTCGGCCTCCCTTGCCCTGCTCACGATCAGGTCGATCATGCGCTCGTCCGTCCCGATGTGCCTCGTGACGAGGACCCTGCCGAGCCCCGCGGCCTCCTTGAGGGCGGGGTTGAGGTCCTCGTAGATGTCGCGCTTTACGTGCGCCCCCTCGTGCAGAAAGTAGAACACGACGACGAGCACGCGCGGCCGGCGCCGCTCGGCGGCCCGTATGCCGTCGCGTATGTCCGGCTTTTCGATCTCCAGAAAGCAGTGGTCCACGCTGCGGTAGTCGGGGGCGAGCGCGTCGACGACGTACCGCACGGATCGCTTTGCGTTGGGATCCTTGCTGCCGTGGCACACGACGAGCACGTCCACCTCGCCGGCCGGCGTCCCGCCCTCGCCGCCCTCCTCAAGCGCGGCCGAGACGCGGCTGCGCACGATATCGACCATCGTCGGGTGCATGCTCATGGCCCGCGACACGACGAACCTAGTGCCGGGCGATGCCGCCTGCCTCCTCATCGCGTCGGTCACGGCCGCCTTTGACTTGCGGCCGGGGTACAGAAAGTACGGGACGATGGTGAGCGTGCCGGGCGAGCCGGCCAGGGCCCCGTCGATGCCCTCCTCGATGTACGGCGGCTCGACCTCCAAAAAGCAGTACGAGGCGTGGTCGTAGCCGCCCCTGCGCATCGCGCCGGCGCAGATCGCGTCCAGCTCGCCGCGCGCCTCGGGCTCCCTCGAGCCCCTGTCGATCACCAGCAGGCTGCGCTTTGTACTCACCAGTAGGACCTCGCTACGGCCACGGTCAGGTCGGGCGGGTATTTCTGCTTTTCAACGGCAAGGCGCGCGCCGGCGGCCCCCTCCAGCCCCGATGCCGCCGTCAGGGCCGCCGCCTCGGAGACGCTCGGCGTCCCCTCGAACGCGCGCACCGTCTCGGACGGGTTCGGCACCTTGACGCCGGCGAGCTCGCCGGGCTCGACGTATGCGACGGGCACGGCCAGCTCGGCCGCCGCCTCCTCTAGGCCGGCCGGCCGGACGTCCCTCCTCATTGAGGCCAGGCAGGCTACGGACCGCAGGCTGAGCGCGTGGGACGCGAGGCAGTCGCGGATGCCGCCGAGTACGGTGCTCGACGTGGTGCCGCGGTGCAGCCCGACGCCGACTGCCAGCGTCCCGGGCCGGTACACGACGACGGCCGGCCTGGCCGCGTCGCCGCCGGACGGGCCGATGCCGACGATGCGGTCGGTTATGGCAAGGACGGCGGCAGGGCCGGACGCATCGAGATCGGCAAGGGACTCGTACGTTGCGACGTTGGCCGGCAGGGGCCCTGCGCGGCCCTCCCACCAGTCCGTCCGGCCCGCGTCCTGGTACAGCCCCACCCTTTCGCCGTTGACCATGCAGGCGCTCGCCCGGGTCACGTCCGAGTCGTCCTCTATGGACCACCCGAACCGCCGCCCGACCATGTCGACGGGTATGGTGTTCTTGACGTCGGCTGCCGTCGTAATGACCGGCTCGGCGCCTATGGCGCCGGCGATGCCCGATGCCAGCTCGTTGGCCCCGCCCAGGTGCCCCGACAGGGCGCTGATCGCGTAGCGGGCCGCCTCGTCGACTACGACGACGGCGGGGTCCGTCTTCTTGTCGCGCATGTGCGGGGCGGCAAGGCGGATGACGGCGCCGAGCGAGAACAGGCAGACGAGCGCATCGCTGCCCCTGAACAGGGAGCCGAGTCTGGCCGACGTGGGCTCGCCGAACCACTCAATGTCGGCCCCGCCGTCGGAGAGCTTTGCCGGCGCGTGCGCCGTCCACGCCGGGAACGCGGCGAGCAGGCGGCGGGCCGTGCCGAGCCCTCCCCTGGTGATGGCCAGGATTGCGACCTTTTCCACGGCGCGGGGCGCTGGTGGCCCGATAAAATGCCTTGGGAGGGGGGGGGGCGGCGGGGATGCCAGACTCCGTACAGCATTGTGACATTTGCGGCCGGGGAGGAGGCCACCATACGGTGTGCCTGACCAGGCGGCACCACCCGGAGGGCGATCTGGACGGATTCGTGACAGCACACGCTGCCTGCCGTCGGGGTAGCGGCTAGGGCAGGAGTGCGCACGCCTATTGGCTCTTAGGCGGCTGTGGCGTCTTTGCCTTTCTTTTGCTTTGATCAGTGGAACCCTTGCCAGCGCAGGCGGGATTCCTTGCAAGCACTTCCCCGTCAAAGCCGAACATGACGACCTCCAGCCGCAGGCTCTCCCCCGCCCTGCGCCGCATGTGCGAGTAGACCTGCCCGCACACGCCCTCGAGGAACGCGCCGGCCCAGCTCCTCTCCGATACGATCTCGAGGACGTGCCGGGCCGTGTTGGCGCCCCTGACGAGCGACGCCTCGCCGCCGGGAGCTCCGGCCTCGGATGCAAGGCGCGCAAGGAACGCGGTGTCGACCTTTGAGCCCTTGACATGCGTCTGCGACGCGCCGGCGGCCATCTTTGCAAGCTTGCCGATGAACCCCGCGATGACCGCCTCCTCGATTCCCTTTTTGGCGCACTGCTCGACGGCGTACCCGGCAAAGTCGCCCATCTGCACGTAGCAGTGGTCGGCAAGGCCGGTCAGGGCGCGGGCGAACTCCTCGCTGCGCCCCCCCGTGGACAGCACGATCCGCCGGTCGCCCATGGCCACTGCCACGTCGATGCTCTGCCGTATGGACGCGGCGAACGCGGCCGTCGAGAACGGCACGACGATGCCGCGCGTTCCGAGTATGGATATGCCGCCGACGATGCCGAGGCGCGGATTGTCCGTCCTGGAAGCAAGCTCCCTTCCGGCGGGGACGGACACGACCACCTTGATCGACGCGCCTCCGGCGAGCAGGGGCGCGGCAGCCTCCTCGACCTCGGCGGTGATCATGGAGCGGGGGACGGGGTTTATCGCCGGCACGCCGACTTCCAGGCCTAGGCCGGGCTTTGTGACGGTGCCGACCCCCTCGCCGCCCTCGACCGCGACTGCACCGGCCGGCCCGTCCGGGTCGACGGACACGGTGGCGACGATCTTGGCTCCGTGCGTGACGTCGGGGTCGTCGCCGGCGTCCTTTACGACGAAGCAGGTTGCAGTGCGGGCGGTACTGTCGCACTCGCACCGGTCCACTGCAAACTCGGCCCGGCCGCCGCCCTTGGGCAGGCGCACCGACACGGACTCGAGCGGCGAGCCCCCTACGATGCGCGCAGCGGCCGCCTTGGCGGCGGCCGCGGCGCAGGCACCCGTCGTAAAGCCCGTCCTGCCGCCTCCCTTCTCCATGCCGCCCGTGCGAGGCAGGCGGTATTATCGGTTGCCGGGCGAGTGCCCGCGCCGGATCTTGGCATGCCGGCCCGTGCCTGTGCGCCGCAGTTACTGCGCGCACCGCAGCGCCTGCCGACGCCTTCGACTGCCGGGAGGCAATTGGGCGGGCACTGCCAGCATTTTTGGGCCTAGGCGCGGCGCTAGAATGCGGATACGAAGCAGGTGGACTTGCTGGCGGCCTGCCGGCGGAGGCTGAGCGATCGGCCCTGAACGAACCTTGATGCGCAGGGGCACGAGGCGGTAGGCAATGTTTGGGCGCAGGCCGCGCAAGGCATTCGTCGGCGTCGGGAAGGGACATGAATCAGGGGCCTGCACGTGGCAACCCGAGTCACTGCACCTGCGCAGGCCACAACAGCCGGCGCTCAAACCCCTTATCAACCCCCCCGCCAGCCTCCGTTTGTGAGGAAGCGCAGAAGAGAGCTCGAGGGGTACGAGATCGGCGACGTCCCTGCAAGAGGGAGGCGCGACAAGGCCGTCCGCATAATGGACCCGGTGCACAACTTTATCGACGTGTCCGAGTACCCCGTCGTTCTGCAGTTGATCGGCACGCCCCATTTCCAGCGCCTCAAGTCACTGCAGCAGCTAGGGCTGGCGTCCGTCGTGTACCCCAGCGCTACCCATACCGCTTTGCGCACAGCATAGGGGTAATGCACGTGTTTCTGACGCTTTTCGATTCAGTCGTCAAGCAGTCCAGCTTGACCGCCAAGATGGTGAGACAGATCAGGCCCGTGGGCGCCGTCGCCGCCCTGCTTCATGACATAGGGCACGGCCCGCTGTCCCATGCCTCGGAGCGGTTTCTGGAGGATGGAAGGTTTAACCACGAGCGTATGACGCGAGACATCGTTAGGACTTCGCCCGTAGCGGGAGTGCTTAGGCGCAATGGCATCGACCCAGGCCTCATAATTGATCTTCTAAGGGGTGAACCACCCGCCGACCTGCTTTTCGTGTCACAGCTTCTCAGCAGCCAGCTAGATGCAGACCGTATGGAC
This sequence comes from Cenarchaeum sp., assembly GCA_965242695.1. Taxonomy (GTDB): domain Archaea; phylum Thermoproteota; class Nitrososphaeria; order Nitrososphaerales; family Nitrosopumilaceae; genus Cenarchaeum. Next base: position 185,444 of record CBDESU010000002.1, on the reverse strand, counting down.
TACCTCATGCGCGACTCGCTATTCACCGGGGTACAATACGGAAGAATCGACATGCACAGGATCGCAAGCACAATGAAGCTCTGGGATGGGGATCGGTCGGAGGTGGGGAGGACGGTGGTGGTGGATGCAAAGGGCGTCGAGCCCGTGGCGAACTACATCTTGGCGCGCTATTTTATGTACAAGGGGGTCTACCAGCACAAGACTATACGCTGCGCGGAGGCGATGCTGGCAAAGACGTTTGAGCGAGCCGCAAAACTGCCCCGGATCCGATCGTCCATTCTAGGCATATCGGGGAAAGTGACTCCCGACGTCCTACTATCGCTGGATGACCATGCATGTCACGGCATGCTCCGAGGGTGGACCGCGTCTGAGGATCCGGTTCTGAACGACCTCTCGCGCCGCCTGCTCCGGCGCAACCTTTTCAAAACCGTCACCGACATCAATCCTGTTGGATGCATTGATAACCTCCTAAGATCTCATACGAGAGTCGTAAAGGCGTTCAGCGAGCACGCCTTGGACACAGACTATTACTTCATATACGATGATCCGGTTCCGGCAGGTTATCGGCCGTACACCGCGACCAGTTCGGGAGACAAGGGCGCCATATCTAATCACATCTTAGTATCTGACAGAACCGGTGGACTTGAGGAGATCTCCCGAATGTCCGGCATTGTTGATGCTACTATACGTAATCCATGAGCCAATGTGGGTATTTCTTTATTGGTGGAAAATGGGAAAGGGGGTAAAAATATCAAGTCCAGAAATGCGACTCATGTTGGAAGCGATATGTCCTGCCGCACCTTTGTTGTGCACATACGGACGGCTCAATTGCGGAACAGGGAACGCTGCCGGCGGCAGGCATCCGGCAGCGCGCATTCTTGATTGGCCGTCGCGCGTTACGGGGTGTAGAGGCCAGGCGCCATGTTGCGCAGCGCTCCTGTTGGAAGCATCAGGAAGGGCTTGAGCATGTTGCCGTCGGAGTCAAACACGCTTTTCGGGATCTTTTTGAACTCTTCGAACGTCAGGATGCCGTCGTCGCCAGACGCCGACTTGATCCTGCCCCGCTTGGGCGCCGGTTCGGGCGGCGCGTCCGACCTGACGATGAGCAGGTCGCCGTCGTACTCGTACTTGGGGGCCATCGCCGTCGGACCGGGATCGGGGTCGTAGATGCGCATCCATCCGTACAGCTGCTTGACGGGCAGGTCATCCGCAGCGGCCGCCTCGCACAGGGCCTTCCACACATCTTCCCTGTCCTTTGGCGACCTCTTGGCGGCGGCCTTTTTGATGGGGCCCATCTCGGTCTCGGCGACGGCCAGGGGCGACGTGTACTCGGGCAGGTAGAACACGCGCAGGCGGTCGCGGTTGTCCTCGAGGTACTTTTCAAAGCGCTTTGACTTGTGGTACCTTACGTTGTCGACCCAGAGCAGCACCATGCCCTCGATCTCCAACAGCATGTTGCAGAACCTTATGAACTCGTCGGTGTTGGCGTTCTTTTTGGCCCGCATTATGTACAGGGCGCCGTCAAAGAGGGCCACAAAGCACGTAAGGCGGCCCATTGCCACCGACGACGGCACGGACACGGGGCGGCCTCCCTTCATCCCGAGCCCTTTGGTGGGCCGCTCGTCGACGGCGATGTGCACCTCGTCGGCGCCGCCCTGCGCCTTGAAGCCCTGCCTGTGGAGCGACTGGGCGCGGGCCCGCATTGCGCGCTTGTACTCGTACTGCTCCTCCTCGCCGAGGCCGTCGGGATGGACGGGGCGGGGCGCCATCGGGCGGATGCCCATCCTCTGGAGAAGCCGGTGCGTGCCGTTGTACGTGTACTCCCTCTTGAACTTGTTCTTGATGTGGATCTGGACGGTCTTGTAGTCCCATGCGGTGCCCACAAGGCCGTGGTCGATCGGGCGCGTTGTCGCGATGTCGCAGGCCAGCTCGCCGCGCTCCTCGACGGACAGCCGGCAGAGCGTCCCCTTCTTGACGTGGGGCACACCGCCGATGCCCTCCCTGTGCGCCCGCGTGAGCCATCTCCTGATCGTCTCGGGGCTGCGCCCCAAGCCCTCGGCAATCTGGTCGATCTCCCAGCCGATCTTCCTCATGTGCATGGCCATGTACCTTATCGCATCGATCCCGTTTGTGGCACTCTTTGACATGGTGAGCAGCTCCTCGGCGCTTGTCTCCGGAAGGAACGCCCCGCCCTTTGGTGCCTCTGCTTTCCTTGGCATGACCCGCATGCGCCGACGGGGGTGTTGACCCACGTTGTCAACAATCTTTCACACGAGGTCAGCTTTTTTCCACAACCCCTCGTGGATTATGTATACAAGGCTGACGCGCGAGTCGTGGATATTCTGCCCCGACAGCGTCGCCGGGCTTGTCCGGCGAGTACTAGCCGGAAGCGCACGCGCGTAGTGGCCGGTGATCCCTGGGCCTAGATTGGGACAAACGGGGCGGTGCACGCCCTGCCTAGCAGAATGACCCGAGGCCTGTTCTACCAGCGCACCGACTTGATCGGCAGGCCTTCATCGCGAACAAGCCGCTTCCACTTGGAGTGAACCTGCTCGATTTTGTCCCTTGTGTGGGCGGGCCTAATTGCGCACACCTTGTCCAACAATGCGCTTTTTGTCATGCGCGATCCGTTTGCCACATAGTCAATGGTAGCCGCCAGCTCAAGATCCTCGGACGACCAGCAGGATAGCCGCTGCGCAAGCCGGCGCGTCTTGTCGACCTTGTCCCGATCGCATACGTTTTCAACGAACAGGCCGGTGATCTCTTTGCCATAGTCAGTGAGGTGGAGTACACGGGGCTCATCGCTGTCCCCAATGATCACACCTCCCGACTCGGCGTCTGCAACTGTGTCCGCTAGCGTTTGCGAGAATGGCTGGTAGTGGTGCAGCCGGTAGTCCCGAAGCGACCACCCCAAGTACTGACAAAAATAGGCCACCCTTTGCAAGCGAACCCTTCCTCTTGCCGCCTTTCCGTCGCTCCCGTCTATGATCAGGCATAACAGGCCCACGTTGTTGACCATGACCGATTTGACTCCGGGCACCCACTCCTTGTTGCTCCTCGACACGTGTGCCGCGCCTCAGGTTGGGTATTAAAGTGTGCATGCCGCAGGCCGCGCATCCGGGCGCATGAGCTCAGGTCCCCTCCATCCGCATGCCCCTCCCTAGGCGTGCCGCCGCCCCTCTGCCTAGTGCGCATGCCAGGGCATGGCCCGTTCCGCCGGCATCCTGAGGCCGCGTGACGGCGGCCATGCGGCCGCGCGGCCCCCGAGCCGGCGTTCTTGAGCCTGCTGCCGCTGCTACCGGCAGGAGCTGCGCGCGGCGGCGGCCGTGCGGCCGCGCGCGGCCCCCCTCGGCGGCGCCTCCCGGGAGGGCAAGTCACACGTTTTTTACACGATTGTTAAGAATTGTTTACACGGCAGCTGATAAGCGGAGCGCGGCCGGACGGGACGAGAGGGGGAAGAGTAGGGCGTGCCACATGTCGACAAGGACGGCGGGAGGAGCATAGACGTCATGTGCGCCTGCTGCCCTGCCGTCACCCGGATACGGCTCGAGCCGGATGCGCATGGGAGGGAAAAGGCCCTGCTGCGCGCCGAGATCGCAAGTCTGATCCGCCTGGTCCACAGGCTCAAGGCAGAGTTTGAGGACTACAAGGTCCGGGCGGACATTGCCAGGACGGAAGATGCAGGCAGGTTCATGGAGATGGCCGTCGAGATCTCGAAGGCCGGCGCCGGGCACCTGCGCACGGCGGACGACATGTCGCGGGATCTCGACGCGATCAAGTGGCAGATCGACGCCATAAAGGGCAACCACAACCCCAAGGACCTCGCCAAGCTGGCCAAGCTGGAGGCGCTGGTGCGCAAGCTCAAGAAGAGGCTCGAGTACTACGAGACGCCCAACAGCCGGCGCGGCATGCCGTCCCTGTACAACCCGCTGGCCAAGGCGTTCGACAAGGAGCAGGCAGAGTCGTGCGGGCGCCCCAAGCCCGATGCGGCGCTGGGCCCTCCCATGGGCCACCCCGGCACCTCGCACCGCCTAAAGCCCGAAAAGGTCGTCCGCTACCCCATCTTCGAGTGCCTGCACTGCGGCCGCGCCACGTACGCCCGCCAGGCCAAGCAGCCCAAGTCGAAGACGTTCGTCGAGATCGGCGAGGACGACGGGCGCGTCCACGTGTGGCAGCTGATCGTCTGCAGGCTGTGGTGCTCAAAGTGCCACGAGTGGTCGCGCGCGCCGGACGCGCCGGACCTGAAGGGCACCTGGTTCGGCCCCGTCATGCTCTCAAAGATGCTCGTCCTGTACGCGCTTGCCGCGACGGACCGCAAGCTGTCGCGCTACCTGGAGAGCCTGCTCGGGACGTCGGCGTGCGCCTCGGCGCTGTGGAACGGGCGCAGGGCGGCCGCGCGCATCCTCGAGCCGTTCATGAAGCACCTTGAGAGGCTGCTCACGTCCACGGGATGGGGCCACTTTGACGAGACGACGATGCGCATGTTCGGCAGGCAGGGCTACCTGTGGCTGCTCACGGTGGCGTGCGCGGCCATGGTCGTGGCGCGCCCCTCGCGCGGCAAGGGCATATTCGACGAGGAGTTTGCGTTCGCGCGCCAGCTGGCAGGCGTCGTCGACGGCACAAGGTGTACGAGATCATCCTCGGCGAGATCCAGCGGTGCTGGCGCCACGTCATCAACAACTTCAAGAAGGCCGCCATCGTGAGCGACGATCCCGCCGTCAAGCTGGCGTACCACGAGTTCTGCTCCCTGTACGAGCGCGTAAGCGGGATGGACACGGCGCCCGAGGAGCGCGACTCCATAGTCCAGAGGGCGCTGGACATAGCGGGGCGCCTGCCAGAGGGCCACCCGTCGCGCGTCGAGATAGAAAACGCGGCCAAGAACCTGGTCACGTTCCTGATGTTCAAGGACATGCCGCCGACGAACAACCCCGGCGAGAGCGACGTGCGGCGCGTGCCCGTCTCGCAGCGCAACGTGCGCTACCAGCTCCGCACCGTCGAGGGGGCAAGGGTGTTCTCGGTCATACTCTCGTTCATACTCACGTGCGACAAGCAGGGCATTCCGCTAGACGAGGCGTTCGTCGCGCTCGCCCGCGGCGCCGACCCGGCCGACATATTCAAGGTCGGGCAGGTCGCGCCGACCCGGTGGGGCGGCGTCGGGAAGCCGGCAAGGCCCGGAAGGGCCCCCTCGACGGCCCGATGCCGCCCGAGTGCATCGCGGCCCGGGCTGGCGGCGGCGGCGGGAGTAAAGGGGCGGCCGCGGATGCCGCGGCCGCGGAGGCGGGCATCAGGGATGCCGCGGAGGCGGCCAGGGCCGTCGAGGCCGCGGCCGCGGAGGCGCAGACAGGGCGGCCGCTGAGGCGGGCATCAGGGATGCCGCGGAGGCGGCCAGGGCCGTAGAGGCGGCGGCCGCGGAGGCGGCGAGTATCCGGGAGGCCGCGGAGGCGGCGAGTATCCGGGAGGCCGCGGAGGCGGCCAGGGCCGCGGAGTCCGCGGCCGCGGAGGCGAGGATCCGAGAGGCCGTGGCCGTTGCAATCGCACTGCATGCCCGGCAGTCCCCGCAGGCCCCTCGGGCGATGCCACGAACTGCATCGCAAGCCCGCCGGAGCAAGGCCGCTCCGTCCCAGACTGCGCCATTGATTCCCCTCCGCGCCGGCAGCCGCCGGTCGATGCCGCGACTGCGGCGTGCGCCGCGTCCTGCACCCGCCAGGCTGCGGCGCCCTCCGAAGCCTCTGCCGCCGAGCATGCGGCGGCGCGGCCCCCCGCAGAGGCGGAGGCGAAGGCCTGGCAACTGGCACGTGCCGATCAAGCCGTCCGTGCCGCCCTCCTCCAAGTCCGATGACCCGGAAGTCCGGGTTCATGGCGCCAATACGACGCGGCTAGGCCGGCCGCAGTACCAGGGGACGGTGGTCCACGACCCGTCCCCGACTGGGGTTTGACCGATCACCAAATGCCCATTCCTAGCCGTTGCTTCCCCTGCCAAGCGGCCTCTATCAAGCATCATGCTGGCGCAGAACGGCGCTTAGGCTAGCGCCGTGCGGCGTAGCCGGCCCATGCCCGCCGGCAGCGCGTCCGCATCCGGCCCCTCCACCACTTCCCTGCAAACCACTCGGCGATCGCACGGCGATGCCTGCCGTCCTAGGCGGAACGCATGCCATGCGGTACGCCGCCAAGATGCCGGTGGGTCTGCGCCGGGCTAGGCGTCACACTGATGGGGGACCTGAGCTCATGCGGCGCGGACTGGAATAGCTGCGTGCGTACAATATATATCTGACAGGACGGCGCCGAGCGGTGATTGCGATGGCGGTCTCCGAGCAGTACAAGAAGGCCTCGTACATCAGGCACAGCCCGGCCGCGCTCAGGCGATCATGGCGCGGCTTCAGCGTCGCGAGCGTGCCGGTAGCAGACTCGTTTGGGGAGGCACTAGGCTGTCGGAACGCTGTGGTTCCGATACGTCAGTTCAGCGAGACCCGATTCTTGGAACCCGATGAAGACAAGTCCACGTTCTACTCGATTGATGGGCTGGAGTTCGTCCCGCTTGATGAAGGCGGCGGCGATCCCATCCCGACAGCCACATTTGTCACTAGGAGCGGATATGCCGAATCGCGTAGCCTCCCCCACCTCGTGGTAAAAGATCCGCCGCGGGATCACTCCGAGCTTAGCGACAGGATGGTCTACGCGTACCTACAGCGATCGCTTGAGGACGAGGCGGAGGTGCTGCTTGGGATCGCTTGCGGCGGCGGTGCGAAGGCCGACTCTACTGCTGGCGGGCGGCAAGCACCGCACTGGATCGACGGCGCCACAGGTTGCGGAATCGAGGATCCGCCGCGCCATCCGGCCTCCGGCCTGACATGCAAGGGACTCCGCGCCGCCAAGTCTATGATGGCCAGCCATGGGTTCGATGACGGCAGGCTCGTCTGTTACACTACCGCAAAAGCACTGCGTGATCTTGCCACAGACCCTGAATTTGGAGGAGAGACTGGCGAATCCCAAGAGGCGACGTCGGGCTGTATCAGGGAGTACGACGGAATTCTGCTAGTTGCCAGGCCATCCTTTGCCGCGCGACCACCTGGTGCATATGCCGCGGAGTCGCAAGCGGCTCGCAGCGTAATGTTTGTACGAGGAGCATCGTTCGGGCTTGTGTGCGACGATCTAGTCACAGTGAACGAGACATGGCGGGGCGGCGAAAAGAGCCTTCATTTTTCAGCAACCCACAAGGCTGGCGGCGTTGTGAAGAACGCCGATTCCGTGTGCTGCTTGTTGCATGCATGATTCGCGATGCGCGGACGGCCTTCCATTGGCCCTAATTCTGTGCTTCTACGTTTCTTCTGGCGGCACCGGCTCCAGAATGCCCGATTTGTCAAGATGCTTCCTGAATACCCGGATTGCCTCGATCAGTCCCCTCGGGTACCCCACTTGTCCCCCCCTGTCGACTTTTACACCGAACGCAGCGTCGTCATCGCACACGGTGATGCGGAGAGGGCCGATCGTGTCACGGACATTCCAGTACCTGCCCTTGTCGCTCCAATTGATGTACATTCTGCTGTACCGAGTCCGTTCGTCGTAGCGAGCCTGCCCGCGCGTGCGGGCCCCTGACACGCTGCCCACTTGATCACCTTCGGCGGCCATTATGTGCGCGTTTTCCTCAACGCTGTACCCCTTCGCCTGCCCGCCTGATGCTAGTATCCTTCTAGACGATCTCTCGATCTGGCGTATCGCCGCACTACACTCCCCTGCAATGGATGCAGCTATAGGACTGCCGCCATTGCCGCCTACCATGTCAAACTCCATAAACTGGATGCATTCGGGCGGCAGGTGGTGCATTGCCCTGTCGATTTTTTTCCTGTGCGCTGACGGGCCGGCAAAATATCCTCCCGGCACGCGGATGGTCGAGTCCGCCGATTCCTTGCCAAGCAGATCCCTGAGAAGCAGTGCCTTGCCGAACTCTTCCAAGGCGACTGTGTAAAGGAAGATGGCCGTGGCCTCGTGCCCTCCTGCATGACACAGCATCTCTGTATCTTGTAGCAGGTGCGCCACCTTGACGCCGCACAGCTGCACTCCGTCCTTGACCTTGTCTACGGGTATCGCATACGACCTGAGCGGGGGGCGGCGGGCTGGATACACCTGCCTGTTTTCGTCCCAGATCGTTACGTTACCGCAGTCGGGGCACATGCCAACCCTCATGCCGGTAGGCGCCTTCTGCCCGCCAGTTCCCGTGCCCTCCACTTCGGACATGTACGGCTTTGAACTGGACCCGCAACTGGCACACGAGAACCCTTCGGGCGCATTTGTGTTGTCGCCGGCGTCCAATCTATGATCTTCCTCCCCGTTGACTGGCGCTCAGAGTAGATTCTAGTGCCGTAGCCGCATGCTCATGGGTGTGGGAGTGCAGGCGCTGGCAACGATCCTCGTCTCTAACCGTACAAAGTTGTGGCAAGCGGCGCCGTAGCTTGGCTTCAATGCGAGACCTACGTCTATGCATGCCCGGCGCGACAAGCCCAGCCTGTGTTGGTCCCGCATGGCGGCATGGATACTCATGAACGCGCGCCCCTGTATGGTGCGATCGGCATGCCGGCACACGCCGGCGCAGGACTGTAGTGCCGCGTCCCGTGTGGGAATGGCCGGATTTCAATGCATGCGGCAACGAGCCCGCCTTGATAAATTTTTTGCGGGCCAGTATCGCATGCTTCAATGCCACGGCACCGTCGTGGGCCTCATTTGTACCGTGCCAAAATCCGCCGTCCCATCCGCCTCGCAAGCGCTTTAGGGCGCCCCTGCGCGGCGGCGCCATGGCCCGCAGCCGCCCAAACATGGGCACCGTGGCCGTCACCGGCGCTAGCGGCTACGTGGCGCGCAGCCTGCGAACTGTGCTCGGCCGCGCCGGCATCCGCGCCCTGTGCGTCTCGCGCCGCCCCCTTCGTACCATGCTGCCCTCCGAGACTGCATTCGCGGCTGGCGGCTACGACACGGGCGATCTTGCCGGCGCCCTCGAGGGATGCTCGGCACTGGTGCACCTGGCCGGCGCCGGGCGGCTCGCCCCCGCAGCCGCCGGCGCCGCGCCGTACTCGGAGTCGAACGAGGGGATCGCGCGGCGCGTTGCCGCCGCGTGCCGCAAGGCCGGCGTCGGGCACGCCGTGTACCTGAGCGGCCTTGGCGCGTCGGCCCGGGCAACAACGCCCTACTTTGCATCAAAGTACGCCGCCGAGCGGGCCCTGGCATCGCAGGTTGCCAGATGCACCGTCCTGCGCCCGTCGTTCATAGTCGGAACCGTGGGCGCCGGATGCCCGTCCGACCCCCTCTCGCGAGGCCTGGCGGGCCAGGCGCGCCGGCACGGCGCCGTCCTCGTGCCGGGGTCGGGCCCCCACGCGACGCAGCCCGTCCACATAGCCGACGCCTGTGCTGCCGTCCTGTCTGCCCTGTCGGGCAGCCGGCTTGCCGGCCGCACGGCGGACCTTGTCGGGCCCCGCATCGCGTCCTACCGGCGCCTGGCCGGCCGGCTCGCCCCTCCGGGCGCCGCGCTGCGGACCGTTCCGCTCGCCGACGCGTACCGAGCCGCCGTCACCGACCCGTCGTACGCGTACGGCCCCGACGACCTGAATATTCTCGTCGGCGGCTTTACGGGCGACCATGCGAGGCTGCGCCGCCTCTCGGGCCTGCCGCCGTTCCGCGACGTGCTGGAGGGGCCGCGCGCCGCCGCTAGGGGCCGGCCGCCTCACGGAGGGATGCGGCGCGGTCGGTCCGCTCCCACGAAAAGCCCTCGCGGCCAAAGTGCCCGTACGCGGCCGTCTCGGCGTACACGGGCCTCTTGAGGTCGAGCTGCGCTATTATCCCCGACGGGGTCATGTCGAACTGCCCGCGCACGATCTCCTCGATGCGCTCCTCGGGGACGGCCCCGGTGCCGAACGCGTCGACCATGAGCGAGACCGGCTTGGGCACGCCGATGGCGTACGCTACCTGCACCTCGCAGCGGCGCGCCAGGCCGGCGGCGACGATATTCTTGGCGACGTACCTGCACATGTAGCACGCCGAGCGGTCGACCTTTGAGGGGTCCTTTCCCGAGAACGCCCCGCCGCCGTGCCGCCCAAACCCCCCGTACGTGTCGACGATGATCTTGCGGCCGGTCAGCCCCGTGTCGCCGTGCGGCCCGCCGATCTCGAAGCGGCCCGTCGGGTTGACGTGTATGGCAATCTCGTCGCTCCACAGGTCGCCGCACGCGGGCCTGACGACCCGGTCGATTACGTCCCTGCGTATCCGCTCGTTTGACGCATCCGGGGCGTGCTGCGTCGAGACGACGACGGTCTTGACCGATTCGGGCCTGCCGTCCCTGTACAGGACCGACGCCTGCGCCTTGCCGTCCGGCCTGGCCCACGGCAGGCCGCCGGACTTGCGCTCGTCGGCGAGCCTCCTCGTCAGCGCATGGGCGAGCTGTATCGGCAGCGGCATCATCTGCTCCGTCTCGTCGCAGGCGTAGCCGAACATGAGGCCCTGGTCGCCTGCCCCCTGCTTGTCGTCGGGGCCCGCCGGCGCGACGCCGCGGCTGATGTCGGGGCTCTGCGCGTGTATGCGCAGGTCGGCCGTGCACGAGCCGGCGTCGAACATGAGGGCGGGGTCGTCGTACCCGACCTTCCGTATGGCGGCGCGGACCGTCTCTTCCTGCGCGCTCCTGCCAAACTCGGCCTTTGACGAGACCTCGCCGGCGACCATGATGTGGCCCGTGGTGGCCATCGACTCGATCGCGACGCGCGAGTCGGGATCCCGCCTGATGTACTCGTCAAGGAGCGAGTCGGACACGAGGTCGCACAGCTTGTCGGGGTGCCCCTCGGTTACCGACTCTGACGTAAACAGGTATGTGCGTGGCATCGCGTACCGCCGCCGTCGTTGCCCCCGCTCACAGCTCGTTCTCGAGCCGTATGAACAGCACGTTGTTGCCGCGCAGTATGGCCCTGCCGTAGCTGGCGACCGTCTTTCCCTCTACGATCTCTTCGGCGTCCGCCATGATCAGGTTCATGTACGAGTCGACGCTGGCGATCCTGCCCCTGTACTCGACCTCGTTCTTGAGGCACACCGTCACCCTCTTGTCGGTGCTTCGCTGCAGGGTCGTCAGCGGCCTCTCGGCGCGCGATCTAGTCTCGTCGTTCACCCGGCCGGCGCCGAGCCGCCCGCTTTAAAAGGCTTGCCTGCGCCGTTCCGCGGCCCCTGCCCCTGCCGGCTAGGGGCGGCTACCTGCGCCGTTCCGCGGCCCCTGCCCCTGCCCCTGCCGGCTAGGGGCGGCTACCTGCGCCGTTCCGCGGCCCCTGCCCCTGCCCCTGCCGGCTAGGGGCGGCTACCTGCGCCGTTCCGCGGCCCCTGCCCCTGCCCCTGCCGGCTAGGGGCGGCTACCTGCGCCGTTCCGCGGCCCCTGCCCCTGCCCCTGCCGGCTAGGGGCGGCTACCTGCGCCGTTCCGCGGCCCCTGCCCCTGAGCCCGATGCCGCCCTTGCCCGAGTCCATGCCGCTCGCGGCTACCTGCGCCGTTCCGCGGCCCCTGCCCCTGCCGGCTAGGGGCGGCTACCTGCCCGAACGCCCCGCATGCGCGCGGGTGCGGGCGCAGACAGGCGCCCCGCCGCGCGGTGGCTGCATGCGTGCCTCGCCACCTCCGCCGGGCTTGCCAGGATCCGATGCGGGCGGCCCCTGCGGTGCGAGGCGTGACTGTCCGATCGCCGTTCTAGGGAGCCATGATGGATGCGGGCCGCCCCGCACCAGCCTCCTTGGCATGCATCGGCCGGGCAGGCTCCTGCTACCGGAGGGCGTGTCCCCCAAGCATCATGCCGCACTCCGGCTTGGCATGCATCGGCCGGGCAGGTTCCAGCTGCCAGCCGTACGGCCTCTGCTGCACCCGGTGCCCGTTCTGCGCGTGGCTGTGCCTTGAGCAGGTTCCAGCTGCCAGCCGCACGGCCTCTGCCGCGCCCGTGCCGCCTGCGAGCACCGGGGCATCGGCCGGGCGGGTTCCAGCTGCCAGCCGCACGGCCTCTGCCGCGCCTGCCTGCCGTCCTGCCCGTAGCGCAACCCGCAACGGCGATAAGGCGCCGCGCATGGCCGTGCACGTGGAAGCGGGCAGCGGCGGCGAAGAGGCGGTCGCGCAGTTCGGCATTGGGGGGATCGACGGCCCGCTCGGCGGCGGCCTCCGGCGCGGCATCGTGGCAGACGTGTACGGCCCGCCCGCGTCGGGCAAGACGCAGCTGGCGTACAGGGCATGCGCTAGCGCCGCGTCGGCCGGACGGCGCGTGCTGTTCGTGGACGCAAAGGGCGAGTTCCGGCCCGAGCGGGTGCTCGAGATGGCCAGGGGGCTGGGAGCAGCCGGGGCCGCCGGGCCGGGCAGGCTGCTGGATCGGATAGCCGTATTCCGCGTCGCGGGCACGGCAGAGCAGATGCAGGCCGTCGACCGCATGGCAGGCTTCGACCTGGCCATAGTCGACGGCCTCACCGATCTTTTTACGTTCGAGTTCGACCTGCGCGAGCAGAGGCGCCCGCCCGCCCGCCGCCGAGGCGCCGCCCGGCACCGGCAGTTTTCCGCGTATGCAAGGGGCCTGTCTGCCGCGGCGTCAAGGGAGGGGGCGGCAGTGCTGGCGACCAACTCGGTGCGCTCGGCGGGCGACGGCACAGAAAGGTGGGTCGAGAGCCTCGGCGCCGCCGTCTCGCTGCTCGCGCACGCGCGGATGCGGCTCGATCCGGGCGCGGGCCCCGACTCGGGCTGGACGTCGGGCTCGCTTGCAACCCTCGGAGCCCTGTCGCGGTTCGCCTTTCGGATCACGGACACGGGGCTGGAGGAGCGGGATCCCTCCCTGCCGCCCGTCCTCTGCGAGGGGGGCGGCCGGGAGCCTGGGGCGGGGCCGCCGGGCGGCGCGGGGCCCGCGGCCCGCCTGCCGCATGCCGCGACATCCGCCCGGCCCCCATCCCCGCCGTGACCAATCTATTTAACGGCCGGCGCGGGCCGCGCAACGTGGCTGGCATATTCGACTCCATACCGGCTATAGCGGTGACGCTCTTTGCGGTGGGGCTCGTCGGCATAATGGTGTACGAGCGGTCAAGGGCCCGCGCGGCCCAGCAGGAAGAGGGGCCTGCCGCCGCCGAGGCCGACGATGCGGGCGCCGCCCCGGGCTCGGCCGGCCGCGAGGCGGACCAGGAAGCCGGCAGGGGCGGCAGGGACGGTGGCCCCGGTGGCAAGGGGAGCGGCAGGCGCGGCAGGAAAAGGGCGCGCGCCTGACGGCCGCCTGGCGGCCGCCTTTGCGTCGCTCGGCTTTTCCGAGCTGACCGAGATACAGCGCCGCGCCTCGCCGGCCATACACCAGAAGCGGGACGTTCTCGTCGTGGCCCCGACGGGCTCGGGCAAGACCGAGTGCGCCGTGGTGCCCATCTTTGAGCGCCTGGGAAGGGCGCGCGCCGGCCGCGCCCGATCCGCCGGCGCGGCCCGAACCGTCGGCGCCCTGTACGTCACGCCGCTTCGGGCCCTGAACCGCGACGTGCTGCGCCGCGTCACGGCGTACGCCGCCGCCGCCGGCCTTTCCGTCGAGGTGAGGCACGGCGACACCCCGCAGCGGCTCCGCCGCCGCATAGCGGAGCGGCCGCCCGACGTGCTGATTACAACGCCCGAGTCGCTCGTCGTCATGCTCGTGCAGGAGCGCATGCTAGCAGCCTTTGCGGCCCTGGAGTGGGTCGTCATCGACGAGGTCCACGAGCTGCTCGCAAGCGAGCGCGGCGCGCAGCTGTCCGTGAGCCTCGAGCGGCTCGCCCTCGCGTCCGGCCGCGACATCGCGCGCATCGGGCTGTCGGCGACGGTCGGCAACACGGTGGACGCGGCAAAGTTCGTCGCCGGCGCGCGCAGGAAGTGCCGCGTGGTCCGCGACCGGTCGGTGCGCAGGTACGACGTCGAGATCAGGTACGTGCAGGGGTCGGCCGCGGACGTGGCCTCGGAGATCGCATCGCGCGTCGAGGCGATGCGCCTGGACTCGCCCGTCCTACTGTTTGCCAACAGCAGGGGCGAGGCCGAGTTCATGGCGTCGGCCCTCCGGGACCGGTCAGGCCTGCCCATAGAGATGCACCACGGCTCGCTCTCGCGCGGCGTGCGCGAGGAGACCGAGGAGTCGCTCAAGGCGGGCCGGCGCGGCATCGTCGTCTGCACGTCCTCGCTCGAGCTCGGGCTCGACATCGGCTCGGTCGAGCTCGTCGTGCACTACGGCTCGCCGCGGCAGGTCTCAAAGCTGGTGCAGCGCATAGGACGCAGCCGGCACGCCCGCCGCCTGTCGGCGCGCGGCCTGGTCATTACGAACAGCGCCGACGACGAGTACGAGGCGAGGGCGATAATGGGCAGGGTCGCGGCCGGCTCGATCGAGGAGCAGCGCGTCCACGACGGGGTCCTGGACGTCCTGGCGCACCACATGGTCGGGCTTGCGCTGCAGCTCGGCCGCGCCGTCGGCGTCGACGAGGCGCTGCGCCTGGCCCGCGCGGCCTTTCCGTTCCGCTCGACGACCCGGGACGAGCTGCTCGCAGTGCTCGGCCTGCTCGCACGCTCCTCGCTGGTGCGCCTCGACCCTGCGGCCGGCTCGTTCTCGGCGGCGCCGCGGTCGCTGCGGTACTACTACGAGAACCTGTCGACCATACCCGACATACTTCGGTTCCGCGTCATAGACACGGCGGGGCGCAGGTTCATCGGGACGCTGGACCAGCGGTTCGTCGGCGAGCACGGCGAGCAGGGGAGCGTCTTTGTCCTGAGGGGCTCGCACTGGCGCATCGTCAACGTGGACGAAAAGTCGCTTGCGGTCAACGTGGAGCCCTTCCGCGCCGGCGGCGTGACCGTGCCCTACTGGGAGGGCGAGAGCATCCCGGTAGACTACGAGACGGCCCGCCGCGTCGCCCGGCTCCGGCGGCGCGCGAGGGCCGGCGAGATCGAGATGGCATCGGGCGGCGCAGTGGCCCTGCCGGCGCCCGACCCCTCCCCCGCCGATGCCGGCGCCCCCCTCCCCTCGGATCCCCCTCCCGCCGCGGATGCCGCCCCCGAGCCGGGCGGCGGGGGGCCATCCCCTCCCCCCGATGCGATACTTGCAGAGTCGTCGCGCGCCGACGGCGCCGTCGTCCTCCACGCCTGCCTCGGCACGAGGATCAACTCCACGCTCGCGGCCCTCCTCTCGTCGATGCTGTCGGCCACGCTGGGCCAGGCGGTCGAGGCGCGCTCTGACGCGTACCGCATCGCGCTCGTATCGCAGGCGAGGATGACGCGCGGCCGCCTGCTCGCCGTCCTCTCCGACACGTACGACCTTGCCGATGCGGTCTCGGCCTCGCTGGCCGGCACGCACAACGTCAACTGGCGCGTGTGGTGCGTGTGCAAGAGGTTTGGAATCGTAGGCAGGCAGGCCGTCTACGAGCAGCGCGCTGCGCGGTTCCTGCACGAGCGGTACGCGGGCACGCCCATAGTCGCCGAGGCGCTCCGCGAGCTGTTCCACGACAAGTACGACCTGGAGGGCGCCGGCCGCGTGCTCGACTCCGTCCGCGCCGGCCGGACCATCCTCGAGTGGGCCGACGTCGAGGGGCGCTTCTCGAGGCTGGCCGCGCCGATCCTCGACCACACCTCGGGGTACCACGCCTCGCCGGCCGGCATCGACAAGGGGGTCATGGACATGATCAAGAAGCGGCTGGCCGGGACCGGCCACCGCCTCGTCTGCGCAAGGTGCGGCAGGTGGCAGCTCGCCTGCAAGACGAGCGAGGTGCCCGAGCGCCTCGCATGCCCGCACTGCCGCGGCAGGCAGATCGCCGTGACGTTTCCGGCCGACCTGGACCTGCCGGGGCTTGTCCGCAAGCGGCACAGGGGCGGCCGCCTGTCGGCCGACGAGCGCCGCCGCCTGGCGCGGGCGTGGAAGACGTCGTCGCTGATCGAGGGGTTCGGGCGCACCGCCGTGGTCGTGCTGTCGGGGTACGGCATCGGGGCCGACACGGCCGCCCGCATACTGCGCGACATGGCGGACGACGGCGACGGGCTGTACCGGCAGATATACGAGGCCGAGCGGCGGTACGTGCTCACGCGCGGGTTCTGGGACTCGTAGCGGCCGCGAGGGGCTACGAGTCGGCCTTTGTGATTACAGAGTACGCGCCGAGGACGAGGTCGGTGCGCCCCTCGAGGCCGGCCCTGGCGTTGAGGTCCGTAATCTGTATGATCTCGCCGAGGGCGCAGGTGTCGACGAGCCGCGCCTGGTTCCTCCACCCCTTTACCGTAATCTGGCCGGTCTGGTCCTCGACGAGCATCTCGCCGAGGGCCACCTGCTCGCCGCTCTTTGTCTGTATATCGCGCTTGTCCGATATGTTCAGGACGATGACCTTGATGCAGCGCCCCTCGTCGCCGGCCTTGATGCTGCCCACCTTTGTGATCACGTCGTCGAGCGAGGGGAACTCGCCCTCGGTCTTTATCGCGTACGAGTTTTCGCCGTCTAGCGTGATCACGTTGCCGTGCGCCTTGATCGGCATGCACTCTATCGTGTCGCCCGGGCCGTACCCGTTCGTAATGCCGGCCGTGTCGAGCACGCGCAGCGTGTTGCGGTCGGCGTCGACGCCGAAGACCATGCTCGGCCCGGGGTCTGACCTGGCCGACGAAAGTATCCGCAGCTTTACGGCGGTCGCCTCCTTGGCCCCGTCCACCACTATCGTCGTCGCCTCGCTGCCGTGCACCTCGATCCCCTGGTTGGCCTGCTTCGACTTCACGCCGTAGAGCCTTGCCTTTGACCCGTTCACTATTACGGCCGGCAGGTCCTTTTCGTCCTTTCCCCACACGACGACCCTGACGGCACTTCCATCCTCGCCCTTGAGCTGCATGCGGAGGGCCTTGCCGGCCCTGCCGCGCTGGCTCGTGTACTGCATCGTGCTGATGCTCCCGTCCACGAGCCCCGAGACGGCAATGTTGATCTTTTCCTCGGATAGCGTGCCGACGTCGACCGTCATGCTCTCGACCGGCGGTATGTCGCTCTTCTCGTCGGGCATCTCGACCTCCGAGCCGGACCCGACGTTGATCGTCGGCGACCCGTCGAGGTCCGCCTTGACGTACACCCTCACGAGCCGCACGAGGTCGCCGGGCTTGAGGTCGCCCACCCCGGGCAGGTTGGCCTTTTCGTCCCACATCTTGACGGTCCTCGCCGTGTCCGAGTCGTACACGACCATCGTGCGCAGGAAGAACATCGTCCCGTCCTTGCGGGGAAACTGCTTGGCCGCCGACATGCTCATGACCTTTGCCGTGACGGTGACCTCCTTGGCGCCGGGCAGGATGTCCTTGAGGCCCACCTCGGACTTGAGCGGGTCGGCAAGCGAGATGTTCAGGTCGGACGCTATCAGGAACAGCGCGCCCTGGTCGGTCAGGTAGCCGGCGCCGATCTTTTGCTTCTTGTCCTTGATTCCCTGCTCGATCTCGCTGCGGTTGAGCTCGGGCCTCTCCTTGAGGAGCTTGCCCATCAGCTGCTCGAACTCGGATTCTGACAACGGCCCTACCCAATTGGGCGGCATTATAAGGATTCATGGCGGCGATCCGAGCCCTAGCGTGCGGGCGGGGGCGCGGCCGCCTCCCCTCCCGGCCGCTGCGGGGGGCTCCGCAGGCTGTATTACACGCGGACGGGCGGGGGCGCGGCCGCCTCCCCTCCCGGCCGCTGCGGGGGGCTCCGCAGGCTGTATTACACGCGGACGGGCGGGGGCGCGGCCGCCTCCCCTCCCGGCTGCTGCGGCGGAGCCCGGCAGGGGTGATCTCCCGGGAGCCCGTCTGGCGTCTGGCGCGCCCCTCATGTCCGCGTTCAACTTCCTCCGCCGGCACCCTCCCAGACCTGCTGCACGGCCCGTCCGCGGCGCAGCGCCGGCCTGCGGCCGCGCCCCTCCTCCGCCGGCGCCCTCCCTGCGGCCTCCCCTCCCGCGGCCGCGCCCCTCCTCCGCCGGCGCCCTCCCTGCTGCCCCGCGGGCGGCCTTCGGCCTACCCGGCCCGGCATGCTTCAAAGCGCGTCCGTGACGTGGCATCTGCCGCGGCGCGCCCCTTCCCCATCCGGCGCACTGCGCCAGGCATGGGGCCGGGACAGCCCGGCCGCCGCCCCTTCTCGTGCCCGCACGGCCCGTTTTGCCCTGCCCGCGCGACCCGCCGCATCGGCATCGGCATCGGCATCGGCATCGGCATCGGCATCGGCATCGGCATCGGCATCGGCATCGGCATCGGCATCGGCATCGGCATCGGCATCGGCATCGGCATCGGCATCGACGCCTGCCGACCGGGCGCCCCTCTCCCCCGCCGCCCCGCCGCTACCCCTCCGCGCCGGCCGCATCGGGCTCTGCGGGGGGCAAGAGGAACTGGACTACGTGCAGCCCGTCCTCGTTTATCCTGACATGGTGGTTTCTGCCGATCTTTTCGACGTCAATGAGCTTCCACTTGTCCTTGAGCGGCTGTATGATGGCCTTGTCTAGGGTGGTATACCTGACCATGGAGCGGTGCTCTTCCCTGCGCGCGTTGACGCTGATGATGCCCCTTTCCTCGGCCACCACGGCAAGCTCCTTCTTTGTCATGGTCCCCCCGTTGTCCTTGATCAGGCTCAGCGCCTTGACCAGCCGGCCGTCGGGCACCTGCACCCCGTACATCGGCAGCTGCACTATGTTCTTGACGCCGACCGACTGCTGCCTGGTGGCGCCGCCGCCGCCGCCCGCCCGCTGCTGCCCGTCCTCGTACCCCACGTACTCCTTGGCCTCTGGGTAGAACGGCACGACGCCGCCTATGTCGCGCATCGTCATGCATGCCATCATGCAGCCGATCGCCTGTATCTTCGAGCCGGATGCGACGTTGACGAACACGACGTTGCCGGCGTCCCTCTCGGCCTTGATGATCCCGCGGACCTCGCGCATGATGTCGAACAGGTCGGTTCTGTCGACTGACCTGTCTAGGGACTCGATCCCCATCTTGGCGAGCTTTTTCTTGATCTCTGCTATGAACTGGTTCGCCTTGTCGGCCGACGCGTTGTTGTGCACTAGCAGCCACACCCTGTCGGCCTTGCGCATCTTGGCGGGCAGTACGATCCTGTCGACCTCGAACCCGACCGGCGCAATGTGGACCCTCATCCCCTCGAGCATCTTCATCGGTATCTACGCTATGGATAGTATCTAGATGGTATATAATACTTTCACGCCGCCCGCTTGCGGCATGAGCATGCACCGTGCCGTGCGGGACGGCGAGGGGGCAGCGCCTAGGCCTGCCGCCTTTTACCCCCGCATCATACGCGAGTTTGACGACGGCCCCGACGAGCAGCCAATGCTGTACGTGCGCCGCTAGGCGCCGCCCCCGCCGCCCCTCCGTCGCGCTGCCCGCCCCCGCTGCCCCGCCCGCTTCCGCTCGGTCCCAGCCATTCTAGCCCCCCCTCTTGCCCAGCCCCCCGCCCCAGCCTCTGCCCCACGCGCCGCCGCATGAAGCGCCCCGCCTCCCCCGTGCGCCGCCCATATCCGCTAGCTAAATTACCCGCCCGCGCCCCCGCGCCGCCGTGCTGTCCATCGAGGCAAAGTCGCTGTCAAAGTCGTACAAGGGCGCACCGGCCGTCGACGGAATCGACCTGTCGGTGGGCGCAGGGGCCGTCTTTGGGTTTCTGGGCCCGAACGGCGCCGGCAAGTCGACGACGATCAAGATGCTCACGACGCTCGTCCGCCCCGACGCGGGAAGCCTGGCCGTCCTGGGCATCGATGCGGTCGCCTCGCCGCTCGAGGTGCGCCGCAGGATCGGCGTCGTCCTCCAGCAGCACAGCTACGAGCCGACGCTGACCGTCCAGCAGTCCCTCGAAAAGTACGGAATGATGTGGGACGTCCCGCGCGCCGAGCGGTCCGAGCGCGCCGCCGCGCTGCTCGACGACTTCGACCTTGCCGACATACGCGGCAAGCGCAACGACGACCTGTCGATAGGGCAGAGGCGCCGCGTGCAGGTCGCCCGCGAGTTCATGCACGACATGGACCTGCTCTTCCTTGACGAGCCGACAGTGGGCCTCGATCCGGCCGCGCGCCGCATCCTGCTCGACCGCCTGCGCGCAAGGGCCCGCGCCGGCCTGACGATATTCTACACGACGCACGTGCTGACCGAGGCAGAGTACCTGTGCGACGAGATCGCCATAATCAACAGGGGGCGCATCGTGGCCGTCGGCTCGCCCGACGACCTGAAGGCGCGGTTCGGCGTCGAGCGGACCGTGAGGATCGGCGTCTCATCGGTCGGCGGCGCGGCTGCGGCGCGGCTGCGCGCCATCGGGGGGTGCACCGTCGGCGACGGGACGGTCACGGTCCGGTCGCCCGAGTCGGGCGGCGCCCAGCTGGCGCGCGCCCTCGAGGTGCTCGCCGCCGCCGGCACGCGCATCGAGAGCCTCTCGGCCGTGCCGACGAACCTCGAGGAGGCGTTCCTGAGGGTGGTGGGGGAGTCCGATGCACCCCGTAGCTAGGCTCGTCAGCCGCAACCTGACGATATCGCTCAACCCGGGGTTCCTCATATGGCAGGTCATATTCCCGCTCATCTACGTCTTCGTCGCCGGGTTTGCGTACACGTCGCTCATAGACGTGGTCCCGTTCGGGGGGCGCCAGCTAGACTATCCGGCGTACCTTGCGACCGGCATGATCGCGTTCAACATCATGAACAGCACGCTCGTGACGGGCATCATAATATGGAACGACCGCCGGCACGGCATGTTCGAGCAGATCATGTCCGGCCCGTTCACGCGGGCCCACTACATCCTCGGCAACGTCATCACGCAGGGGATAGTGGGGCTCGCCAGCGCGGCCCTCATAGCGGTGCTCGGCGTCGCCGTGTACCACGGCCAGGCCGAGTTCGGGCTGTACACCGTGCCGCTGATCGTCTTTGCCGCCGTGTCGGGGTCGATACTGTTCGGCTCGACGGCGTCGATAATATCGACCCGGCTGCGCTCCAGCGAGGGCTTCAACGTCATAATCAACACCGTGTTCCTCTTCTTTGCGTTCGTCAGCACGGCCTTCTACCCCGCCGAGGGGGCGCCCGAGCCGCTCGCCACCGCGTTCTACCTCAACCCGCTCACGTACCTCGTCGACGTGGTCCGGGCCGGCATGTTCGGGGCCGGCCCGGCCGGGTTCGTGCTCGTCGAGATGGCCGTGCTGGTGTGCCTTGCCGCCGGCCTGTTCGCGGTCGCGATAAAGATGCTCACGCGCCTCGACTTTTAGGCGCCGCGCGGGCTGCGGCGGCGGCGGCGGAGGCGGCGGTTGGATAGCCCGACCCAGATTCGAACTGGGGCCAAGGGCTTCAAAGGCCCCCGTGCTTGACCGCTACACTATCGGGCTTCGGACGGGGGCGGGACGCCCCCTAATTTTGGCTTTGCGCCCGGCCGCGGCGCGGGCCCCGGCGCCCGGCCGCGGCGCCGCCCTTATTACCGCCCCGCGCCCAACGGCGCCATGGCAGCGGGATCCGGCGCATCTCCGGCCCGATCGGGGCGGGAACCGGCATCCCCCGCAGTGGGGGCCCGCGTGGTGGTGTACGGCCTCAGCACCGAGGGGTACGGCCTGGCCAAGCCCATGGCCGTGGCCGGGGCCGATGTGTGGATAGTCGACGAGTCGACTCCGTCGGCGATCGAGCTAAAGCCCGAGGTGGCCAGGACGTACCCCGACGTGCACTCGCTGAGGACCGACGAGCCGCTGCTCTCGCTCGTGCCCATAGGCACGGCGGTCGCGAGGGCGCAGTACCTGTTCTTTGCGCCCCGCCTGCGGGCCGGCCGCGACGACCACGGCGCCGAGCTGGGCCTAAAGCTGAAGGATGCCGCCGCAAAGCTGCCCAAGAACTCTGCCGTAGTCTACTGCCTGCCCGTGGGGCTCGGCGACAGCGCCGACCATGTGACGCTGGTCGAGCACACGACGGGGTACGATGCGGGCGCGGGGGTGTCCTACTACTACTACCCGCTTGGGGGCCCCGGGGGGCCGCCGGGCGTGGTCGGCTCGGCCGCCGTCCCGGCCGGCACCGTGGCGCCGCCAGGCGCCGCCGACGAGGTGCTCGCATCCCTGCTGTCCGCCGCCGACGGCCGGGAGCGCGAGTTCGTCCCCCTAAAGTCGGCCGAGTCGGTGCACGCCATCCGCGTCCTGTCGCACTTTTTGTCGGTGCACTCGATGCTGGAGGTGTACAGGCTGGCGCGCGGCAGGGCGTCGGGCTCGGGCAGGGGCGGCGGCGCGCCGCTTTCCGCCGAGTACGACTCGGTGTTCGTCGACGACATGGTCTCGGGCATGTACGACCTTATGATGGTCCACGGCACGCTGGAGAACAGCAGCGCCGTGCTCTCGCAGATCAACTCGTCGGCCAAGGCGGTCGTCAACTACAAGAAGCACGTCGTCGACACGGTCCGCCACATCCTCAAGGCCGGCGATCTCAGGCCGAGCAAGACGCGGGTCGTCGTCTCGTGGCGGTATGATCCGCGCACGATGCGAACCGACAAGGCAAAGGCCGCCGGGATGCTCGTCGAGATGCTGCACGATCACATCACCGACGTCGAGATGCACAACTGGTTCGACGCGGACGCGGCGCTGCCGCCCGCCGCGCACGCCGGCGGCGGCGTCGGCAGCGTGTACAGGAGCGACAAGACGATCATACTCGTGGCGTGCACCGAGGCGGACCTCGACGAGGCGCTGGAGCACGGCGAGGATCGCGACATGATAATAGTAAAGGCCAACGCCGCATGCGAGGCAATCGACATGCTGTCGGCGCCGCATGCCGGGCAGGAGGGCGAGAGGCGGATCGGCGCGGCCGCCGCACCTGCCGCAGGCCGCAGGCCTCCCGCCAAGCCCAAGTCGCGCCAGAGGCCCAAGGAAGCCGCAGAGCGCTAGCAATTATAATCGGACGCCGCCGCGCCGCGCCGGGTTGGCCGGCGACAGCGACGACTCGGTTCCCGTCGACATTGGGGGCGGGGAGGCGGGGGGCGGGCCCGCCGCCGCGCCGGGAGGCTCGGATCGCCGCGCCGATGCGGCCGCCCCGGCAGCCCCCTCCGGGGCTGGCGCCGGCGATGCGGCCGCCCCAGGTTCGGCTCCCCCTGGCGGCGCCGGCGATGCGGCCGCCCCAGGTTCGGCTCCCCCTGGCGGCGCCGGCGAAGGGGAGGAGGAAGAGGCGAATGGAGAGGCGCCGCCCCAGGACGGCGGCGATCTGCGCTCTAGGCTGCATGATGCCGAGGACCGGGCGGCCGGGCTGGAAGCGCAGCTGCGCCGCGCCCTGGCCGACTACCGCAACCTTGAGCGCCGCGCCCGGGGGGACGTCGACGCCGCCGTGCGCGAGCGCGTCGCCAGGTTCGCCGCCGACATGGTCTCCGTGCGCGACGACTTTGAGCGGGCCGCAAAGGCAGCCGGCGCCGGCACCGCGGGCACCGAGGCGGTCTCGGCCGGCCTCGATACCGTACTGAGGGGCATGGACTCGGCGCTCTCAAAGCACGGCGTCGAGCCGATCGAGGCGATCGGCGAGATATTCGACCCCCACAGGCACGAGGCCGTCGCGACGGTGGAGGACGGGGCGCTGGACGAGGGGACGATCACCGCCGAGGCCGCCCGCGGGTACTCGCTCGATGAAAGGATTATTAGGCCCTCGCGGGTCGTCATTTCGAAAAGGCCCGCGACGAAGGAGGCAGGTGTGTAGATGGCCAAAGTAGTAGGTATAGACTTGGGGACGAGCAACTCGGCGGCGGCGGTGATGATGGGCGGCAAGCCGACCATCATACCGGCGGCCGAGGGCGCAACCGTCGGCGGCAAGGCGT
This sequence comes from Cenarchaeum sp., assembly GCA_965242695.1. Classification (GTDB taxonomy): domain Archaea; phylum Thermoproteota; class Nitrososphaeria; order Nitrososphaerales; family Nitrosopumilaceae; genus Cenarchaeum. The sequence continues at coordinate 161,693 of CBDESU010000002.1, read as the reverse complement.
TCCCGTCGGTCGTCGCATTCTCAAAGGACGGCGAGCTGCTCGTCGGCGAGCCGGCCAGGCGCCAGGCCGTCACAAACCCCGACAACACGGTCCGCGAGGCCAAGCGCAAGATGGGCCAGGACTATGCGTTCAGCATACAGGGCAAGGAGTACAAGCCGCAGCAGATATCCTCGTTCATACTCCAAAAGATCAAGAAGGACGCCGAGGCGTTCGTCGGCGAGCCGATCGAAAAGGCCGTCATTACCGTACCTGCCTACTTTGACGACAACCAGCGCCAGGCGACAAAGGACGCCGGGACGATAGCCGGCCTCGACGTGGTGCGCATAATCAACGAGCCGACCGCCGCGTCGCTAGCATTCGGACTCGACAAGGCCAGCGAGGACATGAAGATACTCGTGTTCGACTTTGGGGGCGGCACGCTCGACGTGACCATCATGGAGATGGGCGGCGGCGTGTTCGAGGTCCTCAGCACGTCGGGCGACACGCAGCTCGGCGGCGCCGACATGGACAAGGCGCTCATCGACCACGTGGTCGACGAGTTTAGGAAGAAGGAGGGCATCGACCTGTCGCTAGACCACACCGCGATGATGCGCGTGCGCGAGGCGGCTGAAAAGGCAAAGATCGAGCTGTCGACGGTAATGGAGACGGACGTAAACCTGCCGTTCATCGCAAGCGGCCCGTCGGGCGCCAAGAACCTGGAGCTGCGCCTGACGCGGGCAAGGCTCGAGGACCTGGTCGGCCCCATAATCGACAGGTGCCGCGCGTCGATCGAAAAGGCGCTTGCCGACGCGTCCCTCCAGTCGTCGGACGTTGCAAAGATCGTCATGGTCGGCGGCCCGACGAGGATGCCGTCCGTCCGGCGGTTCGTGAGCGGCGTCGTCGGCCGCGACGCCGAGTCGGGCGTCGACCCCATGGAGGCCGTCTCGATGGGGGCCGCGATACAGGCGGGCATCATCGCCGGCGACGTGGCAAGCGACATCGTCCTGCTCGACGTGACGCCGCTCACGCTCGGGATCGAGACGCTCGGCAACATACGCGAGCCGCTCATAGAGCGCAACACGACCATCCCGACGTCGAAGAGCAAGACGTTTACGACTGCGGCCGACAACCAGACGGCCGTGACGATCCACGTGGTGCAGGGCGAGAGGCCCATGGCGGCCGACAACGTCTCGCTCGGCAGCTTCAACCTCACCGACCTGCCGCCGGCGCCGCGCGGCACGCCCCAGATCGAGGTAAAGTTCGACATCGACGCCAACGGGATCATCAACGTGACGGCAAAGGACCTGGGGACGCAAAAGGAGGCCAAGATTACGATCGAGTCGAGCACAAAGCTGTCCGACGACGAGATCAGCCGCCTCAAGGAGGACGCCGAAAAGTTCGCCGACGAGGACAAGGCCAAGAGGGAGGCCGTCGAGGTCAAGAACGAGGCGGAGGGCTTTGTGTACAGCGCCGAAAAGATGGTCAACGACACGCTAAAGGGCAAGATCACGCAGGAGCAGGGCATCAAGGTGACCGACGCCATACGCGAGGTCCGCGAGGCGCTCTCTGGCGACTCTGCCTCCCTCAAGCCAAAGCTCGATGCCCTCAAGGCCCTGGTCAGCGAGGTCTCGGCCGAGGCGTACCGCAAGGCGGCCGAGGAGGCGCAGCCCGGCCCCGGCACGGCCGAGGAGGCGCAGCCCGGCCCCGGCACGGCCGAGGAGGCGCAGCCCGGCCCCGGCACGGCCGAGGAGGCGCAGCCCGGCGGCGATCAGCAGGGCAGGGGGCCGGCGCCCTAGCCGCTTGTACCAAAGGGTGAACTAGTGCGGACATGAGCGCCAAGAGGGACTACTACGAGGTGCTTGGCGTCGGCAAGGGCGCCACCCCGGCGGAGGTAAAGTCGCAGTACCGCAAGCTCGCGCTAAAGTTCCATCCGGATCGAAACAAGTCCGACGAGGCCGCCGAGCACTTCAAGGAGGTCTCAGAGGCGTACGCCGTCCTGTCCGACCCGAAGAAGCGCGCCGTGTACGACTCGTACGGCCACGAGGGAGTCGACAGCCAGTACAGCACAGAGGACATCTTCCAGGGCGCGCGCGGGAGCTTTTCGGACATATTCAGCGACCTGTTCGGGCGCGGCGGCGGGTTCGAGTCGATCTTCGGCGGCGGCTTCCAGGGCCCTCAGCAGCGCCGCGGCCGCGACATCCTGTTCCGCACCACGGTGACGCTCGAAGAGGTGCTGCGCGGCAAGAGGGTGAAGATCACCATGCGCAAGGGCGTCCCCTGCCCCAAGTGCAGGGCGACGGGGTGCGCGCCGGGAACGTCGCCGGAGCGGTGCGGGGCGTGCGGCGGGCGCGGCCAGGTGCGGCGGCAGCAGAGGACCCCGTTCGGGATCGCCATGGCCATCTCGACGTGCCCCGAGTGCGGCGGGGAGGGCAAGGTCGTCAAGAGCCCGTGCCCCGAGTGCAGGGGGCGCAGGGCCGTGCAGGGCAGGGAGGACCTGGACTTTGCGCTCCCACCGGGGACGGTCGAGGGGAACTACACGGTGGAGGGCAAGGGCGAGTTCGTCCCCGGCGGGCAGAGCGGCGACCTTGTGGTCGAGGTCGCCGTCGAGCCGCACCCCGTCCTCAAGCGGGACGGCAGGGACCTCCACTACGACCTGGACGTGGGCATGGTCGACGCGGTGCTCGGCGGCAGGTTCGAGGTGCCGACGCTCGACGGGCCTAGGGAGGTAAAGGTCGACTCTGGCTCGCAGCCGAACTCGCTCATACGGCTCAGGGGGCGGGGCATCCCGCTCCACAACTCGGGGCGCGGCGACCTGTACGTGAGGGTTGTCGTGAACATACCGCGCAAGGTCAGCCGCGAGCAGCGCAAGCTGCTCAAGAAGTTCAGGGAGAGCGGCGGCTAGGCTGCCGGGCGGGCCCAACCCCCGCGGGCCTCGCCGCGCCGGCCTCGACGACGACGCGCCTCTGCTCCACGTCGTGCCCGAGCTTTACGTGGCCCGTGTGGCACATGTTGACGACCTCGCCGACGCGCGCCTCGGTGTAGTACTTTGCGTTGTACCTCCCGATGATCTTGTCGCAGTCGCGGCAGTACAGCTCGCGGTAGACGATCAAGCGGCGCCCCGCCGCAGGCGCCCCTTTTAACCATAAAGAGACTTATTGGGGACCGGGGCGCGCCCCCGCGCGGGAGTCGCCCAGCCTGGTCAAAGGCGCAAGGTTCAGGTCCTTGTCTCTCAGGAGTTCGTGGGTTCGAATCCCATCTCCCGCATCCCGCAGCAAAACGGCGCTTCGCGCAGCCGTGAGGCCGTTGCCGCGCCGCAGGTCCGCGGAGGCTGCGTTCGCCGCCGCCTGCCAGCCAAGGCCCGGGTCGGGACGGGGCGCGGCGCGGGCAGGCGCCGCGTCATGCGGCCCTGCCCTCGCCCCGCTGGCCCCCGCCGTCGAGCCGGGCCCTGATCTTGTCGGCCAGCATGCGGCTCACGTCGCCGCCCTTGGCCCTGCCGCGCAGCCTGGCCATGGCGGCTCCCATGAGCGGCTTTGCGGCCCGCTCGCCGGCCCTGTCGATATAGTCTGCCCGCTCGGCGACGACCTCGTCGAGGATGCGCGATATCTCGTCGCCGTCGGCGGGGCCCTGGCCGCCGGCCGCGCCGGCGGCCGTCCCCGACTCGCCGGCCATTATCCTCTCGAATATCATCGCGACGGCATCCTTTGTTATGCGGCCGTCGGCGAGCATCGCAAAGGTCTCGGCGATCTCCGCGTCCGCGAGGCGGCCGGCGTCCAGGCCGTCCCTCTTCTGCAGGGATGCCAGGGTCGAGCATATGGCGGATGCGGCAAAGTTGGGCGGGACGCGCCGGTCGGCGCACACCCTCTCGAGCAGCGCGGCGCGGCCCGAGTCGAGGGCCTGCTCGGCGAGCTGCGCGTTGAGCCCGAGCCTTTCGGCGAGGCCCGCGACAAGGTCCTCCCACGGCGGCGGCGCCGCGGCGGCGGCCTCGTCGAGGTCGCCGCCGGCGACCATGACGGGCGGTATGTCCGTCTCGGGGTACATTCTTGCGGGGCCCGGCCGCGGCCTGAGGTAGGTCGTCGTCCCGTCGGGCTGGGCCTGCCGCGTCTCGGCAGGCGCGCCACGCAGGGCCTGCTCGAGGCGGGCGATCACCTGGCCGGCGGCCGCGCCGGCTACGGCGGGCGGCGCGGCCAGCAGGAGCACGGCGTCGCCGGGGCCGGCGCCAGCGGCGCGGGATGCGGCCTCTACGTCCCCGCCGGAGATTCCGTACGCTGGAAGCTCGTCGGTGTGGAACACGCCGCCGATGCCGTAGGGCTTGACGGCCTGCGCGATCTCGCGGCCGAGCCTGATGCCCTCGTGCGGCTCGTAGCCGAGCAGCCCGGAAAACCCCGCGGCGCGCACTGCGATGATCCTGCCGCCGCCGGCGATCGCCCCCTTGACTATCTTTGATGCGCACCCCTCCATGGCGCCCGTCACGTCGGCCGATGCGAACCGCCCGCCGCCTTCGCCCCCTGCCGCCGCCCTCAGCCTCTCGGCGATCAGGTTGAGCCCGTCCTGCCGCCTTGCCTCGAACGCGACGACCTTTTCGAGCTGGTCGAGCTGCTGGACGCCCTTGACCTCGACGACCGGCCCGCCGCCGACCGAGACGTTGACGTCCTGCCTTATCGTGCCGATACCGCGCGCGACCCTTCCGCTGGCGCGCAGCAGCCTGCCGACCGAGACGGCGATCATCCTGGTCCTGCCGGGGCTGGCCCTGGTCGGCTCGAGCGCGATCTCGACCAGCGGAACGCCGAGCCGGTCCAGGCAGTACTCCCGCGCGCCGCCCGAGCCGCCGCCGAGCAGCCTGGCAGCGTCCTCTTCGAGGCATATGGACTGGACGCCGACGGGGCCGCCGCCTCCCTTCCCCGCCTCCCTCCCCCCGACCGCCAGGCTGCCGCCCTGGGCTACGAGCATCGTCCGCTGGAAGCCGGACGTGTTGGACCCGTCAATGACCATCTTGCGCATGGGGAACAGCTCGCGGAAGACCCGCGAGCCGAGGGCCGCCGCCACGATCAGCGACGTCCGCAGCGCATCGCCGTCCAGGTCGTGCGGCGGCTCGTCGTCCTCTTCGACGAGGCAGCTTGTGCCGGCCGCGCCCCTCCTGTACGTGATCGTCGCGGCCTTGCCGCTCTCGAATACGGCGGCCGGATCGTACCGCCCCGTCTCGCTCTTTGATGCGCGCAGCGACCTTGAAAAGCCGCCGGACTGCTCGCCGCCGGCATCCCCTGCCCCTCCTCCGCCCTGCCTGCATCCGCAGAACAGCTTGCGGCCGGTCGCCAGCTGCTGGTGTATCTCCAGGCCGACGACGAGGCCTATCCGGCCGTAGTAGTCCGCATCGCCCCCGCCGTGGGCCCCGGCCATGGGCTGCCCTCCGGCGGCCGCCCATTAAACCTACCCCGCCCCCTGCGGGGCGTCCTGCGCCGCCTATCCGGCCGCTGCCTCGGAGGCGATCGGCTCGAGCATGGCGCTGCGCAGCGACTCCGCCGCCGTCCGCCGGCCCCCGCCCCCGCCGCGCGCGTCCTCCCTGCCGAGGGCCCAGACGGCCTTTGCAAGGGCGGTCTCGGCGAGCATGTCGCCGAGCGGGACGATGCCCATGGCCAGCAGGTCGCGGCCGCTCTCGTACACGGTCATGCGAACCCTTCCCTCGACGCACTGCGACGTCATCCCCATGAAGATGCCCCGCTCGGCGGCCCTCTTGACGGTCGGGTACAGCGGCCTGCCGACGTGTCCTAGGCCCGTGCCCTCGAATATGACTGCCCTGCACCTGCCCGCCTCGATCATGTGGTCGAGGGCCGCGGGGTCGTACCCGGGATGGCACTTTACGAGGATGGCGCCCTCGCCGGCCGCGATCTCGGGCGAGTAGCGCGCCCCGCCAAAGTAGTCCGGCGCCCCGCCCCCGCCGCTCCCCCCCGCCGCCTGCACCTCTCCGCCCCTGTCGTGCCTCACGACGAACGCCGGCTCCCCGCCTATCGTGCGGAACGCGTCCCGCCTGCTCGTGTGGCACTTGCGGACCCGCGTGCCGAGGTGGCATGCCGCGGCCGAGTCGCCCCCGTCCGCGTGCATTACGACGTACACGCCCCTGCCGGCCCTGCCGCTTGCGATCAGCCTCGCCGCGGCGATCAGGTTGAGCGCGGCGTCCGACGAGGGCCGGTCCGACGACCGCTGCGAGCCTACGAACGCGACGGGCATCGGGTACCCGCGCAGCGCAAACGAGACGTACGAGGCCGTGTACTGCATGGTGTCCGTGCCGTGGGCCACGATGGCGCCGGCGTACCCGCCCCCGCCCCCGCCCCCCTCGTCCCCCCCTTCGCCGGCGGCCGAGTCGAGCTCGGAGGCCAGGCGCATCCAGTGGCGCGGCTCTATGTTTTCCGAGTACTCGGAGAACAGTATGCGCGGCTCGACGCGGGCGATCCCGCCGAGCTCTGGCACCGACGCGCTCAGCTCGCCGGCCGTCACGGCCGGCGTCACGGCGCCCGTCCGGTAGTCTATGCGGCTCGCTATCGTCCCGCCGGTCGAGAGCAGCAGTATGCGCGGCAGCTCCCCGCCCGCCCCCTCCCCTTCGCCGGCCGGCCCCTGCCCCCCGGCCCGATCCTCCGCGGCGCTTCCGCCTCCCTTGGCGACGATCTCGGCCCCCTCGATCTCCTCGACCTCGATGCCGACGTTGTAGCCGCTGGCGAGCTTGAGGACCAGCCGCCCCCCCGCCCCGCCGCCCCCGGACTCGTACCGCGGCATGACGATCCCCTCGTGGGCGGTTCCGCCGGCCGCGGCCCTTACGCGGTCGCCGACCTCGATGCCGCGCTCCCTGAGGAACTCGAGCGACCTCCCCGCGTACCCCCTGAACCCGGACACGGCCGCCCCGCCGGCCTTTTTTATTAATATGAATGCCCGCCGCGCCCACCAGCCGGCCGGCCCCGCCGGGGCAGCTACCCGTAGTACGGCGTGGCGACCTTTTGGCCTAGCTTGAGGTCCTTTTGCTCGCGCACCTTCTTGACGGCCTCCTCGAAGTGCCGCATCGTGACGCGCGCCTTCTTGGCGTCGCTCTCGATCTTCTTGGCGTCGGGATCCTCGTCGAGGTGCTCGTGTATGACGAGCGAGACGGCCGTGTTGGCTATCGACGCAACGTCGGCGCCGCTCATGCCGTCGGTGATCTCGGCGATCTTGTCGAGCGAGACCCTGTCGGGGCTGTCCTTGTCGTCGACGACGGGTATCTTTTCGGCGTTGATCTCGAGTATGCTCCTGCGGCTCTGCTCGTCGGGCAGGGGTATCTGGATTATCTTGTCGAACCTGCCTGGGCGGAGCAGCGCGGGGTCTATCATGTCGGCCCTGTTGGTGGCAGCGAGCACGACGACCCCGTGCAGGTTCTCCATGCCGTCGAGCTCGGTGAGCAGCTGGCTTACGACTCGCTCGGCTACGGCCGTCTCGCCGCCGGCGCCGCGCACCGGCGCAATCGAGTCGATCTCGTCAAAGAAGATGACGCACGGCGACGCCTGCCTGGCGCGCCTGAATATCTCCCTGATGCCGCGCTCGGACTCGCCGACCCACTTTGAGAGCAGCTCGGGGCCGCGCACCGACACAAAGTTGGCCTCGCTCTGCGTGGCGACGGCCTTTGCAAGCAGCGTCTTGCCGGTCCCGCTCGGGCCGTGCAGGAGTATGCCGCGCGGCATGCGGTGCCCGAGCGTCTCGTACAGCTCGGGGTACTTCATGGGCCACTCGACGGCCTCTTGAAGCTCGCGCTTGACCTCCTTGAGGCCGCCGACCTCTTCCCACTTGACGTCGGGGTTCTCGATGAACACCTCCCTCATGCCAGACGGCGTCACCTCGACGAGGGCCCTGTTGAAGTCGTCCGCGTTGACGACGAGCTTGTCGAGCGTCTCGGCCGGTATCTTTTCGTCCTCGAGGTTCAGCTCGGGCAGGAGCCGCCTGAGGCACTTCATGGCGGCCTCCTTGCACAGGTACTCTAGGTCGGCGCCGACGTAGCCGTGGCTCAGCCCGGCGACCTTGTCGAGCCGCACCTCGTCCGTGAGCGGCATGTTCCTCGTGTGGATGGCGAGTATGTCCTTGCGGCCCCTCTTGTCGGGCACCTTGATCTCGATCTCGCGATCGAAGCGGCCGGGCCTGCGCAGGGCGGGGTCTATGGCGTTCGGCCGGTTCGTCGCAGATATGACGATGACCTTGCCGCGCGCCTCTAGGCCGTCCATGAGCGAGAGCATCTGCGAGACGACGCGGCGCTCGACCTCGCCCGTGACCTCCTCCCTCTTCGGGGCGATCGAGTCGATCTCGTCGACGAATATTATGGACGGCGCCTTTTCGCGCGCCTCCTTGAATATCTCGCGCAGCCTCGCCTCGCTCTCGCCGTAGAACTTGCTCATGATCTCGGGGCCGGATATGCTGATAAAGTGCGCGTTGCTCTCGTTGGCGACGGCCTTTGCGAGCAGCGTCTTGCCGGTCCCGGGAGGGCCGTACAGGAGGACGCCCTTTGGCGCCTCGATGCCGAGCTTTTCGAATATCTCGGGGTGCCTGAGGGGCAGCTCTATCATCTCGCGGACCTTCTTGATCTCGTCGGTCAGGCCGCCGATGTCCTCGTACGTGACCTGCGGGACGCCGCGCAGCGTCTCGCCCTTTTCGGCGATGTGGAACACGGTCTTCTGCGTGACGAGCACGGCGTCGGCCACCGGGGTGACGCCGATCACCTGGAACGTCAGGCGGCCGCCAAAGTAGGGCACCATCACGTTGTCGCTCTTGACGAGCGGGACGCTCTCCAGGGCGTCCGCCAGGTACCGCTCGTCGATGGGCGGCATGGCCTCGAGCGGGGCGACGACGACCTTTTCGGCCGCGGCCGCCTTTATCTTCCTGACCGATATGGTGTCGCCGATGGCTATCCCCGAGTTGTTCCTGCCCAGGCCGTCTATCCTGATGATCCCCTTGCCCTCGTCGGACGGGTACAGCGGGAGGCACTTTGCCACCGTCCGCCTCTTGCCCTTGATCTCGATGACGTCGCCCGTCGACGCGCTCAGCGTGTCCATCGAGTCGTAGTCTATCCTGGCAACGCCCCTCCCGACGTCCCTCGTGTAGGCCTCGAGCACCTTTAGCGACAGGGGGTTGGCGCTCACGCGCGACGGCGCCCGTCCTTTGGTTTTATACCTTTGGCGAAATCGGGGCATGCCGAGGGACCCGCGCGCAAGCTTAAAATCGGCCGCCTGCGCGCCGCGCGCGCATGGGCAAGAGGCCGCTCGTGCGGAGAAGGGGCCGGGGCGGCATGCAGTTCCGCGCCGCAAAGACGGGCAAGGTCGCCCGCGCGCGCTACCCGGGGTTTGCCCTCTCCGAGCAGCACGAGGGCAGGGTCGTGGACCTGGTGCACGAGCGCGGCCGCGACGCGCCGCTTGCAAAGGTCGTCTTCGAGACGGGCAAGACGGCGTACGTGCCGGCCGTGCTCGGCACGCGCGTCGGCTCGGTCTTCCACTTTGGGCTGAAGTCGAGCATAGAGGACGGCAACGTCGTGAGCGTGCAGAACATACCCGACGGGACGACCGTGTGCAACGTCGAGCGGCAGTTCGGCGACGGCGGAACCATTGCAAAGTCGGCCGGCGGCTCGGCGACGGTATTCTCGCACAGCGACGAGGGGGTCACTATAAAGCTGCCCTCGGGGCGCTTCGCCACGCTCAACCCGAAGAACCGGGCAATGATCGGCACGCTCGCCGGCGGCGGCGTCACGGAGCGCCCGCTCATAAGCGCCGGCGGCAAGTGGCGCCGGTTCCGCTCAAAGGGGCGCAAGTACCCGATAGTCAGGGGCGTCGCGCAGGCCGCGTACGTCCACCCGCACGGCGGCGGGAGGCACCAGCACGTCGGGCAGAGCTCTACGGTCGCGCGCGATGCGCCGCCGGGCGCAAAGGTCGGCAGCATAGCGGCCCGCAAGACGGGCAGGGCCCGCCTCAAGAAGCGGCGTTAGCCCGGTGCCGGGGCCGCGGCCGCGGCCGCGGCGGCCGCCATGTTGATTAGGGCGCCGGCGGGGCCCGCCGCGTGGAACGGAGCCGCCGCATACACGTGCACGTCAGCGGCAAGGTGCAGGGCGTCTTTTTCCGCCAGGCCCTCAGGGCGGAGGCGGCAAAGGCCGGCGTGGCCGGATGGGTGCGCAACCTGGACGACGGAAGGGTCGAGGCCGTCGTCGAGGGCCCCGCCGCGGCGGTGGCCGCCGTGGCGGAGTGGTGCAGGCACGGACCCGCCGGCGCAAGGGTGTCGGGCTTGGATATAGTCGACGAGGATCCGGCCGGCGAGTCCGGACCGTTCGCCGTCGGGTACGGGAGCTAGGGTGCCGCCGCTGCGGGGCCGGTGGGGGGGGGGGCGGCAACGCCCGCGGCGCTCCCGCCGATCGTTTGTGGTAGCAGGCCCGCCGGTTCCAGTCCACACGAACGGCCCCGTCTCGAAGCGCGCAAGATCCGCCACGTGGACGAGGAAGCGTGGATGCTCCGTCTTAGGACTGCTCCCTCCCGGACCTCGTCCCTTTCGACGGCTCGGCCCTAGAAGCCGCCCCTTCGGGCGTTTCCGGGCCTGCAACCACCCGCCTCGGCGTGGGTTCATTTCCGCCCGCCCCGCAGGTACCGCCCGCCTGAAGATTACCCCGACGGTTGCTGGCCTCCGCGTATAGCCGGTTTCGGAATGGGGCACGGCTGGCACCCCGACCCTCCCTGCTACCGGTTGCCCTTTGCATGCGTGGTATATCTGCCTTGCCTGCCGAGCGCCGCCGCTAGGCCCCCCTGCGGGCGCCGCTAGGCCCCCCTGCGGGCGCCGCCCCCGCCCCCGCCCCCGGGCCTGCGGGCGCCGCCCCCGCCCCCGCCCCCGGGCCTGCGGGCGCCGCCCCCGCCCCCGCCCCCGGGCCTGCGGGCGCCGCCCCCGCCCCCGCCCCCGGGCCTGCGGGCGCCGCCCCCGCCCCCGCCCCCGGGCCTGCGGCCAGCCCCCCGAGCGTCCTGCACACCGAGCACACGTCGTCAGAGGTGCAGGGCGCGCCGCACGACGGGCAGGGGTGCGCCACCCTGCCGCTTCCGGCCCGCCCCGCCACCCTTGCCCCTCCGGCCCCGGCACTGGCCGCGTCCCCGCCGGTGCCACCTGCCGCCGCCACGGCCTCGGCCAGGCGCATGGCGGACCTGTACATGCTGTTCTTTGAGCCGGCATGCGCGGCCTCTAGGCCGTTGAGGAACTCTCGCAGCCCCGTGCGCACGCCCTCGTTCATGTGGGGGCACGGCTCGGCCTGGAACGGTATCTTGTTGACGAACGCGTAGAAGACGATCTCCTGCTCGTATATCTCGCAGAACGGCTGCACCCTCCGGGGGGCGCCGCCGCCGAGCGCCCCGCCCGACCCGGGCAGCATCCTCCCGATGCGCTCCGTGTCGCCCGATATCACGTTGATCAAAAACGTCTGCACCGCATCGTCGAGGTTGTGCGCCGTTGCGACCACGTCGGCGCCGGCCTCGGCCGCCGCAATGTCGATGGCGCGCCGCCTGAGCGTCCCGCAGATCGAGCACGACGTCGGCGCCCCGGGGCCGTCCCTGGCGCGCAGCGCCTCGTCGAGCGTAGTCCCGAACAGGTCCCTGTACGAGCTCACGGCGAGCTCGACTCCGAGGCCCCCGCAGTACCGCTCGGCGATGCCGAGCGCCTCGTCCCTGTACCCGGGAATGCCCTCGTCTATCATGACGGCGCTGACGTCGAACCTGCGGCGCTCGGACATGCGGCTCAGCACGCGAAGCAGCGCAAGCGAGTCCTTGCCGCCCGAGACGGCGACGCACACCCTGCGGTCGCCGCCGCGTATCATCGAGTGCCTCGAGATCGTCCTTGCCGCCTTGCGCTCGATTGCGGCGGTAAAGCACGGGGCGCACAGCCGCTCGCCCGAGTACGCCCTGGCGTACGCCGCGGGGCGCTCGCCGCACGCGCCGCACGCGCCCCCCGCGGAGCCCCCCTCGGCCTGCGCGGCTGCCTGCATTGCGGCATCCGCCCCCGCCCTATATCGTAAACCAGCCGGACTTTGCGTACGACAGGCCGATGTTGAGCGCGAACAGCACGAACGTAAACGCATAGATGGCCCACATGGCCGCGTTCACCGCCCCCTCGGATATCCTCTCGTCTATTATAGTGTGTATGAACTTGCCGCCGTCCAGTATGGGGAGGGGCAGCATGTTGATGATCCCTATGAAGAACGAGATCATCCACAGCCACAGCAGGAACAGCGACAGCTCGCGGTTGTCCCACTCGACAAAGTCGTACACGGGCTTGTACGCGGCCGAGCTGTCCCGCATGATGCCGACGAGCCCCCTCTCGGGGTCGTCCTCGGCGGCGGTTATCTCGACGGGCATCTCGACGACCTGCCCGTCGCGCAGCACGGACACGGCCGCGGTCTGGCCCGGCTCGAGGCCGGCCCTCTCCATGTCGAACGCGGTGTACACGGGCATGCCGTTGATGCCGTTTATGACGTCGCCGGGCAGGATGCCGGCCCTCTCGGCGCCGGACCCCCCGATCACGGACAGGACCACCACGCCGTCGGGCGCCTCGTAGAACGCCCCCTTGATGGGCTCGGGCATGATGATGGCGAACACGGGGTTGGTCAGCAGGACGGCGCCTAGGGCGAACGAGAATATGACGTTCGAGGTGGCCCCGGCGCCGATCACGCGCAGCTTCGAGACCTTCTTGGCCTTGTTGAACTCGTCCTCGTCGGGCTCTACGAACCCCGCGAACAGGGCGATGAAGATCGCAAAGCCGCCCGTCTTGATCTTGATCTTCTCGAGGGCCGCCACGATGCCGTGCGCGCCCTCGTGCATGATCAGCACGATCGGGATGCACAGCAGGAAGTTGACGATCGCCGAGTACGACGTCACGGTCACGCCGGGTATGAGGACCGTCACCTCTGAGAACCCCGACGGGGCGACAAAGTAGTTGGCCACGTTCGATATGAGGAACCAGAACGCAAACCCCATCATGCCGAACCCCGCGACGACGCTGACGTCGGCGAAGACGCGCACGCCGCGGCGTGTGCGGCCGAGCATCCTGACCAGGACGGACTGCACGCGGGCGTTCTTGTACGTCAGGCTGTACGGCTTGACGTCGAACCCGTGGTTCTGCAGCCTGAGGCCCTTGGCCGCGGCAAGTACGACCCCCCACGCGATCAGGACGTATATGATGGCATTGTCCGCCAGTGCCGCAAGCTCCAACAGCAGTCGCGCACGCTTTTTAACCCGCCTATTTTACCGCTTGCCGTGGAATCCGGCGCCGGCGCCCCTGGGGGGCCTGCCATGGTCGTCTCGACGTACCCCGACCGGGAGGCGGCGGCGCGCGCCGCCCGCGACGCGATCGGCGCCGGCCTTGCCGCGTGCGCCAACATGGCGGACATCTCGTCGGTGTACCGGTGGAACGGGAGTATCCAGGAGGAGACCGAGTGCCTGGCCCTGTTCAAGACGACGGCCGTGGCCTGCGAGGCCCTCAAGAGCCGCATCGCCGCGACGCACCCGTACGACGTGCCCGAGATCGCCGAGCTGGCCGCCGGCCGGGTCAACGCCCTCTACATGGAGTGGCTTGCCGAGTCGACGCGGGCGCGCGGGCCGCCCGGTACGGGCGCCGACCCCAAGCTGAACAATGTATAGGAACTGCTTATATCCACCGCGCATTCTAGCCCCCAATGACAGCAAAGACACGAACCGAGACGACGCAAGGCAAGACTGCCACCACCACCGCTACCACAGCGGCAGGCCGCAGGGCGCGCGGGGGCTCGGGCCTCCTAGCGCTCGGCGCGGCCTCGGCCGCGGTCCTCGTGGCGGCGCTTGCCGCCGGAGCGGCCTCGGGCTATGCCGAGGGGCCAGAACTGTCCGCCGACGACATGGCCATGGCCATGTCGACGGCGGCGGCCTCCGGCGGCGACGGCGGCGCGGCGCACCCAGCCGGCGCCGCGCCGGCCCCGTACGCCACCATCTGCGGGCCCATGTACGGCGGGCACCCTGCGGGCGCGGCCGGCGAGCCGAGCGCCGCGCAGGCCGCCAACATGACGTCCGCCATGGACGCGCTGTACGCCGAGCACGACGCCATACTGGCCGAGTACGGGTTTGAGTACAGGGAGCCGGCCAACCTGACCGGCGCGCAGATGGACCGCATCGAGGCCGAGATGATGGCCTCTGCGGCAAGGTACGACGGCATGCTGGACAAGGTCGACAACCTGACCAGGCGGTCCGACGGCGCCCTGCTGGGGCCCCCGTTCGCCGCCTTTGGGCCGCAGGCCACTATGGCTGCCGTCTACCAGCTGATTGCCGCCGAGCACGACGACATCCTGCGCAAGCACGGCTTTGTCGTCAGCACGCCGCGGCTGTCCGATGCCGACGAGCAGCGCCTGGCCGAGAGGCTCGACGCGGTCATGGGCAAGATGGACAGGCTGTTCGAAGAGCACTGCATGGTCGAGCAGTCCGAGCCCATCGGCGCGGACGGCGCGGACGGCGACTTTGCCGGCCACGGGCACGGCGCGTTCAGCGTCTCGCCCTACGGCATTGCGGCCGCGGCCGACGGACTGTACGCAGAGCACGAGGCCGTGCTGGCCGAGTACGGGTTTGAGTACAGGGAGCCGGCCGACCTGACCGATGCGCAGCTGGATCAGCTTGACGCTAGGATGGGACGCCTGTTCGAACTGCACACCGACAAGGTCGAGGATCTGGCAGGGCGGCTTGCCCCCCTGCTTGCGAACGGCGGCATTGCGATGACCGACGCGTTCGCCAAGGACGAGAGGCTGGCCGAACGGGCCAGCGCCGAGCACAACTCCATACTCGCCGAGTTCGGCTACGTCATCGTCATTCCCGAACTGTCCGCCGAGGACAGGGAGGCAATGAACGAGAGGCTGGCCGGCATCTACGCCCGGATCGACGCTGCGTTCGACGCGGCATACCCGGCGTACGGCGCGGGCGGGGACGACGGCGCGGATGGCGGCCCGGCCGCCGGCCAGGCAGCCGTCCCAGACCCGATCGAGCCGCCAGCCGCGCCGCCCGCCAACGGCAGCACCACGGTGCACGACGCATTCGACGAGGACGAGCGGCACGCCTCGCAGGCGGGCGCTGAAAACGCCGCGCCTGCGGACGAGTACGACTACCTCACCGTCACGCCCGAATCGCCTTCGGAAGGCGGGACGGTCGTGAACGAGGGGCTGGTCGACATCTACGACAGGATCGAGGCGGCGCTCGAAGAGTGGCACGCGGCAACGCAGGGCCACGGCCAGGACGACGAAGGCAATGCAACGCACGACCAGCGCATGGCAACGCAGAGCCCGGCCTACGGCGACGACGACGACGAGGGCTACGGCGCCAGCGGCGATGCGCCACTCGAAGAGTGGTACACGGCAACGCAGAGCCCGGCCTACGGCGGCGACGACGAGGGCTACGACGCCAGCGGCGATGCGCCACTCGAAGAGTGGTACACGGCAACGCAGAGCCCGGCCTACGGCGGCGACGACGAGGGCTACGGCGCCAGCGGCGATGCGCCACTCGAAGAGTGGTACACGGCAACGCAGAGCCCGGCCTACGGCGACGACGACGACGAGGGCTACGGCGCCAGCGGCGATGCGCCACTCGAAGAGTGGTACACGGCAACGCAGAGCCCGGCCTACGGCGACGACGACGACGAGGGCTACGGCGCCAGCGGCGATGCGCCACTCGAAGAGTGGTACACGGCAACGCAGAGCCCGGCCTACGGCGGCGACGACGAGGGCTACGACGCCAGCGGCGATGCGCCACTCGAAGAGTGGTACACGGCAACGCAGAGCCCGGCCTACGGCGGCGACGACGAGGGCTACGGCGCCAGCGGCGATGCGCCACTCGAAGAGTGGTACACGGCAACGCAGAGCCCGGCCTACGGCGGCGACGACGAGGGCTACGACGCCAGCGGCGATGCGCCACTCGAAGAGTGGTACACGGCAACGCAGAGCCCGGCCTACGGCGGCGACGACGAGGGCTACGACGCCAGCGGCGATGCGCCACTCGAAGAGTGGTACACGGCAACGCAGAGCCCGGCCTACGGCGGCGACGACGAGGGCTACGACGCCAGCGGCGATGCGCCACTCGAAGAGTGGTACACGGCAACGCAGAGCCCGGCCTACGGCGGCGACGACGAGGGTTACGGCGCCAGCGGCGATGCGCCACTCGAAGAGTGGTACACGGCAACGCAGAGCCCGGCCTACGGCGGCGACGATGCGACGTACGACGACAGCTACTCGGTAACATACAGCTCCGCTTCAGACGACAGCGGCAACGGCGACGAAGCCACTGCCGCTGACGACCGGACCTCGTAAGGCGTGGTGCCCGGCAGGCGCGAGCCTGCCGCCCCCCCTTTTTATTTTTCCGCAGCGCGGCTGCCCCGCCGCCCCCTGCCGCCGCTTCACTCCACGGGGTGCCTCAGGATGCAGACTACGCCCCCCAGGCCGGCCACCTGCATTCCCGCATCCGTCGACGAGTCCGCGCCGTAGACGCTGCCCCCGCCGCCCTCGACGGCGTTGAGCAGGTCGATCGCCTCCTGCTCGCCTGCGTCGTGGAGCAGCCGCTCCGAGAATACCATAGACTCGACGGCTCCCATGCCGCATGCCCTGCGGGCCTCTGCGTACCCCATGGCGAACTTGCGCGATCTTGCGCCTGCCATGCGCATCACCTCCTCGACTATCCTGTACACCGCCGCAAGCTTGCCGCCGCCGATCGCCTTCCTCATCGCGTCGGACTTTGTAAAGGCGTATATCCCGTCCATTCCCCCCGTGTCGGCGCCCTCGACGACGGTGACGGGGGCCCCGCCTCCCTCCTGCAGCCGGTTGGCCACCCTTCTCTTGGCCTCGCCGGGGCCGAATACAATGAAGGCATCCCCCCTCCGGACGAGCGATGCGGCCGCGCCGGCAATGTCGTCGATGTACCTTGCCGGGCTGCCTGCCCCCTTCCCCCTCCGCGCCTGCGACTCGGCGTACCGCTTGCCCCCGGCGCCCGACCTTATGGAGGATGCCGCGTGGAGGCGCGTGCCCTTGAGCCTGGCCACTGCGCATTCGGCCGAGTCGACGGCGACCAGGACAAACCCGGGCGAGGCGCCCCCCCTGTCGCCGGAGACGAGCCTCCTGTGGACGGGCGACCAGCGCTGCTTTGAGATTGCCACGGTGTCGCCGGGCTGGACGACGATCGAGTGGTGCGATCCGCGCTGGACCGACTCGTGCGTCGATGCCGTTATCGTGCCGCGCACCCTGAGCCTGTCAAGGACGCTGTCGAGGGCGGCCGCCTCGACCTGGACCGTAAGGCGCATTGTCACGCGCTCCCCCCTGTCGGGCCTAGAGTACTCCTTTTCGCGCTTTACGACCCTGTTGCTCACGCCCGAGACGTGGTCGCCCGACTCGAGGATGCGCCGGACGGCGAGCAGGTCGTCGGACTCTTCGGGCTGCACCGTAAAGGTCCTCTCGTCGACGGCCTTTGAGATCACGCGGCGCGCACCCGCCCTGCCGCCGGCGCGCCGCGGCCCCTAGCCCTGCGGGGCGTCGCCACTGCCGCCGCCGCCGCCCGCCTCCTTCTCGGCGAGCCTCTCGGCCACGTACTCCTCGACCCACTCTAGGGTGAGCACGCCGGCAGCGGCCAGGTTGGCGAGCGAGTTCGTCGATGCCTCCCCCGTCACCCTGCCCCTGTACCTGTCCGTCTGGCGCCACTTGAGGGACGTGTTGCCGCTCTTCGAGTTGTAGATGACGCCGAGCACGTCAGAGGCGTTGACGAACGAAATGTCCCTTATCTTCTTGAGCTGCGCCTTGTCGGTGGCCTCTACGTGGATGGCGCCGAGCTCGGGGTCGCGCTCGGCGTAGACCTCCCTGTCGTCCATGTAGCCTCGCGGCGCGTACGAGGCGCACGTGCTCTGGTACACGAACCGCCTAAAGCTCTCAAGCGACGACGTCGTGTCTATGGCGACCATGCCCCGCCTGCCCTGCCGTAGTTTATTAGCATTATGAAAGGCAGATAAGTGCGCGCCGCGCGGGGCAGGCGCGGGCGCTGACGAATCTATCCACCTGACGCATGATGAGGATCTTGAGTTCTGAGCCTGCCCACAGCGCCCGCGAGCCCTTTTAAGGCGCGCCGGCGCCCCCCGCGCGGTGAAGTCGCACACCGAGTACCTCCACTTCAAGACGCCCACGCGCAGGGCGTTCGTGCACATCACCGGCCAGGTGCAGGATGCCGTAGGCAGGAGCGGCGTGCGCGAGGGGCTGTGCCTGGTGAACGCGATGCACATCACGGCGAGCGTCTTCATCAACGACGACGAGCAGGGGCTGCACGGCGACTACGAGCGCTGGCTTGAGCGCCTGGCGCCGCACGAGCCGACGGGCCAGTACCGGCACAACGACACGGGCGAGGACAACGCCGATGCGCACCTCAAGCGGCAGGTCATGGGGCGCGAGGTGGTCGTCGCAGTCACGGACGGCTCGCTGGACCTGGGGACGTGGGAGCGCGTGTTCTACGGCGAGTTTGACGGCAGGCGCGACAAGCGGGTCCTGGTCAAGGTCATCGGCGAGTGATGGCGCCCCCTCTCGAGGTCACCCAAAGTCGGCATCGCGCTTTTGGCTCGCGTTCTCGTTCGCCCTGGCCGACCTGCGGAACTCGTCGTCGTGGTTCTGCGGGCCGTGGTCGCACCGCACGCATCCTATGACGAACCCGTTTGGGCTCGCCTCGTATTTTTGGCACCCGCAAAAGCACGCCAACGGGGCGGCGCGAGCGGGGCCCAACATAACCCTTGCCGACCCCTACGCCGCCCTTCGCAGCGCGCCGCGCGAATGCCCGCCGTCAGCTCTCGCCGTGGCCGCCCGGCCCCGCCGCACCCGCGGCATCGCCCCCGCCGTGGCCGCCCGGCCCCGCCGCACCCGCGGCATCGCCCCCGGCCCCGCCGTGGCCGCCCGGCCCCGCCGCACCCGCGGCATCGCCCTCCCTGCGCGCCGCAAGGCAGCAATCGCCGGGGGGTATGCCGAGGCCGTGGGGGCACAGGCCGGGGTGCCCCAGCATCGTGCAGAGCGCGTCGGTGAACTGCGGGTTCATGTGGTGCTCTATCCCGCAGACCATCTCCTCGTCGATCTCTATCTTTAGGGCGCTGTCCATGAGGACCTCGAGCAGCCTGCTGTTGCGCATCATCGTCGCGCCGACCTTGCTGCCCTCCTCCGTTAGGTGCACGCCGGCCTTGGTGTAGCTGACGAGCTTTTGCGAGTCGAGCTTTTTGAGCATCTGCACCACGCTAGGCTGCCGCACGTGCAGCATCCTCGCAATGCTGCTTATCTTGACGTCCTCCTTCCGCTCGTTGAGGTGCCAGATGGCCTTGAGGTACATCTCTACATGCTCTGCCTCGGCCGTCCCGACGAACAGTATCTCGCGGTCGTCCACGCTACACCACCTCGGAGTCCTTTAATAAATATTCAAAGTACTCGAGCGCAAATCCGGCCAGCCCCGCGTGGTCGGCCCAGATTGCGACCGTGCCGGCCGACGACGACTCTCCCATCTCGTGGCCGAGCAGGATCACGACGTACCGCCCGTCGGCGATGATGCCGCCCGCGAACAGCCCGTCGCGCGTCCTGACCGACGTGACGACCCTTGAGAGGGACCTGAGGGAGTCGGCGCTGATGCTGCCCGACGCCAGTACGGTAATGGTCACGCCCCTGTCGCGCAGCTGCCGCAGCCTTGGGAGGGCCTGCCGGACTAGCGACTCGCTCGCCTTTGGCACGGCGATCCGCACGTCGCTCCTGCACGTATCGACCATCTCTAGTATCTTGGCGGCGATGCTTGCCGCGCCCGACAGGAACCATATCTCGGGCCTCTCGCTTGCGCCGCTCATCTCGTACAGGGGGAGCAGCTCGCTAGAGACGACGCGGCCCATCTCGGCGAACTCGGCGTCGGCGCGGCGCCTGGCGGTCTCTAGGCCGGTTGCGGGCGACTTTGGGTAGTACAGCGTGGGGCGGGAGTCGTCCGAGCCGGCCCACCCCTTTTCCACTAGGGAGCCGAGGATGTCGTATATCTTGGACTGCGGTATGCCGGACTCGCCGCTCACGCCTGCCGCCGTCATGCCCCCTGCCCCGCCCTCTGCGTCCTTGCCGAGGAGCGCCGCGTACGCCTTCGTCTCGTGGCCCGTAAGCCCGATGCGCTCTAGGGCCTTGCGGGCCCTCTCGGGGATGACGACTGCCATCGTGCCACGCTGTAGGGGCCGCCCTTAAAAATCGGCGCAGGTGCCGGCGACCAGGCCCCCGTCCGTGGCAGCCAAGAGGGGCCAGACCGGCCGCGTCGAGCGCGGGACGTGGCCGCGACCAGCGCCCCCATCCGTGGCGACTAGCGGGGGGGGGGGGAGAGGGCGCAGGGGCGGCGCTGGATATGCCCGGTCAGTGGGCTAGCGTGCAGCGGTAGGGCAGGCATGCGGAGGGGAGCAGGGGCGGCGCCTAGGTGAATGGCCTGTGGTTGACACGGCGGGCAGCAGGCCTAGGGGTGGGGGGAGGGGGCCTAGGGGGGCGCGAGACCGAATGCTAGGCGTGGCTGGCGCCTAGGGGCCGCGATCTCTCACCTGTGCTTATAAGCGCGCCCCCGTTTCACACGGGGCAAGGGCAGTGATACCTTATATACCGGCGCGCGCCCGCCCCTGCTAGAGCATGTCTCTGATCCAGATCGCCAACCAGGCGCAAAAGAGCCTCGGCAAGAAGTCGACCGTGCGGTTCACGCAGAGCATCTGCCCAGACTGCAACATGATCCTAGACGCCGAGGTGTTCGAGAGGGACGGCCGCGTCTACATGACAAAGACATGCCCCACGCACGGAGAGTGCGAAGAGCTCTACTTTGGCTCGTACGAGCTGTACCAAAAGTTCAGCACGTACTGGCAGGACGGCAAGGGGGCCCACGCACCCAACGTCATGATCGAAAAGTGCGCCTGCCCCAACAACTGCGGCCTGTGCTCGAACCACCTCTCTCACAGCGGCCTGGCCAACATGATCGTCACGAACAGGTGCGACCTGACGTGCTGGTACTGCTTCTTCTACGTCAAGAAGGGGCTGGAGGGCGCGTACATGTACGAGCCGTCTCAGGACCAGGTGCGCGCGATGATGAAGACGCTCAGGGCCGAGCGGCCCATACCTGGCAACTCGATGCAGATTACGGGCGGCGAGCCGATGCTGCGCGAGGACATTACGGACGTCATCCGAATCATGAAGGAAGAGGGCGTCGACCACATACAGATGAACACCAACGGCATCCGGCATGCGATGGACCCAGAGGCGGCCCGCGACGTGCGGCTTGCCGGCTGCAACAACCTGTACCTGAGCTTCGACGGGGTCACCGCAAGAACCAACCCGAAGAACCACTGGGAGATACCCCACGCCCTAGACAGCTGCCGCAAGACCGGCACGACGGTCGTGTTCGTGCCGACCGTCATCAAGTCGATCAACGACCACGAGCTTGGCGGCATCATCCGGTACGCCCAGAAGAACATGGACGTGGTCCACGCCGTCAACTTCCAGCCCGTCTCGCTCACGGGACGCATGGGCAAGCAGGAGCGCGAAAAGTACCGCATCACCATCCCCGACTGCATACAGCGCATCGAGGAGCAGACCGGCGGCGAGGTCACGATCGACGACTGGTTTCCGGTGCCGAGCTGCATGCCGCTCACGAACGTCATCGAGGCGTTTTCGAGCAAGCCAAAGTACGAGCTGTCCATACACTTTGCGTGCGGGGCGGGCACGTACGTGTTCGAGGACGAGGATACGAAAAAGTTCGTCCCGCTCACAAAGTTCTGCGACATCCAGGGCATGCTAGAGCTGTTCGAGGACAAGGCCGAGGAGATACGCTCCGGCAAGAACAAGTACTTTACAATGCTAGAGGTGGTCCGCAAGCTAAAGGGCTTTGTCGACACGAAGAAGCAGCCGGCCGGCCTCGACCTAGCCAAGATGTTCGGCAACATACTCATGAAGCGCTCGTTCGACTCGGTCGGGTCGTGGCACGTAAAGGGGCTGTTCCTCGGCATGATGCACTTTCAGGACAAGTACAACGAGGACCTAGAGCGGCTGCAGCGGTGCGACATACACTACGTGACGCCCGACCTGCGCATAATCCCCTTCTGCGCGTTCAACGTCATACCCGAGTGGTACCGAGACCGCATCCAGAAAAAGTACTCTATCACCGTCGAGGAGTGGGAGAAGCGCGAGGACGTAAAGCTAGAGGACGGCCTGTACCGCGGCCTGATGAGGCGCGGCGCCGGCGACGAGCTTGCGGCAGGCTGCGCAAAGAGCCAGATGTTCCACGAGGCCTCGCAGGCGCTCGTCTAGCCCCTTGATGCGGCCGCCGGCCGCGCCGGTTGACAGTTCTGCCCCCTGATCACACCCCTCCCCCGCCTCCGCCCAGCCCGCCGTGCCTCCCGCCGGCGCAGCTCCGGGCGCGGCCCCTGCCAGATCGGAGCCGTTATTACGGCGTCCGTCGCTGCAGCCGGCGTTGGGGCGCTCGTACTATTCGGCAGACCTGGCAGGGCTGGCATCCGCCGACCCGGGCCGCATCGTGGCCGACATGGCCCGCGAGCTGCCCTTTGACCTGGGCGACGAGCAGCGCGGCGCCTGGGAGCAGGAGATTGCGATCCTCAAGAGGGAGCTGCGGGGGCTCGGCGGCCGAGGCGGCCGCATCTTCCTAGAGTTCTCGATACCGCGCATGGGAAAGCGCGCCGATGCGGTCCTCGTCTGCGGCGGCGCCGTCTTTGTGATGGAGTTCAAGGTCGGCAAGCGGGCGCACGACAGGGCGGACATGGACCAGTGCGTCGACTATGCGCTGGACCTCAAGAACTTCCACGAGGGCAGCCACGCCGCACCGATCGTGCCCGTCTTGATAGCCACGGGGGCGCCGGACCGCGGGCTAGGGAAGGGCGCGGGCGGGGCGCCGCCGCGCGCCGGATCGGACGGCGTGTTCGGGATCGTCCTGACGAACGCTGCCTGCCTTGGCCGCGAGATCGCCGGCGTCCTGGACGGCCCCTGCGCGGGCCTGGACGAGATCGATCCGGCCGCCTGGGAAGGGTCCGCCTACAAGCCGACGCCGACGATCATCGAGGCGGCGCGCGCCCTGTACGCCAACCACAGGGTCGACGAGATAACCCGGCACGAGGGCGGCGCCCGAAACCTGTCCGAGACCGCCGCTGCAGTCTCGGGGATCATAGAGCGCTCAAAGGCCGGGGGGCGCAAGTCGATCTGCTTCGTGACGGGCGTGCCGGGCGCGGGAAAGACGCTCGCCGGCCTGAACATTGCGAACGAGCGGCAGAACGTCGACAAGAGCGAGCATGCGATCTTCCTGTCGGGGAACGGGCCGCTCGTGGGCGTGCTGCGGGAGGCGCTCGCCCGCGACCGCGTCGCCGATCCCGCCCGCCCCCCGATGACAAAGGGCAAGGCGCGCCGCGAGGCGTCCGCGTTCATCCAGAACATACACCATTTCCGCGACGAGTACATGGCAAGGGGCGATGCGCCCCACGAGAGGGTGGCCGTATTCGACGAGGCGCAGAGGGCGTGGAACCGCGGGCACCTCTCGTCGTGGCTTGCGCGCAGGAAGGGGATAAAGGGGTTCGACATGTCCGAGCCCGAGTTCCTGATCGGGGCGATGGACCGCCACAAGGGCTGGGCCACGATCGTCTGCCTCGTCGGCGGCGGGCAGGAGATCAACACCGGCGAGGCGGGGCTGCCCGAGTGGTTCAGGGCCGTCCGCGACCGGTACCCCGACTGGGACGTGTACGTGTCCGGCGAGATCGCCGACAGCGAGTACGCCCCGGACGGGGACATGGGCGCAATGGTCTCGATGGTCGGCGCCGAGTCCGTGCCCGAGCTGCACCTGGGCACGTCGATCAGGTCGTTTCGCAGCGAGCACGTCTCAAAGTTCGTAAAGGCCCTGCTCGACATCGACGTCGGCGCGGCCGCTGCCCTGCGGCCCCGTCTCGGCCGGTACCCGATCGTGATCACGCGCGACTTTGGGCTTGCAAAGAAGTGGCTCCGCGACAGGGCCCGCGGGAGTGAGCGGTTCGGCATAGTCGCGGCGGCAAAGTCGTACAGGCTCCAGCCGCACGGCATCTACGTCGAGCTGACCGTCGATGCCACAAAGTGGTTCCTCAACGGGCGCGACGACCCGCGCTCGTCGTACAGCCTAGAGTACGCGGCCACCGAGTTTGACGTGCAGGGGCTCGAGCTCGACTGGGTGTGCGTCGCATGGGATGCCAACCTGCGGCACAGCGGCGGCGGAGGCGGCTGGTGCCACTGGGAGTTCAAGGGGAAGCGGTGGATGAACATGCGCAAGGCCGACAGGCAGTCGTACCTGCGGAACGCGTACAGGGTCCTGCTCACCAGGGCGCGGCAGGGCATGGTCATATTCGTGCCAGAGGGCGACAGCGAGGACGGCACCCGATCGCCAGAGTTCTACGACGAGACGTACAGGTACCTGCGCAGCCTGGGCCTTGCGGAGCTGCCTGCGACTTGAGGGCGTATGTGCGGCAGCCAAGACACTGCACGTTTTGCACTTTTCAACCCGTTCTTATGGAATTTACACCGTCAAAAGGCACTTTTTGGCCATCCGTATGCGCTATTTGGGCCCCAACGCCCATTAAATCTTACATCCATATTTATATACGGGCCGTATTCCAGCATCGGCGCAGGGGAGCGGCATGACGTGCAAGGGGATATGCATCAGGTACAAGGCGCAAAAGCCGGTCGGAACGGGCAGGTATGTCTCTGGGCAGAGGCGGTGCCAGATATGCGAGATATTCATAAAGTGGGAGGGCCTCTGGTGCCCGTGCTGCGGGTACCGCCTGCGCACAAAGCCTCGCAACCTAAAGTACAAGGCAAAGCTCAGGGCGCGCGTCGAGGCCGACTCGAGGGAAGAAGAGTCGGCATCGAAAAAGTAGGCGGCTGCGCATTGGCCGGCCGTCCCGGCAGCCCCGACGGGCGCAGCGATCCAGCCGCGCCAGCCGCGCCATCGCCGGGTTCGCCGTCGCCGGCAGGGCAGCCGTACGCTGCGCGGACGGTCAGCGCCGGCGGCCGAACGTACCATGTGGCCGCTGTCCGCTTTGCCAACGGCGACTTTGTCTCGGTCACGGAGGGGGCGCCTCCGCCCGCGGCCGGAATCGGCGCAATGGCCGTGTCGATAAGCACGCCCGGCCTTCCGCCGGCGACGACCATGGTCATACCGTCAAAGCACGACGGCCTGTTCATGCGCCTTGCCGCCGAGCAGGTCGGCCACCTGAACGGCGGAATATCCGTCGTGTCGTGCAGCTCGAAGGAGCCGCTCGGCGCCGACGGGGCAAGGGCGGTAATGGCGGCGGTCTCCGACATGGTGCGGCGCAATGCATGACCTGCGCTCGTACCTGGAAGAGATTCGCCGCGCCGGCGCCCTGTCTACGGTGCGCCGCCGAGTCTCGGCGCGGTACGAGATGGCGGCCGTGACGGCGCGCGCCGACGGATTACAGGCGCTCCTCTTCGAGGACGTCGAGGGCTCGCCGATGCGCGCGGCGACGAACGTGGTCGGCACGCGGGAGCGGTTTGCCATGGCGATCGGATGCGCCGCCGACGGAATACACGCTGCCGTCGCCGGGGCGGCCGCGGCGGCCGGCTCGGCCGCCGATCCCGCCCCCCGCGAAGAGCCCGGCTCCCCGAGCCCCCCGTTCCTGGAGAACTCGTCGTCCGACCTCTCGCCGCTGCCGATCGCGACGCACTTTGAAAAGGAGCCTGGCCCGTTCATCACGTCGTCCATAGTGCATGCGCGCAACCCCGAGACGGGGGCGCAAAACTCCTCGTTCCACCGCATGATGCCGATAGGCGATGCGCGCATGTCCGTGAGGATGGTCGAGGGGCGGCACCTGCACCGCTGCTACGCCGATGCAAGGGAGCGCGGCGAGGACCTCGCAGTCGCCGTCACGGTCGGCGTGCACCCCGTCCACTCGATCGCCGGGGCGTACCAGGCGGAGTGGGGGGCGAGCGAGACCGCCATTGCCGCCGCCCTGTCCGGCCGCCGCCCCGAGCTCGCCAGGTGCCCGTCTACGGGCCTGCTCGTGCCGGCCGGCGCCGAGATCGTCATGGAGGGGCGCATGCTTGCCGACGCGACGCACCGGGAGTGGATGGTC
This sequence comes from Cenarchaeum sp., assembly GCA_965242695.1. Classification (GTDB taxonomy): domain Archaea; phylum Thermoproteota; class Nitrososphaeria; order Nitrososphaerales; family Nitrosopumilaceae; genus Cenarchaeum. The sequence continues at coordinate 135,569 of CBDESU010000002.1, read as the reverse complement.
GAGATGCTCCAAACGTACGACCACGCGCGGGACCAGCCCGTCTTCGAGCTCGACCGCCTGCACTACCGCGACAGGGCCGTGTACCACGACGTGCTCGCCGGCTACTCGGAGCACCGCTTGCTCATGGGCATGCCGGCCGAGTCCAAGCTTGACGGCGAGCTGAGGGCCCGCCTCGGCCCGCTCGTGCGCGCCGTCCGCCTCACCGCCGGCGGGTGCAGCTGGCTGCACGCGGTGGTGCAGATCTCAAAGCGCGCCGAAGGCGACGCCGCGGCCGCCATCGAGGCGGCGTTTGCTGCCCACCGGTCGCTCAAGCAGGTTACGGTCGTCGACGGGGATATCGACCCGTCGTCCGCCGAGGCCGTCGAGTACGCGATGGCCACGCGCTTCCAGGCCGACAGGGACCTGACGGTGGTGCGGGGCGTGCGGGGCTCTAGCCTGGATCCGTCGAGCGACCAGGAGAACCTGCGCACGGCAAAGCTTGGAATCGACGCGACAAGGCCGCTTGAAAAGAGGGCCGAGGGGTTTGAGATTGCCAGGATACCTGGATACGACGAGGTGTCGCTTGCAGACTATGCAGGGGACGCGGGCGGGCGGGACGGCGGCGGCTAGGCCTGCCCGCCGCCCTCTTCGAGGCCGGGCAGCATGCCGAGGTTGTCGAACATGACCCTGTTCGAGTCTACGCGGATCGAATACTCGCCGCCGGACCTGAGCAGCCTGACGGCCTCGCCGAGCCTCCAAGTGCCGCCCCTGCCGGCGAACACGGTGGCGTACGTCGAGCCCTTTCTCATGTTGTCGGCGATCGTACTGCGGTCGACCGTGCTGCCGCGCCCTATCTGCGCGCCGTCGTCGGCGTGCTGCCGCGCCTCGACGATCCGCCTGCCCGAGTCGTACCGGACCGCTGACAAGAGGTAGTCTGCCCACCCGGCCATCGGCGCGGCCCCGCCGGATCGGAATATAAAATTAGGGGGGTCGCGCGCGGCCCGGTCAGGACTGCGGGCCCTTTTGCGGCCACATGCTGTCCCATGTCTCGGCGAACTTTTTCATCATGTCTCCGTACGCCTTGATCTGCTCCATGCCAGACTCGCTGAGCGTCTTTTGCCACGTCTCGCCGAACTGCCTGTACGACTCGATGGACGACTCGCTCATGGCCTTTTGCCATGTCTCGCCGAACTGCCTCACGCCGCTCATGCCCGCCTCGCTCATGGCCTTTTGCCATGTCTCGCCGAACTTTTTCATGGTGTCTGTCGACGACTCGGATGCCGCCTTTTCCATGACTTGGTTGAAGCTGCGCTGCATGTCCGCCGATGCCCTTTGGACAGACTCGACCATCTGCTTCCAGTTCTCGAACGACCTCGTGTACTCGTCCCAGAGGGTCTGCCAGTCGGCCCGGCTGCCCTGTCCCATAGTTGACATGGCGGCCCCCGCCGCGGGCCGTATGATAAACCCTCCCCCGCCGGCGCCTGCCCCCTAGGCCGCCGGCGCTAGCGGCGCCGCGGCCGCCCGCCGCGCGGCGGGCTAGCGGCCCGCCTGTCCCCGTCTCCGCCGGCAGCGGCGTCCTCGTCAAGCCCCTGCAGCTTGTCCTCCTCGTACGGCATGGCCACTATGGGGGGCCGGGGGTATGCAGGGCGGGGTCTAGAAATGTTGACCTGTGGGCCTGCCGCAGCTCGCCCGCGGGTCAATCATTTTTTACACTCCAATCATATAAAATGAACCCGCCTTGCATGGGCGCCGTAGCCCAATGAGTCGTATGGCCAGGACAGCCCTGCTTGCCGCCTCGTCCGTGGCCGCCGTCGTGCTTGCCGCCTCCATGTCTGGGGCGCCACAGGATGCGCTCGGCCAGGCGGCGTGGGTCGGGGGCGGCAGCCCGGCTCCCATGCCGGAGGCTGCGGACAACCCGTACCTGTACATAGAGCGGTACAAGACGGACGATGCCTTCCGCCAGTGGTTTGACGACCACCATGCCTCGACGTACGACTCGATATACGAGGCGGCCGGCGTGCCCGAGCCCGCCTCGTTCGTCGAGGAGGGCACCGACCCGAGGTCGTACGTCGAACGGTACGACACGGAAGAGGCCTTCCGCCAGTGGTTCGACGGCACGTATTCCTCCGAGTACGCCTCGATATACGAGGCCGTCGGGCTGCCGAGCCCTGAAGCCCCCGCCGCGTCTACGGCCGCCGCCCCCGCCGCGTCTACGGCCGCCGCCCCCGCCTTTGCACCCCATCCCGACTTTGCCCAGTACGTCGTCGATCCCACCGCGGGCCCATACTCGTACGTCGAGCGCTACAGGAGCGACAGCTCGTACCGCCAGTGGTTCGACTCGATCTTTGGGGACATGAGCATATACGGGGCTGTCGGCGTGCCCGAGCCGGCGCCGTTTGCCGCGGAAGCGGCCGACCCGTCAGAGCTCGTCGAGCGCTACGAGAGCGACAGCTCGTACCGCGAGTGGTACGACGAGAACTACGGCTCCGCGTACCCGTCGTTCTACGCCGCCGTCGGCCTGCCCGCGCCAAGGCCGATAGCCCCGTTCGTCGATCCAGACGTCGACCCGCGCTACTATGTTGCCAGGTATGACAGCGAGCCGGACTACAGGGCCTGGTTTGAAAGGAGCTATCCGGGCTATACGATCTACGAGGCGGTCGGCATCGACGAGTCCGAGGCCCTGGGGTACGGGCAGTGCGGCATAGGAACGAGCCTCATCGGCGGCGAGTGCGTGCCGGTCAGGCCCCCGCCTCCCCCGCGGGAGGGGACGCAGGCGGGCGGCAGCAGCGGGGCCTCTTCCCCGCCGCCCGCTCCCGAGCCGCCAGGGGGCGGCTGCCTGGTGGCTACTGCCGCGTACGGGACCGAGATGGCGCCGCAGGTGCAGCTGCTCCGCGAGGTGCGTGACGGGACGTTGCTCGAGACGCCGCACGGCGCCGCGTTCATGTCTGCGTTCAGCGCCGCGTACTACTCATTCTCGCCCGCGGTGGCGGACATGGAGCGGGAGGCGCCGGCGCTACGCGCCGCAGTCGCAGCGCTGCTTGCGCCCATGCTTGCATCTCTCTCGCTCATGTCTGTTGCCGATCCAGGGTCGCCAGGCTCCGTCCTTGCAGCCGGCGTCCTGGTCGTCGCGCTGAACGCGGCTGCCTATGTGGGCGCGCCGGCGGCAGCAGCGTGGGCCGCCGGCAGGGCGCGCCGCGCCTGCTTGCGCCGCCGCCATGCCTGTCATCGTAATGTAGGGGTTCGATCGCATGGCCAAGTGGTCTGACTACCTCGTGTCGGCCGCGTCGTATGGCGCCGGGCGCGAGCTGTCGGCGGTCGTGCGGCACCGCGACTCGGGAGGCGAGATAGGCGCCGGGGAGGTCGTCGACAAGATGACAGTGGCGACCGGCATGGGCAGGGGCGACTCGTACATGACCGTGTACGGCGCAGGCGACAACTGGCGCAAGGGATCCCCGATAAGGCGGTTCATGACCGGAGGCCGCTTCTACCTGAGGGTAGACGACAACAAGGTGGCGCTCGACTACCTCGGGCCGATCATGGGCATTGCAGCCGCTCCGGTCGGGGATCGCGGCACTGCGGAAAAGCCGCCCCGGGCCAGGGAGGCTGCCGCCGCTGCCACCGCTGGCGCAGCCGCCCCGTCGATCACAGCGCAGGACAAGGCGATGCTCAAGAACATGGGTGCCAGCGCAGGAGGGGCCTCGGCGAGCGCGGATACGACGTCCGAACTGCCGGCCGGGTCGGATGCCCTTGCGGCAGATGCAATGTCTGCGCGGCCTGCGCGGCGGGCGCACGATGGCCGCTCTCGCAGCGAGGTGTTCGCCGAGTACGAGGCGGGGTATCTTGCCAGGCTCGGCATACGGGCGCGGCCGGCAGAGTCGAAGGCAAGCACTGCTGCCTCTAGTGATGGTGGGCGGCCGGCTGCAAGCACAGATGCCGAGCCCGTGCCTCCCTCCCCCCACGGCACCCTCCCGAAGGGGTTTGCCAAGCCCGAGCCCGCCAAGCCCGAGCGACCCGCCGAACCATCCGAGCTCGACAAGCCCCCCGAGCCCGCCGCTGAAGAAAAGCCCGAGCCGGCCTCCCCCCACGGCACCCTCCCGAAGGGGTTTGCCAAGCCCGAGCCCGCCAAGCCCGAGCCCGAGCGACCCGCCGAACCATCCGGGCCCGACAAGCCCCCCGAGCTCGCCGCTGAAGAAAAGCCCGAGCCGGCCTCCCCCCACGGCACCCTCCCGAAGGGGTTTGCCAAGCCCGAGCCCGCCAAGCCCGAGCCCGAGCGACCCGCCGAACCATCCGGGCCCGACAAGCCCCCCGAGCTCGCCGCTGAAGAAAAGCCCGAGCCGGCCTCCCCCCACGGCACCCTCCCGAAGGGGTTTGCCAAGCCCGAGCCCGCCAAGCCCGAGCCCGCCAAGCCCGAGCCCGCCAAGCCCGAGCGACCCGCCGAACCATCCGAGCCCGACAAGCCCCCCGAGCCCGCCGCTGAAGAAAAGCCCGAGCCGGCATCCCCCCACGGCACCCTCCCGAAGGGGTTTGCCAAGCCCGAGCCCGCCAAGCCCGAGCCCGCCAAGCCCGAGCCCGAGCGACCCGTCGAACCATCCGAGCCCGACAAGCCCCCCGAGCCCGCCGCTGAAGAAAAGCCCGAGCCGGCATCCCCCCACGGCACCCTCCCGAAGGGGTTTGCCAAGCCCGAGCCCGCCAAGCCCGAGCCCGCCAAGCCCGAGCCCGAGCGACCCGCCGAACCATCCGAGCCCGACAAGCCCCCCGAGCCCGCCGCTGAAGAAAAGCCCGAGCCGGCATCCCCCCACGGCACCCTCCCGAAGGGGTTTGCCAAGCCCGAGCCCGCCAAGCCCGAGCCCGCCAAGCCCGAGCCCGCCAAGCCCGAGCCCGAGCGACCCGCCGAACCATCCGAGCCCGACAAGCCCCCCGAGCCCGCCGCTGAAGAAAAGCCCGAGCCGGCATCCCCCCACGGCACCCTCCCGAAGGGGTTTGCCAAGCCCGAGCCCGCCAAGCCCGAGCCCGAGCGACCCGCCGAACCATCCGAGCCCGACAAGCCCCCCGAGCCCGCCGCTGAAGAAAAGCCCGAGCCGGCCTCCCCCCACGGCACCCTCCCGAAGGGGTTTGCCAAGCCCGAGCCCGCCAAGCCCGAGCCCGAGCGACCCGCCGAACCATCCGAGCTCGACAAGCCCCCCGAGCCCGCCGCTGAAGAAAAGCCCGAGCCGGCCTCCCCCCACGGCACCCTCCCGAAGGGGTTTGCCAAGCCCGAGCCCGCCAAGCCCGAGCCCGCCAAGCCCGAGCCCGAGCGACCCGCCGAACCATCCGGGCCCGACAAGCCCCCCGAGCTCGCCGCTGAAGAAAAGCCCGAGCCGGCCTCCCCCCACGGCACCCTCCCGAAGGGGTTTGCCAAGCCCGAGCCCGCCAAGCCCGAGCCCGCCAAGCCCGAGCCCGAGCGACCCGCCGAACCATCCGGGCCCGACAAGCCCCCCGAGCTCGCCGCTGAAGAAAAGCCCGAGCCGGCCTCCCCCCACGGCACCCTCCCGAAGGGGTTTGCCAAGCCCGAGCCCGCCAAGCCCGAGCCCGAGCGACCCGCCGAACCATCCGGGCCCGACAAGCCCCCCGAGCTCGCCGCTGAAGAAAAGCCCGAGCCGGCCTCCCCCCACGGCACCCTCCCGAAGGGGTTTGCCAAGCCCGAGCCCGCCAAGCCCGAGCCCGCCAAGCCCGAGCCCGCCAAGCCCGAGCCCGAGCGACCCGTCGAACCATCCGAGCCCGACAAGCCCCCCGCGCCCGCCGCTGAAGAAAAGCCCGAGCCGGCATCCCCCCACGGCACCCTCCCGAAGGGGTTTGCCAAGCCCGAGCCCGCCCAGCCCGAGCCCGCCCAGCCCGAGCCCGCCCAGCCCGAGCCCGCCCAGCCCGAGCCCGCCCAGCCCGAGCCCGCCCAGCCCAAGCTCACTGCTGAAGAAAAGCCCGCGCCCGAGCCCGCGCCCGAGCCCGCGCCCGAGCCCAAGCGGCCCCCCGAGCCGGCCTCTCCCCGCGGCACCCTCCCGAAGGGGTTTGCCAAGCCCGAGCCCGAGCCGCCAGGTTCTGAGTATCCCCCCGCGCCCCCCTCCCCCGATCCCGCCAAGGCCAAGCAGATCGCCGACGTCAGGGCCCGCCTGGCCGAGCTCCGCGAGGCCCTCTCATCCATGCCAGATGCCGAGCCCGATCCCGAGCCAGAACCGGCAAAAGATCCTCCGCCCCCCTCCCCCCGCGGCACCCTCCCGAAGGGGTTTGCCAAGGCCGAGCCGGCAAAGGATCCCGGTCATTCCCCCTCCCCCGATCCGGCCAAGGCCGAGCAGATCGCCGACGTCAGGGCCCGCCTGGCCGAGCTGCGGCGCGCCGTCGCATCCCTGCCCGATGCGGCCGGCGACGACGTTCCCTCCCGCGGCGCGATCGCCGCCTACTGCATCAAATGCCGCAAAAAGACGGCCGTGTCGGATCCCACCGAGTCGCGCCTCAAGAACGGCCGGCCTGCCGTCCGAGGCCGCTGCTCCGAGTGCGGCTCGACCGTCGTCCGCATGGGGCCGCTCAGTCCGCGCCGGGGCTAGGACCGCCGCCGCCGACCGGCACTACCTTCCGCTCCGAGTCTACGAACGCGCCGAGCACCTCGGCGCCGGTTCCCCACGACTCGGCGACCCTCACGCACTCGGCTATCTGCCGGACGTGCTCGTCGTCGGGCACGGGGTTTCCCGCGCAGTCCGCATGCCCCGACACGACGATCATGCGCGAGCCGTGAGCCTTTACGGATATGTTGGCCTTTTTCCTGAGCGCCTCCGCCGCCGCGCCGCCCCCCGAGAGCGCCTTGTCCATGCCCGGCTCGGTCACCGTATCGACGTACTCGGCGCCGGACCTGCGCCTTATCCACTCGGACAGCGGCCCCTGCACCCTCCCGTCTATGCAGCTGAGCGACGTGGCAAACCTGCCCCCCTCCGCCATGCCGCCGCCCCCGAACGGCCGCAATAAAAGCGCAGCGCTCACAGCGCCGTGTCGACCATCAGGGCGATGAACAGCACTGCCAGGTACGGGCTGGAGAACTTGAAGAGCACCCATGCCGCCCGCTCGGTCGGCCTCGCCACGACCCATGCCGACAGCGCCACCATCAAGGCGCCGGACGCGGCCGCCGTCCACATGTACGCGGGGCCCGCAAACGGCCCCTCCCCGGCGCCCGCCTCGAGGAAGAGCGGGGCCGCGCTGAACGCGGCCATCACTATGGTCGAGGCGGCGATGATCCTCGCCGATGCGGCCTCGGACTGCACCGCGGTGAGCATCGGCACGGCGACCCTGTTGTAGTCGTCGCGAAAGTGCAGCGTCAGGGCCCATATGTGCATCGGTATCCAGATGAACACCAGGGCGGCCATTACGGCCCCCATCGTCCACAGGCCCGCGGTCGTCACGGCGACCCACCCTATCAGCGGCGGCATCCCGCCGCACAGCCCGCCCAGGACGATGTTCGACCGGCTGCGCCTCTTGAGGGCGTACGAGTACACCAGCACGTTGTTGAACAGGCCGAACGCGATGAACGCGGCGGCTAGCGCGCCCTGCCAGGCGCTCGTCGTGAGCGACAGCGAGGCCGCCAGGGCGAGCGAGGCGGCGGCTAGCGCGATGCCAAAGTTGCGCGCCGCCTCCGGCGCGATCCTGCCCGACGGTATGGGCCTGCCCCTCGTCCGCTCCATTACGGCGTCGATGTCGCGGTCGTGGTAGTTTGTCAGGACGTTGGCCGCGGCAGAGCCGGCCGCCACCGAGGCTAGCATGAGGGCCCACGTGGCGCCCGATACGGGGAGGCCGTACACGTTCGAGGCTGCGATGGCCGCGCCGAACGCCGTGAACACCAAGAGGTACCATATCTTCGGCTTGCTCAGCTCGTAGTACGCGGCGGCCCTCGTCTGCAGCCTAGAGCGCCCCTCCTGGCTCACGGCGCGGCCCCTTCCCCGCTCTGCATATATGGCATTGCCTTGTCGCGCGACCTCATCTGCAGAAAGCTCTCCGACGAGAGTATCCCCGCGATGCGCCCCACCCTGCCGTACACGATGCGGTGCATGTCGTCGAGCGAGCGGGCGTGCACCGTAACGAGCATGTCGAACCTGCCGGTCACCTCGGCGACCTCGGCGACCTCGGGTATGTCCATGAGCTCGTCAATGACGCCGTCGCGCCGCTTTATGTCCATGTTGACGCCGAGCATGGCCTTTACGCCGTACCCGAGGTGCCTGCCGTCGACGGCGATCGAGTACCTGCGTATGACGCCCCGGCGCCTGAGCTTCTCGATGCGCGCGTACGCGGCGTTGGCCGTTATGCCGACCCTCTTGGACATCTTCGGGATGGACACGGACGAGTCGGCGGCAAGCTCGGCGATGATGCGGCGGTCCGTGTCGTCTAGGGTGGCCGGCGCGGCGGACGGCTTCCTCTCGGACTCCCTGCCCCCTGCCGTGGCCCCGTCCCCCTTTGGCACGCTCGTGTTCCGCCTTGCCATCTCCCGCGCCCCGCCGCGTCGGCGGCGCGCGCCGTTATAACTTGATCGCGGCTGGGCGGCAGCGGCTGGGCGGCAGCGCATGCGGGGCTGCGCGCCAGCGGGCCGGGGGAAGGGGAGGGAGCCCCGACATTGACTGTGCCGCTCCCGCCTCTGCCAAGCGCATGCAGGGCTGCGCGCCAGCGGGCCGGGGGAAGGGGGAGGAGGGGGGGTTGGGGGGCGATGCAGGGGCGCCCTGCCAGCCTCCGGGGCGGGCGGACGGGGGAGTAGGGTGCGGGGGTGCACCGGCGCCGGGCCGCCGACCTGCCGGCCGGGAGGGGGGGGGGGCGGCTCTGCCATGGTGGAGGCCGGGCAGTATGCCTATGCTGGATATACCAAGTTTTATAAGGTAATACGGTACCGCCCCGCCATGAAAAAAGATGCAAAGAAGAGGGATGCCGCAGAGACGGGGCGCGCCCGCGGCCGGCGCCGGACAGGCCGGGGCGGGAGCGATGCAGGAAGGCGGGATGCCGCAGAGACGGGGCGCGCCCGCGGCCGGCGCCGGACAGGCCGGGGCGGGAGCGATGCAGGAAGGCGGGATGCCGCAGCGCCAAGGCGCAGGGGATCCGCACTCTCTACTGACCCGCAGGCACCTGCGCAGGCAACCGACGCCGCGTCGCCGAGGCGCGCCGGCTCTAGGCTCCGCAGGCTCCGCAGGCTCCTCATACGCCGCCAGAACCTCGTCTACGTGACCATGGTAGGATCGGGCGTCTTCCTGCTCGCCGAGAGCGTGCGAGGGGCGCTGGAACACATAGGCCTAGGAACAGCTTTTATACTGACCGGCGGCGTAGGATTCGTGATGTCCCTTACTACGATGGACGTCGGCCGGAGCCTCATGACTGCGTTTGGCAAAGAGGGCAGGAAGACGCGCGCCGTGATAAGGGCCCGGGCGGAGCGCGCCGAGGTCCGTGCAAGGCGCGCCGAGGTCCGTGCAAGGCGCGCCGAGGCCAACGCCGAGGCCAACGCCGAGGCCCGGGCGGAGCGCGCCGAGGCCAACGCCGAGGCCCGGGCGGAGCGCGCCGAGGCCAACGCCGAGGCCCGGGCGGAGCGCGCCGAGGCCAACGCCGAGGCCCGGGCGGAGCGCGCCGAGGCCCGGGCGGAGCGCGCCGAGGCCAACGCCGAGGAACGCAACACGCGCGTCCTAGACCGGCTTGACCGCGTGGCCGTGTCCATCGAGACAATGTCCAGCGACAACCGCGTGTTCTTCCAGCGCATGCTGGAGACGCAGACCAGGATCCTTGAAAAGCTGTCCTAGGCGGCCTGATCCCGGCCGTCCTTTTTTTTTCGCACGGTAGGAGGCCAGGCTGGCACCGGCCGACGGGCGGACAGCATGCCGCCGCGGCGCAAAGGCGGCACCGCCCCCTGGGCTATATCTTTGCCCTCTTGAGCAGCATCTCGGCGAGCAGGACAGCGCCCTTGCCGGACCCCATCTTCTTGTTGTGCGAGAACAGCATGTACTTTAGCCCCTTTTCGAATATCTCCTCCCTCTCTACGCGGCCGATGGTCGTCGTCATGCCGCCGCCCACGTCCCTCTCGAGGCGCGGCTGCGGGCGCGTGGGGTCCTCGTGGAAGGCATAGTACGACTCGGGAGCCGACGGCAGCCCTGCGACCGACACGGTCCGGTTCGCCTCGCCGTACGCGTCCTTGGCCGCGCCGGGGTCGACGTCCCTCTCGGTCTCGATCGAGACGGCCTCGGTGTGGCCGTCGATTACGGGCACGCGGGTGCACGTGGCGCTCACCATTATGTCGGCGTCGCGGATGCGCCCGTCCTCGCCGAGCTTGCCGAGTATCTTGCGCGTCTCCTTGCGCACCTTGCCCTCTTCCTTTGCGATGAACGGGATTATGTTGTCGGTAATGTTCATGGCCGACACGCCCGGTGCCCTGCCGGCGCCCGATATGGCCTGCATCGACGTCATGAGCACCTTTTTGACGCCGTACCTCTCGTGCAGCGGCTTTAGCGTAATGGCCAGGCCTGTGGTCGTGCAGTTGGGCAGCGGCGCGACCCAGCCCTTCCAGCCCCTGTTCGAGCTTTGGCGGTCGAGCAGATCGGACTGCTCGTCGTTCACGCCGGGTATGAGTATGGGGACGTCCTCCTCGTACCTGTACGCCGAGCTGGTCGATATGACCGGAAGGTGCGCGGCAAACCTGGTCTCTATGTCGCGCGCCGCGCCCGACTCGATGGCCGAAAAGACCAGGTCCAGGCCCGACGGGTCGACCTCGTCGATGGAGCGGACCGTCATGGCCCTGACGTATCCCGGCACCTCGCCGCCTACCTGCCAGTTTACAATGCCCGTCTCGTCGCGAATCGCCTCGATGTACGTCTTGCCGGCCGAGCGCTCGGACGCGGCGATCTGCGCGACCTCGAACCACGGATGCCCCTCGAGCGACTGGACGAATTCCTGACCGACGGCGCCGGTGGCGCCAAGTATGGCCACCCTCTTTTTGGCGCCTCCGTCCCCTTCCATTGCGGCACGACGGCCGCGCCGATTTAATATTCGTTGGCAGGCGCGCGCATGCGCGCTAGCGGCAGGCACCAGGGCGCGCCGCTAGCCCGGCCAGCGGCGAAGCGAGGCGCCGATGCGGGCCCCGCACATGCGGGACGGCTCCCGGCCGGCGAGGCGCCGCCCCTGCCGCCGTCCACCCGCATGGCCGGCCCCTCTCCCCGCATCGTGCCGTTGTACTCTACGTTGGGCGCGTCGTCGGCCGCCGTCCACCCGCATGGCCGGCCCCTCTCCCCGCCCTGCCCGCAAAACAAACTAAACTCCCGCCCCCGCCGCCCGCGCATGCGCGTTCCCCCTGAGGTGGCCATGCACCGGCAGGCCGAGCACGGCGGGCCGCACTCGGCCCCGCCCGCCCCGCCCCGCCCCGCCCGGGGCGGCCGCCCGCCCCGCCCCGCCCCGCCCCTGCTCGACTTCAGCTCAAACGTCTCGCCGCTCGGCCCGCCGCCTGCCGCGGCCGCCGCAATGGCAAGGGCCGCGGCCGGCCCCGCCGGCCGCACCTATCCGGATCCCGACTCGTCGCTGCTGCGCGAGGCCCTTGCGGGGCACGCCGGGGCCGGGTCCCCGTCGAACGTGGTCGTCGGCTGCGGCGCGACCGAGATCATCTACAACTTTTGCCGCGCGTTCGCCGCGCGCCGGACGCGCGCCCTTGTCCAGGCCCCTGCGTTCGGCGAGTACGAGGCGGCAGCACGGCTCGCCGGCGCCGCCCCGTTCCGCCTTGCATCGATGGACCTTGCCGCCGACCTGGACAGGTTCGCCGAGGCGATTCCGAGGAACGGCTGCGCGTTCGTGTGCACTCCGAACAACCCGACGGGCGAGACCCTGGAGCCCAGGCAGGTGCTCGGGCTGGCCTCGGCGGCGGCCGACGCGTCGGCGATGCTGCTCGTCGACGAGTGCTTTGTGGAGCTGGCCGACGGCCCCGGCGCCGCGCCGGCCGGGTCCGTGGCGCCGGCCGCGCCGCGCCGTCCCCACATGGTCGTCCTCCGCTCGCTGACAAAGTCGTTCGGGCTCGCCGGCGCGCGCGTCGGGTACGCCGTGTGCGGGGCCCGCGCGGCGGCGATCCTCTCCCGGATAAGGCTGCCGTGGGGCGTCTCGGGGCCGGCCCAGGCCGGCGCGCTCGAGGCGCTCCGGCATGCGGGCCACGTCGAGAGGGCCCGGCGCCTCGTCTCGCGCGAGAGGTCCCGCCTCGTGCGCGAGATCGACGCCACGCCGGGCTTCGAGTGCGTCGGCCGCCCGAGGGCCAACTTTGTGCTCGTCCGCACCGCGCGGCCGGCCGCCGCCGTCCGCTCGGCCCTGCTCGGGCGGGGAGTACTCGTGCGCGACTGCTCGTCGTTCGGCGGCCTCGGGCCCCGCGGCGGGCGCAGCGCCCGCCACATACGGGTCGCCGTGCGCACGGCAGCTGAAAATAAAAGGCTCGTCGGGGCGCTGCGGCGCATATGATGGCGCTCATGGTCCAGGGCACGTCGTCGGGAGCCGGCAAGACGACCCTTGTGACGGCCCTGTGCAGGATATTCTCGGACATGGGGTACTCGGTGGCCCCCTTCAAGTCGCAGAACATGTCGTCGTTCTCGTACAGGGGCAAGGGCTTTCGCATCTCGCGCGCGCAGGCCGTCCAGGCCGTCGGGGCCCGCGCGGCCGCCTCGCCCGACATGAACCCCGTCCTGCTCAAGCCCCTCGGGGGCCTGTACAGCATGGTCTACCTCAACGGCAAGCGGCTGCGCCGCATGCACTACAAGGAGTACCACTACGAGTTCGCGCCGCTCGGCGGCATGGCGGCGGCCCTGTCGGCCCTGCGGCGCCTCGCCTCGGGCCGCGACATCGTGATCCTCGAGGGCGCCGGCTCGCCGGCCGAGATAAACCTGCAGCGGTACGACATTGCCAACATGGCAATGGCCGAAAAGGCGAGGGCCCCGGTGATCCTGGTCAGCGACATCGACAGGGGCGGCTCGTTTGCGAGCCTGGCGGGCACGATGATGCTGCTGCCCGAGCGCCACAAAAAGCTCGTGCGCGGGTTCGTCCTCAACAGGTTCCGCGGCGATGCGGCCGTGCTCAAGCCGGCGTACCCGCGGCTGAAGAGGGCCACGGGGCGCGCCGTCCTCGGCGTAGTCCCAATGATCGACATGGACATACCGGGCGAGGACTCGCTCGACGTCGGAGCCGGCAACGCGGCGGCGGGGGCGAGCCGCCAGCCGCCGCCCTACATGCCGCGCCAGAGGCCGCCTCCGCCCGCAAGCGACCCGTTCTCGTGGACGCCGCGCGAGGTCGACCGGCTCGATGCCGAGATCGACCGGCTCGCCGGCGCGGTGCGGCAAAGCCTCGACATGAGGGCGGTCGAGGAGATGGTCCTCGGTGGCCGCTGAGGCCTGCCTGTGGTGGTGGGGCGCCGCCGGCGCGGCCGCCGCCGGGTCGTGCACGATGGCCGCCGCCCTGCTCCTGGATCGCGCCGCCGGCGATCCGCCAAACCGCCTGCACCCTACCGCGTGGGCCGGGCGGCTTGCCGGCGCGGCCGTGCCGCGCCTGCTCGCGGCGGGCCGGAGGGGGGGGCCTGGGGGGAAGAGGGCCGCCGGCGCGGCCCTGGTCGCCGGGATGGTCGCACTTGTAGCCGGCCTGGCGTGGGCCGCATCCGCGGCCCTGGGTGCCGCCGCCGCCCTGGCCTGGCCCTGGCCGCCATGCTGGCCAGGCACCCCCGTGCCGGCCGCCGGCTGGCCTGCCGCCGTCCTGGCCCTTGCGCTGCCGGCCGCCGCCTCGGCCGTCCTGCTAAAGACGACGTTATCGCTGCGCGGCATGGAGGTGCATGCGCTCGCGGTGGCGCGGCGGCTCGATGAGGGCGACCTGGACGGCGCGCGCGCATCCCTTGCAATGATCGTAAAGCGCGACACGTCGCGGCTTGACGGCGCGCACGTCGCCTCGGCCGCCATCGAGAGCGTCTCTGAGAATACGGTCGACGGCGTGACGGGGCCGCTGTTCTACTTTGGGCTGTTCGGGCTGCCCGGCGCGTTTGCGCATCGGACCGTCAGCACGCTCGACTCGATGGTCGGGTACCGCACGTGGATGTTCCGCGACCTCGGGTGGTTTGCGGCTAGGTGCGACACGGCCCTCAACTATGCGCCAGCGCGCCTGACGGCACTCTGCGTGGTCGCCGCGGCCGCGCTCGTCCCGCGCGCGGACTGGCGCGCGGCGTACAGGGTCATGGCGCGCGACGCGTCGGCGCCGGACAGCCTCAACTCGGGGTACCCGATGGCGGCGATGGCAGGCGCCCTCGGGGCCAGGCTTGAAAAAGTGGGATCGTACTGCCTGGGCGCGAGCCGGCCCCCCTCCGCCCCCTCCGCCCCCTCCGCCCCCTCCGCCCCCTCCGCCCCCTCCGCCCCCTCCGCCCCTGCCCAGCTTCCCGATGCGGCGCTCATACGCTCGTCGGTGTCGATTATGAAGGCCGCATGCGCCGTGTTTGCATGCACCGTTGCCGCCGTGTCGGCCGCGGCCGTATCCTGGGCGTGGTGGCTGGCGCTTGGCTGACGATCCGTTCCGGGCGGCCCTGTCGTTCCTGACCGTGCTGCCCGTCGGGGGAGGGGGCAGAGCCGGGGCGCGGCCCGCCGGCGCCGGCGCTGGCGCCGATGCCGGCACGGATGCGGTCGGGCCGCGGGCCCTCGAGCCGGCCGCCCGCGGCATGCCCGCGTTCCCGATAGTCGGGATGATCCTCGGCCTTGCGGCCGGCTCGGCCGGCGCAGGCGCGATGCTCGCCGGCGCCGACCCGCTCGTCGCCGCGTTCGTGGCGGTCGCAGCCACGGCCGTCCTGACGGGATTCCACCACCTGGACGGGCTGGCGGATGCGGCCGACGGCCTGATGGCGCGCGGCACGAGGGCCCGCCGCATCGCGGCCATGCGCGACGGCTCGGTCGGCGCGGCCGGCACGTCTGCCGTGGCCCTGTCGTGCATCGGCGCCGTCGCAGGCCTGTCGCTTGCCGGCGGCGCGTACGGGATGCTGCTGGCCGTCGTCCTCTCCGAGGCGGCCGCAAAGTTTGCAATGGTGCTGATGGCCGCCGCCGGCCGCCCGGCCGCCGCCGGCTCGGGCGCCGTCTTTGCAGGGGCCGCCCGCGGCCGAACCGGCCGGCTGCGGCTTGCCGCGGCAGCCGCGGCCGCCGCCGTGCCGGCAGTCGCGCTGGGGGGGCATGCCGGGGCGCTCGCGCTTGCGGCCGCCGCGGCGGCCGCCCTCGTCCTTGTGCTCGTATCGTCAAGAAGCCTGGGGGGGATCACTGGCGACGTGCTCGGCGCTGGCAACGAGGTTGCTCGCCTGGCCGCCGTGCTGGTCTTTGTCTCGGCATGATCGGGCTCGTAATGGCCGGCGGCCGCGGGTCCCGCATGGCCGCGAGCGGAGGCCCCGCCGAAAAGCTCCTCGCCGGGCGCGGCGACGGCATGCCCGTCGTCCTCGGCGTAGTCGACGCCCTGCGCTCCTCGGGTGTAGTGTCCGAGGTGTACGCAGCGACAAGCCCGCGCGCGCCGGCCGCCGCGGCCGCCCTCCGCCGCGCCGGCATCGGAACCGTCCCGACGCCTGCGGACGGCTATTCGCTGGACCTTGCCGCGGCCCTGTCGGTCCTGGCAGGCCGCGGGCACAGGGGAAGGGTGCTGGCCGTTCCCGGCGACATGCCGCTCCTGCGCGCCGCCGACGTGCGCGCCGTGGAGCGGGCGTACGCCGCGCGCGCCGGGCGGGACGGGCGCCGGCCCGCGTGGGCCGCCTTTGTCGTGCCGGTCAAGGGCGGCGATGCCGGCCGGTTCGAGTACCTGGCGCCCGGCGGGGAGGCGGCCTACACCGGCGTGTCCATTGTCGACCTCGGGGGCGCCGCCCGGCGGCGCGGCGCGGAAGCGGTCGACGAGGCCCGCATTGTCCTCGACCTCCCGGCGCTTCGGGTCAGCTACAACATCGCCGCGGACATTGAGCCTGCCGCGCGCAGGGCAGGCTGCGAGCGCTAGCCGGGGCGGCCGGCGCCCACACCCTCGGCCGTCCCTCACTCGCGGGCCGGCGCGGCCGCCGGCTGGCTAGAGACCGACTCCATCCTCTTGCCCTTGAGGACGGCGGCCGACCCGGTCGGGGTGGCTATCTCGTTCCCGCAAGAGTGGCACGTGACGAGCGTCGTCGCATGCGAGTAGATGATCTGCGTCTCCTTGCACTCGTCGCACTGCACCCTGTTGAAGGTGCTCGACGGCTCCGGTATCTCCTTGTGCTCCCTCTTCATGCCGCAGTCGCCACCAGCTCGAACTTTTTGATCCGTATGCCCCTTGTGCTGAACTTTTTCTTGCAGCCGGGGCACGTGAGGATGCGCGTGACCTTCTTCGTCACCTTTGCCGGCTTTGCCAGCTTTGGGAACTTTTGCCCGCCGTACCCCTTCTTGTCCTCGGCGTGGCGGCGCTCGCCGATCGCTGACGCGCGCCGCTTGCCGGCCTTGTAGATCGAGACCTTTTGCAGCGTGTGCTGCTTGCACCGCGGGCAGTACCGGCGGATGGCCTTTGGGTAGTTCACGGGCGCGCCCGCATGCGCGGGCATTTAAGCGTTAAATATGCGCCCGCCCCTGACGGCGCGTGGCAGCCGCCCAGGCCCCCTCCGCGCGGCCCGGCGGGGGGCGGGGGGGCCGCCTCTTGCCGCCCCGGGGAGGCGGCCGCGACCCGGGCCGCATCCCGGGCGCCTCGTACCTGCCCTCGTCGATATCGCGGCTGGCGGCGGTAGCCGCCGGCGACCGCCCGGCCGACCTGATCGTAAGGGACTGCTCGCTCGTCTCCGTGTACACGGGCGAGGTGCTGCGGGGCACCGACGTGGCCGTCTCGGGCGACCGCATCGCGTACGTGGGGCCCGACGCGTCGCACGCGCGCGGCCCCAGTACGCGCCTCTACGACGCGCGCGGCCGCCACGCCTGCCCGGGCCTTGCCGACCCGCACGTCCACCTCGACCAGTTCGTCCTGCCGTCCGAGTTTGCCGCCCGCGCCGCCCTGCGCGGCACGACGTCGATGTTCTCCGATCCGATCGACATCGTGCGCGTGGCCGGGTACGAGGGCCTTGCCGAGTTCGCGAGGCTGTGCGGCTCCCTGCCGGTGCGCATATTCCAGGCCGTCCCGGGAGGCCTGCCCGTCGAGCCCCGGTTCGGGCACGGCCCCGCCCTGTCGCCGGAGGAAGAGGCCGCGGCCGCCGCGCGCCCGGACGTGGCCTGCATGGGCGAGGTCTTTTCGTGGACAAAGATCACGGCCCGCAACGCGCCGGCGATGCGCTCGGTCGCCTCGATGCTCGGCCTCGGATGCCCGGTCAACGGCCACACGGCCGGCGCGTCGGGGGCAAAGCTGAGCGCGTACGCCGCCGCCGGCATACACTCGTGCCACGAGCCCATAGACGGCGGGCAGGCGGCCGAGCGCCTCCGCCTCGGCATGTGGGTGATGGCTCGCGAGGGCTCGATACGCCGCGACCTGCGCGGCATACTGGCGGGCCTGCTCGCCGCCGGCGCGCGCCTCGACCGCCTCATGCTCTGCTCGGACGGGGTCGACCCGGTCGACCTCGAGACGCACGGGCACATGGACCGATGCGTGCGGGAGGCCGCCGCCGCCGGGGTTCCGCCGGCCGAGGCGATCGCAATGGCATCGCGAAACTGCTTTGACCACTACGGTATGTCGCGCGACCTGGGGGGGATAGCGCCGGGGCGGCTTGCCGACATCGTCGTGCTCGGCGACCTGGAGACGTTCAGGGTCTCTGACGTGTTTGTCGGCGGCAAGCAGACCGTCGAGTCGGGGCGCCTTGCCGCCCCGCCGGGCCGGCGGCCGCGGCCGCCCCGCCGCCGGCCCAGGGCATGGACGCGGCGCACCGTCATGCTGCGCCGCCTCTCGCCGGCCGACTTTGCCGTCCGGCCCCGGGGCGGCGCGTCCGCGGAGCGGCGCGTCCGCGTCGAGGCCAACACGATAGACCTGGCGACCGAGATCGTCACGCGCCGCGGCGCGGCCGAGCTCGAGGCGCGCGACGGCAACGTGCGCGCCGCATCCGGCGACGATATCTGGAAGGCGGCCGCGTTCGACAGGGTGCGCGGATCTGGGCGCTCGGCCGTCGCGTTCCTCCGCGGGTTCGGCGCAGACGGGATAGGCGCGTTCGCATCCACGTGGAGCTTTCACGAAAACGACCTGGTGGTGATCGGGCGGGACGAGGCCGACATGGCCGCGGCGGCGAACGCCGTCATTGCGACGCGCGGCGGCATGGCCGTCGTCTCGCCCTCCTCCTCCGGGGGGCGAGGCGGCGGGCGGGCCGCCTCCGCTGCCCGCCGCCCCGCGGCCGCCTCTTCCCTCTCGCGGGCCCCTCCCCCTCCTCCCCCGGCGCCCGGCCGCGGCCGCGGCGGGGACGGTGACGGGGGCCGCCGCCTGCTCGCATCGATGCCGCTCGAGTTCGCCGGGATCGCATCGACGGCGCCGTTCGACGAGGCCGCCGCGCAGTTCAGGGCGGTCAACGAGGCGATCGCCGACGCCGGCTGCCCGCTCGCGCGGCCCCACCTTGTGCCGCTCTTCCTGCCGTTCCTGGCCCTCCCCTCGGTGCGCCTCCTGCACGCCGGCATGGTCGACGTCCGGTCGCGCACGCTGATCCCGGCGCTCGCAGGGCGCGCGGGACGCCGAAATTGAGCCATCCGAATGTTCATATAGGGTACTTGGGGCGCGCCGGCCGTTGGCATCGATCCAGCAGACGCCGCAGGGGCCCGTACTCGTCCTCAAGGAGAGCGCCCTGCAGCAAAAGGGCCGCGACGCGCAGCACAACAACATCGCGGCGGCGCGCCTCGTGGCCGACCTGGTCCGCTCCAGCCTCGGCCCGCGCGGCCTGGACAAGATGCTCGTCGACTCGCTCGGCGACGTTACAATCACCAACGACGGCGCGACGATCCTAAAGGAGATCGACGTGCAGCATCCGGCCGCCAAGATGATGGTCGAGATATCAAAGACCATGGACAACGAGGTCGGCGACGGCACCACCTCGTCGGTCGTGTTCGGCGGCGCCCTGCTTGAAAAGGCCGAAGACCTGCTCAAGAAGGACGTCCACTCGTCGGTAGTCGTAGAGGGGTACCAGGCGGCGGCCGAAAAGTCGCTCGAGATGATCGGCGACCTTGCAAGCTCGGTAGAGCCCACCGACGAGGACTCTCTCCTAAAGGTGGCAAAGACGAGCATGCAGTCGAAGCTCATCTCTGAGGACAGCGACCCGCTGTCGCGGCTCGTCGTGAGCGCCGTCGTGAGGATCGCCGAGAAAAAGGAGGACGGGACGTACGCCGTAGACCTCGACGACGTAAAGGTCGAGAAAAAGTCGGGCGGCTCTATATCCGACACGCAGCTTGTCTCGGGGATCGTCCTGGACAAGGAGGTCGTCCACAGCGGCATGCCGACCAGGATCGACGTTGCGCGGATAGCCCTGCTCAACGCGGCGCTAGAGGTCGAAAAGACCGAGATGAGCTCGGAGATTCGCATTACCGACCCGACGCAGATGCAGATGTTCCTAGAGGAGGAGAGCCGCATGCTCCAGTCGATGGTCAGCAAGATACACGAGGCCGGCGCCAACGTCCTGCTCTGCCAAAAGGGAATCGACGACATTGCGCAGCACTATCTTGCAAAGAGCGGCATACTCGCCGTCCGCCGCGTAAAGGAGAGCGACATGACAAAGCTCGCAAAGGCGACGGGCGGCCGCGTCACGACCAACATCGACGACCTGCAGGCCGAGGACCTCGGGTCGGCCGAAAAGGTCTACCAGAAAAAGGTAGAGTCGGACAAGTGGGTGTTCGTCGAGGGCTGCAAGAAGCCGCAGTCTGTTACGATCCTGATCAGGGGCGGCTCGCAGCGCGTAGTCGACGAGGTCGACCGGTCCATGCACGACGCCCTCATGGTGGTGCGCGACGTGATCGAGCGGCCCGCAATCGTGTCCGGCGGCGGCTCGGCCGAGGCGTACATTGCGGCGCAGCTAAAGACGTGGGCCGACACGTTTGACGGCCGCGAGCAGCTGGCCATCAAAAAGTACGCCGAGTCGCTCGAGACGATACCCCTTACGATCGCCGAGAATGCGGGGATGGATCCCATCGACACGCTCGCCTCGCTGCGCCAGAGCCACTCGCAGGGCATGACCTCTACCGGGATCGACGCGCGCAACACAAAGATCGCCGACATGGCCGCAATCGACGTCGTAGAGCCGGTCGCGGTAAAGGAGCAGATTGTAAAGTCGGCAACCGAGGCGGCGTGCATGGTATTGCGCATCGACGACGTGATCGCCATTGCGGGCGACTCGGGCGGGCCGCCTGGCGGCGGAGCCGGCGGGCCCCCGATGTAGCCGCGCCCCGACTCCCTCTTTCCGCGCCGCATCCTTCCCACTCTTCCCCGCCGCACGGTATTTTTACGGCGATCCAGGCAACCGGCCGTGCACCGCGTCGGCGTCGACCTGGGCGGGACAAAGATCGAGGCGGTCGTCGCATCCGCCTCCTCTTCCTCCTCCGGCCTCGAGGTCGTCTGGCGCAGGCGCATCCCGACGCCGGCCGGCGGCGATGGCGACGCCGGCGGCGGCGCGGCATACGGGCGCATAGTCGACTCGGTCGCATCCCTGGCCGGCGAGGCCCTGGCCGCGGCCGAGGCGTATGATGCCGCCGGCGAAGCCGGAGGCGGAGGCGGCGGCGGAGGCGGCGGCGGAGGCGGCGGCGCGCCGAGAGGCCGCCCGCCGCCCGTCGGCGTATGCACGCCAGGCTCTCTCCTGCCGGGATCCCAGGCGGTCGCGAACACCAACACGCGGTGCCTGGCCGGCCGCCCGTTCGTCCGCGATCTGGAGGGGGCCCTGGGCCGGCAGGTCGTCGTAGAGAACGACGCCAACTGCTTTGCGCTGGCCGAGGCGACGCAGGGGGCCGGGCGCGGCAGCCGCACGGTCTTTGGGGTGATAATGGGGACGGGCGTAGGCGGGGGCCTGGTCATTGGCGGCCGCGTCCACGGCGGCAGGTCGGGCATGGCCGGCGAGTGGGGCCACCACGCGCTGCATCCCGGCGGGCGCCCGTGCTACTGCGGCAGGCGCGGCTGCGCCGAGGCGTACCTGTCGGGGCCGGCGCTCGAGGCGCGGTGGGCCGAGCTTGCGGCCGCGGCCCCCGACCGCGGCGCGCCGCTTGCCCCGCCGGGCGCGCCGCTTGCCGAGATATCGTCGTCGCTAGAGGCGGCCGCCGCGTCCGGACGCCCCCTGCCGCCGCACGCCGGGCGCTGGCGCGGCGAGCTTGTCGCGGACTTTGGCGCCGGGCTGGCAAACGTCGTCAACATACTCGACCCCGACGCGGTCGTCGTCGGCGGCGGCGTCTCGAACATGGGCGTGCTGTACGGCGAGGGCGCGCGCGCCGTGCGCGAGCGCCTGTTCCGCGATCCGGACGCGCCGCACGAGCGGCCCACCCCGATCCTGCGCAACGAGCTCGGCGACTCGGCAGGCGCCCTTGGCGCCTGCATGCTCTGAGGCTACTGCGGCTCGATCGTCGCCGGCGGCTTGCTCGATACCGCGTACGTCACCCACGCGGCGCCCTCCACCTCGTTGGTGATCCTGTTGCTGATCGCCTCTAGGACCGCGCTCGGCACCCTTGTCCAGTCTGCCGTCATTGCGTCGACCGAGTCGACGATCCTGACCATTACGATGCGGCCGTAGATGCGCTCGTCGCCGACGACGCCGACGGCCCTGTCGTCGCCGACGGCCGCGTACGCCTGCCAGACGGACCCGTACAGGCCGGCGCGGCGCAGCTCGTCCTCGACGATGCGGCTTGCGCGCCTGCACATGGCGAGCTTTTCGGCCGTCACCTCCCCGATCACGCGCACTGCAAGGCCCGGGCCGGGGAACGGGTGCCTCCAGACGAGCGAGTCGGGAACGCCGAGTATGCCGGCGACGCGCCGCACCTCGTCCTTGTACAGGTCGCGCAGCGGCTCGACCACGTCGAGGCCGAGCCAGTCGGGCAGGCCGCCGACGTTGTGGTGCGACTTGATGACCGCCGCCGGCCCGCCCGAGACGCCGCTCTCTATCACGTCGGGGTACAGCGTGCCCTGCGCGAGCGACCTGAACGGGCCGTTGGCGCCGGCAAACTCGGAGAACACGGCGGCAAACTCCTCGCCTATGATGAGCCTCTTGCGCTCTGGATCGGACACGCCTGCGAGCCTGCCGAGGAACCGAGCCGATGCGTCGACGTACTCGACGGGCAGGCCCAGCCCGCTCGCGCCGAGGGCCTCCTCGACCTCGGCGCGCTCGCCCTCCCTGAGCAGGCCGTTGTCGACGAACACGCACGCGAGGCGCCCGCCGACTGCGCGGTGCAGCAGGGCGGCCGCCACGGTAGAGTCGACGCCGCCGCTGATCCCGCACAGCACGCGCCCCTCGGAGCGCGAGAGCCTCGCGACGGCCTCGTCGACGAACGCCTCCATGGTCCACTCCCGCCTTGCGCCGCAGATGCCGACGGCAAAGTTGCGCAGCACGAGGTCGCCCTTTT
Organism: Cenarchaeum sp.; assembly: GCA_965242695.1. Lineage (GTDB taxonomy): Archaea > Thermoproteota > Nitrososphaeria > Nitrososphaerales > Nitrosopumilaceae > Cenarchaeum. The sequence goes on along the minus strand of CBDESU010000002.1, from coordinate 113,085 downwards.
CGGTGTGGGCCACCTCTGGGTGGAACTGGATGCCATAGACCGACCTGCTCGTGTCCGCTATGGCCGCCGCCGCCGACGAGTCCGTCCTCCCTATCACCTCGAACCCGTCCGGCACGCGCTCGGCCTCGTCGCCGTGGCTCATCCATGCCCTCGTCGAGCCGCCGAGCCCGTCGAGCAGGCCGCCCCCGTCCCCGCCCTCGCCGCCCCCGACCACCGACAGGACGGACGAGCCGTACTCGCGGTTGGCCCTCTTTACGGCCCCGCCGAACCTGTCGACGATGACCTGGTGGCCGTAGCAGATGCCGAGGACAGGCACGCCGGCATCAAAGACGGCGGGGTCGGGCCGCGGCGCGCCGCCGGCGTACACGCTCGCCGGCCCGCCGGACAGGACGATCCCCTTCGGCGACATCTCGGCGAGGCGCGCCGCCGGCGTGTCGTACGGAACGAGCTCGGCCCTGACGGAAAAGTCGCGTATGCGCCTGCATATGAGGTGGCTGTACTGCGACCCAAAGTCGAGCACGGCGATGGTGTCCGTGCAACCACCGCCCGCTACTCCGGCCCGGCCCCGGCCGCCGGCGATGCAGACTGGGACGATCCGGATGCCGCCCCGCCGACTAGCTGGTTGATGGCCCACCTGGCCGTGCCGACGATCTCGTTGGACCTCTCCCGCTCGCGGTACCTGCTGACGGTAATGGACACGAGGCGAGCCCCGTCCGACTCTACCTTGACGTCGACCGTCTCGCCGGCCTCGATCTTGCCGTCCTCGACGGCCACCGCGTCCTCGCGCTTCATCCTGCCGACCACCTTGCCCAGGAGAAACTCCTGTATCTGGTCCGACTCGGCATCGACGTCGATGCCGTCGGCCATTACGATCGACACCCTGTCGTCCGTGACGTGCGCCCTTGCAAGGACCTGGCCGCCGGGCCCGACAATCGACGTCATTTCCGCCGCCCCGCCTGCGCCGGGGTCGCCCGGGGCGGCCCCGCTCCCGCGCCCCTCGGCCGCCCCGCCTGCGCCGGATGCGGGGCCTGCGGCGCCCTCCCCCGCTCCCGAGTCGGGCGCGGCGCCCTCCCCGCGCAGCAGGTCGGACGCCTTTGCAAAGCTGGACCTTGTCAGGGTCGAGTCGAGCAGCTCTAGGTTGCTGCGCAGCATCTCGATCTCGGCCTCGTACTCTTCGATCTTCTTGGCCACGTACTCCTTGACCGCCAGGATCGACCGCACCCTGTCCTCGCCCGTGGGGGGTGCCATGCCGCCGCACCACCCTGCGAGCTATAAAACGCATTCGTCAGTGACTTGCGCGCGCATCCGCCCGCCGCCCCGTCCCCCGTGCCGGAACGCCTCCCACATCGCCGCGCTCCCGCCGCGCGCCCCATTCGCACATGCCGCCGATGCCGGCCCTCCCGAACCCCTCGATCGGCCCGTCCGAGGCCGTAAGCAGGCCGCACTGCGACGTCTGCGCGAGCCACTCGAGCAGGCGCCTTGCCCAGGCGAGCTTTCCGAGCTTGGCGGCGCGGGCGGACGCCGGCGTGGCCGATGCCGACCCTATGCGGCCGCCGGACAGGTCCATCCCGCACAACACGATGCGCGACGCCCCGAGCGAGTCTGCAAGGAACGCGGCCCTGTCCCCGTCGGTAAACCCCCCAAAGTTGTGCAGCGAGCCGACCGGCCTGCACTGCGCCGTGCCCATGCACCTGCGGCCGAGCCGGGACGCCGCCCAGGCGATCTCTGCAATGTTGTCGCCGTGCGCGTGGACGACCATTGCGGATCCCGCATCCGCCGCCCTCTCCAGGCTGCGCCGGCCGCCGTCAAGGTCGGTCACGACTATATCGGGGACGGCGCCGGCATCTAGCAGCGCGCCGGTCGCGCTGTCGGCCGACACGAGGGCCGCCCCCTGCGGCATGCCGCGCCTTTGCAGCGCGCCGGCAAGCCGGTGCAGGGACGGGCCGGCGCCGGCCACTATTGCGGTCCTGCCCCTGACGATCTCGCCGACGCGGGCGGCGGGGAGCGGGCCGGCGAGCGCCGCATCGAGCCGCGCGGCCGCCTCGCGGTCCCTGCGCTCACTGTACCCGAACTCGGCGAGTATCCGGCGGTACCTGGGCATCCATCCCCTGCGGACAGGGCGGCGCCCCACGCCCCCCGCCCCCACCCCCGCCGCGTGCGCCACACGGTTCAAATCCGGCCCGCATGTGATAAACCTGTGGCGCATCTGGGCGGGGCGAGGGCGGGCGGGGCGGCCCCCGTCCTTGTAATGGGGATCATCAACGCGAGCCCAGAGTCGTTCTACGGCGCATCGGTGAGGACGACGCGGCGGGCCGTCGCAGCCGCCGCGGCCCGCATGCAGCGCGAGGGGGCCGACATCATAGACGTCGGCGGCATGTCGACTGCGCCGTACCTCGACACGATGATCCCGGAGAAAGAAGAGGCCGCGCGCGTGGCCATGGCAGCCGAGGCGGCCCGCTCGGCCACGTCCCTGCCCGTCTCGGTCGACACGTGCCGCGCCGCGCCGGCCGAGGCGGCCCTTGAGCGCGGCGCATCCATAGTCAACGACGTGACGGGCCTGCGGTACGACCCCGAATTGCGCGGCGCGGCGGCCCGGCACGGCGCCTCCGTCGTCGTGTGCGCCCACGCGTCGCGGGCCGAGGATGGCGGCTGGCGCGAGACGCGCGCGCTCCTCGAGGGCAGCGTCGAGATCGCCAGGGATGCAGGGGTGCCGCGCTCGAGGATCGCCGTCGATCCGGCGCTCGGGTTCTTCCGCGGGACCGGCAGGGGGCGCCTCTTTACGCGCACGGGCCGGGGCGGCCGCGCGGCCCGCGGTTCCTGGGCGCGGCGCGACCTGTCCATCGTACGGGACCTGCGGCGCCTGCGGTTCGGCTATCCGGTCGTCGTCTCGGCCTCGGCAAAGTCGTTCATAGGGGCCGTGGTGGGCCGGGGCGGCAGGGCCCCGGCCCCCTCCCGCCGCGCGGCCGGCTCGCTGTCGTGCGAGGCGGCCGTCGTCCTCAACGGGGCCGACGTCATACGCACGCACAGCGCGGCCGGCACGGCCGCGGCGGTCGCGGCGGCCTCGGCCGCATCGGGCAGGGCCGCCCGCCCCCGCCGCCTGGCCCGTCCCGGGTAGTCCCTTGACTGTCGGGCTCTCGGACGCGGGCTTGAGGCCGCCCGCCCCCGCCGCCTGGCCCGTCCCGGGTAGCAACGCCGTGCGCGCAGGCCCGTGGGGGGGGGGGCGGGCGGGCTGGAGCCGCCCGCCCCCGCCGCCTGGCCCGCCCGCCCCCGCCGGGCGGGGGCATGGGGGCGAGGGGACGACCTGCGCGGCGCCCCATCGGGCCGCCCCTCGCGGATCCCGCCGCCGGCCCGACAAAGGCTTATTACGATTTTTGCGGCGCCCCGAAAGGGCACATGGAATTCCGCGACGGCCTGACCTTTGACGACGTCCTGCTCGTCCCGCGCTACTCGGACATTACGAGCCGGTCGCAGGTCGACCTGGGGACGCGCCTGTCGCGCAACATCTCGCTGCGCATCCCGCTCGTGAGCGCCAACATGGACACCGTGACCGAGTCTGCCATGGCAGTCGCCATGGCCCGGGCCGGAGGCATCGGCATCGTCCACCGCTTCCTCACGGTCGCCGACCAGTCGGCCGAGGTGCTGCGCGCAAAGAGGTCGGGCAGCGTCGTAATCGAGAACCCCTACACGGTCGGCCCAGACCAGACCATCGGCGAGGCCGCCGCGTACGCCGCCGAGCGCGGCGTCTCGGGCCTGCTCGTGGCGGGGCCCGGCTCGCGGCTCGTCGGGATACTGACGAGCAGGGACATGCGGTTCGCGCCGGGCCTGGATGCGCCGGTCCGCGACGTCATGACAAGGAGCGTCATTACGGAAAAGCCCGGCATCGCCCCAGAGGACGCAAAGGCCGTGCTGCACAGGGAGCGCATCGAAAAGCTTCCCATAGTGGACGGCGCCGGCGCCATACGGGGCCTGATCACAGGCAAGGACATACGCGACGTGGATCGGTACCCGGACGCGTCAAAGGACAAAAAGGGCCGCCCGCTCGTCGGCGCGGCCGTCGGGGTAAAGGGCGACTTTATGGAGCGCACCGAGTCGCTGCTCGCCGCCGGAGCCGACGTCATCGTCGTCGACATCGCGCACGGCCACAGCAGCAACGCGATCAACGCCGTGCGCAACATCAAGAGGGCGTTCCCGGACTGCGAGCTCATCGCCGGCAACGTGGCCACGGCGGACGGGGCCCGGGACCTGATACGGGCCGGCGTCGACGCCGTAAAGGTCGGCGTCGGGTCCGGCTCGATCTGCATAACGCGCGTCGTGACGGGCTCGGGCGTGCCGCAGCTTACGGCCGTCCTCGACTGCGCCGAGGCCGCGCGCGACAGCGGCATTCCCGTCATATCGGACGGCGGCACGCGCACGTCGGGCGATGCGACAAAGGCCCTTGCGGCGGGCGCCTCGTCGGTCATGGCCGGCAGCATACTCGGCGGGACCGACGAGTCGCCCGGCTCGGTCCTCACAAAGAACGGCAAGCGGTTCAAGGTGTACAGGGGAATGGCCTCGCTCGGCGCCTCGCTCGGCCGCCGCTCCAAGGAGGGCGGCGGGCCGGGCGCGGCGGGAGGCTCCTCGGCCGCCTACGACGGCGACGGGGACGGCGACCTCAACGACTACGTCGCCGAGGGCGTCGAGGCGATGGTTCCCCACAAGGGCAGCGTCGTCGACATACTCAAGCAGCTGACCGGCGGCATCCGCTCGGGCCTGAGCTACTGCGGGGCGCGGACCATACCCCAGATGCAGGCGAGCGCCGAGTTCGTCAAGATGTCGCGCGCCGGCTTTGCCGAGAGCCAGCCGCACGACGTGTCGGTCGCCTAGGGCGCCCCGCCGCCGGCCGGGGCGCCGAAGCGCTCGACTTTTATCGGGGCGCCCCGCCGCCGCCCCCGTGATCACGGGCAAGACCCTTGTGGGCATGATCGCCGGCACCGCCATAATCGCGATCGGCGCGACCTCGTTCCTGCTCGACCTCGGACTCCAGGAGGTCATCATCGACGAGACGTTCGCCGCCGGCGAGCAGACGTCGTACAGGTTCTCGGCCGAGGCTGGCGCGCGGCAGCACCTTGCCGTCACGGCCGACCTGTTCGAGCTGGAGATGAGCAGCCCCGGGGCCGGCGTGCAGGCGCCGCTCGCGTCGTACCGGGACCGCACCTCCCTGGACTGGACGCACGAGGAGAGCGGCGAGAGCATCGTCCACGTGCGCAACACGGGCCCCTCGGAGATGGTCATAGCGGGGGCCGCCCAGGTGACGACCGACCCGATCTACTTTACGTACCACGTGCTAGTCATGATCTCGGGCGTGGTGATCATGGGGTTCAGCGCCGCGTTCAGCCTGCGCCACCCGCGCGGGTTCTAGGATGCGCGGCGGCCCGATGCCGGCGCCGGAGCGGCTGGGTACGACCCGACGACCCTGAGGAACAGCGCATCCCTTCCGACCTCGGCAAGGGCCGCATCGGCGTCCGCCTCGCCCTCGCGGCCCTCAAAGTCGATGAAAAAGTTGTACTCCCACGCGGCGCTGCGCGTCGGCCTCGACTCGATCCTCGTCATGTTTATGCCGCGCCTGCCGAGCGCGCCGACTATCCTGCCGAGCGCGCCCGGCTCGTCCCTTACGGAAAAGACGATCGAGGTCTTTGATGCGGCCCGCCCTGCCCCGCCCTCGCGGCCCGCCAGCGCATCGGCCAGCGCGCCGCCCGGCCCGCCGCCCGGCCCGTCCGCCCTGCCGAGGACGAGGAACCTGGTGTAGTTGTCGCCGCTGTCCATTATCCCCGTGCGAATGACGGGCACGCCGTGCACCTCGGCCGCGCGCCTGCTCGCGATGCACGCGGCATCCGTGCGGGCGGGGCCCATCCCGGCGACCATCATTGCGCTGCCGGCCGTGTCGTACGCGGGGACGGCGCACCAGCCCATTTTCTCGACGAACCGGCGGCACTGCCCGAGCGCCTGCGGGTGCGAGTACACGGTGCGAACGTCGCCGACGGCGCCGTGCCCGATGAGGCAGTGCTCGATCCGGTGGTACGCCTCGCCGAACGCGCGCAGCCCCGTAGTGCGCAGCAGGTCGTTGCTCTCGCCGACGCTGCCCTCTATCGAGTTCTCCACGGGCACGACGGCGCAGTCGGCCTCGCCGGCCTCTGCGCTGCCCACGGCCGCGGCCATGGTCTGGCATGGGACGGTCCTGACGCGATCCTGCCCGCCAAAGAAGGCCACCGCGGCGCCGTCGCTGTACGCGCCGGGCTCGCCCTGGAACGCGGCGCGGACGGCCGCGCCGCCGGGGGCCATGCTACGCACCGGCCGCGCCGATGGCAGCCTGGTCGCTGCCAAAGTTCGTCGAGAGCTTGCGCTCGTCAAACCAGCCGCACTCGGCGCACTTTACGCCGTCGCGGACAGTGATCACGCCCATGCCGCACTTGCGGCACTTTGTGAACAGCACGCCGAGCTCGGGCTCGTCGATCGTCGCATGCATCGTCCCGTTGATGCGGCTGAGTATGCGCAGCGCGACGACGTCGCCGTTGAGCGCGATCATGCGGCGGCGCGAGTCGCGCGTAGAGCAGACGCACTCTACGTTCGACGTGACGGCCCTGCCGTTGACGTACCGGATGGCGACGGCGAACATCGCCGACATGACGATGGCGACCGTGCCGACCACGGTGTCGCCGACGTCGGGCACGTGCATCCGCACCGGCGTCGACACCCTTGCAACCCTCTCGGCCCTGTCCACCTCGGCCGTGCCGACGGCCGCGGCCCTGACCCTGTCCCCGTCGTCGAACGTGTTCGGCCCTGCCTCGTACTCCTCTATCGATGCGATCGCCTCGCCGGGCAGTATGGTGCGGCCCCCTTCCTGCACGGCGCGCGCCGCGCCGGGTTCAATTATAACCGTTTAGCGGCATGCGCGGCCCCGTGCGGGCCCTCGTGTACGACAGGTACGCCGAGGACGACGACTTTGCGTCGATCCTGTCGGTGAGGGACATCGACCCGCCGCGGGCGCGCCCGGGCGAGGTCGTCTTCCGCGTGCGCGCCGCCGCCCTGAACCACGACGACATCTGGGGGATGCGCGGCAAGCCGATTGGCGTGCCGATGCCGCACGTGTCGGGCACCGATGCCGCCGGCGACGTCGTCGAGGTCGGCGCCGGGGTGACTGCGCTGAAGCCGGGCGACCGCGTCGTCTCGCACGGCAACCTGTCGTGCCGCGTGTGCCGCATGTGCACGGCCGGCCGCGAGTACGACTGCCGCAGGCGGCTCGTGTGGGGATTCCAGACGGGGCCGCTGTGGGGCGGCTACTGCGAGCTTGCGCACCTGCCCGAGCACAACGCAGTCCCGATCCCCGACGGGGTCGGGTACGACGAGGCCGCGGCCGCCTCGATGACGATGACCACGTCCTGGCACATGCTCGTCGGGCGCGCCGGCGTGCGGCCGGGCCAGACCGTCCTGGTGATGGGCGGCGGGTCCGGCATGGGCATGTTCGGCGTGCAGATTGCAAAGCTGCACGGGTGCGACGTGATCGCGACCGCGGGCCCCGGCAAGCTCGACCGGTGCCTAGAGATCGGCGCCGACCATGCCGTCGACCACCGCTCAGGCGGCTGGGACGAGGAGGTGCGCCGCATCGCGTCCGGCCTGGCCCGGTCGAGGGGGCGCGGCGGGGACGGCGGATGCATCGACGTCATCTACGAGCACATCGGCGGGTCGCACTGGGGCAGGGAGCTGCGCCTGCTGCGCCGCGGCGGCACCGTCGTGACGACGGGGGCCACGACCGGCTACGAGGTGCGCACCGACCTGCGCCGCCTGATCTCCGAGGGCCTGAACGTGCTCGGCTCTACGCAGGGCACGCGCGCCGAGCTCGAGCGCGGCCTGCGATGGATGGCGCGAGGGCGCCTGCGCGCCGTAGTCGACTCGGTGTACCCGATGGAACGCGCGGCCGAGGCGCACGCCAGGATGCTGCGCGGCAGCGGGCTGTTCGGCAAGATCATCATGCGGCCGTGAGGCTCCCAGCCTCGGCGCTCAGAGCCAGTGCGGCGCGAGCAGGTACTCGCCGGGCTCCTCGCCGCGCAGCACCCTGAGGAGCGCCTTGGACTGCGGGATGGACAGGACGGGCACGTCAAAGCGGTTGTCCGTCGAGATGCGCGGGCAGGCAGACTGGACGAACGCGTCGATCCCCGCAAAGCGCCGCAGCGCATCGTTTGTAATGTCGGTGAGCGCGATCAGCTGGACCCTCTTGCCGGCCGCCTCCAGCTCCTTCTTTACGCGCAGGCCGGCGGTCTTGGACATCTGCCCGTCCCTGAGCCCGACGACGACGCCGAACGACTCGGCCTCGGCTGCCTTGTACACGGCAAGGGTCGCCTTTTTGCGCAGGCCGGCGGCAAACTCGGTCACGTCGCGGACCTCGCCAAAGTACGGGTCGAGGACGTACGTGGGCAGGCCGGTGGCCAGGGCCACGCCGGCTGCGTGGAACGTGCTCTGGCCCATGAAGGCGTTGCAGTCTGCCGCCCTTTTCCCCTCTTCGCCGCGGGGGCCCTGCCCGGCCGCATCGAGGGCCGGATAGAACTCGCACCCGAACACCTGCCCGTCGTTGAGCTGACCCCTTCCCTGGCCGACGACGACGGACGCGCCGCCGGCCTCGAGCGCGCCCCTGACGGCATCGACCTGGTCCAGGTGCTGGCTGTCGGTGAGCAGCGAGACCGTCCGGCCGGCGAGGAGGGCCGCGGCCCTTGCGGCCACCGCGTCGAACCGCACGTCGTCGTAGGCGTTTATCATGTACGCGCCCCTTCCGACCTGCTCGGTGCTGACGGTGTGCCCGATGTTGAACAGTATGTCGGCGGCAAGGGTGCGGGCGCCGGCCATGTTCAGGTCGCACGCGCCCCATGTGGCATCGCCGAGGACGTACGCAGGTATGCCGAACTCGTCGGATATGGACGAGGCGGCGCGCTGCACCTGCGGCAGCATCCCCTCGGGGCCGTTGAGGGCCACCGACGCCGGCGAGCTCTCGCGTATGATCTCGCGCATGCGCTCCTCGTCGATGACGATCATGCGGGAGCGCGCCGGCGTTTTCCATTTAAACCGTCATTGGTCCGCTGGGGCAAGGGAGCGCGCAGGCAGGCGGATCTGGCGACGCGTCCACTACGCGGGCGCCGCGGCAGGGGCCGGCCGGCTCGACCTGGGGCCGCGCGATGGCGTGGACGTTCGATATGTAGTTGCAGACGGCAAGAACTGTCCATACACTGTGATCGATCGGCCATACTGGCCTCAACCAAGGTTTATATGGAAACGCGGGGCCGCCTAGCGAGTATGAGTCAGGGTAGCGAGTCGCTTGGTGCCAATGGCGCGGGGCGGGCCGTTGACAAGGCGATTGACAGTGGGACGCTAACGAGTAGCGAGTCGCTTGGTGCCAATGGCGCGGGGCGGGGGCCCGGGGCTGGGCCGGCCACGGCGTCTGGGACGATCGGCGGAGGTGCGGGAACAGTGCCGCCGGGAGGCTCTGGCGAGCCGGTCGGATCGGCCACGGAGGCCGGCGGCGGCATCGTAATAACCATCAACAGGAAAGAATACAGGACCTCGAAGCCGGAGATGACGGCTAGGGAACTCAAGGATATGGCGGGAGCTCCCATCCACCATATGCTGATACTACTCGTCGACGAACCCGGCAGGGCCGCCGGCGCCGATGACGAGCCCAAGGCCGATGCCGACATCATAAGGCTGGTGTTGGGGATGCGCTTTCGTACGGTCAACGCGGCCACGTTCGGCTCGCAGGCCGCGATACGGGTGCCTCCGCTGCTGCAGGATCACATAGCCCAGCTGGAGTCGAGGGGCTTTGAAGTAGAGGTGGCTGTCGACAACGCGATATACGTCGTGATCAAGGACTATCCCATTCCCGAGGGCATCTGGGACCGGACCTCGTCCGATCTGCTCATCATGGCGCACGACACGTACCCCAACGCTGCGCTCGACATGTTCTGGCTCGATCCTCCCATATCGCGCAAAGGCGGGCCGCCTGACGGCGCGATAACCGAAACGCGGAACGGAAGGGAGTGGCAGTCGTTCAGCTGGCACATCGGTGGGTGGGATCCGGCACACGACAACCTTCTGACGTATCTTGACGTGGTTAACGACAGGCTGAGTAGGGACCGATAGTCATGAACACCATACGGATGACATCCTCTCAGATGGACGAGCTAAAATCGCGCCTTATGGAGGATATGAGCAAAGAGTCGGCGATAATCCTTACTGCTGGGTTCTTCAAGAACAAGGAGGGCACCCACTTTACGGTTCGCGACATGGTAATCCCCACTCGCGAAGATTACGATGAGCGTACCGCCCACAACTTACAAATGTCGCCGCTCTACCTCAACAAGGCCATCAGGATGGCGGAGTGCGATGGCGTCACTCTGATCCTGTCGCATACGCACCCATTCCACGGCAATGGACTAGATTACTCACAGTTGGACTTGGCCGGCGAAGTCGAATCATATGGGACGCTAAGGCGGTGTTTGGGAGATAGGCCAATGGGGAGCCTACTACTCGGCCACGACACCATGATCGGAAGGGCGTGGACGATAGGCGAGCGCGTCGAGCCCGTCGGCCAGCTTAGGATCGTCGATAGGCATGTCCAGTTCAAGCCCCTGGGCCGCCAATCCGCCAAGCCTGTTCCGGTCGACGCAGGGCTGTACGACCGGCAGATCCGCGCGTTTGGACTTGACGGGCAGAGGGTCTTGTCAGGCATCAAGATTGGCATAGTGGGCGTGGGAGGCACGGGATCGGCGGTGGCGGAGCAGCTTGCCCGGGAGGGGGTGCGGCACTTTACACTCGTAGATCACGACCGATTCTCCCCGAGCAACCGAACGCGCATGTACGGTACGGATGCAACGACGAAGCGCAGCCCAAAAGTTGAAATAGTCGGGGCACACATAAGGCGAATATCGCCCGAATCTGCCGTGGAGGAGGCAGACGTCGATGTCGTCTCGCAGGAAGGACTGACACTCCTCAAAGAGTGCGACTTGGTCTTTAGCTGTACAGACAAGCACCGCCCACGAAGCGTGCTCAACGAACTGGCCCACCAGATGTTCATACCTGTCATAGACGTAGGAGTTGGACTCGACTCGAGAAACGGCAAGATTTCAGGGGGATCTGTGAGGGTCAATCTGGTAAGCCCGTCCTTGCCGTGCCTGTACTGCGCCGGCGTGATCAGCGCCGATCGAATATTGGCTGAATCGCTCGGCTCTGAAGACAGAAGCGCTAGGGCAAAGAGGGGATACGTTGCGGGCCTTGACGACGATGATGCACCGTCCGTCGTATCGCTTACTACGATGGCGGCCAGCCTTGCAGTGTTCCTGTTCAAGGACACGCTTTTTAGGATAACTGAGCCTAGCGCTTGCATGGTGATGGCCGACATGTCGACCCTGACGGCGCACACACTCTCACCCTTGGCCAAGCAGGGGTGTGTCTGCGCGCTGCGAATGGGCAAGGGCGGGTGCATGCCTATGTCTACGCCGCTGGAGATGAGGCAGGGATGAACGTACGGGTCGATCCCGACAGAGCCGACAGGAAATATCATTACGGCGACACTGCACGGATGAGGGTGTTTGTCACAAACGACGGCAAGGATTCTGCGGTACTCCACAGCGTTAAACTCCGTTTTCTTACCGAGAATTGGAATGAAACACTGTTGCGGAGTATACGAATCGAACCAGGGGAATCCAAGTGCATAGGGGAGACGAGTGTCATAGTGGGACTCTGGACTGCTGGCCGCGGCTCTCTGTTTGAGGCAGGCGTGCTATATACAATACAAAAAAAACCCACCTGAGTGGTCCGAAGAGCAAGAATGGTTTGATCAGGGTAACTTAAATGTAGAGCCCGCCCTGCCAAACGGCAAGAAAATCTTTATCAGCCACAGCAACGACGACATGGATCTTGTTGCTGATGTCAGCACCGCGCTCAGGCTGTTCGGATTTTTGCCGTACGTGGCCGAACGTCACGCAAAACCTGGGGAAAATCTGTGGGAGAAAATCATCAAAAACATGGAAGACTCACACGCGATCATAATTCTCCTGACCCCGGGCGGAAGGGATTCGTACGACGTACGTGAAGAAATCGGTTGCGCCCAGATGCTAAGGCACCTCAAGCCCAATAAGGGGTTCAAAATCGTGCCCGTTATAACGGATGACGGCGTCATGCCGGGCGGATCCCTAACGGGGAGGGAATTCATCCGCATAGATGTCGGAAAAGAAGGCAGGGGCATGAACGATCTCCTGTCCAGCGCACTCCAAGCCCTCCAGATCGCCGATACGGGAGCCTAGAGGGCGTGCCATGTCCTACTCTGCGCGCCAACACACTAGAGCGGGTTATTGCACAGGAATGCATGGCAGCTCCCGACCACCGCCCACCTGCCACGACTCCCGCCCCGTTCAACTACTAGCGTGCAGGGGTGTTGCTGATCGCGGCGGACTCCATTGATGGCACCCAGAGGGGTCATATGGACGACTATGGGAGTGCTTGTAGAATGCGAGCAAACATGCCCACCTTTGCAACCAGCGCACGTACTGCGCGCAACAGGCAAAAAACCCTCCCTGCTTGTCGTCCCATGCGCGGTGCGGGGATGACGGAACAGGGTGGCGACGCCGGCCCGCCCGGCCCCCGCCGTGGCGAGGCGCTGCTGCGGATAGGCATGGACGACACCGACTCGGTGAGCGGCATGTGCACGACGTACATCGGCTTTAGGCTGGCCGTCGAGCTGCGCCGGACGGGGGCACGGTTCGCCGACTACCCGCGCCTCGTGCGGCTCAACCCAAACGTGCCGTGGAAGACGCGGGGCAACGGCGCCGTCGGCATGTCCGTATACACCGGCGATCCGGCGGCGGCCAGGGAGGCTACCGTGCGGATGCTCGAGCGGCACTCGGACGTGCGGGGCGGGGCCAACCCGGCCGCGGCGTTCATCTCCGGCGCCGGGGCCGTCCCGCGCCCCGTGGCGCGGTTTGCGCGCGAGGCGCTCCGCACCCTGATCGGACGCGGCGATGCGCGCCGGTTTCCGGGGCGGCACGGAGTCGACGTAGAGTCGCTCGGCAACGGGCAGGGCATCGTCGGGGCCGTGGCGGCCGCGGGGTACGAGTTTGGCGGCGACAGCACGCTAGAGCTCCTCTCCTACCGCCGCCCGCCAATGTTTGGCAGGCCGCGGCGCATCGATGCGGGCAGCGTCCGGCGCATGCAGGACGCGACGCGCCCCCGCACGTTCAACAGCTACGACGAGCGCGCCCGCCGTCCGCTCATAGCCCCGCGCGGGCCCGACCCAGTCCTGTACGGGATACGCGGCGAAGACCTGCCCGTTCTGCTCGGGGCGCGCCGCATGGTCGGCACGGGCGGCGAGGCGGACGCCGGCCATGCCGTGTACAGGACCAACCAGGGGACGGGCGAGCACCTCTTGGCAGACATGGGCGGCGCGCCGCTCCGGCCGTACGAGTCGGGAACCGTCGAGGGGACCGTGGCGGGGCCCGCATCGCGCGGCCCCGGCGGCCACGCGTACTTTGACGTGCATACGACGGCCGCGGTTGCGGTGAGGTGCGCCGCGTACAAGAGGTCGGGACTGGCCGGCACGGCCTCCCTGCTTGCCGCCGGCGACATGGTGCGCGTCGGCGGCGGCGTGCGGCCGGCCTCGCGCAGCCTGCCGCGCGTGCTCAACGCCGAGGTGATCGAGGTCGCCTCGGTCGCACGCGCCTGGCGCGATGCCAACCCGCGATGCCTCCCGTGCGGCAGGTCGATGAAGTCGCGCGGGCGGGACCAGGGGTACTCTTGCCCGAGGTGCGGCGCGCCGGCCCCGGCCGGCGCCGGCAAGGCAAGGGTCGAGGTGCCGCGCGCGCTGCGCGCCGGCGTGTACCTTCCCCCTCCGTCGTCGCAGAGGCACCTGGCAAGGCCGCTGCAGAGGCGCGGCGCCAGGGGGGCGGCCCGGTTCGACGGCCGCTCCGCCTGGCTGCGTCTTGAAGGTAGTAGCGGGGAGTAGATTTGAACTACTGATTTGCGGGTTATGAGCCCGCCGGGATGACCTAGCCCTTGGAGACTGACTTCCCCACCCCGCTAGGCGGGCAACCCATCCGGCCGTATATACGCCTTACCGGGCGGCTCGCGGCGCCCTCGATGCGCTCGTTTGCGCCCCGCCTGCCCCCTCCGGGCAGGCCAGCCCGCGTCTCCCCCGGCCTCAGCCTTGCCTTGCCCACCGCGCGCTGCCCAGTGCGGCGGCCAGTGCCACCGCCCCTTCAGGACTGCGAACGCGCCGCATCCGAGCGCCCTGCCTCGTCTCGGGGCTTACCCTGCAGCCGCTTCCGCACCATGTCTAGGCCCGCCTCAGCCATCCTCAGCGTTTCCAGATCGTTGACCTGCACTAGGCCTACGCCCCTTACAGTGAGAACGGCCAGGTCGTCGATCTCGCCACCGCCGGCTGTAGCCGACCTGTCAACATGCGCTTGCCCACCACCACCACCGCCGGGCACGCCCCGACCCGCTCTGGCAGGGCGCTTGCCGCCGCGCGGCTTGGACGTGCCGACCGCCGCGTGGTGACCGCCCTCGGCGCCCTTGGCGGCGGGTGCGCGCGTATCCTCCCTGAGCAGGCCTGCATCCTCAAAGAGGCGCAGGATGGTCGTTGCCCCTGTGGCGTCGGGGCCATGCATATTGCCTATATCCTTCCCATTAGGAAGCCTTCCGAACGTCTTGATTCTTTTGTAAAGGTCTTCTCGGGTCATGTTTTTGTTGATTTCGATGGCATCTTCTAGCATCTTAAGATGTGATCGCTTGATGATGTCCCGAGTACATTCAGAGATTTGACCATCATCATCGTTTGAATGTGCTTCGGCATATGATACGCCGACGGCAGTTAGTGAGTACTGTTTTTGTCCTGTCAACTCTACAATGCCGGTGCTTCTTAGGAATGCCAAACCTCGCCTCGCGCTATCCGCACTCACTCCGATCGTCTTAGATATTTTTTCAAGTCCTACAGCCTTTTGATCTGCCCTGGCCCTATGGAGTGCCTTGACCGTCATTATAAGTCTATCGTAAGACATGTTACGCGGGATTGTCCACCTTTCCTTATTTTGCTTCACGGTAGCACCGCCGCGCACAAAGTTCTTTATAACGTTTTCAAGCCCCTCCCTGTCTACTCCTAGGGCATCCGCGGCCTGCTTGTAGTCAGGACCGCTGATCGACGAGAGCATCCTAGCCATGCCGTCGCCGGAGATGAGCCCTGCCACGCTCTGGCGGAGGGTCTTTATCGGGACGCCCGAGTACCAAATCAGGGCATATATATCCATGATATCCTTGTGTTTCTTGTGGTCCTTGGTCCTAGATGGCAACGATGTGGCCTTCATGGCCAGGAGGAGCGCAGGGTCCGGCAGAATTACGCGGGCGTGCAGCTCGTCGATCGCCCTGAACATTCTCCCATCGAACACATTGGTAAGCAGCTTTTCGTCGATGGGTGTCAAACCGATCGCCTTTTTGATGCAACCCGGAGCATTATCGACCAGAAGATCAACGTATAAATGGAATATGTTGTAAGTGGGAGTTTTTTTCGCCTTTGCCTCCGCAAGAACGACATGGGTCTCCCGGTGGTATTCTTTAAACAGCCGTATTCCCACGCTGCGAAACTCCATGCCCTTGAGTGCATCGATCGCTTTGGCCAGCGCCGATTTGCGCAGCGACTCGACCGTTGCGTCGGGCTCGATGTGGAATCCTAGGTCTATGTCCTTTGATCCGTGGTACGACGTTCCAGTGTCCGCGTGGTACCTCGAGTTGACCGTATAGTAGACGGCCCAGCCACCAAGCAAGCATACGGGTGCAGGGAGCTCTGCGACAACCCTTGACAGGTTACTTTGCGAGATTTTTGTCTCATACTCTTCATACAGCACTGTCCCTCACCTTCTCGACCAGCATGTCCGCCGCCTCGACGCATGCCCCTCCCACGTCGTACAGGTCTGCGACAATCTGGGGGAGGGACACGACGCTTACGCCCTCTACGCTGAGCGACCTGTAAAAGACGTGGTCGTCGCCAAAGAGCAGCCGAAAGTTGCCCCCGCCCACCAGGCCGTCCTCGACTATGAGCTCGTGCCACCTTGCAGTGTCCTCTTGCCGCACGTACACGTCCACGCGCGACGTGAACAGGTATTCCTGGACCATCCTCTCGGCCAGGTACGTGGTCGCCGCGTGCTGCATGCCAGAGGCGGCCAGGAGGCTCAGCGGCTTTTTCACCATGTAGTCGCGGTGCTCAAAGGGCAGCCTCCACCGCCGCCACCACGAGACGAGCCCCTTCATGTCGACGACCCTTGTGCCCTCGACAAGTCCGGCGTCCTCTAGCCTTCGCAGCAGCTTGTGCGTCCACGGGTATCCGGCACCGGCCTCCTTGGCCACGCGGTACTTTGTGATGTCGCCCCTCGGCGAGTTGAGTAGCACCCTGGCGATCCTGTCCTTGAGGCGCGTCCTGCACTCTGTCTTCACGGGCCGCCGTGCGCGTACATGCTATAAAACACTATGGTGCTGTTTGCCGCTTTAATTCCAAAAAGCGATATGATTGCGGGGGCACCTGGCCGTCAATATGGCACGAATGGCCTGATTGGCGCAGAGCGTATGGAGAAATTGGGCTAAAAACAACATGTCGTTTTCCTAGCCTTGATTGACAAAAAGCGACAGCCAGCGAAGGGCGCGGCGGGGCAGGGTGCCGTCCTGCATCGCGTGGCCGTGGACGGGAGTAGGGCTTGCATCGGCGCGAGCTGCATCGCCGCCGTCCGGTCGGGATGCCGCGAGGGTCCGTCCGTCCCTGCCGGGGCCCGTGCGGCGCGGCGCGGCCAGGCCGGGCAGCGGCCGCCAGGGATGCGCCGGCCTGCGCCCGGGTGCTGGCGCTGCAGGCGGCGCCGAGCGGCGCGGCTGCCGGCGCCGCATGGCATGCGGACGGGAGCGTTCGGCCGGGCCGCCGCAGCCGGCGCGCCAATTGGGGCTCTCCCCGCCGCCCGGCAAGCAGATAATACCGCCCGGCACTAGCGCGCGGCATGGACAACCGCCTGCGCATAGCGGGTATCGCGGCGGCCCTTGCATTCTCCGTGTACGTCCTCACCTCCCCCTCCAACCCCATCCCGCTCCCGCTGCCCGACCCGTCGACGACGGCGTCGGCCGGCCCGTCGGCGGCCGTCCTTGCGACCGGCCTTGACAACCCGCGGTCGATCGCGTTCGCCGGCGGCGACGTGCTTGTCGCCGAAAAGGGCGGCGTTGTCAGGGCCGTTCGGGACGGGGCCGTCCTGGACGACCCGGTCGCGGTCCTGCGCACGGCCGACGGCTTTTCTGCCGGCCTGCTCGGGATCGCCGCGCACCCAGACTTTGGGGCCCGCCCCTACCTGTACGCGTACCACACGTACGAAGAGGGCGGCGAGATGCTCAACAAGGTGCTGCGCCTGCACGTCCCGAACGGCAGGCTGGCCGGGGCCGACGTACTGCTCGACGGCATACCAGGATCGCGCTTCAGCAACGGCGGGGCGATCGCGTTCGGCCCCGACGGCATGCTCTACGTCGGAACCGGCTCGGTCTCGGACTCGCTGCACCTGGCGCAGGACCCGGACTCGCTTGCCGGCAAGGTGCTCCGCATGGGCGACGACGGGGCCGTGCCCGGCGACAATCCCGAGGGCGGCTCGCGCGTGTACGCCTCGGGACTGCGCGACCCGCAGGGGTTTGCATGGGATGCCGCAGGGCGCATGTACGCAAGCGACCTGGGGCCGTCAAAGAACGACGAGATAGTGGAGGTGCGGCCCGGCGGCAACTACGGGTGGCCCGAGTACGAGTGCTCGGACGACCATCCGCCGGGGTACGACGGGGCGGCCGCGTGCTTTGACCCCGCGATAGAGCCCGGCGGGCTGGCCGTGTACGACTACGGGGGAGTAGGCGGCGGCGGGGAGGGCGCGAGGGGCCCCCTGCTCCCGGACGGCTCGCTGCTGATGGCCTCGACTAGGGCCGCCGGCTTGTACTCGGTCGACCTGGGCCAGGGCGGCGACGGCTCGCCTGCCGGGCAGCAGAGCATACTGGGCGGCCTGGGCCGCATACGGGACGTGGCCGTCGGCCCCGACGGGCTCGTCTACCTGATAACGTCGAACACGGACGGCAAGGGGTTTCCGGACGCCGACGACGACAGGCTGGTGAGGATCGAGAGATGAGCGCAGAGGGGCCGGGCGGCGGCAGCGGCGGCAGCGGAGCCGGGCATGGAGACGGGGCGGCGGCGCAGCCGAAGACCTCTGCCATGCCGGGGTTCTTCCGGCTCGGCCGCGAGGAGCGGGTGCGGGCGGCCGCCTCCCTTGCCGGACTGTCCGAGGCCGAGGCGGCCGCGCTTGCCGACCCGGCCGGAGGTCTGGACTTTGGCCGGGCCGACCGCATGGTCGAGAATGCAGTCGGCACGATGGCAGTGCCCCTCGGACTGGCGACGAACTTTGTGATCAACGGGCGGGATGCGCTCGTCCCGATGGCGATCGAGGAGCCGTCGGTGATAGCGGCCGCATCGAAGGGGGCAAAGGCGGCCCGCGCCCTCGGCGGGTTCAGGGCCGAGGCCGGCCCGCAGGTGTGCATAGGGCAGGTGCAGGTCGTGTACGACGACGAAGATGCCGCCGGCCCGCCGACCCTAGACGAGGCCCGCCGCCGGATCGAAGGGTCGGCGGCCGAGATGCTGGCCGCGGCCAACGCATGCAGCTCGACCCTGTCGCGGTCGGGCCGGGGGGCAAGGGCCGTCACGTGCCGCATGGTCGGCGGGCCAGGTGCGGCGGCGGAGGCGGACGGCAACGGCGACGATCCTACCATGCTCCTAGTGGAGCTGCACGTCGACGTAGGCGATGCGATGGGCGCGAACGTGACAAACTCGATGTGCGAGGCCGTCGCACCGCTGGTCGAGCGGGCCGTCGGCGGCAGGGTCCTCCTGCGCATACTGTCGAACTATTCGACGGTCCGCACGGTGCGCGCAGAGGCCGCGTTTTCAGCCGATGCCGTAGGCGGCCCGCGGGTCGTCGACTCGATGCTGCTTGCGTACAGGCTGGCGCGCGACGACGTGTACAGGGCCGTCACCCACAACAAGGGGATAATGAACGGGTGCGCCGCCGTGGCGTGCGCGACCGGGCAGGACGTCAGGGCCATCGAGGCAGCGGCGCACGCGCACGCGGCGCGCAGCGGCGCGTACCGATCGCTGTCCGCATGGTCGAGGGACGGGGACGGCAACCTCGTCGGCTCGCTCGAGATGCCCATGCAGGTCGGCACGGTCGGCGGCGTGGCCGCCGTGCACCCGACGGCCAGCCTCTGCATCAAGCTGCTCGGCGCCTCGTCCGCGGCCGACCTTGCATGCTGCATCGCCTCGGCCGGCCTTGCGCAGAACTATGGCGCAATGCACGCCCTGTGCACCGACGGCATACAGAGGGGCCACATGGGCCTGCACGCAAGAAACCTGGCCGCGGCGGCGGCCGCAGCCTGCGGCGGCGGGGGGATCGACGCGGATGCGATTGCCCGGACGATGGTCTCCGAGGGCCGCGTCTCGGCCGAGCGGGCCCGCCAGATTGCCGCCGAGGCCGCATCCTCAGCCGCCGGGGGCTAGCTGCGGCGCCTGCGCTGCTCCCGGCCGCCGTCCCTGTCCCGGCCGCCGTCCCTGTCCCGGCCGCCGCGCCTCCGCCGCCGGCCCGGCTCGTCCTCGTCGGGCCGCCTGTCCCGCCGCCGGCCGCCGCCCCTTCTCCCCTTCCTGTACCTGCCGCGCCCCCTGCCGCGCCCGCCCCCCGAGTCTGCGCTCATTATTCTCATCTCGTAGAACTTTACGTTGTCTCCCTCTTCGTACTGTATGAGGTACGGGTACTTGCTCGGCGTGCCGTGTATCTCCTCGTGGCACCCGTCGTGGACGTAGCAGCACAGCTCGGGAAAGTACTTGATGTGGTGTATGGCCAGGTCGCCGCCGGCCGTCGGGGGCCTGAAGCAGCATATGCACATCTCGCTGTTGTTCATGTAGCGCCTGTCCATGATGTGCCCGCGCGCCGGCGGGCCGTTAAATGATTTTTGAGGCTGCCGCGGGCCCGCGGCCGCCGACCGTTGCCCATCGGGCCCATCGAGACCCAGATCTCCGACCTGCCCCCCTTCTCTCTTGCACCCTGTCGGCCTGCCACTGCGGCACCAGACATGGTCGCCGCACAGGCAAGCCCGATGCGCCTGCCGCCAGACTGCCCGCTAGCGACCGCACTAAGGCATACACGACTATGGCTACAAGGTATAAGCCAAGCCGGCTGCCGCCAGACTGCTAGCTACCGCCCTTGCCGGGGTGGAACACGGACGAGCCGTCCTTCTTGACGCTCCACTCCACTGCGCCGAGCTCGGCCAGCCTGCCCATGGTCGCCACCCTCCAGCCTACTATGCGCGCACTCGTCGCCTCCTTGTCCAACCCCTCGAGTCCCAGCCTGCCGCCTGCCTCTGGATTCTTTTTGGCAAACGCCCTGGCTTCCTTTAGAAATATCCTGTCCAGCTCCGGCGTGGTGATTCCCTCGGGGCCTGCCCTTTCAGCCGCCCCGACGGCCGCGCCTGCAAGCGCATGCTCCAAGGGCAGGCGCGGAAGCAGCTCGCCTAGTATGAACGCGGCCTCTTCGTCCCCCAGTGCCCTGCCGCCACCGTACTCGCCGCTTACCACCGGGTTGTCCAGCATGCAAAACCTTCTGCCTGCGTCGGTGAGCGCCACTGCAACCCTGCCGTTCTCTTCGAACATAGTCACCAGTCCCAGCGCGGCCGGAGCCCCGTCCGCATGCCCCGTTCCCGCCGCTCTGTCCCTGCGCACCCTGCCCACGTACTGGTCCTTGAACCTCTTCTGAACATGCGCCTTTTTTTCAACCCCCGCTTGGCTGTCGTCGGCCGCCTTGGTCGGCAGACCTGTCGAGACCCTCTTGTTGCGTCCGATGCCACTCTTTCTCTCACCTTCGACGAGGCGCCCGCCTATCTCCTCCGCTATGTCGTACGCAGCTCCTCGCAGATCGTCGAGCGGCACGCGATCTTCGCCCCTCTCGTACAGCATGTTGGCAAGGACAGCCATTGTGATCCGGACCGGCAGAAACCTGCTGTACATCTTGAACAGCAGGGGGTATCCGTCGTACCCGTACGACTCGGCCGGCTCGGGAGTCGCCAGCCCCCTCATGAACTCGGCCGCCTTCTCCATGTTCTGCCTCACACGCCTGTGGTCCAGGTCCGAAATGCCTAGGACCGCGTGCCGGGCAGACTCCTCCCCGCCCGTCTCCCCAAAGTCCTTCATGCGCTCGTCATCCTTCATTTTTTCCTTGAGAAATTCTTCCTGCTCCGGCGTGAACGGCATCATTGACTGCATGATCCTGATCGTGTCCTGCGGCTGCTCACTCTCCCATGCAAGCAGTATGCTCACGGCCCTGTCGATGAAGGCGCCGGTGCTGGAGTACCGTCCCCCCACGACCAGCTCTCGTATCCTCTTGGCGTCGGCCGCCATGGGGTCATATCCGCCTACATTGGCCATGGCCGGGCCGGATCATAGGCCCTTATAGCCATTACGTATGCATGATCTGGCAAATTTTCACATTTTTGGCCCTTTTTTTGTGATTTATACGTGTAATAATCTCTTTTTAAAATTTTATCCATACATTGATGTAATTTTATCTAAAATCTTTACACTGTTGTTTAGTTGCACTTCCAAACTTACATTGAAAATAAGTATCCTTATATTAGGTAGATTGGGCGCTCCGGGCAATGTTGGAAAGAATACCCAAACCTAGGCACGTCACGGTTGACACATGCCCTCTCATAGAGATGCGCGACAAGCCGGTCTACTTCAAGATGGTGCAGGATCAGGGCATCCTCAAGGGTGTCGTGGCCCATGTCTGTGAACCGGTCATCCACGAGATGTACAAGAAAAGGCGTGTGGATTTTGAAGGCATTCGTACCATGCTTAAACAGCTAGGCGTCGCCAGGACGGTTCGTGATGACCTGACTCCTGAGATGCGCGCCGATGCCGTTGAGATGGAGTGTCTCCACGATCTTCTTCACGATCCCGACAACTTTGTTCTCGCATACGCCAAGCATACGAAGTATACCCTTTGGACACGCGACGGTCCTCTGGTCAAGGTCGCCCGGGCTGAAGGTGTACCGTGCATCAATCCTGATGAGACGCACGGCTTGCCCTATGGACTCTACGAGTACCGCGCAGACTACCACCCGATGCCTAGCGCCCCCACTGGATGCCCGGTGGCGCCGAAGGGCAAACGCCGCAGGCGCCTGCCTCGTCGGGCCTGCCCCGATCCGTCCAATCCGCGGTTTCGCCACGTGTCTGGCCACCCGACGCGGGGCACACTCGATGTCAAGTCACGCTAGGCTTACTCCGCTTGGGGCAAACCCGCCCTTTTTTTCACTAGATCGTCAATCTTGCCGCACTAGCCGCCGCAATGCCTATTGGCATGTCGTTCCATGTAGAGCCCGAAAGCAGCCGCGCATCTGGTTGCAGCAAGACGACTCCTTCCGTGCGCCGCCCCCGCAAGAGTAATACAAGCCGTCTGCGGCGCGCCGCCGTCAATGTCGTACTCTGCGCAGCCCAAGGTGTGCCCAAAGTGCCGCGGCCGCCTCTACGAGCAGCTCGTCAACGGCATCGAGACGCAGGTATGCAGCCTCTGCAAGTACAAGGTGACCACATCGCCCACGGCCCGCCAGTGGGCGCCCCCTGTCCGCCGCGTGCAAAAGCCTGCCGCAAAGCGTCGCCCAGCCCGCCGCCGCGGCCCCGCGTCCGCCCCAGCCCCGACAGCGCCCGATCTTGCTGTCCCCTCCAACCCCGACCCGAGCGCCGCCCCCGGCGCGGACGCCCCGGCACCCGCCCCGCCCTCCGACAGCCCCGACGAGCCGGCCCTCCCCGACCTCTCGCCCCGCAACGCCTCCGAGTACGCGGCCCATGTGCGCGGCCGCAAGGACAGCGCGATCGTCTACGAGCACACGTACCCCGCCGAGACGCCCCGCTACGCCGAAGAGCCGCTCGAAAAGCTCGTCAAGAGCCGCCGCCTGCGCGCAGCCGTGGGCGGTACGATCGACCGCCTCTACGAGTTCCAGGCCGACGCCATCAAAAGGATACGCTCCGGCCGCAACGTCGTCGTCACGGCCTCGACAGCATCGGGCAAGACAATGGCGTTCCTTGTCCCCGTCATGGACGAGATACTGAGGCGCGGCAGCCGCCGCAAGAAGGGCGTCTCGGCGCTGTTCCTGTACCCGACAAAGGCGCTCGCGTCCGACCAGATCGCCAACATCGGCGGCATCGCCGACGCATGCGGCGTCTCGGCAAAGCAGCTCGACGGCAGCAAGAAGGACCCCGGATACCGCAAGGCCCTGCTGGCCGACCCGCCGGACATACTCGCGACCAACTTTGACTTTGTCTCGTACCACCTTGCGCGCTCCGAGAGGTCGGCGGCCTCGGAGCAGTTCTGCCGCATAATCGACTCGCTGCGCTTCATCGTCGTCGACGAGGCGCACCAGTACACCGGCTTCTTCGGGGCCAACGTGTCCTGGATCATACGGCGCCTCGCCCGCCTCAACCCCGGCGTGCAGCTCGTCGCATCGTCGGCTACCATGGACGACCCCGTCGGCTTCTGCTCGAGGCTCTTCTCGGCCGACGTCGAAGAGGTGGCGGGGTCGGGCAACCGCGGCCCGATGACGCTCCAGCTCGTGCGGACCGAGTCCGAGCGCAAGCTCATGACCGACCTCACACGCATGTTCGCCCTCGACTCGCGCCAGACGCTCGCGTTTGCAAGGTCGCGCAAGGAGGCCGAGGTGATCGGCATCGACGGCAGCGACTCGAAGCTGCAGATACACGTCCACCGCTCGGGGATAACCGAGGAGCGGCGCGCCATCATCGAGTCGGGCCTCCGCTCCGGCTCGATACAGGCGGTCGCATGCACGCCGACCCTGGAGGTCGGCATCAACCTCGGCAAGCTGGACGCCGTCGTCTCGTCGTACGCGCCGCACCCGCGCCTGCTGCAGCGCATCGGCAGGGCCGGCCGCAAGGGGCAGGCGTCGAACGCCGTCATGGTCCTCGACGAGAACAGCGCCATCCCGGGCTACTACGCGTACCACCCCGAGCAGTACCTTGCCGACGCCAAGAGCCACGGCCCCGGCATGGAAAACCCGACCGTAGACGAAAAGCAGCTCGTCCTGATGGCGCTCGACCGGCCGATCGCCGCCGGCGAGATGCCCTCCGGCCACAAGGGCACGGCAAAGGCGCTCGCGCGGGACGGCCTGCTCGAGGCCGGCAAGGACGGCACGTACAGGTGCACCGAGCAGGGCTGGGAGGCCGTACAGTCGTACAGCATACGCGACATCGGCTCGTCCGTCACGCTGCTCGACGCGACCGGCGGCGGGCGCCGCACGCGCATAGGCCAGGTCGAGATACCGCTTGCCTACTACTGGCTGCACCCGGGCGCGCTCTACTTCCACGACCGCCGCACGTACCGCTCCA
Organism: Cenarchaeum sp.; assembly: GCA_965242695.1. Lineage (GTDB taxonomy): Archaea > Thermoproteota > Nitrososphaeria > Nitrososphaerales > Nitrosopumilaceae > Cenarchaeum. Next base: position 88,583 of record CBDESU010000002.1, on the reverse strand, counting down.
TCTCCCTGAACAGGGGCGACCACCCGGCGGCGATCCTGCGCCGCGTGAACGTAAGGAACGTGACCACGCCCGTGGTATACAAGAGCGCGCGCATGGAGCGGATGATCGAGTCGCGGGCGAGCCGCGGCAGCGCCCCCTCCGGATACGGCCGCGTCCGCGTGTACCACACCATATCAGGCTACTACGAAAAGAGCCGCTTTGCGGCCATGGACAAGGCCGTCCTGCACGAGTCGCGCACAAACCTAAAGTTCGACTACGCGACGACGGGCGCCGCGTTCCGCATCGCCGAGCCGAGGCCCGAGGAGAAGGGGGGCGGGAGCGGGAGCGGCGGTAGCGGCGGCGAGGACGACGAGCCCCCAAAGCCGGCCGCGCCGGCCGACCGCTCCCTGCGCGGCAAGCGCGAGCCGCTTGCCGCCGAGATGTCGATTGCCGACTCGCTCACCGAGCTCGACGGGGCCGTGCACGGGGCAAAGCACCTGCTCGCCCACGCGGCGACGATGATCACGGGGGCGAGCCCCGGCGACATTGCGGGGATGATCGACGCCGAGCAGGGGATCGTCATGCTCTACGACAACTCGATGAACGGCGGCAACGGGTTCTCAAAGGCCGTCTTCGAGCGGCAAAAGGCGATCATCAAGCGCGCCGCCGGGCTGGTCAAGCAGTGCCCGTGCAAGTACGTCGAGGGGTGCCCGCGCTGCACGCAGTGGGAGGGCTGCTCGCACTTCAACCGGCACCTGGACAAGAAGGGGGCCGCCAAGATACTGCAGGCGTGCATGGCAAGGTGACGCGCGCGGCAGGGGGGCGGGCGGGTGGATACGGGCGCCCCTCCATCCTCTCCGCCGCCCCGCAGGGCCCTGTTATATGGGCCCTCGCGGCACGGCCGGCGTGCAGGTAAAGTTTGCCATACCAAAGGGCAGCCTAGAGGACGCGACGTTCCGCCTGCTGGAGCGGTCGTGGACGAGGGTCACCCGCAAGAGCCGCACCTACCGCGTCTTCCTTGACGACCGGAGCATAGCCGTCAAGATGCTGCGCCCGCAGGAGATACCGACCCTGGTCGCCGAGGGGCTGTACGACGTCGGCATCACCGGCAGGGACTGGGTCGCCGAGGCAAAGGCCGACGTCGAGCCGCTGCTGGACCTAGAGTACGGCCGCATAAGGCTCGTCGTGGCGTTTCCGGACCGCTACCGGTACCGCGACATGGACGCGATGGTCGCCGACTATGCCCGCAGGAAGAGGACGCTGCGCGTCTCGTCCGAGTACCTGACGACGGCATCCGCGTTCATCGCCGGCCTGCCGTCGTACAAGAGGGCGCACGGAACAAAAAAGCCGCTGATCGTCACGCCGTGGCTCCGCACGGGCTCTAACCGGGCCGTGCAGATACACCTGTCGTTCGGCGCGACCGAGGCAAAGCCGCCCGACGACGTCGACGCCATCATCGACGTGACCGAGACGGGCACGACCCTCCGCCAGAACAAGCTAAAGATCGCCGACACCGTGACGGAATCGACGGCGCACCTCGTCGCCAACCGCGCGTCGCTCAAGGACCCCGCAAAGCGCGGAAAGATATTCGACATCGTGACGCTCATGCGCGGCGCAGTCCAGGGCCAAAAGTACCTCCACCTGTACCTCAACGTCGAGGGGGCCAACCTAAAGGGCCTGCTGCGCGACATCCCGTCGCTCAAGCGCCCGACCGTCAGCCGGCTCGCCGGCGAGGACGGCGAGTGGTACGGCGTCAACACCGTCATACTAAAGTCCGACTACCACAAGCTCATCCCGCGGCTCCGCCGCACCGCGCAGGGCCTCGTCGTCCACGAGCCGCGCCAGATACTCGAACTCGAGGAGGTAAAGCGAGACGAGGAAAAGTAGCCGCGCCGCCGCCGCCGCGGATGGCGCAATCCGCATCGTCCGCGTCCGCAAGGGCGCGATCGCCGAGTTCGCCGCGTCCGCTCGGCCCCCGCCGCCGCCCGAGCGCGACCGGCGCGCGGTCGAGCGCATCATGCGCGACGTGCGCGAGCGGGGCGACGAGGCCGTGGCCGAGCACGAGCGGCGCTTTTCGCGGCACGACATGCCCCTGCGCGTCTCGCGCGCCGAGATCAGGCGGGCGCGCCGCGACGCGCCGCCGGACGCGCTAGCGGCCATTGACGAGGCGCGCCGCCGCCTGCTCGCCTCCGAGCGCGCCGTCATGCGCGAGTTCGCCTCGGGCAGGGCCTCGACCCGGACGCCGGTCGGGACCGTACTCGAGAGGAGGATGGCGCCGATCGCCAGCGTCGGCTGCTACGTGCCCGGCGGCCTTGCGCGGTACCCGAGCTCGGCCGTCATGCAGGTCGTGCCGGCCCGGGCCGCTGGCGTCCGGCGCATCGCCGTGGCCACGCCGCCGGCCCCCGACGGGTCGGTCGACGCCCTTACGCTCGCCGCCGCCGACATGTGCGGGGCGACCGAGGTGTATCGCATGGGCGGCGCGCAGGCCGTAGCGGCCCTGGCGTACGGCACGGCCGCGGTGCCGCGAGTCGACAAGATAACGGGGCCGGGCGGGAGGTTTGTGACCCTGGCAAAGTCGATCGCCTCGGCGCACGTCGCAATCGACATGGTGGCGGGGCCGACCGAGCTCGGCATACTGGCCGACTCGTCGGCCGATGCGCGCCTCGTCGCCGCCGACCTCGTCTCGCAGGCCGAGCACAGCTGCGATGCGTTCTGCTTTGTGGCCACCGACTCGGGCGCCAAGGCGCGCGAGATCGCATCAGAGGTACTTGCCGCCGCCAGGGGTGCGGCGCGCGGCCGGATTGTCCGGTCTGCCCTGTCCGCCCACGGGTTCATCGCCGTGTGCGGCAGCCTCGGGGATGCCGAGGCGCTTGTCCGGGCCGTTGCCCCCGAGCACCTCGAGCTGATGGTCGGGGACGCCAGCGGCGCATCGGCCAGGGCGTCGGCTGCCACTGCCCTGGCCGACCCCTTTCCGGCAGGCCTCGTCCTTGCAGGGCACCACTCGCCGTCGTCGGCGAGCGACTACATGCTCGGCTCAAACCACGTGCTGCCGACCGGCGGCCTTGCCCGGGCGCGCGGCCCGCTCTCGGCGCTCGACTTTGTCCGGCTCGTAACCGTGCTGCGCACGACAAGGCGCGAGCTAAAGGGCGTCTCGGCGAACATCAAGGCCCTTGCAGAGGCGGAGGGCCTGCCTGCGCACCATGCGGCCGTCGAGGAGAGGATTGCAGGTGGCTCCCGCTAGGGCCGCGCCGCGGCGGCGCGCCGCGGGCCGGGCCGCCAAGCCGGCCGCGCCGGCAGGACGGGGCCGCGCGGCCCTAGAGCGGCTTGCCGACCGGTACGCGGCGATGCAGGGATACGAAAAGCCCGACCTCCCGCCCTCGGCCGCGCGGCAGGCGGCGTCCGCGGCCGGCCGGGCATCCCCGCCATCCTCGCAGCCTGCCTCCGCTCCCCCCGCCCGGGCCGCCGGCTACCTAAAGCTCGACTCGAACGAGAACATGGCCATGCCGCGCCAGTTCCAGGCCGATCTCCTGCGCGCCGCCCGCAAGGCCGTCGACGTCCGCGAGTACCCCCTCGGCGGCGCGGAGAGGCTTGCCGGCGCCATCGCGCGGCACCTGCGGGTGCCGGCCTCGTCGGTCGGCATCGGCAGCGGGTCAGACCAGATACTCGACCAGCTGCTCGCCGCGTTCGTCGCAGGCCAGGGCGGGCGCGTCCTTGCATCCTCGCCGACGTTTGCCTTCTTCGAGGACCGCTGCCGCCTCTACTCGGTTCCGGTCACATCCGTGCCCTACTCTGACGACATGACGCTCGACGCGGGGGCCCTGCTGGCCGCCTGCCGCGCCTTCAAGGGCGGCCCGCGCGGCGCGCCCGGCATGCTCTACCTCGACATGCCCAACAACCCGACCGGCTTCCAGCTCGGCCGCACCGACCTAGAGGACGTTGCATCCGCGTTCGACGGCCTCGTCGTAATCGACGAGGCGTACGCCGAGTTTGCCGGCTACACGGCGGTGCGGTGGACAAGGCGCATCGACAACCTGGCCGTCGTCCGCACGTTCTCAAAGTCGTTCGGGCTCGCCGGCCTGCGCCTCGGCTACTTTGCCGCCGGCGGGCGCATCGCCGAGGCGTACAACCGGGCCGTGGGGTACCCATACCCCGTAAGCTCGCTGGCCGTAGAGGCGGGCATAGAGGCGCTGCGCCGCTCGGGGCAGGTGCGCGAGGTCGCCGACCTTGTGCGCCGCGAGAGGACGCGCGTCGCGCGCGAGCTGCGCTCGCACGGGGCGTTTGACGTGTTCGACTCTGACGCCAACTTTGTCCTGTTCGACGCCGGCGGGGCCCACCGCCGCGTGCACGCCGCGCTCGCCGAGCAGGGCATCTCGGTGAGGCGCCTGGGCCGGATAGGCCGCCGCGAGGGGTGCCTGCGCGTCACGATCGGCACGCGCGAGATGAACTCTAGGTTCCTGCTAGCCGTGAGGGACCTCCTGGGGTGAACGTGCGACGAGGCCGCTGCGAGCCCTGCGCCCGGCCGGAGAGGGCGCATACCTTGCCGGCGGCGCAGCCGCCTACTCCCGCCTGGCCTCTGCCGACTGCATCGCGCTCGACTGCGACGGCGTGCTCGTCGACGTCTCCGAGTCGTACGATGCGGCCATCGCATCGACCGTCCGCCACGCGCTAGGGCGGCTGGCCGGAATAGCCGACCCGCCGGCCGTCACGCCTGCCATGATCGACGACTTCAAGGCGGCCGGCGGGTTCAACGACGAGGTCGACGTAGCGTACGCGATCGCCCTGTCGGTTGTCGTAGCGCGCCAGGCCGGGGCCGACTCTGCACGTGCGGTGCTCGATGCGGCAGCCGCCGCCGACGACCGCGGCGTGGCGTCCGTCGAGCGCCACCTGGCCCGCGCAGCGCAGGACATCCGCGCCGCCCGCCTGTCGCTCGGCCCGTACCCGCCCGAGCCCGGCCGGCCCTGCCCCGTCCGCGACATGTTCGACCAGCTCTTCTACGGCCCCGCCCTGTACAAGAGGCTCGCCGGAGCGCCCTCGCCGTTCTCCGAAGAGGGCCTCATCGAGCGAGACCGCGTCGTTGCCACGCGCGGCGTGCTCGAGGCCCTGCGTGATAGGTTCTCGGGCCGCGCCTCGCTCGTGACGGGGAGGGGCATCGCGCCGGCGCGGCACACGCTCGGCCCCCTGCTCGACGTCCTTGACATGCGCGCGTCCGCGTTCCTAGAGGACGAGCCGCGCGAAATGGCAAAGCCCAACCCAGAGGCGCTCCTCCGCTCGATACGGGCCATGGGCGGGCGCCGCTGCCTGTACGCCGGCGACTCGTACGAGGACCTGCTCATGGCCCGCAGGGCCGGCCAGGCCGCTGAAAGCGCCGGCGAGGACATAGAGGTCGCGTTCTGCGGCATCACGGGCTCTACGTCGAGCCCGCGGGGGCGGCTAGAGATGTTCGACGCCGGCGGGGCCGACGCCGTCCTCGACTCCATACTGCTCCTGCCAGGCGTGCTGGAGGCGGCCGATGCCGCCGCCGCCGGCAGAGGCCGCGCCTAGGGCCTGCGCGCGCCCGCTGCCGCGCCTGTCCGCGCCCGCGATCGCCGCCGGAACGGCCGCTTCTCGGCAGCTGCGCCCGCCACATCTTCCTCCAGGTTCGACTGCCGCCGCGCGCGGGCTCTGGCGCGCCATCTCCGGCAGCCCACAGGCATTGATGCCTTGCTGTCCCGTACGCCTCATATATATATTAGACAAAAATACACCGGCGGTCGTGAAGGGAAAGAGCGAGAAGCGAAAGACACGGGTTGGCAGGCGCCCTGCACAGCACTTGGATGCGCCCATGCCGGCTGCCGAGCCCGCGCAAGAAGACGTCGCGCCACTGCATTTGGACATGGCGATCAGGAACTTTGGCCCGATCAAGAGGGCATCGCTCTCGCTGCGGCCCCTTACGATCTTCATAGGCCCGAGCAACACGGGAAAATCGTACGCAGCGATGCTGGCCCACTCGATTATTTCCTCGGGGCTAGGCACGGCAAGGCGCCATATGGCGACGGCCGCACCCGACGGAGGCAAGGCCGTATCTAGCGCCATGGACAAAAACATGGCGGAGGCGCTCCTCTCCCTCGCGCCAGGAAGGGTGTACAAGTGCCCGCCCCGCCTGGCATCTCAGATAACATCGTCATGTCGACAACGCCTCGCTGCGAGGCTTGAACGGGAGCTGGAGCTCAACTTTGCATCCCCGTTGCAAAGCTTGGCTAGGGGCAAGACAAAGCGCTTTTCTGTGGACTTGAAGGCCGGCCGCCGGCAGATCTTGAGGTATGGGGCATCCGGGTTCGAGCTGGGATCGCCCGAGAAGATCTCTATCTCGCTCCAGGCGACAAGGGCTTCTGGCCTGCCGCAACTGGATGCAGAGTTCGTCGCCGACAACGAAATTCTCTGCCGAATACACCCCGGCTTGATCGCACACAAATTTGCGGCGACCGCGGCGCGCCGCCTTTGCAGCATGATTGAAGAAAGAATCATGCCCAGAATGATCCCTGGCTTGCCGGCAGGCAGCTTTTACTTTCCGGCAGGGCGGACGGGCATACTGCAGGCGCACAGGACAATTTCGTCAGGCATGATAGACGGTACATCTCTTGGCGGAACGCGTGGCGGGCATGCCCCGGGACTGCCGGGCGTGGTTTCTGATTTTGCCACGGCAATAATCAACATCCAGCCACTTCGCGGTCCCTATATGAAGCACGGCGAGCAAATTGAAAGCGACATGCTTGGTGGGCGAGTGTCCCTGATCTACCCCGGCCGCCACGCCCTGCCGGAACTCGTCTACAGGAACCATGCCGACAAGGTGCCGATACACCGGGCATCGTCGACGGTTTCCGAGATTGCCCCGATCACGCTGTACCTCAAGCACAGCATGGGGCGCGGTGGAATGCTCATCATAGAAGAGCCAGAGGCCCATCTGCACCCACGCAACCAAATACGCCTAGCCGGTCACCTAGTAGGCCTTGTGAGGGGCGGCGCCAACGTCATGATTACGACGCACAGCGGCACGCTGTTCGAGGCAGTCAGCCAGTACCTAGAGGTGAGCCCCCTGCCTCCTGAAAAGCGAAGGCGGGCGGTGGGGACGGACAATCTGTACCTTTGCCCGAACGAGGTCGCGCCGCATCTCTTTGCGCCAGACGAGAAGGGCGGCTGCGTCGCCAAGAAGATTGACATGTCGGCCGAGGATGGATTTTTACAAGATGAGTTTATCGACACCGAAAAATTTTTATACGACATCAACATACGCATCGAGGAGTACATGAATTGACAGCACAATCGTCACCCGGGGCAAACCTGCGGCATCTGGCTCGCGCAACGTTCGGAAATGCTGTGCGGGAAAGCTGCCGTGAACATGGCTGCTCCTTGAGCCTGACTGGGATTGACGACTATGCAGTGGTAAAGGGCGAGGATGTGATCAAAAGTAGCAAAGCCTGCGACTGTATAGTGATCCGCGACACGCTTCCACCGCGCGTGTCGCTCGTTGAACTCAAAAGCGGCAATGTAGAGCAGACGCGGGTTCTGGAAAAGTTTCTGCCCACCTCCAGACTAATTCCACTGATTGAACGGAATGTTCTTAGAAACAGGAAATGTCACCCAAAATTGTTACTGCTCATCAAGGGCCGCAAACGAAAATTTTTCTACGTGTTTTGGCGCGCCCAAAAGATCAAGATAAACGGAAAACGGCACAGTGTGCAAGTACTGCCCTGCGGCTCGGAACTTGCAAATTCGTACGCCGATCGCTAGCCTGGATGCCGGCAGACATCGGCGGTGGTACACTTCGGACGATCTGTGCTTTATATCGGCTATCGGCGCGCCCTCTGTGCCCTGCCGGCCATCCTCTGCAACCAATGCCTGCCCATTAGCCGAGGAGACTGGACAACCGGTCAGCATTCAGAATGCGTTCACATCTGCTGAACTCAGACGGGCCGCATCGTTTTCGATGCGCCGTGCCATGTCGTACCTGCCGATGGCGGCCGCCGGGTGCCACCTCTGCCGGCTGCTGCCGCGGTGGCGCATGTGTCGGGCGTCGTCATCGCGTGGGTCTCCTCGCAGGGCGACATCCTACGTACTCGACACATGTCGGGGAAGGACGATGTGGGGCGCACACGGCGCCGTGTCCGGCGCACTGCAAGAGGTTGTCCTGCATTGCCGCCACATCGTGCAATTGCGCGGTGCGCGTGACGCTTTAGGCTAGACTACTATACCGGGCGATCGACGCTCCTGTGCACGCCTGGTAAGACACCGGCGCATGCCGGCCGGGCTCCGCACGGGTTGTCTCCGTCCAGCGCCCAACCCATAAATTGCGCCCCCCTGCCGCCCCCGCATGGCGCCGCCTCCGCCTCAGCACCCTGCCGCCCCCGACTCCCGCACCGCCTCGCGCACGCGCACGACAGGCGAGACGTCCGTCGAGGTGGCCGTCGACATCGACGGGACCGGCGCGTGCAGCGCCCGCACGGGCGCAAGGTTCGTCGACCACCTCCTCGCGTCCCTCTCAAAGCACTCGATGATCGACCTGGACGTGAGCGCAAGGTCGCTTGACGGCATAGGCCACCACCTCATCGAGGACACGGCCATTACGGTCGCCTCTGCCATCGACGAGGCCCTCGGCGACCGCTCGGGAATAGTGCGGTTCGGCCACGCGTCCGTCCCCATGGACGAGGCCCTTGCCGACGCCTCGGTCGACCTCGTGCGCCGCCGCCACTGCTCGCTCGACGTGGCCCTCCGCCGCGAGGACATAGAGGGCGTCGCGCGCGAGGACCTCGACCACTTCTTCCGCTCGCTCCTCGAGAACCTCGACTGCTGCGTGCACCTGTCGGTCAGGTACGGCGAGAACGACCACCACAGGGCCGAGGCTGCCGTAAAGTCGCTCGCAGTCGCCCTAAGGGCAGCGGCCTCGAGGGATCCGCGGCGCGCCGGACCGCCGAGCACAAAGGGTAACATGTGACATGGCCCGCCGCATCGCCGTCTTCGACTACGGGGCCGGAAACATATTCAGCATACGGGCGGGCCTCGAGCGCGCCGGCGCCGCAGTCGACGTGATAGAGTCCCTCGGCAGGTCGCACCCCTACTCGGGGATCGTCCTGCCCGGCGTGGGAAACTTTGACCCGTCGGTGAGGGCCCTGCGCGCCGGCCTGCCCGACGCCGTCCTCGAGGCCATGTCCGGCGGCTCCCTTCCGGTCCTCGGCATATGCCTCGGCATGGAGGCGTTCTTTGAGCGCAGCGCCGAGGGCTCGGAGCGCGGCCTCTGCCTGCTGCCCGGCGAGGTCGTCGACCTGCCGAGTACGATGAAGGTGCCCCACATGGGGTGGAACAGCCTCGAGGAGACGCGCCCGTCTGCCCTCCTAGAGGGCGCAGGCGCCGGCGGCGGGCCTATATGGGCCTACTTTGTGCACTCGTACATGGCGAGGCCTGCTGACGGCGGAGGCGGAGTCGTGGCCGCCGAGGCCGACTACGGCGCGAGGGTGCCCGCAGTGGTAGAGTCCGGCTCGATCACCGGCACGCAGTTCCACCCGGAAAAGTCCGGCCCCGCCGGGCGCATCATGCTCGAAAACTTCCTGAGGGGGTGCGCCAAGTGAGGGTCATTCCTGCCATCGACCTCTTGGGCGGCAAGGTCGTCCGCCTGCTGCGCGGCAACCCGGCCGACAAGACCGTGTACGGCGACGACCCCGTGGCCGTCATGCGAAGGTGGGAGGCCGACGGCGCCGACATGCTGCACATCGTAGACCTGGACGCGACCCTCGGGTCGGGATCCAACCTGCGCCTAGTGAGGGACATGTGCCGCCACGCGACCGTTCCCGTCGAGATCGCCGGCGGACTGCGCACGCCGCGCGCCGTCTCGGCCCTGCTCGACTCGATCGACGGCAGCCGGACGGTCGTCGGCACGCTCGCGTTCGCCGACCGGCCGGCACTGCGCTCGCTCCTTGCCCGGCACGGCCCGCGCCGGATCGTCGTATCCGTCGACCACTCGGGCGGCAGCATACTCGTGAGGGGCTGGCAGAGCGACACGGGCGTGCCGCTGCTCGAGGGGGTGCGGTCGCTCGCGGAGGGCGGCGCGCGCGAGTTTTTGCTCACCGACGTCGGCAGGGACGGGACGATGGAGGGCCCCGACCTGGACTGGCTCGGCCGGGCGTGCGCCGAGCCCGAAACGGCCGTGATCGCAAGCGGAGGCATCTCGTCTGCCGCCGACGTGGGGCTAGTCAAGAGGGCCGGCGCGGCCGGCGTCATACTCGGCAGGGCCCTCTACGAGGGGCGGGTCACGATACGGGAGGCCAAGAAAGAGGCATGCCGCTGACGAGGAGGATCGTCCCGTGCCTGGACGTGTCCGGCGGCCGCGTCGTAAAGGGGACGAGGTTCGTCTCGACGCGCGACGCCGGCGATCCCGTCGAGCTTGCCGCAAGGTACGGCGAGCAGGGCGCCGACGAGCTCGTCTTCCTGGACATTACGGCATCCGAGGAGCGGCGCAGGACGATAACTGCGCTCGTAAGGGACGTCGCCGGCGTCCTGGACATACCGTTTACGGTCGGCGGCGGTGTGAGCGAGCTGCGGCACGCGCGCGACATACTGCTCTCCGGCGCCGACAAGGTCGCGATCAACACCGGCGCCGTCCGCGACCCGTCCGTCCTCACCGGCCTCATGGACCTGTTCGGCAGGCAGTGCGTTGTCGTGGCCATCGACGCAAAGCGCAACTACGGCCTGGGCGGCGGGGCGGAAGCGGCGGCCGGGGCGGCCAGGGGATGGGGAGGAGGGGACGGCGCCGGCATCGCGGGGCCAGTCCACGTGCGCCGCGATGCCGACGGGCGCCCCTTCTGGTTCGAGGTGCACGTGTACGGCGGCAAGAGGCCTGTCGGCATCGACGCCGTCGCATGGGCCGCGTGCGCGCAGGAGATGGGCGCCGGCGAGGTCCTCCTCACGAGCATCGACCGGGACGGCACAAAGGACGGGTACGACCTAGAGCTCACGTCGGCCGTGTCTGGCTCGGTCGGGATACCGGTCGTCGCCTCGGGCGGGTGCGGCACCCCCGCCCACATGGCCGAGGTGCTTGCGGGAAGGGACGGCGCGGCCGATGCGGCCCTTGCCGCGTCGATATTCCACTACGGCTCGTACGGCATCGCCGCCGTCAAGCGGTTCCTCTTCGATGCGGGCGTTCCGGTGCGCCTGTGACGGCGCCGGCGAAGGGGGCTCCGCTCCAGGCCTGCCGTCCAGCCCGACCCCCGGGCGCGCCCCGCCCGCGCGGCACTCCTGCGCAGACGATATTAGGATCGCCCCTCGCGCCCCGCCCGTGCGCCCCGAGCCTTGCGTCCTTGTCGGGGCCGCCCTGGCGCTGTGCGCTGCGGCCGCGGCCGCGCCTATGTCGCACGCCGAGACGAGCCTGCTCGTCTACACCGAAGAGCTTCCCGACTGGGCCTCGTACGCATCGAACGTCATGTACGAGTCGACCGAGTACTGGTCGGACCGTCTTCCCGGGACCGAGTTCTACGTCGCCGACAGCCGCCGCGATGCGGACTTTAGCGTGCAGTGGGTGAGGGACTTTGGCGTAGAGCACGTGGGGTACGCGTACGGCAACCGGTTCATAGAGGTGGGGCTGGGCGACAGCCACTGCATGGACCGCTGGCACCCGTACTCAGGGCAGCACGTAGCGCAGATAATGACGCACGAGATCGGGCACATACTCGGGTACGGCCACACCCGCGACCGGTCGAGCATCATGTACCCCGTGGCCCTCGACAAGACGTACGGGATCGTCGAGACCGAGCTGGCAACCGTCGTGGACCACGCGCACTATGTGCCGTTCTGCACGTCCCGGGAGATCACCTCGTTCGAGTACCACGTCTCGATCGACGATCCGACCCACGGGTTCGACGTGTACGTCGTGCCCGGCAGGGAGTCCTTCGACAGGTGGTCCGACGGCGAGCCGTTCAGCCACTACTCGTCCGAGTCCTGCTACGGCGAGGGGTACCTGAGGTACGGGGGCCTCTGCGAGTCGGTGTCCAGCAACGGCGGGCTGCTCATCATCACGGGCGACGAGCTGTCCGAGCGCCTTGTCACAATAACGGCCAAGTACAGGGAGGTCTCGGCGCCCGGCGGCGGCATGCGCGCCCCGCCATTCGAGCCGGAACTGCCGCGGGATCCGACGCCGGGCGGCGGCGGAGGAGCCGGCGGGGCCGGCGGCCGCGCCGATCCGGTCCCGGTCCCTTCGGAGCCGGATCCTGCCCTGCCGCCGGCCGCGCCGGCGGCCGGCGCGGACGTCAGCATACTGCTCGGGTCGTCGGTCCCCGGCTGCGAGGACAACGACACGTGCTACGTGCCGTCGGACGCATCGATCGGCACGGGCGGCACGGTGACGTGGACCAACGGCGACCGCTCGGCGCATACGGTGGTCGGCGGCACAGCAGGGGGCGGGCCGGACGGGCGGCTCGACAGCGGCCTGATCGGGCCCCGATCCGCGTTTGCGCACACGTTTGCGGCAGCCGGCAGCTATCCGTACTACTGCGTGGTCCATCCCTGGATGTCCGGGACCGTCACCGTCTCGGCCGGGACCGCCCCGGGCCGCGGCGGCGCAGGCGCCGCCGCCGATCGGGGAACGGTCGCCGTAGACGAGGGCTTTTACTCCGTAAGGTACGGCCAGACCGTATACGCGACAGTGTCCGGCATACTGCACAATCGCGAGGATGGCGACCGCGTGGCGATTACGATCACGCGCCCCGACGGAAACACGGACGGAGGCCTAATCTATACCACGGAGACCGGAAGGTACAGCCTGCCGGTGATGCTCGACTCGGAGTCGCCCACGGGAACGTACGAGGTGCTGGTGACATTTAGGGGAAAGGTTGTCGGGATCACCACGTTCCAGGTCGACGGCGCGTCGCCTCCGCCCGTCCCGGCTAGGGCGCTCCCGACTTCCGCGGCCCCCGACCCCGCACCGGCCCCCGACCCCGCACCCCCTCCGCCTCCTCCCGCGGCCCCCGACCCCGCACCGGCCCCCGACCCCGCACCCCCTCCGCCTCCTCCCGCGGCCCCCGCGGCCCCCGACCCCGCACCGGCCCCCGACCCCGCACCCCCTCCGCCTCCTCCCGCGGCCCCCGCGGCCCCCGACCCCGCACCGGCCCCCGACCCCGCACCCCCTCCGCCTCCTCCCGCGGCCCCCGACCCCGCACCGGCCCCCGACCCCGCACCCCCTCCGCCTCCTCCCGCGGCCCCCGACCCCGCACCGGCCCCCGACCCCGCACCCCCTCCGCCTCCTCCCGCGGCCCCCGCGGCCCCCGACCCCGCACCGGCCCCCGCGGCCGCACCAGACCAGGCACCGGCCACGGATGCGGCGCGAGACGACGCGGCCCCTGCCGCCCGGCCGGAATCGGATGACGGCAGCGACGCGCCGCCCCAAGCCGCCCCAGACGCGCCTCCCTCCTCAGACTCTGATCCTCCTGCCCTGTGCGGCCCCGGCACTGCCCTTGACGAGGACGGCGTCTGCCAGATTGTAGGGGGCGCCGCGCAAGAGTCTCCAGCGCCGGAGGGAGGGGGCTGCCTTGTCGCGACGGCCGCGTACGGCACGGAGCTGGCGCCGCAGGTGCAGGCGCTGCGCGAGATGCGCGATGCCGCCGTGCGCGGGACGGACTCGGGCGCCGCGCTCATGGCCTGGCTCAACGGCGCATACTATGCGGTCTCGCCCGCAGTCGCCGACCTGGAGCGGCAGAGTCCTGCCTTTAGGCAGGCCGTCCTGGCCGCGCTGACTCCCGTGATTGCGCCGCTTGCGCTAGCGGGTCACGCGGATGCACCCTCCTAGCGCGAAGCGCCCGCGCCCGCGCCAGCTGATCCCGCTCCCCGCCGCGGCGTACGCCGGAACGCCCCCGCTGCTGCGCCGCGGCAGCCGAGGCGGCCGCGCCGCACACCGGGCGAGCAGGGAGATGGGCGCATGCGGCAGGGACTTGGAGGCGGCGGCAGGGGCGGCGCCCACTCACGCCCGGCCGGACTGCGCGCGGGGCTAGATGGGGCCGTGGCACACGGCAAACCACCCGCTGCGGTCGTCCGGAAAGAAGGCGTTGTCCCCCGTCCGCGCCTTTTCCATATGCGCGGGGCCGGCGATCCTCATGCCCGCGGCCGCGGCCGCGTCGACCCCGGCCCTGCCGCCGCGCCCCGTCCCGCCCGCGGCAAAGTCGAGCGCCTGCGCGTCAGAGTACCTCGACAGCCTGTCGACGCCGATCATGACGCCGTGCCAGCCGAGCAGCTGCTCGGGCACGCCGGCCCTGCCGGGGTCGATCGAGGACTTGTCCCGTATGTACTCCATTATGATCCGCGACGACCCGTTCGGGGTGCGGAACAGCGAGAGCAGGGCGGCCAGCTTGGACTTTGGCAGGTACTGCGTGATCCCCTCGGCGACGACGAGCGACGGCCGGTCGTAGTCCCATCCCTCCTTTGTGAGCGCTGTGCCGAGGCGGCGCGGCGTAATGGCCGACAGGTCGGCCGTAATGCACCTGAGATAGTCCGGCGCGGCGCCGCCGTCCACGTCGTACATGACCTGGCGCTTGTACGGCATCGCCGCCGCATCGACCTCGTACGACGACACGGCGCGCCTGCTGCGCGCGGCGATCTCGAGCGACAGCGCGTCGAACCCGGCGCCGAGTATGACGGCCTGCCGTATGCCGGCGCGGCCGGCATGGCGCATCGCAAGGTCGAGGATGCACCGCTTGCGGTTGCGGACGGCCTCTCCGTAGTCGGGCCACGCGCCCTCGAACCGGTCGATGACTTTGCCGGCCCTCCTCGCGTCGATCATTCCAAAGTACTCCTGCGCGGCGCCGCACGTGTGGATCTCACCGAGCGACCACACCGTGTCGGCCATTGCGCCGTCCTCCATGTTCGACTTGCGTATCGCCAGGCCGTGCCTCTTGTTGAGCCGGAAGTGGCGGTTGGACCTTCCGGTGGCGAGCGCCGCCTGCATGTGCAGCAGGTGGTTGACCATGTCGGCGTCCACGCGGTGCCCCGCGCCGGCCGGCATATCTGCGTTTGGGGGGGGGGCGCCTGCCCCTGCCGCCGGCTACTTCGGCCCGCCAGGAACCGGCGGCAGGCCATGCACGGCTTTCGCCCCGAGCCGCGGCTTGTGGAAGATGGCGAGGTGCCTCCCCGCCGTCCAATGGACTATTATGGCGGGATGGGCGGGGCGCGGGAATGGCGGGACCCGAGCGACTAGTCGTCCTCGTAAACGAGCTGACGGTTCGGGGAAGGCTACGCCTGCAAAAGTATGGCTTCATCGCCGCGCATCTGTGCAGGGACGACCTGCTGGACCTTGACTTTTACCACGACTGGGAGCCATACCACTATGGCCCATACAGCCGTGATCTGGCAGAAGATGTGCGGTTCTGCATTGACGCAAACATTCTTGGCGAAGCACGGCAGACCACACCAGATGGGCACACGATCTACGTGTATGCCCTCAAGCCCAAGGGCAGGAAAATTCTGCGCACACTGGTCAGGGACAATGGATCGGTGATAAAGGAGCTGTATGACAAGCTTGCACGCCTCAACAAAAGAAATCTACACGACTTATTAAGGGACGCCTATAACGCTTATCCCAAGTACACGACAAACAGCCTGATCAAGAACGGCTTGCTTGAAAGCGCCGCAAGCGATGCAGACGACTACGAAAAATTCAATCCCGAAATAGAAGAGACGCTCAAAGCCATTGACTCGGGGACATACGTCGCCAAAACATACACGCCTGCCGAATATAAAAAGCATGTGAAGAGGGTCCTTGAAGAATGACACATTGGAAGGTATCAAGCCATCCCAGAATAACGAAGGCGCTCAAAAACATTAAAAGCAATGCGCCCGCACAGCGCCTGCCTGATGCATTTATCGACGAACCGGAATCGTGCAATGACTCATCAACTCTTGGTGAAAAAAAAAGCATGGACGTACCATGATTGCTACGGATTTCACCTCACAAAACCTGTTAGTCTTATCTATCGCATAGGCTGCCATGCACATGTTGTCCACCTGGTTGATCTTGGCGATCATAAACAACTGTATGGGCGCGACAACCGCCCATGATGGCCTGCTCCTGCCCACAGGATCTCGCGCTGCCGAGTGTCATGATCACTTGGGTTTACTTGTGGGGGGGGGGGACGCACGGGGGCTGGCATCGCACTGCGCCATAGCTTCCGGCATGCGGTTGTAGTCTACAAAGTCTTTACAGCGGCAAGTCAGAAATAGGCATGGAACGGCGCAGCTGCTTCAGTATTGGCCAAACGCCCCGTGCAGGGCTATGGCCACTCGCTGGCCCTCACACTGCACGCTTTTATTGAGCAATATCCGGCCGGCCGTGTTGTCGGCCTGCACGGGAGGAGGGGGCGGAGGAGCATGAGCTCTGCCGGCGATGCCGCCCCCGGCGCCAATCAGCTCCGCGATTCGTCCCGTCTGCCCCCCGCCCACGGCGAGCCTGCCCCCCGCCTCCGCAGGCAAGGAGCACTCGAGGTGCGCGAGATGCTCATCGACGAGCTGCGCGCCGACATAGTCGGGCCGCGGGGCGGCCCCGAAGAGAAGCTGCCGTCGAGCGAGAGCCCCCTGCGCGGGTACATGTCGGGCATACTGTTCCCGCGCCACATGCAGGCAGACGAGGAGGACAACGAGGGGCGATCCGGCGTGCAGGCAGGCGGCGGGGCCGCCGCCGCCGACGGCGGAGACGCCGATGCGGGCGCAGGCCACTCCGCCGCCGGCGCCGGGGGCGTTCCCTCCACGGGCGCCAACCCGTCGTCGTTCGGACTTAGCTGCACCCTCGCGCCGGGCACAAGCCGCGTGCGGGCGCGCATCGAGTACGGTACGTACGTCGAAGAGCCCTCCGAGGACTCGAAGGCCAGGCGGTTCCGGCGCGTCCCGCACTCGGAGACCATCGACATTCCCGTGGGCCGGCCCGGCCCCGCATCCGTGCCCCTGCAGGACCACCCAGAGTTCGAGGTTCGGTACTCTGTCAAGGCCGGAGGCCCGGGCGGGGGCCCGGCCCTGCGCGTGTTCGTGGTAAACACGAACATCCACCTCGCGGTTGCGCCGCCGGGCGTCTCGCGGTGCGCCTTCCAACCGCGAATAACGCTGCTGCCGCCGGACGGCGCCGCAGGCGGGAATGCGCGTATATTCGTCGGCGCCGCCGCCGCGCCGCCGCCGGACGGCGACCAGGTCGACCCCGACCACGCCCTCTTTGAGATGATGTTCCGTGACAAAGTCCATGTGGCGGCCGGCCACTGCTGCGCCGTAGTGTGGGACGAAAAAGAGGCGGCCGAGCACGGCGCCGTCTCGTCCCTAGAGACGACCTTTGTGCCGCGGTACGACGTGCCCCACGTCGGACCCCGCCCCTCCGATGCCGCATACCTGGACATGAGGACGCTGTACGAGGCAAAGGCGGCTGACTATGCCGCCCTCCTCTCGCCGCTCGCCGACGAGTACGAGGCCTGGATAGCCGGCGATCTGGAGCCGCGCGCGGCACGGATGCCGGCCCGCCACAGGGCGGCCGCCAACCGACAGGCAGCCGAGTGCCGGCGCGCACTGCGGCGCATCCGGCGCGGCATCGAGATCGTCTCGACCGATGAGGCGGCGGCCGACGCCTTTTCGTTCGCCAACAGGGCCATGTACCTGCAGATGTCGCACGCCCGGTGGATACGAGACAAGCGAGCCGGCCTCCAGGCGCCTGCCTACGAGCCGGGCCCCTGCGAGTGCAGGTGGCACATGTTCCAGCTCGCCTTCTTCCTCCTCAACATAGAGTCGATCACGGATCCGTCCTCGGAGGGCCGCCGCACCGCCGACCTGCTGTGGTTTCCCACCGGCGGGGGCAAGACGGAGGCGTACCTCGGCCTGATCGCCTTTACGCTGGCGCACCGGCGCCTGCGCTCCCACGATGCCAACCACCTCCGCTACGGCACGGCCGTCGTCATGCGGTACACCCTCCGCCTGCTCACGCTGCAACAGTTCCACAGGGCCGCGGCCCTCATGTGCGCATGCGAGTCCGTGCGGCGCCGCACCCCGGCAAAGTGGGGCGACGAGCCGTTCCTTGTCGGGCTGTGGGTCGGGTCTGGCGCGACGCCCAACCGCCTCCAGAGCGCCCGGGAGGCGATCGAGGAGGCGAGGGCCGGCCGGCCGAGGCGCGGCGAGAACCCCGTGCAGATCATCGAGTGCCCCTGGTGCGGCAAGGAGATTACAGCACGCGACTACCGCGTGTCGGGCAGGCCCGAGCAGTGCCGCGTGTACTGCCCGAACAAGTACTGCGAATTCTCCGACAAGCCGGGCGCCGGCTACGAGTCCAACCTGCCCGTCCTCGTCGTCGACGACGACATCTACAGCAGGTGCCCGTCCCTGGTGATAGGGACGGTCGACAAGTTTGCGCAGCTCACGTGGAAGTGGGAGGCCGGCGCCGTCCTCGGCCGCGTCGACAAGTACTGCCAAAAGCACGGCTTTACTGTCGACGCGCTCGACAAGGACTGCGGCGCGCACGGCAACGCCGAGACATTCCTGCTAGGCGACCACGGCCAGGCCCGACTCGACCCGCCCGAGCTCGTCATACAGGACGAGCTGCACCTGATATCGGGGCCGCTCGGCACGCTGACGGGAATCTACGAGACGGCCGTGGACGCGCTGTGCTCCGGCGGCAGCGCCGGGCGCCCAAAGATCATAGCCTCGACCGCCACGGCCAAGAAGGCGTCGGGGCAGATAGCCGCGGTCTTTGACCGCCGCGACAGCAGGGTGTTTCCCCCGCAGGGCCTAGACTACGGCGAGTCGTTCTTTGCGACAAGGGCCGACCCCTCGATCAAGCCAGGCAGGGCGTACGTCGGAATGTGCGTCACGTCGCGAAGCGGCCCGACGGTGCTCGGCAGGCTGTCTGCCGCCGTCCTGCGCAAGGTGCGCGCGCTCGAGGAGGGGGGCGAGCTAGCGCCGGGCGACCTCGACCCGTACCACACCCTCGTGGCCTACTTCAACACCCTGCGCGACCTCGGCGGGGCCAACAAGATGTACGACGACACGGTTCCGCGCCTCATCCAGAGGATATACGCCAACTTTGAGGAGGATGCCGCCGCCGCCGCCGGCGGAGGCGGCGGGAAAAAGGACGGCGGGCGGGCGTACAAGGACGCACTGCTCATGAAGGAGGAGCTGACGAGCCGCATCGACTCGAGCGACATACCCGACATACTGCGCGGCCTGGAGGCGGCCGTAGAGGGCGCCGGCCGGCCGCGGGAGCCTGGGAGCGCCGGCATCGCGCCGACGCCCGTCGACGTCCTGCTCTGCACGAACATGCTCTCCGTCGGCGTCGACATACCGCGGCTCGGCGTCATGATCGTCAACGGCCAGCCAAAGAACCACTCCGAGTACATACAGGCGACGGGGCGGATCGGGCGCGCATCGCCGGGCCTCGTCATCGCCAACCTAAACTACCTCAAGCCGCGCGACCTGTCGCACTACGAGAACTTTGTGCATTACCACTCCACCCTGCACAAGAACGTCGAGCCGAACACGGTCACGCCGTTCTCGTCGCGCTCGCGCGACAGGGCGCTCCTAGCCGTGCTCGTGGCCATGCTGCGCCACGAGGGCACAAGGCTCGCCGGCGCCTCCGGAGCCGCCGAGTTCCGCGCGTCCCCTCCCGAGTCGCATGTCGCCGGCATGCTCGAGAGGGCCCGCGCCGCTATACTGGAAAGGGCCAGGAGCGTCGACCCCGACCAGGAAGTGGGCACGTCGGAGGACATTGACCGGCTTGCGGGGGTCTGGCACGAGGCGGCGACAGGGCGGCTTCCACTCAGGTACAGCCGGCCGTGGCACCGCCTGGCGCGGCAGCCCGAGAATGCAGAGTACCTGATGCGGCCGACCGGCGAGGATGCATCGAGGGGGCTCGAAGAGGTGCCCAACTCGCTCAGGGACGCCGAGCCGCCGGTGCCGGTGTGGTACCTAGACGACGTGCGCGGCGGCAGCGGCGGCGGAGGGGGCGGCGCCTGATGGCCGGCATGCCGAGCCGCGGACAGGGCGCATCACAGAATCCATACGCGAGCCCGGCAGGCACCATCCGCCCGAGCCAGCTGATCTCGTCGTTCGGCCCAGGCTCGCTCGTGCAGACGCGCAACGACTCGGTCGTCATAATGGGCCCCGACAGCTGGGCCGAGCACAGCGGGCACTACAAGGTGATCCACCACGCGTACCTCGAGGCCCTGCTAGGCAAGACGCACTTTCGCATGCCGTACGCCGATGATAGGGAAAGGGTCGTCGCATGCAGGTCGTTTCCAATGTGGGGCGTATGCTCAAACCCCGCGTGCAAGGCCCTCCAGCCGCACAGGGATGCGCCGCCGAGGGGCCGCGCCGAGTTTAGGTGCGACCTGTGCAAGAGCTCGCTGTACCCCGCCCGGTTCATCGTCATGTGCGAGAGGGGCCACCTCGACGACTTTCCGTGGCGCGAGTGGGCCCACAGCGAGTCGAAGAAGGAATGCGACGACCCGCACCCCGTCCTCCGCATGCGGGCCAGGGGCAGGAGCACGGCGCTGTCAGACTACTACGTAAGGTGCGACTCGTGTGGGGCATCGCGCTCGTGCGGCTCGGCCGTCTCGCGCGACGGCCTTGACGGCATAGTCGACCGCTGCAGCGGCCTGTCGCCGTGGCTCGGCGGCCGGGCCGACGAGTGCGCCGGATCGGCCGGCGGCAACGGCCCCGGCAGGCCTCGCGGCGTCCAGACGCTCTCGACGAGCCTCTACTACCCGTCGACCGTCTCGGCGCTGTACATACCAAGGATGCTCCACGAGGTACGGCAGTTCATCGCCGAGCACAAGGCCGAGGTCGACAGCGCGCTGGACATGAACCCGGCCGACGACGTCGCCGAGCGCCACTCCCTCTTCGCCGGACTGCGCGAAAGGTACGCCGCCGGCGAGATCGCCGATCACATCCGGGAGTGCTACCGCCCGACCTCCGGCGGGACAAGGATCACAAAGGCCTTCAGCGAGGCGGACATACGCCGCATCGAGTACGACGACCTGACGGCGCACGAGGCGTTCCGGGCGGGCGACTATCTCGAGATCGCCAGCTCGCCGCTAGGCGCCGAGGCGTCGGAGTATCTCTCGTCGCTCAGGGTCGTCGGGCGCCTCACCGAGATCAGGGTCGTCCGGTCGTTCACGCGCGGCGTCGCGCCCGACCCGTACTCGACCGAAGAGGCCGCCGAGACGCACTACTGCCGTATATCCCGCGACCACATGAAGTGGTATCCCGCAGTCGAAAACCGCGGCGAGGGCATCCTGTTCTCGCTGAGCGAGGAGAGGCTGCGCAGGTGGGAGGGCAGGCCCGACGTCGCCGCGCGGTGCGCGCCGACGATCAGGGCGGTCGGGCAGTGGGTGGCCGAGCGCGGGTGGAGGCGGAGCGAGGCGAGCCCGAGGTACATGCTGATCCACACCGTATCGCACCTGCTGGCCAGGGAACTGGCCCTCGGGTCCGGCTACTCGGAGGCGTCCATACGCGAGCGGCTCTACTGCGGGGACGGCTACAGCGGCATGCTGCTGTACACGGCAAGCCCGTCGTCCGACGGCAGCCTCGGGGGGCTTGCAAGGCAGGGCGAGCCCGGCGCGTTCTGGGACGCGCTGAGGTCGGCGGTGCGCCGCTCGAGGCGGTGCTCGGGCGATCCGCTCTGCTCCGACGACGACCCTGCCCTCAAGGAGCGGGAGGCCGGCATGCCGCCCGTGGCGAGGCTCAACGGCTCGGCGTGCTACGCCTGCGCGCTCCTGCCCGAGACGAGCTGCGAGAACGCCAACTGGCTGCTCGACCGCGCGCTCGTCGCCGACGACTCGCTAGGCTTTTTTAGCGGCCTCGAATGAGGGCGCGGCATGGGCGCAACGGCTTCCCCTGCCGCGCCCGCAGGTGGTCGCGCTGGTTGAGATCCCCCGCGCCGCGCCCGGCGGCGCATCCGCCACGGGCTCGAGGGAGGCATGCCTGCGCAGGTTCGCCGAGTGGTGGGGGCCGGACGAGCTGCGAGACGTGCTAGGCGAGGTCAGCGCGCCCGTGGCCGAGATGCTCGGGGCGCACGAAGAGATCGGCGATGCCGGGCGCCTCTCCGAGATACTCTACACGTGCGTCGGGCCGCACTTTCTGCGCAACATAGACGGCGATCCCGAAAAGCGCCAGAGGTTTGTCGAGCGCATGCTGCGCGCCGCCGCCGCAAGGGGCGACATCGAAGAGGCCGGCATGTTCGATGCGGCCCACAAGATGCACTACCGCCGGTTCCGGTCGCTCGGCGAGGTGGCCCGGGCGCGCCTGTCGGACAGGTGGTGCATGCTGCTGGCCGAAAAGCTCGGCCTGCCGCCGTCGACTGCCAGGAAGGAGCGCGTGCAGCGGCCGCCTGCCACCGAGGTCGTCGAGCCGCACTCGCAGCTCAACCCCCTGTACGACTACCAGTACACGGCGGGCCTGCTCGTGCGGGGCATGCTGGAGGGGACGCGGAAGGACGCGGACGGCCGCCCGATCAAGCGGCGCCTCATCGCGGTGCCGACGGGATCGGGCAAGACGCGCATGGTCGTCGAGACGCTCGTCGAGTGGCTCAACGACGGCAAGAGGTCCGAGAACAGGCAGCAGTCCGACTCGAAGTTCATCGTATGGGTGGCGCAGACCGAAGAGCTGTGCGAGCAGGCGGTGGGCAGCTTTCGGGAGGTCTTCGAGGCGCTCGGCAAGAGGGGCACGACGCTGCGCCTGCACCGGTTCTGGGGGCAGGGCGGAGTCCTGCCGTCGATGGAAATGAGCGACCTGCTCGACGAGAGGGGCGTCATCGTGGCCACGATGCAGTCGCTCGACAAGGTCCTCAAGAGGGATCCCGGGCAGCTCGACCGCCTCGCAGGGCTGACGTCGTGCATCGTCGTCGACGAGGCGCACCACTCGACGGCGAGGTCCTACTCGGACGTGCTGCGCAAGATGCACTTCAACTGGGACAACCGCAAGAAGGAGATATCCGAGCTCGGCATAGTGCTGATCGGACTGACGGCCACGCCGTTCCGCGGCACCGGGGATGCCGAGGAAAAGGCGCAGCTCAAGAGGCGGTACGGCGATGTCGTCTACCCCGACATCCCGTACTACGACGGCAGCGGCGGCGTGGGCGGAAACGAGCGCCCGCACGCGCTGATCGACTGCCAGCCGTCGGCGTACGCCGGCGACCCCGTCCGCATCCTCGGGGAGCGGTCGTACGACCGCGACGGGTACATACGCGACGACGGGTACCTGTGGACGATAGAGAAGACGAGGCCGTTCA
Source organism: Cenarchaeum sp. (assembly GCA_965242695.1). Taxonomy (GTDB): domain Archaea; phylum Thermoproteota; class Nitrososphaeria; order Nitrososphaerales; family Nitrosopumilaceae; genus Cenarchaeum. Next base: position 65,347 of record CBDESU010000002.1, on the reverse strand, counting down.
TCGACATGTACCGGGGCCCCGGCGAGGCCGGCGGCGGGCGCGCGGCGCGGCGCATCGGCGGCCAAAAAAACATCGTAGAGCAGCTCGACAACCCGGGCGAGTACAAGATAACCCTGACCGTGACGGACAACGAGGGGGACACGGGCAGCGCGTCGGCCTACCTGCGGATCAGGGACAGGCCCGCCGACGCCGGCGGAGACGCGGACGGGGCAGCCGCGCCGGAGAGGCAAAAGCGCCTCTACCACCGGCTGATCAAGAGGAAGATCCTGTGCGACGTGTACCACAGGGTGCTCCCGTCGGACGGCATCCGCCTCACGGCCCGGGACATGGACCACGTAAGGCAGTTCGGCGAGTTCGGCCTGGATACGATCAAGGGGATCGGCAACATGCCTGCCCGAAACCGCCTCATACTCGACAAGATCAGCGAGATGAACGGGACATACGGGCGCAAGAAGATACTCTTCTTCGGGTGCAGCGTGGAGCACTCTAGGCTTATCGCCGTCCTGCTCAAGGCCCTGCACGGCATCAAGGCCGCCTACATCGACTCTCGCACGGACGCCGAGTCGCGGGCCGCCGCGATAGAGCGGTTCCGCACGGGCGACCTAGAGGTGCTGTGCAACTACGGCGTCCTGACGGCGGGATTCGACGCGCCCAACATCGACTGCGTGTTCGTCGGGCGGCCGGTGAGGAGCACCCTGCTGTACACGCAGATGATCGGCAGGGGCATGCGCGGAACCCGGAGCGGCGGCACGAGGGACGTCGTGATCATCGACATAGACGACAACTTCCAGCTCGACTACGGCCACGACGAGTCGATAGAGGAGGTCGGCTGGAAGATATACCGCCAGTACTGGAAGCGGTGGGACGAGGATGGCGGCGGCGGCGGCGGCGGGGACGGGGAGGCCGCCCCGCAGGCCGAGGCCGAGGCAGGTGCGCCTCCCGGGGGCGCCGGGGCGGACGCCGGGACGGCCAAAGCCGGCGCGGCCGGAGAGGCGGGCAGGGCCGAAACAGCCAGGGCGGGCAGGGCCGGAGCCGGCCGCCGCTCCGCCGCCGAGGCGCGCTCGCAGGCCGCACTCGACGACGAGTTTGCCTACCTGCGCGACAAGGAGTACGGGCACACGCCAACCTCCCGCCAGTTCCGGGCCAGGGCGCCGCAGGGCGCGGTGGATGCGGCAGAGCGGCTGCACGGCGGGTACGCCGCCTACCTCGAGTCGAGGGACATTTCGCTCCGAGACGATCCAGCCCTCGGGGACAGGCTGTACGAGGCCTACTTTGCGCTGTACCAGAAAAAGAGGGCGCCTCCGTCGCGTGCGGACGTCGACAGTGACGGCGTGTATACCTCAGAGGACTATGCCGAGTGCTTTGGGAGCTACGGCCTATTCCAGGGGGCGGCCGACGAGATCATCGGGCGCATGTCCCGCCTAGACACGACCGTAACCAAGGCGGCCCTGTTCAGGGACTACCGGCGGATGAGGAGGGAGCTCGGCCGCGCGCCGCACTTTGACGAGGCGCGGAGCATGTCGGGCCTCGGCATCGAGTACTACCTGGGCCTGTTCGGGACAATGACGGAGTTTGCCAGCGCCGAAGAGTACGACCGGACCATGGCGCTCCAGGCGCTAGGATCGGACTACCGGCGGCTCTCCGGCATCCTGGGGGCCGCGCCGGATGCCGGACAGATGGCAGAGCGAGTTCCGTCGTCGGGCGGCCGCCTCCGCTCGCTGTACCCGGGCCTGGACGCGGCCGAGGCGCATGCGATGTTCCTCAAGGATGCAGACCTCGCCGAGTCTGCAGGGGTGACATCCGCGGCCGGCGCCGCTGCCGAGGACGAGCAGCATCCGGGCGGCGTCCCGCCGCCGACGTAGGGCCAGAGCCGGCCGCCGGGCCGGGGCCCGCACGCTAGTCGCCAAGCTTCATGACGTCGTCGTAGATGTCCTGCACGTACTCTTCAAATTGCGCGTCGGTCCTCCTCGCCTTTTCCTCCAAGAGCTCCCTTGCGTCCCTGCCTGCCGCGCAGCGCGGGGCCGGATCGTCCTCGCCGAGCACCTCGAGTATGGTCCGGGCCACGTCCTTGGGGTCGGCCCCGTTCGCGTACAGCCGCTCCGATCTCTTGACCAGATTCTTCACCATGTCCGCGTACGGCGAGCCCTTTGGGGCCTTCGTGTCCATCCTGCCGTGGAACGCGGTCCTGACGACCCCGGGCTCGACGGTCGACACCCGTATGCCGAACCGCCTCAGCTCGTGCCGCAGCGACTCGGTCAGCCCCTCGACGGCGAACTTTGAGGCCACGTACGCCGACCCGAACGCAAACCCCGTGCGCCCCGCCACGGCGCTCACGTTGACTATGCGGCCGCCCCCCTGCCTGCGCATGGCCGGGACGACGGCCTTTGTAGCCCGTACGGTCCCGAAAAAGTTGGTGTCCATGTTGCCCCTCATCTCGCCGATCGTCATGTCCTCGATCGCCCCGATCTGGGCGTACCCTGCGCAGTTGACGAGCGCGTCGATCCTGTCGGCCTCGCCTAGCACGCCGGCGACGGCCCTGTTGACGCTCGTCGTGTCGTCTACGTCCATCTTGACCGCCTTGATGCCGGCGCCGCCGTCCCTGCCGGCCGCGGCCGTCTTGATCCTTTCTGGGCTTCTCGAGCAGCCGTACACCGCATAGCCCGAGCCGGACAGAAGCAGGGCCGTCTCTAGGCCGATGCCCGACGAGGCGCCGGTGACGACGGCCACCGCGCCCTGCCCGCCCATGCCAGGCCGCGGCCCGCTGATCAATTATGTCTATCATGCAGTGCGGCCGTGCAAGGGGGTGCCGCCTGCGCGCCAGCGCTCGGCTCGTCCCAGCCCCGTGCACGTGCAGAGCGCCGACCGCCGGGCATCCCCCTGCGCGCCTGCGGGGGCCCTGTGCCGCGGCAAGCTGCCGGCGGGCGGGCGGATGGGGGGGGGCGGGCTCTCGCAGGATGCCTGGGCAGGCACGCTCCTTGCCGCCGCATGGGGCGGGCCTGGCGCATCCCGTCGACGGGCGCAGGATATTCGCCGCCCGCCAGCATTATCCTCCTCCAACCTTCCCGCCCCGCTGCGCACGCCGCGCGGCGCCGGCCCGCCAAATGCCGTATTATACCCTGCCGCAAGGTATGTCAATCATCTGCTGTTGGCAAAAATGGCGACGATGGGCAATCGGTAGCCCAGCGTGCTGATACCACGCCGGCACTTGCACAACCAAGTGCCTTGCGGGTTCGACTCCCGCCGTCGCCGGCATGCCCGCCGATCGGGGGTTGATAAAGATTGCCTGTAGGGTGGCCGCATCGGCCCGATTTTCCGGCGGACGGGCGGCTTGGACTGCGGGCCGCCACCCCCAGGCATGCGCAGCCCGGCGATCGGCGGTGCTGCAGGCGGGCCGGACGCGGGACGGGACGCTCGGAACCTGCATGCGACAGCGGTTCGGAGGGGCTTGCCGGCGAGATGCGCCTGCCCTTTGATGCGGGGCGCCGCTGGCGCGCCGCGGCCCGGGCCAAAACGTGCGGCCGCCCGCGCCGCGGATGCCGCCCGACGCGGGTGACGCGGGGAGCGGACGCGCCCCTCAGGCTCCGCATCGCCGCCCCGTACCCCATGAAATATTACGGCCCGCCCGCCCGGCCCGCCCGTGGAAAAGAGGCTGGACGAGATCGACTTTGGCAAGGGCGGCGGCCTCGTCCCCGTCATCGTCCAGGACGCAAAAACAAAAGAGGTGCTCACACTCGCCTACGCCAACCGCGAGTCGCTGGAGCGCACCGCCTCGACGCGATCGTCCTGGTTCTGGAGCCGCTCGCGCGGCAGGCTGTGGATGAAGGGCGAGGAGTCGGGCAACACGCAGGCCGTAAGGCGCATCCTGGTCGACTGCGACTCGGACGCCGTCATCTACCAGGTAGAGCCGGCGGGGCCGGCCTGCCACATGGGCGAGCGGACGTGCTTCCACAACGGGCTGGACGCGCCGGGCGGGCGGCGGCCGTAGCGCCCCCGCCGGTCAGCACTCGTCCCCGATCGTATCCTCGGCGCCGGGAACCCACTCGTCCACCACGGCGAACTGGAGCGGCCGGTATGCGCCTCCCGCGAACACGACCGTCCATGTGCCGACCAGGTCGCCTGCCGTGCACAGGCCGAGCCGGGCCGACGTGTCTGGCATAAAGTACACGTTGAAGGACCCCTTGGCGGAACCGTCGTACTCGTACTGCCTGTACGCCGTGCCGTCGGGGGCGAGAACCGCGATTGCGCCGGCCTCGCCGGGCGCGAGGCCTGCCACGTTGACGAACACGCTGTCGCCGAGGCGGTGCCCGTACTGCATTACGGTGACGGGGCCCGACGAGACTGGCAGGCCGGGCGCCGACGGCCCGCCCATGGGCGGGGCCGTACCGACGCCGCCTCCGCCCGGCGCATCGGGAAGGTTGAACACCACGATGCCGCCGGCCACGATTGCGGCCGCCGCGACGATCATCGGCAGGGCCCGCCTGTCGAGCCGCGGCCCGCGCTCCCCGCCCTTGCCGTCCCCAGAGGCTCCGCCGCTCCCCTGCACGCCCCGGCCTTCCGGGGCGCCCGTATATCTTATTGCTCGCCCCCGCCCGCCCGTATTCGGGGGAGACTGGCAGAACCTGCACTCTAAAGCCGGACCCCGAGTTGACCGCCGTGTGAACAGCCAACCCCCGAGCAGGACACGGGCTCGGACGCCGCCGCCAGATATCCGCCTCATGCCTCTCGTAAGGCGGCATCCCTCACCTTCTCGACGAGCATCCCGGCGGCATCCACGCACGGCCCGCCCGCATCGTACAGGTCCGCCGCGACCTGCGGCACCGACGCCACGGTCACCCCGTCTGCCCTGAACGAGCAGTGCAGCGCCCCTTGACGGTGTTTTCCTGCCTGGACCGCAGGTACCCCGGGAGCGCGCCCCGCGGCGGCGGGAGGTTTCGCATTGCGGGGATCAACAGGGCCAGCAGGCTCTGCGGCAGGACGTTCTGGGACCTGGACGAGGACGACCAGCAGAGGCTCAGGGGCGCGGTGCTCAGGGCGGTAATATTCCTGAACGCGGACGCCGGCGGCATGGCCATGCACGAGATGTTCGAGCTCCTCCACACGGCGGGCGGGCCCGCCGGACCCCCGGAGGCCCGCAGCTGCCTCTTGGCGGGGGGCCTCGCCGATGCCCTTGTGGAAATGAACCTCGACAAGGACTGGAGGGACGTGCTCGGGCTGCCCCTCCCCGATCCGCAGATGCGGGACGTCGAGGCGGTGCTTCGCTGCATGGCGCTGCTCCGCGAGGGCGCAGGCTACGGGCCGCCGATGAGGGCCTTCCTGTCCGGGTTCATGGCAAGGCGCAGGGACCCGGGCGGGGAGTTTGTGGACGGGGAGCGCGGCAGGTTTGCGGCCGTCTGCCGGGACGTCCGCGCCGCGCTCGGACCGCGGCCGTTCGGCGACGGGCGCGGGCGCCTGCGCATGCCGCTGCTCGACTCTGTATTCGTCGCATTTGCCCGCAGCGCGGGCGGCCCCCCTGCGGACGTGGGGGCGCGGTTTGAGCGCCTGCGCGGCAGCGAGGAGTTTGCGGGACGGGCGGGAGCGGCGGCGTCGGCCGCCGCCGTCCGGGGCAGGCTTTGCCTGGCGCAGGAAGTACTATTCGGGTAGGCCGCGCGGGCGGGGCGCGGGCGGACTGCCGTGCGCGGAGGATCAGGCGCCGCCCGCCAAATTCTTGCTCTGCGGCTAGACCGGGCTGGCGGCAGTGCGCCACCAGGCCTGCGTACTAGGACCGTGGGCGCATCGCATCCGCGCACAGCGTTTAGCCCGACTCGCCGGCCCCGCCGCCGCCCAGCAGGTCGATCAGCGGCCCGTTCGTCATCTGCACCTGAATGTGGCCGAACTCGTCGTCGTTGCCAACTATCTCGACAAATGCCGCGTCGGTCGTACAGATCACGTCCGCGTCGATGCACTTGGCAATCCAAATGTGCAGCCAGTCGCACGCCCCGATCCCAATGTGCCGGAACCTCTTGCCATCGGCGGCCGGCACTCTGATCCGACCTACGTGCTCGACCACCTTGCGCTGCAGGAGGGCAAGGTCGAGGGTCCTGTCGTCGATTTCCACGACTTTCAAGATGCCCGCATTTTCTAGGCCACGCACGAGCTCGAACATCCTCGACACGGCTTCGCGCATGTGCGCCTCCACACCTGCTAGATCCGAGCCGCTCTCAGACCGCCGCTTGTGCGCCTCTACAGTCCTCCGGCGCACCACGCTGACCGCCTCCATAATGGCCAGCCGCGAGGTGACTATTTCACAACCGCACTTCCTCGCCGCGTCGAATACCCTGAATGCGCCCAAGTGGTGCATGTCGAAGAAAAGAGCAAGTGCCGCGATCACTCCGCTGTCGAGGTAGACCTTAGTCCTTGCCTTGCCGCCCAACCCCATCGTCGTCAACCTCGTCCAAATGGTACCCTTCGGGTGTTCCTTTACCCCTCTCCATGTCGAGCCAGTCGGACACCGAAAGGTTGGGGTCGTCTGCGTCCCCAAAACACTCCTCGATCGGCCTGGGCTTTGGCGGGAATATGGGATCGATGCCAAGCTCCCTCATCTCCGCGCGCACCCTTTCAATATACTCCCTTATAACGTCCCTGCAGGCCCTGCCAATGTACTTCTTGTCGGAGTCGGGGAGGGCCGCGCCGGGAGGGCCGCCCGCGGCCCTTACCGCCTCGGCGCGCTCGTCGGCCTCGGCCCGGATTAGCGCGACCGCGTCCCTGGCCTCTTCCAGATCTGCGATCGGCTCCGCATCCCTGCCGTCCCTGTACGCATCGGACATCGCGAATAGCACCTCCTTCATGTGCCGGACGGCGACAGAGGCATCGCTTAGCACCCCATCCTCGACGGGCATGCCGGCTATGTAGTCGATGTCTGCAAAGATGGCTGCCCAGAGGCGCGACATCCTCACGCCGGCCGCGTACCCTGCCCGCGAGGACTCGCTCTCCATGAGGGCCGCCGTCCTGCCGCACCTCCCCATGTCCATCAGGCCGGCCGGATCGACGAGCGACACGAGCCTTTCCTTGAACTCGGCCCTGCCATCCGTGGCCGCTACGGAGGAGCCGGCACTGCGCCGCGCCGCCTGCCCTACCTTCTGTTCCTGCCCCGCCTGCATGCCGCGCGCCGCCTGCCCTGCCCTTCTTAAACATTCCGCCTCACGCTAGGCGGGCCGTGCAGTGCGGGGCATGCTGTGCTACCCCTGCCCTCCCGCGGCCGCAGCGATGGAGTGCCTTCCGGCGCGCCGCACCGGCGCCTACATAATGGCCAGCCGCGAGGTGATTACACTGCACCTGCTCCTATTAGCCGCGTCGAACATCCTAGGTGCTCCCAAGTGGTGCATTTCGCAAAAGGTAAGTGCCGCGATCACTCTGTTACGAGGCCGCCCCTAGTCCCTGCCTTGCCGCCCAACCACATCGTCGTCAACCTCGTCCCTATGGTATCCTTCGGGAACTCCCTCGCCCCTCTCCATGGCAAGCCAGTCGAGCACAGAAAGGTTGGGGTCGTCTGCATCCCCGAAGTGATCTTCGATCGGCCCGGGCTTTGGCGGGAATATGGGATCCTCCCCGAGTTCCCTTCGCTCCGCGCGCACCCTTTCAATAATATCTCTTATGACATCCCTGCAGGCCCTGCCGATGTGCTTCTTGTCGGAGTCGGGCAGGGACGCGCCGGGCGGGCCGCCCGCGGCCCTCACCGCCTCGGCGCACTCGTCTGCCTCGGCCCGGAGGAGCGCGACCGCGTCCCTGGCATGTTCCAGCTCTGCAATCGGCTCCGCGTCCCTGCCGTCCCTGTACGCATCGGCCGTCTCGAAGAGCACCTCCTTCATGTGCCGGACGGCGACAGAGGCGTGGCCTAGCACCCCGTCCTCGACTGGCATGCCGGCTATGTAGTCGATGTCCGCAAAGATGGCTGCCCAGAGGCGCGACATCCTCACGCCGGCCGCGTACCCTGCCCGCGAGGACTCGCTCTCCATGAGGGATGCGGTCCTGCCGCACCTCCCCATGTCCATCAGGCCGGCCGGATCGACGAGCGACACGAGCCTTTCCTTGAACTCGGCCCTGCCGTCTGTGGCCGCTGCGGCGGGGCAGGCGTTGCCATGCGCCGCCCGCCCTGCCTCCTGCTCCCGCCCCGCCTGCATGCCGCGCGTGGTTGCCAGCCCGCCTTAAACGCTCCGTCCCGCGCTCGGCGTTCCGCCCGCGCTCGGCAAGCCGCGCCGCGCAGGACCTCTGGGCCGCCGCGACGGAGCGCCCGCCACACCTTAAATTGTCCGGCCTGCGCGCCCGCCCTGCGCATGCCCCAGATAACGACGGTCAACCCCGCGACCGAGGAGCCCATCCAGACCTACGACGCAATGACGACGGCGCAGGTCAACCAGCTCGTCGAGACGGCCCGCCGCGCGTTCCTCGAGTGGCGCAAGGACATCGAGAAGCGGCGCAGCTACGTGTACAACCTCGTCTCGTACCTAAAGTCGCACAGGGAAGAGCTTGCGCGCGTCGCGACGCGCGAGATGGGCAAGGTCCTCAAGGAGTCGGTCGGCGAGGTCGAAAAGTGCGCGTGGGCCCTAGAGTTCTACGCCGACCACGCCGACAGCTTTCTCCACGAAGAGGTCCTCCACACCGACGCCCGCAAGAGCTTTCTGACGTTCGAGCCGCTCGGCGTCATCGGCTCGATAATGCCGTGGAACTTTCCGTACTGGCAGGCGCTGCGCTTCGCCGCGCCGTGCCTCATGGCCGGCAACACCATCGTCATGAAGCCGTCCCGCGTCTCGATGCAGTGCGGCATCGAGATGGAGCGCGCGTTCACCGAGGCCGGCTTTCCCGAGGGCGTCTTCCAGACGGTCGTCGGCAGCGTAGAGTCGGCCGGCGACCTCGTCGACTCGCCGGTCAGCGCCGTCACGTTCACGGGCAGCACGGGGGCCGGAGCAAAGGTAGCGCAGCGCGCATCGGCGAGCCTCAAGAAGTGCGTGCTGGAGCTCGGCGGCAGCGACCCGTTCATCGTGCTCGAGGACGCAAACGTCGAAAAGGCCGCCGCCGGCGCCGTCAAGGGGCGCTTCATAAACTGCGGGCAGAGCTGCATCGCATCAAAGCGGTTCTTCGTCGTGCGCAACGTAGCCGACGAGTTCGTAGAGAGGTTTGCAAAGGAGGCGGCCCGGCTGCGAGTAGGCGACCCCGAGTCGCCCGACACGGACATCGGGCCGCTCGCGAGCAGGGACGGCCTGGAGTCGATATCGTCGATCGTCGACGACGCCGTCTCAAAGGGCGCATCCGTCGTCATCGGCGGCCAGCCCCCGGGCGGCCGCGGCTACTACTACAAGCCGACCATACTCACGGGGATCACGCCGGATATGCGGATCGCAAGAGAGGAGACGTTCGGGCCGGTCGCGCCGGTCACCGTCGTCGACAACGAGAGCGAGGCCGTCCGCATGGCCAACGACATAGAGTTCGGGCTCGGAGCGAGCGTGTGGTCGACGAACCTCTCAAAGGCCGAGCGCATATCGCGGCGCATAGAGTCTGGCATAGTCAGCGTCAACAACGTCGTCGTCTCCGACCCGCGCATACCGTTCGGCGGCATCAAGCACAGCGGGTTCGGGCGCGAGCTGTCGCGGTACGGCATACTGGAGTTCGTCAACATAAAGTCGGTGCGGTTCTACGACAACCTCGTCCACCACCACTACGTCGAGTAGGGGCGGCGCGGGGGATCGGCGCTAGGCGATGCGCGTTACGGCGGCAAAAAAGGCATCCTGCGCCCGCCTCTGCGCGCGGAGCGCCTTGCGTTGCGCCCCTCTCCGGGCTTGCCCGGCACCCACGGGGCATGCTCCCGGCCATGCGTGTTGTCCGGTACGGATCAACTAGCCATCGCCGCGGCTTGTTCCTCCCACCATCTCAGCTGGCATTGCCTAGCGTCCTTGGTATCTTGTCCATGTTCCGCACTGTGCGTCATGGCCCGAACTCTTTCCAAACCTGCTCGTGCGTATATGACACGCCCCTTGCCGCTTGGCGCATATCCTCGTCGTATTCCTTTGCATCCTCTGCCGTGCACGACCCAGGCTCGTGGGCGTTGGTCACCCTCACAATGTACTCGCCGATCGTCTCGGTCGGCAGCTTGCCCTCTTCGAGCCACTCGAGGTTCGTGCCCGCGAGTATCGACTTGTCGTCGGCCTTTAGGGCGCCGTCCGCCTCGCCGTCCGCCTCTGCTGCCCAGCGTATGGCCTCCCCGTCGATGGCGATCCTTCCGGAGCGCTCTAGGTGGTCCAGCACGCGATCGAGGGCCTCAACGCTAGTCTTCCTGGGCAGGATGCTGCGCAGGCGCTCCCTGTTATCGTACGGGTGGTGCAGGAATATGGCGCGCTCGACCATCTCGACTGTGCCGCGGTCAGGGGCGCCCTGCGACGCAGTGCCGCTCCTAGATGCAACCGAGGCGTTGGCTGCAACGGTACGGGCCTGCCGTTGCTGCGCAGGCGTGCCGACCTCTTCCGCAATGGTCGTATGCGCAACTACTGCTGCCCCCGCCGACTCTCTGACTGCCTCCTGCGCTACCACAAACCGGCTCACAATCACCGCTATAAATAGCCACGTTTTCTGCCTTGACGCGTAGCACAGGTCGTCCCATGTGCTTGAGCAAGTGGCAATCCCGCGCAACGGCGGTGGCTGCCGGGCTGGCACACTGCCTGCGCCCATGGCCGGCCTGCCTGGCGCATCGGGGTGGGGACATCCGTGCCGGCCCGTCCCCCACGCCCCCAAGCTAGGCCGCAGCGCTCTGCGCCCGACAGACGGCGGGGACATCCGTGCAGGCCTGCCGCCCAGTCCCCGGCCGCATGGGGACTCTTGATATACGCCCCGGCTACGGGATGGCCAATTGCGCTTGCAGGCAGGGGGCGCTCCGGCGCGGGGATGGCAACTATGACTAGGGCGGCACATCTAGCGCGGGCGGCCGTGCGCACTGCCCGACCCTCCAGGCCGCTGCCGCCGCCCCTGCGCCGCGCCCCGATGGCGGCCGCTGCGGCCATGGCCCTCTTGGCGCTGGCGCTCTTCCTGGCCGCCGGCACCGCGCCGCCCTCGGGCGGCCCGGCCGAAGAGGGGCGCGACGCCGCGCCGCGCGGCCCGTTTGCGCTGCCCGGGGCGGCGGCCGAGGAGGGCAGGCTGCGCGCAACCCCCTCGCCAGGCGACGGCAATGCGACGCAGGACGGGCGCGGCGCCTCGCCGACCGGCGAGCAGTCCAACGCGGCCGTCATACTGCCGCCCGATGCCGATCCGCCGCCGCCTCCTCCTCCCCCGCCTCCAGAGCCCCCCGTCGCCCCTCAACCCCCGCCCGCCCCTCCCGTCCCCGTCGCACCTCCCGCGGTTTCCCCGCCGTTTGTGGTCGGAGGCGGAGGGGGCGGAGGAGGCGGAGGCGGGGGCGGAGGAGGCGGCCGCACCGGGACCCCGTCGGGCTCGCAGGACGTCGTCATATACTCCGTATCCTGGGACTGCGGCGAGGACTATACGCGCGCGGTCGTCTCGATCGGCGGGGACTACGACGTGCAGCTGTTCTCGGGCCAGGGCCGCGTCGCCGCCGCGCCGGCGGCCGTGCAGGACCTGCCCGGACGCGCCATATACGAGGCCGCGTACATTCCGGACTTTTTCCTGCTGCGCGTATTCGCGCTGGAGGGCCGCTCGCTGCAGGTCGACTCGAAGACCGTCAGGGTCGGCGACTCGTGCACCGGGCAGCGCGTGTACGTGACGTACGGCGGCGATGCCGTCTCCGCCGCCGGCGGCGGCGCGCCGCCGCAGCCGCCGATGCCGCCCGATGCGGCCCCGCAGGAGGCATCGCCGGCGACGCCGAGCGGCGCCGGCCCGTTCGCCGGCGGGCTCGACCCCTCTGCGTACATCGCCAGGTACGCGGCCGACGAGTCGTACCGGCAGTGGTACGACGAGAACCACGCCCCCGCGTACGGGCCGATCTGCGCGGCCGTCGGGCTCGACGAGGGCTGCGTAGAGAGGCACCTTGCGTCGGGGGCCGCGCAGCCGGGCGCGGCGCCCGGGGCGCCGCCGGAGCGGCAGGATGCCGCGGCAAGCGAGGCGGCAAGCGAGGGGCAGTCGCCCGCCGCGCCGCCCGGCCCCGGCGGCGGCGATGCCGCGGGCGGGGAGGCAGGGCCAGTGCCGCCCCCTCCCTTACCGCCCGACTCTTCCGATCCCCCTGGCGGGGGCGGCGGGTGCCTTGTGGCCACGGCCGCGTACGGGTCGGAGCTGGCGCCGCAGGTGCAGGCGCTGCGCGAGCTGCGCGATGCGGCGCTGGCCGACGCCTCGCACGCAGCCCCGATCCTCTCGGCGCTCAGCGCCGCGTACTATGCGGCCTCGCCTGCGGTGGCCGACCTGGAGCGGGCCCACCCGTGGCTCAGGGACGCGGTGCGCGCGGCAATTGCGCCGGCCGTGGCTGCCTTGTCATCCATCGTGGCGGCAGAATCCACCTGACGCCCCGCCGGCGCGGTTTCTTCCCTCCGCGCCCGCACTCGCAGCGCCAGGCCGGGATCGCATGCGCCTTTCACGCCCGCCTCCGCGCCCCGCCGCCGGCCGCCTTCTTCCCTGTCTTCAATCTCGAGTTTCTTGAGGAAATCCTTCAGCGACACGACCCTGCCCGCCCGCCTATCCTCCTCACTCTCTGCAATCTGCCTCATCATATCCGCATCGGCCATAATGTCCAGCGTCTCGACAAGCCCCCATGTGGGGCGCTCGGCGCCGGCCGCCGCGGCGGCCAGGGCATCGCTCATGTGCGCCGCGGGGCCCGCGCCTCCGGCAGCGCGCTCCGGCTTTGGCGGCGCACCCGCCTCGCCGCCGCGCGCATTTCCGCCGCCCGCTCCCATGGCCGTGGGCCGCCCGTGGCGCATAAATGCCATTTGATGCGAGCCACTGCGAATTCCCCATGCGCGAGGCGGCAAGCAGGCCTTGGCACATGGGATGGAATGGACGCTTGGAACGAGTGGCTCTGGGTGCATTGCCGCGTGAATGATCGGTCGCCCGCAGGGGGACGGTGCATGAGACGCGCGGCCGCGGCGGCGCGTCCGGAACCGCGCGGCGGCCCTGCGGGGAATTTTGTAGCCCCTATTGCGCGGCCTTGGGCGGGCGGGGGGGGGGGGGGGGGGGGGGGGGGCTGCCGGCGCGCCGAAACGCGTCTCGTGGGATGCCCGCAGGGCATGCCGGCGCATCCTCGCCAGCAGGCCGGCGCGGCAGCGGATATAGGCGCGCAGCGGCAGGCCCGGCCGTCTTGTCCGCAGTCGTAGACTATTCCGCTGACGAAGAAGCCAGGGGGATAGCCGACTGCGCGAGCGACGCGGCGCGCGCCGTGGCGATGGATGCGAGCGGCGGCCGTGCCGAGGGCGATGCGGTCGCCGACGCTGCCTTCGCAACCGCCTGCGCGGCCGGCATTGTAGCGGAAATCGCCTACAAGGCGGCCCGCAAGGCGGAAAAGTGCCGCGTCGACCCTGGGGCCGCGGGCGGCGGGGCAAACTACGTGCTTGCCCGCGCCGCCACCGATGCCGCGGCCGCCGCGCTCGTGACCCGCAGGATTGTCGATGCCGCCCGCAGGGCGGCGGACGGCATAGAGTCGCGCGGCGAACGTGACCTGGAAGACGCGGCCGCCGGGCCGCCGGGCAGGGCCGCTCTGGCCGCCGGCGAGGTCGCATCCGCAGTAGCAGAGGAGTCGATCCGTGCCGTGGACGAGATGCCCTGGGGCGGCGTCCTTGCCGCCGCGGCCGCCCGCGCGGCTGACTCGGCCGCAGGGGCGGTCGCGCAGGCGGCCGCGGCGGCCGCGGCCGCGGCCCGGCAGGCCGGCGGCGCCGAGGCGGCCGCCGATGCCGCCGTCCAGGCGGTCTCGGCCGGGCAGCTCGTCGACGGGGCCGTTTCCGCCGCCCGGGCCGTTGCCGACAGGGCCGACTCTGACCTGGCCGCCGCCAGGCGCCTCTGGATGCCGGCGGCCCGGTGACGGGATGTCTCCCGAGGATCTGCTACCGCGTGCGATGCGCGCGCGGGTGCCCGCCGTGCATGAACGCCCGCGGCCGGCCCCTGCGCCAGCGGAACGGGCAGGCGCCCTGCGCCCTGCATGGTCTCGGACGGGCCGCCCCGTCCTTCGCAGGGCGTTCCGGCCGCATGCCGGCATCGCGGGTGGGCATGCCGTGCCGCATCGGGGCGGTCATGTCGGCGGGGCGCGATGCGCGGCGCCAATCCCGGCTCTTCAGCTTGAGAGGGATATGCCACGGTCGACTCCGACGCCAGCCTAGAATTGAACGCACGAGGAACCGAGAAAGTGGGCTACTGGTCTGGGGCGCCCCAAGATCATGAACGGCTGTCCCGACCATACAGCCACTTGTGATCGCCAATGTCTAAAGCGTAGACCGTGTGGGATGCATAATCCACCCTGTAAATGAAACTGATGGATCTCGTAAGGTGGACTCCATAGCAGTACTTGTACTTCCAGCGCTTTCTTTCGCCAAAGATGGAAGGGTCTGTGCAGTACTTTATCTCTTCCATAAGCCTGACGAAACTGTTCATTACCATCGTATTGCCCTTGAGGTTTTTTAGCCCTTTGACAATCCTACCTTCGTTCTTCACCTCCCACAGCGGCATTATCCCATAACCTTCTTGATATACTCAATGTACTCGTCAATCGTGTACCTTTTGCCGGCAGATGTCCCCGCTTCTATTGACTGGAGCGCCCTTTCGACCTCGGGGCTTGGTCCTTCATAGTCGCTTACCCCACCGTCGACAACCCGCATTTTGAAAACGATGACGTTGCGCCCGCCACCCCTCTCGAAGCAAAGCGAGTCGCACTCTACGACCCTGTCGAGCACGAGCGACCCTTCACCCTCCCTTGAAAAGCCGAGCACAGAATACCCCCTAGCCTTTGAGAGGGCCAAGTCTAGGTTGGCGCCGTCCAGCACCTGGTCCGCCTCCGCCCCTCCGCCAAGATCCTGCCCCGCGTACCTGACTATGTCGCCGACACTGCCCCCGCGTGTGTCGTCACCGCCAAGGCGATCCACAAGCACTATGCACTTGTTCTCGTGGCTGACGCGTATGCCACCCGTCGTGGGCACACCGAGCCGCGCGCCGAGCTCCTCGTCGCTGAACTTGCTACCCTGCTGAAGCATGTCCGCGTGCGAGCCGTGCAACACAACGCCCGCCATTTTTTCGCTACCAAGCACCGACATAGAGTCTGGTCTCCCCTCAGCCGGTTCTTGGACGACTTCTTGGCGCATGCTGGCGGGGCCCCCCAAGGTTGCTATATATACGATGCGATCGGGCTAGCTGCGGGACGGGCGCGGGCGGCGCACCGCGCCTGTCTGGCGGCCGCATCGCCGCCTCGGTGCGCATGCCTGCCGGATAGTGGTAACTTGCCCCCGCTTGGCGCCCGCAGCGGCTCGGCACCGCGGCGCCCATGCGTACAAGGCATCGGAGCGCCGCGGCAGCAGGGCGGGGTCTCGGCATGGGCGCAGGCCCCCGCCGGCGCGGCCCATTCGCGCCGGCTAAACAAAGGGAGGATCGCCGCCCCGCCATGGCGGGCGAGAACGGCCGGCGCGCCGGCGAGGCGGCGAGGCGATGCCGCCCGTGCCTGAAGGGGACGCGGTCACACCGCCCGAGGACGTGAATGCGGCACAGTGGCAATCCTTGTGTCGACACTGCCCCCGTCCACATGGATACTGGCAACGTCAAGAGAGGCGGGAAGATCGGGCGAAAAGTCCTCTTTGCCTTCCAAATGATACTCCAAATACAGCGATATGGCCTCTGCCAAGTTTTCTTGGGCCTCTGCCCTCGTCTCGCCTTGGGATATGCAGGCCGGCAGTGCGGGGGCGGTAGCAACGTACCCGCCGTCCTCGTCCCTGGCAATCTTCACGGCTGTGGCGTACCTTGCAGGGCCCGCGGGACGCGCCGCCGCACTGCCGATCCGCCTCATTTTGAAGGTGACTGCCTTGCCGCGGTTCGGGACGTTCCCGTGCTCCCACCCCGCGCATTCGACGCAGCCGTGGAACACGAGCTTGTCGCCGTCTTTGGCAAAAAGCAGCACACGGTTGCCGTTTTTTCCCGATTCGCTCAGCGCCTTGTTGCGCCAGTCGATCATCCGGTCGGCATGCTCCTCGGCGTAGCCGCCATGGTAGATGCAGTCTCCAGGATCGCCGTCATCGCAGTGATTTGGGACGTCTGCGCTGCGGACAAGAATTATGTCGCTCGATATCTTGCTTAATCGTATGCCGCCAGGCGGCGAGGTGCCAAACCTCTCGACCATCTGGCCCTCGGTAAACTTCTCGCCCTCCCTTGGAAGCGCGGCCGCCGCTGCGTCGGAACCGCGGTGCGCGTCTGAGGCCATGCGTCCTGCGCGATCCAAGCCGCGCCGCCCGCTAGCCGCAGAGCTGTCGTGCGCAACCTCCTGGCGCAGCCTGTCCCCCACGGCCCGCCGCGGCCTCTCGCGCATATTAACACAACCCCCGCATCCGGCGCCCACCCGGCGGCATGACGGGCGCGATAGTCGTGTGGGGGATTGAAGGGATTGGCAAGGCCACAGCCGGCGCGCTGCGCGCCCGCCGTCGGCCGGACGCGCCGCATGATCCATGCCGCCTCCACCGACTGGCGCATCCGCGGCCCGCTTGTGCGCAGCTGCAGTCCAATGAGCGGCCGCCTGTCCGCGTATCCGCCGCCAATGCCAATGTCCGGCCGCCTGGCTTGCAAGTTTTGACCTTGATGTCCCGCCTGCGCGTCCGCCTGCGGCGCAGGTTTGGGCTTCGATGTTTGGACGGGAGGATGAATAGTGGATCGATGGTTTTCACTGCGCCGCGAGCATGGGCGCGCCGCATGCCCTTGTTGCTGTTCGCACCTCGTCTGCCGCCGCCTGATCCGCCGCCCCAGCCCTTGCCACTATGCCGGTGTCGGCAGCGGGTGGCGCGCCGCGCGTCGGCGCGGAGGCGCAGAGGGCCTGCCTGTTCGGACTCGATATCCCCTCGTTCTACGCCCCAGAGCAATGACCTGCATACGCTCCCATGATGCGGGAGCGGCCCGACCGTCCCAGCGCACCGATGCGCCGCAGTGGGGATGGGGGGCACGGGACCGGCATCGGATGGGCGCCGGGCCTCGACCTCTTGGCGCATGCGCGGCGCTGCCGTCGCGAGGGCGCGCCGCGCCTGCAAACCCTTGCGGCCCCTCGTTTGCGGCCGCCGTCCCCTTGCCGCGCCTGCCCGCCGGCGCGAGCCGTCCTGTCGCCTCTTGGCGCCGTGCCGGCTCTGCACAGCGGCACTCGGGGCGCACAAGGCCGCTGCGCCGCGCGGGGCGACTCGGACGGGGCGCTTGGACAGGCTGCGCCCACGCGGCGCCCCGCCGGACCGTCTAAATAAGGGGGGATCGCCGCCCTGCTATGGCGGACGAGAACGGCCGGCGCGCCGGCGTGGGACTACCACCTATGTTTGAAGGAGACGTGATCATAGCGCCCGAGGACATGCGCGTCGGATACCCCCCGCAGTGCACGCAGATCGACGAGAACGCCAAGAAGGGCCTAGAATTCCTCAACGCAATGACGTCAAAGGAGGCGGAAAAGTACATGGGAGAGTGGATAGCCGTGGCCGGCGGCGGAATCGTAGCGCACGGCGAGGATCCCGAGCAGGTCTGCGAAGAGGGACGCAAGGCCGGCAAGGGGGCCCTGCATATGCGCTACATCTATGCGAAGCCCGAGGAGGTGCCTTGGCTCTATGTACCAAAGTGACTACCGGCCGCACTTCCCTCCGTCGTGGATACGGTTTGAGTACCCAAGTGTGAGAGTGCCGTCGCTGGGCGGCGCCGGGATTGCGAGCCCGCTTGCCAAGATGGTCTGCATAGCCGCTGGCCGGCGCCGTGAGTCCGCACTGCCCGCTTCAGTGCGCCGCGCCGCGGCCGTAGCGCTTAAGGACTAGCTGCCCGTGGCGCCGGCAGGCAGGCGGAGCGGGATGCTGCATCTTTGGAATGCGTGGGGGGTCGGGCATGGGGGACATGCCCTGCCCCTGCTTGCGGCGGCGGCCGTTGTCGTTGCAATCGCCTCGCCTGCGGTCGAGCCGGCACACGCGTACAGCTACACCCACCTCCACCTCGAGCCCCTGCCCTTGACGGCTACCGCCGGCGACGCCGTCGAGCTCTACGGCTGGCTGTCTGACTCGGACGGGTACGCCGTCGAGGGCGCCTCGATAGAGATCAAGGACGACGTCGACTTTGGGTTCGACGACACGCTCGGATACCTTACCACCGGCGAGGACGGCACGTTCCGCGGGGCATGGACCGCCTCGGAGCGGGGCGGCGGCGGCGCGTGGGACATCTACGCCGCGTTCGAGGGGACCGCCTCCCTGTCCGAGTCGCGCAGCCGCACCTACAGCGTCGTCGTCGTGGATGCCCCCGCGCCGACGGCACCGGCCAAGCGCGGTACCAATCTCCACCTCGAGCCCCTGCCCTCGACGGCTACCGCCGGCGACGCCGTCGAGCTCTACGGCTGGCTGTCCGACTCGGACGGGTACGCCGTCAAGGGCGCCTCGATAGAGATCAAGGACGACGTCGACTTTGGGTTCGACGACACGCTCGGATACCTTACCACCGGCGAGGACGGCACGTTCCGCGGGGCATGGACCGCCTCGGAGCGGGGCGGCGGCGGCGCGTGGGACATCTACGCCGCGTTCGAGGGGACCGCCTCCCTGTCCGAGTCGCGCAGCCGCACCTACAGCGTGGCGGTTGCCGGGCCGCCCGACTCGACCCGCCCCACGCAGCTGTCGCTCGGCCCCGTCCCGGGCTACGTCCAAGAGGGGCAGACGGTAACCTTCGAGGGTGCGCTCCTGTCGGGTGGCCGCCCTGTGGCAGGCGCGCTCATCGAGATAAAGGACGACGACCTGCTCCGCCCCGACGACCTCTTGGCGCACGGCCGCACCGGCCCCGACGGCCGCTTCTCCATACCATGGGCCGCCGAGCAGGGGCTGGTCGAGACCGAGCTAGACGTGTACGCCGAGTACGACGGCGACGCCCTGCACGGCCCGTCCACGACCTCCCGCCGCGCGATCGTGGTCGCCCCCGCCCCGACCTACCCGACGTCCCTCGAGCTGGACGCGCTGCCGCGTGCGGCCTACGTCGGCGACACGGTCGCATTCACGGGGCGGCTCCTGCATGCGAACCTGCCGTTGGAGGGCGCCGTCGTGAAGATCAAGGAGGACGATCCGCTAAAGCCCGACCAGCTGCTCGGGAGCGGCTGGACGGGCCCCGACGGCGGGTTTGCCGTAAGGTGGACCGCCTCGCCCGGCCTGGTCGAGACGGACTTTGACGTGTACGCCGAGTTTGGCGGGGCTGGCGGCTACGAAAAGTCGCAGACGGCGCGGCAGGAGATGGCCGTCCTAAAGTACGGCGGCGACATACGCTTCGACCCGTTCCCGCGCAGCGTCGCCGAGGGCGATGTCGTCATGTTCACCGGCACCCTGGCCCTGGACGGGCACGAGACCGAGGGCGCAAAGGTGTACATCATGGACGAGGATATGCTCAACCCGGACGACCTGCTGGCGGCAGCCTACGTCGGCGCCGACGGGCGGTTTGCAGCCAACTGGTTTGCGAGCCGCGTTGATGCGGACCGTACGGCGGACGTGTACGCGGTGTTTGAGGGCAGCGACAGGTTCTACCGCCAGACCACGTGCGACGAGGGCCCAACGTTCGACTTTGGGGGCATGTGCACCGGCACCGTCGAGATTGCCGTGAGCGAAGGACGCGGCGGCGATCCTGGCGGCGCCTACGGCCGCTGGGGGGACGGAACCGCGTACATGGAGATGCACTATTCGCAGGCCATGCCGGGGCGGCCGCACGTGGCGATAGTGCCGAGCCCCGACGGCCCCGGCGATGCAAGGCGGTACATCGTGCCTGTACAGGAGGGGATACTGACGTGGACATCGGCGATGGAGGGCAGGTACGGCGGCGACTGGGGCGTGACGTTCTCGGTCGTCGAGCCGGGCGACCCATTCTTTGACGGGCGCCCCGACGTGATTGTGAACTTGATCAGTCACGAGGGCGATGCCGGATGCCTTGACGAGTATTCGGGACGGTCGGAGCTCCACTCCGACCCGCCAAAGACGGTGCAGACCGTCGTATGCACCACGAGCGGCGGAAGTCCGGTGTCCCGGTCCGATGCGTCCGAAACGGCCGCACACGAGTTCATACATGCGGTCGGGCTCGGCCACACGTTCAACAAGGCCGGCGACTTGATGTGCAGCGCAGAGGACGGCCGCGCCACGTGCCCCGGGCCTGGCCCAGAGTCTGGAGTTCCATCGGACCTCAACGCGGCGGCCGTGGCGCAGATGTACGGGACGGACGGGTTTGCGGTTCCCAACAACCCCGTCGAGTACAAGAGCAGGTTCTACGAGGGCGCGCCGGACGGGGCCGCGCCGGCATCTTTGGGCCCCGCCGGCGCCGCCTCGCCACGCCCGTACGCCGCATCCTCGCAACCGGGGCCCGGCGCCGGACAGGCTGTGGTTCCTGCCTGGATAAAGGCGAGCGCCGGGTGGTGGGCCGACGGCCTGGTCTCGGACGAGGCGTTTGTCCGGGGAATAGAGTACATGATCCAGAACGGGATTGTTCAGGTCCGCCAGGCGGACGGGGCCGAGGGCGGCGCGGACGGCGGACCGCCGGCCATACCTCAGTGGGTCAAGGCCGGGGCCAAGCGGTGGGCCGACGGCCTGGTCTCGGACGAGGCGTTTGCACGCGGCATTGGACTCCTCGTATCCATGGGCATCATCCGGGTGTAGCGCCGCACTGCGTGCGCTTTCCTGTCTGCCTGCCGGCGCGTGGCATACACATGCCTCCGAACGGTCGCAGGGGGCGCCGCGCCGTGTCGTCTCGGGCCGGAGCATGCCGTGTTGCGGCCAGACGCGGGATCACCCGGCTCCGAGCCGTGCCCGAGGCCCCGCTGCGTCCAATCGCGCTGTTTATATACAGGGGCGGTTCACCGCTACCAATGGCGGACACTGACAACGAGCGCCCCGCGCCGTGGCTTCCTTCCATATTCGCACCCGACGAGGCCTTGGGCGCGCCGGACGAGGACACGCGCGCCGGATACCGTCCGCCGCGCATACGGATCGACAAGGGCGCCAAGAAGAACCTAGATTTCCTCAACGCAATGACGCCCAAGGAGGCGGAAAAGTACATGGGCCAGTGGATAGCCGTGTACGACGGGGAAATCGTCGCGCACTGCGAAGGCCCCCACCAGGTCTGCCAAGAGGGGCGGAAGGCCGGAAAGGGAAGCATATACATACGGTACATTTACGCAAAGCCTGAAGAGGTGCCTTGGCTCTATGTCCCAAAGTGACGACCGGCCGCACCTCGACTTGGCATGGATGCGGTTCGGCTACATGAATGTAAGGGTGCCGTCGCTGGACGGCAACGGGCTGGCATCGGCAGGCGCCAAGCCCCGCCTCTTGGCGCAGCGCAGCCCTGTCGTTGCGAGGGCGGCCCGCGTTCGCCGCCCCGATGCGCCTGCCTGCCGGGGCGCGGTAACCTGCCCCCGCTTGGCACCCGCAGCGGCTCGGCATTGCGTCGCCTATCGCATAGGGCATCGGGACGTTGCGGCACCCGGGCGGGGGTCGGGCATGGGCGCAGGGCTCGCCCCGCGGCGCCTGATCGAGCTACCAAAATAGGGGCGCGATTCTAGTCCCCGCAATGGCAGACAACAACGGCCGGCACACCATGCCGTCCCTTCCCCCCGTACCAGGCCTTGCCGAGGCACGGTACATAGCGCCCGAGGACATGCGAGTCGGATACCCGCCGTCGTGCACGCAGATCGACGAGAACGCCAAGAAGGGCCTAGAGTTCCTCAATGCAATGACGCCCAAGGAGGCCGAAAAGTACATGGGAGAGTGGATAGCCGTGGCCGGCGGGGGAATCGTCGCGCACGGCGAGGATCCGAGGCAGGTCTGCAAAGAGGGGCGCAAGGCCGGCAAGGGGGCCCTGCACATGCGCTACATCTATGCAAGGCCCGACGAGGTGCCTTGGCTCTATGTTCCAAAGGAATGACCTGCCGCGCCTCCCCTTGGCGTGGATGCGATTCGACTACATGAATGTGACGGTGCCGTTGGCGGGGAGCACCGGGCTGGCATTGGTTAGGAAGCCGGCCCTCTTGGTTCGACCCAGGCCCCCGAACAGCGCCCCCGGGCTAGCCGAACCGGATATCTTGACAGACGCGGCGCTGGACACCGGGGCAGATGCGCCGGCGGCGCCCTTCTGGCTGTTTCAGGAGCTGGGAATTCCAATCGACGAGGGCACGCGGCGGAAGATGTACAGCGCCTCCGGGCAATTTTGGGCCTACGTAGCACAGCTGGGCATGGAGATCCTGTGCGGCAGATCGTGGATCGACATCGGCGTGGCAACGTCCTTGTACCCGACACGCCGTGGTCGCGGGACCCGGGCATCCGCCGCCCGCTCCTGCTCGGACTCGACGGCTTTTTTGACAGGGTCAACATGTGCATCAACCACTCGAGGGAAGAGTCTTGGCTCGAGCTGCCCGTGGCCTAGCCGCGGGAATGGGACAGGCGGCGCCCTGCGTCGCGGCTCGGGCAAGAGCCGCGCCCCGCGTATCCGCCTCCCTGCGGCGCCCGGCCGCACCGTTCAAATAAGGGGGAATCGGCGCCCCGGCATGGCGGACGACGGCGACAGGCGCGCCGAGCCGAGACTTCCCTTCATGTCCGAAGGGGACGTGATCATATCGCCCGAGGATGTGCGCGTCGGGAATCCGCCGCAGTGCACAGAGATCGACGAGAGCGCCGAGAAGGACATGGAGTTTCTCAATGCGATGACGCCCAAGGAGGCCGAAAAGTACATGGGCGAGTGGATCGCAGTGGCCGGCGGTGGAATCGTCGCGCACGGCAGGGATCCTATACAGACCTGCGAGGCAGGGTGGAAGGCGGGCAAGGGATGTCCCCACATGCGTTACATTTACGCAACGCCGGAAGAGGTGCCCTGGCTCTACGTCCCAGAGCAGTGACCGCCACACCTTCCCTCGTCGTGCAATGCACCTTGGCTGCCCGAATATGACAGTGCCGTCGCCGGGAGGCGGCGGGCCGGCAGCGGCTGGGGCGGCCCCAGCGGTTCGCGCTAGGTTCCCGGACGGGCTCCCAAACCGTGTAAGCGCAGCCGCCCGGCCGGCCGGCCCGCCGGCGGGCAGATGCACGCCGGCGCGGTTGCGCCGGCACTGACCGTGCGGCCGCCCCGGCGGCCGGACGCTCTGATCGACAAGGGCGCGCTGCGGAGGATATGCGGTGCGGCAGGGCACTCTGGGCGCACGGCGCAACGGCACATGGCGCGACATCGGCACGTCCGACGCCCCTGTCCCCGGCACGCCGCGGCCGCGGGATCCGGGCTCACCATCCCCGCTCTTGCTTGGACTCGGCGGCTTTTTCGACAGGGCTTGCATGCCCATCGACCGCCCGATGGGGTTTCGGCTTGAGATGCCCACAGGACAGTGACGAGAACGGGGGCGGGCGGCGTGCCGCTGCGAGCAGCGGGTGTCTGCCGGCACTCTGCTCGCCGCCGCATCCGTTGCCTCGTTGGGCCCGACTGCCGGCGCGCAGTAGCCTGCCGCCGCTTGGCGCGCAACAGCCCCGCATTGCCCAGGCGTACACGGCATCGGGGCGCTGCGGGGGCCCGGGCGGGGCCTCGGCATGGGCGCAGGGGCGCCCCCTCCCGCGGCGCCTGATCAAACTGCCTAAATGGGGGCGCGATTCTAGCCCCGCAATGGCGAACGAGAACGACAGGCGCGCCGGGCCGCCGCTTCCTCCCATACCAGGCCTAGGCAAAGTCCGGTACATACCGCCCGAGGAGATGCGCGTCGGATACCCCCCGCAGTGCACGGAGATCGACGAGGGCGCCAAGAAGGACATGGACTTCCTCAACGCAATGACGCCCGAGGAGGCCCAAAAGTACATGGGCGAGTGGATAGCCGTGGCCGGCGGTGGAATCGTAGCGCACGGCGAGGATCCCATGCAGGTCTGCGAGGCCGGGTGGAAGGCCGGCAAGGGGTGCCCCCACGTGGAGTACATCTATGCAAGGCCCGAAGAGGTGCCTTGGCTCGGCAGCGGCTGGCTCTACGTCCCAAGGCAATGACCGGCCGTACACTTCCATGATGTGGGCGCGGTTTGACTGTCACTACGCGCCGATGCACCACAGGGGCACGGGACCGGATCGGCTAGAAGCCGGGCCTCCGCCTCTTGGCGCATGCGAGGCGTTGCCGTCACGAGAGCGGGCCGCGGCGGCGAACCCTTGCACCCCTCGTTTGTGGATGCTGTATCCTTGCCGCGCCGCCCGCCGGCGCGAACATCCTCCTCGGACTAGCCCCGCGCCGGCTCCGCACCGCGGCGCTTAGGTGTACAAGGCACGGCGCCCCGGGTGCGGCTCGGACGGGGCGCCTGGCCGGGTAGCCCGTGCGGCGCCCGACGCACCGGTTAAATAGAGGGGCTATTCTGCGCCTTACAATGGCAGACGATACCGGCCGGCGCCTTGGGACAGGCCTTCCACCCATGCTTGAGGGGGACGTGATCATATCGCCCGAGGACGTGCGCGTCGGATACCCCCCGCAGTGCACGCAGATCGACGAGGGCGCCGTGAAGAACCTGGCATTCCTCAACGCAATGAAGCCCGAGGAGGCACAAAAATACATGGGCGAGTGGATAGCCGTGGCCGACGGCGAAATCGTAGCGCACGGCAAAGACCCGGGGCTGGTCTGCCAAGAGGGGCGCAAAGCCGGCAAGGGAGGTCCTCACATGCGGTACATCTATGCAAAGCCCGAGGAGGTGCCTTGGCTCTATGTTCCAAAGCAGTGACCAGCCACACTTCCCCTCGTCGTGGATGCGGCTTAAGTATCGAAGCGTGTCGGTACCGTCACGGGGAGGCGGTGCGCCTGTATCAGTTCGCCGGGCTGCCCTTACAGTTAGCCCAAGGCCTATGGACAGCCTTCCCGGGCAGGGCAAGCACAACGTCCAGGCCGACGGACTGCTGGACACTGGGGCAGATATGCCGGCAATGCCAATGTGGTTGCTCCAGGACCGGGGCATACCGATCGATAAGGGCACGCGACACAAGGCGTACAGCGCGTCGGGGTTGTTTTGGGCGTACTATGCAATGGTGGGCATGGAGATCCAGTGCTACGAAGCGTGGTTTGACATAGGCGTGTCCAAAGTCATCGTCCCTGACACGCCATGGTCGCGGGATCCGGACATAGGCCACCCGCTTCTGCTTGGACTGAACGGCTTTTTCGACAGGGCCCGCGTGTACATAGACCACTCGAATGAGGAGTTTTGGATTGGGTTGCCGCGGGCTGGCATCAGTACGAATATTGGGTAGGATGCCACCACCTGTGCCCGGCAATTGCATGATCTCCGACTGTGCTTTCAGTAAGTACAAGCATCTGCATGGGATGCCACAAACAGACACTCAGACGGACTCTTGATGTCAGAGCCTCCGTCCGCCGATCCTATACATGCCGTACTTCGCTTTACAGGGTTTCATTTTACACGGCACGATGGCGCGGTGGCGAGCGGTACTGCAGTGTGAACTCCAGCTCCGGATGGCTGCACAAGGCGTCGGGAGCGGCAAGCGGGCAGATGCCCCTCACAGCACGGGATATTGCCCCGCTACCCTCTTCTCTACGACCGCAGCCCCTGCCCGAGCACGTTCCTGTCCAGCCACATGTTCCTGTGCTCGCACGACGTCTCCGAGTTGAGAAGGCATGCGTAGCAGGCCGCCCCGTTGTGGCCGCCTTCCTTGAGCTCGCTCTCGCTGCACAGGGGGTCGCCCGAGCACAGCCTGCCCCTCTCGAACGACTCGTCTAGCAGGCCCTTCATGTGCGGCATCATGCCGACCAGCCCTCCCATCGTGCCCTCGCTGCCAGGCTGCGTGGCGTACAGCAGCAACCCGCCCCTGAACTTCCCGCCGCTCTCGTCCTGCTCAAAGTACACCCTCTCCCTGATCGCCGCTGCCGCATATCCCGAATGCTCGCCGATGGTGCGCACCAGAAGGTGGGCCAGCGTGTGCCACCAGACAAAGCCGGGGTGCATCTCCTCCCTCGCGCCGTCGTCCCTGAACACATGAGACGGGTAGCGCTTGCGGTCGTGCCCCTTGAGCATGTCGAGCCATGTGCCGGGCGCTCCGTCCGCCTGCATGCTAGCCCAGCCGTCGTTCTCCTCGAGCCGCATGAATATGCCCTCGCCCATGTACTCGACGCCCGGGTACCACCTCTTGCCTCCCCTGGCAAACGACACGTCGACCAGCTCGGGGAGCGACTCCCACCCGCCCACGCCTCGCCTAAACCCCTTTTGCACGGTGACCGTCCTGAGCTTTTGAACCGGTGTGACGCGCATCAGGGCGCCGCCCGCATCAAGCACCTCGCTGCTGTCGGGCCTGACTTCAAGGACATGCTTGACTCCGTCCGTGTCGGGCGATCCTTGCGGCGGCGCCCCGTGCAGAGATGCCAGCAGGAGGCCCGCCAGCTCGTCTTTGATCAGCGCATCATACGTCGTCAGGTCGCGCTTTGCAAGGTAGCCTAGGGCATCCTCCACGACGCTCCACGGAGCATCGAGGAGCTTGTACCTCGTGTCGGCGCCTATGTTGCCCGTCTCCTCCTGTATGCCGACGATTCTCTTGAACCCCTCTGCATCGATCTCACCGTGCGCCCTCTCTTGGGCTATGGCGCCCTTGAGGGCATCGTCTTGGAGCAGCGTATGCACCTCTGTGACAGGCCGTATGGACAGCAGAGTCCTGGTCTCGGCTATCCTCAGGGCGGCCGACTGGCGCGGCACCACGCGGGCGGACGCCTTGCAGTTCATCGGCCTGGTGGGAGGGCTTGTAACCTCCGTGTGCGGGTGGCGGCCGCTGCATGGGTGGGCTCGGTAGTACACCTCGCCTAGGTTTGCCTGCGCATGGCACTGGTCGCGGTAGTAGCACCTTATTACGATGTCGCCGAGCGCGCCGCCGCGGCGGTGCCAGTAAAAGGCCTCCCCCTCGACTATCCTGTGCTTTGACGTGTCGACCGCATGGCCCGACTTGCGGTGCACGACATAGTCCCAGTTGAGCTCGTCCAAGTGGCCTTCACTGCAGGCTACGACGAATCTGATGGCGCCCTGCCACCTGTCTTCCCCGCAGTCGGGGCACGACTGCCTCCTGTGCAGGAGGTAGTCCCCTCCCTTCCCGTGCCGGTTGAGGCAGAGCTTCCACCTGGGAAACTCCATCGTCCTGTACGGCTCGCCCTCGCCCGTCTCGGACTCTGTCGGCAGGCGGTATATCTTGGCTCCGCCAAGGAGTCCCCTTGACATCCTGTCGTCGTCTATCCTGTACTGGTTCGGATCCTTTCCCCCGTGCTCGGAGAACAGGCCGATACCGGCGTCCCGTACGAGCCTAGGGCCGTCGGGTCCCTCCAGCAGGGCCCCTGGCCCATACGTCAGTATAAACTGCGAGGGCCGCACCATCAGTTTGCCCGTCATGCCTCGAACACCGCCTCCTCCTCGACGCTCCGCATCGAGTTTGGCACATCCTCAAACACGCCACTCTTGTCCGCCTTTTTGTGCGCGGGGCTTCCTAGTACGACGTGTTTCTTTGGATCGCCGCGCCAGGCGTACTCGTAGTACGACAGATCGGCGAACCTGCCGGCCGCCGAGCTCCATCTCCCCGTTCCCAGCCCTGTCGCACTCGAGACGTCTGCAGGATCGGGGCGCTTGCGCTCAGGCTGCGCCGCCGCCCGCCCGGACAGCATCGCCCTGACCGCATCCATGTCGCCCTGCCTTGTCTTGGCCTCCAGTGCGCCGCTGTCTTTTGGCGCCCATGCGTCAAGCCCCCTCATGTTGCGCAGCAGCCCGACCATGACAGGCCCCGCCGCATGCTCCATGACGCCGGCTGCAAACGGAAACGCCGTGGGCGGCTCGACGAACCTGTGCAGCTGCATGTGGTATCGCGCAAAGAGCTCGTAGTGGTTGAGGTCGCGCGGCCTGCCTGGCTTGTGGAGCGTGACGACGATCGCCCCCCTGGTGCGGCCCACCCTGCCCGTGGCCTGTATGTACGCGGACTGCGTCTTGGGCTGGCCGGCGACGACCATGGTGCTTATCCTCGAGACGTCGATGCCCGTCCCAAACATGGATGTCGTGAACAGCGCCTCTGGCGCCGCCTCTCTTTCACCTCCCTCGAGCAGCCGCAGGTATGCGGGAAGATCGGCCGACGGTGTGCGGCCCGACAGCTCTAGCGCCGTATCCTCGCCGAACGCCCGCGGGCCGTCCCCGCACGGCAGGTCGCGGGCCCGCTCCGGGATGTTCTGCCTGTACAGCGACCTGGCCTCGGCCAGCTCGCGTACGCTGCTAAAGTAGCCCGTTATAGTCCAATACTTGTCGGCATTCGGGTCGTCTGCGTTGCAGTTAATCGAGCAGGCGAGCCTGGACCATATGCGGACTAGGGGGGTGAGGGGCCCCCTGCCTGGCGTCCACACGCCGACGTAGAGTCTACCGGGCCCCGACTCGTCGAGCGGCGTGGCGCCGCCCGGCTCGCCTATGAACGGCCTGTCGCCTGCCCTGATGCCTTGCGGCGGAAAGACCGCGAGGTCCCTTGAAAAGAGCGCCCCGACATGCTGGTCGGCACGCCTCGTCGTGGCCGTCGACGCGACGTACTTTATGGGCGAGGTCTTTCCGGATGCGAGCCGATCGACGGCCGTCTCATAGATGCCGACCATGCTCCCGAGTGGACCGTCAAGCAGGTGGAGCTCGTCCTGTATGATGAGGTTGGGTGGCTCTATCCTTCGTTCGAGCTTTTCATAGTGCAGGCCTGACTTTTTTCTTCCCGTCGGTCCAGGATGCCCCGACCCGGCCAGCCTGTAGTACCCGCGTACATGGTGGCAGTGGTCGACGTTGCCGAAGAGCTGGGCCGCCCTGCTCTCGAACGGCATCCGGGCGAACTTGTCGACCGTGCCCACGATCATGGTCGGAATGTTCGCGTAGACCTGCTCGTCGACCGTAAACGCCGGTATCGGCACGCGGTCGGAGATGTGCCGCTCGATCCGAAACGCCTCGTTGACGTCGACAAACAGGTTGCCGTCGGGGCTGTCAACGCCCCGTACCTGGCTTGCGGCCAGATGGCCGTCGTCCGAGGTCCCGTTGGCGTTGCCGCACGCCGTCCCCGCGGCCCACTCGCGCCTGAGTGGGCAGGCGGCGTTTGGGCAGAACACCTCGAAGTCGTACACCTTGTCCCCATACCTCTTGAAAAAATAGCCGGGGCGCGACCTCGCCGAAAGGTACTCGATATCGACATGCAGCTTCTTGAGGTGCAGCCTCACCTTTTCGCACACTTCGCGCAGAGCGCGGTGATCGAGGCGGGCTTTGATCCCTAGGCTGATCGTCATCGTGAACATCTGTCCTCGCACGCGCCGCATCATGACTCGCACGCCCCGCACGTCCTGGCTGTCGGCCTCGACCGCGTCCCCGTCCGGGGGAGACATTGCCGCCGCGGCGTCCGCGCCGCTGGACACCCTTATCGCGTAGTGAAGCGTCGTATTTCCCCGCCGCAGCCCGCCGGTCGGGAGCGAGAGTATGGATCCGCAGGCGGGGCAGTCTAGAACCTGCGCCGGCTCGCCGTGCGATTCGCCATGGCCTGTACCTTGGCGGTCCGGCTCCCTGAGTAGAGTCAGGGCCCCTGATATCCTTTTCTTGGTGGACGGGTTGAACCCCCTGTCTTCAAGCCAGTTGGGGGTGACCCTGGTGCCAGCCCACAGGCCCACGGAGAACCTGGCCGTGCCCCCGAGGAATTCCTCGTCCCTGCCGCATCCCTGCGGCCTCCATCCTATTCTCTTGCCTCCGTCTGCCGCACCCATACCGTCCACTCTGAGGCACTCCATGGCGGTAAACAGCGCTAGCGTCCTCCGAAACTGCTGGATCGTCAAGAGGCGCAGCGTGTACCTGCTGATCACCGACACGCCGACCCCCGACCTGTCCTTCGTGATCTTGTGCCTCGCCTTGAGGCGCCGATGCGCTGCGACCATCGCCGCCAGCACCAGGTACGCCTCGGTCTTTCCCGCCCCCGTCGGGACCCATAGCAGGTCGCACGCCTCCCTGTCCTGCGACTTTGGGTTGAGCGCGGACTCGGCGCTGAGCAGGACGAACGCAAGCTGGAATGGGCGGAATACAAAGCCGTCGGGCCCCTTGGACCACGACACCTGCATGTCTATGGCGCGGCACGCAAAGCAGAACGCCAGCCTTGCGTCGTCGTCCGCGCAGAGTAGGCCGATCCCGCTCACTATCCTCCTCTCTACCTCTCTGGCCTTCCTGATCGCATCCGCCACGATCTCACCGCCGCCTTCGCTTTCTGCCGCCTTCTCGAGGCCACTGGCCCATTTTCCATACGCTTCGGCAAGCGGGGCAAGGGCGCCCCTGAGGTCGTCCGGGTTGAATAGATCCGAGTAGAATCGCGCCTCAAGGCGCGGCCTGTCGCCGGGGCCGCCGGGCCAGTAGTCAGCATCGGGGGCGGGGACGGCATACATGGGCACGAACTCTGTCCTAATGTCGGCCCTTGAGAACCGCTCCCTGTCCTCGTCGGCTAGCCCTGCGCCGTCTATCCACGAGAACCCCGGCCGCCGCAGGCACTCTGGGTTGTCCGGCTCGGACTCGCCGCGCAGGCACTCTGGATCAATCTCCCTCCACACCACAGAAGTCAGGTGCCCCTTTCCGAGCGCCCTCTTGTCCCTGTAGAGCATTTCCTGCTCTGCCTCGTCCGCGTCGGAGCCGGAGCGCGCTCCGGGCTGCGGCACCAGCCGCGCGCCGTCCCCGCACAGCACTCTGATCTGCGGCTGAAAGATGTGGAACTTGACGGACTCTGAGGCGCTGGCGCCGGCTCCCATCCTGTTTACCACGTACATGCTGACGGACACGTGGCCGTCCTCTTGCTTTGGCCGTATGTGGACCGATACCTCCGCCTTGCCGCGGTCCTCCGCCTCGCCTCCGTCGCCGCCTAGCCAGCGCACCTCGTCTTCCGCGCACCCCGTGGACAGGATGGCGTGCCGCGGCATGCGCCTCCATTTCCCGTCATGCATTGCGTACCTGGCCCACGTGACGCACACGTCGATCCCCGGCGCCCCGTCCGCCTGCGCGTAGAACGTCATCCCCATCGACGACGGCATCCTCTTTGGGTCTAACGCCGGCAGGGATGCGGGGGCGATCGGAGCGGCCGCCTCATCCTCGGCCCCTTCCTCGTCCCCCTCGTACGTGCTTCCACCGCCGCCACTCTCGGCGTCCTCCATGCCGGGCTCGCCGCCGCCCGTCTCCTTCTCGCCGCCGCCCTCTATCGGGGCCAAAATGCCCGTCACGTACTCGAAGACGGGGCTTTCTTCCATCTCCTCCTCGCGCCCGCCACGGGGACCCAGCAGGTTGGCCACAAGGTCGGCCACCATGACGTCCCGCATGTCCGCGCCTGCGCCGTCTACTATATAACATTGAACGCCGGCCCCTCCCAGGATGGCCGGCGGGGGCGGCGATGCCGACGGCAGCGGCGGGCACGGCGGCGACCCTTCCGACGGCGCTCCGTGGCTGTTCAGCGAGCGATCGCTGCGCGCGCAGCTCTCCAACATCTACGCCGCAATGGTCTTGACGACGGGCAACGCCAGGCTGCTGCTCGACAGGGACCCCGCCGACGTGCGGCACGAGGATGCCGAGGGCGCGGGCACGACAAGGGATCGGATGGCCGAGGCGTGCGGCTGGCTTGCCGAGGCGCGGCTCACATGCGAGACGCCGCGGGCGTTCGACGACGTATTCCTAGGCTGCGCCAGGAGCGCGGCCCGCTACCTCGTCAAAGTACGCGATGCCGGCGCGAGCACCGCGCACTTTGACTCTTGGGTGTTCAAAAAGTCGTCTCCGCCGGACGTTGGCGCTGGCCCTCGAACCGTAATCTCTGCGGTCGTGCCCTCCCTCGGGACGTGCATGTCGGTGCGCGCGCCGCAAGATGTGGCCGAGGCCATCCCGCTCGGCTTTTGCCGGATCGGCCCCGCGACGCCGATGCCGCTGACAAACCGCCTGCACTGCGTATCCAGTACCGAAGCCGCCCCTCTGCCCGGCCGCACCCCGTGCCTTGGCGACTGGGACTTTCTAAAGGCCTCGGCGTCCGACTTGGATGCGCTCTCGAACTCGCTCGAGATGGACGCCTTTTGCGAAATAGCATCCGTCCAGGACGACTCGTGGCAGCGCCTGGGCGCGCCGGTCATTCTGCCTGGCACGGTCGAGGACCTAGACGACTCGATGGTCACGTTCAGGGGCCTGGGGGGCGAGGCGGTCTCTGCGCTGCGCCCCGGCGGCAGCCCTCCACCTCCCGACGGCCTGCCGCACGGCGGCGATGCCCTGCAGGCTGCCGGCATGCAAGGCCGGTTCCTGGCCGTCGCATGGTACCAGCCCCGCCTGAGGGCATCCGCCTCTGGATCCCCGCGGACAAGGTACCTCGAGCTGCTGCACTTTGAGGAGTGCGAGAGCGGCGAGGCCGTCCTGGACGACCTGATCGGGCACGTCCGCATGAGGGGCAGGGCGGGCGCAGGCGGCCTTGCCGCACGATACGGCAAGGACTATGCGTCGATCGTGCGGCGCGCCGCGTGCCTAACCACGGACGACGAGGGGGCCGCAGCGTACGGGCATGCAGGCGGCGACGGCGATGGCGACGGCCTCGTGCGTGCGTTCCTTGACACGGTAGCGGCCATGAGGGCCGCCTGGTCGCAGTACAGGACGGGCGAGGGCCTGCCGGTCGCCGCGCGCGACATCGCATCGGGAGAGCGCACCGACATCGCGTCCCTGGCCTCGTGGGTGGGTTGCGGCGGCGCCGACCGCAAGAACCTACTCGCCGACATCCAGCACGAGTTCGACTTGGAGGGGTACTGGCGGGGCGAGCGGGACGGCGGCGACGGCGGCGCGGGATCCGGGCGGCTTGATGTCCCGCACATTGCAGCCGGCCTGGAGCGGCAGGGGCTCCTGAGCCGCAACGAGGGAGTGCTGTCGGTGACCGACAGGGGGCGCAAGGTCCTCGAGGCGGCGCTCAGGCCGGACGCCGAGCGGTACGCGTCGGGGCGGGACGTACTCTACCTGCCCGAGGCCGAGAGCCGCATTCCCGCCTCGGTCCTGATGCGCTACCTGAGGGACGGCAGGGAATTTGCAAGGGCCGAGGGGCCTGACGGCAGGAACGCGCTTCTCTGGGTCAGGGAGGGGGCCGACGCGGCCGAGGATGTGAAAAGGTACGGGGCCGTCCTGGCCGGCCAGCACCGGCTCGTGCTAGAGTGCGCGCGTACGGCCAACCACCCGATAAACGCGCGCTTTGTGCGCTCCGAGATGGCGCGGCGCGGCGAGCGCATCGCATGCGTGCACGTGTCGGTCATGCTCGGGCAGCTAGAGCGCGCCGGCCGCCTCGAGTCGGAATGCGACGGGGAGTGGAAGTACCCGATGCGCGGGCGCGTAATCGACACCATGCTAGGCGAACCGGCCAGGGTGTGGGACATGGACGGCATCCTCGGGGCGACCGGGATAGCAGGGAGGGACATCAAGGACGTGGGCCTGGTCCTGGCGGCCCTCGCATCCGATGGCCTGATCGCCGGGCTTGAGGACGGCAGGTGGGAATGCAGGAAGGATGGGATGGACGAGCAGAGGCAGCGCAGGCGGCGGGCAGCCGTTCTGGCCGGCAGGATCGTCCTGTCCGCGCTGCGGTCAAAGGGGGCGGCCATGGACTCGGGCCGCCTTGTCGAGGTCGCCAGCGGGCGCCTGTCCAGGATGTTCACGCGCAACCAGGTCAGGGGGCTGAAGGGGATCGTCCGCGATGCGGTCTCTTCGCTTGTGGAGAATGGAAGGGTCGAGGAGCGGGGCGGGATGCTCCGCCTTGCCTCGTAGGGATGCTCCCTCGCTGGCACGAGTGCATGCAATGCGATCTTCCGGCCGTCCGGCGGCCGCAGCGGGCGGGCGGGCGGCCGTGCCGGCCTCTGCGGCGCAGTACCGGGCGCCATGCGTTCGACTGTTGTAGCCGCAGTAGCGCTTGCCGCCGACCTGCCCTCGTTCCCCTCGGAGGATGGTGGCCCTGCTGCGCGCGGAGCGTAGCAGTAGCGCTTGCCGCCGACCTGCCCTCGTTCCCTCTGACATAGCGTATGCGTGGCACCGCTACCGCAGACGCAAGACACGGTAGCAGTCGCGCACCCTGCGCACTGTACACTACACATGCCTTGGTGGGATTGTTGGCGGCACGCACCCTGCCGCCGTTGCCGCCTCCTTGCGTACGCCTGCCTGCCGGCGTGGGCATGCCCAGCCGCCGGACGGCGCAGGAAGTCATACCACATCGTTTAGGATCAAAACCTGCCGGCGCCCCGCGCTTTGGCCCTGACGGATGCCTCGACTCCGCACTGCCGCCCGTACTGCGCCCGATCGCGCCGCCCAAATAGGGGCGCGATTCCGGCCCCCCATGGCGGACAGCGACGGCCCCGGCGCCGAGCCGAGACCTCCCTTCATGTCCGAAGGGGACGTGATCATATCGCCCGAGGACATGCGCGTCGGGTACCCCCCGCAGTGCACAGGGATCGACGAGGGCGCCGTGAAGAACTTGGCATTCCTCAACGCAATGAAGCCCGAAGAGGCGCAAAAGTACATGGGCGAGTGGATAGCCGTGGCCGACGGCGAAATCGTGGCGCACGGCAGGGATCCGGGGCAGGTCTGCGATGCGGCACGGGAGGCCGGCAAGGGGGCTCCCCACATGCGGTACATTTACGCAAAGCCCGAAGAGGTGCCGTGGTTCGGCATCCCCTCGCTCTACGTCCCAGAGCAATGACCTGCCATGCGCCCCGTGACATGGGCGCTGCCCGACCGTCCCGCGCACCGGTGCGCCGCAGGGGGCGCGGGGCCGGCAGCGGCCGGCAACGGCCCACGCGGCCGCGCCAGGCTCCGGACGGCACTCTGGGCCCCTCCTCCGCCCTGCCGCGCCGGGAGGCGGCCGCAGGCCGCCGAACCGGCGGCGCGGCCGGCGCCGCCGCGGGCTCCATGCAGGAGGCGGGAGGGAGGGCGGCCGCGGCCCTGCAGCGCCCCCGCGGCTGCGATCAGGACGACGTGCCGCCATATGCGGACGCAGTGCAGCGCCACTGCGCCCCGCACCCGCACGCTCCTCGATCATGCGCAGGACGCACCGACGATCCGACGCGTTCGCCAGCCTGTCAGGTCAAGCTCACGCCGCCCTACAAAATCCGCACTTAGGCCCTTCATAATCGACAAAAAACCCATTTTTAGCCTTTTATATCCTTTGAACAGCCAGTTTTAAGCCCTTGATTCTGGAAACGGCACCCCCGAGCGAACAAGTCCCTCTAAACCCGCACACACATCGCGGTACATCCCAGTACAAGGATCATTACACCCAATGTTAAGCCCACCGCATAGGATAAGGCAGGCCCGGTTAAGGCAATCCTAAAAGACTTGTATGGCCATGTAGGGCGCCCGCTGCATGGCCGCTGCCGGCGACGACATTGACGACGAGGCGCTGCTGGTGGCCATGCGGCGAATGAATCCGTGGTGGACGACGGGCGTAGTGCCGCCGGCGATGCGGCGCCCGTTCAGGCTGCGCGACTACGATGCAATGGTAAGCCATTTGGACAAGCGGCCCGTCCAGGGCATCCTCGGCGCCAGGCAGGTCGGCAAGACGACCCTGCTGCACCAGCTGATCGAGCACCTGATCTCGTCCGGCACCGATCCCCGGCGCGTCCTGTTCCTCACATTTGACGACCAGGGCCCTGTTCCCGATGCGGGAAGCCTGCCGCGCCTGCTCAATCTGCACGTGACCCGCATCCTCGGCGAGTCCTTCCACGATCTGGGGGGGAGCGTATACGCCATACTCGACGAGATCCGCCTGGCCGGCGACTGGCAGCGCGCAGCCAAGAACCTCGTAGACCAGTCCTGCCCGATAAGGTTCGTCGTGTCGGGATCGTCAAGCGTCGACATGCCCGCCGGCTCGTCCGAGCCGCTCGCCGGGCGGATGTGGCACCAAGAGGTGGCCACGATGGGCTTTGCCGACTATGTCGAGTTCAGGGACCCGGGGCATGCAGAGGCGCTGGCGGCGGCCGGAACGGACATGCGCAGGAGCCTCGGCGAGTCGGCGGCGGCCGGCGATGCGCGGCCGTTCCACGAGGGCGTCCGGCGGGCCCTGGAGGGGCTCACCATGGCCAAGGACGGCCTCTTGCGGCACCTCTCGGAGTACATGGCGTACGGGGGGTACCCCGGGGTCGCCGGCAGCGCGGATCCCGCCTACAGGGCCGAGGCGATCCGGGCGTACCGGGATCTTGCGCTCTACAAGGACGTCGTGGCGGCCGGCAGGGTGAGGCGGCCGGACATCCTCAACCGGCTCTTCTACCAGATCTCGTGGAGATCCCCGCGCATGATCAACAAGGACGCGATGTCGAGCAGCCTCGGGGTCAAAAAGGACACCATCGACATGTACTGCGGCCTCTTGGAGCGCGCGTTTCTCGTGTCGTACTCGGACTTTTACACGCCGAGCCCCGCAATACGCCGCCGCAGGCCGCGCAAGGCGTACGTGAACGACGTCGGCATGCGCAACGCCACCGCGCACCACACGGGGCCGGACGGGGCGGGCGATCCCGCAGAGGCCGGGATGATGGCCGAGACGATCGCCGGCCACCACACGAGGCGTATGTGGCGCGCGCTTGCGCCCGCATCGGCCGATACCATGCCGCACTACTGGCACAACGGCGGCAGGGCCGAGGTCGACCAGGTCATAAGGCTGCGCGGCGGCCCCGTCCCGATAGGGATAAAGTACAAGCGGCGCGTGGACAGGTCGGACCTGGAGGGCCTGCTGCGCTTTTCGCGCCGCTTCGACCCGCCGCTGTCGGTGGCCGTCTCGCGCGACACCGCGGGGATGATCGGGGACGGGACGGTCGTCGTCCCGCTCTGGCTGTACCTGCTGATGGGATAGCGGCGGCGCCGGAAGGCGGCCGCCGGCGCCGGATCCCGCGCCCGCGCCCGCCGCGACCGCCGGCCTGCCCGGCCCCGCCTCTGCACTGCCGTACGGGATCGTGGGGCCGGGGCGGCCGGCGGGCTGCCGGGAAGCTCCCCGCCGCGCAGCCCGGATGCTGCGGCAAGACCCGGCAGCGCCGTCGCGTGCCCCGGTTCGCGCAGGCAGTGGATCAGGGCGGGGCGGCCAAGTCCGGCAGAACGGCGGCCGGCGCGGCGGCGGGGCAAGGAGCCGCGGCGCCGGATGGCGGGAGCCGGCAGGCCGGGGGAGGGGGGAGGAGGAGGAGGAGGAGGATCCGGCCTCGGCCTCTGCCCCCCTCCCTGCCGGCGCCGCGGGCTGGCAGCAGGCTGATGCGTCCCGCCCCGGCCGCCGCGCGGCGGGCATGCACGCAGCCCGTCCTCCCCTGGCACCCTCTTATCGAGCGCCGCCGCCAAGTCGCCCGCCGCGGCCCGCCCCGCGACCCGAGCCCTCGCAGCCTCCCGCAGGATACAGTTAAATCGGCAACGCCGCGCCGGGCCCCATGTCCTTGGAAGAGGAAGGGGTTCCCAACGTGAGGTTTGCTCCGAACGGCCCGGAAGAAGAGGCCTTTTGGAAGTCGATGACGCTCAAGGACAAGGCCCCGTACAGGGGCGAGTGGATAGCCATATCCGGCTCGTCCATCGTGGCGCACGGAGCCGACCTTGACACGGTGAACAAGGCGGGGCGCCGGGCGGCCGGCGAGTGGCCCATGATCCGCCTTGTGTCGATCGACAGGGGCCTCCCAGAGATGGAGTTTTACGAGGAGCTGATGCCGTGCGACCTAGACCCGTACAGGGGAGGGTGGATAGCCATACGCGGGCGCAGGATCGTCGCGCACGGCAAGAACGCGCGGGAGGTGCTCAAGGCGGCGCTCAAGGCGGAGTCGGGCAAGGAACCGTTCATGTACCGCATAGGCGAGCCCGGCGCATACTCGGTGATGGGTTGACAATGGAGACAAAAGGCAAGCCGTGGGATCGAATGACGTTCTCCTACACCAAGGATGTCGATGTGGATATAAAAGGCAATCCCCGCACGGTGATGCGGCCAAGAATTCCGATCAGAATCACCAACGTCCGCTCGGCAAGGAGGGGCGGATCCGACAGAGGCTACGGGGCCGCCGCCCTGGCCGACTCGGGCGCCGACCATACGTTCATCACCAGAGAGGCGGCCGACGCGATCGGCATAAACCTTGATGCGCAGGACAGGGCGGAACTGGCAACGCCGTTCGGAAGGTTCAAGGTGTACCGCACGCTTGTGCGCACTGCGGTCCTGTACAGGGGACGAAGGGTCGACCTGGGAAAAGCCCCCGCCTCTATTCCCGAAAGAGACATTGTCCAGCTTGGACATCGACCGTTTGTCGTCGTAGGGCGATCGAGCGTCTTTAGCCAGTACACGATGAAGTTTGACGACTACAGGCAGACCCTGACCATGGAAAGGACGGCTCGGGAGTAGGCCCTGCCCTGCGGGCGCGGGGCGCTCATGCCTGCCAGGCCGGCAGCGGCATCCGCCCCGGCCGCCGCGCGGCGGGCATGCACGCGGCCCGTCCTCCCCTGGACCCTCTTATCGAGCGCCGCCGCCAAGCCGACCGCCGCGGCCCGCCCCGCGACCCGAGCCCTCGCAGCCTCCCGCAGGATACAGTTAAATCGGCAACGCCGCGCCGCGCCCCAATGTCCTTGGAAGAGGAAGGGGTTCCCAACGTGAGGTTTGCTCCGAACGGCCCGGAAGAAGAGGCCTTTTGGAAGTCGATGACGCTCAAGGACAAGGCCCCGTACAGGGGCGAGTGGATAGCCATATCCGGCTCGTCCATCGTGGCGCACGGAGCCGACCTTG
Source organism: Cenarchaeum sp. (assembly GCA_965242695.1). Classification (GTDB taxonomy): domain Archaea; phylum Thermoproteota; class Nitrososphaeria; order Nitrososphaerales; family Nitrosopumilaceae; genus Cenarchaeum. The sequence continues at coordinate 26,500 of CBDESU010000002.1, read as the reverse complement.
ACACGGTGAACAAAGCGGGGCGCCGGGCGGCCGGCAGGTGGCCCATGATCCGCCTTGTGTCGATCGACAGGGGCATCCCAGAGGTAGAGTTTCGCGAAGAGCTGATGCCGTGCGACCTAGACCCGTACAGGGAGGGGTGGATAGCCATACACGGGCGCAGGATCGTCGCGCACGGCAAGGACGAGCTAGAGGTGCTCAAGGCGGCGCACAAGGCGACGTCGGGCAAGGAGTCGTTCATGTACTACATAGACAAGCCGGGAATGTGCCTAGTGATGGGCTTGTGACGGAGACAAAAGGCAGGCCGTGGGATCGAATGACATCCGACTACCTCAAGGATGTCGATGCAGGCGACAAGGGCACTTCACGCAGGGTATTGCAACCGAGGATTCCGATCAGAATCACCAACGTCCGTTCGGCAAGGAGGGGCGGATCCGACAGCGGCTACGGGGCCGCCGCCCTGGCCGACTCGGGCGCCGACATTCGTTCATCACCGGAGAGGCGGCCGACTGGATCGGCATAGATCTCGATGCGATTGCCAAAACGGAACTGGCGACGCCGTTCGGACGGTTCAAGGTGTACCGCACGCTTGTGCGCATCGCGATCCTGTACAAGGGGCGGAGGATCGACCTGGGAAAAGCCCCCGCCTCTATTCCCGAAAGGGACATTGTCCAGCTTGGGAACCGGCCGTATGTCGTCGCAGGGCGATCGAGCGTCTTTAGCCAGTATACGATGAAGTTTGACGACTACAGGCGGACCCTGACTATGGAAAGGCGGCCCGGGAGTAGGCTCCGCCTGCGGGCGCGGACACGGGCGCCACGGCGGGGAGGGGGCGCTCGGCTCGCCGGGCCGCTCCTGCCTGCCAGGCCGGCAGCGGCATCCGCCCCGCCGGCCGCGCGTCCGGCCTGGGCTGGACGGGGGACGGGGGGAGACAGCCGTGCAAGGCCCGCCCGGTGCACGGTTGGCGGGCGGGCGCCCCGTGCGCCTCCCCTCTTGCGGTAGCCCGCCCCGCCCCGCCATTGCGGCCGAAAGGGCAGAGGCGTCCGAATACCTCCCGCAGGATACAGTTAAATCGGCAGCGCCGCGGCCGCGGCCCGATGTCCTTGGAAGAGGAAGAGAGCGTCCCCCCCATGAGGTTCACGCCGGACAGCCCGGAAGAAGAGGCCTTTTGGAAGTCGATGACGCTCAAGGACAAGGCCCCGTACAGGGGCGAGTGGATAGCCATATCCGGCTCGTCCATCGTGGCGCACGGAAGCGACGTTGAGGCGGTGAACAAGGCGGGGCGCCGTGCGGCCGGCAGGTGGCCCATGATCCGCCTTGTGTCGATCGACAGGGGCGTCCCAGAGATGGAGTTTCGCGAAGAGCTGCTGCCGTGCGACCTAGAACCGTACAGGGAGGGGTGGATAGCCATACACGGGCGCAGGATCGTCGCGCACGGCAAGGACGAGCTGGAGGTGCTCAAGGCGGCGCACAAGGCGACATCGGGCAAGGAGTCGTTCATGTACTACATAGACAAGCCGGGCATGTGCTTGGTGATGGGCTTATGACGGAGACAAAAGGCAAGCCGTGGGATCGAATGGCGTTTGGCTACACCAATGATTACGAAGCGGACGACAAGGGCATTCCACGCACGGTGATGCGGCCGAGGATACCGATCAGAATCAGCAACGTCCGTTCGGCAAGGAGGGGCGGATCCGACAGCGGCTACAGGGCCGAGGCCCTGGCCGACTCGGACGCCGACCATTCGTTCATCACCAGAAAGGCGGCCGACTGGATCGGCATAGACCTCGATGCGATTGCCAAAACGGAACTGGCGACGCCGTTCGGACGGTTCAAGGTGTACCGAACGCTTGTGCGCATCGAGATCCTGTACAAGGGACTGAGGATCGACCTGGGAAAAGTCCTCGCGTCTATTCCCGAAAGGGACGTTGTCCAGCTTGGGAACCGGCCGTATGTCGTCGCAGGGCGATCAAGCGTCTTTAGCCAGTATACGATGAAGTTTGACGACTACAGGCAGATCCTGACCATGGAAAGGACGGCCCAGGAGTAGGCCCGGCCTGCGGGCGCGGGGCGCTCCTGACTGCCAGGCCGGCAGCGGCATCTGCCACGCCGGCCGCGCGGCGGGCATGCACACGGCCCGTCCTCCTCCTGGCACCCTCTTATCCGGCGCCGCCGCCAAGCTGACCGCCGCGGCCCGCCCCAAGACCCGAGCCCTCGCGGCCACCCGCAGGATGCGGTTAAATTGCCAGCGCCGCGGCCGCGGCCCGATGTCCTTGGAAGAGGAAGAGAGCGTCCCCCCCATGAGGTTCACGCCGGACAGCCCGGAAGAAGGGGCCTTTTGGAAGTCGATGACGCTCAAGGACAAGGCCCCGTACAGGGGCGAGTGGATAGCCATATCCGGCTCGTCCGTCGTGGCGCACGGAAGCGACGTTGAGGCGGTGAACAAGGCGGGGCGCAGGGCCGCCGGCAGGTGGCCCATGATCCGCCTTGTGTCGATCGACAGGGGCGTCCCAGAGGTGGAGTTTCGCGAAGAGCTGCTGCCGTGCGACCTGGAACCGTACAGGGAGGGGTGGATCGCCATACAAGGGCGCAGGATCGTCGCGCACGGCAAGGACGGCCGGAAGGTGCTCAAGGATGCGATCAAGGCGGCGTCGGGCAAGGAGCCGTTCATGTACTACATTGACGAGCCGGGCGCATACCCAGAGATGGGTTGGCTATAGAGACAAAAGGCAAGCCGCGGGACTGAATGGCGTTTGGCTACGCCAAGGATTACGAAGCGGACGACAGGGGCATTCCACGCGCGGTGATGCGGCCGAGGATTCCGATCAGAATCGCCAACGCCCGTTCGGCAAGGCGGGGCGGATCCGACAGCGCCTGCGGGGCCATGGCCCTGGCCGACTCGGGCGCCGACCACACGTTCATCACCAGAAAGGCGCCGACTGGATCGGCATAGACCTCGATGCGATTGCCAAAACGGAACTGGCGACGCCGTTCGGACGGTTCAAGGTGTACCGAACGCTTGTGCGCATCGAGATCATGTACAAGGGACTAAGGATCGACCTGGGAAAAGTCCTCGCATCTATCTCCGAAAAGGACATTGTCCAGCTTGGAAACCGGCCGCTCATCGTCGTGGAGCGGTCGAATGTTTTTATCCAGTACTCGGTCAAGTTTGACGACTACAGGCAGACCCTGACCATGGAAAGGACGGCCCGGGAGTAGGCTCCGCCTGCGGCGCGAGCCGCTCCCGCCGCCAGGCCGGCGGCTGGGGGTGCCCAAGCTTGGCGCGAGGCCGCGCCGTGCGCCCCCGCCTGCGGCCGCCGCGCCGCTCGCGGCATCCGGGGCGGCCTCGCACCGGGGGCCGTCGCCGCCAAGGTGCGTCCTGCAGGCGCCGCAACCGGCGCACGGGCAGGGGGGCCGCGTCGGCGGCGGGCTAACATGGGCCCGCCGCGCCAGGCTGCCCCGGGCATCTGTCGGAAGCCCCCGCCGCGACTATCCAGGCTTCCAACGTACTGCACAGGGGCCGTCTTGGCGCCTGCGTGCCGCTATGCCGCAGGCGCCAACACTTGGATATGCAGCACGGCGCCTTGAGGCTGCCCGCGAACGCACGGCCGCCGCATGGATCGACTCGCAGGCGGCAGCCCGGGCGCGCACACCTGCGCAGCCGCGGGCCTGCCCCTTTCGGCCGCGCCCGCACGCGCCGGCCCGTGCGGCCGCCAATCCATCCTACATGTCTTCCGGCTTCCACACCGACACCCGTCCGGCCCGCATGTCTGCATCGCTCTCTGCAAGCAACCTCATCGAGTCGGGGTCCGCAAGAATGGACATGGTCTCGGCCTCGCTCCAGGTAAGCGCGCGCCCGGCATCGTCTTCGCAGGCTGACTCCCCCCTGTCCGGGCTCGCCTCGACATCGTCCGTCTCAAAGGCGCGCCCGGCATCGCCCTCGCAGGCTGACTCCCCTGCCATCGATTCGGCGGGCCGCCCCGCCCTATTTGAGCCGTCGGCCCCCGAACCGGCCGTGCCGGGGCGCGCGTTCGGGCCCTGGCAGGCGGCGCGCGCGTCGGGGCGGCCGGGGCGCGCCCGGCGCCAGGGGCCCGAACGCGCGCCATGCGCGCCCTGCTGGTGTGCGCGAACGCCTTGCAACTGCGGCACCACCTGCCGAGCACGTATGCGATTCTGTACCGCCCGGTGTCCTTGGACTGGACTGCGCCTCGTATTCACACTCGCCCGTTTTTTTCACGGCGATTCCGCCGCGCTTTGACCTGTGGATCAGAATCGTTTCACACATTGTGCCGCCGACGCCCAGGGGGTAATTTTAGTGTCAAGGCCCGGTGCACGGGTTTAGGCAAACTCAAACAAATCAATATATGAGATTCGACATGAATGAACAGGGAAAATTTAAAGAGATATCGCTTCCCGCATTTCACAAAACCGACTCCAACGTCAAAGTGCAAATGGCACCAACCCACGTGGATGATCCACGCGACCGCGTATTCAATTAAAGATCAGACCAAGTCTCGAATATTAGACAGAACCGTTATCGTACTCAATTTCCCAGTGCGGCATTATTCCACAACCCTCTTGACATGCCCGATATACTCGTCAACAGTGCACCTCTTGCCAACAAACGTTCCAGACTCTATGGACTGGAGCGCCCTCTCGACCTCTGGGTTCAGTTCCTCGTCATCACACGCCCCGCCGTCGACTGCCCTCGTTTTGAAGACGGCTACGTCCCGCCCGTCCCTTTTCTCAAGGCTGAGCGAGTCGCACTCTGCGACCCTGTCCAGCACGAGCATGCCGCCCTCCCTTGCAAAGTCGAGCACCGCGTACCCTTCCACCTCCGAGAGGGGCAGATCAGGGCTGTCGGCGTCCGTCGACCGATCTGCCCGCTGGCCTCCGCGCATCTCCCGGCCTACGTACACGGCTATGTTGCCGTCCCATGGGTCGCCATCCTGCCTGTCCACGAGTGCGATGCACCTGTTCTCGTGGCTGATGCGTATGTATCCCGCCAGGGGCACGCCAAGTCTGGCGCCCAGCTCTTCGTCGCTAAACCTGCTACCCGGCCTAGGCATGATCGCGCGCGATCCGCCCGGCACTGCGCCGGCCTGCCGCGGCCCGAGGGGCACACCCCCGCCACTTGGCACCTGCACAGCGTCCTGCAGCATCCCCGCCGCCTGCCTAGCGGCCTCTTGGCGCACGACCACGCAACGGCTCTGCGGGATGTCAATATAAACCGTGAAATGTCCGACGCGCCAGTCTCGGACTCGCTCCAGGTAAGCGCGCGCCCGGCATCGCCCTCGCAGGCTGACTCCCCCCTGTCCGGGCTCGCCTCGACATCGTCCGTCTCAAAGGCGCGCCCGGCATCGCCCTCGCAGGCTGACTCCCCTGCCATCGATTCGCCGGGCCGCCCCGCCCTGTTTGAGCCATCGGCCCCCGAACCGGCCGCGCCGGGGCGCGCCATGCACGCCCCCCGCGGCGCCCGATCGCGCCGCTCAAACAGGGGGCTGTCCCGGCCCGAGCATGGCGGACGAGAGCGGCCGGCGCGCCGACGAGGGACGTCCCCTCATGTTTGGGGGGACGTGATCATACCGCCCGGGGACATGCGCGTCGGATATCCCACGCAGTGCACGCAGATCGACGAGAACGCCAGGAAGAGCATGGACTTCCTGAACGCAATGGATCCCAAGGATGCGGAAAAGTGCATGGGCGAGTGGATCGCCGTCGCCGGCGGCGGGATCGTCGCGCACGGCAGGGACCCCGGGCAGGCCTGCGATGCGGCATGGGAGGCCGGCAGGGGGGGGGGGGCTCCCCACACGCGGTACATCTGCGCAAGGCCCGAAGAGGCGGCGCGGCTCTGGCGGCCTCTGCGTCCCTCCGATGCATGGGCAAGCTGCGCCGGGCGAGCCGGCCTGCTAGGATGTGCGATGCGGCCCAAACTTGCGCGGTTCGACTCCTCCCGCGCCAGGGCGCCAGAGGACGGCGGGCATGTCGACGCGCCGCGCCTTGGACGGGGGCCTCGACCCCGCGCGACACCCGCAGGCCGCGTCGCCCAGCACGGGCCGTTCGCAGGGCGGCTTGCGGCAGGCGCCACGGCAAGCAGGGCATGCGGCTGCCCTGCACGCGCCCGGAGCCCCCCCCCCCGCCCGCGCCGCCCTGCCGTCTTTGCGAACATGGGCCACACGATCCAAACTGCACGCGCCCGGTGGTTCCCCCGCCCGCGCCGCCTTGCGGCTAGCTGCGTGGACGGCAGGCGTCCGCCCAATCCCCACAGCGCGTACCGCCCGCGCCGCAGGCCTCCGGCGGGAGCGGGGCGAATCTCTGCCTCCGATGCGGCCCCGCGGCCGCGCGTCATACGGCAGCGTCCGCGGGCATCCAAAAGCCGGCGCGCCTCAGTCCCTTGACGATCTCGCCGGCCTCGGCCCCTCCGATGATCCCCCTCTCCTTGAGAAGCGAGAGCAGGCCGAGCAGCCCCGTGAACGGCATGCCAGGGCTCTTGGCGGCCCGCCTTGCGTCCCTGTCGTCGAGCATGCAGTGCGGCCTGCCCTGCGAGCGCACCCTCCCGTGCAGCAGCAGCGTGTCGCGCTCGCCCAGGCCCAGGGCGGGAAGCTCTCTCCTCATCCCCTGCAGCTCTGCGGCCGTGCTGCCCGGGAAGATGCGGATCTTGCCCTCGCTCACCGTGCGCCCGGCCCCCTCCCGGGCCTCCCTGCTGCGCAGCCCGGACCCTGCCGCATGCCCCGCAATGGCCGGCGCGCGCCCCGGTTCAGGCAGGCGGTCGATCAGGCCGGGGCGGCCAAGGCCGTAAAGACGGCAGTCGGCGCAGGCGCATCCGTTATCCTCGGGCGCGGTCACCTCAGCGTCCGTACGCGCATCCTGCCGGCCAGCCACAGGACATCCTCGAGGGGGCGGCCGAGAAGCTCGGATGCGCGCTCCGACGTGATCTTTTCCTTTTTCAGCATCGACATGACGTGCAGCTCCATGCTGGATGCTATCCGGTCGTGCACCGGCGACCTTGTCGCCGTGTCGGGGTATGCAGAGTACACGTACGCAAGAAGCTCGTCGGCGGTCATGTCGTTGAACATCTCCTTGTACCTGCCGATCATGGCCAGCGTGCGGCCGTCCTCTTCCGCCGCGATCCTGCCGGCGACCTCCCTGCCAAGCTGCGTGACGGCAATGTCCCGGCCGTCGGCGCGCAGTATCCCCGCATCCTCCAGGCGGCCGGCCACCTCGTCGACAATGCCGCTGTGCGGGCCGTCGCTGCCCGCATCGTACCCGCACGGGCCGTACTCTTGCTCCTCCCCCTCGGTCAGCATGAACACCATCTTTTGCAGCTTCGTCCTGCCCCTGATCGCCTCGCCCCCGTTGGAGGCGGCGAGCAGGACGACGAGCCTGTGCAGCGGCCCGCACGTTGCGAGCATGCCTTCCGCCGCATTCATGCCTGCGCCCGGCCCGCGCCCCTACTAAAAACCGCGGCCGGGCGCCAAGCGTGTCGTGTGGCATGTGCTCAGGTCGACCCCCGTGCCTGGGCGTGGCCGATGCGGGCATGCGAGGCCGCACGGCCGTCGTGGATCATGATGCCGGCGTCCTGGACAGATGCGAGAATGCGATCGCCGCATGCCTCCAAGTCGTGCCGCACGGCCCCTGCAGGCGGTTCGGGCCAGCGGCGGGCGGCCGGACATGGCATTGGCATTGGGATTAGTGACCCATGGGCGCCAGATTGGAACTGCCCGCGTGCCGACAGCGCCGGGGCCGGGGGCGGCGCGATCTGGCGATCTCCTCGCCTAGCTTCTTGTCCCGCCCCTGAGCGGGGACGGCATGCCCCGGCGGCTGTTCGGGTTCTCGCAGTACTTGACCAGCTTGCGCAGCCCCGACACCTCGGACCTGAGGGCCGCGATCAGCACCATGCCGTCGGGGTTGTGCCCTCCCTCGTGCCCGGCAAGCCTGCGCCCGATCTCCGATATCTGGGCAAGCACCGCCTCCGGGCGGTCCCTGCAGCGCGCAAGCCCGGCCCGCATGGCGGCGATCTCAGCTGCGCGGCCGCCCCGCAGGCCTGCCTCGACGAGGGCGCAGCACTTGAGGGCATCGGATGCGGTCCCGCAGAGGCCGCAGACCTCATCGACGAGCCTTCCGAGCTTGGCGCGCAGCGCCCTGCCCTCCCTGCCGGGCGGCTCGCAGAATGCCGCCTCGAGGGCGCGCGGGCAGGCGGGGCGCATCATGACGGCCGACGTCCTGCCGTCCGGCAGGTGCCTCATGCCGCAATCCCGCGGCGGGCGCGGCTACTGTGCCGCAGGCGCAGGCCTATCGACAATTCCGCCGACAATTCGACGCCGGCGATCGCCCTGGCGCGGCTCCTGCGGCCGATCGGGGGCGCCTGCCTGGGCTCCTGCGGCCGATCGGGGGCGCCGGGCGTGGTTCGGGAGGCCGATCGGGGGCGCCTGCTTGGGCCCCTGTCCACCCTCATCGGGACCCCTAGGCGTCAACCGGCCTGTCGACCTGTTCGCATGCATCGCAAAGCTTGAAAATCGTACTCAAAGGTTGTATGCACGCCACCGCTCGGCCCGGCATGGGAAGGCGAAGAATCATGGCGCGATCGGTCGCAAGGCTGCCTCGCGACAGGCTGGAAGGCGCCGCCGTCAGGCTGTACCGGATCCTCCCGCTACTCGCAAGCGCCGACCCCGACATACGCAACCTAGTCATCATCAGGCTCGCGACGGTGATCGAGGAGGTGTGCAGGCGCCTGCTGGAGGTGTACCTGGACGCCAACCCCGACGACGACTCGATGGAGCTGATCATGCGGCGCGTCCCCTTTGACTCCGCCCGGCGCGGAGGCTGGGGAGGCGCCGTTGCGGCCAGCCTGAACGTCTCGACCATCAGCGACGTCCGCTCCATCCTCGACAAGTGCGGGGCCAGCGCCGCGCTGAAGGGGGGCGTGGCGGAGATCCTAACGGACGTCATGGGCCAGCGCAACATGGTGGTCCACGGGGAGGGCGATGCGACCCTCGACTTGGCAAAGGCCCATCGCGGCGTCGAGGAATTCGCCCGGGGCGCGTTCAGGGACAGCCCGCCGGTCCAGGTCATGATGGACTCTGCAAAGGCCCGCGCGATGGCGCGGCTGCCCGGCCGCTCCCGGATCGCGCGCGAGCTGCACGAGTCCGTCATCCGCCGGTGCAGGGCGGCCGGCGCGGAGCCCCCCGCGCCCGCAATGCTCGTCTACATGGGGATCTCGTGCGCAGCGCTCGGCCGGCACGGCGATGCGCTCGCCGCGTACGATTCGGCCGTCGGGATCGACGGGGGGAGCGCCGCGGCGCATGCCGGGCGCGGCGATGCGCTCGCCGCCCTCGGCCGGCACGGCGATGCGCTCGCCGCGTACGACACGGCAAGGCGCCTTGCCCGCGGCCCGGATCGCACCCGACATGCGTAGGACGGGCATCATCGCCGAGGCCTGCCGCCGATCAGGGCGCCAGGACATCCGCCGCGGACCTAGTCGCGCAGCAGTCGCAGGCGCACGATCCCTTTCGTATGACGCGCGCCCGCTCGCTCGGATGGGGAATCTCCCCGGGAGTAATGGGCGACGGCTTGACGCCGCTGCGGGCGTGCACCCCCGGAAGGTAGACGTCGCCTGTAGTGCCCGCGTCGTACCATTCGATGTCGAGCAGGGTGGTTCGGTCCGAGTCCTCGTCGACCTCGATCATGTGGTTGTGGTTGTACTCTAGGCGGTACTTTCTGTTTTCCTCTAGCTGCGCCTCTAGCTGCATCTTTTGATGCTCTATGGGGCCTCGCTTTGCCCAGTACGCCCTCTCCGCCTCCACGGCCGCGATCAGCCTGGCGTCCGCGGCGTCCTGCCGTTCCGCAGCCGCCTGCCGGCCCCGGCCGGCGCCCCCCACGGGAGCCGGCGCATCCTCCGGCGGCGTCCCGGCCCCTTTCAGCATGTTGCTCACGCTCGGGCCAGCCATGCGCCGGTATATGTCATTTGTGCGCAATGCGATCCCGTGCCGTGTGCAGAAAGCAGCGGCCCCCGGCTGCCGTGCGCAGGCGCACGACGCCCCTAGGCCTCCCTAGACGCCATCGCCTGGCTTGGGCATCCCGCTCCTGTGCGCCGGCGGCGGCGCCTCGCGCATGGGCGTGCCAAGGGTGCTGGGACGCCCGCCGTCGAGCCGCTCGAAGGACCTGTCGACGGGGCCGGCGGCGGCGGCCGCCGCGTGGAGCGGGCCGCCCGCGTGCGCGTGGGCGGGGCTCCGCCGCGCCCCTGCCGCCCTGCGGTTCCTGGCCCCTGCCGCCGGATCTGCGCACCGTCAATGCGGGCAGCGGCCGGCGTCTTGCCCCCCTCTGGCGCGGCCCCTGCCGGCCCAGCCCGCTTGTCGTCTTATATCGATCCCCCTGTCCGCCCTGAACGATGGCAGGCCGCCGGTCCAGCCGCACCCTTGCAGGGCTTGCGGAATCGACGCCGAGCGAGGCCGGCCTCGAGGCGAACATACTGCGGTACCTGGCAGCCTGCATCGAAAGGCAGAGGTGCCTGCCCGAAAGATGGGTCACGATAACGCTGCCCACGCAGCCCGAAGAGCACAAACTCGGCTTTGACGCGGCCGCGCGCCTGTCTCCGGGCCGCTACGCCGTGCTACAGTTCAAGCGGCCCCACAAGCCCAAGGGCCGCGCGGCGTCCTTCTGCATAGAGACGGGCCAGTTCTGCACCCTCCTCCGCTACCCGCCGGGGTCGGCGTTCTATGTCCTGCCCGCCGTCGAGACCAACCGGGACATGTGGGATGTCCGGGCGGGCCTGCTCGACCGCACCTGCCTGGTCGACGCCTGGGACCTTGTCGTGCCGCTCCTTGCCGCCGGTCGCCAGTGGCCGCAGAGGGGCAACCCCTTTGGGGAGTGTACGCGGACGATTCATGTCGACGGATGCTGCCCGTGCACGGCGTCGGTCCCCGTCAAGAGCGACAGCGCGGGCAGTGCTGCGGCGCGGCGCTGGCGCGTTTACGCCCAGCCCGCGCGTGCCCTGTGCGCCCACCCGCCCCGGGCAGGCTTCGTAGTTGTCGGTGGCCGCTCCGGGACGGGTGCGGCAGGGGCCGGCCGCGGCGGGACTGCCGCAGGGGGATCGGACGGGGGCAGCGCCGGGACGGGTGCGGCAGGGGCCGGCCGCGGCGGGACTGCCGCAGGGGGATCGGACGGGGGCAGCGCCGAGAGGATCATGACGGCGGGAGGCGTCCGATGGAGCCGCGATGAGGCTTTGAGACTGCTCCGGCGGGCGCTCAAAGATCTGCCTCCCTCATACCGCGAGCGCAGCATGCGGGGCGCGCCCGACGACGACAACGTCCTTGGCAAGTGGGCCGCGTCAATACTCGACCATGTGAAGCGCGGCCGCGGCGGCCGCGGGCGCGGCAGCCGGCACGTGCTAGGGTTCGGCAACATGCCCTAGCCGGGGCCGCCGCGGGCCTGCCGGGAAGGGAGGCTAGGCGGCGGGGACAATCATGTTGGAAGGACGGGGAGGGTGCACCGCAACCGGGCAATCGGCGGAGTGCGGCCCTGCCACGGCGAGCCGGCATGGGCCTGTGCCGGGGCCGCGCCGCCTCGCGCCGCTTGAACAGCGGGTGGCATGTCCCGCCCAGGCATGGCGGGCGGCGACAACGGCCGGTGCGCCGTCCCCCTGCGCGCAGGCCGGCCCGTCCTGTCCTTCCTCCGTCGACCTGCCGGCGCCCGCGTTGAGTCCCGTCCTCCGTCAAGCCTGAACGTGCGGGGCGCCGGGGCGGAACTGCCAGGCCGCGCCTGCCTGGCCGGCGCCCTAGGCATGCCATGGCGCTCCCCCTCCCCCTCCGCCTGCCGGGACGGCGGGGGAGGGAGGGGCGGCCCCGGGCGCGAAGCGAGCGATGCGGGCCGCCGGATGCGGCCCGTGCACTGCGCCGATTCCGTCGAGGTCTGCCATGCGGGCGCTGCGACGCGGCACCGCCGCCGCGCCCGCTCCGAGCCCGTGCGCGTCCTGTGCGCCGGGCCGCCATGGGCAGGCTTCGTCACTGCCGGCGGCGGCGGCAGCGGAGAGGCAACAGCTGCGGAGCGGCTGCTGCAGTGGAGCGGGCCGGGGCGCGCCCCGCGGCGGCGGCGATGGCGCGGCGCCGGGATGGACATGACGGCGGCGGGGGCGTCCGACGGAACAAGAGACTTCGAGGCCGCCCCGGCAGGTGCTGGTGCACACTTCGGCCCCGCGGGACGGCATGTGCGGCGGGCCCCGCAGCAGGGGCTCCGCGGGCGGGCCGGGCGGATGCCTGGCCGCACGGAGTGCAGCTGATGCGGCGGCAGGCATGCGCGGAGGCTTGGAGATGCGCCCTGGATGCGGGACGCCGCGGGATGCGCCGTCCCGGCCGCCATCTTGCCCGGGCCGGCTGCCCGTCCTGCCCCGCCGATGCGCGCCGTCCCGGCCGTCGAGCCCGGCGCAGCGTGCATGGTATCGCAGGCGGTGCGCCTCCGCCGCGGCGCCCGCATCGCCGGCGGTCGGGGCAGCCCTGCCGGGCCCGGGACAATCCAGGGCTCGCTGCGCGCAGGCCGGGCGGCCCCGGCGGCGATGCCAGGCGGGCCTGCAAAAGCCGGAGGCAGGGGCGTCCCGTCTCGTCCAGCGCCGGGGAGTCCGCCGGCCTTGGCGGCGGGCTCCCGTCAGGGCCCCGGCGCCTGTGTTCCCGTCCGGGCCGCGCCGCGGCAAGGGCGGCGGGGCCCCTTCGGGCGGAGATGGCCGGGCTGCCGGGGCGATCCGCCTGGCCGGGAGGGGACGCGGCGCGCCGGGCACCCTTGGGGATGCCGGCTCGCCGCGGAGGGCCGCCGCCTGTTCGCTGCGCGGCACCCATCCCAGCCTCCGGCAGACGCGCGGAATGTGCGCGGAACGCGGGCTGCGGGACGGAGCGCACTGCGCATCGCATGCGCCGGAGCGTGCGCCGCCTCTTCCAGCGCACGGCATGTGGGGCGAAGCGGCGCGGAGCGATGTGGGAGGGGGGCGGCTGCATGTGGAGCGGCGGGAGGCGCGGCTCGTACTCGCCGGCGGCCGGGGCGCTACTGGCCGCCCGCCGCCCGCGGCCCGGGGCGGGTCCTGTGCCGGAACAGCCCGGCGCCCCCGGGCAGCCTGCCCACGCGCCCGCGGGGCTCGTCGCAGGCCCTGCGCCCAGGGCGCCGTGCCGCAAAGTCCGGCCGCGCCCTCGGGGATGCGATGCGCTTGCGGAGGGGGCGGGATGCTGGGCGGCCCGGCGGGCGGCCGCCCCGGCCGAAGGGCCTCTGTCCTCCATCGCGCCGCCGCTCCGGCCGGGGCGGCCGGCACACGCGTCCCAAAACTTCGGCGCGGCGCGGACCTTGTGCGGCGCATCCCGTCCCCCGTAAACCATGTATAAAATTCGCATATAGAACCGGGGCGGCCCCGCCGCGCAGGGATGCGCCGGCGCGCCCGGGGAGCGCGATGCGCATCCTGCCGCCCCGCGGCCGCGGCGGGCCCTGGCCGGCCAGGCCGCGCCTCTCCCCGCGCCGGGCATGCGATGCCGCCGCGGCGGCCGTGCGGGGTCCCGGAGGCGATGACGTCCCGCCTCGATGCGCTCCGCCATGCCCCGCCAAAAAGGCGATCGCTAGAGGCCCGTTTTCGACCCCCTGCCGCCTCGTCCCCGCGGCGTTCCCCCGCCGCCGGGCAGAGGGGGCGGCCGCCCCGCCTCCCCGCCCGCGCCGGGCGCGCGGTGCAGGGGGGGGGGGTCTCCCGCGGGGGCCGCCAGAACCCCTCTTCAGGCGCGCCTAGGGGTCGGATTTGACCCCCCCAACAGCCGTCAAAAATCCCCCGCCGGGCGGCCATACGGCGTAAGGATTTTCGCATGCGGCCCCCATAGGGGGCAAAAAATCCCTCGTACGGGCGTCAAAAGGCCCACGCCCTGGCCAGGCTTCCGCCATGGACGATTCGTTCATCATTGTTATATACTAGTTTTCGGGCGTGGTAGCAAGAAATGAAAAACGAAATACACAGGAAACTTACTAGTATCATACTAGCCACCATCATGGTGGCCGGCGGGGTCACGTTCGCCATACCGGGAGCGATCCCGGAGGCCGCGGCCCAGTCGAGCAACGACAACAACCTGTACGTGTCCGCCGAGAACAGCGCCTTTGACAACGTCTTCAGCGGCCTCAACGTGGTGGAGGTAGTCGTTCGCGACTCCGACATCAACTTCCGCGGCGATGCCGACGACATTCCGTCGGCCGAGCCTCGCGTCGAGGTTGACGGCGACCAGCTGAGGATGGTCCAGGGCAACGACGGCAACTGGTACGGGTACTTTGCACATGCTAACATTATGGATGCAGACACTTCTGGCGCCATAGACTATGGCGACCCCACATGCGACATTGGTGTGCCTACATATGGCACGGACGATGTCTTCTGCGCCCGCGAGGGCAATCACCCGGTCATCCGAACCGACAAGGCCGCCAACACGGCGGCTCCCGGCAACACTGGGAGCATCAACCTTGCAGATGTGAATGACTGGCCCTTTATACAGGTGTATGGATTTGACGACGAGACCGACATCGTCGTAGAGTATCAGAAGGGTGGCAACACACAGAGCGTCACCCTCTACTACGACAGCGATCCTGACGAGTACGGCACCGGCTTGGAGCTGGGCCGCGACAGGTATCCGCAGGGCGGCGGCGTCATCATGACCATGACCGACCTTGCAATGAACGTGGATCCGACGGACGAGGACACTTGGACGTTTGACACTACCGGTAGCCAAGGGGCATACTACTATGTCTTTGACGACGACGGCGATGCAACACCCAATACTGATCCTGACGCAATTAATCGCGATCTTGCTGGGATTGACGACAATCTATATCTGACGATCAACCGCAATGCGGAAGGTGCTGAAAATGACGCAGTAATGATCATGGAGCAGAAAGGTGGCAACCAGAACTCCGATGGCATTCCTAGCACCGGTGTAGGTGCCATGGAATACATAGTCACATTTATCGAGACGGGATCAAACAGCGGCGTGTTCACGAACACCGACAGTGACAGTGACACCCCCAACGTCGTCGTCAGCGACATGGCAAAGAGGGGAACCTCTGCCGTCGTTGACCACAACGACGCCATCCAGTCCGTGGTGGTGGGTCACGCCTTTGGAACCATAACGCTCGACGACGATGCAGTCGGCGGCGTGTGGAACTCTGGCGAGGAGATACCCGTCACACTGACGGATGCAGACGTAAACCGGAAGGCCATGAACGACGAAGACATTACCGTGAGCGATCCAGACTTCACGATAATTCCAAGCGTGCGTATCGGCTCGCCGATCACGCTCGCCGGCGCCACCTCTGCCATGGTAGGGGACAGGCCACTAGCAGGCAACAACGGTACGTTTGCAGTCGACTTGTTCAGTGACGTCGCTAGGCTTACGCTTAACGCGACCGGCGACAGCACTGTCACGTTCGAGGGAGTGACTACCGGTGAAGCGCTTGACTCGTTCCTTGCTGACGAGGAAAACAACAAGGTCTACAGGGACGGCAGCCTCATAGGTGTAAGCTATCCCTCTGCCACGTTCCAGTTCCTCAACTTCGACGTTCGCTCAATCGGCGATCTTCGCAGCGCAGAGTTCCAGTGGAACAACGGCACTGCGCAGAGTATCAACATACCGAACGTCAGGGGTAGCAACCAAGGCCTTGTGGACATAACCAGTGTTGATGTCAGCAGACTCGCAGATGCTGAGTCTGTCGACATAATGCTGGACTTTGGAAGCGCCACTCTTGATAACGGCATGACATACCCCGTCGCAGTCGATCTCTTTAGCTTTGGCCAGATGGGCGACGGCGTTGCCGCCAGCGAGCGGATCAACAACGCCATCTACCGGCTGGAGCTGGAGGAGAGCGGCGACAACACTGGCGTGTTTGAGGGCACGATGGAGTACACGATGCTCAACCAGATCAACGTCCGCGATCGCAACACATACCTAGATAACCTTGACACGATCAGCGACACGATCAACCTGATAGTGCACAACGACCTCACCGACGAGGACTCTGTGCGCGTCAACTACCGAGACCTGGGCGCCGATGGCGTTGCGACGCAGATCGCCGACCAGGTAGAGGCTCCGACGACATCTGGTTCGGTCTCGTTCGATGCCGACAACTACAAGGTGGCCGACACGGTCACCGTGACGCTGGAAGATGCCGACCTCAACGTAGATGTCGAGACGATCGAGATCTACACCGTTGTGGACACCCCTGACGATCCGGCATATGACATGGTCGGCGTTGACGGCTACGGCCTCAACAGCGCCCGCGAGTCGTTCGGCCGCGTCTTGGACATTACGTTCGACGACCAGCTGTGGCTCGAAGGCTGCATGGTTGGAGATCCCGCCCTAGGGGAGGATAGAACTCCAATAGATGCCAGTGTTGACAACGGCCTCGGCGCTACCGGCTTTACGCTGATCGAGACGGGATCTGACACGGGCGTCTTTACCGGCGACTTCCAGATCCCGTTGCAGTACTGCCACAGGCTTGGCAACAACGCGGCAGAGGCCAGGTCCACCACCGGCGTCGACATGGAGGTCAACTATGTTGACTACCGCGACGCCTCTGGCGAGACCCTAGAGGTCGGCGACAGCGCCGGCATCAGGGCCAACACCGGCACGGTGAGCCTAGACAGGACCGTATACCCGGTTCCGTTCGGCGTACCGGCCGACTACGGCGGCAACCCGCCTCAGGGCGCATCCGTGTTCCCGATCCACGCGACCGGGCTCGGAACTTGGCCCGCGGCGGGCACGTTCCTGCCCAACGGCGACCTGACAATCCACGTGCGCATCAACGACCCGGACTTTGATGTCTCGGCAAGCGGCGAGGACAAGATAGAGACGACCGTAGAACGCAACGGCGTGAGCACGCATGGGCCTCTCAAGATTACGGTCTCGAGGGGCGCATCCAGCGTCATAGTCGGCACTGCGGGCGGTCCAGAGGCTAACGATGGACGAATCACGACCTTGGGCACTGCCAACATCATAGAACAGGTTCCGGACACCGATCCGGCGCAGTTCATATCGCGGCAAGTCACGCTCAACGAGATAGTCTCTACCGGCGAGTCCATGACGAGGGAACTTGGTCCAATCACCGAGATCGCCCCCGACGCGGGCATATTCGAGCTAGACCTGGTCCTGAGGTACACCGACGGGCCGTCCGGCTCGCAGTGTCCGACAACGAGCGTCTTCCAGGCGCTCGACGGTAGCGACGGCACTGCAGCCCAGAACAGGTTTACCGACAACGTTCCGACCCACTGCATACAGCAGGGCGACATTCTGACCGTAGAGTACACCGACCCGACCGACTCGTCGGGCAACCCGAACACCGTGACCGACTCGGCCACGTTCGACCTGCGCAACGGCGTCCTCCAGTCCGACAAGTCCGTCTACATCATCGGCCAGGACATGATCCTGACGCTGATCGAGCCGGATCTCGACTTGGAGAGCGACGAGGCCGAGACGTACGATCTCGACCTGATCGAGTGGGACTCCGACGCGGCCGGCCTTACCATGGGCAACCTTGGCGGCGGCGCCGTGTTCGACCCCGAGCCTTCCGACCTGAGGGAGACCGGCGACAGCACTGGTATATTCCAGGTTGTAGTCGAGATACCCGAGGCGTTCAACAACAACCGCGTAGAGCGGGGCGAGGAGATCGAGCTCGAGTACACCGACTTTGGCCCGTCTGGCGCCGACTACGTTGGCGACGACACCGAGGACATCAACCTGACCGTCTTCACCTCCAACTTTGGTGCGACTATCGAGCTGGACCAGAAGGTCTACACATGGACCGACAAGGTCTACATCACGATCGTCGCGCCGGACCACAACTTCGACTCGGACCTCGTCGACGAGATCGGCGAGACCTCTAGCGACCCGATCAGGGTCTCCACGAGGAGCGCCGAGCTCGAGCAGTACCGCCTGGTCGAGACGGGCACCGACACCGGCATATTCGCCGGCGAGGTGATCCTGACCGGCTTCAGCCACGACGCGGACGGCGACACCACAACGGGCACCAACGGCTACGACATCGTCAACACCCCAGCGTCCGGCACCGGCCCGACCGACGGCAAGCTTCCGACGGGAGACGACGACGGCATTACCGTGTCGTTCGAGTTCTCCGAGGACGAGACCGTCGTGACGACGGCGCTAGTGCGCTGGAGCATCGGCGAGGTGCAGTGGCTAGAGACGAGCTACCCGGCACAGGGAACGGGCATCGTCAGGGTCATCGACCCCGACATGAACCTAGACCCCGAGGCCGTGGACAACTTCGGCATCGACGTGTACTCGGACTCGGACTCGGGAGGCATCGACCTCACCGTGACCGAGACCAACGAGGCCACGGGCGTGTTCGAGGGGACGGTCTTCTTCACCACAACGGACGAGTCGTCGGGCCACAGGCTGCGCGTCGCCGAGGGCGACACGATAACGGCCGAGTACACCGACGGCACGCTCCCGAACCCGTACAGCACCAACGACGACATTGACGTAACGGCAGCCGCAATCATCGGCACGATCGTGCCTCCGCTCGAGAGGGCGCCGGTCTCGAACGCCAGGGTGGTAGACTCCTTCGGGAACACGCTATCCTCGGTGTCCGTGGACCAGCAGGTGCAGATAACGGCCGACGTGATCAACGGGCAGGACCGGACGCAGTCGTTCGCGTACCTTGTCCAGATACAGGATGCCAACGGCGTCACCGTCTCGCTCTCGTGGATAGAGGGCTCGCTCAATCCGGGCCAGTCCCTCTCGCCAGCGCAGTCTTGGACGCCCGACATGCCAGGCTCGTACACCGCAACGGTGTTCGTCTGGGAGTCGGTCGACAACCCGACCGCGCTGTCTCCGCCGGGCACCGTAACGGTCAACGTAAGGTAGACAACACACACAGATACTAGTTTCACTTTTCCTTTTTTCATTTTTTTGAATCCTTCTTTGTGGGGGATGCTGTGCCCCCGCCTGTGATGCACATGGATGTGGTGCAGGGGGCGGCTTGGCGACGAGTTTCTGTTCAGGACTGAAGTCCGCGTCACCCTCGCCCTGGAAAACCCCGCCGGCATTGTTCAAAAGGGAGACGGCATGTGGCAGTCCCTGTCTTGCGTCCTTCTCGTTGGAATAGCTCTCGGCCCGATCGGCCGAACCGGAATTACAGACTCGGCAGCCTCTCGGCCGTCAGAGGCGGAAAGGCGTGGTCGTACTCTAGCAGGGGATCACTGCACACCCGTACCATCGCATCTCCTCATCCTTCATCCGCAGCGCCCGCATTCATGCGCCAGTGGGCGTGTTCCGGCGTTGAACGGCTGCGCCCCCCCCCTTCCAGTGCGGCCCTGCACGAGGCGGCCAAGCGCCCCAAGACGGCATGCCCGGACCTGCGCGGGATCCCATCCGCTAGCGACTGCGCCCTGTCGATCTGATCGCGGATCGTGCGCCTCAGATATTCCACGTTCATCTCCGGCGCGTCTTCCTGTACAGATACGAGCACACACTGTCGAGGGACACGGCCACGCCGTCAAGGACGGACATATCCTTCCCCGAGAGGGCCGCCTTGGAACCGCCGCTTTTTTCGAGCCTCAAGGCGAGCGAGATGATGTCGTCCCTAGCTGCAGGCCAGCCCTCGCGGTGACGGCGGCGCAGGAATTCTGACATCCTCTCGCCGTCAATGCCAAGGTTAAAGCAGGACATGTCCCGGAGGTGGAGGCTCATCGGAACGAGGACGTCCAAGAGGCTCTGGACTTCGTCCTGCCGCTCTGTAAAGCCGCCGCGCGACCTGGCATCTTTTAGGGTCGCCATGTACGGCCGGAGGAGCTCTGAGGCGAGGTGAAGGCTGGTGGTGATCGCGCCCATGTCGCCCATGTCTGATCGCCCCCGGGACCAGCCTCGCCCCAGCTGTGCTGGCCCGCCATCGCGAGCAGGCGGCCTACGGGTGTTTTTAATGCTGTCTGGAGCCGCTAAGCGTTGGCGCCCGTTCGGCACCCTCGGGACGCACCTGCCGGCACGGGTGCGGCACCCCAGAGGCGGAGCGGAGGACAGGTAGCGGGCGGCGGCCCGTTGAAGGAGCATGCGGATGGCCGCCGCGGGCGCCGGGGCGCCCGCCGGGCACAAGTGCGTAAGCCCAAAGCCCTCCGCACATGCGGCCGCGCGGGCCGAAGCAGTTAAGTAGCGTCGGCGCGTGCGCGCGGCATGGACGACGCGCGGCGCGCCGCGGCCAAAGATGCTACGGACCGTGCGACCGCATATGGGGTCGCTGCCGCATCAGCCGCCGCCGCAACGCGCGCCGTTGAGATGATGATAACACTCGGCAGCGGCAAGACCATCGACGCCAGCATTGAGCGCACCGAACAGGCCGTCGCGCACCTGGCGTGGCGGAACTCCAAGAGTGCCGCCGACGAGGCCGAACAGGCCGCCGACGAGGCCGAACAGGCCGCCCTTTATGTTGCCGCGCCGTCTCGCGGGTCACCACCCGCCGCCGACGCCGGCATAATAGAGGCCGCCCGCGCCGCCGCGCGGGCGGCGCGGGCGGCGGCAGACGAGGCACGTGCGGCGACAAGAGAATGCCGCATGCCCATGCAAGCGGCACAGTGACAATCATCTAGGTGCCGCCAACCTGCAGTCCAAACATGGTGCTCAAACTGCACCGCATGCGAGCACGCGGGCACAGCGTCAAGGTTAAAACATACAACCCATGCGGCACTTTGATGGCATTAGCGGCAGATGCGTTGGCGGGTGGCGCAGCGGCGGCATGGGCGGCGGCGGCCGCCGTCGCGCACCGGGCGGCAGTAGCGGCGCATAGGGCAACGGCGGCATACGAACGGGCCGTCGCGCACCGGGCGGTTGCTGACGACATGGCCGGTGCGGCGCGTCTAGCCGATGGCCGCGCGGCGCGTCTAGCCGATGGCCGCGCGGCAATGGCGCACGAACTGGCAGTGGTGGCGTACAAGGCGGCGGCGGAGTACGAGCGACAAGCGGCGGAGTATGAACTGCGATCCAATGCGCGCCACGCGGCGGCGGCGGCGATAACGCGGGCAAGCGCGCACGGGACGGCGGCGAAGGAAGAGCAGGCCGCGGTGCGGGCCGCTGACGCGCAGGCGGCGGCGGCAAAGGAAGAGGCGGATGCGTCGGCAGCGGCAGCGGCATCCCGCGCAGCGGCAGCGGCATCCCGCGCAGCGGCGGATGAGCAGGCGGCTGATGCGGCGGCATCCCGCGCAGCGTCGGTTGCGGCCGCCGCCGCCGCCGCGGCCATGCATGCGGCGGCGGCGGCGAGTGCGGGGGTGCGGATAGACCTGGTTCCGGTGGCCGCCGATGCGGCCGAGGCAGATAAGCAGGCAATAGCGGCGATGAAGGACGCAGCGGCGGCGGCGGATGCCGGTGCGAAGGAAACGTCCGCGGCGGCGGATGCATGGACTGAATTCGCCACAGCTGCAGGCAATGCGGCGGCCGCATGGGCGGCCACCGCCCGCGCAGCGGTACCTGGTAGCAGATGACATGCACATGGCACGGGCGCCATCAGGGCCCTGGCGCCCGGCAGGACGAAAAATCACAAGCCGTGCAAGCCCGCGCGCCAGCACGGGAACGCACGGCGCCTAGGGGTCGGGGACAGGCGGGGTGCACTCGGCGACAAACGTCCCGACAGGCGTCCGAACAGGCGGCCTGCCCCCTATAGCGGCGGAACGGTTGCGTTCATGTCGGTCTCTTACCGGGTGCAGGGACAACGGGACTCTCGGAGGCATGCGGTGGTCGTGCACCGCCATTGTCGATCGGAACCAACCTACACTGCGCCTGCTAAGCGGGGGACGGATAACCAACGGATCATCCGCGGCCGTGCGCCGCTTGACAAGGCACGACATGTCCGGATGCCATATAGATCGACACTCGACGGTATTCCGCCCGCTGCCCTCGTCAGGGGGCAGCGACAGCGGTGCGGTGGCCGGTCGGGACTCGTCAACAGGCAGCGGGGCACTTCCCGAGACTGGGCAGGTCAACGACTTGGCAACATCATGTATCTCACAGTTGGCCCATATCAAACATGACGTGCATGTGGGGGCACAGCATCCCCCACGAAGAAGGATTTAAAAAAATGAAAAAAGGAAAGTGAAACTAGTATCTTTTGTCGTCTACCTTACGTTGACCGTTACGGTGCCCGGCGGAGACAGCGCGGTCGGGTTGTCGACCGACTCCCAGACGAACACCGTTGCGGTGTACGAGCCTGGCATGTCGGGCGTCCAAGACTGCGCTGGCGAGAGGGACTGGCCCGGATTGAGCGAGCCCTCTATCCACGAGAGCGAGACGGTGACGCCGTTGGCATCCTGTATCTGGACAAGGTACGCGAACGACTGCGTCCGGTCCTGCCCGTTGATCACGTCGGCCGTTATCTGCACCTGCTGGTCCACGGACACCGAGGATAGCGTGTTCCCGAAGGAATCGACTACCCGGGCGTTCGAGACCGGCGCCCTCTCGAGCGGAGGCACGATCGTGCCGATGATTGCGGCTGCCGTCACGTCAATGTCGTCGTTGGTGCTGTACGGGTTCGGGAGCGTGCCGTCGGTGTACTCGGCCGTGATCGTGTCGCCCTCGGCGACGCGCAGCCTGTGGCCCGACGACTCGTCCGTCGTGGTGAAGAAGACCGTCCCCTCGAACACGCCCGTGGCCTCGTTGGTCTCGGTCACGGTGAGGTCGATGCCTCCCGAGTCCGAGTCCGAGTACACGTCGATGCCGAAGTTGTCTACGGCCTCGGGGTCTAGGTTCATGTCGGGGTCGATGACCCTGACGATGCCCGTGCCCTGGGCCGGGTAGCTGGTCTCTAGCCACTGCACCTCGCCGATGCTCCAGCGCACAAGCGCCGTCTGCACGACGGTCTCGTCCTCGGAGAACTCGAACGACACGGTAATGCCGTCGTCGTCGCCCGTCGGAAGCTTGCCGTCGGTCGGACCGCTGCCGGATGCCTCCGTGTCGACAACATCAAGTCCACGGTCACCCGTGGTCGTGTCGCCGTCCGCGTCGTGGGCAAAGCCGGTCAGGATCACCTCGCCGGCGAATATGCCGGTGTCGGTTCCAGTCTCGACGAGGCGGTAGCGTTCGAGCTCGGCGCTACGCGTAGAGACCCTGATCGGGTCGTTAGGCGTCTCGCCGATCTCGTCGACAAGGTCCGAGTCGAAGTTGTGGTCGGGCGCGACGATCGTAATGTAGACCTTGTCGGTCCACGTGTAGACCTTCTGGTCCAGCTCGATCGTTGCCCCAAAGTTGGAGGTGAAGACGGTCAGGTTGATGTCCTCGGTGTCGTCGCCGACGTAGTCGGCTCCGGACGGCCCGTAGTCGATGTACTCCAGTTCGATCTCCTCGCCCCGCTCTACGCGGTTGTTGCCGAACGCCTCGGGTATCTCGACTACAACCTGGAATATTCCAGTGCTGTCGCCGGTCTCCCTCAGGTCGGAAGGCTCGGGATCGAAGTTGCCGCCGCCGATGTTGCCCATGGTAAGGCCGGCCGCGTCAGAGTCCCACTCGATCAGGTCGAGATCGTACGTCTCGGCCTCGTCGCTCTCCAGGTCGAGGTCCGGCTCGATCAGCGTCAGGATCATGTCCTGGCCGATGATGTAGACGGACTTGTCGGACTGGAGGACGCCGTTGCGCAGGTCGAACGTGGCCGAGTCGGTCACGGTGTTCGGATTGCCCGACGAGTCGGTCGGGTCGGTGTACTCTACGGTGATGATGTCGCCCTGCTGTATGCAGTGGCGGGACACAGTATCGGTGAACCTTACGTCCGCCGTGTTGCCGTCGGCTCTGCCGCCGAGTCCGTCAAAGTTGACAGTGTTCGGGCATTGCGGCCCAGCCGGCCCATCGGTGTACCTCAGGGTCAGGTCGAGCTCGAATATGCCCGCGTCGGGCGCGATCTCGGTGATCGGCCCAAGTTCCCTAGTTATAGGCTGCAGAGTGCGCGGAATTTCTGTGTTGTTAGGATATTTCAGGTTTGGATCGTAGACCCTGACGTCATCAAACAGTGTAGTGACAAGCTGGCCGTTCTGGACGGAAGTCGTGGCTCCCAAGGTGGTAATGCGGCCGTCGTTGGACGATTCGCCGCCGGCGGTCGCCACGATCACCGACGATGCGCCCCTCGATATCGTGACTTTGAGTGGGCCGTGCTCAAGGTTCGGGCTCGATGCAGTCTGCATGCCGCGTGGCACGTTTACCGCAATCGAGTCCTCGCCGCTGGCCGAGACATCAAAGTCCGGATCGTTGATGCGCACGTGGATCGTAAGGTCTCCGTTGGGAATGTAAGTGCCGGGTACAAGCTGGTTGTTGAGGATTCCCGTCGCATGGATCGGGAAAATCGACGCGCCCTGCAGGTTCTGTCCTGCAAAGTTGGCAGGAGTCCCAAACGGAACAGGGTAAACTGTCCTGTCTAGGTTTACGGAGCCAGTGTTGGCCCTGACGCCGGCGCTGTCGCCGACCTCAATGGTCTCGCCGGATGCATCCCGATAGTCGACATAGTTGACCTCCATGTCGACGCCGGTGGTAGACCTGGCTTCCATCGTGTTGCCAACCCTGTGGCAGTACTGCAACGGAATCTGGAAGTCGCCGGTAAAGACGCCTGTGTCAGCGCCCGTCTCGATCAGTGTAAAGCCGGTCGAGGCGAGGCCGTTGTCGCCGCTGATGCCGCAGCCCTTGAGCCACAGCTGGTCGTCGAATGTAATGTCTAGGACGCGGCCAAGGGCGTCGCCGCTGGCGATGCCGCCGGCCCTGCCATATTCCCCCACACCTACCATGTCGAAGGCGGGATCGTTGACAGTAATGTCCTTTCCATCGGCATTCTTCGAAGCATAAGTCTGAGTCACGACCGTGTAGATCTCGATCGTCTCGACAGCAGTGTTCATGTCGGCGTCTTCTAGGGTCACAGTGACCGTGTCGGCCACCTTGTAGTTGTCGGCGTCGAACGAGACCGAGCCCGATGTCGTAGGTGCCTCTACCTGGTCGGCGATCTGCGTCGCAACGCCGTCGGCGCCCAGGTCTAGGTAGTTGACGCGGACAGAGTCCTCGTCGGTCATGTCGTTGTGCACAATCATAACGACTGCGTCGCTTATGGGGTCGATGTCCTCGTAGGTGGAAGCTTGCCGGACGTTGATCTGGTTGAGCATGATGTACTCCATCGTGCCCTCAAACACGCCGGTGTTGTCGCCGCTCTCCTCCAGCTCAAGCCTATAGATGGCGTTGTTGATCCTGTCACCAGGGGCAACACCGTCGCCTTTTTGGCCAAAGCTAAAGAGGTCGACTACAACGGGATACGCATCTCCTTTCTTGAAATCGGTACTTGCAAAGTCCAACACTATGTCGACTTGCGCAGTATCCGTATCTGCAATATTGGTTAGAGTCACATTAGTTATGTCCACAAGACCATCGCTACCCGTGATTGACTCGCCTTTTTGGTTTTTGATTTCTTGGTTCTGTACCTCACTGTCGGTTGTGTTCTTCCACTGGAACATTACGCTGCTTACCTTTCCGATCGAGCCAACGTCAAAGTTTAGGAACTGAAACGTTGCTGGCTTGGGCTTTATGTTCACCATGTCCGCGGGCTGTGCCGTGTCGTTCTTGAGGAACGACAGGAGCTCCTTGCCCGTCGTCACTGCCTTGAATGTCACTATGTCGTCAGTGGTCATCGCAGGGGGGTTCAAGCGAGCTACGTCGCTGAACGCATCTACGGTAAACTGATCGTCATTGTCATTGTCATTGTCGCTAAAGTTGAGCATCATCTTATTCGGCATCGTGCTGGTTCCTATCGTCACCATTCCCTTGTCACCGTTTATGGTCCCTGCTAGCGTAATCGGCGAGCCGATTCGCACGCTTGGGATTATTGTGAAGGTGGAATCACTCACGTCAATGTCCTCATCTGCCATGGCCTTGCGGTTAATATCCGCATCCGTGAGCGTGACGGGTATCTCTTCGCCAGAATTCCACACGCCGCCGACTGCATCGTCGTCTAGCGTTATGGTTGCAAAGGAGCTGCCCACCACTATGGACTGACTACTGTCGTTGTGGTCAACGACCGCAGAGGTTCCCCTCTCGGCATTTTCGCTAACCAGAATGTTGGGCGTGTCACTGTCACTGTCTGTGTTGGTGAATACACCGGTGTTTGATCCCGTCTCAATGAAGGTGACGATGTGTTCCATGGCAGCTACGCCACCGGCACTGTTTATTTCAGCTATCGTGAGGCCGTCGTTCTGGTTGCCATCCTTCTGTCTTTTTATCTCGACAGCGGGATTTTCCGCATTCTCTGCATTACGATCGATTGTCAGATATAGGTTATCGTCAATTCCCTGGAGTTCACGGTCAACCGCGTCATTAAGGTTATCATCAGTTCTAGGCATTCCTGGATACTGTCTCTCACCATCATCGTTAAAGATGCGGTAGTAGGCAGCTTGGTTGCCCGTGGTATCAAACGTCCAAGTGTCCTCGTCTGTCGGATCGACGTTCATCGCAAGGTCGGTCATGGTCATGATGATGCCGCCGCCCTGCGG